>NZ_CM128256.1:0-2034467 GCF_052828705.1 Reella acinonychis | reverse complement strand
TTTATCTTTTTAAATCAGTAAATTAATCTAGCTCGACCTAAAAGTGCGGTCAAAATTTCGATTTATTTTACAATAAAATGGTTGAAAGATCTCCCCAAATGGATCAAAAAAATCACTTGAGATTTTTGCTAAAAAACGTATAATTTGGCACGCTTTTATGGCATAAATTCAGCTGAATGACAAAAAATGTAAAATAATTGTCTGATTTTAGCTATTCTGATTTGACGAATGCTGATTTTATAAGTAAAATCCGCTTCCTTATTTTGAATAACCTTGTTTTCAAGTAATTTGTGTTTTGTTCGCTTTTGCCACTCGCATTTGTGAATAAAGCGATCAATAAACAATTTTGATTTAGGTAGATTTAATATGAAACGTACATTTCAACCTTCTGTATTAAAACGCAGTCGTACTCACGGTTTCCGTGCACGTATGGCAACTAAAAACGGCCGCCAAGTTTTAGCTCGTCGTCGTGCTAAAGGTCGTAAAAGTTTATCAGCTTAATTTTTAACACCTTGTGTGATTAAGCTAAACTTTTCTAGGGAGTTACGTTTGCTAACTCCCGAACATTTCAAATACGTCTTCCAACAGCCGCAACGCGCTTCCACGCCTGAAGTAACAATTCTTGCTCGACAAAATAGCCTAGATTATCCTCGTTTGGGATTAACTGTTGCTAAAAAACATTTAAAAAGAGCACATGATCGTAATCGTATTAAACGTTTGTGTCGTGAGAGTTTCCGTACTCTACAACATGAATTACCTCATTGTGATTTTGTTATTGTTGCTAAAGCAGGGATCCATAAATTAGATAATCAAACCTTTACCCAGAATTTGAGTAAATTATGGCAACGTCATATTCGTTTAGCGAAAAAATCCTTATCCGATTAATTCGTTTTTATCAAATTGTTATTAGTCCATTGATTGGACCACGTTGTCGCTTTGTGCCAACCTGCTCTTGTTATGGTTTAGAAGCAATAAAAGTGCATGGAGCTGCAAAAGGTAGTTGGCTTACGCTTAAACGTATATTAAAATGTCATCCTTTGAATGCTGGTGGATTCGATCCTGTTCCGCCAAAAACTAATAACCATAACTACAAAGAGAACAACAAATGAATTCTAGTCGTAGCTTATTAGCGCTTGCGTTACTTTTTATTTCTTTTCTTGTGTATCAACAGTGGGAAATTGATAAAAATCCAAAACCAGTAGTGCAACAAACTGCCGTATCACAACAAACAGATACACCAACAAGTTCTAGCTCTACTGCGACTGTCGATAATCAAACTCAAGGTCGTATTATTACCCTTAAAAATGATGTATTTAGCTTAAAAGTAGATACATTAGGCGGTGATGTGGTTGAAAGTAGTTTACTGAATTACGCTGCAGAATTAGATAGCGAAGCGCGTTTTTCTTTATTACAAAATCAAGCAGATAAAACTTATGTCGCGCAAAGTGGTTTAGTGGGTAAAGACGGTATTGATAGTGCAGCAGGTCGTGCAGCTTATCAAGTGGATGGAGATCATTTTGCTTTAGCCGAAGGTCAAAATGAATTACGAGTACCATTAACATTTGAAAAAGATGGCGTGATTTTCCGCAAAGTATTTGTATTAAAACCAGGTGCTTATGATGTAGAAGTCAATTATGAAGTACAAAACCAAAGCGCATCAGCGATTGAAGTACAGCCTTATGGTCAATTAAAGCATACTTTAGTTGAAAGCTCTGGTAGCATGGCAATGCCAACCTATACTGGTGGTGCTTACTCATCTTCTGAAACAAACTATAAAAAATATAGCTTTGATGATATGCAAAAAGATAATTTATCTATTGCAACAAAAGCTGGCTGGGTAGCCATTTTACAACATTATTTTGCATCAGCTTGGATCCCTAATCCAGATATGGATAACCAACTTTATACTAGCACCAACAATGGCATGGGATTCATCGGTTATCGTGGTCCAGTAATTACGGTACCTGCTGGTGCAACAGAAACTATCAAAAGCACACTTTGGACAGGTCCTAAATTACAAAATAAAATGGCAACTGTAGCTAACCACCTAGACTTAACAGTTGACTATGGCTGGGCTTGGTTTATTGCGAAACCATTATTTAAATTACTTACCTTTATCCAAAGTTTAGTACACAACTGGGGTCTAGCGATTATTGGTGTAACCTTAGTGGTTAAAGCGATTTTATATCCATTAACCAAAGCACAATATACCTCAATGGCAAAAATGCGTATGTTGCAACCAAAACTTCAAGAAATGCGTGAACGTTTTGGTGATGATCGTCAACGTATGAGCCAAGAAATGATGAAATTGTATAAAGAAGAGAAAGTAAACCCATTAGGCGGTTGTTTACCAATCTTAATTCAAATGCCTATTTTCATCGCATTGTATTGGACATTTATGGAGGCGGTTGAATTACGTCACGCTCCATTCTTTGGCTGGATTCAAGACTTATCTGCACAAGATCCATACTATATCCTGCCATTATTAATGGGTGGATCGATGTTCTTATTACAGAAAATGTCGCCAACGCCAATGACCGACCCAATGCAACAAAAAGTAATGAACTTTATGCCTGTTATGTTTACAGTGTTCTTCTTATGGTTCCCAGCAGGCTTAGTGTTATATTGGTTAGTGTCTAACTTAATTACGATTGTTCAACAACAATTAATTTATCGCGGTTTAGAGAAGAAAGGATTACATTCTCGTAAATAGTTGATTAAATAAAAGGAAAAGGTATCAGTAAAATGATACCTTTTATTTTATGTGAAAATAAAATATTGTAATTTCTTGTTTCATGGTTACAATCTGATCTTGTAAAGATTTTGCTGTTGAGTGTATTTTTATATCCAACTAAGGAGATCTAATATGAAACTAAAAACATCTTTAGCCGTTATTATGTTATCCACCGTTGCTTTTAGCCAAATGGCTTCTGCAGAAGCAGCTGAGAAGAAAGAATACGATCGTAGCATCCAGCTTTACAAGAAAGCTGAACTTGCCACATGGGATCGAGAAAATGCGGGTGGCGGAGAAGGTCCTTTATTAGGTAAATTTGCTTATACTCGTCATGATACTGGTAGCCAAGATGCGTTCCAAGAAGTAGGTTGGTTAACTTTACCTAAAGGCGCTTCGATTGGTAAACATAAACACAATGATAATGAAGACGTATATATCATTGTTTCCGGAAAAGGCTTGTTCGTCGATAGTAATGGCAAAGAGTCCATTGTTGAAGCTGGCGATATTACTATTGCACGCCCAGGGCAATCTCATGGTTTAAAAAATATTGGTGATGATCCGTTAATTTTCATTAATACCGTTGCTAAACGAGATCAAACAACCAAATAGGTAAAACTATATTAAAATCAATGAATAAAAGGTATCATATTGATACCTTTTATTTTGGGAGCAAAATATGGATTTAAATGACCGCACTTTTTCCTCAATCAGCAATTCAGAAAGTGGCGAAGTGAATGGAAACACATTCTTCTATTATCATCAAGATAATCGATTGATTTGGGCAGAATATGAAGGTGGTGAAATTATAAAAGGTTTTCTAATTGGCAAATTTATTGCGGAAAATAAAATTGCATTTACTTATCAACATGTTAATCAATCATTAGAAAATCGCCTTGGTAAATGTGTAAGCCAAATTGAAGTGCTGCCGAATGGGAAATTACGTTTACATGAAAATTGGCAGTGGTTGGATGGCGAGCAAAAAGCTGGACAATCCATTATTGAAGAAATTTAGTAAAAATTGACCGCACTTTGATCAAAAAGCGCGGTGCATTTTAGGAATATTTTATGACAAAAGAAACAATAGTCGCTCAAGCAACGCCGATTGGTCGAGGTGGCGTGGGAATTTTACGTGTATCTGGACCTTTAGCACAGGACGTCGCGCAAGAAGTGCTAGGCAAGACCTTATCTCCACGTATGGCAAATTACTTGCCTTTCAAAGATGTAGATGGCTCGGTATTGGATCAAGGCATTGCCTTATTTTTCAAAGGTCCCAACTCTTTTACGGGTGAAGATGTCTTAGAGTTTCAAGGACATGGCGGACAAATTGTATTGGATCTGTTATTGAAACGCATTTTGAAAGTAAAAGGCATTCGTTTAGCAAAGCCGGGCGAATTTTCAGAGCAGGCATTTTTGAATGATAAATTGGATTTAGCACAGGCGGAAGCTATTGCGGATTTAATTGATGCAACTTCAGAACAAGCGGCACGTTCCGCATTGAAATCGCTGCAAGGCGAATTCTCTAACAAAGTGAATCAGTTAGTTGATTCCGTCATCTATTTGCGAACCTATGTGGAAGCAGCAATTGATTTCCCAGATGAAGAAATTGATTTTTTGGCTGATGGCAAAATTGAAAACCATTTGGTTGATATTATCCGTCAATTAGAGCAAGTGAAGGCAGAAGCAAAACAGGGATCGATTTTACGCGAAGGAATGAAAGTGGTGATTGCAGGTCGCCCTAATGCAGGTAAATCTAGCTTACTCAATGCCCTTGCCGGACGAGAAGCGGCGATTGTAACGGATATTGCAGGAACAACCCGAGATGTCTTGAGTGAGCATATCCACATTGATGGCATGCCATTGCATATTATTGATACGGCAGGTTTGAGGGAAGCAACGGACGAAGTAGAACGTATCGGGATTACGAGGGCTTGGAACGAAATTGAACAAGCAGATCGTATTTTATTAATGTTAGATAGCACAGATCCTGACAGCCAAGATATGCAAAAAGTGCGGTCAGAATTTTTACAGAAATTACCAGAGAATTTACCTGTTACGCTAATTCGTAATAAAACTGATTTAAGCCAAGAAGGTGAATCTATCTTAGAAGAAAATGGTTATACTACGATTCGTTTGTCTGCGCAGACCCATAAGGGTATTTCATTATTGCGTGAACATTTAAAACAGTCCATGGGATACCAAACAAGTACGGAAGGCGGCTTTTTAGCTCGTCGTCGCCATTTAGAAGCATTAGAAAAAGCAGCAGAACATTTACAACTAGGTTATGTGCAATTAACAGAATTCTATGCAGGCGAACTGTTAGCGGAAGAACTGCGTTTAGTCCAAACCCATTTGAGTGAAATCACAGGCCAATTCACTTCTGATGATCTACTTGGCAATATCTTTAGTTCATTCTGTATCGGTAAATAACTAATAAAAAAGTGCGGTGTTTTTCACCGCACTTTTTGTTTCATTAAGTTGAATTACCAACCTTTTACTACACCGTCTTTAAAGAATTTGACGGCTTCTTGGTAAACTTCTTCAGTTTGATATGCTTTCACGAAGTTTTGTACTGCTGCACTGTCTTTGTTATCTTGACGAGCAACAATGATATTTACATAAGGACTGTCTTTGCTTTCAACAAATACACCATGCTCAGTTGTATTTAAACCAACTTGACCTGCATAAGTGTTGTTTACTACTGCTAAATCAACATCATCTAATGCACGAGCTGCAACTGCGGTATCAACTGGTGAAATTTGGAAGTTTTTCACATTCTCAACAATATCTAATGGCGTCGCTAATAAATTTGTATTGTCTTTTAATTTGATTAGACCTTGTTTTTCTAACAGAATTAACGCACGACCTTGGTTAGATGGATCGTTTGGTACAGCAATTTTGGCACCTTCTTTTAATTCTTCTACTTTCTTAATAGTTTTAGAATAACCAGCTAATGGGTATACGAATGTATTACCTACAATCACAAGATTAGTAATATTATTCGCTTGTGTATTGGTATCTAAATAAGGTTTATGTTGCATTGCATTGATGTCTAAGTCGCCTTTACTTACTGCTGGGTTTGGTAATGCATAATCGTTAAATTCAACGAATTCAACATTTAAGTTGTATTTTTCTTTTGCAATTTTTGCAGCAATTTCAGCAACTTGGTGTTCAGGACCTGACATTACACCCACTTTGATTGTTTGTGGTGCAGACGCTGCTGGTGCAGCTTCAGCTTTTTTCTCTTCCTTACAAGCTGTTAATGCAAATACAGATGCAAGTGCGGTAATAGTAAATAATTTTTTGAAATTCATGGAGCTTCCTTTTTTATTGATAATGATATTAACGATGATCGAAATGATCAGCGAGTTTGTTTCCGTACCTTTCGCAAATCATTACGATCAATACGATGATAATAGTTGCCACCCAAAGCACATAAGGCATATTGCGGTGTAAACCATAAGAAATCGCAGTGTTACCTAAACCACCGCCACCAACAGCACCAGCCATAGCGGAGTAGCCAATGAGTGTTACCAAGGTTAAAGTGGTTGCTTTAATCAGCATTGGTAAGGCTTCAGGTAAATAGAATTTTGTAATTAATTGCCATACGCTTGTTCCCATTGCTTTTGCGGTTTCCGTTAAGCCACTAGGAATATCACCCAATGCATTGGCTGTTAAGCGAGCAAAAAATGGCATGGCTGCAACGCCTAATGGAATAATAGAGGCGGTTGTACCCAATGTGGTTCCAACAAGGAAACGTGTTACAGGCATTAAATCGAATAATAAAATAATGAAAGGAATAGAACGTCCTACATTAATAAATGCTTCTAAAATGCGATTGATTCGGCGGTTTGCTAAGGTTTGACCTTGTTGAGTTAAAAATGTCCACACACCTAAAGGTAAGCCGAATACAACAGCAAATAGAGTAGCGGCAAAACTCATATAAATGGTTTCGTATGTACTTAAACCGATAAGTTGCCAAACTTGCGGTGTAATTTGAGCGTTGAAGCTAGTAATAAAATTATCCCACATAACCTAAAACCTCCACGCGGACATTATGTTCCATCAAATAAATTTTCGCTTGCGTTATGGCATCTTCATCACCTTCCATTTCGGCAATGACAAAACCAAATTTCACCCCGCCTGCATAGTCAATTTGCGATGTTAAAATACTTAAATCAATGCCAAACATTTTTGATGCTTGAGAGAGAACTGGCGCATCAACTGTGCGACCAGTAAATTCAAATTTCACAATCGGCCAAGAACGATTATGTTTTGGCGTGTCAGAAAGTTGTTCTAAATATTCTTCAGGCAAATTGATATGTAATGTTGAGCTGATGAATTTTTTTGCCAATTCGGTTTTTGGGTTTGAGAAAATGTCGCTGACAGACCCTTGTTCAACTAATTGGCCTTTATCAATCACCGCAACTTGATCACAAATACGTTTTACAACTTCCATTTCATGAGTAATCAATAAAATAGTAATGCCCAAACGTTGATTGATTTCTTTTAATAGTTTTAATATTGATTGTGTTGTAGCCGGATCTAAGGCACTGGTTGCTTCATCGCAAAGTAAAACATGCGGATCGCTTGCTAAAGCACGCGCAATGGCAACACGTTGTTTTTGACCACCAGAAAGATTTGCAGGATATACATCTTTTTTATCTGATAAGCCGACCAGCTCTAAAAGTGCGGTGACTTTTTGATGAATTTTCTCTTTTGCGGTTTTTTCTAATTCAAGTGGTAACGCAATATTGTCAAAAACAGTGCGCGAGCTCAGTAAATTAAAGTGTTGGAAAATCATCCCGATATTACGGCGTTCAGCAATCAGTTGCTTGTCACTCATCTCGGTTAATTCTTTTCCATCTACAATGACATGACCAGACGTTGGCCTTTCTAATAAATTGACACAACGAATTAATGTACTTTTACCTGCACCAGAAGCGCCTATGACGCCACAAATATGGCCAGCCGGCACCTCTAATGACACATTGTCAAGTGCGGTTAATTTTTTTCCAGAAATATCAAATATTTTAGTTATATTTTTTAGCTTAATCATATAAGCCCTTTGTTAAGTAAATAGTTGAGTAAATAAAAATGATTTCTTTCGTATTTTAGACGTCTATATGGCTATGTCAACAACTATTCGCTTTGTTTTTCATAATAAATAGGTAAAATTGCAAATGAATAACACCATAATTTGCGTTGTGATTGGGAGAGAATAAATGAAAAAAGCGATTTTTTTAGATCGAGATGGCACTATTAATATTGATCATGGGTATGTGCATCAAATAGATAATTTTCAATTTATAGAAGGGAGTATTGAAGCATTACAACAATTAAAAGCCATGGGCTATTTATTGGTGTTAGTCACAAATCAATCAGGAATTGCACGAGGTTATTTTTCAGAAGAGCAATTTTTGCAATTAACAGAATGGATGGATTGGTCGTTGGCGGATCGAGGTGTTGATTTCGATGGCATCTATTATTGTCCTCATCATCCACAAGGATTGGGTGAATATCAACAGGATTGTGATTGTCGTAAACCCAAATCCGGCATGTTGCTACAAGCCATCAAAGAGCTAAAAATTGATCCGACTAAATCTTTTATGGTCGGCGATAAAATAGAAGATATGCAAGCAGGTATCGGGGCGAATGTAAAATATAAAGTATTGGTAAAAACGGGTAAGCCCGTTACAAGCGAAGGAATGGCAAAAGCAGACTATACGATTGATTCAATTGTTGAATTACCGCGGTTGATAAAACAGTTAAAAATTTAACCGCAGTTTGTTGTGGTTTTCATCGTTAAGATTAAAAAAGCATCGCTTAACAAAAAAGTATAAAAAAATACGAAAAAAGACTTGCAAAGATTTGTTAAATCTCTATAATGCACCTCCACAACGACGCCGTTGTCAATTTTGTAAAAAGCAACCTGCGTCGTTCTTTTTTGCTCTTTAAAAAGATATCAGACAATCTGTGTGGGCACTTGTTGAAGATTTGTTTAGAAGAAATTAAATAAAGACTGAATAAGTGCTTAAACTAGAAATTCATTATAGTTTCGATGTGATAAAAATTATGTTGAAACGAATGTAAACTAAGCTAAGCAGTTTATTGAGCGATTAAACTTTTTAAATTGAAGAGTTTGATCATGGCTCAGATTGAACGCTGGCGGCAGGCTTAACACATGCAAGTCGGACGGTAACAGGAGAAAGCTTGCTTTCTTGCTGACGAGTGGCGGACGGGTGAGTAATGCTTGGGAATCTGGCTTATGGAGGGGGATAACTACGGGAAACTGTAGCTAATACCGCGTAATGTCTAAGGATTAAAGACTGGGAACTTCGGTCCAGTTGCCATAAGATGAGCCCAAGTGGGATTAGGTAGTTGGTAAGGTAACGGCTTACCAAGCCCGCGATCTCTAGCTGGTCTGAGAGGATGACCAGCCACACTGGGACTGAGACACGGCCCAGACTCCTACGGGAGGCAGCAGTGGGGAATATTGCGCAATGGGGGGAACCCTGACGCAGCCATGCCGCGTGAATGAAGAAGGCCTTCGGGTTGTAAAGTTCTTTCGGTAGCGAGGAAGGCGAGTTTGTTAATAGCAAGCTTGATTGACGTTAACTACAGAAGAAGCACCGGCTAACTCCGTGCCAGCAGCCGCGGTAATACGGAGGGTGCGAGCGTTAATCGGAATAACTGGGCGTAAAGGGCACGCAGGCGGTGATTTAAGTGAGATGTGAAATCCCTGGGCTTAACCTAGGAATTGCATTTCAGACTGGGTCGCTAGAGTACTTTAGGGAGGGGTAGAATTCCACGTGTAGCGGTGAAATGCGTAGAGATGTGGAGGAATACCGAAGGCGAAGGCAGCCCCTTGGGAATGTACTGACGCTCATGTGCGAAAGCGTGGGGAGCAAACAGGATTAGATACCCTGGTAGTCCACGCTGTAAACGCTGTCGATTTGGGGATTGGACTTTAAGTTTGGTGCCCGAAGCTAACGTGATAAATCGACCGCCTGGGGAGTACGGCCGCAAGGTTAAAACTCAAATGAATTGACGGGGGCCCGCACAAGCGGTGGAGCATGTGGTTTAATTCGATGCAACGCGAAGAACCTTACCTACTCTTGACATCCAGAGAAGCTTGCAGAGATGCGAGTGTGCCTTCGGGAGCTCTGAGACAGGTGCTGCATGGCTGTCGTCAGCTCGTGTTGTGAAATGTTGGGTTAAGTCCCGCAACGAGCGCAACCCTTATCCTTTGTTGCCAGCGATTCGGTCGGGAACTCAAAGGAGACTGCCAGTGATAAACTGGAGGAAGGTGGGGATGACGTCAAGTCATCATGGCCCTTACGAGTAGGGCTACACACGTGCTACAATGGTGCATACAGAGGGCGGCGAAAGGGCGACCTGGAGCGAATCTCAGAAAGTGCATCGTAGTCCGGATTGGAGTCTGCAACTCGACTCCATGAAGTCGGAATCGCTAGTAATCGCAAATCAGAATGTTGCGGTGAATACGTTCCCGGGCCTTGTACACACCGCCCGTCACACCATGGGAGTGGGTTGTACCAGAAGTAGATAGCTTAACCTTTTGGGGGGCGTTTACCACGGTATGATTCATGACTGGGGTGAAGTCGTAACAAGGTAACCGTAGGGGAACCTGCGGTTGGATCACCTCCTTACACAAAGACAAGCTTGATAAGTGCTCACACAGATTGTTTGATATGAAATAGAAGAAACCAACTCCTTTTGGGTCTGTAGCTCAGGTGGTTAGAGCGCACCCCTGATAAGGGTGAGGTCGGTGGTTCAAGTCCACTCAGACCCACCACTCGAGAGAGTGAAAGCTAAAAGGAAGTCATGATATGGGGATATAGCTCAGCTGGGAGAGCGCCTGCCTTGCACGCAGGAGGTCAGCGGTTCGATCCCGCTTATCTCCACCAACATCATGACAAAGTAAATTATAAGCAGTTTATTTTGTCATGATGTTTTATCGAAAGATGAATATCTTGAAAATTGTTCTTTAAAAACCAGGAAACAAGCTGAAAAACTGAGAGATTTTCGAAAGAAAGTCTGAGTAGAGAAAAAATCTTAGCTGAGAAAGGCAGCTAAGTGTTTAGTGATGAGACGTCTCAAGAATAATTGAGGTTGTATAGTTAAGTGACTAAGCGTACAAGGTGGATGCCTTGGCAATCAGAGGCGAAGAAGGACGTGCTAATCTGCGAAAAGCTTGGATGAGTCGATAAGAGGCGTTTAATCCGAGATATCCGAATGGGGAAACCCAGTAGATGAAGAATCTACTATCATTAACTGAATCCATAGGTTAATGAGGCAAACCGGGAGAACTGAAACATCTAAGTACCCCGAGGAAAAGAAATCAACCGAGATTCTGTGAGTAGCGGCGAGCGAAAGTGGAAGAGCCAGTAAGTGATATCAGCGATGACAGAGGAATGTGCTGGGAAGCACAATCACAGAGGGTGATAATCCCGTACTCGAAGTCATGGTTGAAGTACTAAGCTTACGATAAGTAGGGCGGGACACGTGATATCCTGTTTGAAGATGGGGGGACCATCCTCCAAGGCTAAATACTCCTGATTGACCGATAGTGAACCAGTACTGTGAAGGAAAGGCGAAAAGAACCCCGGTGAGGGGAGTGAAATAGAACCTGAAACCTTGTACGTACAAGCAGTGGGAGCCCTTATGGGTGACTGCGTACCTTTTGTATAATGGGTCAGCGACTTATATTTTGTAGCGAGGTTAACTGAATAAGGGAGCCGAAGGGAAACCGAGTCTTAACTGGGCGATTAGTTGCAAGGTATAGACCCGAAACCCGGTGATCTAGCCATGGGCAGGTTGAAGATTGGGTAACACTAATTGGAGGACCGAACCGACTAATGTTGAAAAATTAGCGGATGACTTGTGGCTGGGGGTGAAAGGCCAATCAAACCGGGAGATAGCTGGTTCTCCCCGAAATCTATTTAGGTAGAGCCTTATGTGAATACCTTCGGGGGTAGAGCACTGTTTCGGCTAGGGGTCCATCCCGGATTACCAACCCGATGCAAACTGCGAATACCGAAGAGTAATGCATAGGAGACACACGGTGGGTGCTAACGTTCATCGTGGAGAGGGAAACAACCCAGACCGCCAGCTAAGGTCCCAAAGTACTAGTTAAGTGGGAAACGAAGTGGGAAGGCTTAGACAGCTAGGATGTTGGCTTAGAAGCAGCCATCATTTAAAGAAAGCGTAATAGCTCACTAGTCGAGTCGGCCTGCGCGGAAGATGTAACGGGGCTAAATTAGTCACCGAAGCTGCGGCATCAATGGAAACATTGTTGGGTAGGGGAGCGTTGTGTAAGCGGAAGAAGGTGAATCGAGAGGTTTGCTGGACGTATCACAAGTGCGAATGCTGACATAAGTAACGACAAAACGAGTGAAAAACTCGTTCGCCGGAAGACCAAGGGTTCCTGTCCAACGTTAATCGGGGCAGGGTGAGTCGGCCCCTAAGGCGAGGCTGAAAAGCGTAGTCGATGGGAAACGGGTTAATATTCCCGTACTTGGATAAACTGCGATGTGGGGACGGAGAAGGTTAGGTTAGCAGACTGTTGGATGTCTGTTTAAGGCGGTAGGTGGAGAGTTTAGGCAAATCCGGACTCTCTTAACACCGAGAACTGATGACGAGGTGCTACGGCACTGAAGTAACTGATACCACGCTTCCAGGAAAAGCCACTAAGCTTCAGGTTTATCTAAACCGTACTGAAAACCGACACAGGTGGTCAGGTAGAGAATACTCAGGCGCTTGAGAGAACTCGGGTGAAGGAACTAGGCAAAATAGCACCGTAACTTCGGGAGAAGGTGCGCCGGCGTAGCTTGTAGTCCCTTGCGGACGAAGGGTGAACCGGTCGAAGATACCAGCTGGCTGCAACTGTTTATTAAAAACACAGCACTCTGCAAACACGAAAGTGGACGTATAGGGTGTGATGCCTGCCCGGTGCTGGAAGGTTAATTGATGGTGTTATCGAAAGAGAAGCTCCTGATCGAAGCCCCAGTAAACGGCGGCCGTAACTATAACGGTCCTAAGGTAGCGAAATTCCTTGTCGGGTAAGTTCCGACCTGCACGAATGGCATAATGATGGCCAGGCTGTCTCCACCCGAGACTCAGTGAAATTGAAATCGCCGTGAAGATGCGGTGTACCCGCGGCTAGACGGAAAGACCCCGTGAACCTTTACTATAGCTTGACACTGAACATTGAATTTTGATGTGTAGGATAGGTGGGAGCCTAAGAAGCAGTCACGCCAGTGATTGTGGAGGCGTCCTTGAAATACCACCCTTTAACGTTTGATGTTCTAACGAAGGACGTGGAACGCGTTCTCGGACAGTGTCTGGTGGGTAGTTTGACTGGGGCGGTCTCCTCCCAAAGAGTAACGGAGGAGCACGAAGGTTTGCTAATGACGGTCGGACATCGTCAGGTTAGTGCAATGGTATAAGCAAGCTTAACTGCGAGACAGACAAGTCGAGCAGGTGCGAAAGCAGGTCATAGTGATCCGGTGGTTCTGAATGGAAGGGCCATCGCTCAACGGATAAAAGGTACTCCGGGGATAACAGGCTGATACCGCCCAAGAGTTCATATCGACGGCGGTGTTTGGCACCTCGATGTCGGCTCATCACATCCTGGGGCTGAAGTAGGTCCCAAGGGTATGGCTGTTCGCCATTTAAAGTGGTACGCGAGCTGGGTTTAGAACGTCGTGAGACAGTTCGGTCCCTATCTGCCGTGGGCGTTGGATGATTGAGAGGGGCTGCTCCTAGTACGAGAGGACCGGAGTGGACGCATCACTGGTGTTCCAGTTGTCTCGCCAGAGGCATTGCTGGGTAGCTAAATGCGGAAGAGATAAGTGCTGAAAGCATCTAAGCACGAAACTTGCCTCAAGATGAGTCATCCCCGACTTTAAGTTGGTAAGGGTTGTTGTAGACTACGACGTAGATAGGTGGGATGTGTAAGCGTTGCGAGACGTTGAGCTAACCCATACTAATTGCCCGAGAGGCTTAACTATACAACCTGAATTGTTTTTGGGTTGGACTTAGACGAGAGAGAAGAGATTGAAAGTTTGAGGCTTGTTTTTGGTTTTTGATAAAGAATGATAGAAAAGAACGATAAATAGATAGATAAAGACATCGAAGGAATAATCTTGGCGGCGATAGTGCAGTGGACCCACCTAATCCATGCCGAACTTAGAAGTGAAACGCTGTAACGCCGATGGTAGTGTGGGGTTTCCCCATGTGAGAGTAGGACACCGCCAGGTTTTTATTTAGTTAGTTTATTCAATGAGTAAATTAACTAAATAAAAATTATTTTGGCAGCAACAGTGCAGTAGCACCACCTGATCCCATGCCGAACTCAGAAGTGAAATGCTGTAACGCCGATGGTAGTGTGGGGCTTCCCCATGTGAGAGTAGGACACTGCCAAATATCAAATTTAGCGGAGTGGTAGTTCAGCTGGTTAGAATACCTGCCTGTCACGCAGGGGGTCGCGGGTTCGAGTCCCGTCCATTCCGCCAATCTTTTCCATACCAATAGGGGCGTAGTTCAATTGGTAGAGCACCGGTCTCCAAAACCGGGTGTTGGGAGTTCGAGCCTCTCCGCCCCTGCCATTTAATTCTTTCTTTATCATTTCCCCAAATTTATTTTTTATAAAATTATTCAATTTTACACCGCACTTTTATTATTTTTCTCCTCTATAAATTAAGTAAAAATAACAACTTATTTTTTTACATTGATATATGTCAATTTTATGCCATTTTTTTGCCTTGAATTATTAAAATCATCTATATATAGTGCCTTATCTTTTTAATGATACTATATATGGTGTTTTATGTCCTTTAATGTGATTAAGCGTGATGGCTATAAAGTTTGTTTTGATTTGCAACGAATTATCAATGCGATGAAAAAAGCTGCTCAGGCAGTTGATATTGAAGATGAACGTTATTTTTATTCTCTTGGTCAGCAAATTTGTGAGGTAATTTTTTCTCAACACCAACAAGAGATTGATATTAACCAGATCCAACACATCGTTGAAAATCATTTGATGAAAAGCAAATACCCACAGGTTGCAAGGGCTTATATTGAATATCGTCATGATCGTGATTTAGCAAGGGAAAAACGTAGCCACTTAACTCAAGAAATTGAGGGACTGATAGAACAGAGCAATGTGGCATTACTGAATGAAAATGCAAATAAAGATGCCAAAGTTATACCTACTCAGCGTGACTTATTAGCAGGCATTGTGGCAAAACATTATGCTAAGCGCTATATTTTGCCTAAAGATGTTGTAGAAGCCCATGAAAAAGGCGAAATTCATTATCATGATTTGGATTATGCTCCTTTCTTCCCGATGTTTAATTGCATGTTAGTTGATCTAAAAGGCATGCTAACGCGAGGCTTCAAAATGGGGAATGCGGAGATTGAACCACCTAAATCCATTGGTACTGCAACAGCGGTTACTGCACAAATTATTGCCCAAGTCGCTAGCCATATTTATGGCGGAACAACGATTAATCGTATTGATGAAGTACTTGCTCCTTATGTTCAACTTAGCTATGAGAAACATCTCAAAACTGCACAACAATGGCATATTGCTGCAGTAGAAGATTATGCTCGCGCTTTAACAGAGAAAGATTGCTTTGATGCTTTTCAATCTTTAGAGTATGAAGTGAACACGCTACATACATCTAATGGGCAAACGCCTTTTGTTACTTTTGGTTTTGGTTTAGGGACTTCTTGGCAAGAGCGATTAATTCAACAATCTATTCTTAAAAATCGTATTCGTGGGCTGGGTAAAAACCACAAGACGCCTGTTTTTCCTAAATTAGTGTTTACTCTTAAAAGAGGCGTTAATCAGTCTAAAAGTGATCCAAATTACGATATTAAACAATTAGCGTTAGAATGCGCTTCTAAACGAATGTATCCAGATATTCTCAATTATGATCAAGTTATTCAAGTAACGGGATCCTTTAAAGCCCCAATGGGATGTCGTAGCTTCCTTGGTGCTTATGAAGAAAATGGCGAATTAATACATGATGGGCGCAATAATTTAGGCGTTATTAGCTTAAATCTGCCCCGTATCGCCTTAGAAGCTAAAGGATGTGAAGATAAATTCTATCAATTATTGGATGCCCGTTTAAACATCGCTAAAAAGGCCTTGATGACTCGCATTGCTCGCTTAGAAAATACAAAAGCACGTGTCGCCCCTATTTTATATATGGAAGGCGCTTGCGGTGCACGTCTAAAAGCAGAAGATAATGTCGCCCAAATTTTTAAAAATGGGCGGGCTTCAATTTCTCTTGGATATATTGGCATACATGAAACTATTAATGCGCTATATGGGCAACATATTTATGATAGTGATAACTTACGTCAAAAAGGCATTGATATTGTTCGATATTTAAGTGAAGCCGTACAACGATGGAAGCAAGAAACGGGCTATGCATTTAGCTTATATTCCACACCAAGCGAGAATCTTTGCGATCGTTTTTGTCGTTTAGATACCAAATTATTTGGTGTGATTGAAGGGGTAACTGACAAAGGTTATTACACTAATAGCTATCATTTAGATGTGGAAAAGAAAGTTAATCCTTACGATAAATTGGATTTTGAAATGCCATACCCGTCTTTAGCTAATGGTGGTTTTATTTGTTATGGCGAATATCCAAATATTCAGCACAATCTCAAAGCATTAGAAGATGTATGGGATTATAGCTATGATCGCGTACCTTACTATGGCACCAATACACCGATTGATGAGTGCTATGAATGTGGGTTTACTGGCGAATTTAAATGTACCAGCAAAGGTTTTGTTTGCCCTAAATGCGGTAACCATGATAGTGATAAAGTATCTGTTACAAGACGTGTCTGCGGCTATTTAGGCAGTCCAGACGCACGCCCGTTTAATGCAGGCAAACAAGAAGAAGTGAAACGTCGAGTAAAACATTTATAAAATTAACCGCACTTTAGATAAATGAACTATCTTCAATATTATCCAGTGGATGTTGTGAATGGCGAAGGAACGCGTTGCACCTTGTTTGTGAGTGGCTGCACACATGCTTGCAAAGGTTGCTATAACCAAAAAAGTTGGTCTTTTACAGCTGGTGTTCTTTTTGATCAAGTGATGGAACAACAGATTATTAATGATCTCAAGGATACGCGGATTAAGCGTCAAGGCTTAACCCTAACAGGAGGTGATCCGCTTCATCCACAGAATCTTGAAATGCTTTTACCTTTTGTTCAACGCGTTAAAGCTGAATGTCCAGATAAAGATATTTGGGTTTGGACAGGCTATAAATTATCGGAGTTAGATGATTTCCAACAAAAAATTCTACCTTACATTGATGTGCTTATTGATGGTAAATTTGAACAAGAAAAAGCCGATCCAAGCTTAATTTGGCGAGGATCGGCGAATCAGGTGATTTATCGACTAAAAGAGTAAAACTGTTAGTTCAAAGTGCGGTTTATTCCATTAATGTTTTGAAATTATCATAAGGTAACCCCAATTGACTGCGAGCATCTCTCGCTTGTGGACAAGGGTAATAATTTGAAACCGCCTCTCTTTCTTTATATTTCTTCCAGTTATCGCCGATTTCAGCTAAACGTTTTACGCATTGATTATAATCTTGCTTTAAGCCATCATAATTTTGTACATAAGCGTTAATAATCTCTTTTCCTTTTTGCTTTTTTACTTTTTCAAAAATATGACATGCGGCTAATCTTCGACCATCATAAACACAAAATTTATCGTTTATTTTCTCTAGCTCTTGGAAAGGAATTGCATCGAAATGTGATTTACCCACTTCTGTGATCGCTTCTTCCCACACTGAGCAAGCGGAGAATTTACGTTGATCTCGCCCACAGTATTGTTTTTCTTGCCCAAGCAAGTCTGCAAACGTCAATTTTGTTAATTCCGCTTTAGCTTTTGACGTTTTTTCATCGTAGATCGATTTTAATGCACGACAAGGATAGTCGTCCTCACGAATATAATTTGTCGCACATTGAGTATTAACAAATTGACGAGTAAATTCTTGCCAATCTAACTGCCCAAATTCTTGATCTAATTTTTGTCTTGCTTCCTCAATAGCGGCTTTTTCTTTCGCTTCTTTCTCTAAACGTTCTTGTTCTTCCTTTTGCTTACGCAATTCTATGATTGCTTCTCTGCTTGCTTTACATTCAGGATCCTTCTCCGTTTTTTCAAAAGAGGATTTATCATTGCTCATAAAAGCATTGTCCATTGCTTTTCTACATTGCTGCCATTTTTGTTCAGCTTTATCTGGATTAGCTAAATAGTATTCTTTGTTCTTTTCTGAACAAGCAACCACTCCAAAGCATAAAATAAAGAGTATGATTTTTTTCATTTTTTATTCCTTTTAAATTATTGTGCTAAGCCATACTACCTAAACCAATCGCTGCCAATAGAATTGGAGAAGTAAATAAACCGACGAGAATTAAAACCCATGCCAAAATATTGACACCAATGCCTGCTAAGTTTTTATTTTTAAAAGCAATGATAGATCCTATTAATGCAGTGATCGCAGCAAGTGGGACAAATACAATGCCTAGGAATAAGATACCAAGTACCGCGAGAACACAAGCAATGATGCCTGCGACCATACCTGATTTAGCGTTGTTTTCCATTTTATTTTCTCCTCTGTATATTGTTGGCAAACCTAAAACAGGTTCAATTATATCTTGCACCTAAAATAGGTGCAATGACAAATTTAAGACTATCCATTCATTCAGAGCAACATATTTGGTTAAGGCAGCGCTTAATTAACCGACGTGTCGAGCTTAATCTTTCTCAACGTGCATTGTGTGAAAAAATGGGCGTGGTATCTTCTTTTGTAGGAAAAGTTGAAACTGGCGATCGGCGTTTGGATTTATTTGAATTTGTGGCTTATTGCAAGGGATTGGAACTTGATCCGATAGCGATTTTACGCGAAATCGAGCAGAGATTTGGTTAAAACATGAAAAAAATCCACCGCACTTGTAGAAAAAAGTGCGGTGGATTTTTGTTGAGTTTTAGAGTTTTTCGACTAATTGAACCGCGGCACCAATGTAGGTTGCAGGGGTTAATTGTTGTAAACGTACTTTTTCCTCTGCAGGAATATCTAGTTTTTCGATAAACTCACGCATTGCTTGTTCATCTACACGTTTACCACGCGTTAACTCTTTTAATTTTTCGTATGGTTTTTCAATGCCATAGCGACGCATTACGGTTTGAATTGGTTCAGCCAACACTTCCCAGTTTTGATTTAATTCATCACGTAAATGTTGCTCATTGACTTCTAATTTGCTGATACCTTTACGGGTTGCTGCATAGGCGATTAAGCAATAACCTAAACCAACGCCGAGGTTACGTAATACGGTTGAGTCGGTTAAATCACGTTGCCAGCGAGAAATTGGTAATTTTTGACCTAAATGTGTCATCACTGCATTCGCAACGCCTAAGTTACCTTCTGAATTTTCGAAGTCGATTGGGTTAACTTTATGGGGCATTGTGCTTGAGCCAATTTCCCCTGCAATTGTGCGTTGTTTGAAATGGTTTAACGCAATGTAGCCCCATAAATCGCGGTCAAAATCAATAATGATTGTATTGAAACGTACTACGCAATCAAAGAACTCTGCAATATAGTCGTGTGGTTCAATTTGAGTGGTGTATGGGTTCCAGGTGACGCCTAATGAAGTCACGAATTCTTGGCTGAATTTGTGCCAGTCGAGATCGGGATAGGCTGATAAGTGTGCGTTATAGTTACCCACTGCACCATTGATTTTACCAAGAATATCAATCTGTTGTAATTGTTTGTATTGGCGACGTAAACGATAGACCACGTTCGCCATTTCTTTACCCATTGTGGTCGGCGAAGCGGGTTGACCATGAGTACGAGAAAGGAGCGGAATTTCTTTATATTCGTTTGCCAGGCGAGTAATTTCATCAATTAATTTTTGCCATTCAGGTAAAATCACTTCTTCGCGTGCTGTTTTGAGCATTAAAGCATGGGATAAATTGTTGATGTCTTCTGAAGTACAAGCAAAGTGAATAAATTCACTGACAGCTTCAAGCTCAGGAAGTGCGGTGCTTTTTTCCTTTAAAAAATATTCTACAGCTTTTACGTCGTGGTTTGTGGTGCGCTCAATTTCTTTAATACGCTCCGCATCTGCCAAGCTGAAATTGGCAACGATTTGGTCGAGGTAATCGTTTGCTTCTTTTGATAAAGCTTTGACTTCTTCAATTTGTGTAGTTGCTGCTAATTTTTGTAACCAACGAACTTCAACGGTTACGCGGAATTTTAATAAACCAAATTCGCTAAAAATGCTGCGTAATGCAGTCGTTTTATCTTGATAGCGACCATCAATAGGGGAAAGTGCTGTTAACGCATTGAGTTGCATATAAATTTTACTCCGTTAAAGTGAATCGTAAATTTGTTGTGCCGCATCAGCGATTTTGCGGCGAGAGAAAAGTAATTGCCATTTTGAGCCACCAAGTTGCTGCCATAAAATCGCAGAACGAATACCTGCTAACAAACAGGCTCGAATACGATTTTGTATACTTGATTGCTGTAAATAAAGGGACGATCCCATGATTTGTAATCGTTTACCTAGCGGACTAATTATATCGGTATACATCATTGCCAGCTTTTCTAACATTTCATCATCAAATAAATGGAAATGTTCAAGCTGAGTAGGTAAATATTGAATACGACGCGCTAGTTCTGCTTTATTTTGTGGCTGTTTCTCAAGTTTGGCAGCCAAGCCCAAAAGCCCCAGCCAATAGCGTGCTAGCTCAGGATTTTGCGCATTAAGTTGTTCTAATAGTGTGCTGAGACCTAATTTTAAGTTTTTTTCTGTCCCGCCATAGATAGACAATACATTTTCAGGTTGTGTTTGTAGCAAGCTGTAAAGGCTTGTTTCTAATGCCTCTGTATCAGCTTGTCCATTATGAGCAAATTGTTGAACTAATTTTGCACTTTGACATACGCCAGCCAGCGCTAAAGTAATATCGTAGTAATTCGTCGCCATTATTGGTATTAAATGCCTTTAAAATAGGCGCTTAATATAGCATTTATCTATTTTTTTTTAAAGTTAAACTCTAGTTATAATGTCGTCTAGTATTTAGCATGATAAAACAATGCGGTTATTGAGTGCTTAATGTTCATTAATGGCGCCTAATTTTTTATCTAATTATCTATTTCTTGATTTATCTCATATTTTTCTACTTATATCTGCATTGACCTTGAAGTTACTTCATATTTTATTATCACAATCACCAATAATTTGTTTAACAAGGAGAATGACAATGAAAAAAATGGCTGTTGTTTTAACCGCACTTTTTGCAAGTGCTATGGCGAGTGCACACAATGTATGGCTTGAACCAGTGAAAGGGGAAGCGGATCAATATGTTGTAAAATTTGGGCATGAGGAAACTGAAAGCTATCCAGAAAGCAAGTTAAAAGCAGTTAAATTGTTGGATGCGATGGGTAAAGTAACACCTGCTAGTGTACAATTTAAACAAGGTGAAGCTTATTTTGCTGCACCAAAAACATCAATTGTATTTGTGAAGTTTGACAATGGTGTTTGGTCGAAATTACCAAGTGGTAAGTACGTAGAAAAAACGAAAAAAGAAGAACCTACAGCGGTGCTTAGCATTAATCCTGTGAAATTTGGTAAAGCTATTTTAGCTTGGGATGATTTAGCTTATAAAGCACATCAAATGAAATATGAGTTAGTTCCTCAAGCAATGCCAAAAGCAGGTCAACCAATGGATATTTTGGTGTTAGTTGATGGTAAACCAGCGAAAGATATTAAAGTGGGTTTAGGTGAAGATCATCCTTATAATCTCACTAACGAAAAAGGTATTGCACAATTCACACCAACTGCGGGTTACAACAAAGTGTGGGCTGAATTCGAAGAAAAAGTGGCAGAGAATCCAGACTACAACGAACGTAGTATTGAATATATGTTAACTTTTGATGTGAAATAAATGAAAAAAGTTTTAATTATTTTAACCGCACTTTTGGCTGTTTTCAGCCAAAGTGCGTTATCACATAGTTTGTATGTGATCGCCCAATATGATGGCAAACAAATTACGGGTAAAGCCTATTATTCTGATATGACACCCGCTGCGGAAACCTATGTAGAAGCTTATCCTCAAGGTCAGCAAGATAACATAGTGAGTGGCAAAACAGATGAAACGGGTCGCTTTAGCTTACAGGCTTCGGGTGAACATCTGTTTAAAGTCGTGGTTGAAGGAGAAGAAGGCCATCGAGCTACTGTGATCGCTAACCGTATTCATCAGCAAGCGGCAAATAATGATAACGCTTTGATTTTATTACGCGAAGATATTGCTCAATTAAGAGATAAAATTTATTGGCGTGATGTGATCGGCGGTATCGGCTATATTGTTGGCATCATTGGTTTATGGGCGTTGTGGCAGTCACGCCGCACATTAACCTCAGGCAAGAGAGACTAATATGCATTTATCTGAAGGTGTATTACATACCCCAACATTGATCACTGGTGCTGTACTTGCAGCTGTTGGTGTATTTGTTGGTTTACGCCAAATTAAAGCAGAACAATTTTCCTTAACTGCGTTGTTTTCTGCCGCTTTTTTTGTTGCTAGTACAATACATATTCCAGTGGGGATTGGCAGTGTTCATTTAATTTTAAATGGCATGGCGGGATTATTTCTCGGTTGGGCTGTGTTTCCTGCATTTTTAATCGCCCTATTATTACAAGCATTATTTTTCTCATTCGGTGGTTTGGCTGTATTAGGTGTGAACTTGTGCATTATGGCTTTTCCTGCCGTCTTAGTGTTCTATTTATGTCGCCCTTTGGTAAAGATAGAAAGTTCTCGTCAGCAGAAAATGATAGCCGGCATTTTAGCGGGTATTCTTGGTGTGGGTGGTGCTGCACTTTTTGCTTCTCTTGTGCTGACCTTTGATGGTGGAAAAGCGTATTACGATTTAATTGTGCTGCTACTGGTTTCCCATTTACCTGTATTTATTGTGGATAGCATAATTAGTCTTGTAGTGATTTTATTATTAGCCAAAATGTCGCCTGCAATTTTCTGTACGAACCAATGAAATTTCCTTTTTTTCAACCGCACTTTCGCTTAATTTATGCTTTTTTGTTAAGCTTGCTCATAAGTGCGGTGCAACATATTCCACTTTTAGTGGCACTCAATGGAGTGGCACTAGTTCTGTTTATTTCATTGATTTTTTATTTCCGTAAATCATTAATGACTTATGTGAAATTGTGGTCAAAATTACATATTTTTACTCTCTTACTTTGGCTGACATTAAGTTGGAAAATTAGCCCACAAGGTATCATCCTCAATCCAAAAGGTATCAATCTCGCGTTATTAATGAGCTTGCGTATTAATTTAATTCTGATCTTATTGTGGACTTTGTTGCTCAACATCAATGACAGCATTTTACTGCAAGCTATTCAACGGCTTCCTCTACCAAGAAAATTGGTTTATTTATTCGTTTTAACCGTTCGTTATATTGCGGTATTTAAAGAATTACATCAAAATATGGATATGGCAATGCGAGCGAGAGGTTTCCAAGCGAAATTTAACGCTCGCACATTTTATGTCAGTGCGCAGCGAGTGGCGTTATTACTCATTCATGCCATGATGAGAGTGGAACGGACGGAAATGGCATTGAAAGCGCGTGGCTTCCAACTTCAGCAAATAACAAAAAAGAATGGCTAATATTTTACAAGTAAATCAACTTCATCTTCATCGCAATGGACGAGCGATAATTTCTGATTTAAGTTTTTCATTAACCTCACAACAATGCCTGTTTTTGCAAGGCGAAATTGGTTGTGGTAAATCCACTTTATTACATGCATTATTGGGATTTTTACCTATTTCTCAGGGCGAAATTCAGTGGTTTGGTAATCATTGCCAGAAAGAAGCTGATTTTGTACCGCTAAGAGGCAAAATTGGCATTTGTTTTCAAAATGCTAGTGAACAATTATTTGGACCAACCGTATTAGATGATGTGGCTTTTGGCCCTTTAAATCAGGGAATGGATAAGCAACAAGCCTATGATATTGCATTACAACAATTAGAACGACTTGATATTACTAGATTGAAAGATCGCTCAGTGAATACGCTATCGGGCGGTGAGCAGAATTTCACTGCTTTAGCTGGCGTATTGGCAATGCAACCGCAAGTATTGCTGTTGGATGAGCCGACAAATGGTTTGGATAGCAAAAATATCCAAAAATTGACCGCACTTTTGAAGCAATTACATCTTCCTATGATTATTGCTTCACATGATCTTAATTTTACCGATCAGCTGGCGGATAGCCGATTGTATTTCACAAGAGAAGATTAAATGATAAAAAAGCGACTTAAGTCGCTTTTCTTATGTGAGTTTCTCGAAAAAGTGCGGTGAAAAATCAGATCTTTTTGACCGCACTTGAAACAGATTATTTAATTTGTGATTCGATAATCCCACCGCCAAGACAAATCTCGCCTTGATAGAATACTGCTGATTGCCCTGGTGTAACCGCAATTTGAGGCTCATCAAAACGGACTTCAATGCAATCATCATCAATCGGCGTAATTTGGCAAGGAATATCTGTCTGACGATAGCGAGTTTTTACCGTACAACGTAAGGGCTCACGAATAGGTTGACGATTAACCCAATGTAATTGTTGTGCAATCAAACCTTGAGAAAGCAATGCCGAATTATCTTGCCCTTGGGCAACGATCAGTTCGTTATTGATCAAATCTTTTTCCACAACATACCATGCGTTCTCGCTCATTCCTTTAATTCCGCCGATACCAAGCCCTTTGCGCTGCCCTAATGTGTGATACATTAAGCCATCATGACGACCAATAATCTGTCCATCAATGGTACGAATATTGCCTGATTGTGCAGGTAAATAACGCGCTAAGAAGTCTTTAAATTTACGCTCGCCAATAAAGCAAATACCGGTTGAATCTTTTTTCTTTGCAGTTACTAAGCCGAGATCTTCCGCGATGGCGCGCACAACTGGTTTTTCTATTTCACCTACAGGGAATAAACTTTGCGCTATCTGTGTTTTACTTAACGTATAAAGAAAGTAGCTTTGATCTTTATTATTATCTAAACCGCGTAATAATTGACATTCGCCATTTTGTTCGCCACGACGCACATAATGACCCGTCGCAATATAATCTGCACCTAAATCTTCCGCTGCATATTCTAAGAAAGCTTTAAATTTAATTTCTTTATTACAGAGAATATCAGGATTTGGCGTGCGACCTGCTTTGTATTCAGCAAGAAAATGCTCAAACACATTGTCCCAATATTCCGCTGCAAAGTTGATTTTATGCAGTTTAATGCCTAATTTATCACATACAGCTTGAGCATCAGCTAAATCAGCTGCCGCAGTGCAATAATCCGTATCATCATCTTCTTCCCAATTCTTCATAAACAAGCCTTCCACTTGGTAGCCTTGTTGTTGAAGAATAAAAGCAGACACTGAAGAATCCACGCCGCCTGACATACCACAAATAACTTTCTTTTTGGCATTTTCTGCCAACTCAAGTGCGGTTAATTTTGGAAAATTTTTTTCGTAGGTTTTTGACTTCATTATTATTCTCGCAAATATCGTTTTGCTAATTGATTAGATAATTCTTCTATCTTATCTTTCTTAGCTAACTGCTCGATCCACTCTTTTGGGATTTCATTAAAACCATATAATAGAGCTGCTAATCCACCCGTTACTGCTGCGGTTGTATCTGTATCTTCACCCAAATTCACGGCTTTTAACACTGCTTCTTTATAGTTGTTTGTGGTCAGTAAACACCAAATACTTGCTTCTAAAGTGTGCATCACATAACCACTGCTGTAAATGTCGTCTGAAGAGAATTTCCAGATGTCATCGCTTAATAAACGAGAGAAATGTGTAAGTTCTTTTGTGGCTCCAATGTGATGGATAAACGCTTGAATTGGATTTTTTAACTGTTGGTAAATTTCAAATTTATCTTTTCCATCAAGCAGGAATCTAGCAAACTCAATGTAGTATAAACAAGCCAGGTGGCTACGAATATGCCCGTGAGTAAATCCCCCAACATCACAAACCTTGGTGAATGTGTCATCTAAAGATGTGTTTTTGACTTCAAACACCAATGGTAAAATTCGCATCAATGATCCGTTGCCATTATCTGTTTCTGCTTGACCACCCGAATCTCTAGGAGAAATGCCTTTATCTAATTTCATTAATGCTTGCAATGTGCCTCTACCAATATCGAAAACCTCTTCATATGGTGTCCAATAAGCTTCATTCATCCATTTAAATGAAGTTCGGGCAATATCATCTAAATCATATCCTTTAGAAAGGGACTCTGCTAAGCAAAAAGTCATTGAACTATCATCAGACCAAGTGCCTTTGGGCTGATGATAAGTGCCATATTCCAACATTTTCGTCACAGGGTTTGACTGTAAATACTCACGGCTTTCAAATTCAACAGGCACACCTAAAGCATCCGCCACAGCAACACCAAATAATACAGCTTTCGTTTGTTCGAAAAGAGAATGTTCTGAATTCATATCGATTCTTGCTCTGTCAGTTATTTCACTTCATAAAACTGCGGTTGTTTTTTAGCGAATTTTTCTTCGTATTCTGCTTTTGCTGCTTCATCGCCTGCGTCTAATTTGGCTTTAAGATTATCGCAAGGTTCATCGCAATCGCAGACTTTCTTCATACCTAATGCTGAGATACCGCCACAGCTACCTGCAATTTTTTTCTTCTGGAAAATATAGCCGATTGCCATACCAAGAATAACAAAGATAAAGATAGCAAATGTGATTAAAAAAAGTTTCATAATCTGACCTTATTGTTGATTAATTAATTGACTAAATGCGGATGACATTTTGTTTTCAAATCCTTTTTCTGTTTTGACGGTTAAGTAGATTGGGATTTTGTGCTGTTCTGCCACTTGCAATGCTTTTTCTGCGCCTAAGACATAAAGTCCTGTGGATAAGCCGTCTGCTGTCATAGAGCGGTTTGCCAATACGGTAATAGAGGCTAAATTATGTTGAATTGGCCGGCAAGTGTTTGGATCTATTTCATGTGAGAAACGTTGCCCGTTATCTTCAAAATAGTTACGATAATCGCCAGAGGTTGCCATGGCAAAATCTTTTAATCCAATCACTTGAGAAACGCTGCGTGAGCCATCAAAATTTGGTTTTTCGATCGCAATTTGCCAATCTTTTCCTTCCGTATTTTTGCCATGAGCACGAATTTCGCCACCAATTTCAACCAGATAGTTTTCGGCTCCCATGGACTGAATATAATCAGCAACGAGATCGACGCCAAAACCTTTGGCAATAGATGACAGATCAATATAAAGTTGTGGCACCGATTTTGTGAGGAAAAACTTGCCGTTCTGTTCGGTGAGCTTGACTTTATCAATACCTACCCAAGCCTTACGTTCTGCAATTTGCTCCGCTGTTGGTGCTTTTTCTACACGTTTTTCAGGACCAAATCCCCATAAATTCACGATAGGGCCCACAGTTACATCCAATGCGCCTTGTGTCACCGTATTTAATTCAATAGCTTCCGCGACAACTCGAGCTAAATCCGCGGATACCTCAATGGGTTGATTGGTTAAGGGATTTTTATTAAATAAGCTCAGCTCTGAGTCGGGAATATAGGTAGACATTTTGGCATTCACATCTTTCAAAATTGCTTCAATGCCTTGGTGCATTTGTTCTGCATTTTGTTTTAATTGGGGATTATCCATATATTTTATATGGTAAGTTGTGCCCATGGTTTTGCCTTCAAGGGCAATTTGTTGTGCTGGTTTTTCGCAAGCAATTAATAATAAGCTGAGAAGGCTTGCGTAAATCCAATGGGGTATCTTTCTCATGTTCACTGAGACTCCTTAAAAACTAAGAAAATAAATGAAAAGATAGGGAATACATTTTCATTTATTTTCTAACGTGGAATACAAGCGGTCAGATTCTGCAAAACTTTACAAAATCTGACCGCACTTTTTTAGATGTTATGAGGGATTAACCACCGAAATCATCTAATAAGATGTTTTCATCTTCAACGCCTAAATCTTTTAACATATTGATTACCGCGGCGTTCATCACTGGTGGTCCACACATATAGTATTCACAATCTTCTGGCGCTTCATGATTTTTCAGGTAGTTTTCATAAAGGACGTTGTGAATAAAGCCTGTGTAACCATCCCAATTATCTTCTGGAAGTGGATCAGAAAGCGCCACATGCCATACGAAGTTGTCATTTTCAGCTTGTAAGCCGTCAAAGTCTTCGACATAGAACATTTCACGTTTAGAACGTGCACCATACCAGAATGACATTTTACGTTTTGATTTCAAACGTTTTAACTGGTCAAATATATGTGAACGCATTGGCGCCATACCTGCACCACCACCGATAAATACCATTTCATTGTCTGTTTCTTTGGCGAAGAATTCACCGAATGGACCAGAAATAGTGACTTTATCGCCTGCTTTTAATGACCAAATATATGAAGACATTTGACCTGGCGGTACATCTGGATTACGTGGTGGTGGCGTTGCAATACGCACGTTTAGCATAATGATACCTTTCTCTTCTGGGTATGATGCCATTGAGTAAGCACGCACAATATGCTCGTCCACTTTTGATGTATAACGCCATAAATCAAATTTATCCCAGTCTTCATGATATTCTTGTGGAATATCGAAGTCTTTGTAATGCACTGTGTGTGGGTCAGCTTCAATTTGAATATAACCACCCGCGCGGAATGGTACTTCCTCGCCTTCAGGAATGGCCAATTTAAGCTCTTTGATGAAGGTTGCTTTGTTGTCGTTAGAAATAACAGTACATTGCCATTTTTTTACACCAAAGATTTCTTCTGGTAATTCAATATCCATGCTGCTTTTCACGTTTACTTGGCAAGCAAGGCGATAGCCTTCTTTCGCTTCACGTTTAGTAATGTGTGAAAGTTCTGTTGGTAGGATTTCACCGCCGCCAGATTTTACTTTAACGATACATTGACCACATGAGCCACCGCCACCACAAGCAGATGAAACAAAAATCCCTTTGCTTGCTAATGCGCCTAATAATTTGCCGCCAGCAGGTAAAGTAATAGCTTTTTCTGGATCTTCGTTGATCGAGATAGTGATATCGCCAGAGTCCACTAATTTAGATTTAGCGAATAAGATAACTACCGCAAGTACCAATACAAGGGCAGTAAATACGCCAATACCGAAAATAAAATTACTATCCACGATATGCTCCTTATAATTGAATACCTGAGAATGACATGAAACCTAATGCCATTAAGCCTACGGTGATAAAGGTAATACCTAAACCGCGTAAACCAGCTGGTACATCAGAATATTTCATTTTTTCTGTTAAACCAGCTAATGAAACGATAGCTAGCATCCAACCTGTACCGGCACCGATACCGTAAACAACAGATTCAACGAAATTGTATTCACGTTGCACCATGAAAGATACGCCACCGAAAATTGCACAGTTTACTGTAATCAATGGTAAGAAGATCCCTAATGCACTGTATAAAGCAGGGAAGAACTTATCCAAGATCATTTCAAGGATTTGTACTAATGCAGCAATAACACCGATGAATGTAATAAAGCGTAAGAAGGTTAAATCAATACCTTCAACAAGTGCGCCATCTTTTAAAATATGGGTATAAACAAGTTGGTTTACAGGCACAGCAATACCGAGAACAACAATTACTGCAATCCCTAAACCAAATGAGGTGGATACTTTCTTTGATACCGCTAGGAATGTACACATACCTAGGAAGAAAGAAAGAGCCATATTTTCAATAAAGATAGACTTTACAAAAATACTTAATAAATGTTCCATGGATTATTTCTCCACCTGTTCAGGTTTCCAAGTTCTTAGGCCCCAGATTAAAAAGCCGATAATAAAGAACGCACTTGGTGCTAATAAGAATAAGCCGTTTGCTTGATACCAACCACCATCTTGAACAGTTTGGAATACGGTAATACCGAAAATCTTACCTGAACCAATCAGTTCACGTAAGAATGCCACAATGACTAAGATCACACCGTAGCCGATACCATTACCTAAACCATCAACAAAGCTGGCTGCTGGTGGCTCTTTCATTGCAAAAGCTTCTGCACGTCCCATTACGATACAGTTAGTAATAATTAAGCCAACGAATACCGATAATTGCTTAGAAAGTTCGTAAGCAAAAGCCTGTAATACTTGGTCAACAAGTGTTACTAATGAAGCAATGATAGCCATTTGAACAATAATTCGAATGCTATTTGGAATATAGTTACGAATAATTGAGATAAAGCAGCTAGAAAATGCGGTTACTAAACTTACCGCAATTGCCATTACCACTGCGGTCTCAAGTTTGGTTGTTACTGCAAGTGCTGAACAAATACCCAAAATTTGTAACGCAATTGGGTTACTATCCGCGATAGGCGATAGTAATAATTTTTTCATATTTGAATTAGCCATTAGTTTGCCCCCGCTTTAATTTTGGCAAAATATGGACCAAAGCCGTTTGGACCAAACCAATAATCAAATGAACCTTGAACACCATTTGTGGTTAAAGTTGCACCTGAAAGACCATCAATACCGTGTTCTGCATCTGCTGAAGCATTTTTACCGATTTTGATCGCCACTTGGTTTTGTGCGTCGTAAAGTTTTTTACCCACAAAGTATTTTTGCCAGTTAGGGTTAGCAATTTCACCACCTAAACCCGCGGTTTCACCTTGTTCATAGTAGGTAATCCCTTTTACAGTGTTTAGATCTGGTTCAACTGCAACAAATCCGTACATCACAGACCATAAACCGTTGCCATACATTGGTAATACATATTGAGTTACTTCGCCTTGATCATTTTTCACTAAATACACTTCAGCAAAATTTGCACGTTTTTTAATACCTGCTTTATCATCAGCTGGTGCAATATCAATATGTTGTCCTGCAACTTTAACTGCATTTTTTGCGTCAAAGTTAGTTACATTGTCCAAATATTCACCTGTGGCTAAATCAACGATTTTAGGTTCAATATTTTTAGCATAGATTGCTTTAATATCTGTACTTTTTGCTTTAGCTGGTAATAGACCTGTAACACTTAAAATATTTTTTTGCTTATCTAGCAACTTTTGCTCATCTTGAGTCGATTTTAAACCTACTGCAGTAGCAGCTACGATAATAGAGCAAACTAAGCTGACAAGCACAACTACGAGAATTGTACCGCCAACACTATCTTTATTGAATTTAGCCATTGCGTGCTCTCCGACGTTTGATATTTGCTTGAACCACTAAGTAGTCGAAAATTGGAGCAAATAAGTTTGCGAATAAGATAGCTAACATCATCCCTTCTGGATATGCTGGGTTTACAACACGAATTAATACCGCCATAAAACCAATTAATAAGCCATACCACCATTTACCTGTATTGGTGAATGAAGCTGATACAGGGTCGGTTGCCATAAAGAACATACCGATTGCAAAACCACCTAATACAAGATGCCAATGCCATGGCATAGAGAATAATGGGTTTGTAGCTGAGCCAATTAAGTTAAATAGGGTAGAAGTTAATACCATACCTAAGAATACGCCAGCAATGATACGCCAAGAAGCAATGCGAGCAAAGACGATGATTGCACCACCAATGATTAATGCTAAAGTTGATACTTCACCCATAGAGCCAGGGATATTACCTAAGAACGCATCCATCCAAGTGATTGGTTGACCCGTTGCAACGTGTTTTAATGCTGCTTCGCCACCTTGTGCCCATTGTGAAAGTGCGGTTGCGCCAGAGAAACCATCTGCAGCCGTCCAAACAATATCACCAGAAATTTGACCTGGATAAGCAAAGAATAGGAATGCACGGCCTGCTAATGCTGGGTTCATGAAATTTTTGCCTACACCACCAAACACTTCTTTTGCTACAACTAAACCAAAGGTAATACCTAAAGCCGCCTGCCATAATGGTAATGTTGGCGGAACGATAAGAGCAAAAAGAATAGTAGTAACGAATAAACCTTCGTTTACTTCATGGCCACGAACAACGGCAAACACAACTTCAATTAATGAACCTAATGCAAAAACTGTGAGGTAAATCGGTAAAAAGAATACCGCACCTAATGCCATTTTGCTGCCAATGCCTGCTGTTGTCGAAACATCAATACCTAACAATTGCACAAGTGCATAGTGCCAGTCATTTGTTGCTAATGCCTCAACTGTTGTACCTAAATGTGCAATGGCATTAATAGATTGTTGACCTACGTTATACATACCATAGAAAACTGCTGGGAATAATGCTAACCAAACAGTAATCATCATACGTTTTGAGTCAATCGCATCACGCACGTGAGTGGTGTTTTTAGTGACTGTCCCTGGTGTATAAACTAATGTAAACATTGCCTCAAATAGAGGGTAAAGTTTCGCATATTTGCCACCAGGTAAAAACGCGGGTTCCATTTTTTCAAAAAGATGTTTTAAACCCATTTTTAACCTTCCTTCTCAATCTTATCTAATGCTTGACGTAAGAGTGAACCGTAGTCGGTTTTACCCGGACAAACAAAAGTACAGAGTGCTAAATCTTCTTCTTCTAACTCTAAACAACCGAGTGCTTGAGCTGAGTCTGTATCGCCCGCAGCAAGATCACGTAATAATAAAGTTGGTAAGATATCTAATGGCATAACACGCTCATAAGAGCCAATTGGTACCATTGCACGATCGCCACCATTAACTGCGGTGGTAAAATTGAATAATTTACGACCAAAGTGACCTAAAACGGTACGTGTAATTGAGTACTTACTTGCTTGTGGTGTAATCCAACCCATAAATTCTTTGTCGCTACCTTCTGCAATAACAGAAACTTGTAATGCATAACGACCTAAATAGTTATGTGGACCTTCCGCTTTCTTACCATGTAATACAGAACCAGAGATAATACGATTTTGTCCTTCATTTAATTCATTTTCTGTTAATTGAGAAAGATTCGCACCAAGGTGTGTATGAATTAAACGAGGCGATTTGACTTGTGGACCTGCTAATGAAATAACACGTGTTGTATAGATCTCACCAGTGGTGAACAATTTACCGAATGCGATGACATCTTGATAGTTTAAATGCCATACCTGTTTAGTTACGCTAACAGGATCGATAAAGTGAATGTGAGTACCCACTAAACCCGCTGGATGTGGACCGCCAAAATCATGAATTGCAAGGTTTTCAATATCTGCTGTTGGGATATTTGTGTCGCCAGCTTTACATAAATGGATTTTGCCATTTGGATGTAGGCGGCTTAACACAGTCAAACCATACACAAAATCTTGCCAATGTTCTTTTAGGACTACTTCTGGGTTTGCTGATAATGGATTGGTATCCATTGCATTTACGAAGATTGACGCAGGAACTGCATCAACTGCGGGTACTTTACCAAATGGGCGCGTACGTAATGCTGTCCATAAGCCAGAGGCTTGTAAATTTTGACGCACTTGTGTTTCGCTTAATTGGCTCAATGCAGCAACATCGTATTTATCGAAAGTAACTTGTTCATTACCTTCAACACGAATTACCACAGATTGTAATACTCGCTTAGCACCGCGATTAATCGCAGAAATAGTACCGCTAGCAGGGGCAGTAAATACAACGCCAGGATTCTTTTTATCTTCAAAAAGTACCTGACCTTTTTTCACTACATCACCTTCACGTACCTTCATTGAAGGACGCATACCTACATATTCTTCGCCAAGCAAGGCAACTTCAGTAACGGCATTGCCGCTACGGATTACTTGTTCTGGTTTCCCTGCAATAGGAAGATCCAAGCCTTTTTTAATCGTAATCATTGTTTGCACTACTTTTCGTTAGGTTTAAAAATTAAGCCACTATTTATAAAAAATTAAAAATAATGACCACACATTGAGTAATGGTTTTGTAAAACCATAAAAATAAAAACTCAAATTCTGTATTTGCCCCAAAATAAAGACAAAAATAACAACCTATTCTAACTAAAAATCGACATTTCTTCTACTTTAACACCGTATTTTTAGTGATATTTGGCTAAAAAATGAGAGTTTTTGCAAAAATACTTCTAAAGAGTTATACGCCAATTCCAGTACAATTTGGTGATTGTGGATATTGTTGGCCTAACGCTTGCCATTCTGCTAGCGTATAAGTATGTAAAGCAAGGGCGTGTATGCCATTTTCGAGATCTGCGGAAAGAAATTGATAAATTAAACGATGGCGCGCCACTTTGCTGATATGATCGAATTTATCGCTTACTAGGACAATTTTGAAATGTGAATCACCGCCGCGTCCTGAACGGTGCATGTGGCTTTCATTCTCTACATGAACAAAGTGCGGTGTAAATTCTTGCGTTAATCTATCGATCAGCTCTTGTTGTTTGGTCATTTGATTCTCCATGAATAAAAAATTTGCTAAGAAGGCTATACATTATAAAGTAAGTTTGCAAGAATAATGCGACGATTATTTTACATTGAGGACATATTATGAAATTACGCAAACCATTTTCGTTGGTAGCACTGGTGGCAAGTAGTGTTTTATTGGCTGCTTGTGCTGATAAACCGAGCAATACGCTTCATTTTTCGCCAGCATCGCCAACAGCAACCGTTGCATTTAACACAATGAATCAAAAAGCCATTGTTAATGTGGTCACAAAAGATGAGCGTGCGCAGCCGGAAATATCTAGTTACACATCTTCTGGTTCATTATTAAAATTATCTGCTTCGCCAGAAGTGGCTAAACTATTTCAACAGGTGGTACAACAAGATTTAAATGCGAAAGGCTTCCGCTTAGCTAGTGCAGAAGCGAATACGCAATTGTTAGTACGAGTAAAAGAGTTTTACGCTCAGGTTGATGAAGGCAATCTTCGTCATAAAATCTCTTCACGCGTACAATTAGAAATTCATGTGCAAGGCGTGAAAGGCAATTTCACCAAAAATATTGGTGCAAGTCGTGTCGATGAAGGTGTGCTAGGTGTGAATAATCTCGATATCCAAAAAAGTTTGACCTTAACCTTACAGGATGTGGTGAGAGGATTGCACAAAGACAGAGAAATTGCTGATGCGATTTATCGTTATAGTAATTAATGAAACCTAAAAAGAAAAATGGACGCTTAACGTCCATTTTTTTATTACAAAAACTGTTTTATTTTACACCGCGGTTTTGTAGGCTAGGTTGAACAAAATATTGCTTATCTTCCCAACGAAGTAACGTCATTCGATTGCCCCAAGCACAGCCTGTGTCTAACGCATAAATATTATTTGGAACAGGCGTATCCACTAAACTTGCCCAATGTCCAAAAATAATCTGCTCTTGTTTAAATAATGGATTATCTAAGTTGAACCAAGGGCTGAGATAGTCTGGGGCTTGTGAAACAGGCGATTTACATTCAAAATCCAAACGATGATCGCTATAGCAAAAACGCATACGCGTGAACACATTGATGATATAACGTAAACGAGAAATGCCTTGTAAATCCGTTTGCCAGCGATCTGGTTGGCTATCGTACATTTGAGCTAACAAATCAGGGTATTGCTCTGAACTGAGCACTTGTTCAACTTCTTTTGCGCAATCCATCGTAGTTTGCAAATCCCAATCAGGTGAAATACCCGCATGAGCAAGACAGAACCCTAATTGTTGTTGATGAATAAATAGTGACTGGCGGCGTAACCAATCCATTAATTCTTCGAAATCTTCCGCAGCGAAAATCGCATCGACTTTATCCCAAGGTTTGACTTTTTTTATACCAAGTGCGGTGGAAAGTAAGTGTAAATCATGGTTGCCAAGCACTGTTTGTGCTGCATTACCCAAGGATTTAACAAAGCGTAAACATTCCAAAGATTTATCGCCTCTTGCCACTAAATCACCAGTTAAGTAGAGATGATCTTTTAGAGGATCAAATTGGACTTTTTCTAATAAAAGTTGCAATTCGTCATAGCAACCATGTAAATCACCAACAATATAATTCGCCATAATTAGTCTTCGGAGTCAATTATTTCTGCATTGTCCATTTCGGGAGGATTATCATATAACCAATTTGCTAAGCGTGCATAATCTGCAATGCTGAGATTTTCTGCTCGTGCATTCAAATCAATATTAAGTGCGGTTAAATTTTCCGCAGAAATTAAACCAGATAACGCATTACGTAAGGTTTTTCGTCTTTGGTTAAAAGCTTGGCTGGTTACACGATTAAGCCAATATAAATCCTTAACAGGATGAGGTAAGGTTTCATGTGGAATTAAGCGCACAACCGCAGAATCCACTTTGGGTGCAGGTTTAAACGCTGTTGGTGGCACTTCTAATACAGGCATCACTTGGCAAAAATATTGCGCCATAATCGTTAAGCGGCCATATGCTTTGCTATTTGGCGCTGCACATAAGCGTTTTACCACTTCTTTCTGCAACATAAAGTGCATATCTTGAATTTTGTCGTGGAACTTAAATAAATGGAACATCAATGGTGTAGAAATATTATAGGGGAGGTTACCAAAGATTCTTAATTTCAGTCCTTTCCCTTGACATTCTTCTTTCTCGTAAAGTGAGCCAAAATCAAATTGCATCGCATCCGTTTCAATTACGGTTAATTTTTGATGTAAGAAAGGATGATGGCGTAATCGCTCAGCAAGATCGCGGTCCAATTCGACAACGGTTAAATGATCAATTTGATCCGCAACTGGTTCGGTTAAAGCACCTAAACCGGGACCGATTTCAACTAAAAATTGATTTTTTTGTGGATAAATGGCAGCAACAATGCCCTGTATGACATTGTCATCATGTAAGAAGTTTTGCCCAAATCGTTTACGGGCGGTATGACCTAAATGTTTTTTGGAATTCATAATAATGTATGTATAAAAATAAAAAGGGTGGGCATTGCCCACCGAAAAATTATCTTACTAGATATTTGATTTCAGCACCTTTACGTAAGGCTTTAACCCAATCTTTTGCTTCATCTTGAAGTTGCTGATTAACTAAGGTTTCATAGGCTTTTTGGCGGAATGCATTTTCGCTTACCTCGCCATCACGACTATCCATTACTTCTAAAATATGCCAACCAAACTCGGTTTTAAAAGGCGCAGAAATCTGTCCTTTTTTGGTTTTTCTAATGGTATTGGCAAATTCAGGTACATAGCTATCTGGTGCTGTAAAACCTAAGTCACCGCCATTTGCACCTGATAAGTAATCTTTTGAATAATCTTTCGCTGCTGCAGCAAAAGTTGTTTTACCCGCAAGGATATCAGAACGAATTTCAGTTAATTTTGCTTTAGCTTGTGCGTCATTTAACATTGGATTTAATTTTAACAAAATATGGCGCACTTGGTAATGCGTTGTTGTTAACGCTTTTGTATTACCACTATTTTTTGCATTTTCCCACATTTGTTTGCTGAGTGCTTCAACGTCTTCTCGGCTAACATCAATGTGTTTGCCAATGCTACGGTTACGCACTTCAGACATTAAAATTTGGTTACGAATGTTGCTACGGAATTTTTGTAATGAAATACCTTGGTAGTCTAAAACATCAAGGAATTGTCCATAGGTTAAGCCATTTTGTGCGGCAATATTACGCACAATTTGATCAATTTTTGCCGCGCTGACATTAACGCCAGATTCTTTAATAGCTTTTTGTAACAGCATATCATCAATAATGCTGTCCAATGCTTTCATTCGGTTTTCTTCTGTATTTGCACGTTTTCCTAAAGCACGTTTTAGTTGGCTTTCTAAGATTGGTGCGCCATCAACGGTGGCCACCACTTGTTCTACCGCTTGTGCAGAGGTTGAAATAGCAAAGGCACTGATCGCCACTACAAAAATTGATTTTAAAGACATAAGTTTCATATTTATCCGTTGGTACAGTTAATTAAAGACAATGGGTTAGATTATGTACTTCAAGAAAAGTTCCTTATTTTGACAATAAAGCCACTTCATAGCAACTGTCAAATTTCATGGTACGAACTTGAACTTTCTCACTGCGACTGGTGGGTACATTTTTACCCACATAGTCAGCTCGAATTGGCAATTCACGATGACCTCGGTCAACAAAAATCACTAATTCTACCTTTGCAGCACGCCCAAAATCCGCTAAAGCATCTAATGCTGCGCGAATGGTGCGACCGGTAAAAAGTACATCATCAATTAAGATTACCGTTTTATTTTGCACGCTAATATAGTCAGAAGAACCATGATAAATTGGTGCTTGGCTTGGTTCTGCATACTCTAAATCATCACGATAAAAGGTGATATCTAAATCAATAGAGGGCAATTCTTTCTGTGTTAAATCGGTAATTTTACGCTTGATCAATTCGGCAATTTCAGCACCGCGACGCTTAATGCCAACGATCACAATATCGTCTAAATTTTGATGTTTTTCGATGATTTCATGTGAAATTCGCGAAATAGTGCGAATAAATTGGTCTTCATCAATAATGATCTTTTCCATAAAACCCTTCTTTATTGGCGAGGAAAATTAAATTGGTGTTACTATAACAAAAATTAGTAAAAAATGACCGCACTTTCATTAAAAAACTTTATAATAATGCCAATTTAGCCAAGAAATAAGGAAAAATAAATCTTATGAAACAAAAAATTGTGCTTGCGACCGGCAATAAGGGGAAAGTCAAAGAGATGTCCGATGTGTTAGCAGAATTCGGCTGGGAAGTTATTGCACAAACAGATTTGAATATTGAAAGCCCAGAAGAGACAGGTTTAACTTTCGTGGAAAATGCCATTTTAAAAGCAAGATATGCTAGCAAAATGTCAGGTTTGCCAGCAATTGCTGACGACTCAGGTTTGGTTGTAGATGCATTGAATGGTGAGCCCGGCTTATATTCTGCGCGCTATGCGGGTGTTGATGGCGACGAGGCAGACGCCAAAAATCGTCAGAAGCTGCTGGAAAAATTACAAGGCGTAAGTGCGGAACAGCGTAAAGCAAAATTCGTGAGCTGCATTGTGTTATTGCAACATGAAAAGGATCCGTCCCCAATTATTGCTGAGGGGGAATGTTTTGGTGAAATTGGTTTTGCAGAAAAGGGCAGTAATGGCTTTGGTTATGATAGCTTATTTTTTAGTCCTGAAGTGAATTGCACCTTTGCTGAACTTGAATTAGCGGAAAAGAAAAAGATCTCTCATCGCGCCAGAGCATTGGCGATCTTAAAAGCCAAGTTAACCGCTTAAAACTTCGTAAAAACACACCGCACTTTTAGGAGAAAGTAGATGATTGTGACGACAACCCCCAATATTGAGGGAAAACAAATTATTGAATATAAACAAATGGTTTTTGGCGAAGTGGTCGCGGGCGCTAACTTTATTCGTGATTTCTTGGCAAGTGTAACGGATGTTTTCGGTGGGCGTGCTGGCGCTTATGAATCAAAAATTACACGTGGGCGCTTAGATGCTATTGAAGAAATGAAGCAGCACGCACAAAAATTAGGTGCGAATGCGATTGTTGGGGTGGAAGTGAATTATGCCTCTATTGATGGTGGCAAAAGTATGTTTATGATTGTTGCTAGTGGCACAGCGGTTGTGGTGCGTTAATGGCTCAACTTGTTTTACCACCACTTAGTTTGTATGTGCATATTCCTTGGTGTGTGCAGAAATGCCCTTATTGTGATTTTAATTCGCACGCACAAAAAGGCATGATTCCTGAACAAGATTATGTTGACCATCTACTAAAAGATTTAACGCAAGACTTGCAACGTTTTACGGACAGCGTAAAAGATCGTCCATTACATTCCATTTTTATTGGCGGTGGTACGCCGAGCTTATTTTCTGCTTCCAGCATTGAGCAGTTATTACAAGGCATCCAAGCACAAATTCCCTTTTCACAACATATTGAAATTACTTTGGAAGCCAATCCGGGAACAGTGGAAGCCTCACGTTTTAAAGGCTATGTTGAAGCGGGCGTAACCCGTATTTCTATGGGAATCCAAAGTTTTGATGATGATAAATTGCAGCGCTTAGGGCGAATTCATAATGCTGAGGAAGCCAAAAGTGCGGTGAATTTAGCGCAAGTTTCTGGTTTGAACAGTTTTAATTTGGATTTAATGCATGGTCTGCCAGAGCAGCGTTTAGAACAAGCTTTGAATGACTTACGCCAAGCCATAGCGCTTAATCCGCCTCATTTGTCTTGGTATCAATTAACTATTGAGCCAAACACTATGTTTGCTTATCGTCCACCTCAATTGCCTGATGATGACGAACTTTGGGATATTTTCGAACAAGGGCATTTGTTGCTTACTGAAGCAGGTTACCAACAATATGAAACTTCCGCCTATGCGAAACCGAACTTCCAATGTCAGCATAATTTAAATTATTGGCGCTTTGGCGATTATTTAGCCATTGGTTGTGGTGCACATGGTAAGCTGAGTTTTGAAAATGGCGATATTATTCGGTATAGCAAAACCAAACATCCTAAAGGCTATATGCGCGGAGAATACCTATACGAACAAAAAAATGTCGAAGCAATAGACCGCCCATTTGAATTTTTTATGAATCGTTTTCGTTTGTTGGAACCAGTGCCTAAAATTGAATTTGAGCAATTGACTGGTTTACCCCAAAGTGCGGTGCAAAAACCAATAAATTGGGCATTAGAAAAAGGTTATATTCAACAGACAGATCAGTATTGGCAAGTGACGGAACAAGGCAAGTTATTTTTAAATGAATTGTTAACGGAATTTTTAGCAAAATAACTTGATTTCTGCTCAGTATTGGGATTAAAGTAGTCGTTTATTGCGCAAACGTTTACCTAAATAAAACAAAGGGATAAAAATGAATCAACTCGAAATGAAAAAAATGGCAGCCCAAGCTGCATTAAAATATGTTAAACCAGATACGATTGTTGGCGTGGGTAGTGGTTCAACAGTCAATTGTTTTATTGAAGCATTAGGTACAATTAAAGATCAAATTCAAGGCGCAGTTGCTGCGTCCAAAGCATCGGAAGAATTGCTACGCCAACAAGGCATTGAAGTTTTTAGCGCTAACGATGTTTCTAGTTTAGATATTTATGTTGATGGTGCAGATGAAATCAATCCACAAAAAATGATGATTAAAGGTGGTGGCGCGGCGTTGACGCGTGAAAAAATTGTGGCTTCATTAACCAAAAAATTCATTTGTATTGTGGATAGCTCCAAACAAGTGGATGTATTAGGATCAACCTTTCCGTTGCCAGTTGAAGTGATCCCAATGGCGCGTTCGCAAGTGGCACGTAAATTAGTGGCATTAGGCGGATCACCTGAATGGCGTGAAGGCGTGGTAACGGATAATGGCAATGTAATTTTGGATGTACATAATTTTAAAATTATGAATCCAGTGGAAATGGAAAAAGAATTAAATAACGTTGCTGGTGTGGTGACGAATGGGATTTTTGCCTTAAATGCTGCCAATATTGTGATTGTTGGTACGCCGGAAGGGGCAAAAATTATTGAATAATCCACCGCACTTTTAGCCGAATTTATAATATACAAAAGGAAAGCAAATATGACTAAGGTATCTCTTGATAAATCAAAAATTAAATTTCTCTTGTTAGAAGGCGTTCACCAAAGTGCGCTTGAAGTATTACGTGCAGCGGGTTATACCAATATTGAATATCATAAAAAGGCGCTAGATGGCGAAGAATTAAAAAATGCCATTAAGGACGCGCACTTTGTAGGTATTCGTTCTCGTACCTTTTTAACGGAAGAAGTTTTAGCTTGTGCGCCAAAATTAATCGCCATTGGTTGTTTCTGTATTGGTACGAACCAAGTGGATTTAAAAGCGGCTGAAATGCGTGGTATCCCTGTGTTTAACGCGCCTTTCTCCAATACGCGTTCTGTGGCTGAATTAGTGCTAGGCGAAATTTTGTTATTAATGCGTAATGTGCCACAGGCGAATGCAGATGTGCATCGTGGCTTATGGAATAAATCAGCAGACGGTTCTCATGAAGTGCGTGGTAAAAAATTGGGGATTATTGGTTATGGTCATATCGGTTCGCAATTAAGCGTTATTGCCGAATCTTTAGGCATGAGAGTGTACTTTTATGACATCGAAAATAAATTACCACTAGGTAATGCACAGCAAATTCGTAGCTTAAATGATTTATTGTCATCATGTGATGTTGTTTCATTACACGTGCCAGAAAATTCCTCAACGAAAAATCTGATGAATGCGGAACGTATTGCTCAGTTAAAACAAGGTGCTATTTTAATTAACGCTGCTCGTGGTACGGTTGTGGATATTGATGCACTTGCAAGCGCATTAGAAAGCGGACGTGTTCGTGGCGCTGCATTAGACGTGTTCCCAGAAGAGCCAGCTTCGATACAAGAAGAATTTAAATCACCATTGCGTAAATTTGATAATGTGATTTTAACCCCGCATATTGGTGGCTCAACCTCTGAAGCACAAGAAAATATTGGTGCGGAAGTATCAGGTAAATTTGTGAAATATTCCGATAATGGTTCAACCTTATCTGCGGTGAATTTCCCAGAAGTTTCATTGCCTGAACACAGTGGTGCAAACCGTTTATTACATATTCACCATAACCGCCCAGGTATTTTGAACAAAATCAACAAAGTGTTTGTGGACGCTAACGTGAATATTGCTGCGCAATATTTACAAACCAACCCAAATATTGGTTATGTGGTCATTGATGTTGAATCGGATGACACCTTAGAGTTGTTGCATCAATTAAAAGAAATTGAAGGGACTATTCGCGCGCGCGTGTTGTTCTAAAAAACTAGTCGAAAAAAAACCGCACTTTTATCAGTGCGGTTTTTTTATAGTTGTAAAATTTCTTTCACAAAAGGGATCGTCAACTTGCGTTGTGCTTGTAATGAGGCTTTGTTGAGTTTTGCCAATGTCATAAAAAGTGTTCGCATATCGCGATCTAAGCGTTTAATCAGGAAATGCGCTGTTTCTTCGGGTAATTCCATTCCCAATTGATGTGCGTTTTGTTGTAAGGCGGCGATTTTTTGTTGATCATTGAGTGGATGTAATTGATAGATTTCACCCCAACGTAAGCGAGAGGCAAGATCTGGCAATTTAATTGGCAAAGCATTAGGTGATTGATTCGCACTGATCAATAATAAGCAGTCGCCTTTTTCTTTTACCCGATTAAATAAATCAAAAATCGCTAATTCCCATTCACGATCGCCAGCTACCGCTTGTAAATCGTCTAAACAAATCACTTCTTGTTGTTCTAAATCAGTTAAGACTTCCGTTGAAAAATGAGCTTGTTTGTTTAATGGTACATAAATACAACTACGGTATTGGTGAAACAAATGGTTCGCAACGGCTTTGAGTAAATGGCTTTTTCCACTTCCTTGTTCTCCCCAGATATAGAAAAATGGCTGTTGTAGTTGGTGGAAATTCTTGTGCAACGAATCCAATAGCAATAAATTATTATTACCATAGAAATTCTCAAAAGTATCATCATCAAGTTGATGGATGGGTAATGATAGTTGTTGCAAAGCAATCCCTTAGTTTGAAAAAGTGCGGTTAAGCATAGCGGAAAAAAAGTGGGTTAGGCAAGACCTAACCCATTTTATTTTTAATCTTCGAGGTTATTTACAGCTTTAGGTAGAACTAAATTGAGGATAATAGCAACGATAGCACAAAGGCTGATGCCTTTTACAGAAAGCTCGCCCACATTGACGAACATACCGCCGATACCGAAAGTCATTACCACAGAAATAATACATAGATTGCGAGCTTCTGTGACATCAACTTTCGCGCGGATTAAAGTGCTCATGCCCACCACTGCAATTGAGCCGAATACTAACATCATAATACCGCCCATTACGATAGTTGGAATGGTCGCTAAGAATGCACCGACTTTTCCACAAAATGAAATCGCAATTGCCCAAATTGCCGCCCAAGTCATAATGTTCGGATTGAAGTTGCGAGTTAGCATTACCGCACCAGTTACTTCTGCATATGTGGTATTTGGTGGCCCACCCAATAATGATGCAGTAGTTGTAGCAACACCATCACCAAGTAAAGTGCGGTGTAATCCAGGATTTTTTAAGAAATCTTTTCCTGTTACAGAACTGATTGCCATAATGCCGCCTAAATGTTCTACAGCAGGTGCAATGGCAATGGGTAATAAGTAGAGGATGGCTTCAAGTTTAAACTCTGGCGTAGTTAGTTTTGGTAAGCTAAACCAAGGTGCATCTATTACGGGTTGGAAATTGATTAATCCTAAGAATAAACATAAGACATAGCCCACTGCGATACCAAACATAATTGGGATCAATTTCATAATGCCTTTTGAGAATACCGCAACACAGAGCGTGGTTAATAAGGTAATCAATGACACTAAAATTGCTTGGCTATATTCATAAACTTGGGCGTCACCTTGTTTACCTACTGCCATGCTCACTGCAACTGGTGCTAGTCCCATACCAATGATAATTATTACTGGACCTACAACAACTGGCGGAAAAAGGCGTTCTAATATGCCGACACCACGTAATTTTACTAGGGTGCTTAATGCTAAATATACTAAGCCAGTACAGGCTAAGCCGCCCATAGTGGTGGAAATACCCCAAGTTTGGACGCCATATTGAATAGGTGCAATAAAAGCGAAAGAAGAAGCAAGGAAGATAGGGACTTGTTTACCAGTACAAAGTTGGAATAATAATGTACCTATACCCGCAGTAAGCAATGCAGTATTGGAATCTAAGCCAGTGATAAGTGGTACCAGCACCAATGCACCAAAGGCAACGAATAACATTTGTAAACCAACAAAAGCTTGTTTAAATGTGCTTTGGTTGGTGTCTGTTGGAAGCGATTGTTTCGTCATAAAAGTTTCATCTCTCAGTCTGAATTAACTTAAAAGTGCGGTGAAAAAACAACAAGTTTTTCCGCAGATTTCATAAAAATCCCTTTACTTTGTTGTAAAGGGATAAGGATTATTTTGTACCAAAGATTTTATCGCCAGCGTCACCTAAACCTGGAATGATATAACCATGCTCGTTTAAATGACTATCAATAGAGGCAGTATAAAGTTCGATATCAGGGTGTGCGGCTTCTAATGCTTTGATACCTTCAGGCGCTGCAACTAATACTAATACTTTAATATGTTTACAGCCTTTTTGTTTTAATAAATCGATAGTAGCAATCATTGAGCCACCTGTTGCTAACATAGGATCGACTACAATGGCGAGTCGTTCTTCTAAATCACTCGCTAATTTTTGGAAATAAGCAACAGGTTCAAGAGTAGTTTCATCTCTATACATCCCAACAACACTAATGCGTGCGCTTGGAATATGTTCAAGAACACCATCCATCATACCTAAGCCCGCACGTAAAATAGGCACGACAGTTACTTTCTTCCCTTTTATTCTATCGACCTGTACAGGCCCACACCAACCGTCAATGGTTACGTTTTCTACTTCTAAATCTGCTGTTGCTTCGTAAGTTAGTAGGCTGCCGACTTCGGTAGCTAATTCTCGGAAATGTTTAGTACTGATATCAGCCATACGCATTAAGCCGATTTTGTGTTTTACAAGTGGATGTTTAACTTCAATAATTTTCATAGAATCCTCACTTAAAGTTGGCAATATAGTAGGACAAAATCAATGTTGCGAATTTTAAAACAGATTGCGTTTGATTAACAGTATTAACTTTGAGTTTAATCATTCTTTTTTTTATAAAAAAGTATTAGAATTGACCGCAGTTTAGTTGAGAGAGGAAAAATGATGTCCTTATTACTTGTTGATGATGATAAAGAGATCCGTTCCCTACTGGTCGATTTACTTTCATTGGAAGGATTTGAAACAGATGAAGCTGAAAACGGCAAAGAAGCCTTATTCAAGTTGGCTAAGCAAAAATATAGTTTGATTCTGTTAGATGTGATGATGCCGGTAATGGATGGAATTGCTACATTGAAAGAAGTTCGTCGTCATTATGATACGCCTATTTTAATGTTAACAGCACGTGGCGATGATTTGGATCGTGTGCAAGGTTTGGAGTTAGGCGCAGATGATTATTTAGCCAAGCCTTTTAATGATCGTGAACTTATTGCGCGTATTCGTGCGATTTTGCGCCGTACGGAACAAAGTTCCCCATCCTCAAAAGGTAATAATGATCATAATCTTTTGCAATTTGAGGATTTTGTTTTAAATAAAGTGAGCAAGCAAGCTTACTATAAAGGTGAATCCTTGGGATTAACCATAACGGAATTCGGTTGTTTGGAATTGATTATTTCGCAAGTGAATAATGTGGTGACTAGGGATGAGCTAAGTATCAAGGTGCTAGGAAAACCGCTTTCGCCTTATGATCGCTCTGTTGATGTGCATATGTCTAACTTGCGTAAGAAATTGCCTGAACGAGGCAATGAACATTTATGGTTTAAAACCTTGCGTGGACGTGGCTATATTATGATTTCGACGGATTATTTAGATTCTAGTCTGCATGATATGCATATTTAAATGATAATTTGGATTGCTTATGTCTAAGTCAGTGATTAGCTCGCTTTCAGCTAAAATTTTCGTCTTATTTTGGCTTATTTTAGGCGGTCTATTATTAATTGCATTTTTTATTCCTCAGCTGGATTCGCGTACATACAGAGAATTGTCTTCCTCTGAAATTAAGTTCTATCACAATGAACTTATCACAGCGATGAAAGACCGAAAGTTTATCCGCGTGTTGTTGCTACCTCGTGATGTTTCTGCTGAATATATCAAGTTGCCTCATCCTATCTTGGTTGATCAACAAAACAACATTATTGGTGCAAGCAAGGAAGAACTGCCATTTGTACAAGAATTTATTAAATTCGCTAACGATCCGCTAAACCCTCAAACTAAACTGTTTAATCATTTTTCGTTGGCTGGGCCTTTTACCATCCATTTAAATGACGATAATGGACAAGCGGTTTTTTCAAGTTATTTTATCGATAATGCTGACCCACAAACACGCGTGATCAGTTATATATTCGATCATCCTCTGTTGTTGATGTTTGTTGTGTTATTCCTATCAACGCCTTTGCTTGCCTTTGTTGCTTATAGTTTAGCCAAGCCTATTCAACAACTAAATAATGCCGCAAATGCGGTTGCATTGGGTGATTTTACCGTTAATAAAGCATTAGAAACCAAAGGTATTGCGGAATTACGTCAAGTGGGCAAAAGTTTTAACCATATGTCGCAATCTTTGGGGGATTTGATTACACATCAACGCAAATGGCTATCCGCTATTTCTCACGAATTGCGCACGCCATTAACACGTTTACAATTATCGGCGGCGTTAATACGGCGTAAAATGGGCGATAGTGTTGAATTGGAACGCATTGATAATGAAATCCTTAAATTAAATAAAATGATTGAAGAGCTGCTGATTGTTTCGCGTAATCAAATGATGAATACGGTGTCCTATTCGGATATTTGTTTGCCAGCCATTTGGGACAGCATACTGGAAAGTGCTCGTTTTGAAGCAGAACAAATGAAGCTGGAGATGACAGTCAATAATCATATTCAGAAACCCGATACTTATCGGGTTAAAGGAAACCTAAATCAGCTTGAAAGTGCGGTGGAAAACATCATTAGAAATGCGATGAAATATACCCATTCCGCATTGGAAATTAATTTATCCCTGAAAGATAAAAAGGTAATGATTTCGGTGGATGATAATGGGGCCGGCTTGCCAGAAGCTGAATATAGCCGTATTTTTACGCCATTTTATCGTGTTGATGAAGACAGAACGCGAGAAAAAGGCGGCGTGGGGTTAGGTTTAGCTATCGTGCAAAGTACGATTCAGTCACATAAAGGACAAGTTTGGGCAGAAAAAAGTCATTTAGGTGGCTTAAGAGTGGTGATTCAATTGCCTTTATGGGAAACTTGATTAACATAAAAAAACAAAGCCTCTCATCGTTGAGAGGCTTTTTATTTTAATAATAACTTAATTAAGGTTTCGGTTCTTCATCCTTATTTTCATTAAAATCTTCGCTTTTTTCCACCGCACTTTGAATGGTCATATTAATTTCTGTGGAAATTAAACGGGCGAATAAGTCGGAAAGTTCTCTTAATTTATTGATGTCCGCATTGCCATCTTCAGCAAAGTAACCATTGTCTTTTAAGCTATTTACAAAGCCTGTAAATATGGCTTTATCAAAGAATTCTGGCGCGTTAATGCCATGTAATACGGATAAACGTTGCGCAATGGACTGACTTTCTTTTTCTAAATTTGCACGCGACATAGCTGGCTCATTGCGGAGTAGGCTGACAGAAATTTGATAGCGTTGCAAAATTTCTCTTATGCTAGCCGCCCAAATTTGTAAACCTCTGACTTTAGGGCGATTAATACTCACCAAATTGTCGTTGTATTTAATCAGTTGTTGTCGAGCAAGTTCTTGGATAATTTGTTCCACTTGATGTGGTAATTCTTCCTCGCTGAAATGTAAAAATAACTCATTGCGTAGGAACGGATAAATTTTTCTTACCCCTTCAAGCACTAAATCTTTTTGCGTTGCTTCATAATGCAGAGCAATGCTCGCGACTAATGATGGCAGCACGAATAAATGCTGAATGTTATTACGATAATAGGTCATTAATACCGCAGAATTACGTTCTAAACGGATGATTTCGCCAAAATTATCTTTTTCTACTAAAATGCCAACACGATCTAAACTCAGCACATGATTTAGCATGTTTTCTGCACTTTCAGCAGGAATAATGGCATCTTGTGAATAAGGCACATTTTGTAAGAATTGTTGATAGCTTTCCAACTGTTCTAACAATTGTTCTTTGGTTAATGCACGTTGGCGAGAAGACAGCAATGCCATACCTGTTAAGTTCATCGCGTTCACCGCGGCGGCGTTATTAATGTTCACCATCACTTGTTTTGCAACCTGATCTACAGCTTGGTTAAACCAAGTTGGGCGTTCTTCGTTGGTTTGCTTCCATTCAGGATAATGTTGGTTTAAGTAATTATTTAATGCGATAGGCTCACCAAAATTCACATAGCCTTTGCCAAGATTACGCAATTTCTTAATCACTCGTAACACTAGGCCTGCATTTTCTTTCTCTTTGGTTGCGCCGCGTAGTTCTTTGGCGTAGGTGTCCACTTCAAGAACGTGTTCATAACCCACATACACAGGCACAATAGAAATCGGGCGACTTAATCCTTGTTGTAAGGCTTGTAAGGTCATGGAAACCATGCCTGTTTTCGGTGCTAATAATCGACCTGTGCGAGAACGTCCCCCTTCAATGAAGAATTCAACTGAATAACCGCGGTGGAATAATTCGGCTAAATATTCGCGGAAAATGGTGGAATAAAGGCGATTACCTTTGAATGTACGGCGGATGAAAAAAGCACCGCCACGACGGAATAATCCACCCACAGGCCAAAAGTTGAGGTTAATCCCTGCGGCAATGTGTGGTGTCACTAAACCTTGATGATAGAGCACATAAGAGAGTAATAAATAGTCAATATGGCTACGGTGGCAAGGAATATAGACAATTTCATGTCCGTCCAATGCTAATTTGCGCACGCGATCAGCATTCTGCACATCAATCCCTTGATATAATTTATTCCATAACCAACGTAAGAAGCGATCGGCAACGCGCAAGCCTTCGTAGCTTACATTAGCTGCAATTTCTTCTAAAATTTTATGTGCTTCTTTGGTTGCTTTTTCGTGGCTGATATTTTTGCTTTTTACTTCATCTTCAATGGCTTGCAAAATAGCAGGGGATTGCAACAATTTGTTAAACATTGCTTGGCGATTCGGTAAACGCGGACCCGTTGCAGAAATACGTTGTTTAGCAAAATGCATTTTGGCAACACGCGCCAATTTTTGTGCAATTTTTTCATCTGAACCATGTTGGTTAACCATATAACGTAATGACACCGCTTGGGAAAAACGCACAAAGGTGTCTCGACCAAACCAAATCGCAGCAAAGGTTTTTTGAATACCATTGAGTAAACGTAATTTAGGCAAGCCATTTTTATCTTCTTTGCCCGGTGCGCGTCCCCAGAGGATAGAAACGGGGATTAATTGCACATTTAATTCAGGTAAAGTGCGGTGTAATTCTAGGTAGTTATAGAACACTTTTTCCGTTTCTTTTTTTGCCCCTTTCGATTTAAAAAAACTATGTCCTTCATCTAAAAAAACATAGCGAGGGAGCTTTGTACCATTGATTTCATTTGCTTCCAGCGGATCTGGCAAACCGACATGTAAACAATTACGCTGAAAGATGACTAAGTCCGTTTGTGATGTATAAGGTAAAACATACATCATCGGTTGTTCGGTATTTAAACCTAATTCTTCGATAGGGTTTTGTGGAATAGGATTATTTTTAACTAAAAAAGAGAGCGGAAAATGAAGAATTTTTCGATATAAATTAGCGAGACCTGACATAAATAAGTCCTAATTATTGATATTTTATAAATTTTGCTTAGTTTAGCATAGCAAGCGAAAACCTTCCAAAAATACTTATTGTTAACCCCAAGAAAGCATATTATTATGCATAAGACTATAATAAAAAATGAGCAAAACAATATAATAACAAGGACTTGAGTATGAGAGATTTCTTACAAAATTATCAAAAGCATGTGGATGAACGTGCAGCGTTAAATGTCGTACCAAAACCTTTGGATGCCGAGCAAACCGCACAATTAATTGAATTATTGAAAAATCCACCTGCTGGACAGGAAGACTACTTATTAGATTTATTTGAAAATCGTATTCCAGCTGGGGTGGATGAAGCGGCTTATGTTAAAGCCTCATTTTTAGCCGCTGTAGCCAAACAGGATGTCACTTCTCCGTTGATTTCCCCTCAGAAATCGGTGCAAATTTTAGGCACAATGCAAGGGGGCTACAATATTGAACCGTTGTTAAGTGCGTTGGATAATGATGCGCTGGCGCCTATTGCCGCGAATGCCCTTTCTCACACCTTATTAATGTTTGACAATTTCCATGATGTGGCAGAACGTGCCAAAGCAGGCAGTGCCTCTGCACAGCAAGTGTTGCAATCTTGGGCAGATGCGGAATGGTTTTTATCTCGTCCGAAACTGGCTGAAAAATTAACCGTTACCGTGTTTAAAGTCACGGGGGAAACCAACACGGATGACCTTTCGCCTGCACAAGATGCATGGTCTCGTCCCGATATTCCTTTGCACGCATTAGCAATGTTGAAAAATGCCCGTGATGGTATTGAACCTGATGACGTAGGCAATGTGGGACCGATTAAACAATTGGAAAAATTAAAAGAAAAAGGCTTTCCATTAGCCTATGTGGGCGATGTGGTGGGAACGGGGTCTTCTCGTAAATCCGCCACCAACTCAGTGCTTTGGTTTATGGGCGAAGATATTCCGCATATTCCGAATAAACGTGCAGGCGGCGTGGTGCTAGGGGGCAAAATTGCACCGATTTTCTTTAACACCATGGAAGATGCGGGCTCGCTTCCCATTGAAGTGGATGTCAGTGCATTAAATATGGGCGATGTCATTGATATTTACCCTTACCAAGGCAAAATTTGTCGCTATAATTCAGATGACGTGTTGGCAGAATTTAGCCTAAAAACCCATGTACTTTTAGATGAGGTGCGTGCTGGTGGACGTATTCCTTTAATTATTGGACGTGGATTAACCCACAAAGCCCGTTGCGAACTGGGCTTGCCAGAAAGTGATGTGTTTGCCAAACCGCAAAGTGCGGTGGAAAATCAAAAAGGTTTTACCCTTGCACAAAAAATGGTGGGACGTGCCTGTGGCGTGGATGGCATTCGTCCAGGGCAATATTGTGAGCCTCGAATGACCTCTGTGGGTTCGCAAGATACCACAGGACCAATGACCCGTGATGAGCTAAAAGATCTTGCTTGCCTTGGTTTCTCCGCCGATCTGGTGATGCAATCTTTCTGCCACACGGCGGCGTATCCAAAGTCTGTCGATGTGGTAACACACCACACCCTACCTGATTTTATTATGAATCGAGGCGGTGTATCCTTACGTCCGGGCGATGGCGTGATTCACTCTTGGCTTAACCGTATGTTACTGCCAGACACTGTGGGAACAGGGGGCGATTCTCATACCCGTTTCCCGATTGGGATTTCTTTCCCAGCAGGTTCTGGCTTAGTGGCGTTTGCTGCCGCCACAGGCGTTATGCCATTGGATATGCCCGAATCTGTGTTGGTGCGTTTTAAAGGGGAAATGCAACCTGGCATTACCTTGCGTGATTTAGTGCACGCCATTCCTTACTATGCCATTAAGCAAGGCTTGCTCACCGTTGAGAAAAAAGGCAAGAAAAACATTTTCTCTGGTCGCATTTTAGAAATTGAAGGTTTAGAACACTTAAAAGTGGAACAAGCCTTTGAGCTGTCCGATGCCTCAGCAGAACGTTCTGCAGCGGCTTGTACCATTAAACTTGCCAAAGAGCCGATCATTGAATATCTCAATTCCAATATTGTGTTATTGAAATATATGATCGCAGAGGGCTACGGTGACGCCAGAACCCTTGAGCGTCGAATTAAGGGCATGGAACAATGGCTAGCTGATCCGCAATTAATGGAAGCAGATCCTGATGCAGAATATGCCGCAGTGATTGACATTGATTTAGCGGAAATTAAAGAGCCGATTTTATGTGCACCGAACGATCCTGATGATGCCCGTTTATTGTCTGAAGTTCAGGGCGATAAAATTGATGAAGTCTTTATCGGATCTTGTATGACAAACATTGGGCATTTCCGTGCCGCAGGGAAATTACTCGCCAAATTCAAAGGCATGATCCCGACTCGTTTATGGATCGCCCCACCGACCAAAATGGATGCTGCCTTATTAAGCGAAGAAGGTTATTACAGCATTTACGGCAAAAGCGGTGCTCGCATTGAAGTGCCGGGTTGCTCATTGTGTATGGGTAACCAAGCACGTGTTGCCGATGGTGCTAGTGTGGTGTCCACCTCCACCCGTAACTTCCCGAACCGTTTAGGGCAAGGGGCAAACGTCTATTTAGCCTCCGCTGAATTAGCCGCTGTGTCTGCGATTCTCGGTAAGCTCCCGACACTGGAAGAATATCTTGCCTTTGCACAAGATCTGCAACAGGATAAAGACGATACCTACCGCTATATGAACTTTGACCAAATTAACAGCTACACCAAAAAAGCCGATAACGTGATTTTTCAAAGTGCGGTGTAATTTAAGATAAATTTTAGCCCTCTGTATTGAGGGCTTATTTTTGAGGATAATCAAGTTGGAATTTCGTTATTATGTGATTTTCACTGTGGTGGCATTGTCATTACAATTGTTATTATGGATTTTTCACCGCACTTTGCGTTGGTTATTCGCTGATAAATGGCAAAAAAATGGTGGTTGGATTCTTTCAGCCTTAATTGTTGTCGGAGCAAATACCATTGTGTTATTAACTGTTTTCCGAATTTATCCTCAATTCAGATTGAGTGCAGGATTATTAGTATTCCTTCTTTATGCAGCTTATAGCAGCGCGATTGTCTGGTTTATTCAATTCATTTTGAAAAAATATGGTAAAAACTCGGTGAAATTACACCGCAGTTTACGCATTTTTTATCCTTTCCTACTATCCACATTCTTTGGCTTGAGTTTATATAATGCTTATGTTCCTCAAGTTATTCATTATCAAATTCAATTGGATAAGCCGACAACGCCTTTCCGCATTGGTATGGCGAGCGATTTTCATTTGGGTAAATTCTTTGGGGCCTCGCAATTGGATCGCTTGGCTCACATTTTTGAGCAACAAAAAGTAGATGTGATTTTGCTGCCTGGCGATATTATGGATGATAACGTCAATGCTTATTTAGCCGAAAAAATGCAGCCACATTTGGCAAAATTAAAAGCACCACTAGGTGTTTATGCTACTTTGGGTAATCATGATTTATTTGGTGATGAAGTCCGCATTGAAAATGAAATTCGCCGAGCGGGCATTATTCCTTTGGATAATAAAGTACAGAATATTGCTAACCGTTTTATATTAATTGGACGTAATGATGATTTGGATCGTAATCGTCCAACAACGGAAGTCTTATTACAACAAGTGAATAGCGATTTGCCTGTTATCTTGCTAGATCATCGGCCAACAGATATTGAGCAACATGCAAAATTGCCTATTGATATTCAGGTGTCTGGTCATACCCATAAAGGACAAATTTTCCCTGCGAATTTGATAACCAAATTGACTTATTTTTTCGACTATGGCTATAAAAAAATAGGCAATGGGCATTTTTTCGTGACTTCAGGCTATGGCTTTTGGGGCGTACCTTTCCGTTTAGGTTCACAATCAGAAGTGGTTATCATTGATGTGAAATAAGGGAAATTTCTCTTTTATTCGAGAAAATACGCTGTCATTTTTTGATGCAGTTCACAAATTTGAAAAAAAATTGATTACATTGCGCCTTTCTTTGTCAATTACGCATAAAATTTTCTTAGTAGATTTTTATGGTAATTAAAATAAAAGGTAACAACATGAAGAAAAGTGCGGTGTTAAATGCACCATTATCTCAAGTTATCGCAACCTTGGGGCATACCGATAGCCTCACTATTTGTGATGCAGGTTTACCCATTCCTTCCTCTGTCAAACGCATTGATTTAGCCTTAACTGCAGGTGTGCCGACATTTTTGCAAACTTTAGAAACCGTTTTAACGGAAATGTTTGTGGAGCGTGTGATCATTGCTGAAGAAATCAAACAAAAAAATCCGCAAATTTTGACCGCACTTTTAGCTCAATTTTCCCGTTTGGAACAAGAGCAAGGAAATAAAATTCAAGTGGAATATGTGAGCCATCAAGTATTTAAGCAATACACACATTCAAGCAAAGCCATTGTGCGAACTGGAGAATGTTCGGCTTATGCTAATGTGATTTTATATTCTGGCGTACCTTTTTAATTATAGGTAATGGCTGTTGAATTTTATAATGAGGCTGATATGAAAAAATTAACTGTATTAGGAAGTGTAAATGCGGACCATGTGATTTCGGTTCCACATTTTGCTAAGCCCGGCGAAACTTTAATGGGCAACCATTATCATATTGCTTATGGTGGCAAAGGGGCAAATCAAGCGGTGGCTGCCGCCCGTTTAGGTGCCAATATTGATTTTATTGCCTGCATTGGCGATGATGATATTGGCCGGGCAATGAAAGCGACTTTTGCTAAAGAAGGAATAAATACCGAAGCTGTGGTTGAAATTGAGCAAACCATGACAGGAATTGCGATGATCCAAGTTGCACAGAGTGGTGAAAATAGCATTGTGATTTCAGCTGGCGCAAATGCCGCGTTAAATGAAGAAGTTGTTACAACTTTTGCGGATAAAATTACGCAGTCTGATGCCTTATTAATGCAACTTGAAACGCCTTTAAATGCGGTGATTTTGGCTGCGAAATTAGCGAAAAAGTCGGGAACAAAAGTGGTGTTAAATCCTGCGCCAGCTCAGGCATTGCCCGACGAGTTATTAAGCCAAGTTGATATGATTACCCCGAATGAAACCGAAACAGAAATCTTAACGGGAATAAAAGTAATTGATGAAAAAAGTGCGGTCAATGCAGCAACAGTTTTTCATAATAAGGGCATTGAAACAGTATTGATTACCTTGGGTTCAAAAGGTGTTTATGTCAGCCAACGAGGACAAAATGGGCAAATTGTGGCGGGTTTTCGTGTCGATGCGAAAGACACTACCGCAGCAGGCGATACCTTTAATGGTGCACTAATGACTGCGCTTTTAGAAGATAAATCTCTTGCGGACGCAATTCGTTTTGCACACGCAGCGGCGGCAATAAGTGTCACTCGTCAAGGTGCGCAACCTTCCATTCCAACTCGAGAGGAAACTCTTGCGTTTTTAGCAGAACAGAGATAAGTAAAAATCCACCTTCATAGAAGGTGGCTTTGAATGACGCCCCATAGGGGCGTTTCTAAATTCCGATTCTGAGAATCCGAATTTTACATTGAAGATAGCTTTAACTGCTTATCTTCCAATTCATGTTTCTCTTGATATTTCACATATCTACGTATCATTTCTGCATTGACACCTACGGTGTCTACGCAGTAACCTCTCGCCCAAAAATGATTGCCCCATAATTTATGTTTTCTTAAATACGGAAACTTATTGAACAATCTTATCGCTGTTCGACCTTTTAGGTGACCCATCACATCTGATACCGATAATTTCGGGGGGATCTTTACTAAAAGATGAACATGATCTTGCTGAACATTCAGTTCAACTATCTCTATTTTCAGCTGCTCACAAAGGATTCTCAGCTGTATATACACTTCTCGACCTACTTTATCTTTCAAAATCCGAAAGCGACATTTCGGTGTCCAAACTAAATGATATTGACAATGCCAAATCACATGCGATGATTTCTTAAATCGACTCATTGTTTTTTCCTTATGTTGGTTATGGGGATAACTTCCACAAGGATTTTCTATGAGTCGATTTTTTCAGGCAAAGCCTTTTTAGCCGATAACCACCTTCAGAGAAGGTGGTTTTTAGTTAGCAATAAAATGCCAGTCAATACTGGCATTTTTTATGTTTATTTCGTTAGCACTACCATATCATCACGATGAACAGCGGCAGCGCCATATTCATAGCCCAATATCTGTTCGATTTCTTGCGATTTTTTACCTTGAATCTGTAATAGAGCATCGCTATTGTAACGAGGCATACCGAGCGCAATATCTTTACCTGATTGTGTGCGGATTTTTACCACTTCTCCGCGAGAAAAACGCCCTTCCACTTTGCTAATTCCAGCAGGCAATAAGGATTTATGCTGAATAAGCACCGCACTTTCTGCGCCTTCATCAATGGTTAATATACCAGCAGATGGCGCGGCAAATAACCATTGTTTACGACTTTCCAGATGATCTTTGGCGATAGTAAATTTGGTGCCAATGGTTTTTCCATAAGCTAAATCAACAATCACATTTTGTTGATTGCCAGGAGCAATGATGGTTTCAATGCCGGAACGAGTCGCCACATCGGCTGCGGCAATTTTAGTGGACATACCGCCGGTGCCTAAATTTGTGCCACTACCACCTGCAATGCTACGAATATGATCGGTAATTTGTTCCACCACAGGAATTAATTTTGCTTCAGGATTTTTGCGAGGATCACTGTCAAATAAGCCTTGCTGATCGGTCAATAAATAGAGCTGATCTGCTTGGACGAGAATGGCGGCTAAGGCGGATAAATTGTCATTATCACCTACTTTAATTTCTGCAGTCGCCACAGCATCATTTTCATTAATAACAGGAATAATGCGGTTGTCGAGTAAGGCTTGTAAAGTGTCGCGTGCGTTTAAAAAGCGTTCACGATCTTCAATATCAGCACGCGTTAATAAAATTTGCCCAATATGAATATCATAAATGGCGAAAAGCTGTTCCCAAGTTTGAATTAACTGACTTTGTCCTACTGCAGCCAGTAATTGCTTTGAGGCAATAGTGGGTGGTAATTGCGGATGATTTAAATAATCACGACCCGCAGCAATAGCACCAGAGGTAACAATGACAATACGAAAGCCTGCTTGGTGAAGTTGTGATAATTGGCGCACAATTTCAATCATGTGGGGGCGATTAAGTTTTGGTGAACCTTGCGTAAGGGTGCTAGTCCCAAATTTAACAACAATAGTTTTATCCATTATTTTATTGTTTTGCATAGAAAATCTCAGTTAATGTTAAATGAGAATTAAATTAGCATTAAAACGTGAAAAAATCATTAAATTTGTACCGCACTTTTTGTTGATTTAAGACAAATTATGAGCAGCTTAATGGGTATATAATCATCAACCTGATTAAAATTTGTATAAGCAGGACATGAATGATGATGGAACCCGATGAAAACCAGCGCGAAATGACAAGGCTGTGTATGCTGGTGGCGCAGCTTTTGCTGCAACATGGCGTCGAAAGTAGTGTAGTGGTGCAAAGTGCGGTGCGTTTAGGCAAAGCTTTGGGCGCGGAAAATGTACAATGCGGTTTGACTTCAAGTGCAATTATGATCACGACGATTCAAAATGGGCATTGCATAACGACAATTCGCCAAAATGCTGATAAAGGCATTAATATGCAAGTGGTGACCGAAGTGCAGCGTATTGTCGTTGCTGCTGAACATCGCATTTATGATATGCAATTGGTGCGAGAGAAGTTAGAAAAAATTAAAGCACTGAAATACAATCGCTGGTTAGTGGTGTTTATGATTGGATTATCTTGTGCTTGTTTCGCTCATTTGGCAGGCGGCGATCATGTGATTTTTATGCTGACATTTCTGGCTTCTAGCGTGGCAATGTGGGTGCGACAAGAATTGGGGAAACGGCATTTTAATCCGATGATTGTGTTTTGTGTAACGGCATTTGTGGCTTCTTTGATCTCAGGCTTAGCTTTGACCTTTAATTTAGGCAATCATCCGCAAATTGCACAAGCTTCTAGCGTTTTGTTATTGGTACCGGGATTTCCACTCGTCAATGCCTTAGCAGACTGCTTAAAAGGCTATATCAGCATGGGCATTGCGCGCTGGACATTAGCCACTTCACTGACATTTGCTGCTTGTTTAGGCATTGTTCTCGCCTTGAATGTCTTACACTTGGGGCATTGGGGAGGTTGATATGGAATTATTAGGTTTATTATTGGATGACATGATTTTTGCAGCGATTCCAGCGGTGGGATTTGCCCTAATCTTCAATGTACCGCCAAAAGCGTTGATTTATTGCGCAATTTTGGCTGCATTGGGTCATGGTTTGCGCACGCTATTGTTGCATTACCATTATTCCCTTGTACTTTCTACATTATTGGCTTCTTCTTTAATTGGATTTATTGGAGTGCATATTTCACAACGATTTTTAGCACATCCCAAAGTTTTTACGGTTGCGGCAATTATTCCTATGATTCCGGGAATTTATGCTTACAAAGCCATGCTTGCCATTGTTGAAATTCATAATGAAGGTTATTCGGCGGCGCTTGCGGAACAAATGGTCAGCAACTTTTTACAAACAACCTTTATTTTAGGCGCTTTGGTGCTGGGTTTAGCTTTGCCACGTTTGTTGTTCTATCGTAATCAGCCAGTGGTGTAGTGCCATAAAAACAGTATTAATTTTGACCGCACTTTTCTTAAAAAATGGAAAAGTGCGGTTATTTTATTAACCATTTCCAAAGGAAATAACAAATGCACCCCGACAATGGAGGTAGAACCGCTAATATCAATACGCCATAGGTTGTGCCGCCTCCTAATGTTTCGCCTAGTTGGGTGAGGTAGCCAATAAATTGGTCATTAGGCAAGGTAAAGCTAAAGTAGGCGATGAGCGCAAGTACGATTGCACAGGTAATCCCTGCTACACGCATAGCTGAAATCTCGTTTTTCATATTAATTGTCCATAATTGAATTTAAATCTGTCATTGCCCAACGCGGTTTCACCTCAATAGCTAAATCCGATTGTTCGCCATGTTTAAGGCGTAAAAAACCAGTATAAGCGATCATGGCACCGTTGTCGGTGCAAAATTGCGGCGCAGGATAAAATACCTCGCCTTTTAGCTCTTGCATGAGCTCAGCTAAACTTTGGCGTAATTGCTGGTTAGCACTCACACCGCCAGCAATTACCAGTCGATTGTAGCCTGTTTCTTTTAATGCTCGTTTACATTTAATTGCGAGGGTTTCCACTACCGCAGTTTGGAAGGCTAAAGCAATATCCGCTTTAGTTTGTTCTGTTAATTCGCCTTCTTGTTGGATCGCTCGGTTGATTGTATTGGCGGCAAAGGTTTTTAATCCTGAGAAACTAAAATCTAATCCTGGGCGATCTGTCATGGGTTTAGGAAAAGTAAAACGTCCTTTTTGTCCTTGTTGTGCCAAGCGTGCTAGTGCTGCACCGCCTGGATAATCTAAGCCCAATAATTTCGCTGTTTTATCAAATGCCTCGCCAGCCGCGTCATCAATGCTTTCGCCCAATAATTGGTAGTTGCCCACATTTTTTACTTGCACTAATTGCGTGTGTCCACCAGAAACTAGTAAGGCAACGAAAGGAAACTGCGGTCTATTTTCAGCAAGTTCTAACATTGGTGCGAGTAAATGCCCTTCCATATGGTGAACACCAATGGCAGGAATATGCCAAGCATAAGCTAATGAGCGAGCGATCGTCGCACCTACTAATAATGCTCCTACCAAGCCGGGACCAGATGTATAGGCTATCCCGTCAATGTCTTCAGGTTTAAGTTGAGCTTCTTGTAATGCTTGTAGAATGAGCGGAAGTGTTTTGCGAATATGATCACGTGACGCTAATTCAGGTACGACACCGCCATAATCGGCATGCAATGCAATTTGTGTATAAAGCTGATTTGCGATTAAGCCTTGTTTCTCATCATAAATTGCCACACCAGTTTCATCACAGGAGGTTTCAATCCCTAAAATCTTCATTTTATTCTCTTTTATCTGACTATTTCTAAAAAATTGAGCCAGATTTTACCGCACTTTGCGCATTTTGCACAGAAAAGATCAAAATGAGGCTTTACTTTTGGGGCGAAGTTAGATTAAAATTGCGACCCTTATTGAGTAAGTTACTCAGTAATTTTGCAAAATTAACTTAAACTTATTTATTCAATTTTATTAGAGGTGATGGCTTATGCCAGTAATTAAAGTTCGTGAAAACGAATCATTTGACGTAGCATTACGTCGTTTCAAACGCTCTTGTGAAAAAGCAGGTATCTTAGCTGAAGTGCGTGCGCGTGAATTCTATGAAAAACCAACAACTATTCGCAAACGTGAAAATGCAACTCGTGCAAAACGTCACGCTAAACGCGTTGCTCGTGAAAATGCGCGTAATACACGCTTATATTAATTAGAGCTTATTCTGATTAAAACTCGAGTTAAACAAACCGTGAAACCTTTTGGAATCACGGTTTTGTTCATTCTGTTCTGATCTTCGTATAAGGACGCATTATGTCAGGTATGATTCCTCGTTCATTTATTAACGATATTATTGCGAAAGCGGATATTGTTGATGTGGTGAGTTCTCGTATCAAATTGAAAAAAGCAGGTACTCATAATTACCAAGCGTGCTGTCCTTTTCATCATGAAAAAACACCTTCATTTTCCGTAAGTAAAAACAAACAATTTTATCATTGCTTCGGTTGCGGTGCCCATGGCAACGCAATAGGTTTCTTAATGGAATACGATAAATTGGAATTTGTTGAAGCGGTGGAAGAATTAGCTTCCATGCTCGGTTTAGATGTACCAAGAGAAGAAAGTCGCAAAGATGGTAAACCCGCTATTAGTTATCAAACTAAGCGTGATTTATACCAATTAATGCAGGAAATCACCGCACTTTATCAAGCGCAATTACCTAAATATCCAGAGGCACAAGCTTATTTACAACAACGTGGTTTATCATCAGAAATTATTCAGCGTTTTGCTATTGGTTTTGTCCCTGATCGTTTTGATTTAGTTTTACGACAATTTGGACAAAATCAAGAAGAACAAACGCGTTTATTTGCCCTTGGTATGCTAAAACGTAGCGAGCGTGGCAAAGCCTACGATACTTTTCGTCACCGTATTATGTTTCCTATTCGTGATAAACGAGGCCGTGTCATTGCCTTTGGGGGACGAGTTATTGGTGAAGGTACACCAAAATATTTGAATTCATCAGAAACCGTGACTTATCATAAAGGAAATGAGCTTTACGGTTTATTTGAAGTCTTACAATGTAATGATGAACCAGAAAAGTTATTGGTAGTTGAAGGATATATGGATGTGGTGGCTTTGGCGCAATTTGGTGTTGATTATGCGGTTGCTGCTTTGGGAACGGCTACAACACCTGAACAAATTAACCAAATGTTTCGAGTGACAGAACAAGTTGTGTGTTGTTATGATGGCGATAATGCGGGTAGAGCAGCGGCTTGGCGTGCATTAGAAAATGCTTTGCCTTATTTAGAAGATGGGCGACAGTTGAAATTTGTCTTTTTGCCTGATGGGGAAGATCCAGATACTTATATTCGTCAATATGGTAAGCAACAATTTGAAGAATATTTAGAGAATGCGCAATCTTTAAGTGATTTTTTATTTGAACATCTATTATTAGATGTCAAATTGGATAGTAAAGAAGGGAAAACGAAGCTAGCTGCTCTAGCAATTCCTTTAATTTCCCGTATTCCAGGCGAAATGTTACGCATTTATTTACGCAATATTTTGGCAAATAAATTAGGCTTGATCGATCCAAATATGATTGATTCATTATTGCCAAAAGCGCAAGAAACAAAAAGTGCGATTAAAAAAATGCCAGAAGTTAAACGCACACCAATGCGAATTCTGATTGCATTATTATTACAAAAACCCGCATTAGCCAATTTAGAATATGACGTGTCGATTTTCAGTAGTTTAAATGAGCCTGGCTTGGAATTATTTGATAATTTGACCGCACTTTGTCGTGAAAATTTAGGGATAAGCTTAGGGCAGATATTAGAATATTTTCGAGATTCTGAATATTACCAGCCTCTTGAAATTCTTGCGACTTGGGATCATTTAATCAGTGAACAAAATATTGATGAAACCTTTTCTGAAACACTCGCATTTTTGTTTGCCAAAATTGTCAATACCAGAGTGGAGCAATTAATTGCAAAACAGCGAGAACAAGGTTTAGATGAAACAGAAAAATTAGAGCTTGTTCAATTATTAAAGAATCTTCCAAATAAATAATTAGTGAAACTATCACAACAATGATAAAATCCACAAAATTTTATTTTCTATTTTAACGAATTTAATACAAGTAAAGGCGGAGCCATTATGGAGCAAAATCCACAATCACAATTAAAATTGTTAATCGCCCAAGGGAAAGAGCAAGGCTATTTAACCTTTGCTGAAGTAAATGACCATTTGCCAGAAGATTTGGTCGATACGGATCAAATTGAAGATATCATTCAAATGATCAACGACATGGGGATTCAGGTTTTAGATGTCGCCCCAGACGCAGATGATTTGATTTTAAATGAAAATCTTGAAAATATTACGGATGATGATGTTGTAGAAGAAGCGACCCAAGTGCTTTCAAGTGTAGAATCTGAGCTTGGACGTACAACAGATCCTGTGCGTATGTATATGCGTGAAATGGGGAGTGTGGAGTTACTCACACGCGAAGGCGAAATTGATATTGCTAAACGTATTGAAGATGGTATCAATGAAGTGCAAAGTGCAGTTGCAGAATATCCAGAGGCGTTGGTTCATTTACTTGAGCAGTATGAACAAGTGGAAGCAGGTGCAGTACGTTTAGCTGATTTAATTACTGGTTTCGTTGATCCTAATGTGATAGCAGAAGAAGAACTTTCTGATATTGAAGAAATGGAAGATGATGATGAAGAAAGTGATAGCGAGGTTGAATTAGAAGACGATGACGAAAATGAAGAGAGTGAAGAAAGCGAATCTAGCTCTGATGATAGTGATAATGCCATCGATCCTGAAGTTGCTCGTGAGAAATTTACTTTATTAAAAGAACAACATAAAAAAACAACAATTGTTATTGAGAAACATGGACGTACTAATAAAAAAGCGCGTGCAGAAATTCAAGCATTGTCTGATATTTTCACTCAATTCCGTTTAGTTCCTCGTCAATTTGATTTATTGGTGATCTCTATTCGCGATATGATGAAGCGGGTTAGAACAGAAGAACGTAAAATTCAACGTTGGGCAACAGATTATGCAAAAATGCCTAAAGACGATTTTTTGAAAGCTTTTACTGGTAAAGAAACAACAGATAGTTGGTTGGTTAAAATTTTAGATGGCAAGAAACCTTATGCTGAAAAACTAGCGGATTATGCTGATGATATCAGATTATCTATTGCGCGATTACAACAAACGGAAGTAGATACGAAATTAACTATTGCACAAATTCGCGAAATTGGTGAACGTGTTGCACAAGGTGAATTAAAAGCTCGTCGTGCGAAAAAAGAAATGGTCGAAGCCAACTTACGTTTAGTGATCTCAATTGCTAAGAAATACACGAATCGTGGTTTACAATTTCTTGACTTAATTCAAGAAGGTAATATTGGTTTAATGAAAGCGGTGGATAAATTTGAATATCGCCGCGGATATAAATTCTCTACTTATGCAACTTGGTGGATTCGACAAGCTATTACACGTTCTATTGCGGATCAGGCGCGTACTATTCGTATCCCTGTGCATATGATTGAAACTATTAATAAATTAAACCGTATATCACGCCAAATGCTACAAGAAATGGGACGAGAGGCGTCACCTGAAGAATTAGCAGAACGCATGGGTATGCCAGAAGATAAAATTCGTAAAGTGTTAAAAATTGCTAAAGAGCCGATTTCAATGGAAACACCGATTGGCGATGATGATGATTCACATTTAGGAGATTTCATTGAAGATAGCACATTAGAATTGCCATTAGATTCTGCTACGGCACAAAGTTTACGTGCAGCAACGCATGAAGTTTTGGAAGGACTAACTCCTCGCGAAGCGAAAGTATTACGTATGCGTTTTGGTATTGATATGAATACAGATCATACTTTAGAGGAAGTGGGTAAACAATTTGATGTAACTCGTGAGCGTATTCGTCAAATTGAAGCAAAAGCATTGCGTAAGTTACGCCATCCGAGTCGTTCAGAAACATTGCGTAGTTTCTTGGACGAATAATTGCTTAAATTTTATGAAAGAAGTATCAATAAATGTAAAAGCCCTGTATAATAGCGGGGCTTTTTTGTATCCCGTTTTAGCGTGCGGCTATCAAAAGTGTTTTGAAGTAAGCTAAAAGTGCGGTCAAAATTTAGAACATTTTTGCTAGTCGCAAATTGGACGCAAAAAAGAAATGAAATCATTTAGTTAGAAAAGGAAAACATTGTGAATCCAATTGTAAAACAGTTTAAATACGGTCAACATACCGTAACATTAGAAACCGGTGCTATTGCTCGTCAAGCGACAGCTGCAGTTATGGCAAGTATGGATGATACAACGGTATTTGTTACTGTTGTTGCTAAAAAAGATGTGAAAGAAGGTCAAGATTTCTTTCCATTGACAGTTGATTATCAAGAACGTACTTATGCAGCAGGTCGTATCCCAGGCGGTTTCTTTAAACGTGAAGGTCGTCCTTCTGAAGGTGAAACCTTAATTGCGCGTTTAATTGACCGTCCTATTCGCCCATTATTCCCAGAAGGTTTCTTGAACGAAATTCAAATTATTGCCACCGTGGTGTCTGTTAATCCACAAATCAGTCCTGATTTAGTTGCAATGATCGGTGCTTCTGCTGCCCTTTCTTTATCGGGCGTACCATTTAATGGTCCTATTGCTGCAGCACGAGTTGGTTTTATTGATAACCAATTTGTATTAAATCCAACGATGTCAGAACAAAAACTAAGCCGTTTGGACTTAGTGGTTGCTGGTACAGACAAAGCTGTATTAATGGTTGAATCTGAAGCAGATATTTTAAGCGAAGAGCAAATGCTTGCGGCGGTAGTATTTGGTCATCAACAACAACAAGTAGTGATCGAAGCCATTAAAGAATTTGCTGCAGAAGCAGGTAAACCACGTTGGGATTGGGTTGCGCCAGAACCTGATACAGCTTTAATTGGAAAAGTAAAATCAATCGCAGAAACACGTTTAGGTGACGCTTATCGTATCACTGAAAAACAAGTGCGTTATGAGCAAATTGATGCAATTAAAGCCGATGTGATTGCGCAAATTACTGCTGAAAACGAAGAAGTCAGTGAAGGAAAAATTATTGATATTTTCACCGCACTTGAAAGCCAAATTGTACGTGGACGTATTATCGCAGGTGAGCCTCGTATTGATGGCCGTACGGTTGATACAGTGCGTGCATTAGATATTTGCACTGGCGTATTACCTCGTACCCATGGTTCTGCGATTTTCACTCGTGGTGAAACCCAAGCATTAGCCGTTGCAACATTAGGTACTGAGCGTGATGCACAAATTATTGATGAATTAACTGGCGAAAAAGCGGATCATTTCTTATTCCATTATAATTTCCCTCCATATTCTGTGGGCGAAACTGGTCGTATTGGTTCACCAAAACGTCGTGAAATTGGTCACGGTCGCTTAGCTAAACGTGGTGTGGCTGCAGTTATGCCAAGTATCACTGAGTTCCCTTATGTGGTACGTGTGGTGTCTGAAATTACTGAATCAAATGGTTCTTCATCAATGGCATCAGTATGTGGTGCGTCACTTGCATTAATGGATGCTGGTGTACCAATTAAAGCAGCGGTTGCAGGTATTGCAATGGGCTTAGTGAAAGAAGAAGAGAAATTTGTGGTGCTTTCCGATATTTTAGGTGATGAAGATCACTTAGGTGATATGGACTTCAAAGTGGCTGGTACACGTGAAGGGGTAACAGCATTACAAATGGATATCAAAATTGAAGGTATTACACCAGAAATTATGCAAATCGCATTAAATCAAGCTAAAAGCGCACGTATGCATATTTTAGGTGTGATGGAACAAGCAATTGCCGCGCCTCGTGCAGAAATTTCTGATTTTGCACCTCGCATTTACACGATGAAGATTGATCCGAAGAAAATCAAAGATGTAATTGGTAAAGGTGGCGCAGTAATTCGTGCATTAACAGAAGAAACTGGCACATCAATTGATATTGATGATGATGGTACAGTGAAAATTGCTGCTGTTGATGGTAACGCAGTAAAAGCAGTAATGGCTCGTATTGAAGATATTACTGCAGAAGTAGAAGCTGGTGCTATTTATAAAGGTAAAGTAACTCGTTTAGCTGATTTTGGTGCTTTTGTTTCTATCGTTGGCGGCAAAGAAGGTTTAGTTCATATTTCTCAAATTGCTGAAGAACGTGTTGAAAAAGTGAATGATTACCTTGCAGTAGGACAAGAAGTTCAAGTGAAAGTAGTGGAAATTGATCGCCAAGGTCGTATCCGTTTAACCATGAAAGAGCTTGTAGCAAAAGAAAATACTGCACCAGCAACAGAAGAAGTTGCTGAACAAAACGTATTTGTTGAATAAACATAATTTGTAGAAAAAAGACCGCACTTTGTTGTTCTTAAGCAAAGTGCGGTTAATTTGTGGCAAATTATAAAGGTCTAATAAAGGCATTATAGGCAATGATACCGTTAAACTGGTTGATTAGATTAGGTAAATTTGGCTCGGGTTTATTTTTTATTTTATTTTTATCTGGCTGCGTCAGTAGCAATGGGTTTGTGTCTAAAAATAAAATTACCTTAGCCGAACAGTATCCGAATGTGCATTTTGATCAAGAAGTGATGATTGCACGTTTGAGCCAAATGTTAATTATTGGGCAATTGTCAAAAGAAGAACGCGCGAGTTTACATTTTGAACGTGGCGTTCTCTATGACAGTTTAGGGCTTTGGGCATTGGCACGCTACGATTTTACCCAAGCTCTGTCACTGCAGCCGAAAATGGCGGCGGTGTACAATTATTTAGGTTTATATTCATTATTGGATGAAAACTATGATAGTGCATTAGAAGCATTTAATGTGGTGTTTGAATTAGATCCGAATTATGAATATGCGCATTTAAATCGTGGGTTGAATTTTTATTACACTGCTCGCTATGCAGTTGCACAACAGGATTTTATGCAGTTTTATCAAGCAGATAAACAAGATCCTTATCGTGTAATTTGGTTGTATTTAAATGAGCTTAAATTTAAACCCAATGAAGCAGAACAGAATTTAGTGCAGAGAGCCGAAGGGCTTTCCACTGAATATTGGGGCACTTTTGTTGCTCAATATTATTTGGGCAAATTATCACTGCAAGATTTATTAGACAAAGCGAAAAACTTTGTGGATCCGCAATCTCCTCAGTATGCAGAGATTTTAACAGAAACCTATTTTTATCTAGCAAAACAACAACTCAATCAGGATAATTTGGCTGAAGCGGAAACGCTATTCAAATTGGCTGTGGCAAATCAGGTGTATAATTTCGTTGAGTATCGTTTTGCATTGTTTGAGTTAGCAAAATTGAAAAATATTGACGCTAATGATCAAACGGAAGTGGCGAAGCAGCAAGAATAACCCAAATTATTGGGCGTATCGCATAAAAGTGCGGTGTATTTTTGCATAATTATACAACTGGAAGCGATTGAGCTTTCCTTATTTACAATTCGAGTATTTTAATGACTGAAACAAAAATGACTTTTGGCGACTTAGGCTTGCCAGAATTTATCCTTTCTGCTGTTGCAGAAATGGGATTTGAAACCCCTTCTCCAATCCAACAAGCTTGTATTCCCCATTTATTAAATGGACGTGATGTGCTGGGTATGGCGCAAACGGGAAGTGGTAAAACTGCGGCGTTTTCATTGCCTTTATTGGCGCAAATTGATGCCGAAGAAAAATATCCGCAAATGTTGGTCATGGCACCAACACGTGAATTAGCCATTCAGGTGGCAGACGCTTGTGAACAATTTAGTAAAAATGCCAAAGGCATGCGTATTGTGACCTTATATGGTGGTCAACGTTACGACATCCAATTGCGCGCTTTACGTCAAGGTGCACAAGTGGTTGTTGGCACACCAGGACGTATTTTAGATCATATTAATCGTGGAACCTTAGATCTTTCTGCGTTGAAATTTATCGTGCTTGATGAAGCAGATGAAATGTTGCGTATGGGCTTTATCGAAGACGTAGAAACCGTAATGGCTGAGCTACCAGAACAGCATCAAACGGCATTATTCTCGGCAACAATGCCAGAGCCAATTCGTCGCATTACCAAGCGTTTTATGACCGATCCACAAGAGGTAAAAATCCAATCAACTCAGCGCACTAACCCAGACATTAGCCAAAGTTGTTGGTATGTGCGCGGTTTCCGTAAAAATGATGCCTTATTACGTTTCTTAGAAGTAGAAGATTTTGATGCGGCAATCGTGTTTACTCGTACCAAAACAGGCACATTAGATATTACCGAATTATTAGAAAAACATGGCTTCCGAGCGGCAGCATTGAATGGTGATATGACACAACAAGCGCGCGAACAAACGTTAGATCGCTTACGCAATGGTAGCTTGGATATTCTTGTGGCAACAGATGTGGCAGCACGTGGTTTAGATGTTGAGCGTATCAGCTTAGTGGTGAACTATGATATTCCGTTAGATGCGGAAAGCTATGTACACCGCATTGGACGTACGGGACGGGCAGGTCGTTCAGGAAGTGCGATTTTATTTGTTGAGCCAAGAGAACGCCGTTTATTAAGCAATATTGAACGCTTAATGAAAAAGCCAATTGATGAAGTGGATTTACCAAATCATGAACAATTGCAAGAATGTCGTCGTACTAAATTTGTGCGCAACATTACTAAGCAATTAGAACATCATGATTTGGAACAATATCGTGGTTTGATTGAAGATCTTTTCACCGCAGATCAAGATTTAGAAGATATTGCCGCGGCAATGTTAATGTTATTGCAAGGCAAACAAAAACTGATCCTTCCGCCAGATCCTCCAATGGAAAAATCAAGTCGTCGTGAGCGTGGAGAACGTCGTGGTGATAGACGTGAGCGTCGTGAAGAACGTCGTGGCTATGGCAACCCAATTCCAATGGATTTATACCGTATTGAAGTAGGACGTGCAGATGGCGTGGACGTGCGTCACATTGTTGGTGCAATCGCTAACGAAGGTAACATTGACAGCCGCAATATTGGTCATATTAAATTGTATGATGATTATTCCACTATTGAGTTGCCAAAAGGCATGCCGAAAGAGCTATTACAGGTATTCAACAAAACACGTGTTCTAAATAAACAAATTCGTATGACATTTGTAAGTGATGGCGGAGAACGCAGTGGTCGTGGTCGCGATGATCGTCGAAGCGGACGTCGTAATGAGGGTGATTTTAAGGGCGGACGCAAAAACTCCTCAAAAAATGACCGCACTTTTAAAGAAAATGGACGTCGAGAGTTTCGTGAAGACTCGAAAGGAAAACGTCGTAGATAATAAATAAAATAGGCACTGTTTAGTGCCTATTTTTGTTTTAGATTAAAGAATATCTAACAATTCTACTTCAAATACTAATACGCTAAATGGTGGGATTGAGGCGCCTGCGCCACGTTCGCCATAGGCAAGGTTGTGTGGAATGGTTAAGCGCCATTTTGAACCCACTGGCATAAGTTGTAAGGCTTCTGTCCAGCCTGCAATAACGCCACTCACTGGGAATTCAGCTGGTACGCCACGTACAACCGAGCTATCAAATGTCGTACCATCAGTTAATGTACCAGTGTAATGTACGCGTACTTTATCTTGCTTAGTTGGTTTTGCACCGTTTCCTTCCACTAGAACTTCGTATTGTAAGCCGCTTTCAGTCACTTTTACGTTATCTTTTTTCGCATTTTCAACTAAGAAATTTCTGCCTTCTTCTTCAATTTGTTTAAATTTGGCTTGTGCAGCTTCTTCCGCTTTTTGTTGTAATTGTTGTAATGCTTGAGAAACTTCGTTTAAGTCTAAAGCTGGTGGATTTTGGTTTAAGACATCATAGATACCTTTTGCTACCGCTTCAGCTGAAACGCCAAGCCCACTATCAGCAAGCTGTTGACCGATTTGTAAACCGATACCGTAGCCGCCTTTCTGTTCTGTACTTTCTAATTTGATTGAATCAAAAATTGACATAATGTTTCCTTTTATTTTTTATAAGCTAAAATTTCGCCAACACGCGTTTCGCTATCGACAGTTAAATCCTGTGGGAATGTCACACGATCTTGTTGGAACAAGTTGATCACAGTCGAACCCAATTGGAATGCGCCCATTTCTTGTCCTTTGCTCAATTTGATTGAGCCATCGTAATGCCATGTTTGTACGCTATTTGGACGTGGCGGATTGATAACCCCCGCCCAAGCGGTGCTAATACTTGCCGTAATGGTTGCTCCAACTAGAATTTGTACCATTTGACCAAATTCAGTATCGAAGACACAGATAACGCGTTCATTACGCGCCAGTAAATTTGGGATATGTTCATTTAAAAATGGGTTAACGGAGAACAAATCGCCGGGTACATAAATCATTTTGCGTAAGGTCGCATCACAAGGCATGTGTACGCGATGATAATCGCGCGGCGATAAGTATATAGTGGCGAAGTCTCCATTTTTAAAGGCCTGTGTTAATTCTTCGTCGCCAGCTAGCAAATCTTTTAGGCTAAAACTATGCTCTTTGGCTTGTAGCATGGTCTCATCAAAAATATGGCCACATTGGCTGATTTTCCCATCAGCAGGGAAGCAAAGTGCGGTGGAATCTTCATTAATTTTTCGTACACCTTCTTTTAACGGGCGAATAAAAAATTCGTTAAAGGTGGCGTAATCACTAAATTCTGGCTTCGCTGCTTCTTGCATATTAATTTGATATTTTTTAGCAAATAATTTAATGATGAAATGTGTCACAACACCCCATTGCTGTTTTGCCAGCCAACCTGCTGCTTGCGTGAGGTATTTTTGTGGCATAACATATTGAAAGGCAATTTTGACACGCTTCCAATAGCTGAGATTTAAGGTTTTTTCTAATAAATTCATCATGTTCCTTTATTTTGTAATATGAATTGATGGGCGATTATAGCAAGTTATGCTAGGGTTTTTAATAAAGATTTTTCATTTTAGGTCAATTTTAGTGTAAAAAATGATAATTTCCTTTGACTATTTTACTCGCAAAAGGTAATATTGCCGCCCTATGCAAAAGGTAAAACTACCCCTCACTGTTGACCCAGTAAAAGACGCTCAGCGTAGATTAGATTATGAAGGCTATTATGCCGCTGATCAGCTTAAGCGTTTATCTGCGTTAGTAGTAAAAGTGCTCAGCGATGCACAGGTAACATTATCGTTTTTCATTGATCCACAAAAATTAGTTGTGATGAAAGGACGAGCTGTTGTCGATGTTGAACTTGAATGTCAACGTTGTAATCAACCTTTTATTCAAACCTTGGAATGTGAATTTAGTTACAGCCCAGTGGCTAATTTAGATAAGATTGATGAATTGCCAGAAATTTATGAACCCATTGAATTTAATGAATTTGGGGAAATAGATTTAATTGGTACGATTGAAGATGAACTAATTTTATGTTTGCCGATTGTGCCGATGCATGATTCTGAACACTGTGAAGTGTCCGTGGCTGAACAGGTTTTTGGCGAATTGCCAGACGATTTGGCAAAAAAACCGAACCCGTTCGCTGTATTAGCTAGTTTAAAGCAAAAATAACTTAAATTTAGGAGTATAGCCAATGGCTGTTCAACAAAATAAAAAATCTCGTTCACGTCGTGATATGCGTCGTTCACATGATGCGTTAACTACTGCTGCTGTATCTGTAGATAAAGCAAGTGGTGAAACCCATTTACGTCACCACGTTACTGCTGACGGTTTCTACCGCGGTCGTAAAGTGATCAACAAGTAATTCCGATTATAAGGAAATAACTTGAGCCGTCTAACCCTAGCGTTAGATGTGATGGGCGGGGACTTTGGTCCCCGTATTACTATCCCCGCATCCATTCAAGCGTTGGAAAATGATCCAATGCTCACTTTGCTTTTATTCGGCGATAGCCAGCAAATTAATCCCTTACTTGATTCCCTACTGAAAAAGAAATCTCACTTAAAAGAACGTTTAGTGATTTGCCATTGTTCTCGCGTGATTGGTAATGATCAAATGCTTTCCTCTGCTTTACGTCATAGTAAAGGTTCTTCCATGCGTTTAACTATTGAGGCAGTGCAACGTGGTGAAGCTCAAGGTTGTGTAAGCGCAGGCAATACAGGTGCATTAATGGGATTGGCAAAGGTAATTTTACAGCCATTAAAAGGCATTGAACGCCCAGCGTTAATTGCGCTATTGCCTTCTCTGAATGGCGGAAATAGTGTTATGTTGGATTTAGGGGCAAACATTGAATGTAGCGCAGAAAATCTTTATCAATTTGCGTTAATGGGTGCAATTTTTGCAGAAAATCGGCTAAACTTAGTTTATCCTAAAATTGCCTTGCTCAACATTGGCGTAGAAGAGATTAAGGGGCATCAATCTATTCGTGATGCGGCGAAAATGTTAACAAAAGACACCGCACTTAATTATATCGGCTTTATTGAAGGCAATTATTTATTAAATAATAAAGCGGATGTGATTGTAAGTGATGGATTTGCTGGAAATGTGGCGTTAAAAACCTTAGAAGGTGCTGCAATTAATGTGATTAGCCTACTAAAAGGAAAGTCACGCAATTATTTGTTGAAACCTTTGTTTAGTTGGCTAATTCGTCGATTATTTAAGGACAGTTACCAACGGTTAAGAGAAATTAATCCAGATCAATACAATGGTGCATCTTTAATTGGATTGACTGCTGTGGTTGTTAAAAGTCATGGTAGTGCCAATATTGAAGCCTTTGCTAATGCAATTAAAGATGCTGCATTACAAGCCCGTCAGCAGATTCCACAAAAGATTTTGGACGGTTTACAGCGATATTAGAATTTACTGAATTGAATGAAGACGAGAAAGATATGTATAGCAGAATTTTAGCCACAGGAAGTTATTTACCAAGTCAAATTCGTACGAATGCTGATTTGGAAAACATGGTTGATACCTCTGATGAGTGGATTTTTACCCGTTCAGGTATGAAGGAAAGACGCATTGCTGCTCAGGATGAAACTGTTGCAACAATGGGTGCCAATGCTGCGCAAAAAGCCTTACAAATGGCCAATATTGATGCAAATGATATTGATCTCATTGTGGTAGGTACAACTACAAATTCCCATGCTTATCCAAGTGCAGCTTGTCAAATTCAAGGGATTTTAGGCATTAAAGATGCGATAGCTTTCGATGTAGCTGCAGCTTGTACTGGTTTTATTTATGCTCTTTCTGTTGCGGATCAATTTGTGCGTAATGGTCAAGCGAAAAAAGCGCTTGTTGTTGGCTCAGACTTAAATTCTCGTTATTTAGATGAAACCGATCGTAGTACCGTAGTGCTATTTGGTGATGGTGCTGGTGCCGTTATTCTTGAAGCGAGCGAACAACAAGGTATCCTTTCAACACATCTCCATGCTTCCGCTGATATGGACAATATGCTGTCTTTACCACAACAAAAGCGCGGTCAAGAACGTTCAGGTTTTATTGAAATGCAAGGCAATGCCACTTTTAAACTTGCGGTTCGCCAATTATCTAGCGTGGTTGAAGAAACCCTTGAAGCCAATCAGTTACAAAAATCAGATTTGGATTGGTTAGTTCCTCATCAAGCGAATTTACGTATTATTAGTGCAACAGCACAAAAATTAGAAATGGATATGTCACAGGTTGTGATTACTCTTGATCGCTACGGTAATAATAGTGCAGCAACTGTGCCAGTAGCGTTGGATGAAGCTGTTCGTGATGGACGAATTCAACGAGGACAATTATTATTGCTTGAAGCCTTTGGTGGTGGTTGGACTTGGGGTTCAGCATTGGTACGTTTCTAACAAATTAGTTATAATCTTCAAAATTGGTGCGGTAACGCACCATTTTCATCATTAAAAAGGATCAAATATGAAAAAATTTGCAATGGTTTTTCCAGGACAGGGTTCACAAGCAGTTGGTATGTTAGCTGAACTGGCAGATCAATATCCAGTTGTTATTGAGACGTTTAAACAGGCTTCTGATGTATTAGGTTATGATTTATGGGCATTAGTACAACAAGGACCAGCTGAAGAACTCAATAAAACTTGGCAAACTCAACCCGCACTTTTAGCAGCCTCTGTAGCGATTTATCGTGTATGGCAACAAAAATATCCAGAGTTAACACCTTCAATGATGGCAGGCCATAGCTTAGGTGAATATTCTGCGTTAGTTTGTGCGGGTGTATTAGATTTCCAAGATGCAATTAAATTAGTAGAATTACGTGGAAAACTTATGCAGCAAGCGGTACCAGAAGGTACGGGTGCAATGTATGCGATTATTGGTTTAGATAATGATGCTATTATCAAAGCTTGTGCTGAAGCAGAGCAAGGTGAAGTGGTATCTGCAGTGAACTTTAACTCGCCAGGACAAGTGGTTATTGCAGGTGCGAAAGCGGCTGTTGAACGAGCAGCAACAGCTTGTAAAGAAGCGGGTGCAAAACGTGCATTACCACTAGCAGTAAGCGTACCTTCTCATTGTGCGTTAATGAAACCAGCAGCAGATCAATTAGCAGTATCTTTAGAAAATATTGTGATTAAAGCACCTGCATTTGATGTGATCAATAATGTGGATGTGAAAGCGGAAACAGAAAATACTGAAATTCGCACCGCACTTGTACGCCAACTTTATAGCCCAGTTCGTTGGACTGAAACTGTAGAAAAAATGGCAGCGAATGGCGTTGAAGTTTTAGTGGAAATGGGACCGAATAAAGTATTAACTGGTTTAACAAGCCGCATAGTGAAAGAGCTTTCAGCTGTGGCAGTGAATGATATTAAATCATTAGATAATGCACAAGAAGCGTTATCTTAATAGGGCGAAAGAAACAACGATTTAATTTTAAGGACAACATAAGATGAAAGGTAAAATTGCATTAGTAACGGGCGCGACTCGTGGTATTGGCCGAGCAATCGCGGAAGAATTAGCAGCTAAAGGCGCATTTGTTATTGGTACTGCCACTTCTGAAAAAGGAGCAGAAAGCATTTCGGCTTATTTGGCAGAACAGGGCAAAGGTCTTGTATTAAATGTTTCAGATCATGCCTCAATTGAAGCAGTGTTAGAGCAAATTAAGCAAGATCATGGCGATATTGATATTTTAGTTAACAATGCGGGTATTACTCGCGATAACTTATTAATGCGCATGAAAGATGAAGAATGGTTTGATATTCTACAAACTAATTTAACTTCTGTTTTCTATCTTTCAAAAGCTATGTTACGTTCAATGATGAAAAAACGTGCTGGTCGCATTATTACAATTGGCTCTGTTGTTGGTTCAATGGGTAACCCAGGACAATCAAACTATTGTGCAGCTAAAGCAGGCTTAATTGGTTTCAGCAAAGCATTGGCCAAAGAAGTAGCTTCACGTGGAATTACTGTCAACGTAGTGGCGCCAGGTTTTATTGCTACTGATATGACGAATGCATTAACAGAAGAGCAAAAAGCCGCAACCTTGTCAGCTGTACCTGCAGGTCGCTTAGGTGAGCCAAAGGATATCGCAAAAGCAGTGGCATTTTTAGCCTCTGATGATGCAGGATATATTACTGGTACAACATTACATGTTAATGGCGGTATGTATATGGCTTAATCCTTAGGGATAAAGCTAGCCAAAATAAATATGAAGTGTTAGAATTCCAATTACTATGTAACTCAAAGCTGACTTAAGGTTATGTAGTTGGGAACACATAGCAGTATTTTTAATATGTGTTGTTTACAAAAGTGCGGTGTATTTTTTCATAATTTGAGGTTTGACCTTGTGAGAAAACACTTGCAACTTTTATAAAAATACATACACTTATAGCCCTAACCCTTTGGGCAAACTACAATAGGAAACAAACATGAGCATTGAAGAACGCGTAAAAAAAATCATTGTTGAGCAACTAGGTGTTAAAGAAGAAGAAGTAAAATCTGAAGCTTCATTCATTGAAGATTTAGGTGCTGACTCTTTAGATACAGTTGAATTAGTAATGGCTTTAGAAGAAGAATTCGATATCGAAATTCCTGATGAAGAAGCTGAGAAAATTACAACAGTTCAATCAGCGATTGATTACGTTCAAAATAATCAATAATTTCATAATTAGGCGGTGGATTCACCGCCTAATTTTTTATTGAATTAATTTTCCTTTCGGATTAAGTAAATTCCTGTCTTTTTGGCGACTTTTCTCAAATTCTTTGAGGGATTGTCCCTGTTTCAAAATATGTGGTGTGACAAAAATCACTAATTCCCGTTTTTTGTGTTTTTCAATTTCTTTACTAAATAGTTTTTTCACCACTGGGATATCACCGAGTAGAGGGACTTTATCAATGCCTTTTGTCATACTGTCTTGAAATACACCACCTAACACAATGGTTTCCCCATCTTTTGCGAAAACTTGTGTATTAATTTCTTGTTTATCAATGGTAAGTATTTCACCTTCTCCTGAATGAACAAATGGTCCAGGGGAATTTTGACTAACAATCAGATCCAATAAGATCGAATTATCTTGTGAAATATGCGGGGTAACTTCAAGTCCTAAAACCGCTTCACGAAATTCCACACTTTGCGAGCCGCTCTTTTCATTAATTGAAATATAAGGAATTTCAGTACCTTGCTTAATACTGGCGGATTTTTTATTGGTTGTCAGTAATTTAGGACTTGCAATGATTTTGACATTATTTTCTCTTTCGAGTGCTGTCAGTTCTAAATCCAACAATCGACCATTGATTTTAGCTACCTGTAATGCGATAGACCCAGCTGGCGTATTGACAGCACCAAAGTTCACATTCAAATTCTCTGCTATTTGATTAAAGCCATTAGCTACTAAGCCGCCTGATACCTTATGGGCTTGTTCAGTTGGGGTAAATAACCCCCAACGAACACCTAATTCTTGCAAGCTCTCATCGGAAATTGTCACTATTCTTGCTTCAATGGCAATTTGTTCTATGGGTTGATCTAATTGTTTGATAAGTTTACGAATATGCTGGAGTGATGAGAGTTCGTCTTTAATAATAAGCAGATTGCTTCTATCATCAAAAGCGATACTGCCATTAGCGGTCAGTAATGAGCCGTTGCCTGTAGTTAAAGATTTCATCACTTCTGAGGCTTTAGCAAAATGAAGTTTGATGGTTTCTGTTTTCAGATTCGGTTCTGTAGATAAAGGATTCAAAGGGATATTTGGATCGGATGATACTATGGCACTCGATGTCGTGGCGCTTAAATAATAAATACCATTTTCCTTATTCAGTTCCAGATTTTTTATTTTGGCGACTGATTTTAATAATTGCTGCAAGTTCGTTTTTTCTAGCTGCAAGGACAATGTGCCTGTTAGCTCATCATCAATGATCAGATTTGTATTATAATCAGACGCAAGTTGTTGCAATGTTGCCACTAATGGTGCTTGTTTTAATCGAATGGAGAAGCTGTCTTGATCTGATGATTGCGCAGCAAAGGCATAGGTAAAAATACAGAAAAATACACCGCACTTTTTTATAACATTTTTCCACTTCATTGTTTTCTCCTATAATTTTAATTTCATTATTTCGCTATTGATGCAATCTTTTTTCCAGACTTTAAATTGCGCCTCATTTTTATCAATTTTTGCTAACTGATAGCCTTCTGAACCGATAAAATCCTCTATTGTTGCTGTCGTGATAACCTGTTGGTCGTTTAATAATAAAATATGTGATTTCTCCGCTATTAAAATGCCTATCATTTTGAGTTGCTTAAAGTTGGTATCTGCCAACAATGTGTTTTTATCCTGATGGCATTGAGACACAACCTGTGTTTTGACAGTATTTATTGTTGCAGGTAAATCCCTACTATTTTTGTCAAAAGGATCATTGGCGTGCGCTACGAAGGGCAAGAGAGTTAATAGCAAAATACGTATTTTCATTGTGATTCCTTGTTTGGTTGTAGTTGTAATAAGATGTCACTTTCAATTGAATATTCTTTCTCTTCTGTTTGCTGAATTTGTAGAGAAATTAGGCGTAAATTCGGATGTTGAGCTAAAAGTGCGGTCAAAAAATCGCGTAAATTGGGAAAATTACTTTCAATATTCAGCACAAGCTGTGGTGTTTTATCGAAAAACCATTGGTTTGTGTTCAAATGAATTGAAGCGGAGAGTTGTTGTATTGACTGATTAATTGGCAATAATAACTGTGTTAGTTGCGGTGTAATTTGATGTTGTTCCGCTTGTTGTTTAAGGCTTTGTAGTAAGCGTTGCTTATGTTCTAATTCTGAACGAAGTTGTTGCTCATGTCGTTGAGTTTGTTCTGCTGTTTGATAGTTTTTCCAAGCTGTTTTTGCAGGCATATAGCAAATGATCAGGCTTAGCAACAATAATAGACCAATCTGTTTCGCAAGAGAAAGGGCTACCCATTTTCCCCAATGGTTATCTGGATTATTCAATATCGTCTGATTCATCATTCGGCTCCATACCAGTTAAACGTAATTTAAATTCAAAAAGTAAGCTTTCGTTTGTTTGTGGCGAAAACTGAGCCAATTGTAAATGGGGGATACTGGGTTGCTCTTTTAAATAATGGTGAATTTGCTCGAATTCAGTTTGGTTACTTGCCATACCAATCAATGATAATTCCTTTGCAGTAAAGTTTAATGTTGTTAATTCCCCTTGTTGTATTGGAAGGGAAGAGAGTAATTGAAAATGTTGACTGACTACATCAGATGCTATTGCTACGCTATCTTGCGTTTGTTTATGTTGTAAGCGTTGTTGTAACTGTTTTAATTTTTGTTCAGTTTGAGTTAGTTGTTGTGTGAGATTTTGTTGTATTTGTCCTTGGGTTTGTTGCGCTGAAAAATGATGTGAGATTGTCGTGAGTACAAACCAACTGCAGCCCCATATTATGCAGAATAGGAAGAATAAAATGATGCTATGACGACTACGTTTTTTATGTAAACTAAGACGCCAAGGTAAAAGGTTAACTGAGGTTTTCATTCTGAATAACATCCTTCTGCCATAATGCTGCACCTAAAGCGATCAGAGGAAATTTGGTCTCAATGACTTGATAATCTTGTTGCAAATCAATTGGCGTTTGTTGGGTTTGATAAAGTAATATATGACCAATATCTTCTTGATAACGTTGAATAAATTGATGATAAAGTGCGGTTAAATCTGCGTTAGTTTTGTGCATAATTTGCCATTCATAAGATTGATTGCGTGCGATTATACAGTGTTGTTGATCAGAATAAATCACTAGGGATGGTGTGCCTGATTGTTCCAGCTGCAAATAGTGAATGGCTTTAAAGAGACAATGAATAGCTGTATCTAACACCTCAATTTCTAAGGGCGCAAATAGAGCTAAATGCTGTTGTGCAATTTGAATTCTTATGGCGAAGATATCCAATCGCAATCCTTGTTTTAATGGTGTGGTGGTGTAATCAAACCATAATTCATCTAAGGGAACGGGCAACTCTTTTTCTAAGCTATAACGACATTGATGTTCACATTCTTGCTCATTTAGATGATGGGGCAAAATCAGTGACTTTTGCCAAATTTGATGAGGCAGAAGGGCGGTAACAAAGCATAATTTTATTGGCAAGTTGGTAGATAAAGAGGATTGTACTTTTTCAATGATAATTGCTGCAATTCCCTGTTCAATATGCTTATTCAGTAGGCAAAAGTGCGGTTGATTTTTGTCATTAAACCAAACAAATTCAAAATTATCCTCCGTCAACCAAACGCCAACTTGGATTTTTATGAGTTTCTTTATCTTTTTGAGCATGGCTATTCCTCTTGATGTTTTTGCTTTTTTTGCTTTCGCTCAACGCCATTAGTCTTTATACTTATTGCACAGAAAGAAGTATTCCCGAGAATGTTAATTAACACATTTATTTAGAGAGCGTTTTGGAATGAAGATCGCAAAATTGATATTAAGTACCTTACTCACATTGGTTGTGGTAGGATGCGTTGCTGTTGGTTTGTTTTATATGCATATCAAATCTAGCTTGCCAGATGTGGAAAGCTTAAAAACCGTTGAATTACAACAACCTATGCAGATTTTTACTGCTGATGAGAAACTTATTGGTGAAGTGGGGGAACAACGCCGTATTCCAGTCAAATTACAGGATGTGCCGCAACAATTAATTAATGCCATTATTGCAACAGAAGATAGCCGTTTTTATGAACATCATGGTTTAGATCCTGTGGGCATTGCACGAGCTGTGACCGTAGCGATTAGTAATCGAGGTGCTTCACAAGGGGCAAGTACGATAACGCAACAATTGGCACGTAATTTCTTCTTAACACCAGAGAAAACATTGATCCGTAAAGCAAAAGAAGCTTTTTTAGCGGTTGAAATTGAAAATACATTAACAAAAGATGAAATTTTAGAACTCTATCTAAATAAAATCTATTTAGGCTATCGTTCTTATGGTGTTGCAGCTGCAGCGAAAACTTATTTTGGTAAGAATTTACATGATCTTTCGTTATCAGAAATCGCAATTATTGCAGGCTTACCAAAAGCACCATCAACAATGAACCCGTTATATTCTGTAAAACGAGCAGAGAGTCGTCGTAATGTGGTTTTAGGACGTATGTTAGAAATGAAGTTTATTAGCCAAGCGGATTATGATTTGGCGACTAAAGAACCTGTAGTGGCACGCTATCATGGCGCTGCATTGGAATTTAGAGCGGATTATGTAACAGAAATGGTACGTCAAGAAATGGTTCGCCGTTATGGTGAAGATGTGTCTTATAACCGCGGCTATCGTGTTTATACAACTGTACTTTCCAAGGATCAATATGAAGCACAAAAAGCTGTGCGCGATAATATCATTGCCTATGATGTACGCCATGGTTATCGTGGTGGTACGGCATTATGGTCACCATCTGAGAAAGCTTGGGATAGTGAAAAAATTATTGATGAATTGCGTAAGTTACCCAATTCATATCCATTTATTCCAGCAGCAGTGCTAGAGGTTGGAAAAAGTGGTGCTCAATTACTATTAAATAATGGTGAAAATGTCACTTTATCTCATCAAGCAATGGCTTGGGCGGGTAAAAAAGGTGTCAAAAAAGGTGAGCAAATTTGGATTAGAAAAAGAGATAATGGCGAATGGACTTTAGGGCAAATACCAGAAGTTAATTCAGCGTTAGTTTCTCTAAATAGTGATAATGGTGCCATTGAAGCATTGGTTGGTGGTTTTAGTTTTGAACAAAGTAAATTTAATCGCGCAACTCAATCACTGGTACAAGTGGGCTCAACAATTAAGCCATTTATTTATGCGGCTGCTTTAGAAAAAGGTTTAACCTTATCTAGTGTTTTACAAGATTCTCAAATTATCATTAAAAAGCCAGGTCAACCAGAATGGCGACCTAAAAACTCACCTAATGTTTTTGAAGGTGCTATGCGATTACGTGTGGGGTTAGGCAAATCTAAGAATATGATTGCAATTCGTGCAATTCAAATGGCAGGGATTCCTTTTACTGCAGAATTTTTAGAACGTTTTGGCTTTAAACGCGATCAGTATTTTGCCAGTGAAGCTTTAGCATTAGGTGCAGCATCCTTTACACCGCTCGAAATGGCAAGAGCTTATGCGGTATTTGATAATGGTGGTTTCTTAATTGAGCCTTATTTGATTGAGAAAATCTTAGATAATACGGGCAAAGTTATTTTTGAGGCAAATCCAAAAATTGCTTGTATCACTTGTCATGACATCCCAACTATTTATAGCGAAACGGATGAAAAAATTGATGGTTTTGCAGAAAATACCAAGATTGTTGAAAGTGGTGATGTCGCTGTTAACAAAAGTGCGAATATAGAGGAAGAAGTCGAAGCGCTGAACGATGATAACCCGGAATTAAGTGGTAAAGATGGTCAATTAAAAGCAGAAGATCTTAGCGTAATTACCGCAAACAAAATTGAAAATTCAGATGTAATCTATGCACCTCGAGTAATATCTGGTGAGCTTGCTTTTTTAATTCGCAGTGCGTTGAATACGGCTGTCTTCGGTGAAAAAGGTTTGGATTGGAAAGGCACTAGCTGGCGTATGGCGAAAGAATTTAAACGTCGTGATATTGGTGGAAAAACAGGGACAACCAATAATTCAAAAGTCGCTTGGTATGCGGGCTATGGCGCGAATTTAACTACAGCGGTCTATATTGGCTTTGATGATAATAAACGTAACCTAGGTAAAGGTGAAAATGGGGCGAAAAGTGCAATGCCAGCTTGGATTACTTATATGAAAGCCAGTTTAAGTGATTTGCCTGAACGTCAATTAGAGTTACCACCAAATATTGTGGAAAAAAGCATTGATATTGGTTCAGGATTATTATCTTCAGGTGGCAGAGTAGAGTATTTCATCAAAGGCACTGAACCGAAACGGGCATTTGTTCAAGAGAAAGGTTACTATGTGCCACCAGGTTTACCTTCTAGTAGCCCAACACATAGAGAGGAATTATTCTAATGGGATAGAAAGTAAAAAAGTTAGCAGATAAGCTAACTTTTTTATTAATACCTAATAGCTAGGTCAGTCGATTGGATAGAAAAAGTGCGGTAAATTTTACCGCACTTTTTGTTTGAATTAATTGAATAAACGACGTTGTTTTTTAATTCTGCCACCGAAAATTTGGCTTAGTAAAATAATCACTAATAACACAGAATACACAGCGAAAATAAAAACAAGCCACTGTACCATAGTGAAATCTAAAAAACGCCAGCCAATTTCAGTACATAAACCTGTTGGATGAAATACATCAGGTAACCATTTATCCAATGGTAAAGTAGCAGGAAAATCAACGGTAACTGGACACTGATCCCATGGTTTTGGATCTAATTGATATCCAACATGTTTTGTTGATAACAAGAAACCTTGAATAGCACCCCATAATCCTAATGCTAATGCGATAAGTCGCATAATTAGATATCGAGGTGCGATCAATCCCCAAATGCCAGCGATTCCAACGCCAAATAAGGCGACACGTTCATAAATGCACATGACGCAAGGTCTTAATCCCATTCCATGCTGGAAATAAAGTGCGGTAGCTTCTAGGCAAATTACTGAAAAAAGTAATAAGAGCCAAGTTCCACGTTTAGTTGAAAGCACTTTAATTGAGTTGAACATTTGGTTTCCTTTTCTTGTTTTGTTATGCACCTTAATGCGCTACAGTACCAACTGCATTGAGCGGAATATGAGGTTCACTAACCAAACCTAATTCCATGAGCCATTGTGTTACACCAGGTAGAAAATATTCCACTGCTAGCAAGCCAACGATAGATAATACGATAGTATAAGGCAATGCCATATATACCATTCTGCCGTAGGATAAACGAATTAATGGTGCAAGTGAAGAGGTTAATAGGAACAAGAACGCGGCTTGACCGTTTGGCGTTGCAACTGAAGGTAAGTTTGTCCCAGTGTTAATTGCTACTGCTAAAAGTTCAAACTGCTGTGCTGAAATACTGTTGTTGATTAATGCTTGTTTTGCTTCATTAATATAAACCGTTGCAACGAATACGTTATCTGAAATGGCAGAAAGTACACCATTGAAAATATAGAATAACAATAATTGTACGTTTTCCGCTGCATCTAATACGTAAGTAATAATTGGTGCAAATAAATGTTGATCAATAATTACCGCTACCACCGAGAAGAAGACAACGAGTAATGCAGTGAATGGTAAGGATTCTTGGAATGCTTTACCTAATTCATGTTCGCTAGTTACACCACAATAAGCAGTTGTTAAAATGATGACACTTAAACCAATTAAACCAACTGCGGCAAGATGGAATGCTAAACCAATAATTAACCAAACACCCACAAACACCTGTACTAAGAGTTTGACGCGATCTTGGTTTGTCATCTTCATTTCGTTGTTATGATCATATTTGGCTAAGATTGACCAAACTTCACGCGGTAATTTAGCGCCATAACCGAATAAGTGGAATTTTTCTACGACGATACAAGTGAGCAAACCACAAACCAATGTTGGTAAGGTCACAGGCAACATACGTAAGAAGAACTCTTTAAATCCCCAGTTTGCTTGCTCTGCAATAATCAGGTTTTGCGGTTCACCAACTAATGTCATTACGCCGCCTAACGCTGTACCTACAGCCGCGTGCATTAATAAACTACGTAAAAATGCGCGGAACTCTTCCAAAGTTTGTGCATTATTTTTAATTTTGTCATCATTAGTAATATCGGATGGATCTTCAAAGGTTCCACCTGATGCCACCTTATGATAAACACCGTAGAAACCCATACCAACGCTAATAATAACTGCAATCACTGTTAACGCATCTAAGAAAGCAGAAAGGAATGCAGCGCTTAAACAAAATGAAATGGAAAGGACGAGTTTAGAATGGATTTTAAGTAATAATTTGGTAAAGACATAAAGCAATAATTGCTTCATAAAGTAAATACCGGCAACCATGAACATTAATAACAGGATAACTTCAAAGTTTGCCATGATTTCAGCTTTTACGTGTTCTGGGCTGGTCATGCCAATGGTGACTGCTTCAATGGCCAGCATACCACCTGGTTGTAGTGGATAGCATTTTAACGCCATAGCTAATGTAAAAATAAACTCGACGACTAATAACCAACCTGCAATAAAAGGATTCATCCAGAAAATAACAGGGTTGATTAATAAAAATGCAACAATAGTTACTTTGTACCAATTTGGACTTTTACCCAAAAAGTTGTTCATAAATGCTTGAATATAGCTCATATTAATTTACATCCTTAATATATGTTTTGCATATCTATTATTTTAAAGTGATAATATCTTGCTATTTTCACTTGTAAATGAAAAAATTGCCAGCGTATTCACTCATTTTGAGTATTTTTTTGATCTAAATTAAAGAAAAATAAAGATGACAAACCAACAAATTTTGTTAAAAGCACAAAGTCCAGCCGCTTTAGCGGAAGAATATATTGTTCAATGTATTTGGAATAATCATTTCCCAGCAGGCTCTGATTTGCCTGCGGAACGTGAGCTGGCGGATAAAATTGGTGTCACTCGCACAACCTTAAGAGAAGTATTACAACGTTTAGCAAGAGAGGGTTGGTTAAATATTCAACATGGTAAGCCAACTAAAGTGAATCAGATTTGGGAAACGGGTGGCCCAAATATTATTAGTACCCTTATCCAACTTGATCGTAGCCTGATGCCAACCATTATTTCGAATGTGGTGTCGTTGCGTACCAGAATGGCGGAATACTATATTCCAGAAGCGATTCGCACCAATCCTGAGGCTTCGCTGAAATTATTTGAAAATTTGACCGCACTTGAGGACGACGCTCAAGCTTATGCCGAGTTCGATTATCAATTATTCCGTCAATTCACCTTTGTGGGTAACAAACCTGTTTATGGCTTAATTTTAAATAGCTTTAAAGCGATGTATCATCAAGTGGCGAAGTTGTTCTTTTCTAATCCAAAATCACGCCAGCTTACCATGGCTTTTTATCTGTCATTGCTCCAAGCTTGCGAGGCAAAAGATTATGAAAAAGCAGCGGTTTGTATGGCGACAAATCGTGAGAGTAGTACGGCAATATGGCAAGAAATGCTGAAACATTTACCAGATGATTTTGGTTTATAATTCAAAACTAAGATGAAAGACACCGCACTTATTGACTTATTTCTCAATGAACTTTGGTTAGAAAAAGGCTTATCAGATAATACGATTCAGTCTTATCGCCTTGATTTAACCGCGTTGTCTGATTGGTCTGCGCAACAAACCTTAACCTTACTAGAATTAGATAGCATCCATTTACAGCATTTTTTAGGCGAACGTGTAGAAAAAGGCTACAAAGCAACCAGTACCGCGCGTTTATTAAGTGCGATGAGAAAGCTCTTTCAATATTTGTACCGAGAGCAATATCGTCAGGATGATCCCAGTGCTATATTAAGCTCGCCTAAATTGCCTAGTCGTTTACCTAAATATTTGAGCGAAGAACAAGTAGGGGATTTGCTGAATTGCCCCTGCACCGATGAGCCTTTAGAACTGCGTGATAAAGCCATGTTGGAATTATTGTATGCGACAGGGCTGCGCGTCACAGAATTGGTATCTTTAACCATGGACAGTATCAGCTTGCAACAAGGGGTTGTTCGCGTCATTGGTAAAGGTAATAAAGAACGCATTGTGCCTATGGGCGAAGAAGCAGCCTATTGGGTTAATCAGTTCGTTTTATATGGTCGCCCTATTTTATTGAATGGGCAAAGTTCAGATGTGGTTTTCCCTAGCAAGCGCGCAGTACAAATGACAAGGCAAACTTTTTGGCATCGCATAAAACATTATGCCATTTTGGCAGATATTGATAGCGACAGCCTTTCTCCTCACGTACTACGTCATGCATTTGCCACCCATTTAGTCAATCATGGTGCTGATTTGCGAGTTGTGCAAATGTTGTTGGGGCATAGTGATTTATCAACGACACAAATTTATACCCATGTCGCCAAAGAACGATTAAAGCGTTTACACGAAAAATTTCATCCCCGCGGTTAACAAAGTGCGGTGGAATTTGTCTAAGTTTTCGTATTTGGCAGTTTATGCATAAAAATACGGAAAATATTTCCCTTTTAGGTTGAAAAACAGGGCAATTTATTGCGATAATCTCGCAGTTTAGGAGATCTCATTTTATTGAGCTTTGTTGAAGCGATAAGAGATCACATTTTTACTCGAAGAATTTAAAAAAGATAATTAACAATGGCAGAAAAACGTAATATTTTCTTAATTGGACCAATGGGGGCTGGAAAAAGTACCATTGGCCGTCAATTAGCACAACAACTCAGCATGGAATTTATTGATTCTGATACTGAAATTGAAACACGCGCGGGTGCTGATATCAGTTGGATTTTTGATTTAGAAGGCGAAGAAGGATTTCGTAAGCGCGAAGAGCGTATTCTTAATGAGTTGACGCAAAAGCAGGGTATTGTACTTTCAACTGGTGGCGGTGCAGTTGTTTCCAAAGATGCACGTAATTATTTATCTGCACGTGGTATTGTTATTTATTTACAAACAACAGTAGATAAACAATATGAGCGTACTTTGCGTGACAAAAAACGTCCTTTATTGCAAGGCGTGGAAGATACACGTCAAGTATTAGAAGATTTAGCAAAAGTACGTAACCCATTATATGAAGAAATTGCAGACATCACATTACCAACGGATGAGCAAAGTGCAAAAGTGATGGCTAACCAGATTATTGATCTTATTGATAATTTTCATGGCTAATTAAGGATAAAGGTGCCGATAATGCAGTGTGTAAAGGTTGAGTTAAAAGAACGTAGTTATCCAATTTATATTGGTGAGAACTTGCTGACTGATACTTCAGTTTATCCACTGAAATCTGGTGATAAAGTGATGATCGTCACTAACCAGACCATTGCACCTTTATACTTAGAAACTGTTACTCATACCTTGCAACAAATTGGTTGTCAGGTAAGTCATGTGTTGCTTTCTGATGGGGAAAAATATAAAAGTCTTCAATCATTAGAGCAAATTTACACCGCACTTTTAACTGAAAATCATGGACGTGATACCACTATTATTGCTTTAGGTGGTGGTGTTATTGGCGATATAGCAGGTTATGCAGCGGCAAGTTATCAGCGTGGTGTTCGCTTTATTCAAATTCCAACCACATTATTAGCACAAGTAGATTCATCGGTAGGCGGTAAGACAGCAGTAAATCATCCATTAGGTAAAAATATGATTGGTGCTTTCTATCAGCCAGCAGCAGTGATTATTGATACTTTAACGCTTAATAGCTTGGCTAAACGTGAAGTCAATTCGGGACTAGCTGAAGTGATTAAATATGGTGCTATTTTAGATGTGGATTTTTTCCAATGGTTAGAGCAGCATATTGATAGCTTAGTTGCACTAGAACAAACTTCGTTACAATATTGTATTGCCCGCTGTTGCCAAATTAAAGCGGATGTTGTGGCTCGAGATGAAACTGAAAAAGGCGATCGCGCTTTGTTAAATTTAGGTCATACCTTCGGTCATGCCATTGAAACACATCTTGGTTATGGCAATTGGTTGCATGGTGAAGCCATTGCGGCTGGGATGATGATGGCTGCTGCGCTATCGGAAAAATTAGGTCATATTTCTATTGCAGATGTTGGACGCTTAGAAAAATTATTGGCGCGAGCGAATTTGCCAACAGTTAGCCCTGATACCATGCAACCTGAAGATTACTTACCTCATATGATGCGCGATAAAAAAGTATTGGCGGGTAAGTTACGCTTAGTTTTATTACAATCGTTGGGACAAGCTTATGTAGCAACAGACACAGATAAAAACTTGGTGTTAGCCGCTATTGAAGCTTGTTCTCAATTAGATTAGCCCTTATTCAAATGCCAAAATCAGTTAAAGGGAAGGATGTACCAATCGTTAAAAAACATCGCTCATTTTTGAAGTGGGCTGGTGGAAAATTCCGTTTAACTGATGACATTAATCGTTTATTGCCCAAACATAAAAAATGCCTTGTTGAACCTTTTGTTGGCGCAGGTTCTGTTTTTTTAAATAGTCAATTTGAACGCTATGTGCTCGCGGATATCAATCCTGATTTGATCCATCTTTTTAATACGGTTAAACAAGACGTGGATCGCTATATTGACGCATTAAGTCCCATCTTTTTTCATAGCAATGCGAATACAGCGAGCTATTATTACGCGAAAAGAGATGAATTTAATCAATCAACCGATCCTTTCTGGCGTTCTGTATTATTTGTGTATCTCAATCGATTTGGTTTTAATGGGCTTTGTCGTTATAACGCCAAAAATGAATTTAATGTGCCTTTTGGTTCCTATGCAACACATTATTTTCCTGAAAAAGAATTGCGTTTCTTTGCGGAAAAGGCACAAAGTGCGGTGTTTATTTGTGCAGATTTCCACCATACTTTCGCTTTGGCGGATGAAGATTCTGTTATTTATTGTGACCCTCCTTATGCGCCTTTAGAGCAAGATTCCAATTTTACGCAATATTCAGGTCATGATTTTGGCTTACATCACCAGCGAGCATTAGCGGAATTAGCCAAACAAACTCAACAAGAACGCCATATTCCTGTGTTTATATCTAACCATGATACTTCCTTTACGCGTGAGATTTATCGCGATGCTTATTTGCGTAAAATCAGAGTGCAACGCTCAATTAGTCAACGTTCCGATAAACGTATTAAAGTTGGGGAATTGATTGCATGTTTTAAAGTGAAGTAAATGTTACAAATTTTCATTCTATTTTGATTAAAGTTTACACTTTGTGATATATAGCTTTCATTTTTTCTGAAAACTGTTACACTTTCCAAAAAATTATCGATGATAAGGAAAGTGACTATGCAACATAACCCTTCTTCTGCACCTTATGCATTATCTGCAACTGCAATGCCTATTTTGCTATGCGATTTTTATAAAGTTTCTCATCGTGAGCAATATCCTGAACAATCACAGGTTATTTATAGCACCTTCACGCCACGCAGCAATAAACTTGCGCCTCATATTGATCGTGTTGTTTGTTTTGGTTTTCAAGGCTTTATTATTAAGTATCTCATCAATTATTTTAACCAGAACTTTTTTGCTCGCCCTTTAGATGAAATTCTCAATGAATATATTGATTTTATTGACCGCACTTTAGGCATGAAAACAACGGGAGAGCATATTGCCCAATTGCACAAGCTTGGTTATTTGCCTTTGCGCATTAAAGCTATTCCTGAAGGGCAATCTGTGGCGTTAAAAGTGCCAGTAATGACCATTGAAAATACGCATAAAGATTTCTTCTGGTTGACCAACTATATTGAAACGATGATCAATGTTTCTTTATGGCAACCAATGACATCGGCTTCAATTGCCCGTCTTTACCGCAAAACATTATTACAATATGCGCAAGAAACCTGTGATAACCAAGATCATATTCCTTTTCAATCCCATGATTTTTCTATGCGTGGAATGAGTTCGTTAGAAACCACGGAAAGTTCTGGCGCTGCACATTTAACTGCGTTCTTAGGCACTGATACCATTCCTGCGATTTCTTATGTTGAATATTATTATGGCTCAAAAGAACTGATTGGTACTTCCATTCCTGCTAGCGAACATTCTGTGATGAGTTCGCATGGCGTGGATGAATTGCCAACTTTCCGTTATTTAATGAAAAAATTCCCTAACAATATGCTATCGATTGTGGCTGATACAACGGATTTTTGGCATAACATTGGCGTCAATCTCCCTATTTTGAAAGATGAAATTATGGCGCGTCCAGACATGGCAAAAATTGTTATCCGCCCTGATAGTGGTGATGCCATGGATATTTTATGTGGTAATCTCAATGCAGAAACAGAAATTGAACGCAAAGGTTTGATCGAAAGCCTATGGGATATTTTTGGTGGCGTGGTGAATAGCAAAGGCTACAAAGTATTAGATCCACATATCGGTGTTATTTATGGCGACGGTGTGAATTTCGAGAAAATGATCAATATTCTCAATGGACTGAAAACAAAAGGTTTTGCTTCAAGTAATATCGTATTTGGCGTAGGTTCTCGGACTTATCAAAGCAATACGCGAGATACCTTAGGTTTTGCAGTAAAAGCCACTTCCATTATTATTGATGGCAAAGAAAAAGCCATTTTCAAAGCACCAAAAACCGACGATGGTTTGAAAAAATCGCAAAAAGGTCGCGTCAAAGTCTTGGATTGGGATCATTATATTGATGGACTTACCGCAGATGATGATTTCAGTGATGACAAGCTGCAACTCATTTTTGAAAACGGTATGCTACATAATCTCACAGACTTTGACCAAATTCGTCAACGCGTATTCGCTCAATGTTAAAAGTTATACAAAAAGTGCGGTGAAAAAGACCGCACTTTTTTATTGGCAATAGGAACTTTCCTATGTACGAAAAACTCTAAGTGAACGCTTTTTATATGCTTTTATTTTGGAGTTTAGCTATGAAATTGAAAAGACCTGCTGTGTCCTCTTCAATATTAATATTTTGGGTATCACTTTATTTTACTGTGGTACTAAATTATGCCTTTTACCGCAAAGTATTATCAGTCAATCCGCTAACAAATAGTCCAACGGATTATTTTATTTATACCATGCCCTTAGTGATTTTTGTCATTCTTAATGCGGCATTTCAGCTTATTGCAATCCCTGTTCTGCACAAAGTTATCATTCCTTGTTTAATTGTGATTAGCGCTGTTGTTGCTTATAACATGGTCTTTTTCGATATTTACTTTGATGCCACGATGTTGACGAATGTATTGCAAACAAATGCCGCGAAAAGTTTAAGGTTGGTTACCACGAATTTTGTGGTTTGGGTTGTGGGTTTAGGTATTATTCCTGCATTGCTCTATTGCTGGGTGAAAGTGCGCTATCGCCTTTGGTGGAAAGAAAGTGCGGTGCGTTTAGGCTTAATTTTATTATCCGTATTAGTGTTTGCGGGCGTTGCTAAAGTGTTTTATCAAGATTATGCCGCTTTTTTCCGTAACAATAAAAGCATAACCCATTTACTTGTACCTTCTAACTTTATTGGCGCAACCATTAAAAAGAGCAAAGAATGGCGTGAAAACAATATGCCTTATTTGCAACAAGATTTAGCAGTCGCACAAGATAAACCTGATCATTATCGCCATGTTACAGTTCTCATTGTTGGCGAAACGACAAGATCGCAAAACTGGGGATTAAATGGTTATGCTCGTCAAACCACCCCATTGTTAGCGAAACGAGGCGATCAAATCATTAATTTCAAAGATGTATCAAGTTGTGGTACCGCAACCGCGATTTCGGTGCCTTGTATGTTTTCCACATTGGATCGTAAAGATTTTTCTAATACACAAGCAGATCATCAAGACAATTTATTAGATGTGTTGCAACGTGCAAATGTTGATGTGATGTGGTTAGAAAATGATTCGGGTTGTAAAGGCGTGTGTAAGAACGTGCCTAATATGGATGTCACAGAATTAAATTTAGCGGAGTTTTGCCATAATGGCGAATGTTTAGACAATGTTCTATTGACGAAATTTGATGAAATTGTCAATAAAAGCCAACGCGATCTTTTATTAGTGTTACATACGATTGGTAGTCATGGACCAACTTATTATGAGCGTTATTCTCCGGAATATCGCCAGTTTACGCCAACTTGTGATACTAATGAAATTAACAAATGTTCAAATCAAGAGCTTGTCAATACATATGATAATGGAATTTTGTATATTGATCAGTTCATTGACAAAGTTATTGCTAAATTAGAAAAACGTGATGAATGGGAAAGTGCGGTGCTTTATGTGTCAGATCATGGTGAATCCTTGGGCGAAGATGGCGTTTATTTACATTCTGCACCTTATGCGATTGCACCGAAAGAGCAAACAAGCGTTCCTATGGTTATGTGGTTTTCACCAACTTGGCAAAAATATGAAGGCGTTGATTTAGCATGTTTACGTAAAAATGCAGCGGAAAAATCCTATTCTCACGATAATATTTTCAGCACCGTTTTTGGTTTGATGGATATGTCGCATATTAGTGATACTTATCGTCCTGATATGGATATTATTAAGGCTTGCAAGAAATAAAGTAGAAACAAAAAGTGCGGTGAAAAAGACCGCACTTTTTAGCTTAAAGCAGGGTTGATTTTAAACTGGAGGTGTTGGATATGGGGATGACTTTGCTGAATTTGTGTGAGCAATACTTTTTGTTGGAATAAAAAGGCTTGGCGTACCATGGCATTGGCGACTTCAAAATGCAATGTGTCTTCTGTGAAATTAGCAACACGATATAACCCTTTGAATTGACTTGGGAAAACTTTTTGGATATGTTGGTCAAAAGCATAAATTTGTAATCCTTTTTGCATGAGTTGTGCGAAATCGGATTTTTCTAACAACTGTTTCACATTGACTGTTTTTTGATATCTTTTTATGCTCATCGCTTGTTTTCTCGCCAATCATCCCAATATTTAACGACATTGTAACGAATTTTCGCTATAATTTAATTCAATTTTTTTAGGATCCGTAATTTTAATGATGTTAACAAAGGGTAAGCATAGTTTTTGGTCGCAATTATTTATTAGTATGATTGCGATTTTTGCTTTGCCTGATGTGCAAGCCGTTGATAGAACGGAACACTTAAATACCTATCAAAATCAGTCTATTCAGCAACAAACGCTACGAACTATTTATCAAGTTCATCAAGAAAAAGCGCAAGCTGCGCAAATTCAGCAGAGCGGTGTTGTTGCGGTAAAACTCACCGAATTTCAACCGCACTTTGTGGCGGCAATTCATTTCGCACACGCGCCAATTCGTGGTAGCCCTTTGGCATAATTCATCTCATTTTTATCCTTGTGCAATTGCACATTTTATTTTTTATTCAACAGAGAACAGAATTATGTTAAGAACTATTGTGACCAAAATTTTTGGTAGCCGTAACGATCGTATTTTACGTCGTTTAAATAAACAAGTTAAAAAAATCAATGCCTTAGAACCAACTTTTGAAGCATTAAGTGATGAAGAACTGCGGTCAAAAACAGCCGAGTTTCGTGAGCGTTTACAAAATGGCGAAGCCTTAGAGCAGCTCTTGCCAGAAGCTTTTGCGACCGTTAGAGAGGCGAGTAAGCGTACTCTCGGTATGCGCCATTTTGACGTGCAGTTAGTAGGCGGCATGGTGTTGACGCAACGTAACATTGCCGAAATGCGTACTGGTGAAGGGAAAACCTTAACCGCAACCTTGCCTTGTTATTTGAATGCTTTAACAGGTAAAGGTGTTCATGTAGTAACAGTGAATGATTACTTAGCGCGTCGCGATGCGGAAACAAACCGTCCGTTATTTGAATTTTTAGGCATGAGTGTGGCGGTGAACGTGCCAGGCTTGCCACATGATGTGAAACGTGAAGCTTATCAAGCAGATATTACCTATGCGACAAACAGTGAGCTTGGTTTTGACTATTTGCGTGATAATTTGGCACATTCTGCGGCTGAGCGTTTCCAACGTCCGTTACATTATGCCTTAGTGGATGAAGTGGATTCGATTTTGATCGATGAAGCGCGTACCCCGTTGATTATTTCAGGTCCTGCTGAAGACAGTTCAGAATTATATATTGCGATCAATAAATTAATTCCGCTTTTGGTAGAACAAGAGAAAGAAGATAGTGAAGAATTCCAAGGTGAAGGCGACTATTCACTTGATTTAAAACATAAACAAGCGCATATGACAGAACGCGGTCAGGAAAAATGCGAAAAATGGTTAGTTGAACAAGGTTTAATGGGTGAAGATGAAAGCTTGTATTCCCCACAACGTTTAGGCTTGGTGCATCATATTAATGCGGCTTTGCGCGCGCATACCTTATTCCAAAAAGATGTGGATTATGTGGTTAAAGATGGCGAAATCGTGATCGTTGATGAACATACTGGTCGTACAATGGCGGGGCGTCGTTGGTCAGATGGTTTACACCAAGCCATTGAGGCCAAAGAAGGTGTGGAAATTCAAGGTGAAAACCAAACTGTTGCCTCTATTACTTATCAAAACTATTTCCGTTTATACGAGAAATTAGCGGGTATGACGGGGACAGCGGATACGGAAGCTTTTGAATTCCAACAAATTTATGGTTTAGAAACCGTTGTTATTCCAACCAATTTGCCGATGATTCGTGATGATCGCACTGATGTGATGTTTGAAACCGAACAATACAAGTTTGATGCGATTATTGAAGACATCAAAGACTGCGTTGCTCGTCAACAGCCAGTCTTAGTTGGGACCATTTCCATTGAAAAATCGGAATTACTTTCAAATGAATTGAAGAAAGCAGGGATTGCACATAATGTACTGAATGCGAAATTCCATGCGCAAGAAGCAGAAATTGTGGCTAATGCAGGTTATCCAGGTGCAGTAACTATCGCAACTAATATGGCGGGTCGTGGTACGGATATTGTATTGGGTGGTAACTGGCGCGCTGAAATTGCTAAGTTTGAAAATCCAACCGAAGAACAGATCGCACAAATTAAAGCGGACTGGGAAAAACGTCATGAGATCGTAAAACAAGCGGGTGGTTTACATATTATTGGTACGGAACGCCATGAATCTCGTCGTATCGATAACCAGCTACGTGGACGTTCAGGCCGTCAAGGTGACCCAGGTTCTTCTCGTTTCTATCTGTCATTAGATGATGCTTTAATGCGTATTTACTTAAATGAAGGCAAACTAAACATGATGAGAAAAGCCTTCAGTACGCCAGGCGAAGCGATGGAATCTAAGCTATTAGCGAAGGTTATTGCTTCTGCACAAGCAAAAGTAGAAGCGCATAACTTTGATGGTCGTAAAAATCTACTTCAATATGATGATGTGGCGAATGATCAACGTCATGCCATTTATGCTCAACGTAATGAATTATTGGATAATGGCGATGTATCAGAAGCGATCCAGGCTATTCGTGAAGATGTATTTAATGCAGTGATTGATGAATATGTTCCACCACAATCGTTGGAAGAACAATGGGATATCCCAGGATTGACATTGCGCCTACAACAAGATTTTGCGCTTGATTTACCGCTTCAACATTGGTTAGAAGAAGATAACCAATTTGATGAATACAAATTACGTGATCGTATTTTAGAATCAGCGGTAAGTGAATACCAACGTAAAGAACAAATGGTTGGCGAAGAAACCATGCGTAATTTCGAGAAAGGTATTATGTTGCAAACTCTTGATGAATTATGGAAAGAACATTTGGCTTCAATGGATCGCTTACGTCAGGGAATTCATTTGCGTAGCTATGCGCAAAAAGATCCAAGACAAGAATATAAGAAAGAATCTTTTGCCATGTTCACCAATATGTTAGATGCGTTGAAATTTAGTGTGATTAGAACATTAAGTCGTGTTCAGGTTCGTACGCCAGAAGAAGTTGAACAAGCGGAACGTGCTTATCAAGAAGCAGCAGAGCGTCAAGCACAGGCTATGCAATATAATGGTGCTACTGAAGAGCAAAATGAACAAGTCGCCATCGCTGAAAATGAACGCAAGATTGGTCGTAATGAACCTTGTCCTTGTGGTTCGGGCAAAAAATATAAACATTGCCATGGCAATCGCGCGAGAGTATAAAAAAGTGCGGTAGAAAATACCGCACTTTTACTCACAGGATCTAATATGAAGAAAAAAATCGTTCAAGTTGCCGCAGGCATTATTCGTAATGAATTTGGGCAAATTTATCTTACGCAGCGTTTAGAAGGGCAAGATTTTGCACAAGCCTTGGAATTTCCGGGGGGGAAAGTTAATGCTAATGAAACGCCTGAACAAGCGCTAAAACGCGAGTTGGAAGAAGAGATTGGTATCCATGTGATAAGTGCGGTGCTTTTTGAACAATTTTTATTTGAATATCCCAACAAGGTTCTCCATTTTTATTTTTATCTGGTTGAACAATGGGTGGGTGAACCTTTCGGACGAGAAGGACAATCAGGCTTTTGGTTAGATCAAACGGAATTGGACGCAGGGCAATTCCCGCCAGCGAACGCCAAATTAATTCAACGCTTATTAGCAGAAAAAGTGCAGTAAAATCCACTGCACTTTATGCAAAAAATATCCTTAACAAAAGTACGCCAAGGCGTACTTTTGTTTATATGGCTTTAATAGCTTGCAAGGTTTTTTCCATTTCGGACTTTGAGCCAATGGTAATTCTAATACAATTTGCTAATCCTAATGCTTTATGCTGATTGCGTAAGATAATGCCTTGCTCCCAAAGCGTATTGAAGACTTTTTCCCCATCTTTGAATTTCACTAATATGTAATTGCCATCACTGCGATAAACTTTTTCCACAATTGGTAGTACTTCCAGTTGTTCAATAAGTGCGGTGCGATTTTGTAAAATTTCTTCTACTCGCTGTTGCATTGCCTCAATCCCAGCCGATTGCAAGGCTTGGGTGGCAATATCTGCCACTGGCACGGGCAAAGGGTAAGGGGCGATGACTTTTTGTAGCACGTTGATCAACGCTGGGTTAGCAAGGGTAAAACCACAACGCAAACCAGCCAAGGCAAAGGCTTTGGACAGGGTGCGGATAATAGCGAGATGCGGATAATGTTTCAGCTCCGTTGCCATTGTTGCTTGGGGGCAGAATTCGATATAGGCTTCATCCACCACCACAATGGCTTTGTTTTTCGTCATTTCTAATAAGGCTAACAAATCTGCTCGATTGACGAGGGTGCCTGTTGGGTTATTGGGGCTACACACAAACACCACTTTCACGTCCGCCAAATTGCGTTCGATTTCGGCTAAATTCAGTTGGAAATCCGCAGTCAGCGGCACGGTTTTTGAGGTGATACTGCAGGTTTCCGCACTCACGGCATACATTCCGTAGGTTGGTGGGCAATACAGCACGCTGTCGTCGGCCTCACAAAAGGCACGAATAATTAGCTCGATACTTTCATCGCCCCCACGGCTCACCAACACATTGTCCACGCTAACGCCAGCGTATTTGGCATACCCCTCAATCACCGCTTGCGGCTGTGGTTCAGGGTAGCGGTTAAAGGTTCGTTGGGTTAAATCAAAATCTGGCGAGGTTGGATATTCATTGGCATTTAACCAAATATCTCCCTTTCCCCCTAATCGCCGAGCCGATTGATAGGGCGTTAAGGCTTGAATATTTTTGCGTGAAAGTGATGAAATTGACATCAATTACTCCTGTTCCAATTTGGTTAAACGAATTGCCACGGCTTGCTTGTGAGCTTCTAACTGCTCGGCTTCTGCCATTAACATTACGGTTTCTGCAAGGTTTTTAAAGCCTTGTGGCGTGAGTTCTTGCACCGTCATTCGTTTGCTGAAATCGGCTAAACCTAAACTTGAATGAGTGCGGGTGTAGCCGTAGGTCGGCAGAACGTGATTAGTACCGCTGGCGTAGTCGCCCATACTTTCAGGGGAATACGCCCCTAAGAAAATCGAGCCTGCGTTATCTAAAAAAGGCAGTAAATTGCGTGGATTTTCGATTTGCACCACCAAGTGTTCAGGGGCGTAGGCATTGCTAATTCGGGCAGATTGTTGCAAATCATCAGAAATAAAAATGCGACTATGCTCAAGGGCTTTGCGAGCGGTCTCTTGGCGTGGGAGCAAGGCAAGTTGGCGTTCAATCGCTTGTTCGGTTTGCTGGGCAAGGGCTAAGCTGTCCGTCACTAAAATCACTTGGCTATCTGCCCCGTGTTCCGCTTGAGAGAGCAGATCGCTTGCTACAAAATCAGGATCCGAAAATTCATCGGCAATCACTAGCACTTCGGAAGGGCCTGCAGGCATATCAATCGCCGTGCCATTCATCATCACTTGGCGTTTGGCTTCGGTAACAAACGCATTGCCCGGCCCGAAAATTTTATCCACTTTTTGCACTGTTTCAGTACCATTTGCCATCGCAAAAATAGCTTGGGCACCACCAATGGTATAAATGGTTTCTACCCCACATAAATGAGCGGTATAAAGAATTTCATCGGCAATCGGTGGCGGCGAGCACAGCACAATTTGTTTGCAACCTGCAATTTTGGCAGGCACGGCAAGCATCAACACCGTCGAAAAGAGCGGAGCAGAGCCACCTGGGATATACAAGCCCACTTTTTCAATTGGGCGAGTTAGCACTTGGCAACGCACGCCTGCTTGGGTTTCAATATCCACTTCTTGATTTTTCTGCGCTTGGTGGAAGCGTTCAATATTGCCTTTGGCGGTTTGAATCGCTTTGCACAATGTTGGCGAGATCCGCCCCCTTGCAGCGGCAATTTGCTCTTCAGAAATGACAAGGCTGTTCAGTTTTACCTTATCGAAGGTTTCCGTCAGTTCAAACAACGCTTTATCGCCATTCGCCAGCACATTGGCTTTGATCTCATTCACTGCCACGGTAATTTGGTTGCCCACTGTTTGTGCAGGGCGTGAAAGTGCGGTTTGTTTTTCGGTTTCTGTTAAGTTATTCCAAATCAGTGTTTGCATTTTTTAACCCTAAGTTTTTATAACGATCTTTAGAATTTATTTTCCCTTCTGAGTTGCCCGCTTGTGATGAAATTTTTAGGTTAATTTTGAGTGTTTGAGCCAACGGAGTTGGCGAGTTGCAAAATTAGCCGTTAAAAAATTTCATCTAAGAGCGGAATAGCAACGAAGTAGGGTTGCCTTTCTTTTGGTTACTTTTACTCGCCTTGCTCGCCCTTCGGGCTGTTGCCTAAAGGCAACATTCAAATGTTTTCACATTTGTCTTTGGCAACGCAAAGACAAAATCCGTAGGATTTTGAACGTTGGTTTCGCCAACGGCACGTAGTGCGAACTTGTGAGTAAAAGTAACAAGCTATTCCATCATTTTCTCAATCGGCAGTACCAAAATAGAACTTGCCCCAATCTCTTTTAATTTCTCCATTGTCTCCCAAAACAGATTTTCTTGGCTGACAACGTGCATTGCGACTTTTTGCTCGTCTTGGGCTAGCGGTAAAATCGTTGGATTTTCTGCCCCTGGCAGAAGTGCGGTAATTTCCGCTAATTTGTCTTTTGGGGCGTGGAGCATAATGTATTTCGATTCTGCCGCTTGTTGTACCCCTTGAATGCGAGTGAGCAATTTATCCACAAGGGCTTGTTTTTCGGTATCTAAAGCGGTTGCTCGTTGAATTAAGCAAGATTTTGAACGATAAATCACTTCCACTTCTTTTAAACCGTTAGCTTCTAAGGTTGCACCTGAAGACACCAAATCACAAATGGCATCGGCAAGCCCTGCTCGTGGTGCGACTTCCACTGATCCTGTCAGCGAACAGGTTTTAAAATTTACTCCTTGCTGTTGCATATAACGTTTGAGCAAATTCGGGTACGATGTAGCAATACGGGCATTTTGTAAGTCGTTGATATTACGATAATGATCATCTTGTGGCACGGCGATAGACAAACGGCAACCGCCGAAGTCTAAACGGCGGAGCAGTTTATATTCCACCGTTTCGCCACTGGCTTGGCGATCTAATTGTGCTTCTTCCAACACGTTTTCGCCCACAATCCCAAGATCGACCACGCCGTCAAACACTAAACCTGGGATATCATCATCACGCACTCGCAAAATATCGATCGGCATATTTTCTGCGTAAGCGATAAGGCGTTGTTCTTGTAGATTAATTTTGACCCCACATTGTTTGAGTAAGGCTTGGGATTCTTGGCTTAAACGCCCTGATTTTTGCATTGCAATGCGTAATCTTGTTGTATTTGTCATATTTTATCCCTTGTATTATTGTAATTTTAGTTAATAAAAAACCTCTCGAAATCACTTCCGAGAGGTTGATGAATTGGGTTTGCCGCACACTCGGAAGAATTTTATCTTCCAAGCATTACAAAGCGCCTGAAAGATAAATCAGGTTTTGTAATGATGATGAAAAGCGCGGTTAAAAATCATGTTGTTTTCCTAATTGGTTAATTGCTATTCAACTTACTGCAAAAAAATGAGCTTGGCAAGAATTTTTTTGTCTTTTTATTAGTCGTTAAAATTAAAAACGAAAATAAAATAGCTAAGTTGTTCTTTTTTTTGACATTATGTTAGAGTTAAAGAAGTTTGAATTTAAGGAGAACAGTATGAAACTTGTACGAAGTCTAATGATATTTAGCATTATGTGGTATGTGATGTTTGAACTTGGCCTTTATGAAACGTTGGAAAATGCCACTTTTCTAGGTAAATGGTTGCCGATTCTCATCATTGCTATGTTTGGACTTTATGTCGTTTTTCAAGCCATTTGGGCGATTATGAAGAAAGTCATGGAAAATTCAGATGTGAAAGTGCCTTTCCAAATACTGTATACAAAAACGCCAAAATTACTTATCAATAGTGCTAACGAAGAAAAAGCTGTTTTAGCGAGCGTTTTATACGAATCTAGTGATATCGCAATTACGGATAATAAAAATCTTAAAAAATTAGCAGAGAATCCTTATTTTCAACCAGAGCATCGCGTTAAAGCTGGAGAATTCTTCTATATTAATGCGTTAGAGTATGCGACAGATCCATTGCAAAGTGGTGGTTTAAAGGATAGCTTTGAATTATCTTGGGAAATTAAAGATAGTGAATCAGCGATTGAAACTATTGAGGGGCTGTGGGAAGCTGTAAATGATGATCTAAAAGTAATGTTAGCGTCTGCTGATATTGAGGAAATCGATAATCTTATCACTGAATTTGGAATGAATTTTACTCCAAAGGCGAAACAAACCAATGCAGCTGCTTTCCATTTAATCAGATTAATTTGGGTAGCAAGAGCAAGCTATGCCTGTGGATATCTTGATGAAGATGAATTACGAAAACTATTAGCTACAACGGGAGAATGTATCGATGCCAATTATGCTAGCTGGCAAGAATTAGCTTACTCTTATTTAGTTTCTTTTGTGTCTTGGGCGATATCGGCGGAACAAGAAAAATATTTTATAAGAGAAAGAGTACTTTGCGTAAAAGAATGTTTAGAAAATCGAGTTAGTCCATTAGTGAAACATCCGTTCTAAACGCCTCATTAAAATAACCCATTGGATACAATTAGTTATTTTTTCTTTGCTTTCACAAATAATAAAACAGGGCGATGTTGCAGATCCCTAAATTCATTATGCCATTCAGGTTGATCTGCCAACATCGGCTCGACGATTTGTTCAATTTGGAACCCTGTTTGTATCAACTGATTAATAATCGTTGCCATGGTGCGATGATAAGTTTTAAAGGGTTGCTTAAACCAACTGCGATCGCGTTCGCCTTCTTCGCGATAGAAATTCAAACGATAAGCAACTTGTTGTTTATTCTCATCTTTTTCCCAGCGTTCTCCTCCTTGATAAGCGGTCACAATTGGATGTTCTTGGGAAAAAATTAAATATCCATTGGCGGATAATTTTTGATAAATATCCTGCAATAAGGTGGCAAAATCCGGCACATAATGGAAAGCAAAAGAACTTGTGATTAAATCAAACTGATTTTCATCAAGCTGAGAAAGTCTTTCCATTGGCAACTGCTGTAATGCAAAGTGCGGTTGAAAATCGGCAAGATTTTTTTCAGCTTGTTGTAGCATGGATTCTGATAGATCTATGCCCATGACAAATTTTGCTTTTCTTTGCAAATAAAGCTGTAAATGTTCGCCTGTACCACACCCTAAATCGAGCACTTTTTTACCTTGTAAATCAGGCAGTAAGGATAGCATTGTGGGTTTCTCCACAATGTTATTTAAGCTAATGGGATTGGCCCGCAATTTTTGATAAAGCGCAAAGAAATTTTCGCTATCATAAACCGATTTTTGCTGATTATTCATAAATTAAAGGCGCTCTTTTTCACCACCAAAGGCGTCTAATAGATTCTCTGTAAGTTGTGTTAATTCGCTGGTCATTAATAAAAAGTCAGCATCAAAACGTTGGGCGATATCTTCTTTTAAAATATCGTCATTCTTTTCACGAATTTGATCGGCAAATTTTAAGCGTTTTAGACAGCCGTCTTCCGACAATACCACACTTAAATGCTCATCCCAGTCTAGCAATAATTTCGTGACGAATTTTCCTTTTTCCAAGTGAGAAAGGATCTCTTCACTGTCTAAAGGCTGATTTTTACAACGAATAACACTTTGATTGTCCGCTGCTTTTAATTCAGCTTCTTCAAGTGCGGTGAAATAAGGCGGTAAATTGTCTTCACTAAGCCAATTTGTCATAACAACAGCAGGATCATTAGAGAAACTTAATGGCACTACTGGCAAAGAACCGAGGGATTTCCGCAATAATGCCAAAGCATCCTCTGCGCGTTTTGTTGAAGCACTATCCACATAAAGAAGATTTGTTTCTGTGTTGATCCAAATCGCAGTGCATTGATTTTTACTAAATGCACGAGGGAGTAACACTGCAACTACATCATCTTTCAGCGCCTGTTTTTCAGTTTTCTTTAATTTGCGATTTTCTTGCTGTTCAATTTGATTAATACGTTGATCTAATTCCGCTTTTATTACATGGCTAGGCAATATTTTTTCTTCTTTATGTGCGGTTAATAATATTTGTTTTCCATTGTTGAAATAAAGCGCTTCGCTGGTTTTTAATGGTGCTGCCCAACCAAATTTACTCATGTCTGATTGTTGGCAAGGGTGATATTCATGGGCGGCAAGAGCTTGTTGTAAATGTTGTTCTGACCAATCAAGCTGCTTAGTTAAACGGTAAATAAGCGCATTTTTAAACCACATAAAGAATCCTTATAAAATGTTATGAAAGTGCGGTCAATTTTAGCATAGTTTTATGAAAATCATGGTGAATTAATCAAAGTGACGTATAATCAACCACATTGTGTTTTTAGGAACGGGGAAAGTATGGAATATAAATCAATTTGTTTTATTGGCGGCGGCAATATGGCACAAGCGATTGTACTTGGTTTGTTGGCAAAAGGTTATCCATCAAACTTGATTACAGTTTGTGATCCTAACGAAGAAAAGCGTCAATTTTTTGCACAGAAAGGGGTGAATATCAGCGTTGATAATCGGACAGCTGTTGAACAAGCAGAAGTAATGGTATTAGCAGTGAAGCCTCAGGCAGCAGCGGAAGTTTGTTCTTTGTTGGCCGGATTGAATGTTGAGCATAAATTAATTATCTCAATTATGGCAGCGATTTCTGTTCAGCGTTTAACTGCGTTGTTGCCTTCTGCTCAGCATATTGTGCGAGTTATGCCAAATACGCCAGCTTTAGTATCGGAAGGTATGTCAGGATTATATGCTTCGCCACAAACTAGGGTTGAATATAAACAGTTCGCACAGGACTTATTGAATGCGGTAGGGCAAAGTTGTTGGGTGGACGATGAGCAAGATATGCATATTGTTACTGCCGCTTCAGGATCGAGTCCTGCTTATTTTTTCTTGTTTATGCAGGCGATGCAGCAAGCTTTACAAAATATGGATTTTACGGAACAACAAGCACGTTTATTAGTTCAGCAGTCGGCTTTAGGTGCGGCCAAGATGGTGGTGGAGAATCCACAGTTGTCTTTAGTTCAGTTGAGAGAAAATGTGACCTCTAAAGGTGGCACCACCGCTGCCGCCATTGCTGAATTTAACCAGCACCAACTGGATAAAATCGTTGAACAAGCGATGCAAGCTTGCATTGCGCGTTCAAAAGAAATGGAAAAATTGTTTTAGGCTAAGTAAACAAAAGGCACCTTCTGGTGCCTTTCTTTTTATTGACGATAATTTTCTAAGAATCTGGCGAGTTTGTTTAGCGCCTCTTCTATGGTAGAAATATGTGGTAAGGTCACAATACGGAAATGATCTGGGCTATGCCAGTTAAATCCGCGTCCATGCACTAATAAGACTTTTTCTTGACGTAATAAATCTAATACCATTTTTTCATCATCATAGATATTGAATTTTTTTACATCAAGTTTAGGGAACATATAAAGCGCACCTTTGGGTTTCACACAGCTTACACCTGGGATTTGATTAATCAATTCAAAGGCTTTATCTCGTTGCTCCAATAAACGTCCACCTGGCAAAATAAATTCATTAATGCTTTGATAGCCGCCTAATGCTGTTTGAATGGCATGTTGCATTGGATGGTTCGCACATAAACGCATCGAAGCCAGCATATCTAAACCTTCAATATAACCTTTTGCATGATTTTTTGGACCATTCAAAATCATCCAACCTTGGCGGAAACCGGCAACACGATAGGCTTTTGATAATCCATTAAACGTAATAGTTAATAAATCAGGCGCTAATGCCGCAAGATGATGATGTTCTGAGCCATCGTATAAAATTTTGTCGTAAATTTCATCAGCAAAAATAATTAACCCATGTTGACGAGCAACTTCAACGATGTCTTGTAATACTTGTTTGCTGTAAACCGCTCCCGTTGGGTTATTGGGATTAATTACCACGATTGCTTTTGTACGAGAAGTGATTTTACTTTTAATATCTTCTACATCTGGGAACCAATCGGATGATTCATCACAAAGATAGTGAACTGCTTTACCGCCTGCTAAAGTCGCTGCCGCTGTCCATAATGGATAATCAGGCATAGGAATTAAGACTTCATCGCCATTATTTAACAATGCTTGCAATGACATGGTTATTAATTCAGAGACGCCATTGCCAATATACACATCATTAACCGTCGCACCGCGAATATTTTTAGATTGGTAATATTGCACAATCGCTTTGCGTGCAGAATAAATACCTTTTGAATCACAATAGCCTTGTGCAGAAGGTAAGTTGCGCAAAATATCCACAAGCACTTCATCAGGGGCTTCAAAGCCAAATGGGGCAGGATTACCGATGTTGAGTTTTAAGATTTTATGCCCTTCTTCTTCAAGGCGTAGGGCTTCTTTATGTACCGGCCCACGAATGTCATAGCAAACGTGTTCTAATTTGTCAGATTTTGGGAAAAACTCCATACATCGTCCTCAGAAAATAGAAAAAACATAACCGCACTTTACCCCGATTTTTAAGAGAATAAAAGATTTACTAAAAAAATTTTTTTATTTGGGTTAAAATAATTTCATTTTAATTCATCATTTTTATATAAAATTCAATGGAAAATTTGTGTTCGAGCTTAATTGCACAGCTTAAGGATCATCAATTTCAACAAACTACCAGTGGTGTGACGCAATTCCAATCGGAATGTCAAATGTCAGCGCACTTATTATCTTGGTTGAAAGCGCAATCCTTGTATCCACAGTTTTATTTGAATTTCCGCCAATCCGCATTGCGCATGGCGACTATTGGAAAAGTGCGGTCATTTTTTGATGAGAAATCTGCACAAGCCTTTGTGCAAGCACAAAATTTGCAATTAGTTGGCGGCCTAACCTTTGATAAACAAGTGAATTTCTGGTTGCCGAGACTTGTGTTAACACAAGAGGGCGATAAAGTTATCGCTACTTTATATATTGATAATGAAAAAAATATTGTGGCAGAACAAGAAGCCGCATTGACAGCACTAAAAAATATCGCAAAATTCACCGCACTTGAGCCTATCCAACAAAAAGTCCGCTGGATAGGGCAAAAAGCGAATCAACAAACTTGGTGTCATTGGGTCGAACAGGCATTAGATGAGATTGAAAAAGGCACTTTTACTAAAGTTGTGCTGGCAAATGAAAATCAATTTGAAACTGTTCAACCTCTTGATGCAAAAGATTTTATTGCAGAAAGTGAGCAACAAAATACCGGTTGTTATCATTTTTTATTGGCACTCGATGAGCATCAAAGTTTTGTGGGATCAACTCCAGAGCGTTTATACCAACGTCATGGTACAGAACTGAATACTGAAGCATTGGCAGGGACGGCGATGGTGAGTGAAGATCCGCTTCAAACTCAGCAACAAGCCGATTGGTTACTGAATGATCCTAAAAATGATCATGAAAATTTATTAGTGGTGAAAGATATTTGCGATAACTTGGCAAATTATGTTGAGGATATTCATGTTGCACCTGTGGAAGTGAAACGCTTACGCCGAGTTCAACATTTACGACGTGCCATTCAAGGGCAATTAAAGTCTGATTTCAGTGATGTCGCTTGTTTAACTGCAATACATCCTACCGCAGCAGTATCGGGATTGCCACAACAAAGTGCGGTGCAATTTTTACAAAAAACAGAAAATTTTGACCGCAGTTGGTATGCAGGCACGCTTGGCGTAATGAGCCAGTTACAATCTGAGTTTTGTGTCACCATTCGGTCCGCATTTATTGAACAAAATAAAATTCGCGTTTTTGCGGGCGCTGGCATTGTGGCGGGGTCGGTTCCCTTGTTAGAATGGAACGAAATTGAAAGAAAAGCTTCAGGTTTGGTCAGCTTGTTAGCGGTAGAAAAAGAATAATAGAGGGCAGCTTAAGGCTGCCTTCAAGAAATTGGAGAGCAATATGTCATCAGTAAGTACCTTCAACCGTTGTTGGTCAAAAGTGATTTTGGAAAGCCTGATACGTTTCGGTGTAGAGCATATTTGTATTGCGCCGGGTTCTCGTTCAACGCCTTTAACTTTAGAAGCAGTGCGTTTACAAGAACAAGGGAAAGCGCATTGCCATACGCATTTTGATGAACGTGGTTTAGGCTTTTTTGCATTGGGTTTAGCGAAATCCACTTCATCGCCAGTGGCGGTTATTGTTACGTCTGGTACCGCAGCAGCGAATTTGTATCCAGCGATTATTGAAGCGCGCCAAACCGGTGTGAAACTAATGATATTAACGGCAGATCGTCCAATTGAATTATTAGAGTGCGGTGCAAATCAAGCGATTTTACAGGAAAATATGTTCTCTCATTATCCTGTGGCAACCTTGAACTTGCCGCGTCCTAGCCAAGAATACCCAGTGAAATGGTTGGTGTCGAGTTTGGATCAAGTTTGTTTCCAACAAAATCAAAAACCGGGTGTTGTTCATATTAATGTGCCTTTCGCTGAGCCTTTGTATGATGCTCAAGTAGAGGAAATAGATCGCCATCCTTGGCTCGCGCCTGTGCAACGTTGGCTTTCTAAAACGAGCACTTGGGCAAATCATCAAAATGCGCAACATGAAGTGATGACGCATGAACATTGGGATGATTGGCGCACTAAGCGTGGGATTGTTGTGGTTGGACAGCTAACACAGCGACAAGCTATGGGGATGAAACAATGGGCGGATACGTTAGGCTGGGTGCTGATTACTGATATTCAATCAAATGTGGAACCAAGTCTGCCTTATGCTGATATTTGGTTGGCGAATAAAATCGTACGCGATAAATTATTACAAGCAGATATCGTCATCCAATTTGGCACGCGTTTCGTGAGCAAACGCATTAATCAATTTTTGGCGAGTTTTAAAGGCGAATATTGGGTTGTGGATGAAAGCGATCAACGTTTAGATCCTGAACATCATCAACAGACTCGTTATCATGTAAAACCACATCATTGGTTACGTGCCCATCCGCCATTACGCCAGAAAGCTTGGTTGGTTGAGCCTTTAGCATTATCTAATTTTTGCGCAGGATTTATTGAGCAAGCGGTTGGTGGCGGATTGAATGAAGCCTCATTGGCACATCATATCGATCGTATTTTACCGAAGAATTGTACGTTATTCTTAGGCAATAGCTTATTTGTTCGTTTGGTGGATGCTTTAGCCAAATTAACCAATAATTATCCTGTTTATACCAATCGTGGTGCTAGTGGCATTGATGGACTGTTAGCTACGGCTGCTGGCGTGGGTATTGGTTCAAATCAACCTATGGCGATTTTATTAGGGGATTTATCTGCGCTTTATGATATTAATTCGTTGGCATTATTTAAGAAAGTCTCTCAACCAACCATTATTTTTGTGATTAATAATAATGGCGGGGCGATTTTTGATATGCTACCAGTCGATAACCAAGTGAAAAATGCTTTCTATCGATTACCTCATCAAGCAGAATTTTCACAGGCAGCAGCCATGTTTGATTTGAAATATGCGAGACCTTATACATGGGCGGATCTTAGTTCGGTACTAAAACAAGCCTATTCTCGTAAAGAAACGACGGTTATTGAGATAAAAGTCAGTCCAAATGATGGGAGCAATTTGTATAAATATTTACTCGAACAAATTCGAGATGCAATGATTGGTACCAATTCTTGATTCGTGTTGAATAAAAAAGTGCGGTGGAAAATACCGCACTTTTTTGTTATTTTTACATCCAAGCATTGTTGCGGATAATACCTACTGCAATGCCTTCAACTTCAAATACTTCTTCACGTAAATTCACAACGATAGGTTCAAACTCTTCATTCTCTGCATGGAGATAAACAATATCGCCTTTGCGTTCTAAACGTTTTACGGTAACCTCATCTTCAATTCTTGCCACAATGACTTGTCCATTACGCACATCTTTGGTGCTGTGTACCGCAAGTAAATCGCCATCCAGAATACCAATATCTTTCATTGATTGGCCATCAACTTTTAATAAGAAATCAGCCTGTGGTTTAAACATTTCAGGATCCACTTTATAGGTGCCTTCAATATGTTGCTCTGCCAAAATTGGTTCACCCGCAGCAACGCGACCAATAAGTGGTAAACCTTCATATTCCTCTTCTTGTTCTGGTGAGGATAATAATAAGCGAATACCTCGAGACATACCAGGCACCATCTCAATTGCCCCTTTACGCGCAAGGGCTTTTAAATGTTCTTCCGCGGCATTAGGAGAACGAAATCCTAATTCTTGGGAAATTTCAGCTCGAGTCGGGGGAACGCCTGCGGTTTCAATATGATGTTTAAGAAAATCATATACTTGCTGTTGACGAGCGGTTAAGCTCTTACTCAATACTTTCATCGGTATTCCTCTTTTTTATTTGTTTTTCTGTACAGTTTGTATATGAAATTATATACAGACTGTTGAAAGTTGCAATAAAAAAGTGGATAAACATTGTCATTTATACAGTTATAGATGATTTTTACTGAAATATGAATAAATCTTTGTTAAAATTTACTCAAATTTTTAGTTATTGATAGAGGAAATATTATGTCTGTTTTAGGGCGTATTCACTCATTTGAGTCCTGCGGTACCGTTGATGGTCCAGGGATTCGTTTTATCCTATTTATGCAAGGCTGTTTAATGCGTTGTAAATATTGCCATAACCGCGATACTTGGGATCTTGATGGTGGTCGAGAAATCAGTGTTGATGAATTAATGAAAGAAGTGGTGACTTACAAGCATTTTATGAACGCGACTGGTGGCGGTGTAACAGCGTCGGGTGGAGAAGCGATTTTGCAAGCTGAATTTGTGCGTGATTGGTTCAGATCTTGTAAAGCGGAAGGTATTAATACTTGTTTAGATACCAATGGTTTTGTGCGTGCTTATACGCCAGTTATTGATGAATTATTAGATGTCACAGATTTAGTGTTGTTGGATTTAAAACAATTAAATGACAAAATCCATCAGAATTTAATTGGGGTACCTAATAAGCGTACACTTGAATTTGCTAAATATTTACATAAACGTAATCAACGCACGTGGATTCGCTATGTTGTTGTTCCAGGTCATACTGACGCGGATGAAGATATTCATTTGTTAGGCAAATTTATTGAAGGTATGACGAATATCGAAAAAGTGGAATTATTACCTTATCATCGTTTAGGTGCACATAAATGGAAAACCTTAGGTTTAGATTATGAGCTAGAAGATGTGGCACCACCAACTAGAGAAAGCTTAGAACATATTAAGCAAATTTTAGAAAGTTATGGTCATGATATAAAATTCTAATCGAAAAATACCGAGTTTATACTCGGTATTTTATTTTTCGATAAAACTAGAATTTTGTTTGAATACATCAAGGAATAGCCCTAATGGTGGACGCTCAGAAGATATTTTCTGATAACTGTGATCATATTTTTGATAATTCCCTTTGTTATCAATATGATACTGGGTTCCATTTGGTGTAATGATTACATTCCAACGGTGGTTGGAGGCCAATACCCATTCTGTCGCTCGTTCTTGTGAGAGCAGATTATGCCCTTGGCTATAATCAGTTTCCGCATTTTGAATGCCAAATAGCTGACTCATTAAAGTTGGTATAACATCAGCATGGCTGGTCAATCTATTTTCAACCTGAGGCTTGAGGTCTTTCCAATGAATGATCATCGGCACTTTTACCATTTCAGGCGCAAAATAATTCTCTAATTCCTTATCCTTGATATCAAAGGAATAGCCTTGTTCGCCTGTGATAATAAATAATGTATTGTCTAGGCTATTTGTTTCAGTTAGTGTATTGATAACATCCTTTAATAATTTGTCTAACTTGGTAACTTTTTGTAAATAAATGTTTTTTTCTTCATCAGATGATGAATTCTTCTCTACTAGGTTTTCTGTTGCATCTAAGTTTAGGTAACTGAACCAAGGTTGATGAGTTGGCTTTTGCTTAAACCAAACTTGCCATTTTTGCACCGCACTTTCATTGCCTAACGTTTGTTTATTAAGCTTGAATGGCTTGAATAATGCCTGCTTAAAAATACTTTCTTTAAAATTATTGGCAGAGAATAAACCAAATTGGTAGCTTTCTTGGCGTAATTTATCAATGAGAACAGAGGTTTTCTTATTATTTAATAAGCTATCGCTGTAATTTGCATTTAACCCATAGAATAAGCCAGTAATTGCGGCTTTAGTTGTATTTCCCGTTGTGTAATGGTTAGTAAATTGTGTAGATTGCTGAGCAAATTGGCTGAGCAATGGCATTGTTTCTGTTTGAACAGCATCTTGACGTAAACCTGATACGGTAATAATGAAAATATTGGTTAAATTATCCATTTTCATATAGCTAAGCGATTGTTTCGGATAATTAATAATCGGGGTTTCAGGACGTCCTTCTTGATTTAATTTATTAGCATATTCTTCTTTATCCAATAATCCATGTTTTTCTAAGAAGGTGCGCGCCGTCATTGGATAGGACAACGGAAAATTTGATTTTTGCATAGTGATAGGACGATAAATATAAGCATCCGCCCATGCATAAACTAAGTGGGTTGCCACAAATAAACAAGTAAACAAAATCCCTACTGGGCGTAACCATTTTTGGCGCTCTAGGCTACGTAATTTATACCAAGACCAGCGTGAAAACAGCATTTGTGCCAATAGCATCAACGGCATTGGAGCAAAGAAAATTTGCCAATCTCTTGATAACTCACCATTTTCTGGATTCACTAACAAATTCCATACGACACTGGAGAGATGTAAATTAAAGCGGGAGAAAACTTCTGTATCGACTAATAATAAGGTGCTACCAATAGTTGCAATAATCACAGTTACGCCACGAAAAGTGCGTTCATTTTTAATGATAAAACTCAGTGGGAAAATTAATAGTAAATAGGCAGCAAAACAGATGAAACTGAAATGGCCAAGTAGGCTGACGAAGAAATAGGATCTGCCTAATAGAGTATGAGGCCAATCAATTAAGAAAGCGTATCGAGAGCCAATGATGATTGCCCATAGAATATTAAAAAAAGCAAACCAATGCCCCCACGAAATTTTTTGCGAGGTCTGTTCTCGATATTGTCTGCCATTTTTAATCCAAAACATAATGCAGTCTTATTTTTCCACTGAATCCATTAACGCATCCGAAAATGCTTGAGCTAAAGCGATTTGTTGACTCTTGCCAACACTGCTGATCAGTAAATTTGACACCATATTTCCTAAAACAATCAGCGAAAGTTCGGTTGATGCTTGATGTTTTTCTAAAACGGCGATGATGTCGTTAGAAATGACATCAATTTGTTTATCTTGATATTTTGAATTGCTAGCCATAGATGAGAATAGTTTTGTATTTAATTTTTGAATACTACCACATTTTTACTTAAAGTGCGGTTATAATTAACCAGATTTTAAATTTTTGAAAATAGATGTGTAGAAAAAATGAGCATTACTGTTAATCAAGTTGTATTACACCAATTAATTAAACAAACAGATGAAGAAAATAACGTGCGATTAAGCACATTGTTGCGTGAAAATTTGCTAGAAATTAGCAATGATGTGGAACAATTGATGTTGGAATTACATCAAGCTTATCAAACAAAAGCCAAAGGCTATGGCATATTTCAAGAGCATTCCCTTTTTGCTCAGAATTTGAATCGTCTATTAGAAAATGAAACAGAATTTTTGCCGTTTAGTTATGATTCAGCGAAGTTATTGGCAACAGAGTTAGGCAAATATCCTTTTGCCGACAGTGGCACATTTGTTTTGTGTAAATATAATTTTCTGGCGACAGATTATTTGTTTATTTCGTTATTGGATAATCGTGCCAGCATGTTAGTGGATGAAAAATTAGAGATTCAACGTACCCAGTATTTGAATATTAATCAATTTGACATTGCTGCGCGTATCAATTTGACGGAATTACAACTTAACGCAAACTCAAATCGCTATTTGACTTTTATTAAGGGCAGAGTAGGACGCAAAATTGGTGATTTCTTTATGGATTTCTTAGGTGCTGAAGAAGGGTTAAACCCTCGAGTACAGAATCAATGTTTATTGCAAGCGGTGAGTGATTATTGTGATCAAGGCGAATTAGATCAAGTTCAAACCCAAGCAGTGAAAAAGCAAGTGTTTGAATATTGCAAAGGGCAAATTAATCAAGGTGAAGAGATAGCCTTGACGGAACTTTCTGCCGAATTACCTACTCTAAACGAAAGTCCTTTTATTGATTTTGTGCAACAACAAGATTATGCGTTGGAAGACAGTATTCCTCCCGTTAGCACAACATTAAAATCCTTGACGAAATTTTCCGGTTCTGGAAAAGGGGTAACCATTAGTTTTGATGCAGAATTGTTGAATCAGCGTATTATATGGGATGAAAATTCTGACAGTTTGATCATTAAAGGGTTACCTGCAAATTTACGTGACCAATTACAGCGTAATACAAAAAATCAGAATTAATTTGGAAATTTGTTCAACTTTAGGTATTATCACAACAGTTTCGACAGAATAGAAAGGTAGAAAAATGCAATTAAAACCTGTTATGGCAGTAATCGCACTTGCGTTAAGTGTGTCAGCTTGTTCTAGTGTGAACAAAATTGTTTATCGTATTGATGTGCCTCAGGGTAACTATTTGGAAGCCGCTAGCGTACAAAAAGTACAACCAGGTATGAATCATCAGCAAGTACAATATTTATTAGGTACGCCTGTATTAATTGATCCTTTTAGCAGACAAACTTGGTACTATGTGTATTTACAACAACATGCGTACGAAGATCCTGTACAACATACTTTCATTGTTAATTTTGATAACAATGGAATTGTGACTAGTACGGATTTAGATAAACCGCTGCCAGATGTAGAAAAACAAGAAGTCAACAATGCCATTATTGAGGCACCAGAAGCAACAAAATCTTGGTGGAAATTCTGGTAAAACAAATCATAAAAATACCCTGATGATTCAGGGTATTTTTCATTATTCACTTTTAATTTTTTCTAAGGCTTGATGTAATGAGGCCATTCTTTCGTCGGCGATAGCAAATCTTTCATTGCTATATTTTTCATTTACAATAAAGGTTCTCACATTTGCTGCTTTGGCGGCGATTAATCCCGTTACACTATCCTCGATAATAATACATTCTTTAGGAGTCGCTTTTAAGGCTTTGATCGCACTTAAATAAACCGCTGGATGCGGTTTAGCTAATTCTTCATCAGCAGCAGAGCATTGAATTGGGAAATAATCCCAGAGATTTAATCGATCAAATACCGCTTTAATCACTTGTCTATTGGAAGAGGTTGCTAGTGCGGTTGAAATTTGCTGAGTTTTTAGAAAATCGAGCAACTCAAATAAGCCTGGCATAGCTTGGCCTTGCTGACTGATCTTAGTGCAAACATTTTCTAAAATTTGCTGTTTTAATATCGCATTATCAACATCAATTTGGAACATATCGATCCAAATTTGCACCAATTCTTCTATTCTTGTTCCTCTGGTGTATTTTTCACAATCCGGCTCAGTGATGCTGACGCCATATTGCGCTAAACTTTCTATTTGAGCAGCAGCCCAAAAAGGCTCACTATCAATGAGAACGCCATCCATATCAAAAATAACGTTTTTTATTGCCATATCTTAATCCTTCTTCATTAAACTAAAATAATAATGCCAGTCAAAATATTGACCGGGATCGATTTTCCTGCCTGGTGATATATCTGAATGTCCAACAATATTGGCTAAAGTGATGGCAGGATATTCAGCCCTAATTTGATCTGTTACTTTGGCTAAAGTTTCATATTGTAATAGGGTAAAAGGTTTATTATTACTGCCTTCTAATTCAATGCCAATAGAAAAATCATTGCATTTTTCGCGTCCTTGAAAGCAAGATAAACCCGCATGCCAAGCACGATCATTGAAATTAACATATTGTGTAATTTCGCCATTTCGATTGATTAAACAATGGGCGGAAACACGAAGGTGTTGAATCTCTTGGAAATAAGGGTGCGCATTAGGATCTAATTTTCCTAAGAAAAAATCATCAATAAAATGTTGTCCAAACTGTTCGGGCGGCAAGCTAATGTAGTGAATTACTAATAGCGATATATCTTGCACATCAGGGCGCTGATCATAATGAGGTGAAGGGCATATTCGAGCCTGCTCGAGCCATCCAGAAGGTTTTTGGGTTGATGATTTTGTCATAAAAAATCTGTGTTTTGTGATGTTAATTCCAAAAATAAATGCATATTTTTGACGCTATAAGTTTCTTCCCACAAAGTAATCACAGTTTTTACTACTTGAGGAAAATAGGATGAAATTTAACCGCACTTCTTTATCTATTGTTGTTCAAAAAGGTTTCACTTTAATTGAACTGATGATTGTGATTGCCATCATTGCTATTTTAGCAACCATTGCCATTCCGTCTTATCAAAATTATACCAAAAAGGCTGCTGTATCAGAATTACTGCAAGCGTCCGCACCTTATCGTTCCGATGTGGAACTTTGTGTTTATAATCTTGGTGCTGTTACTGATTGTACGGCAGGTCAAAATGGGATTCAAGGAAATATCACTAGCCAAACGGGTAAATATGTGAAGTCAGTTAATGTGGCTTCTGGTGTAATTACCGTACAGGGTGCTGGTGCATTAGATGGCGTAAGTTATACCTTAACTGCATCAGGCACTGCGAAAACGGGGGTAACTTGGGCAGCGGCTTGTGGAACAAATGCGGATTTATTCCCTGCGGGTTTTTGTAGTGCTAGTAAGTAATTATGATGTCAGAGCAGAACTACTCAGTGGTTGCTGTTGATGGAAAAGTCTTTGAAATTCCACCGCACTTATGGTTGCAAAATCAACAGCAGCAAGCCTTATTACTGCGTTATTTAGCTTGTCCTTTGCAAGAAAATGAGCAGCAGTTATGGCTAGGTATTGATAATCTCAACAATTTGGCAGCCTGTGAAACCTTCTCTTTTTTAACTGGAAAAGTGATTGAGCCCATATTGTTGCAAACGGAAGCGTTGAAATCCTTATTGCAGCAATTATCTCCACAAGCGAATCAAATTGAAGAAAATGCCTTTATGTATTCAAGGTTGCCACATACGGAGAATACACAGGATACGGATATTGCCCAAAAAAGTGATGAGCCCATTATTCAATTGCTTGATAATATTTTTGAACAAGCATTAGTTTTAAAAGCCTCTGATATTCACTTTGAACCTCAGCCACAATGCTTGCAAGTGCGTTTTCGCATTGATGGTGTGTTACAAGTACAGCCATCAATTTCCTCTCGCTTTGCTAATCGGGTAGTTTCTCGTTTGAAACTCTTAGCTAAATTGGATATTAGCGAAACGCGTTTGCCTCAAGATGGGCGATTTCATTTTAAGACCACTTTTTCGGATCTATTAGATCTTCGTCTTTCAACCTTACCCACACCTTTGGGCGAAAAAGCGGTATTGCGTGTGCAACAAAATAAGCCCGTACAATTTTCTTTTGCCGAGTTGGGTATGAATGAGCGACAACTGCATCATTTTGAAAATGCCCTTAATCAACCGCAAGGATTAATTCTGGTTACAGGTCCAACGGGGAGTGGAAAAAGTATCTCACTTTACACCGCACTTTCTTATTTAAATCGCCCTGAAAAGCACATTATGACCGCAGAAGATCCTATCGAAATTGAATTGTCCGGCATTATTCAAACGCAAATTAATCCTCATATTGGCTTAGACTTCAGTCGTTTATTAAGAACATTTTTACGACAAGATCCCGATATTATTATGCTCGGCGAAATTCGTGATGAAGAGAGTGCCGAAATGGCACTACGCGCAGCACAAACAGGACATTTGGTGCTTTCAACTCTACATACCAATGATGCGCCTTCTGCAATTTCACGTTTATTGCAATTAGGCATCAAGCAACATGAAATTGATCATTCCTTATTATTAGTGATAGCTCAACGTTTAGTGCGGAAATGTTGCACTAAGTGCGGTGCAAAAAACGAGAGTTTTTGTGATTGTTATCAAGGTTATCGGGGACGGATTGGTTTATATCAATTCTTACGTCCAATAAAACAGGATGAAACTTGGCATTATGAATTGGACTTTCAAACCTTACACCAAGCGGGTTTAGAAAAAGTGCGGCAGGGGATAACAGATTTAGAAGAAGTGGAACGTGTATTGGGGCGGGAGGAATAATGACATTGAAAATGTATCGCTGGAAAGGTGTTAATTCATTCCAACAAGCTCAAAAAGGCATTTTAATTGGTGAAAATGAACATATTGTTAGACAACAATTGCTACAAAAAGGAATAAAACAACTTAAAATTCAACAGAATTGGCAATTGTCAACCAGGCCTCGTTCTAAGGAAATCTATGAGTTGTTATTACAGCTTTCTATTTTGCTCAAATCCTCACTTCCATTAAAGAATAGTTTATTAATATTATTAGAGAATTGTCATAATTTACAATTAAATCAATGGATAAGGAATTTATTACAAAGCATAGAAGCAGGGTTGTCTTTGTCTCAGGCTACGGAGCATTACCCGCAATTTTTGTCTTTTCAGGAAAGACAATTGATTTATGTGGGTGAGTTGAGTGGGAAACTAGTTGATGTGATGGCACAGATCGCGGCAAATCGTCAAAAGAGCATTGAGTTACAACAAAAGCTACAAAAAATTATGCTTTATCCCGCTATGGTGCTAGTCGTTTCTTTGTCGTTAACAGTGTTGCTATTGATTTTCGTGGTACCACAATTTGCCGAAATGTATGCCAATAATCAAGCAGAATTGCCATTTTTTACTCAAGTTTTATTAACTGCTTCTGATATTTTACGCCATTATTTTATTTTTATGTTTTTCTGCGTATTCATTTTTTTCATTGGCTTGAAATATCTGATGAATTCTTCTCCATGGCTCTATAAACAAAAAATTAAATTAAGCCAGCGTATGCCTGTATTAGGAAATGTAGTGTTTTTAGCAAGATTAGTGAATTTTAGTCGTGGATTACATGTCATGTTGTATTCTGGGGTTCCTTTAAATCAGGCATTGCAATCCTTTATTCCGCAAAAGAAAAGTTGGCAAAAGAAAACGAAGCAACAAGGCGATCCCGTATTAATTCAAGAAGTTCAGCAAATGCTACATTGGCTTACGCAAGGTTATCCTTTTTCTGTTGCAGTGGGCGCGACTTTATTTCCTGTACAAGCTCAACAAATGTTGCAAGTTGGCGAACAATCTGGGCAACTGACACAAATGCTCAAATACATTGAAGAAACTTATCAGCAACAGCTAGAGCATAAAATTGACTTACTTTCCCAAATGCTTGAGCCAATGTTAATGGTTATTATCGGTGGATTAATTGGCTTAATTATGCTTGGGATGTATATGCCAATTTTTAATATGGGAGCAGTGATTCAATGATTTGGGTGCTTGGGGCTATTTTGTCAGGTATTGGAGCGGTTGCTATTCGTTTCTATTTATTGCATTTTTCAAAAAATCTTGAGCAACAGGTTTATCACAATTTCTGTGAAATTTTCCCTCAAAATGCACCGCACTTTGCGCAGCTTCAATCCAGTTTGCAGCCTATAAAGTGCGGTCATTTTTCTTATTATTTTGTTGCTGGCGCATTTTATACGCTGCTTTGTTGTTATCTCATTGCTGATCCCACACTATTATTTTATTGGCTTTTGGTTAGTGGATTATTATTAGTTATTGCGAAAATCGACTGGCATTATCAACTGATTCCAATGGAATGTTGTCAGCTACTCTGCGCTTGTGGTGTTGCAAGCGCCTATTTCCAACTTTCTTCTCTTTCCTTGCCACAAAGTTTACAAAGTGCTTGCTGCGGTTTTATTGTCTTTTGGTTGATTTTTCAATTAGCAAAATATTATTACCGGCAAGAAGCGTTGGGGCGTGGCGATTATTGGCTAGTAGGCGCATTAGCCAGTTTTCATCCTTGGCAACGTTTGCCCTTAATGATTTTTTTAGCTTGTTTAAGTGCGCTAATTTTTACTTCCTTTCAGTATAAGAACAAACCTAAAATGTTGCCATTTGGCCCTTTTTTAATTATCGGACATATTTCGACTTTTATGTTAAACGTGCTAGCATAACGCCATAACCCATAGAATGAAGATAAATTATGACTTATGTTGTCGGTTTAACTGGTGGAATTGGCAGTGGTAAAAGCACAGTTGCCAATTTATTTGCCGAATTAGGCGTGCCTATTGTTGATGCGGATCTTGTCGCGCGTGAAGTGGTTGAAAAAGGTTCGCCATTACTTGAAAAAATCGCCGAACATTTTGGCAAGCAGATATTGAATGAAAGCGGAGAATTAAATCGAGCAGCCTTACGAGAAAAAGTGTTTAATCAAAAAGAAGAGAAAGCTTGGTTAGACGCTTTGCTCCATCCAGCCATTCGCGAAAGAATGTTAGCGCAACTTCATAAACAAACTGCACCTTACACTTTATTTGTCGTTCCCTTACTTATTGAAAACAACCTCACCACACTTTGTGATCGCATTTTGGTGGTGGATGTTTTACCAAAAACTCAATTATTACGTGCTAGTCAGCGTGATAGTAATAAAATTGAATTAATTCAACAGATTATGAATAACCAAGTGAGTCGAGAGCAACGTTTAGCTGCTGCGGATGATGTTATTAATAATGATCAAGATTTTAGTCAAAATTTAGTTGAACTGCGTGAAAAAGTGTTAAAATTGCACCGCACTTATTTAATGCTGAGTGAGAAAAAATATGAGTGAAATTTTTAGTGTTGCTTGCCCAACTTGCCAAAAAACAGTGGTTTGGTCGCCAGAAAGTCCATTTCGTCCTTTTTGTTGTGAACGCTGTAAATTAATTGATCTAGGCGAATGGGCAGCTGAAGAAAAAGCCATTCCTTGTGAAACTGCCGATTTTGCACAGGATCCTTTATTAGCAGAAGATTGGAGCCGTTAACATCATGAATATTCAACATCAACAAGATGAACATCAAGGTGAATTTTTTATTTTGGATGAAACAGGTAATAAAATTGCCAAATTAACCTACTTTTTTGTGGATGAAAATACCATTAATGCCAATCATACCTATGTTTCTGAAACTCTGAGAGGTCAAGGCGTGGCGGATAAACTGTATCAAGCCCTAGTTGAGTTAATTAAACAGCATAATCTCAAACTTATTCCAAGTTGTAGCTATATTGAAAGAAAATGGCAACGTAGTGGCATGTAATATATTAAAAAGTGCGGTTGAATTTTCATAAAACTTTGTTAAAATTGACCGCACTTTTTATCTGTATTTTATTATAAAAAGTCAAGTTCGGTTGAAGCTAGTTGGAGAATGGGGAATTGACTCCATACCGACGAGGTAAAATCTTTCAGGTGCAGAGCTAATCTGCGAGGACTGCTAGTGGACGAACCCTTGGAGAGATCCAATACATCATGTAATTGGACGCCGAAGGCGAAAGAGCGAGAAATTCGCTTCAAACGCTCAGGCAAAAGGACAGGGGCAGGGAGCATATTCGGTTTACGCTTTTGGCGTATTTTTCTTTTTTCCGTAACTCTTTTCGCCTCCTTGTAAATTTTATGTATTACGAGGAATCAATATGTCATTAACGGCAATTTTATCATCAATCGATTCGTTTATTTGGGGCCCGCCACTTCTTATTTTGTTATCGGGAACTGGATTATATTTAACTATTCGTCTTGGATTTATTCAATTTGCGCATTTGCCTTTGGCGTTACGCTATATGTTCAAACGTGAACAAAGCAATGGTCAAATGGGCGATGTATCAGCTTTTGCAGCACTTTGTACCGCACTTTCCGCAACCATTGGTACGGGGAATATTGTTGGGGTGGCGACAGCTATTCAAGCAGGCGGTCCTGGAGCGATGTTCTGGATGTGGCTTGTTGCGTTATTAGGAATGGCGACCAAATATGCTGAAGGCTTGCTTGCGGTCAAATACCGCGTTCGCGATAAAAACGGCTTTATGGCTGGTGGGCCAATGTACTATATCGAGCGAGGTTTAGGCATTAAATGGCTAGCCAAATTATTTGCTATCTTTGGTATTTTAGTGGCTTTCTTTGGTATTGGTACCTTTCCACAAATTAACGCTATTACGCAAGCTATGCACGATACATTCAATGTGCCAGTAATGATTTCTGCAGCAGTGGTCACCATTTTAGTAGCAGCGATTGTATTGGGTGGTGTAAAACGTATTGCGACGGTGTCCACATTTATTGTGCCTTTCATGGCTGTGTTATATGTGCTTACTTCTGCCATTATTTTATTATTAAATTTCGACAAAGTGCCTGCCGCGGTGGTGTTGATTGTGCATAGTGCTTTTGATCCGCAAGCCGCATTAGGTGGTGCTTTGGGGATTGGTGTGATGAAAGCCATTCAATCAGGTGTCGCTCGAGGCATTTTCTCTAATGAATCAGGTTTGGGTTCAGCGCCAATCGCAGCGGCTGCTGCACAAACGAAAGAGCCTGTTCGCCAAGGTTTAATCTCAATGACGGGGACGTTCCTAGATACTATTATCGTTTGTTCTATGACGGGATTAGTGCTTGTGATTACAGGCGTTTGGAGCGGTCCAGAAACGGGTGCTGCCGCAACAAACTTAGCATTTTCGCAAGGTTTAGGCACTAGCTTAGGGGCAACCATTGTTACCGTTGGGTTATTATTTTTCGCGTTTACCACCATTTTAGGTTGGTGCTATTATGGCGAGCGTTGTTTTGTTTACCTCTTTGATATTCGTGGCATTAAATTATACCGTAGCATTTTCATTCTGCTTGTCGCTTGTGGATCTTTCTTAAAATTAGATTTAATTTGGATTTTAGCGGATATTGTGAATGGTTTAATGGCTTTCCCAAATCTCGTTGCCTTAGTGGGATTACGTCACATTATTCTTAATGAAACGCGCGATTATTTCGCTCGTTTACGCAATGGCGAATTAGATGCTGACGAGGCAGAACATCGTCAAAGTGCGGTGAAATAATCATTAATTTTTACCTTAAACCACGCTATGATAGGCGTGGTTTTTTTATGGAGTGTATATGCCTATTTTGATTTTTTTACATGGCTTGCTAGGTACAAAAAATGATTGGCTAAAAGTCATGGAAAAATTACCGCACTTTAATTGTGTGGCGATTGATTTACCTTTTCATGGCGAAAATAAAGCGCTTTCAGTAGAGGATTTTTCGCAGACGACGCAATATCTGTCGCAAAAAATAGCAGAAATTACTAATGATAATCCCTATATTTTGATTGGCTATTCGCTGGGTGGGCGTTTGGCTTTGCACTATGCATTATCGCAACATGTGCGCAAAGGCAAGCTACAACGCCTGATTTTAGAAGGAGCCAATTTAGGATTGCAAACCGAGCAAGAACGACAACAGCGTTGGCAGAATGATTTACAATGGGCGCAGCGTTTTGCTAATGAAGATATTGAAAATGTGTTGCAAGATTGGTATCGCCAGCCGGTATTCTCTCATCTTTCACAACAACAAACAGCTGAGATCATTGCTCAACGTTCGTTAAATAGTGGGGAAAGTGTGGCTAAAATGTTGCTGGCCACTTCTTTAGCAAAACAACCTGATTTCCGCCCGTTGCTTGCACAGAATAAAGTGCCGATTGATTATGTCGTGGGCGAAAAAGATAAAAAATTTACCGCAATGGCAAAGCAATCCGCACTGAATTTTTACCAAATCGCTAACGCAGGGCATAATGCGCATAATGAAAACCCTGAGTCATTTGCCGAACTATTGGCGCAGATTTGTGTTTAAAAGTGGGAAAGCGCAAAAACTTTCGTTATAATGACCGCACTTTTTGCTTATTTGAAGGAATTTATCATGCAAAATCCAAAAGATGATGTACTTTATGCCCCAGTTGAATGGGCAGATCATAGCGCAGGCTATACGGATATTCTTTACCATAAATCTGCTGACGGCATTGCTAAAATTACCATTAACCGTCCAGAAGTGAGAAATGCCTTCCGTCCACAAACGGTAAAAGAAATGATCCAAGCTTTTTCAGATGCGCGTTTTGATGAAAAAATCGGCGTGATCGTGCTAACAGGACAAGGTGAAAAAGCCTTCTGTTCAGGTGGTGACCAAAAAGTGCGCGGTGATTACGGTGGCTATAAAGATGAAAGCGGTGTTCATCACTTAAATGTATTGGATTTCCAACGTGATATTCGCAGCTGTCCAAAACCTGTAGTGGCAATGGTGGCAGGTTATGCGATTGGTGGTGGTCATGTTCTTCATATGTTATGTGACTTAACCATTGCGGCAGAAAATGCGATTTTTGGTCAAACAGGTCCAAAAGTAGGCTCATTTGATGGTGGCTGGGGCGCAAGCTACATGGCTCGTATTGTTGGTCAGAAAAAAGCGCGCGAAATTTGGTTCCTATGTCGCCAATATGATGCTAAAGAAGCATTAGAAATGGGCTTAGTGAATACAGTTGTGCCTTATGCAGATTTAGAAAAAGAAACGGTACGTTGGTGTCGTGAAATGTTACGCAACAGTCCAATTGCATTACGTTGTTTGAAAGCAGCGTTAAATGCGGATTGTGATGGCCAAGCGGGTTTGCAAGAACTTGCAGGTAACGCGACCATGTTGTTCTATATGACAGAGGAAGGGCAGGAAGGTCGCAATGCGTTCAACGAAAAACGCGCACCAGACTTCAGCAAATTTAAGCGTAACCCTTAATTAATCAATTAAAGTGCGGTTAAAATCATAAAAGTTTTCACCGCACTTTTCATTTCTATAAGGACATTGTGATGATATCTTGGAAAAAGGGATTTATGGGTTTTCTGATGGTTTTACTGCTCATCACATTAATTTTATGTGCCGCTGTCTTTTTTATTTTTGATGCCAAAGATACCTGTTTAGATTATGGTGGCAGCTATAATGAAATCACCCAACAATGTGAAAAATAGCGATGACAATAAGAACCTTTCATTTATATCAATATAGTATTCCTGTCGATAGCCAATTGATTTTGCGTAATCGTTTTTTGAAAAAACGAGAAGGTCTTTTGGTGCAAATTCGTTGTGGTGAATCTGAAGGTTGGGGCGAAATTGCCCCTTTACCTGAGTTTAGTCAAGAAACCCTAGAACAAGCGAAAGAACAAGCAATAGCGTGGCTACAACAATGGGATGTGACACGCGCGCAAAATAAAAAGCTCAGTTTAGATGGGCTTTATCCATCTGTTGCTTTTGGTTTAAGTTGTGCTTTTGCTGAAATGAAAGGATTACTTGGAGAACAAGGTAATTATCAAGTTGCGCCCTTGTGTTATGGCGATCCTGATGAACTTTATGAGCCTTTAAGCCAAATGCAAGGCGAAAAAGTGGCCAAAATTAAAGTAGGCATGTACGAAGCTAATCGTGATGGCCTGATTGCTGATATGCTATTAGAAGCCATTCCTGATTTGCAGTTACGTCTTGACGCAAACCGTAGTTGGTCGCTTGAAAAAGCAGCTATGTTTGCTAAATATGTGAAACCAGAACATCGCGCTCGAATTCAATTTTTAGAAGAACCTTGCAAAACACCAGAACAAAGCTTGCAGTTTGCACAAGAAACCGAAATTGCAATTGCTTGGGATGAAACTGTTAGAGATGCGGGTTTTCAAGTTCAGCAACAACCGCATTTAGCAGCAATTGTCATTAAGCCAACACTAGTGGGCTCATTAGAAAAATGTGTGGATTTAATTCAGCAAGCCCATCAACTTGGTTTGAAGGCGGTGATTAGTTCTTCTATTGAAAGTAGTTTTGGACTGACACAATTAGCGCGTATTGCTCAACAATATACGCCGAATACGGTGCCAGGTTTGGATACCTTAGATTTGATGGATTATCAGGTTGTTCGTGCTTGGCAAGGTTCCTCATTGCCAATTGCGGAGTTAGATTCTGAATTTATTCAGCAAATTCGTTAATGGTTAGACCACCCATAAATTTAAAATACCGCATAATAGCGAGCCAAAAGGATAGCCTATGAAAATATTGCTTTTGAATGGTCCAAATCTCAATATGCTTGGCGCTCGTGAGCCTAAGCATTATGGCAGTTTGACCTTAGCAGAAATTGAGAAAAATTTAACCGCACTTGCAAGCCAAAAAGGGATAAAGTTAACTTGTTTCCAATCCAATAGCGAAGAAAAATTAATTGATAAAATTCATCAAAGTTTTCAACAAGTTGATTTTATTATTATCAATCCCGGAGCATTCACACATACGAGTGTCGCTTTGCGCGATGCTTTGCTTGCTGTGGCGATTCCCTTTGTTGAAGTGCATTTGTCTAATGTGCATAAACGTGAGCCATTTCGTCACCATTCGTATTTTAGTGATGTTGCTGAAGGGGTAATTTGTGGTTTTGGTGCAAAAGGCTATGAATATGCGTTAGATTTTGCACAACAATATTTAGCTAAATAGACGAAAAAGCATAAATTTGTATCAATTTTGCATAAAATTATCGCCAAAACACTGTTTTTCGGGTAATCTTGTGCAAACTTAAAAAATCCATTTTTTTAACCGCACTTTTGTGTAAATTTGTCGTCTAATAAAGTGTGATCTCATCTTTACTATTTAGGAAAACCAAATTATGGCAATGGATATTCGTAAAATTAAAAAACTTATCGAATTAGTTGAAGAATCAGGCATTATGGAATTAGAAATTTCTGAAGGAGAAGAGTCTGTTCGCATTAGTCGTGGTTCTGCAGCACCTAGTTCTGTTCAATATAATATTCCAGCAGCACCTGCGCCAGTTCAAGTTGCTGCTCCAGTTGCAACACCAGCAGCTGCGCCTGCTGCTCCTGCGCCAGCAGCTGATGATTTATCGGGACATGTGATTCGTTCGCCAATGGTTGGTACGTTCTACCGTAGTCCAAGCCCTGATGCAAAAGCGTTCGTTGAAGTTGGCCAATCCGTTAAAGTAGGCGATGCCCTTTGTATTGTTGAAGCAATGAAAATGATGAACCGCATTGAAGCAGATAAAGCTGGCGTTGTTAAAGCAATTTTAATCAACGATGGTAATGCGGTAGAGTTTGATGAACCATTAATTATCATCGAATAATTTGTTTCTATTTTGTAGTGGGGAATTTTCCCCACTCTTTCTATCTTATTAAATTGCAAAAAATTGGAATAATCTTATGTTAGAAAAAGTGGTTATTGCTAACCGAGGCGAAATTGCATTGCGTATTTTACGCGCTTGTAAAGAGCTTGGCATTAAAACCGTTGCCGTACATTCCACCGCAGATCGTGAATTGAAACACGTTTTATTAGCGGATGAAACCATTTGTATTGGTCCTGCACCTTCCGCAAAAAGTTATTTAAACATCCCTGCTATTATTGCAGCTGCAGAAGTAACTGGTGCTGATGCTATTCATCCTGGTTATGGCTTTTTATCTGAAAATGCAGATTTTGCGGAGCAAGTTGAACGTTCAGGTTTTATCTTTATTGGGCCTACTGCTGATGTTATTCGTTTAATGGGTGATAAAGTTTCAGCAATCCATGCAATGAAGAAAGCGGGAGTACCCTGTGTACCAGGTTCTGATGGTCCATTGGGCTCAGATATGGCGAAAAATAAAGAAATCGCAAAACGCATCGGTTTCCCTGTATTAATTAAAGCTTCAGGCGGCGGCGGTGGTCGTGGTATGCGTGTTGTGCGTAATGTTGAGACTTTAGAAGATAGCATTGCGATGACAAAAGCCGAAGCAAAAGCTGCTTTTAATAATGATATGGTGTATATGGAAAAATATTTGGAGAATCCACGTCATGTGGAGATCCAAGTATTAGCGGATACGCATGGTAATGCAGTTTATCTAGCAGAGCGTGATTGTTCTATGCAACGTCGTCACCAAAAAGTTGTCGAGGAAGCGCCTGCACCGGGAATTACTGAAGAAGTGCGTCGTGATATCGGTGAACGCTGTGCCAAAGCCTGTGTAGAAATTGGTTATCGTGGCGCGGGTACATTTGAATTCCTCTATGAAAATGGTGAATTCTACTTTATTGAAATGAATACACGTATTCAAGTTGAACACCCAATCACAGAAATGATTACAGGTGTTGACTTAGTAAAAGAGCAGTTACGTATTGCAGCGGGTTTACCGCTTTCAATTAAACAAGAAGATATTAAAGTGAAAGGTCATGCTATTGAATGTCGTATTAACGCAGAAGATCCTAAAACTTTCTTACCTTCTCCTGGAAAAGTGAGTCATTTACATTCTCCGGGTGGGTTAGGTGTTCGTTGGGATTCCCATGTTTACGCGGGCTATACAGTACCTCCACATTATGATTCTATGATTGCGAAATTAATTACCTATGCTGACAATCGTGAAGGGGCTATTCGTCGTATGCAAAATGCATTATCTGAGACGATTATTGATGGCATTAAGACCAACATACCATTGCATAATCTGATCTTGGAAGACGAAAATTTCCAAAAAGGCGGAACCAATATCCATTATTTAGAGAAAAAATTGGGTATCAGTTAATAGCCAAAAATCAAAATTTAAAGTGGATGATTATAATCCACTTTTTTTATAACTTTACTCGGAGGCTTATATGAACTTACAACAACGCTATAAACAAGCGACGAAAGAAGCGCGCTGGGCTTTGGGACTTACCATTCTATATATGCTCGGCTGGGCGATCTGCGCTTATTTACCAAAAGACAGCGTGGGTCCACTCGGTTTCCCACTTTGGTTTGAACTATCTTGTATTTATTTGCCAATCCTTTTTATCGTGGTGGCTTATTGGCTTATAAAAATTGTTTTTCAGGATATTGATTTGAATACAAAGTAGGAGTTGTAACATGAACCTTGGTATTTTAGTTCCCTTAGTTATTTATTTAGTCTTTGTTTTTGGTGCTGCTTTTTATGCCTACACTAAACGTCAAAAAGGTGATTTCCTCACTGAATACTATGTAGGTAATCGCTCAATGACGGGGTTTGTGCTAGCAATGACAACGGCAGCAACCTATGCTAGTGCTAGCTCTTTTGTGGGCGGTCCTGGTGCTGCTTATAAATTTGGATTAGGCTGGGTATTGTTAGCCATGATCCAAGTGCCAGCAGTTTGGTTAGCATTAGGGGCGTTAGGTAAAAAATTCGCCTTGCTTTCTCGTGAAAGTAAAGCTTTAACTATCAATGATTTATTGTTACATCGTTACAAAAATAAATATTTGGTTTGGATCGCCAGTATCGCATTATTAATCGCCTTTTTTGCCGCCATGATGACACAATTTATTGGTGGCGCGCGTTTATTAGAAACCACCATTGGCATTTCTTATACCAAAGCCTTATTAATTTTTGCAGTAACCGTAGGAATTTACACCTTCATCGGAGGCTTCAGAGCAGTGGTCTTGACAGATACCATCCAAGGAACTGTTATGATGATTGGTACGGTAATCCTACTAGGTGGCGTTATTTATGCGGCTGGCGGTGTTGAAAGTGCGGTGCAAAAACTCACAGAAATTGATCCGCACTTAGTGAGTCCGTACGGTCCTAATGATATGTTAGGTTTTCAATTTATGGCATCTTTCTGGGTGTTGGTTTGTTTTGGCGTAGTTGGTTTGCCGCACACCGCAGTACGTTGCATGGCATTCAAAGATACCAAAGCGCTGCATAGAGGTATGTTAATCGGTACGGTTATTTTAACAGTTGTTATGCTTGGCATGCATTTATCTGGTGCTTTAGGTCGCGCCATTTTACCAACCTTAACGGTACCAGATCAGGTCATTCCAACCTTAATGTTACAAGTGCTACCGCCAATTGTTGCAGGGATTTTCTTAGCTGCACCAATGTCAGCGATTATGTCGACTATCGATGCGCAGCTCATTCAATCTTCCTCTATTTTTGTGAAAGATTTGTACTTGTCAGTCAAACCAGAAATGGCAGATAACCAAAAGAAAATTAGTCTATTTTCATCCTTAATTACCCTGATTATTACTGTACTTTTAATTTGGGCAGCATTGAATCCACCGGATATGATCATTTGGCTTAATCTATTTGCTTTTGGTGGTTTAGAAGCGGCTTTCCTTTGGGTCATTGTGTTGGGTATTTATTGGGATAAAGCCAATGCTTATGGTGCAATCAGCTCAATGCTCGTTGGTTTAGGCTGCTATATTTTCCTTGTACAAATGAAAGGCGTTGATTTAAATACCTTAGCGCAACCGCTCAATTATTTGGTACAAACAGTTAAATTATTTAGCAAATTCCATGAAATTGTACCTTCATTAGTATGGGGATTAATCGCCTTTTTAGTCGGAAATAAATTTGGCGAAAAGGCGTAATTGAAGTCTTGTCTTAATATAAAAAGTGCGGTGAAAAATACCGCACTTTTTTTGCATTGAATTTGCTACGCAAACGTTTTCGTTTTCTGCTGATTTCCTTTATAATAAGCGCATTCATTTTCCCTATTTTTATTAAACAAGGTAGAATTCAATGTTACAAACTTTCCGTGGCTCACCTGCCCTTTCTGACTTCCGTTTATCTCAATTTCAACAAAAATTCGAACAAAATCAATTACCTGTTAAATCAGTCTATGCCGAATATGTGCATTTTATTGACCTAAACGCGGCTCTTTCAGCCGATCAAGAAAGCAAATTAAAAGAGCTTTTACATTATGGTCCAACCCTTGCGGAACACGATCCAGTGGGCTTTTGCTTAATAGTCACACCACGCCTTGGCACCATTTCTTCTTGGTCATCTAAAGCGACAGACATCGCCCACAACTGCGGTTTGAACGAAGTGAACCGCATTGAGCGTGGTTTGGCGTATTACTTTGAGTTTTCTGCCGAATTAACCGCTGAGCAATTAGCGACACTCAAAGGCTTATTGCACGACAGAATGTTAGAAACCGTATTAGATAATGCGGAGCAAGCCGATAAATTATTCGCTCAACAGGATCCGAAAGAATTTACCGTGGTGGACGTACTAGGTGGCGGTCGTAAAGCGTTAGAAGTCGCAAACGTGGAGTTAGGCTTGGCATTGGCGGAAGATGAAATCGACTATTTGGTGGAAAATTTCACCGCACTTGGTCGCAATCCGCACGATATTGAGTTGTATATGTTCGCCCAAGCGAACTCAGAACACTGTCGTCATAAAATTTTCAACGCCGACTGGACGATTGATGGCGAAAAACAGGACAAATCCTTGTTTAAAATGATCAAAAACACCTTCGAGAAAACCCCTGATTACGTGCTTTCTGCTTATAAAGATAATGCAGCGGTAATGGTGGGGTCTGAAGTGGGGCGTTTCTTCCCAGACCAAGACGGGCAATATCGCTATCACCAAGAAGATGCCCACATTTTAATGAAAGTGGAAACCCACAACCACCCGACTGCCATTTCGCCATTCCCTGGGGCGGCAACGGGTTCAGGCGGTGAAATCCGTGACGAAGGGGCAACAGGACGTGGGGCAAAACCAAAAGCAGGTTTAACGGGCTTTTCCGTGTCGAACTTGGTGATTCCGAACTTTGAACAGCCTTGGGAAAATCCACTTTCTAAGCCAAACCGTATTGCCTCGGCGTTAGATATTATGATTGAAGGCCCTCTCGGCGGTGCAGCGTTTAATAACGAATTTGGTCGCCCTGCGTTGTTGGGTTATTTCCGTACTTATGAAGAAAAAGTAAACAGTTTTGCAGGCGTCGAGACCCGTGGTTACCACAAACCGATTATGTTGGCAGGCGGTATCGGTAACATTCGTGGCGAACACGTGCAAAAAGGCGAAATTCCAGTGGGAGCTAAGTTGATCGTGCTGGGTGGCCCTGCGATGAACATCGGTTTGGGGGGCGGTGCGGCATCGTCAATGGCATCAGGCAAATCGAAAGAAGATTTGGATTTTGCCTCCGTTCAACGTGAAAACCCAGAAATGGAACGCCGTTGCCAAGAAGTGATCGACCGTTGCTGGCAGTTGGGCGAAGAGAACCCAATTTTATTTATTCACGACGTGGGGGCTGGCGGTTTATCGAACGCAATGCCTGAATTGGTACACGACGGTGACCGTGGCGGTAAGTTCGATTTGCGTTCGATTTTGTGCGATGAAAAAGGAATGTCCCCCCTTGAGATTTGGTGTAACGAATCGCAAGAGCGTTATGTGTTAGCGGTTGCACCTGAAAAACTCGAATTATTCACCGCACTTTGTGAGCGTGAGCGCGCACCGTTTGCGGTAATCGGTGAAGCCACCGAAGAGAAACATTTAACCTTGCACGACAGCCATTTCGACAATAACCCAATCGACTTGCCGATGAACGTGTTGCTCGGCAAAACCCCGAAAATGAGTCGCAATGCGGTGTCAAAAACCGTACAAAACCCACCGCTTGCCCAAGACGGCATTGAGTTAAAAGAAGCCTTGCACCGTGTGCTTCGCTTGCCAGCGGTTGCAGAAAAAACCTTCTTAATTACCATTGGCGACCGCTCGGTAACCGCAATGGTGGCGCGTGATCAAATGGTCGGCCCGTGGCAAATTCCTGTGGCTGACTGTGCGGTGACCACTGCAAGTTTAGACAGCTACCACGGCGAAGCGATGTCAATGGGCGAACGCACCCCAACTGCGTTATTAGATTTCGGGGCATCTGCTCGCTTGGCTGTTGCCGAAGCCATTACCAACATCGCCGCCACCGACATCGGCGACATCAAACGCATTAAACTGTCTGCCAACTGGATGTCCGCAGCCGGTCACGAAGGCGAAGACGCAGGCTTGTACGAAGCGGTGAAAGCCGTGGGCGAAGAACTCTGCCCAGCCTTAGGTATCACCATTCCAGTGGGCAAAGACTCAATGTCAATGAAAACCACTTGGGACGAAAATGGCGAACAAAAAACCGTTACCGCACCGCTTTCCTTGATTATTTCAGCCTTTGCTCGTGTGGAAGATGTTCGCAAAACCGTGACCCCACAACTTCGCACCGACAAAGGTCACTCACGCTTATTGCTTATCGACTTAGGCGAAGGCAAAAATCGCTTGGGGGCAACCGCACTGGCTCAAGTTTACAAACAACTGGGCGACAAACCAGCAGACGTTGTAAACGTTGAACAGTTGAAAAATTTCTTCAACGCAATGCAAGCCCTTGTTTCACAAGGAAAATTGTTGGCGTACCACGACCGTTCAGACGGTGGTTTAATCACGACCTTGGCGGAAATGGCGTTTGCAGGAAACTGTGGCGTGAACGTGGACATCAGTGCCTTGGGCGACAACGATTTAGCGGTGTTGTTCAACGAAGAATTGGGTGCAGTGATCCAAGTTGCCGACAGCGATTTCAACCAAGTGCGTGACATCTTAAACGCTCACGGCTTGCTCGGCTTAACCAAAGAACTTGGCTCTGTGGTGGACGGCGATTTATTTGAAATCAGCCGTGGCACACGCAAATTGCTCAGCGAAAAACGCTCTGAATTGCGTGGTATTTGGGCAGAACTCACACATCAAATCCAACGTTTGCGTGACAACCCAGCCTGTGCCGATCAAGAGTTTGAAACTAAAAAAGATCCAAATAACAAAGGCTTATCGGTTCATTTAACTTACGACATCAACGAAGACATCGCCGCACCGTTCATCAACAAAGGCGTGAAACCGAGTGTTGCTATCTTGCGTGAACAAGGCGTAAACAGCCATTACGAAATGGCGGCAGCCTTCGACCGTGCAGGCTTCAACGCCATTGACGTGCATATGAGTGATTTAATGTCAGGTCGCAGAAACTTGAAAGATTTCAATGCCTTAGTGGCGTGTGGCGGCTTCTCTTACGGTGACGTATTAGGTGCAGGCGGCGGCTGGGCGAAATCGATCCTATTCAACCCAATGTTGCGTGATCAATTCAGCCAATTCTTCGCCAACCCGAATACTCTCGCCCTTGGTGTGTGTAACGGTTGCCAAATGGTCTCTAACTTAGCGGAAATTATCCCAGGCACTGAAAACTGGCCTCGTTTCGTTCGCAACAAATCCGAACGCTTTGAAGCCCGTGTAGGCTTGGTGAAAATCAACGACACCAACAACCACTGGTTCGCTGGAATGGCAGGCTCTCATATGCCGATTGCCGTTTCCCACGGCGAAGGACAAGCGGAGTTCAAGGGGGCAGATCAGCTCCAAAATCTGCAAAATCAGAATTTGGTGATTGTTCAATACATCGACAACAACCTGCAACCAACGGAAGTCTACCCAGCCAACCCGAACGGCTCCCCATTTGGCATCACAGCTATCGGCAACGCCGACGGACGTGTGGCGATTATGATGCCACACCCAGAGCGTGTATTCCGAGCTGTCAGCAACTCGTGGTATCCAGAAGAGTGGCAAGAAGACGGCGCTTGGATGAGAATGTTTAGGAATGCACGTGTTACGTTGAAATAATTTAATACTCGCTTTAACTAAAGGCACTTGTATGAACACAAGTGCCTTTCTCATATCTCATTCAGTAAAGTGCTCATCATAGATGAGAGCTATCCTTTATTTTGGTTCTTAAAATTTTTATTTTTGTGAACTGTATCGAGAAATAAAATAAGATAACTATACAACTCAATATTTTTTGCTAAAGCCTCTTTATTTTCAGGCAAGAGAAATAAGATGAGCTGAAAATATAAAATGAATAATCTTGGTGGTGCTTATTTTGTGAGCTTTACAACGGTTTACTGGATAGATGTTTTTACACAAGAAATCTATTTTGAATCAATAATTCAATCTTTAGCATTTTGTCGTAAAGAAAAAGGAAAGGCAGGTATAGGGGGATATTATATTAATAGCGTCAATCCTTGACATATATTTAAATCACTCCAGAATTAAACGTGAATTCGCTATACCTGCGCAGTCAGTCTATAAAATAGATAAATATTTTTCAAGTTATTTAGATATTGAAGATATTTACCTTTAGTCCAATATTCCTATTTCTCTTAGAAGATAAAACCAGATCAACTTTGGTCTGAAATAAGGGCTGTATTTAACTATAAAAAAATCTGCTCCCCAATGAGTTGGTTGTTTAGTCCAACTTTGGGGTGGCAGATCACAGATAAGACTTTTTATTTGTTAAATGTTATGAACGTTTCATCACTTCAAAAAATTCTTCATTGGTTTTCGCAACCATTAATTTATCAATGAGGAATTCCATGGCTTCCACTTCGCCCATTGGGTTGAGGATTTTACGTAAAATCCACATTTTCTGTAGCTCGTCTGGCGTGGTGAGTAAGTCTTCTTTACGTGTACCAGAACGGTTAAAGTCAATGGCTGGGAACACGCGGCGTTCTGCAATTTTACGTGAAAGATGAAGTTCCATATTACCGGTACCTTTGAATTCCTCAAAAATAACTTCATCCATTTTTGATCCCGTATCCACAAGGGCTGTGGCGATGATGGTTAAGCTACCGCCTTCTTCTACGTTACGGGCTGCACCGAAGAAGCGTTTTGGACGATGTAATGCATTGGCGTCCACACCACCAGAAAGAATTTTACCTGAGGCAGGTGTCACCGTATTGTAAGCACGTGCTAAACGCGTAATAGAATCTAATAAAATCACGACGTCTTTTTTGTGTTCTACTAAACGTTTTGCTTTTTCAATAACCATTTCTGCCACTTGAACATGGCGTGTTGCTGGCTCATCAAATGTAGAAGCAATTACTTCGCCACGTACGGTACGTTGCATTTCCGTTACTTCTTCAGGGCGTTCATCAATTAAGAGAACAATGAGTTCACATTCTGGATAGTTATAAGTAATGCTTTGTGCAATATTTTGTAATAAAACCGTTTTCCCCGCTTTTGGTGGTGCGACGATCAAACCACGCTGTCCTTTACCAATTGGTGAGGCTAAATCAAGAATACGTGCAGTTAAATCTTCGGTTGAGCCATTGCCACGTTCCATACGTAAACGAGAGTTGGCATGTAATGGAGTTAAGTTTTCGAAAAGAATTTTACTGCGGGAAACTTCAGGACGGTCGTCATTGACTTGATCTACTTTTAATAAAGCAAAATAGCGTTCGCCTTCTTTTGGTGGTCGAATCTTGCCTTCTACTTTGTCCCCTGTTTGTAAGTTAAAACGACGAATTTGGCTTGGTGAAACATAAATATCGTCAGGGCCGGCTAAATAAGAACTATCTGCGGAACGTAAGAAGCCGAAACCATCAGGTAGAATTTCTAATACGCCGCCGCCGAAAATGTCTTCACCGCTTTTGGCGTGCTGTTTAAGAATAGCAAATACAATGTCTTGTTTACGCAAACGAGCAAGATTTTCTAAGCCCATTTGACCTTCGCCAAGCTCAACTAAGGTTGATACAGGCGTGTTTTTCAGTTCTGTTAAATGCATAGTTTATTTAGATTGGATAAATGAATTGTTAGACGTTGACTTGTGGTCTTTAGAATGGGCGTAAAGTTACCATTAATCCAAGGCTTTGTCTAGTTTTTGCTTGAAAAACCTTATAAAGTGCGGTGGATTTTTGGAAATTTTTCAGATTATGGTATGCTAAGCTGAATTTTATTAATAATGATCAATATATGAGCAATAACCATTTATCTCAGCAACGTTTTGCTGATCTTCCGCTTAATCCCAAAGTTTTATCTGCCTTACAAAGCAAAGGCTTTGAATATTGCACGCCGATTCAAGCGCTTTCCTTACCTATTTCTTTGCAAGGAAAAGATGTAGCGGGGCAAGCGCAAACTGGCACAGGGAAAACGATGGCGTTTTTAACGGCAACTTTTCATCATTTATTAGAGTATCCTCGTCCATTTGCCCATAATCAACCGCGCGCCTTAATTTTAGCGCCTACGCGAGAACTGGCGGTGCAAATTGCAAAAGATGCGGACATGCTCGTAAAAACAACGGGATTACGCACCGCACTTGCTTATGGTGGCGATGGTTATGATAAACAAATTAAAGCTATTGAGGCGGGTGTTGATATTCTTATTGGCACCACAGGGCGTGTGATTGATTATGTTAAGCAAAATGTGATTAATTTAAATGCGATTCAAGTTGTGGTGTTAGACGAAGCGGATCGCATGTTTGATTTAGGCTTTATCAAGGATATTCGTTATTTACTACGCAAATCGCCAAGTCCACAACAGCGCTTAACTATGCTATTTTCCGCTACTTTATCTTATAAAGTGCGAGAGCTTGCTTTTGAGGATATGAATGATCCTGAATATGTGGAAATTGAGCCTTTGCAAAAAACAGGGCACCGCATTAAAGAAGAATTATTTTACCCCTCCAATCAAGATAAAATGGCATTATTGCTGACATTATTGGAAGAAGAATGGCCAGAACGTTGCATTGTATTTGCTAATACGAAACATAAATGCGAAGAAATTTGGGGATATTTAGCTGCAGATGGACATCGTGTCGGCTTATTGACTGGCGATGTGGCTCAGAAAAAACGTCTTGCGTTATTGAAGCAATTCACTGATGGTGATCTTGATATTTTGGTTGCTACGGATGTTGCGGCACGAGGGTTACATATCTCAGACGTAACACATGTTTTTAACTATGATTTACCGGATGATCGTGAAGACTATGTACATCGTATTGGACGTACAGGGCGAGCTGGCGAAAGTGGTGTTTCCATTAGCTTTGCTTGTGAGCAATACGCGATGAATTTACCTGCTATTGAAGAATATATTGGTCATAGTATTCCGGTAAGCCAATATGATCCGAATGCATTAATAGATGAATTACCGAAACCAATGCGATTAAAAAACACCAATTTACACGCACAACGAACAACGCGTAAACCTTTTAAAAAAGCATATTAATTCAATTATCGAGGCGCAATTTGCGCCTTTAATTTTTTCTGCGTAGCGCCAGAATACAGCCTAAAACTACAATGATTGCGCCAATAGCTTGGCTGAAATTGATGGTTTCGCCTAATGTAAAATAGCCAATAACTGCGGTGGATAATGGCACAATTAATTGAATCAAATTAAACACAACAACGCCCTGTTTTTGCACAATATAGAACGCCATTAACATTCCCGTTAACATACCGTAAATACCCGCTAATGCTAAGCCAAAGAGTAAATTCAATTCAATATGTTGAAGTTGTGTGATTTTCCCTGTATAGCAAGCCAAGCTTAAATAGAGAATCCCAGATAGAGTAGCTGTAGAAGCACTAATCACAATGGCGTGCAATTTTTGTGCCACTTTTTTAACGATAAGATTTTGAATCGATTGGATAAAAATAGCGATAAATAAGAAAAAGGCACCTATTAAAAAATGGTCACTACCACTTGACTTATCACTATATAAAACGAACATTAAGGAACCAATAATCGCTAATAAACTGCCTAGGTAGAAATGTTTTTGTGTCGCTTTTGCTCTTTCATCAGGGAAGAAAATCGCCGCCATAATAACAGCCAGAGGCATAGCTAATATGCCAAAAATACTGCCAGCAAGTGCCGAAGTATATTGTAATCCCTTGATAAAGAAGTACATATTTACTGTCATAAATATGGCAAGGACAAGTAAATAAACCAGAAGCTGAGGCTCTGCGATAATTTTTTGTACTTCTGTTCTATATTTAATGGCACAAATTAAAATAAATAACAAACCTCCAGAAATAAAACGCACTGCATTATTATTTAGCGTTTCAAAGTGTAAACTCATAAAACGCATAATAGGAAATCCAAATCCCATCAATAATACATAGAGAATACGCGTGATTAATTCATTGTTCATTTCTATCGAAGAAAAGGTTGGTTAGCATTCAATAATGATACAAGAACTGTGATGAAAAGGAATAAAAAGTTGAAAAACTAAGGATGGCGGTGAGAGGGGGATTCGAACCCCCGATGCAGTTTCCCACATACACGCTTTCCAGGCGTGCTCCTTCAACCACTCGGACATCTCACCAACTTGATAAATGTATTGTACAATTTATCGACAATTGCTTTCCAGTTTGGAAAGTGGGCGTGATTATAAGAATTAACTTGCTTTTCGTCTAGTCTTTTTTCTATTTAATTGCGAAAACGCAAAGTATTTTGCCAAAATTCTATTTAAAATAACCGCACTTTTGTTTTCTAAGATCGATTTGAGTTATTGATATGTTAAATAAATGGTTTTTGACCAAACATGCTTTACTTGCTGTAAAACCTTTTAGCGCGTTGAAAGACAGTTTCCGTTTAGGTTATAGCAAGCAGCATTTGTTAAAAGATATTATTTCTGGTTTAACCGTTGGGATGATTGCCATTCCGCTTTCTATGGCTTTGGCCATTGCAAGTGGTGTTGCGCCCCAACATGGTTTATATACTGCGATTATTGCGGGCATTGTGATTGCATTGACGGGCGGTTCTCGTTTTAATATTTCAGGACCAACTGCCGCTTTTGTGGTGATTTTATATCCCGTTACCCAGCAGTTTGGTTTAAGCGGTTTGTTGATGGCGACCTTATTATCAGGATTGATCTTGGTTTTAATGGCGTTTTGCCGTTTAGGTCGTTTGATTGAATACATTCCTTTGCCCGTAACGCTAGGCTTCACTTGCGGTATTGGCATTACGATTGCTACTTTGCAGATTAAAGATTTCTTCGGCTTGCAAATTGAACAAATGCCAGCGCATTTCCTCGACAAAATTCAAGTGATTTTCACTGCACTTCCGACTGCAAACTGGGCTGATACCTTAGTTGGTGTAGTGACTTTAGTTGTGTTGTCGCAATGGTATCGTTTACGTTTGCCTTTTCCGGGTCATTTACCTGCGGTGATGATAGGCACTTTGCTTTCTTTATTGTTAATTCAGTTCGACTATTCAGTGCAGACAATTGGTTCTGCCTTTCAATATGCATTGCCTGATGGAAGTATAGGTCAGGGGATTCCCAATATTTTGCCTGAATTTGTGTTGCCTTGGACTTTGCTTGATGCCCAAGGGCATACATTGTCGTGGGATTTTGAAACCTTACGCGCGCTATTGCCAGCGGCTTTTTCTATGGCAATGTTAGGCGCAATTGAATCTTTATTATGTGCGGTGGTGTTGGATAATATGACTAACACAAAGCACCATTCAAATAATGAATTATTAGCACAAGGTTTAGGGAATATTATTGCACCGTTCTTTGGGGGGATTACCGCGACAGCAGCGATTGCACGTTCTGCAGCGAATGTTAAATCAGGGGCAGTTTCGCCTATTTCAAGTGTGGTGCATGGTCTTTTAGTGCTTTGTGCCTTGCTTTTCTTTGCAGGAATTTTGTCCTATTTGCCTCTTGCTTCCATGGCAGCATTGCTCTTTATGGTGGCATGGAATATGCTTGATTTACATAACATTATTTCCCTTGTGCGTCGTTCGGGTAAAAATGAAATCGCGGTGTTAATTACCTGTATTTTATTAACAGTGATTTTTGATATGGTGATTGCTATTACCGTTGGTGTGTTATTAGCGAGTTTGTTGTTTATCCGAACAATTGCGGAAATGACCAAGTCTATTGAACAATCTCATCCGGCAGATTTAGATGATGTCTTAGTGTATCGCATTAGCGGACCGCTATTCTTTGCTGCGGCAGATAATGTGTTTGCGGAGCTGCATGATAAAACTGTGCATACAGATCATGAAATTAAACATATTGTCTTACAATGCGATACGGTCACTGTGTTAGACACTGGGGGAATTCATGCTTTAACGCGTTTTGTACAGCATATGTTGCCTCATCAACAACTCTATATGTGCAATATGCAATTTCAGCCTTTGCGCATGATTGTCAAATCAAATGCTGTACCAGAATTGAAAAAAATTAATTTTAGTTCTGATCTTGAAGATGTTTATCACAAAATTCGCCATTTCCAACAGGTTTCAACCAATTAATAGTTGAATTTTAATCATTTTATTGCTAAAAAGTAAACGATTGCCTAGGTAAATGCCTAGGCAAAGTTTTCAGAATCTCGCCCAAAATCCACCGCACTTTTTTCGCAATGGAGATGATTATGCAACCAACCCTTTTTATCGACCGTGACGGCACTTTAATTGACGAACCGAAGACGGATTTTCAAATCGACAGCTTAGAAAAATTGCAATTTGAACCGAATGTGATCCCCGCATTGTTGAAACTCAAACCCTTTTACCGCTTTGTGATGGTCAGTAACCAAGATGGCTTGGGCACGCCATCTTTTCCGCAAGAAGATTTTGACAAACCGCACAATGCGATGATGGCATTATTTAAGTCACAGGGCATTGAGTTTGACGAAGTGTTAATTTGCCCACACAAACCCGAAGACGAGTGCGATTGCCGTAAGCCGAAAATCAAATTATTGAAAAAATACATTGATAAAAAATTGTTCGATCCTGACACCAGTTTTGTGATTGGCGATCGTGCCACTGATGTGCAACTGGCAGAAAATCTCGGCATTCGAGCCTTGCAATACGACCGAGAAAAACTTAACTGGGATCTGATTGCGGAAAAATTATTGCCAAAACAGACCGCACTTTTAGACCGTAAACCACGCTATGCGGAAGTGGTTCGCACCACCAAAGAAACGGACATTAAAGTGCAAGTGTGGCTAGACGAAACAGGGATGAATGACATCAAAACGGGGGTGGGCTTTTTCGATCATATGCTCGATCAAATCGCTACCCACGGCGGTTTTAGAATGAATGTGTACTGCAAAGGCGATTTGTGGATCGACGAACACCACACCGTGGAAGACACCGCCCTTGCCCTCGGCACTGCATTAAAACAAGCCCTCGGCGACAAACGGGGCATTCAACGCTTCGGCTTTGTGTTGCCGATGGACGAGTGCAAAGCAGAATGCACAATGGATTTATCGGGTCGCCCCTATTTCAAATTCAAAGCCAAATTTAAACGTGAAAAAGTGGGCGATTTCAGCACCGAAATGACGGAGCATTTTTTCCAATCACTCGCCTACACGCTCATGGCAACGCTACACCTGAAAACTAAAGGCGACAACGACCACCACAAAATCGAAAGCCTGTTTAAAGTGTTTGGACGGACGTTGAGACAGTGTATTAAAGTGGAAGGGAATGAATTGCCGAGTTCGAAAGGGGTGTTGTAACGATTATGTTTACATAACAAAGAGCGGTTGGATTTTGCTATTTTTTTGCGAAATGTAACCGATTGAAAATAAGGAGATAAAGAATGCAGATTTTCCATAAAAATAAAACGCATTTAACGAGTTTAACTGAAATTCCATTTAAATTAGAGCGAGATATACAACGTTTATTGGAAAATAATCTCACACTTACCACGGGATTAGTGTTGGTGAAATCTGAATTTTCCGTACAAAATCAACGAATTGATACGCTGGCGTTTGATCCTGAAAATAATGCCTTTGTGATTATTGAATATAAACGAAATCATAATTACAGTGTATTTGATCAAGGCGTGAGTTATTTAAATACGCTATTAAAACATAAAGCAGATTTTGTGCTGGAATATAATGAACAATTAGGTCGAAACCTGAGAAAGAACGAGGTGGATTGGTCTCAAAGCAAAGTGGTGTTTGTTGCACCTGTTTTTAACCAAACACAGAAACAAGCCGTTGATTTTAAAGATCTGAATATTGAACTTTGGGAAATAAAACAATTTGAAAAAGACATTATTGTGATCAACGGATTAAAAAAATCTGCTTATCAACCAAGTATTAAATATGCAGATGAAAAACAGAATGAAAATTTATCTGAAATCACCAAAATAATTAAAACCTACAGTGAAGAAGATCATTTAGCAGGTAAATCTGACGAAATCATAGAGCTTTATCAAGCCTTTAAATTGGCATTGTTAAACTTAAGCCCAGAAATTAGTTGTACTGCTAAAAAATTATATGTTTCATTTAAATTAAATCGCACAATTGCGGATATTGAAATTCAGAAATCAGGTTTGAAAATTGGGATCAATTTAAGAAAAGGACAACTTGATGATCCTAAAAATTTAACGAAAGATGTTTCTCAATTAGGGCATTGGGGAAATGGGGATTATCAAATTATTGTGAAAGATACTCAACATTTGGAATATATAATGAGCCTGATTAAACAAGCCCTATAAATAGGAAAATAAATGACCAACTTAATCATCATCAACACAGGCTGTGCAAACCTGTCATCTGTAAAATTTGCATTCGACCGTTTGGGCGTTCAGGCGGAAATTAGCCGTGATTTAGACCAAATTCAGTCCGCCGATAAGCTGATTTTACCCGGTGTGGGTACAGCGAGTGCGGCGATGAAAAATCTGGCGGAGTTAGGGTTAATCGACACCATTCGTAACCTGAAACAGCCTGTGTTAGGCATCTGTTTGGGTATGCAGCTGATGACTGAGTATTCCGAAGAAGGCAATGTGGAGCTACTGAAATTGATGTCGGGCAGAACAGAAAAACTGCCTGTGTGCGATTTGCCGTTGCCACATATGGGCTGGAATAAGGTGCATTATGCCGCCGATCACCCGTTATTTTCAGGCATTGAGCAAGATAGCTATTTCTATTTTGTGCATAGCTACGGTGTATTGCCCAATCCGCACACCGTCGCCACCTGCGATTACGGCGTGCCATTTTCCGCAGTCATTCAGCATAACAACTTCTACGGCGTACAATTCCACCCCGAGCGTTCTGGCAAGGCTGGAGAAAAGTTGTTGCGGAATTTTGTGGAGAATATTTAGTGCAGGCTGAAATTTTAGTGATCAAAATCGGCGGAATTGAAACTTTAACCTTTAACGACGGATCTATGTTAGAAACTGCCATACGCAAAAAGCCGGTGCCAATGGTAAAAGTGAATCAACTTGGTGCTGAAGGTAATGACGTGAGCTTAAAAGCGCATCATGGTGGCATAGATAAGGCATTATTTTTTATGTCCGATAAATCTTTCCAAAAATTAACCGCACTTATTGGCAAAGAATTTGATTATCAAGGCATTGCTACTTATGGGGAAAATTTTATTGTGTCTGGTTGGGATGAAAATAATGTTTGCGTAGGAGATCGTTATCAAATTGGCACTGCAATTGTGGAAGTTTCCCAGCCTCGTAAGCCTTGCGATCGCTTATCGAAAAATACAGGCAATAAAGATACCCATCATATTGTGCGACATTCAGGGTTATCTGGCTGGTATGTGCGAGTCATCAAAGAAGGGGTGATTCACGTTAAAGATTCAGTGCAACGGATTCAATGCCCTTATCCACAATTAACGATTCATCATTTAAATAGGCTACTTGCGAGTTCTGCAGAAGATCTCACGCAAGAGGTATTAGAAGCTGCAATCTGCTGTGATGCCTTAGCAGAGGCATTTAAACGCAGTTTGCGAAGTCAGTTACAACGGATTGCGAAAGTGCAAAAACCGTGATTTTTAACCGCACTTTTAACATAAATAATAGGAAACACTATGCAAACCTCTCAAATTATCCCTGCCCTTGATCTGATTGACGGTCAAGTGGTGCGTCTTTATCAAGGCGATTACGGCCAGAAAACCCTTTATTCCGACAACCCCATTGCACAATTTCAAGAGTATGTGGCACAGGGGGCGAAGCAGTTACACTTGGTGGATCTCACGGGGGCGAAAGATCCGAATAAACGCCAAACCCAACTGATTGGGGAGATGATTCGTGGGGTGAATTGCCCAGTTCAAGTGGGCGGTGGCATTCGTTGCGAGCAAGATGTGGCGGATTTATTGGCGGTGGGGGCAAATCGTGTGGTGATTGGTTCCACTGCGGTCAAACAGCCTGAAATGCTGAAAGGTTGGTTTAACAAATACGGTGCGGAAAAATTTGTGCTGGCATTAGATGTGAATATCAATGCACAAGGTGAAAAACACATTGCCATCAGTGGCTGGCAAGAAACTAGCTCCGTGACTTTAGAGCAAGTACTACAATCTTTCGAAACCGTCGGCTTACAACACGTTTTATGTACCGACATTTCCAAAGACGGCACTTTACAAGGCTCGAATGTGGCGTTGTATCAAGAAATATGCATCCAATTCCCAACCATTCAGTTCCAATCATCAGGCGGCATCGGCTCGCTTTCGGATATTCAAGCCTTAAAAGGCTCTGGCGTGGCTGGCGTGATTGTGGGGCGAGCATTGTTAGAAGGCAAATTTAACGTAGCGGAGGCGATCGAATGTTGGCAAAACGGATAATTCCTTGCTTAGACGTGCGAGACGGACAAGTAGTTAAAGGCGTGCAATTTCGCAATCACGAAATTATCGGCGACATCGTACCGCTTGCGGCACGTTATGCCCAAGAGGGGGCGGATGAACTGGTGTTCTACGATATTACGGCGTCCTCTGACGGCAGAACCATTGATAAAAGCTGGGTGGAACGTGTAGCACAAGTGATCGATATTCCATTCTGTGTGGCAGGCGGCATTAAAAGCGTGGAAGATGCGGAAAAATTGTTCGCTTTTGGGGCAGATAAAATCTCGATCAATTCCCCTGCCCTTGCGGATCCGAATTTAATCAATCGCTTAGCAGATCGCTTTGGCGTGCAAGCTATCGTGGTGGGCATAGATAGTTGGTTTGAAAAAGAAACAGGCAAATATTGGGTCAATCAATATACAGGCGATGAAAGCCGCACTCGCCAAACCAACTGGCAATTACTTGACTGGGTGGAAGAAGTGCAACGTCGTGGTGCGGGCGAAATTGTTCTGAATATGATGAACCAAGACGGCGTTCGTCAAGGCTACGACATCGCCCAATTAAAGCTCGTGCGTGAAGTGTGCAAGTTACCATTGATTGCCTCGGGTGGCGCAGGAGAAATGGTGCATTTCAGAGATGCTTTTGCTGAAGCTAATGTGGATGGCGCGTTAGCTGCTAGCGTGTTCCATAAACGGATCATTGATATTGGTGAATTAAAAGTCTACTTAAAACAAGAAAATATTGAGGTGAGATTGTGATACAACTAACCCAAATCAACTGGCAAAAAGTGGATAATTTACTGCCTGTGATTATTCAAAATGCAAGTACTTGCGAAGTGTTAATGCTGGGTTATATGAACCAAGAAGCCCTTGAAAAAACCGTAGCGGAAAAACGTGTGACCTTTTTTTCTCGCACCAAAAAACGCTTGTGGACGAAAGGCGAAACGTCGGGACATTTTTTAAACGTGGTGGATATGAGTCTGGATTGCGATAATGACACTTTGCTTATTTTAGCGAATCCCATTGGTGAAACTTGTCATACGGGAGCAGAAAGCTGTTTTCATCAATTTGAATATAATACTGAGCCTGATTGGATTTTCTTTAGTAAATTAGAACGCTTGATTGCAAATCGTAAAGGTGCAGATCCACAAAGTTCTTACACTGCAAAATTGTATGCTCAGGGAACAAAACGTATTGCACAAAAAGTGGGAGAAGAAGGGGTAGAAACAGTTTTAGCTGCAATGGCAAAGGATTCAGAAGAATTAGTTTCGGAGGCTGCTGACTTACTTTATCATTTAGGTGTGCTATTGCATGATGCGGATTTAGGTTGGTCTGACGTCATCGAAAAATTAAAGTTACGTCATCAAGGCATTGGGTTGCATCCAGAGGGTTCCAATAAGAAGTAATAGATATAAAAAAGTGCGGTGAAATTCACCGCACTTTTTTTACTGTTCCGTTTTCTTAAATAATAAGGCTAGGATATAACCTAATACTAACCCACCCAGAGCGAATGGCGCCCATTCCATTGAATAATCTTTTAATGGTAGGCCTGACATCGATTCTAAACCTAACACAGACAGAATGGATACAACGGTTACTAATGCTACTGAAATGCGTTGAGCAAGTAGTGGTAGTTTGACAAATAAATTCACTAATAAAAGGAAAATAATCGTCATTGAAATTGGATAAAGGACTAATAAAACAGGAACTGATTTACTGATTACCGCCCCTAAACCTTGGTTTGCGATCGCAAAACTAATGATGATAAATAAGAATACATAAGTTTTGTACGCAATTTTAGGGAAAATTTCATTGAAATATTCGCTGACAGATACGGCAAGACCAACAGTAGTGGTTAGACAAGCTAAGGATACGATTAAGCCTAATACAATGCGACCAGCTTCACCAAAGAATTGGCGTGTTGCATCGTTTAGAATGTAAGTACCGATATTTTGTCCTTTTGCATTGAGGTCTGCTAGTGTTTCAGGTGTAATCGGTAAATTATTACCAATCCAACCTAATGCAACATAGATCAGCCCTAATGCAATAGCTGCTACGAATCCAGCAAGGATGGTTTCTTTGATTAACGCAGATTGTTGTTTTACTTTGGATTTGATCGCATTTAACACAATAACTGAGAATGCAAGAGAGGCGAGAGCATCCATGGTTAAATAACCTTCCAAGATACCATTCACAAAGTAGTTTTTACTTGTATCAATTTGTTGATGAACTGGATTATCTGAGAGTGTGAAGTAAGCTGAAATAACCAATGCCGCAATAGCGATTAGCAATGCAGGTGTGAGAATTGAGCCAATACGGTCAACCATTTTGGACGGATTTAAGCTTAACCATAGTGCGATAGAAAAATAAATAGCAGTGAAAATTAATAAAGATAAGCTACTTGATTCATCTAAAAACGGTACGATTGCCATTTCATAAGCGGTTGCGCCTGTACGTGGACCCGCAAAGAAAGGACCGATAGCAAGATAAATCACCATTAAAAAGATCACAGAAAACCAAGGATGAATACGATTTAATGCCTGTTTATAACCGCCTTCATAGAAAGAGGCGACGATAATACCTAATAATGGCAATCCAACGCCGGTAACCACAAAGCCTGAAATTGCAGACCAGAATTCTGTTCCACTGTCTAAGCCTAATTTCGGTGGGAAAATGAGGTTTCCTGCGCCAAAAAAGATAGCAAATAGCATAAAGCCAACAATAAAAGTGTTTTTATTCATTATTATTTTTTTCCTTGATGAAATAAAAAGTTAAAGTTTATTTGAGTAAGTCTTCATTTTTAGCATGATTCCATTTGCCACGTTTTTTATCCATATATTGAAAATATTCATTTGTGAAGGAGCCTTGAATACAAGTGAGTTTATCTGATCTTGTATTTACCGTTTTGCCTTCAAGGGCTCTATTTAAACAAACAGGGCCTGTTAATGTGAATACTCCTTGATCAACCCGACGTTGTTCAATGTTATCAATGATGATATCTAATGTATCCTGTAGAAATTGATTGCCTTTTTCCGAGGCTAAGAAGAAGTTGGTATATAAATTGCGACGAGTAATAACGACTTCGCTATCTTCAGGTTGAATAATATGAGATAAATTCCATACGATATGCCCGTCAATATCAAGGTAAACACCGCCTTCATTATATAGGGTGAAAATGCGCCAAAAATCTGCTTGTGCAGCACCATCTGTTAATTGGCTGTAGGCTTTGAATGTACGTTCATCCGCATGTGTTTTGATATATTCTTCGCGTTGTTCTGTACTGACATAACGATAATTATATTCAGGGGAAAGCAGTCTATTGACTAAGTAATTACAGTACACAGGCAAGGTAACAAGATTACTATAATTAGTTTGCCAAATAGTGCGGTTAATTTTTTGATTGTTTTGGGCTACTTTCCTTGCTGGACTAAATTCAGGAATAACAAAGCGCTTTTTAGGGAAAATAGCATGGAATGGGTAACTTAAGGTTTTGACGATATTGCCAGTCAAACGTAATAAAATGACAGATAGTTTAATAAGTATTGGACTATTCATAATAAATTTTTACAAAAATGAAAACCGGACATACTCTACCATTTTATTTGTTAAGAATAAAATAGAATTAATCATTTAATTGATGAAAGTGGTGGGCGATACCGGTCTCGAACCAGTGACCCCCTCCTTGTAAGGGAGGTGCTCTCCCAACTGAGCTAATCGCCCTACGATACAGTATTAACTGTTTGTAGATTGGGTTGTTTAAGTGGTGGGCGATACCGGTCTCGAACCAGTGACCCCCTCCTTGTAAGGGAGGTGCTCTCCCAACTGAGCTAATCGCCCACTTAAACAATAGGAGAACACATAAACGAGGACAAGATACTTATCAATGTTGAAAAGTGGTGGGCGATACCGGTCTCGAACCAGTGACCCCCTCCTTGTAAGGGAGGTGCTCTCCCAACTGAGCTAATCGCCCTTGTCATCGCTGTTTGCGTTGTGGAGTGCATTATAATTATTCTTCTCTTTCAGTCAACTTATTTTTGCAAAAATAAACTTGATTGGTCTAAAAATAAGCATAAAAAGGAAAATTTAGTTAAGAAAAAGCAGAAAAAAAGGTACAATGGAGCACAATTTTTTGTGATAGAGAAAAGGTTATCCGATGAAAATCGATGCATTATTTAATTTAGATCCTAATGTTAAAGTTCGTACGCGTTTTGCACCTAGCCCAACAGGTTATTTACATGTGGGAGGCGCGAGAACAGCCTTATATTCTTGGTTATATGCAAAACATAATCAAGGCGAATTTGTGTTACGTATTGAAGATACAGATTTAGAACGTTCCACGCCAGAAGCGACACAAGCTATTTTAGAAGGAATGGAATGGTTAAATTTAGCTTGGGAACATGGCCCTTATTTCCAAACCAAACGTTTCGATCGTTATAATCAAGTGATTGATCAAATGATTGAGCAAGGTTTGGCTTATCGTTGTTATTGTTCAAAAGAACGCTTAGAAGAACTACGTCATACACAAGAACAAAATAAAGAAAAACCACGCTATGATCGCCATTGTTTACATCATCATGATCATACGCCAGACCAACCTCATGTTGTACGTTTTAAAAATCCAACAGAAGGTTCAGTTGTATTTGATGATGCGGTGCGTGGTCGAATTGAAATCAGTAATAGCGAATTAGATGATTTAATTATTCGCCGTACAGATGGTTCTCCTACTTATAATTTCTGTGTAGTGGTGGATGACTGGGATATGGGCATTACGCATGTGGTGCGTGGCGAAGATCACATTAATAACACTCCTCGTCAAATTAATATCTTAAAAGCACTTGGTGCGCCGATTCCTGAATATGCTCATGTGTCTATGATTAATGGTGATGATGGTCAGAAATTATCTAAACGTCATGGTGCAGTAAGTGTGATGCAATATCGTGATGATGGTTATTTACCTGAAGCATTAATTAATTATTTAGTGCGTCTAGGCTGGGGGCATGGCGACCAAGAAATTTTCTCACGTGAAGAAATGATTGAATTATTTGATATTCATTCAGTAAGTAAGTCAGCGAGTGCATTTAATACGGATAAATTGCAATGGTTGAACCAACATTATATCCGTACGTTGCCAGCAAGCCATGTAGCCAAATATCTTGACTGGCATATGAAAGACCAAGGCATTGATTATAGCCAAGGGCCTTCATTAGAAGAGATTATTCCTGTTTTAGGTGAACGAGCTAAAACCTTGAAAGAACTTGCGGCTCAAAGTCGTTATTTTTATGAAGAATTTAGTGGTTACGATGAAAAAGCGGCAGCTAAAAATTTCAAAGTGGAAGCGGCTGAACCATTAGCAAAATTATTAGAAAAATTAACCGCACTTTCTGATTGGTCTGTGGAAAATATTCATGATGCGATGAATCAAACTGCCGCTGATCTTGAAATTGGTATGGGTAAAGTGGGCATGCCTTTCCGTTTGGCTGTCACTGGTTCAGGGCAATCACCATCAATGGATATTACTGCTAAATTAGTGGGTAAAACACGCACTTTAGCACGTATTGAAAAAGCCATTGCATTTATTAAAGCGCAAGCCTAAGCAAAAGTGCGGTAATTTTCACCGCACTTTTATGTCGGCTAAATAATTACTTGACAGCTAATTTTGCTGAATTTATTATAGCCAACGCAAACGGGGATATAGCTCAGTTGGGAGAGCGCTTGAATGGCATTCAAGAGGTCGTCGGTTCGATCCCGATTATCTCCACCAAATTTATTAGCCTTATCAATCAGTTAGTGATTGGTAAGGCTTTCTTGTTTTTGGTGTTGTGCCAATTTTGTGCCAAATAATTGCACATTGTCAGCATAAGTTTTGAGGTGTTTAGATGATAAGTGAGCATATTTGCGGACGGTGTCTGCCTTGCTCCATCCTCCAAGCTCTTGTAACACATATAAAGGCGTGTCAGACATTACGTGTCTTGTAGCCCAAGTGTGCCGCAAGTCGTGAAAGCGGAAGTTTTCAATTCCGGCTCTTTTTAATGCCGATCTAAATTCCCTTTTTGTTTTCTTAGATTGGATTAATCTAATTAAATTCTGATCTATCTCAATTAATTTCTTATCACCAAGATATTTACCCAGTCAATGTAGGCCATATATCATCACAAAATAAAAGCTGATGCTCTATCCTTATAAATTTATCATCCATAGTAAACGAAGCAAAAAATTCACAAACTCAGTTTGCTTAAAATTGAGAAGGAAGTATTATTTAAATCAAATATTCAATTTTGCATACTTGAGCGTAAATAGGTGAACAATGAAATCCACATTACGATGGAGGAAATTTAAAATGCCAGATCTTATAAACCCTTATGCAGATCTAGGGAGACCACTAACTAAGATAGAGGTTGTTGAAGGGTGGTTATGGGAACTGAAACATAATCCTGCAACTGAAGCTGTAATGTATCGAATCAGAAAACGTTACGGTCAAGATTGCACAACAAAGGAACAAGGTCTTGCCAAACTTGAACAAGAACTTGAAAAACTTAAAAAAGAGGAATAAGGAACCCAAAAATGACAATGCGATACGATCGCCTTGAATTTAAGGCAAAGAAAGATCAAAACGGGTTTATTCGTGATACCCCTGTTCTAACAAGAACGGGGGTTTTTATTTATCAGCAACCTGATGGCACATCAAGACGTGAATATCGTCCACCTGATGAGGTGTTTAAAGCGGACAGTTTGAATGCGTTTAAGGGCATTCCGATTACCGATGAACATCATGGCAAAATTAGTGGTAATACAACCCAAACCATTATATTTAATGGCTCAAATCAAAAAGAATGAAGAGGTAGGTGGTTGTATTTTATAGTTTTTGAAAAATCCATCAAATATAGCATTCAAGAGGTCGTCGGTTCGATCCCGATTATCTCCACCAAATCTTCTTTTAAGCTCCAAAATTTGGAGCTTTATTTTTTATATAAAAAATAAAGCTTTTCATTGTATTTTATTTAAATATAGCAAAATTATTTGTGTTTTCTTTTATAAAATATTGTGAAAAGCTGGCTGTTTATCTATTATTTCTGACCTAATTTAAACATTTGATGTATTCATGGAGAATTGCAATGCAATTTAGAGAAATTAATCCTTCCCCTCGTTTATTAATGTGTCCTGGTCCAACAGATGCTGATCCGCGCGTATTACGTGCGATGTCTGCTCCAATTTTAGGACAGTTTGATCCTGAGTTTACTTCTTTAATGAATGAAACCATGGAAATGGAACGTCGCTTATTCCAAACTAAAAATGAGCAAACCTATATTGTTGATACGACTTCTCGTGGTGGTATTGAAACTGTTTTAACTGCGGCAATTTGCCCTGGTGATAAAGTACTTATTCCTGCTTTTGGTCGTTTTGGTTATTTATTAAATGAAATTCTATCTCGTAGTGGTGCAGAAATTGTGTTACTTGAGAGAGAATGGGGAACTGTTTTTGAGCCAGAAGAAATCGAAGCGGAATTGAAAAAAGGTGGCTATAAAGCCGTTGCGATTATTCATGGTGAAACCTCAACATCAATGATGCAGCCATTAGATGAAATTGGCAAAATCTGTAAACAATATGATGCGATGTTGTTAGTGGATACTGTTGCAACACTTGGTGGTGTTGATATTCGTGTTGATGAGTGGGGAATTGATGCTTGTATCGCTGGTACACAAAAATGTATTTCTGCGCCTTCAGGCTCAGCCTTAATTACTTATAATAAACGCATTGAAGATATTATTGCCAAACGTAAACGCGTAGAGAAAGGTATTCGTGCAGAGTCTGATGTAGATGGTTTATTACCACCAATTCCAAGTAACTATTTGGATTTAGCCCAGTTACAAGACTATTGGAGTCCACGTCGTTTAAATCACCATACAGAAGCTACAAGCAACCAATATGGTGTGCACGAAGCATTACGTTGCATCCTTATGGAAGGATTAGAAAATCGTTTTGCTCGTCATATTTTGAACGATAAAGCGCTTTGTGCTGGTTTAGAAGCAATGGGACTATCTATTTTTGGTGATAGAAAACATAAAGCGCCAGTTGTGACTGCATTTAATATTCCACAAGGCGTATCAGGCCCTGCATTAAGAAGTGATTTATTAAATGACTTTGGTATTGAATTGGCAACTTCATTTGGTCCGTTAGATGGTAAAGTTATCCGTATTGGTAATATGGGTTATTCAAGTCAGAAACGTAACGTGTTGTTAACCTTAGGTGCATTAGAAGCCGTATTATTACAACATGGCGTCAAATTACCTGCCGGTGATGCGGTTGCAGCTGCATTAGCTGTTTATAAAGAAGCGGGTAAATAATTTATTCCATATAAATAAAAAAACTGCGGTAGAAAATGCCGCAGTTTTTTTATTATGTGCTATTTATTCATCTAATAATGCTTCAGCAAGTTCCAATTGTAATACGGCTGCTTTGGCAAAATAATGATATTCTGTAAATTCTACTGGCGTATGGCTGCGTCCATCTTTACTTGGTACGAAAATCATCACGGTTGGAATTTTCTGACCAATTTCTAATGAGTCATGACCTGCGCCACTTGGTAAACGTTTATAGCTGAAATGATGTGTTTTTGTTGAGTTTTCTAAAATGTTTAGCATTTTTTCAGAAAGCGCAACAGGTTGAATAATCAACTTGGTTTCTTTATCAAATTTAGAGCCAATTTTACTGGTTTCTTCAATGAGCGCCGCTTCAATTTTTGCAGCAATATCTTCAATGTTTGCCATATTTAATGAACGCACATCAACACTGAATTCGACTTTTTCTGCCACGATATTAATGCCACCTGGTTCCACATTCATAAAGCCTACAGTAGCAACGGTACCATCGCCTTTTTCACGTGCCCAATCTGGAATTTTTGAAATTACTTTGGTTGCAGCATCCACTGCGTCTAAACGCATATCCATTGGTGTTGTACCCGCGTGATCTGCACGGCCATAAACGGTAAACATATAACGGTGTAAACCAACAATACCAGTGACTAAGCCAATTTCAAGGCCTAAAGTATCTAACACTGGACCTTGCTCAATATGTGTTTCAATGAAGTGACCAATTGAGCCGTCAGCCCATTTTGCATTTTCAATTTTTTCTGGATTTAATCCATAAGATTTCATTGCATCGTAGATCGAAATATTGTCTTTATCTTTGAATTTACGGCAATATTCAGGTGTACGCAGACCTAACATTGCGCCTGAACCGAAATAACCAGTGCCAAAACGCATTCCTTCTTCATCATTGAAACCAGCTACAACAAAGTTGCGTTTAAATTTTTTGCCAGTTTGTTTTAATAAACGTGCAGTTTCTAAAGCAACGATAACGCCAGCGATACCATCGTAGTTACCACCATGTAGCACGCTGTCGTAATGTGAACCTGACATTACGCAAGGTAAGTTGGCATCTTCACCAGCTAAGGTACCAAAAATATTACCCGCTTCATCTTCATGTACAGTTAAACCTGCTTCAACCATTAAATCTCTTAAATAATTCACCGCACTTCTTGCTTCTTTAGAGAACGGAAGGCGAGTGCAACCATTGCCGGGCGTAGCGGTAAATTGTTTTAAATGTTCTAAATTTTGCGTAATGCGTTGTGTAATTTTTTCCATGATTATGTCCTATTTTTTCTTTTTACTTAGGATAAATACATCAATTGGTGAATAGAGCATTGCGGCAACCATTAATGTAAAACCAATATAAATTAAACCATTGCTCACTTGTGATATGCCGAGCATGATACAAGCAAAAGCAATCATAATTACAATAAAAGCAAGCGTCATTTTTCCAGCTTTTGTTTTAAAAAAAGAATTTTCCATTCGCTCACCTTATAACGAAGCAAAGTAAGAAACAATACCAATTAATAGGGTTGGTAAAAGAGTAATGAAAATAATGGTTTTTAATACATCCCCTTCTTTACCTAAAATATTGGCGGTTGTTGTACCTAAAATGATTTTACTTGGGCTAATAGCGCTACCAATTGCACCACCTGTTGTTTGTGCGCCAAGGATAGCTGCCGAGTTCGCATTGAGTAATTTAGCGGTTGTCATTTGGAAGTCACCAAATAGAATATTCGAACTCATGTTGCTCCCCGTCATAAATGATCCTAGCAAACCAATAAATGGCGCTAAAATTACATAGGTTTTGCCAAGAACAGCGGCCATGCCATCAGCAAGAACTGCGGTTTGTCCTGTTCCGCCCATGATTTTGGACATAATGACTAATCCCACAACCGCAATGCCTGAAGGCATGGTCATGGCTATTGATTTTGCAAAAATGGTTTTGGTGCCACCTTTTGCGATCCAACCTTTGCTTTGGTAGTAGAATAAGCCAATGATCGAAGAAATGAACAAGAACATGCTTGCATGTGTAAAGAGCGCGATAGGGGAGTAAGAGCTATAAGCTTTATTGACAAATCCATATCCAGTCACAGTTTCAGGGAAAGCAAAACCAATCTTAAATTGTGATAAGAACTGATTGACTGGGGAGATGACAAGAATTCCCAAAGTCAACACTGATAAAACAATATAAGGAATGAAAGCTTGAAGTAAACTCATATTTGGTAAGCTTTCATTGCTTGAGGTCGTTTTACTTCTATCCATAATTGGACTATCTTCAATTCGCCAAACATCCTTATACATTTTCATTTTGCTCATAAAGATGATAGCAATAATTGAAATACAAGCAGGAATAAAGGCGGCAATGGTTGTATTAATTTGGCTAAGGATTAGCTCGCCACCACCTTGAATAGTCGCAATGATGAGGGTAGCGATAAGCCCTTTTTTCAATGCTTTACCTCGACCATAGAACCAAGAGATCGCTAGGCCTGTTACCACAATCCACATCCAAAGGAATGCTGAAGTCCAAAGTGCGGTTAAAAAATAATGAGAACTGCCCACTTCAATGCCTGCTGATCCTGCAAGTGCATCCCAAGCTGCCGCCAGAGTACCAAATGTGTTCCCCCAAGCTTGTCCTAATAAAGGTAATACGACGGCCCATAATGGACGAACACCGATTCCGATCAACAACGGGGCGCCTACGGCAACGGGCACACCAAAACCAGTGATCCCTTGTAGGAAACTTTCAAAAATCCATCCCATTGTCATGACAAGTAATAATTCATTTGGGAATAATTTACTCATGCCTTCGCGGATCACTAAGAATGCGCGAGCGCCTTCACTCACTTGGTACATTAATACTGCGGTCCAAACAATGAGTAAAATCACAATTGCATACCAAATACCTTTAGCAGATTCAATTGCGATCAAAGAAATGTCGGCTTTATAGAAAAATAAGCCGGTAAATATAGCGATAAGCAATCCAACTGGTGCGGCTTCTGTTGCACCCCATTTGAATTTCACCATCAAAATGACTAATGCGATAATTGGCAAAAATGCCATGATCCACATGAAAAAATTAACTGGAATTTCCATTTTTACACCTTAAGAAAGCCGAAAACAGAGAATAGAACGAGATTTCTCTTCTGACCCTTAAATTGATTATAAGGTAGAAGTGGGCTTTATAGCCCACTTTTAACCCAAACTAAGAGTGAATGACAGTACCGGTTTCCCCTGCAATACCTTCTGCTGCTTTATCCAATAACGTAATTAATGCTTTGCGCCCTTTGCCGCTTTCTGCAAATCGCAATGCTGCCTCAACTTTTGGTAACATTGAGCCTTTGGCAAATTGTTCTTCGGCAATATATTGACGAGCTTGTTCTGTACTTAAATCTGATAACCATTCTTGGTTTGGTTTACCAAAATTAATGGCGACTTTTTCCACCGCAGTTAAGATGACTAGATAATCAGCATTTAATTTTTCAGCCAATAATGCACTAGCATTATCTTTATCGATAACCGCATTAGTACCCACTAAGCGACCTTGCTCATCAGAAATAACAGGGATACCGCCACCACCACAAGTGATCACGATATGACCCGCATTAACAAGAGTTCTAATGGTTTCTAATTCGCGAATACGTTTTGGTTTTGGAGATGGAACCACGATACGATAACCACGTCCTGCATCTTCCATGCAACGAATACCTTTTGCTTCCAACACACCAGCTTCTTCTTTCGTCATAAAACGACCAATTGGTTTGTCTGGATTTTGGAAAGCTTGATCGGCAGGATCGACTTCAACTTGCGATAAGATGGTGCTGACTTTTTGATCAACGAGACCGCGTTTTACTAATTCGTATTTGATCGCATTTTGTAAATCAATGCCAATGTATCCTTGGCTCATCGCTACACTAGTAGGTAAAGGGATTTCATCGCCAGTACTTTTTGCAAAGTCATCCATTGCACGTTGAATCATACCTACTTGAGGGCCATTACCATGGGTAATAACAATATTTTTACCCTGTAATAAAATATCAACAATCACCTGTGCAGTTTTAGCAACAGCTTCACGTTGTTCTTTTAAATTGTTGCCAAGGGCGTTTCCACCCAAGGCAAGTACAATAGTTTCTTTTGTCATTTATTTCAATCCTTATTATGCGTCAAAACCTAATTTCTTCGCATAAGCGAGAATCGCTTTCTCAAAACAAGCAGCAGGTGGACGAACTGTACCTGCACCAATTTGACCAAAGCCAGCCACTTTATGTGCAATACCTGTGTTGATTACTGGTGTAATACCTTTTTCAACAACAAGGCGAGCGTCGATACCCAAACAAGCACCTTGGAAGTTCCAGTTTGGCACAATGTAATTTGGGTTACGATCGATACAGATTTCCATCATATCGTTACTGGTACGTAATGCATCTTCATAACCACCCGCACCAACAAAACGTGTTACCGCTGGTGCGGCAATCATTGCCATACCACCAACGCCCATGGTTTCTGTAATTGCTGAGTCACCAATATCAGGGCAAGCGTCTTCACCGTCATAACCTGTGAAGTATAAACCTTGAGGGGTATTAACAGGACCTACAAACCACTCATCGCCCATACCTGCAATACGGATACCAAAATGTACACCATTACGACACATAGCTGTAACAATGGTACCCTCTGTTAATGTTCTGGCGCCATCCATGATTGCTTTACCTGTTGCCATCATGATATTTAGGAAGAACTGATCGGTATCAGCTAAGAATTTCATGACAGAATAACGATCTTCTTCGCTGAGATCTTTCATGTCTGTAATAATTGGAGCGACTTCTTTAAAGAACGCTAAAGAAGCAGCGATATTACGTTGGTGGAATTCATCGCCCATTGCGATTGCTTTAGCAACTAAAGGATTAACCGCTAAACCATTTTCCATTGAACGAATGGCTTTACCTAATGTTGGACCTAATACATCACGCATCCATTCAAGGCGTTTCACTACTTCATCAGAGTAGGCACCGAAGCGTAATACCTTACCGATACCTTCATTCATTGTACAGTAAGCAAAATTACCATCAGTTGCATTTTCAACCACCCAAACTGGCATATTAGCCGTTGTGATACCACCCATTGGACCCACTGCACGTACATGGTGGCAAGGAATGAATTTGATTTCGCCTGATTCCAATAATTGACGCGCTGAAGCTTCATCTTCGGCCCATTTTTCAAATAACACTGCACCTACACAAGAGCCTTGTACGGTATTTGGCATATCTTTATATTGAATTGGTGGTCCCGCGTGTAAAATGACTTTGCCTTCATTTAATTCTTTAATAACAGTTTTTGCAGGCACATTATCACGAATGATAGGTGCAGCAGCCACAACTTTAGCAATCACTTTACGGTTTGCTTCATCAATATCAAAGCCTTCGTAATTTCTTAAGAAGTTTAATACTTTGATTAACTGTACGTTTCCTCCAGCAGGTGGTGTCCAGTCATATTGCACCACATCGCAGCCAAATTTTTCAGCCACTTCAGCAAAACTTTTCAAACCAATATTGATGATGGTTGGTTTTTCTGACAGTAAACGAAGTAATTGTGCTGAAGGTTGATGTTTTTCTGTTGGTAAAACAGTTTTCGCTTTTACCGGTTTAACTTGTTCTACAAAATCTAAACCAATGGCGTTCATTGCAACTTTTACGGCGATTTTGTTTGTTTCACAGACAATCACACCCGCATCAGTTAATTTCTGTACTGCAGCATCATAGCTTTGGAAATCTTTGCGTGTGCCACATACTGTTGCTACAAAGAATACTTTACGATTTTCTGCTTCGGCTTTTGCTTTTAATGTGTTAATGGTTGGAATGAGCGCGCTTGCCATATCTTCATGTGAGCCATAACCTAATACCACATCAAATAAGATCGCACCAGTTGTGGCATCATCAACAGCTTCTTGCATACATTCAATACGTTTTGCAGGGTCGATCATTGGGTGAGGTTTACCCTGTGTATACACGTCGTCCCCTAAGTCCACTACAATATGGCCATCTTGTTTGAACATAAATCCATCTGCTTTGGCGCCTGAACCACTAATTGCTAATCCATCTTTTAATAGCATTGCCGCTTCGCCAGCTAAGGTTCCGCCAGAGTAGTAAGCTTTTAAGGTTTTGCCATCTGCTTTGTTGTAGAATTGGCTTGCGTCAACAGAAAAGTGCGGTACATTTTCTAATGATTTTTCGATATTTTCACCACGAACAAGTGCCACAGCTAAACGCGCAGCTTCATCTAATGTATAAGCATGGTAGAACCCTTCTTCATGGAATTCAGGTTTTTCGCCTAAGAACAAGGTAATCACAGGTTTGCTGAAATTACTTAAACGTGCTGAAATTTTCTCGCGTACTGCTTTTGCTGGTGGTTTAGAAATAACAATTAATACTTTCACGTTGTCATTTTGTTCCATGCCTTCAATGGCATCCAACATGGTCACGCCGCCGATATCTTCATAAAGGTCACGACCACCCGTACCAATTGCATTTTCTACACCTTCGCCTAAACGGTCGATGATTGTAGTTAGTTCTTGAATACCTGTACCTGAAGCACCGATAATACCGATTGAACCTGGGGTTACACTATTGGTGAAAGCTACTGGTACACCTTGGATAATGCCCGTACCGCAGTCAGGACCCATCACAACTAAGCCTTTTTCATGTGCTTTTTGTTTTAAGTGACATTCATCTTCAACACTCACGTTATCACTAAACATAAAGACGTTTAAGCCTTCATCTAAGGCACGTTCTGCTTCTAATGCAGCATAAGCACCAGGAATAGAGATAACAGCTAGGTTTGCTTCTGGTAATTTTGTTAATGCTTTATCCCAAGATTTTACGGATTCTGCACCAGCTTTAGCTGAGCTTGCTTGTGCTTTTTGTTTGAGGAATTTTTCGACTTCTTCCATAATCACATCAAGCAATTCTTCTTTTTCAATATCTGCAACCACCACCATATCATTGGCACTTGCTTCTAATAATTCAGGTGTGTCTAATCCACTTTGTGCAAAAATATCTTTATTCGCTGGTGTTGCCATCATAATAGACACTTTTTTCACGCCTTCTAAGCCTGAAATGGCGTTAGTTAATAGCATGAGAACAACGGAATCATGATAGCTTCCTTTTTTTACAACAGTCTTCAACATATTGTTCTTTTCCTTGTATTAATAGAGGGTGTATTTGGTACACCCTTTAATGAGATTATGTAGTTGATTAGTCTGCAAATCGGTTTTTGTGATCATAACGATCAAAGTGAATATCATCGCTAATTAAATATTCATAAACTGAATCTGCAATATCAATACCGCCTGTTGCATATTGTTCTTCTTTACGAATTTCTGCTCGTTCACCTGGATAGTAAACACGATCAAAACCATCGGCTGGTTTCATACCAACTAATTCATTAATTGATTGTGTCATATTTTTACGGAATTCTTCAGTACCACAGAAACGAGCTGGATCAATAACAATATGCATTTGGCCTAATCGACGACCTTCAGATAAATCGTGATACATTGATGAAACATGTTTACCAAATGGGACACCTAATAAAATACCAGAGAAAACATCCACCATCATCATTAAACCGTAACCTTTAGCACCAGAAATTGGTACTAATGCATTTACTTTATGCGGATCTGTCACTGGGTTACCATTCACATCTACAGCCCAAGTGTCAGGAATACTTTGACCACGAGAACGTTTATCTAAAATTTTGCCCCAAGCTTGAACTGTTGTAGCCATATCAAATACCACATTGCGTTCATCTGCTGGTGCGGCGAAAGAAATTGGGTTTGTACCATAATAAGGTTCAGAACCGCCGTATGGTACAGCCATTGGGTCAGATTGACAGAATGAAATAGCTAATAAGCCTTTTTGTGCAGCCATTTCTGTGTAGTAGCCAATTGCACCACTGTGAGAAATGTTGCGGATACCTACAACGGCAATACCTGATTTTTGTGCCATTTCAATGGCTTTTTCCATCGCTTCTGTTGCAGCGACATAACCACAACCGTTATCGCCTTCAAAAATAGCTGAAGCAGGGCCAGTTTCTTTCCACTCAAATTTAGGATCGTGTGTGATACCACCTTTAAAGATACGCTCACAGTAGTATTCCATACGAACTGCACCATGAGAATGGTAACCGCGTTCATCAGACCAAGTTAAAATTTCTGCCGTAATGTCAGCATGTTTTTCATTTAAACCTGCTTTCATTAATTTATTCTTCATTAAACCTTTTAGTTCTTCTCTTGTTAATTTCATTCGTTTTCTCCTTTTTTATAATTAAAGTTCAATATCGCGATTACATTCTTTTGAATAAATGTAAACAAAATCTTCGTCGCCAACAGCATAACAAGCTTGTGGGCAATAAGAATCCATAAAGACGTAGTCGTCTTTTTTCACTGGAATCCATTCATCATCTAAACGGTACATACCTTTACCTGATAAGAATAACATACCATGTTCTTGGAAATGGGTTTCAATGTAACCATGAGATGCACCTGGTTTGAAAAGCAAAATGTGCATATTCATATCAAAACCAAAGTCTTGTGCAGCAGGTAATAAATCTTTGATTAAGCAAGTTTCCATACCTTCATATTGAACATATTCAATCTCATTTACATTACCCACAACTGTTTTGGCTTTTTGATCTTTAAGTGGGGTGTAACGGCGACGATGAATATAAATTTTTGTATCTTCAGATGAATTATTCACAAAACTTAAAACTTGATCTGCAGTTGAGAAAATATAGCCGCCAGTCGTTAATTCCGCTTGTGTTTCTTGGTTTTTAACGGAAAGTTGACCTTTTACACAATACACAAACACTTCAATGCCATCGCCACCTACTTGCGTGCAACCGCCTGTAGGATGAACAACAGCAATATAATCAGCAAAAGATGCGCCTAAAGCTGGTGACGATAAAAAGCTAATATCACAATTATGGTAATAAGGAATACTATTTCTTACTAAACCATCAGTTTCTAAGATAACAAAATTATTTTTACGGATGACAGAACGAGTTGTGAGCAAATCTTCTCTATAACCCAACTGTCCATTTAAATAACCCATAATAACCTCCATAGTGACATGAATTTGTATTTATACGATTAGGCTTTATAATGAGCCTCTTTTTTAATTCTTAATAAGTTGGTGATATGTTACAAACAACCCATATTTTAATTGATACGATACAAGTTGTGAACTCAACATTACCGATTTACGCAACCCATTATATTGACGATAAAGTGCCACCTAAAGCCACCTTGGTTTATTTACATGGCGGTGGTTTGTTGTGCGGCTCTCGCCAAGATTTACCTGACTTGCATAAAACTTTTTTTACCCAAGCAGGTATTCAAATTATTGCATTAGATTATCCACTGGCACCTCATGCTCAAGTGGAGCAAATTTTATCAACAGTGGTTCATTCCCTAAAACTATTAAAAAAACAACCGCACTTTAAGGATTTGCCTTATTTTTTATGGGGCAGATCTGCGGGCGCGTATTTGGCTTTATTAACTGCCTCAATCATTAAAGCAGATGAAACATTGCCTCAGCCAAAAGGCGTATTGTCTTTTTATGGTTATGGTTTTCTTACTGATGATTGGTATGATAAGCCGAGTGCCTATTATACCAAATTACCAATCGTTGATGAATGCACATTCCGTCAACTGACTGAACAACCCATGGTAACGGCTGAAAGTCAATATTTTGGCGTGTATATTTATGCTCGCCAAACAGGATTGTGGAAATCATTAATTTATCAAGGACGAGATAAATTCTTTTACCTTGATTATAGCTTGCGAGCGAAAGACTTAACCTTGCCTTTATTTTTCGCGCATTCTACGGGAGATTCTGATGTGCCTTTCGCTGAGTTCAATGCCCTTTGTGCAAAATATCCAGCGGAACGTTTTGTTGCTGCGATTGATGCACATGATTTTGACCGCGATGAACAATCTAATACAACCCAAGAATTATTACATGCCAGTCTTAACTTTATTCAAAAAGTTAATGATTAATCAATCGAAAGTGCGGTGTAAAAATCCTTCGTTTTTCACCGCGCTTTTTGCGATTATTTGTCTTCTAAAATAGTTCCTTCTCTGAAGCGTTTGCTTGAAGGTAAGAATTTCATACCAAAATAGTAAACCAAACCAGTTGGAATGGTTGCAGTTAAGAATGAAATATCGGCGTTGAATAAACCGATGATCGCACCCACTACAATCGCAAGGATCGCCGCCCAGTTCACACCGTTGCGATTACCTTTCTCATCATATAATTCGTCCACATTGATTTTTTGTTTACGTAAAATGTAGTAATCAACCACTAACACCGCAAAGATTGGACCGAAGAATACAGTGTAAATTAGCACGAATAAGTCAACGCCAGCAGAAGATTCATCTGAAGTGATTAACCATGGGCAAGTAGCAATGGCAACAAGACCGATTAATACGACCGCTGTTTTATGCTTGATTTTGAAAGCATCCATTAAAGCATAAGCTGGTGGTACCACATTACTTGCAAGGTTTGTTGTCATTTGTGCAAATAAGATGAAGATTAATGTGATGATCACTAAGAATTGGTTGTCAGCCGCTTGTGCGAACGCATTGATTGGGTTGGCGATGCCTGTTGCAGAAGAAATCATTAAGCCGATTAAACCCATGAATACCGTTGTTGGCACCATTGCTAAGAAGTAAACCACACTGCGTTTTGCGGTAGAATAGCCCGGTTTTAATTCACGTACATAGTCGCCCACGTTAAGCATAACTAATACGTTTACGCCAAAGAATGCCACGATTGCACTAATAAATGGCACGCCCCAAGTTCCTTCCTTGTCGATTAAGTTGGTGTGAATTTCACCACCAAATTTTGTCATACAAATATAGAACATATATACAAGAGAAGCCATGATGACACAGGCACCGATATTTTCTAACCATTTTAAGCCATGGAAACCTGTGGTTGAGATCCAAATTTGTAATGCTTGGAATAATAAGAAGAAGAGTACCGTATTGCTATAATCGAATAATGAAATTGAAATTTGGTTAATCGCCGAACCACCTAACCAACTTTGTACACCGTACCATACAATCGCTGGCAACCCACGCAACATGGCAGGTAAAATGTTACCTTTTGTACCGAATGCACTTTTTAGTTGTACGGCATAAGGGATACCCGTTTTATAGCTAAGTTGGTCATTGATACCTAGACATAAAATAAGTAGTAAGGAACCAATTACCATGGCTGTAAAAGCTTGAGTGAGGTTTAAGCCTTTTTCTAATTGACCAGATCCCAAGGCGAATGTACCGATAGATACGCAGCCGCCAAGCCACAAGAATAAATATGAGGTTAATCCCATAATCCGTTTATTTTCTGGGATAGGTTGTAAGTTTGTTTTTTCAGACATATGGTTCTCCTATGTTGAGAATTTTATTATTGTTTTTAGTAAATTGTTTAAGGTTTTACTGGACGAATAAAGGCACCGTGTCCCACCGCATCTTGTTTATACATACCATTTTCAGCCACTAAACGACCACGTATAAAGGTATGTGTTGGTGCCCCTTTTCCTTCTAGTCCATTAAAACAAGTAACATGACCTTTGGTAAATAATTTTTCTTGTTCCACTTTCCAAGGTTTATTTGGATCAACAATGACAATATCTGCATCAAATCCAATTTCAAATGCCCCTTTGCGTCCATATAAACCAAATAATTTCGCTGGATTAATGCCCATTACTTTCGCAATCAGGCTTGGGCTGAGATTACGTTGATGAACAACCATGTTGAACATCATCGGGAAGAAAAATTGAATACAGTTTAAACCACCCCAAGCTTCCCAAATATCTTTTGTTTGGTTATCTTTTTCATGATCAGCCGCAGGCGAGTGGTCACTACCTACACAAGAAAGAGTACCGTCAAGGACATAATCCCATAATTTTTCCATGTCTTCTTTTTTACGTAGTGGTGGTGTGCATTTTGCTGGACCACCTTTTTCAAACACGAAATCTTCTGTAAAACCTAAATAATGCGCACAGGTTTCACCAGATACAGGCAAACCTTCATAAATCGCGTCTTTTACCAATTGTGCAACCATTGGGTGCGTAACATGACAAATATGCACTCGACCACCAGTTGCGCGAGACATATCAATCATATTTTTAGTTGCAACATATTCAACCCATACATCGTGCGCATCTAAGAATTCACGAATTTTTTGTTGATTGGTTAACCCTGTTTTTGCTTTTGCTTCTTTTACACGTTCTTTTACTTGACCATATTCTTCACAATGGAAACCTGAAAGGGCGTTATATGGTTTGAGAATTTCTAATGCTTTACGCACATTGCCTAAATTAACGGTTGGGAATAGTTCACCATTTGGACAAGTAAAGCCTTTGAACGCAGCAACGCCACATTCTTGTAATCCCACTAATTCATTGGAATTGGATTTAATTGAATCAAGACTGTCATCGTAATCTCCAACAATACCGCCCCATAGCGCAAAGTCCACATAAGAATGTTGGCTGATACGATCATGTTTTAAGTTGAAAATTTCTTTGTTAATGAGTGACGGATCATTATTCAATGGCATATCAATAAGGGTTGTACAACCTGCCACAACTGCTGCTCTTGAACCTGTTTCAAAGTCTTCTCGGTAATCGAAACCTGGTTCATTTAAATGCGCATGGCAGTCAATAATGCCTGGAAAAATAAGATGACCTTTAGCGTCCACTATTTCTTTTGCTTCAGCTTCTGCTTCAGGCGATAAAAATGCGGCAAATTTGCCATCTTTTACCGCAACCGTTGCAGGATAGATACGATCAGGAGTCACTAACTGTCCATTTTTTACAATTAAATCATACATAGAAATACTCTCTTATTGACAGATAACGGAACTAAATGGAAAAATTCGATCTTGGATGAAAAGGGAATTTTTCCTTAAATTCTAATACATAGTTACTTTTAAGTAAAAAGATAACTAGGATAAATAACACTTCTTATAGGTGATAGATTCATGAAAATATCGCTAGTTGGGACATCGGACTATGTTACAACATTTTTAAATTCGCCTACAATAGCTCAAGTACATAGTATTTTTGCTAAAACGGTTAACCTCTCATTTTTGAAAAAAATTTTTGCATTACAAACAAAAAATAGTTATTTGTCTCCTTTGAGTTTGTTGACGAATTATACAGAAGAGGAATTACAGCAATTAGCTCAGCAGTGGAATGGGGATAAACATGGCGTGGTGAAGATTGAATTTGACCTATCACAAGCCCATATTTATGACTCAAGGCTAACCAGTGTGCCTTTTGAACTCTCCATTTGCAAATATTATAGACAACTGGCAGTGCAGCTATTAAATCAATCCAATAAAGCTGGATTGCGCCATTTGTTGTTATGGGATAAAGCAGATGATTTTGTTTTCCAATCTGTAGGGAAAGTGTTAGCACAAGCAAAATGTGCATTTTTACAACAAAATGAACGAGAATTTGCGCATTATTTGGCAAAATTAATAGGAGTCGGCATAGGATTGACGCCAAGTGGTGATGATTTTTTATCTGGTGTTTTAGCGCTGCTACATAAAATTGGGCTAAAACAGACCGCACTTTTTGCTGAACTTCAATTGGCGATTCAACAAAATTTAGCCAGAACCAATGAGATTAGCGCGGCATTTTTAACCTGTGCATTGGAAAATCATTTCTCGCAACCTGTGATTCATTTTTTTGAACAAAATTCTCCGCAAAATTCCACCGCACTTTTTCAGGAATTTGACCAAATTGGTCATTCGTCGGGAATGGATACCATATGCGGCATTTATTTTATGTCCAAGCTATTAGCGGAAACCACTCTTGATTTAAAATCATAAACAGATTGTGACATAGCTCTCAATAATGAAAATACTTGATTGATTTGATGAAATTAATTAAATATACTCAACCCGATTTGTGCTTAGGTATGACTTTGTACAATTTAACTCACTTATTTTAATATTTCTAAGGAGATCTAGAGATGTATGATCTAGTATTAAAAAATGGAAAAATAGTGTTATCTGATGCTGTATTTGAAGGAACTATTGCCGTTAATAATGGAAAAATTGCAGCAATATTAGACGAATATTCAGAAGTGGATGCGAAAGAAGTTATTGATGTAAAAGGAAATTATATTTTCCCTGGTGCGATTGACACTCATGCACACTTAAATGATCCAGGTTATGAATGGCGTGAAGATTATGCACATGGAACCGCTGCAGCAGCTGTAGGTGGCTATACAACAATTATTGATATGCCATTACAAAATGAACCTGCACTGACAACCGCTGCTATTTTTGATAAGAAAATTGCCAAAGTATCGCCAAGCGCTTATGTAGATTATTGTTTCTGGGGCGGTTTAGTGCCAGATAATTTTGATCATTTAGCTGATTTAGATAAAAAAGGCTGCGTAGCACTTAAATCATTTATTGGTCCTGTTTCGCCTGATTATGCTTCTTTAAACTATGGTCAAACTTATGAAGCCATGCAACGTATCCAAAAATTTGGTGGACGTGCAGGCTTCCATTGTGAAGATTTCTCTACCATTAAATGGCAAGAACAGCGCATGAAAAATGAAGGTCGTTTAGACTGGAAAGCTTTCCTTGATTCTCGCCCGCTTATCGCAGAACTGCTTGCAACCGTTGATATTATTGAAATTGCCAAAGCAACAGGGTGTAAAGCGCATATTTGTCATGTAAGCCATCCTGATGTGGCACAAAAAATTAAAGAAGCACAACAAGAAGGCTATGATATTACCGCTGAAACCTGCGCGCATTATTTAGTGTTTACCGAAGATGACGTGATTGAAAAAGGGCCATTATTTAAATGTGCACCGCCATTACGTTCTAAAGCTGATGTGGATCGTTTGTGGGAATATGTGATTGATGGTACCTTTAGCGGTATTGGTAGTGACCATTCACCTTGTACCTATGAGGAAAAACACACTGAAATTCTTGGTCAAAAAATTGAAAATGTATTTGATGTATGGGGCGGTATCAGCGGTATTCAAAGCTGTGTTCAAGTTGCCTTCTCTGAGGGTTGTGTAAAACGTGGTATCTGCCCAACTGTATTAGCAAACTCAATGGCGAAATTACCAGCAAAAGCTTTCGGCATTTATGGACAAAAAGGGGATATTCGCGTTGGATTTGATGCAGATTTCACTATTATCGATCCTAACCAAGAATGGGAAATCAAAGCAGAAGATTTACAATATGTGAATAAAATGTCTGCTTATGTTGGATTAAAAGGTAAAGGTCTACCTGTTTGCACCATTGTTCGTGGTCAAGTGGTTGCTCAAGATGGAAAAGTTGTCGGAACCAAAGGTTTCGGTAAATTTGTTATGAAAGGAGAATAAAAATGATTGATAACAAAGTACTTAGCCCAGAGTTGGCGAAAGGGATCAATGAAGATCTGCAGCCAACCAAAACACGTATTATGGATAACTTCTCTTATTGGGCAAGTTTCTTAGGTGGCTGTGTGTCTATTGGTACATTCTCAATGGGCGCAAGCTTAATTGGTGCTTTAACTGTGACGCAAGCCATTTTGGCTATGTCAATTGGTTGTGTTGTTATTGCTATTGGCTTAGTGTTAATTGGTAATATGGGGCACAAATATGGTGTGCCATTCACCGTTCAATTGAGAAGTAGCTTTGGTACGACTGGCGTTAAGATCCCGGGGATTTTACGTGGTGTGCCTGCAATCGTATGGTTCGGCTTCCAAAGCTGGGTGGGCGCTGGCGCGATCAATATGTGTTTAAAACTTTTGTTTGGTTTTGATAATTTACCAATTGTTTATGTGCTATTCACTTTATTACAAGTTGGTTTATCAATCGGTGGCTTTAAAGGTATTAAATGGTTAGAAAACGTTTCTTGCGTATTCTTGATTGGTATCTTGGCTTATATGCTTTATGTGGTAAACACACAATTCTCTACAGAAATTGGTAACCGTTTCTCAAGCATTGAAGGTTCTTGGGGGATGCCATTCTGGGCTGCAACCACAGCATTCCTTGGTATTTACTCAACAATGATCTTAAACGCCTCTGACTATTCTCGTCATGTGAAAGAAAAAACAAGTGGCGTGACAACAGGTGTGATCTATGTGCTTTCAATTTTACCTGTTACCTTATTTATGGGATTAATCGGTTTATTAGTGACTGCAGCAACAGGTAATAGTGATCCAATCGAAGTATTTGCTACTGCAATGGATAACAAAGCATTAACTATCATCACATTATTATTTATTGCTTTCGCTCAAGTAACTACTAACGTATTAAACAACATTGTTCCACCATCTTACATTTTAATGGACTCATTCAAAATGAAATGGTCACACGCAACAATTTTGGTGGGTTTACTTTCAATGTGTGTAATGCCTTGGAAACTGGTTACCGCAGAATCAGCAGAAGGTTTATCATTATTCATTAAAATCTACTCTGCATTCTTAGGTCCTATCTTCGCTGTAATGGTAGTTGATTACTATATTTTAAGAAAACAAACCATTAACGTGAATGATATCTATGACAAACAAGGTATCTTCAAAGGCGTTAACTGGGCAGGTATCATTGCCATTGGTGTTGGTTCACTTTGCTCATTAATCGTTGTTGATTTATCTTGGTATGTGAGTTTAATTCCATCTGGTTTAACTTACTTCATTTTAATGAAAGCCCTGCCAAGCTCGGCAAACTTCCGTAAAGGAACGACCTTTGAATAATTAACAAAAAGTGCGGTGTAAAAACAATAAGTTTTGCACCGCACTTTTTTTATCACTCATGTTACATAGGAGCGTTTTATGAAGATAAAAGGTAATACCACATTACAAATTTTTCTTGCGATGGTTTTAGGGATTATTGCTGGATTTATATTCCCTAAATTACTGGTGGAATTTAAATTTATTGGTGATATTTTCTTACGATTAATCCAAATGGGGATTATCTTGCTTGTCATGGGCTCAGTAATTGAAGCTGTTGGTTCATTAAAACGTCAAGAAATAGGCTCTCTTGGCTTGAAAGCGGTCATTGGCTTTGCTATTACGACAACTGTTGCAGCTGTTGTTGGCATTGTGATTGGCAATTTAATTCAACCGGGTGTTGGCATTGATATGTCAAGAGAATTGGTTTCTAGTATCAAGGGAACGGATAAAACAATTACACAAATCATCGTTGACTTTTTCCCAACAAATTTAATCGCTTCTATTTCTTCAGGTAATACAATTCAAGTTATTGTATTTGCGATCTTAGCTGGTGTGGCGGCAAGTATTATTTCGGAAAGTAAGACAGATAATAACTTTTTGCTTTCCATAAAAAGCTTTAATGAAGTGCTATTAGGTGTGATCAAATTGATCATGAAAATTGCCCCATTAGGTATCTTCTGTTTACTTGGCTGGGTAATTGGTAACTATGGGGTGGAAATTATTATCCCACTAGTGAAATTTTTAGCAGCATTTGCGGTATCTACCATCATTATTCTAACGATTTTTATTTCACTAACTTGTGCGATTGTAAAAGTCAGCCCTGCTAAATTAATCCGTAAATTGTTACGCATGGGGATCATGGCATTTACAACGACCTCATCCGCAGTAACTTTACCAGTGAAAATGGAAGATGCAGAAAAGCGTATTGGGGTAAGTAAACGAGTTTCTCGCTTAATCAACCCGTTAGGTATGTCATTAAATAGTGATGGTTTAGCTATTTATTTAGCCTTAGCTTGCATTACTGTTGCGCAATTCTTTGGGGTTGATATGTCCATTAAACAACAATTTATTGTTGTTATTATGTCAACCCTAGCCACATTAGGGACAGTAACTGTACCAGGTGGCGGTTTAGTGGCATTAGCCATTGTCCTACCAACAGTAGGTTTACCAATTGAAGGTGTTGCGTTACTGGCAGGGATTGACTGGTTCTCTGGTATGTTCAGAACTGTATTAAATGTTGTTGATGATGCATTAGTGGCGACAGTTGTTGCTCATACAGAGGGAGAACTTGATCGTAACATTTTTGATAATACACCTTAATTATTTGTAAAAGTGAAAAACGCAGCCTTGAGCTGCGTTTTTTTATAAAGTGCGGTGTATTTTTGCTTTATTTTAATGGATCTAAGCCTAACACTTTACGCCCGTTAATACTTGCAATGTTCACCATTTCTTCTAAATTAGGGAAACGGCAGCCCGCTGCTAATAAACTCAACTCTTGCCACATATCGCCTTCACATAATGGCACCATATAGTCACAGATGTTATCTGTTCCAATTGCCACCGTAATGCCTTCAGGAATCATTTCATCCGCTGGTGTTAAGGCATTGTGGAATGGCATAAGCTCTTCTTTACGGTTACTATCAATCCATGCCATAGGGCAGGCGATCATCATTAATTGCGCTTCACGCATTTTTTTATACAAATTGTAACGATATTCTTTAGAATGTGCACCGATAGAAATACCATGGATCGCCACAACGCGTCCTTGCATGCCATGCTCAATAATTTTGTCGCATAATTGCTCGGTTTCTTTTTCTTTTGGCGTGTTAAATTGGTCAACATGCACATGACACATAATGCCTAGGGACTTGGCTTTATCTAATAAAATATCCATTGCTTCAAGACCACGTCCAAAATCCAACTCATCACGATAAGGCAAGCCACCAATCATATCCACCATTTCAGAACCAATATCAAACCATTTTTTGGCGGTTGGCTCGATAACGCCTTTTAATGTTTGGTTAGCAAATTTCAGTACAATATCACTTTTATAAATTTCACGCGCTTTATGTGCAGCAATGATAGCGCGGTCTTCACAAACAGGGTCAATATCCACAAATGTACCAAATGCCGTAACCCCTTGAGAAATCATTAACTCAATAGCTTGGCAAAAACGCGCATAATAGTCTTCCACAGTAGATGTACGTTTTACTTCATCCACTAAATCCCATTTTTGTTGTAGGTTACAGTTTTGATAAATACTGATTTTCTCTGGTGTCATTGTGAAAGCGCGGTCAGCATGAGCATGCGCATTTACCCAGCCCCCTTTCTTAATAATTTCATCTCGAATAAAGGTTTTAAAACTACGAACGTGGTTTTTCATAAGTGCTCCATAATGATTGAATAGGTGCGGATAGAATGAGCAAGTTTGAATACATGCCTAATAGGGACGTGGTATTAATAGAAAATACGAATGGAATCAATGAGAAAGCATTGATTGATTGAGTTGACATGTTATAAAAAATTCGCTGATTTTTCATTAATAACATTGCTGTCTAGTCCGAGTTGATACTAGAGGCATAGTATAAAACTTTCAGTTTGAAAAGACTAGTCTATCAATAGAAAAAGTGCGGTGAAAATACACCGCACTTTTTGTGTTTACCTCAAAAACGCAGGAATATTTTTTTCGTATTCCGCGATTTTATCTTCATGTTGTAAGGTTAAGCCGATGTTATCCAAGCCGTTTAATAGGCAGTGGCGACGGAATTCATCGAGTTCAAAATGATAGACTTTGTCGCCTGTGGTGACGGTCATTTTTTCTAAATCCACATGAATTTGTTTTCCTTCATTTGCCCAAACCCATTGGAAGATTTCTTCCACTTCTTCTTCGCTTAAACGAATAGGCAACATATGGTTGTTGAGGCTGTTGTTGTAGAAAATATCTGCAAAACTTGGGGCGATCATGACTTTGAAACCATAATCAGCTAACGCCCAAGGCGCGTGTTCACGAGAAGAACCACAACCTAAATTTTTACGTGCTAACAAAATAGTTGCGCCTTGGTATTGAGGATAATTCAACACAAAATTAGGATTTTCCTGTGTGCCTTCTGCGTCGGAATATCGCCATTCGTGGAATAAATGCTTACCAAACCCTACGCGCGTGATAGCTTGCAAAAATTGTTTTGGAATGATGGCATCTGTGTCCACATTTGCCACATCAAGAGGCACCACTAAGCCTGAATGTTGTTTAAAACCTGCCATGTGTTCCTCCTAATTTAATTCTACTTGGCGAATATCAACAAATTTACCAAACATCGCAGCAGCGGCTGCCATCGCTGGGCTGACAAGATGGGTACGTCCATTTCGACCTTGGCGACCTTCAAAATTACGGTTAGATGTAGAGGCGCAGCGTTCCCATTCGCCTAATTGGTCATCGTTCATACCTAAGCACATTGAGCAACCTGGGTTACGCCATTCTGCGCCAGCTTCGATGAAAATTTTATCCAAGCCTTCTTTTTCGGCTTGTTCTTTTACTAATCCAGAGCCGGGCACCACTAAAATGCGTTTTACATTAGCGGCTTTTTTACGGCCTTTCATCACCGCAGCGGCAGCACGTAAATCTTCAATGCGAGAGTTGGTGCAAGATCCAATAAAGACTTGATCAACAGGGATTTCTTTCAGATCTGTATTCGCTTCTAAACCGATATAGGCAAGGGCTTTTTCTGCTGAGGCGCGCACAACAGGATCGACCATTTCTGCTGGATTTGGTACAAGTTGGTCAATGCCGATCACTTGACCTGGATTGGTTCCCCAAGTGACTTGTGGCGCAATATCTTTAGCTTCTAATACAACGACGGTATCGAAATGCGCGCCTTCGTCAGTTTGTAAAGTTTTCCAATATTCCACCGCACTTTCCCAATCCTTACCTTTTGGTGCATGAGGTTTGTCTTTTAAATAAGCAAAAGTGGTTTCATCTGGCGCGATTAAACCGGCTTTAGCGCCAAGTTCAATTGCCATATTACATACTGTCATGCGTCCTTCCATTGAAAGATCGCGAATAGCTTCACCACAGAATTCCACAACATGTCCTGTTCCGCCTGCCATGGTGGTTTTGCCGATAATGGCTAACACAATATCTTTAGCAGTAATACCTGGGTTGACTTTGCCACGCACTTCAATTTTCATATTTTTTGCACGAGCTTGTTTTAATGTTTGCGTGGCAAGAACGTGTTCTACTTCGGAGGTACCGATCCCGAATGCTAACGCGCCAAATGCCCCATGGGTAGCAGTGTGTGAGTCACCACAAACAATGGTCATGCCAGGGAGTGTCAAGCCTTGTTCGGGTCCCATAACATGAACAATACCTTGTTCTTTACTGTTCATATCAAACAAGGAAATCCCCGTTGCTTTACAGTTTTTATCCAACTCAAGTACTTGGATTTTTGCTCGTCCTTGTAATTGTTCTACATCACGCACTTGAGTAGAAATACTATGGTCCATTGTACCGAATGTTTTACCCACTTGGCGTACTTGGCGACCTGCAACTCGCAAACCATCAAAGGCTTGTGGTGAAGTCACTTCATGAATAAGGTGACGGTTGATGTATAAAATTGGGGTTTCACCGTCTGCTTCGTGGACGATGTGGGAGTCGAAGAGTTTTTCGTAGAGGGTTCGTTTCATGGTAGTTACCTGAGTAATTAAGTAGGGACGCGATGTTCGCGTCCGTATCAGTGTTAAAATAATCGTTTTATATGTTTGTTATAAGAATAGCTTTGGTTTCAAAGTAGGCGCCAGCGTGGCGCCTCTACATTCATATTTTTATTCGATTGCTTGAGCGATTAGGTTGCCCATTTCTGCGGTTGAAATTGGTTTTCCTTCATCTGCTAAGTCGGCGGTGCGGTGTCCTTCGGCTAGCACTTTTCTTACTGCATTTTCGATAGCATTAGCAGCGTCGTTTAAGTTGAAACTGTGACGTAGCATCATTGCAGCTGATAAAATTTGGGCAATTGGGTTGGCGATGCCTTTGCCTGCAATATCAGGTGCTGATCCGCCAGCAGGTTCGTATAGACCAAAGCCTTTTTCGTTTAAGCTCGCAGAAGGTAGCATGCCCATTGAACCAGTGATCATTGCACATTCGTCGGAAATGATGTCACCAAAAATATTAGAACAAAGCAACACGTCAAAGAATTCAGGTTGTTTAATAAGCTGCATGGTAGCATTGTCAATGTAAATGTGATCTAATTTCACTTCTGGATAATCTTTTGCCACTTCGCATACTACTTCACGCCATAAAACAGAACTGATTAATACGTTGGCTTTGTCCACAGAGGTAACGTGCTTATTACGTTTCATTGCGGTTTCAAAAGCAACTTTAGCAATACGTTCAATTTCGTAGCGATGATAGACTTCGGTATCGAATGCTTTTTCATTGGCACCTTCGCCTTCACGACCTTTCGGCTGACCAAAATAAATACCACCAGTGAGTTCTCGTACGGTTACCATATCAAAGCCTTTGGCGGAAATGTCTGAACGCAATGGACAGAATTTTTCTAGGCCTTTATAAAGGGTTGCAGGGCGTAAGTTACAAAACAAAGCGAAATGTTTGCGTAAAGGAAGCAATGCACCTCGTTCAGGTTGTTGAGCTGGAGGTAAATTTTCCCATTTTGGTCCTCCCACTGAGCCAAATAGGATCGCATCACTTTCTTCACAGCCTTTTAAGGTGCTTTCTGGTAATGGTGTTCCATGGTTGTCAATTGCAATGCCACCTACATCAAAAGTGCGATAGTTTAATTTGAATTGATATTTTTGTTGTACAACATCTAAAACTTTGATGGCTTCCGCCATAATTTCAGGACCGATGCCGTCACCACTGAGAACTGCGATATTATATGTTTGCATTGTTTTTCCTTTTAAATATTTATTAAATTCTATTTTGTTACTTGCTTACCACATAAAAGTGCGGTGCGTTTTTTGCAAGTTTTATACGCCAGTAATTTTATGTAATTTTAAATCGGCCACTTTTTGTGAACGATAAATGGCGTTTATCGCATGGATCAAGGCTCTTGCCGAAGATTCCACAATATCTGTTGCTAAACCAACACCATGGAAACGTCTGCCTTCGTGCTCGACTACAATATCCACCTGTCCTAATGCTTCCGCACCTTCGCCTTTAGCGGTTAAGTTGTAGTTTAACATTTGAACTTGCATGCCTGTAATAGATAAAATCGCACTATAAACAGCATCTACCGGGCCATTACCACTACTTGCCACTTGGCTGATTTTTTTGTTGTCCAATTCCACTTGCACGAAAGCGGAGGCGGGTAAATGGCTGATACATTGAGACGTAATCACATCTAAGGCTAAGCGATCTTCATCGCCTTGCTGCATATCAATAAAGGCAAGGGCTTCTAAATCATAATCGAAAACTTGTCCTTTTTTATCGGCAAGTTTCAAGAAGGCGGTATAAAGTTTATCCAAATCATAATCTGCTTCGGTATAACCCATATCGTTCATATGCCCTTTCACTGCTGCGCGTCCAGAACGTGCGGTTAAATTCAATTTTTCTTTTTTCAAGCCAATACTTTCTGGTGACATGATTTCATAGGTATTTTTATTTTTTAACACGCCGTCTTGGTGAATACCAGAAGAATGAGCAAAGGCATTTGATCCCACAATAGCTTTGTTTGGTTGAATTGGCATATTACAAAGTTGGCTGACCATTTGGCTAACACGATGAATTTCTTGTGTATTAATACGCGTATCCAAACCATTAAACATATCTTGGCGCGTTTTAATTGCCATTACGACTTCTTCCAATGCAGTGTTACCAGCTCGTTCGCCAATACCATTAATGGTACATTCAATTTGTCTTGCACCATTTAAAACCGCGGTTAAAGAATTTGCTGTTGCCATGCCCAAATCATTGTGGCAATGCACAGATATAATGGCTTTATCAATATTTGGTACGCGGTTGACGACGTCTGCAATAATGCTGCCATATTGAGTTGGCAAGCAGTAACCTACGGTGTCAGGGATATTTACTGTTGTCGCTCCTGCATTGATAGCGGCTTCTACAATTCGGCAAATATTGTCAATCCCTGTGCGGCCTGCATCTTCACAAGAAAATTCTACATCATCTGTATAGCCTCTGGCGCGTTTTACTGCAGCAACAGCCATTTCAACCACATCATCAAAACTACGTTTTAATTTGGCTTCAACATGTAATGCAGAACTAGCAATAAAGGTGTGGATGCGGAAAGCTTCAGCCACTTTGAGCGCTTCATAAGCAGCATCAATATCTTTGTCAACAGCACGAGACAGGGCGCAAACACGACTATTTTTTATATTTTCAGCAATGGTACGAACAGATAAAAAGTCGCCCTCTGAGGAAATAGGAAAACCGACTTCCATAACATCTACGCCTAATCGCTCTAAAGCAAAAGCAATTTGTAATTTTTCTTTTACAGTTAAGCTCGCTTTTAAAGCCTGTTCGCCGTCGCGCAATGTGGTATCGAAGATAATAATGTTGTTTGCCATATGATTGTCCTTTCAAAAGCAGTTAGACGTTAATATTAAGGTTCATTAGGTATAAAAAAACCCGAACTTTGTTATAAAGTGCGGGTTTATGAATTTTATGCTTTTTCTTTCATCCACAACTTAACCGCACAAGGAATGTGATAATCGTAAGTTGAGGAGAAGAGAAATAAAGTTAAACATAAAAATCAGCTAATAAAATAAATGAAGTGGTTTTTATATTACTGGTAAAAATATTGCTGTCAAATGTTTTTTTAGATAAATATCTTGGTTTTTGTTGCTTGAGTTTGCCTTAAATTATACATAAATCTATTTTGTTTGTTTATTTTGGTATTTTATTTTGTGATTTGTTGTTGTTTAATTTTTATGTTTTATGATTTTATCAAATTCAAGTATCTGATTTTTTTTTCACGTTAATGTTAAAAACTTGTGCTAAATCAATAAACACTATAATCCACCTCTAAAGAGGTATGCTTTGCGAGGCGATAGAATTATACGTTACGCAAGGCTTATGATAGAATTGCGACGCTTAATTAATGTTAGGGACAGTAAAATGGTGAATAGCCTAGAAATTGAACAACTTGCTTGCCAACGTGGTAGTCAAATTCTTTTTACCGATTTGACATTGCGCTTTCAATCAGGCGATTTTGTGCAAATAGAAGGGCATAATGGTATTGGTAAAACCAGTTTACTGCGTATTTTAACGGGATTGGCTCAGCCTTTGGCCGGAAAAGTGCGGTGGAATTCTGAACAGATTTCCCATTGTCGAGAAGAATATTATCATCAATTATTGTATTTGGGCCATTCCGCTGGGGTGAAACCTGAATTAACCGCTTGGGAAAATTTGAAATTTTATCAAGGGGTTAGTCATTGTCATCAAGGTGATGAGATTGTATGGCAAGTCTTAGAAAAAGTAGGATTACTAGGACGAGATGATATTGTGGCAAGTCAGCTTTCCGCAGGGCAACAAAAACGCATTGCCTTAGCAAGATTATGGCTTTCTAAAGCGCCACTATGGATTTTGGACGAACCTTTTAATGCTATTGATAAAAATGGTGTTAAGACATTAACAGAATATTTTGAACAACACTGCGAACAGGGTGGAATGGTGATTTTAACCAGCCATCAAGAAGTGCCGAGCGATAAATTACAAAAAGTGCGGTTAGATTTATATAAGTTTTTAGAACAATGATATTTATTGAAATAATCCAACGCGAATTGCGTATCGCAATGAGAAAACAGGCAGAGATTTTAAATCCGCTTTGGTTTTTTTTAATTGTTATTACGCTTTTTCCGTTAGTGATTGGCCCAGATCCGAAATTATTAGCGAAAATTGCACCAGGAGTGGCTTGGGTGGCTGCGTTGCTTTCTGCATTGTTGTCATTTGAACGTTTGTTTCGTGATGATTTTGTAGATGGTTCCTTAGAGCAACTATTGTTATTAGCGCAGCCGTTGCCTTTAACGGCTTTAGCGAAAGTGATTGCTCATTGGTTATTAACGGGGCTGCCTTTGATTTTATTATCACCTATTGCTGCCTTATTATTATCTTTGGAGCAGCATATTTGGTGGGCATTGGTACTAACCTTATTGATTGGTACGCCAGTGTTGAGCTGTTTAGGGGCGATTGGTGTTGCCTTAACCGTTGGGTTGCGTAAAGGCGGTGTGTTACTGAGCCTTATCGTATTACCTTTATTTATCCCAGTATTAATTTTTTCTGCCGCAGTATTAGATGCGGCAACCTTGAATTTACCCTATGATGGTCAATTGGCTATTTTAGGGGCAATTTTAGCGGTAGCAGTAACATTATCACCTTTTGCCATTGCTGCGGCGTTACGTATTAGTTTAGATCAATAATAAAAGGAACTTGAGTATGTGGAAGTGGTTACACCCTTACGCTAAACCTGAAACACAATATCATTTATGTGGCAAATTTGTTCCCTTTTTTGCGTTCTTAACCCTTGTGTTATTAGGTGTTGGTACGGTTTGGGGATTGGCTTATGCGCCAGCAGATTACCAGCAAGGTAATAGTTTCCGCATTATGTATATCCATGTGCCAGCAGCGATTTGGTCCATGAGTTTATATGTATCCATGGCGATTGCTGGGGTTATCGGTTTGGTATGGCAAATTAAACAAGCGCATTTGTCAATCATCGCCATGGCGCCGATTGGAGCAGTATTTAACTTTTTAGCCTTAGCAACAGGTGCCATTTGGGGTAAACCAATGTGGGGAACTTGGTGGGTTTGGGATGCTCGCTTAACCTCGTCGTTAATTTTATTCTTCCTTTATTTAGGTGTTATGGCACTTTATTCCGCTTTCCAAGATCGTAGCACAGGTATGAAAGCTGCAGCGATTTTAAGCATTGTTGGTGTGATCAATATTCCAATTATTCACTTCTCAGTGGAATGGTGGAATACCTTGCACCAAGGCGCAAGCATCACAAAATTTGAGAAACCTTCTATTGCGACACCTATGTTAATTCCGCTGATTTTCAATATTTTTGGTTTTATGGCAATGAGTATTTGGTTGACTCTAGTACGCTATCGCAATGCCTTATTGCAAGAAGATATGAAACGCCCTTGGGTAAAAGATTTGGCGAAATAAAAGGTAAAAGTGCGGTGAAAATTTGAATCGTTTTTGGAGATAAAAATGTTTTTTGAAACTTGGGCAGATTTTTTAGATATGGGGGGCTACGGTTTTTACGTGTGGTTATCCTATGGCATTTCTTTTGTTGCTATCGCATTTTTGGCGGTGCAAAGTTATCGTGGGAAAAATGCAATTTTACGTGAAGTTCGTCGTGAACAAGCACGTGAACAGCGTTTACAATCAAATAAAAGTGGGAGTGGATTATGAACCCAAGACGTAAATCAAGATTAACTGTTATTTTATTTGTGCTTTTTGGCGTAGCGATTGCGACAGGATTAGTAACCTATGCTTTACGTTCAAATATTGACTTATTCTATACGCCTTCTGAAATTGTAAATGGTAAAAATGATGATCCAAGCCAAAAACCAGAAGTGGGACAACGTATTCGTGTTGGCGGTATGGTTGTGGAAGGAACGGTTGAACGTGATGCGAAAAGTTTGAAAGTTAAATTTGACTTAAATGATGTTGGTCCTTCCATTACTGTTGAATATGAAGGCATTTTGCCGGATTTATTCCGCGAAGGGCAAGGCATTGTGGCGCAAGGCGTGTTAAAAGCTCCTACTTTGCTGGAAGCAACAGAAGTGTTAGCAAAACATGATGAAAATTATGTGCCGCCTGAACTAGGTGATCAAATGAAAAAAGCACATCAACCTATGGGCATTTCAGATGCGGATCTGAAAGGTGAAAGCGATCGCGATAGAAATGATAAAGCGATGCAAGAGGGTAACAAATGATTCCTGAACTAGGTAATTATGCTTTAGCCTTAAGTTTAGCTGTAGCAATCTTACTTGCGATTTTTCCATTATGGGGCGCAGAAAAAGGTCACACACAATTAATGTCTTTGGCTCGTCCAATGACGTATGCCTTATTTATTGCATTAACTGTGGCATTTTTAGCCTTATTTTATGCTTTTGCTGTCAATGATTTTACAGTGCAATATGTGGTAAATAACTCTAATAGCCAATTGCCTTTGCGTTATCGTTTGTCTGCGGTTTGGGGATCTCATGAAGGTTCTCTCTTGTTGTGGATTTGGTTATTAACTTTTTGGGGTGCTGCAGTTGCTGCTTTCAGTAAACAATTACCACAAGAGGCTGTTGCTCGTGTATTGGGTATTATGGGCATTGTGAGTATCGGCTTTCTTGTTTTTGTGCTCTTTACCTCAAATCCATTTACCCGTACTTTCCCTAATTTCCCCGTCGATGGACGTGAACTTAATCCTTTATTACAAGATGTAGGCTTAATTTTCCATCCGCCTTTACTGTACATGGGCTATGTGGGTTTTTCAGTGTCTTTTGCCTTTTCTATTGCTTCTTTAATGACAGGAAAATTAGATACAGCTTGGGCGCGTTGGTCACGTCCTTGGACAATGGCTGCTTGGGTATTCTTAACTCTTGGTATTGTATTAGGCTCTTGGTGGGCATATTACGAACTCGGCTGGGGTGGCTGGTGGTTCTGGGATCCCGTTGAAAATGCTTCATTAATGCCTTGGCTTGCTGGTACCGCATTATTACATAGCTTAGCGGTCACTGAAAAACGTGGTTCTTTCAAAGCTTGGACGGTTTTATTATCCATTCTTGCTTTTTCCTTATGTTTATTAGGCACATTCTTAGTGCGTTCAGGCATTTTAGTATCGGTGCATGCTTTTGCTTCTGATCCTACGCGTGGTTTATATATTTTAGCGTACTTAATTGTCGTAATTGGTGGCTCTTTAACGTTATATGCGATTAAAGGTAGCCAAATTCGTTCGCGAGATAATGCTGAACGTTATTCACGCGAAACCATGTTACTTCTAAATAATATCTTATTAATGACCGCACTTGCGGTGGTATTTTTAGGCACGCTATTACCATTAGTGCATAAGCAATTAGGTCTGGGCTCAATTTCTATTGGAGCACCATTTTTTGATCAAATGTTTTTGATTATTTGTACGCCATTTGCTTTATTATTGGGTATCGGCCCTTTAGTTAAATGGCGCAGAGATCAATTTTCAGCTATTCGCATGCCCGTAGTGATTAGTGTCATCCTGATGGCAATCGCTGGATTTGTATTGCCGCTGTTGTTGCAAGATAAACTCACTGTGAGTGCAATTCTTGGTGTCATGATGTCAGTAATTATCTGCGTTTTAGCATTATATGAATTGAAATTACGCACAACGGAACGTCATTCATTCTTTGTGGGAATCAGCAAATTATCTCGTTCTCAATGGGGCATGACGTTGGCGCATTTAGGTGTTGCCATGACAATCTGGGGCATTGCATTCAGCCAAAATTACAGCATTGAACGTGATGTGCGCATGAATGTGGGCGATAGTGTTCAAATTGAAGATTATCGATTCCAATTCCAAGGCATCAGCGATGCCAATGGTCCAAACTATGCGGGCGGTAAAGCACAAGTGGATATCTATTTGCATGATAAATTGGAAACAACCTTATATGCAGAGAAACGTTTTTATACTGTCAGCAAAATGACTATGACTGAAGCTGCAATTGATTGGGGATTTAGTCGAGATCTCTATGTGGCTTTAGGCGAAAGTCTTGGTGATGGTTCTTGGGCATTACGCTTATATTACAAACCTTTTATTCGTTGGATTTGGTTTGGTGGTTTATTTATGGCATTAGGTGGCTTGCTCTGTATGTTCGATCGCCGTTATCGTTTTAGTAAACTCATTAAAGCGTAAGGCTGACAATTGGCTTACATATTGATAATTGGATATGAATGAGTATGAATAAAAAATTATATCTTCCTCTTATTATTTTCTTTGGATTGATTATTGCTTTCTTTGTGCAGTTACAACGCAATGCACAAGGTGAAGATCCTAAGGCTTTGGAAAGTGCGTTAATCGGTAAAACGGTGCCAAGTAAAACGCTGTACGATTTATTTGAGAATAAAGCGGTGGGCAATGAGATTTTTCAACAAGGTCAACCTATTTTATTAAATGTATGGGCGACTTGGTGCCCAACTTGTTATGCGGAACATCAATACTTAAATCAACTTGCACAACAAGGCATTGTGATTATTGGTTTAGATTATAAAGATAACAATGAAAAAGCGATTAAATGGTTGAAAGACTTAAAAAATCCGTACCAAATCGTACTAAAAGATGAAAAAGGCTCTTTTGGTTTGGATTTAGGTGTCTATGGTGCGCCAGAAACCTTCATTATTGATGGAAAAGGCGTTATTCATTATCGTCATGCTGGTGATGTGAACGAAAAAGTCTGGAACAATGTCTTAAAACCGATTTATGACAAATTGGCGGAGCAAAAATAATGAAAAAATGGACCGCACTTTTTACTTTGTTTATTAGTGTTTCTGCTTTTTCGGCCATTGATGCGCTAAATTTCCAATCTACGCAGCAAGAGGAAGACTATCATTCATTAACTCAGCAGTTACGTTGTCCACAATGTCAAAACAATAATATTGCGGATAGTAATGCCACGATCGCTGTTGATATGCGTGGCAAGGTGTTTGAATTATTGCAGGAAGGGAAAAGCAAACAAGATATTGTGGATTACATGGTTGAGCGCTATGGCAATTTTGTCACCTATAATCCACCGATTACGGCTGCCAGCATTTTGTTATGGATTGTGCCTGCTATTTTAGTGTTATTGGGTTTGTTTATGGTATTGCGCCGTCAGCCTAAAAAACGTAATGCTAATATCCAAACAGATACTTCCTTAAGCGAGAGTGAAAGTCAACGCTTACAATCCATTTTAAATGATAAGGAATCATTATGATGTTATGGTTAAGTATTGGATTACTGACCTTAGTAATTGCCTTAATTTGTTTCTATCCTTTGTTGAGAAAGGCACAGCCACAGCAACAAACAGAGCGTGATCAACTCAACAAAGCGTTTTATTTAGATCGTTTAAAAGAAATTGAACGAGATCAACAACAGGGTTTAATTGAAAATAGCGAGCAGATCAAAACGGAATTGCAGCAAACCTTATTGCAAGATATTCCTGCTCAATCTGAACTGAAAAATGCCACAAAATCAGTGAGTAAGCTTTGGTTTGTTACAGGATTATTTAGCCTAGCCATTATCGCGGGCGTGACCTATTTCAAATTAGGCGCTTGGCAAGCGCAAGATATGTTGGCGAAATCCTACGAAAAATTGCCTTATTTTTATGAGCGAGTGAAGGAAGAAGAAACAAATCCACTTTCTGAACAAGAAATGCAGCAATTTTCCACCGCACTTCGTATGAAAGTGCAAAAAGAGCCAAATGATGCGAAAAGTTGGTTTTTATTGGGACAACTTGGCATGGCAATGGATAATGGCCAATTGGCATTGGACAGCTACGCAAAGGCACATCGCTTAGATCAAGAAAATACCCAATATAAATTGGCTTATGCTCGAATTTTAATGTTTTCTACTGATGAAAGTGAACGTAGTCAGGGGGAAGAATTGCTCAAACAAGTAATTCGTCAGGATCATACCAATATGGATGCTTTAAGCTTGCTGGCGTTTCGTTATTTTGAGCAAGAAGATTACAAAATGGCGATTGTTAGTTGGGCGATGATGTTGAAATTTATGCCAGAAGATGATCGCCGACGTGCATTAATCGAGAAATCTATTCGTTCAGCACGTGATGCCTTAGAAGAGCAGCAAGAAGAAAAGAAAAAAACGATCACACCACAATAGTTTTGTGATCAACATTCCAAAAAGTGCGGTGTATTTTTGCATTATTTTGTGAAATTGATAGATTAAAAGGGCGGAAATCGGTAGAATGTCGCCCTTTTATTATGTATAAACAATGCCGTAAGGTGTAATAACGGGGCAAAAATGTCAGACAAAATTAACTTAATGAATCTCACTCGCCAACAAATGCGCGAGTTTTTTAAAGAATTAGGCGAAAAACCGTTTCGTGCAGACCAATTAGTCAAATGGATTTATCATTTTGGTGAAGATAATTTCGATAATATGACTAATTTAAACAAACAGTTACGCGAAAAATTGAAATCTGTGGCGGAAATTGTTGCGCCAGAAGTTGCGGTAGAACAGCGTTCTTCTGATGGTACGATCAAATGGGCAATGCAAGTGGGTAACCAACAGGTTGAAACTGTGTATATTCCAGAAGGCGATCGTGCGACTTTATGTGTTTCTTCACAAGTGGGCTGTGCATTGGCTTGTACTTTCTGTTCAACGGCACAACAAGGATTTAACCGAAACTTAACGGTCTCTGAAATTATTGGTCAAGTATGGCGTGCGTCTAAGATTCTAGGTAATTTTGGTGTGACAGGCGTAAGACCGATTACTAATGTTGTTATGATGGGAATGGGCGAGCCATTACTCAATGTGGCGAACGTCGTGCCTGCAATGGAATTAATGTTAGATGATTTTGCTTATGGTTTATCAAAACGTCGTGTCACTTTATCTACGTCAGGAGTTGTGCCTGCGCTAGATAAATTAAGTGAAATGATTGATGTGGCATTAGCGATTTCATTACATGCACCAAATGATGAACTGCGTGATGTGTTAGTACCAATTAACAAAAAATACAACATTAAAATGTTAATTGATAGCGTAAATCGTTATTTAAGTGTTTCTAATGCGAATCATGGCAAGGTAACCATTGAATATGTTTTGCTCGATCATGTGAATGATGGAACGGAACATGCGCATCAGTTAGCAGAAGTGCTTAAAAATACTCCTTGTAAAATTAACTTGATTCCTTGGAATCCGTTCCCTGAAGCGCCTTATGCAAAAAGTTCTAACTCTCGTATTGATCGCTTCCAAAAAACATTGATGGAATATGGTTTAACTGTGATTGTTCGCAAAACGCGTGGTGATGATATTGACGCAGCTTGTGGGCAATTAGCGGGCGATGTGATTGATAGAACAAAACGTACTGCTGCTAAGAAACAGTTTGGTGAAAGTATTGATATAAAGGTTCAATAAACCCAGAATGAAGGCGGTTTATTGAGTTATTCACTCCATTTAAAGTAGAGAAAATAATGAAATTTAGACCGCACTTTTTATGCTCATTTCTATTGCTTGGCTGTGTATCACAGGTGCCACAAGTGGACTTTGATACGCAACAAGCGGCAAAAGCTCGAGTGGAATTAGCCTTAGGTTATTTAGCTCAACATCATTATGAACAAGCCAAACAGAACTTGGACAAAGCCCTTAACTATGCACCAAATTATTACTTAGTGCATTCCGCATTAGCGTATTTTTATCAACAACAAGGGAATATTCAGCAAGCGAGAGCTTCTTATATTAAAGCCATTGATTTAGATGACAAGCAAGGCGATGTGCATAATAATTATGGGGCTTTTTTATGTTCTCAAGCAGAATTTCAAGAGGCATATCAACAATTTGAATTGGCATTAAATTCACCAAATTATTATCGCCAAGCCGATAGTTATGAAAATAAGGCATTATGTGCTTTAGCGGCAAAAGACCAAGCCCTTTATCAACAAAGTTTATCGGAACTTGCTAGAATTGATCCGAAAAGAGCAGATAAAATTAGACAGTAGCCTAGTTGAACTAGGCTATTTTTTTATAAGCTCAGATCGGTATTAGATCGAGGAATGATATCTTTCCCCTGACTACCATTGATTTCCGTTGAAACTGCGGTGGAATTTTGAGTTGTTTTTGTGTTTCTTTGATATAGCGTTGGGCGGTAAGTTTCGACCCACATTGCTGTTGCACCGCAAACAGCAATAGGAATTACCACTAAATTGATAATGGGGACAAGGGTGCAAAGCGAAACCAAGCCGCCAAAGGTTAAACTTTGAATTCGGTTTTCTTTTAATTTTGCGTGCATGGTCGGAAAAGCAATTTTGTGGTTATCAAAGGGATAGTCACAATATTGAATTGCCATCATCCAAGCGGCAAATACGAAGCCTAAAATGGGAACGATTGTTTGTCCTAAAATCGGCATAAAACCAAATAAAAAAAGCGCAATATAGATCGGTAAACTATAAAGTAATTTTTGCCATTCTCGTTTCAACATTCTAGGAATATCTCGGACAAAATCCGCCATAGTGACATCAGCGAGATTTTCGCCTGTGAGCATTTTTTCTACTTTTTCTGCTAATAAGCCGTTAAAAGGTGCAGCAATAAAGCCGGATAGCATGGTAAATGAAAAATAGAAAAACACGAGAATCATGCCTAAGGACATGATAAACATAATGGAACTAAGCCATTCCAACCAAGAAGGTAAAAATCCCATTACCCAATCGATCATGCCACTGATTTGAGTGATGAATAGCCAAAATAAGCCAATCATTAATAGGATATTCAGCAGAATCGGCATAATGACGAATCGGCGTAGCCCTTTTTGTTTAATCAAATTGTAGCCCATTAGAAAATAATGAACTCCCGATTTGATTTGCTGTTGATCTAACATAAGTGTCCTTTTCAATAAATGCGAAGATGACTTATAAAGTGCGGTTAAAAAAAGCAAATTTCAAGATCCATAACATGAATAAATATGGTAAGCTAACGATTATTTTAGCTGCAATGAAGTAGGGCATTTTGCAATGGATCTTAATACAATTTTAATTATCTTAGGTATTTTGGCGTTAATCGGGTTAGTCGCACATGGTATTTGGGCGAATCGTCGAGAAAAATCGCAATATTTTGATAATGCAAATAATTTTAATCGTGGCAATGTGCCTGCTCAAGCTACCGCAACACCTGATTTTCCTGTTAAGGAAGAAGTTCAGCCGGTTCAATCTATGCCTTTTCAGCAACCAGAAGTTGCGTCTCAACCATCTCCGATGCCTGTTGCTGAGTCTGCAGATCAAATAAAAATTACGTTGCCTAAGGCAGATCATAATACAAGAAGCCAAGCAACAGAGACCTATGTGTACGAGCCAGAAATTAAGAAGCCATCGGCAAATATTGCAGAACGAACCTTAGCAGAAATGGCAGAATATGCGGACTCTGAAGAAGGTATTGATATGTCTAATGAACAGTTGCGCGTTGAATTAAGGGAGTCCTCGCAATCAATGTCTTCGCCTATTTCGAATGCCAAATTACAACAACCCGTTGAAAATGAATGGTCTGTGCAACAGGAAGAACCTGTACAAGAAACCGTAGCGAAAGAGTTTATTATGCTGTATGTGGTGGCGGCAGAAAATAGCCAATTCCAAGGCCATACTCTTGCTCATTGTTTAGATAATTTTGGCTTTGTGTTTGGTAAAGGTGATTTGTATCATCGTCATGTGGATACGGTGGCAAGTCCCGTTATTTTTAGTGTAGCAAATATTAATCAGCCAGGTACTTTCAATCCTTATGGTATGCAAGATTTTACCACAGTGGGCATTGCGCTATTTATGCAAGTGCCTTCATTGGTTGGAGATGAACGCACGAATTTACGCATGATGATTCAAACAGCGAAGAATCTTGCTGCTGAGTTAGGTGGCTTTGTCTTAACGGAGCAACAAGAATTATTAGATGAAAGTGCAGAACAACTTTATTTATCTCGTGTTTAATTCGCGATAAAATAAGCCAAAATTTAACCGCACTTTAATTTAAAGTGCGGTTTATTTATTCAAGTTTAGGAAAAAGAATGACAGATATAGCTCAACAAATTGCTTCATTGCGTGAACAACTTCGTTATCATGAATATCAATACCATGTTTTAGATGATCCTAAAATTCCTGATAGCGAGTATGATCGACTTTTCCATCAATTAAAGCATTTAGAACAACAACATCCTGAATTAATTACGGAAAATTCGCCTACGCAACGAGTTGGTGCCAAACCATTAACGAACTTTGCACAAATCACCCATGAAATTCCCATGCTTTCTTTAGACAATGCGTTTTCTGATGAAGATTTCCATGCTTTCGTGAAACGTATTCAGGAGCGTTTGTCGGGGCAAACTAAAACATTAGCATTTTGTTGTGAGCCAAAATTAGATGGTTTGGCTGTAAGTATTTTATATGTTAATGGTATTTTAACTCAGGCAGCAACGAGGGGAGATGGTACGACTGGAGAAGATATTACTGCTAATATTCGTACGATCCGCAATATTCCATTACAGCTTCTCACCGATAATCCGCCTATACGTTTAGAGGTGCGGGGCGAGGTCTTTATGCCGCAGGCTGGGTTTGAAAAATTAAACCAACAAGCCTTAAGTAAAGGGGAAAAAACATTTGCGAATCCGCGTAATGCAGCAGCAGGATCATTACGTCAGTTAGACCCTCGCATTACCAGTCTGCGTCCATTACAATTAAATGCTTACAGTATTGGTGTAGCGGAAGGGGTTGAATTGCCAAATACCCAGTATGAGCGTTTGCAGTGGTTAAAATCATTAGGAATTCCTGTAAATAACGAAATTCAATTGTGTGATGGTGTTGAAAATGTCTTGAATTTCTACCGCACTATTCAGCAAAAACGCCCAACGTTAGGTTATGACATTGATGGTACGGTGTTAAAAATCAATGATATTGCGTTACAACAGGAATTGGGATTTATTTCAAAAGCGCCACGTTGGGCTATTGCCTACAAATTCCCTGCGCAGGAGGAAATGACTGTACTAAATGACGTTGAATTCCAAGTGGGACGAACAGGGGCAATAACGCCAGTGGCGAAATTAGAGCCTGTTTTTGTTGCGGGTGTAACTGTAAGCAATGCAACCTTACATAATGGCGATGAAATTGAGCGTTTGGATATTGCCATTGGCGATACGGTCATTATTCGTCGAGCTGGCGATGTGATTCCTCAAATTGTTGGTGTTGTGCATGAACGTCGCCCCGCGGATGCGAAAAAAATCCAATTCCCAACCCATTGCCCTGTTTGTGATTCCGCTGTTGTGCGTATTGAAGGAGAAGCCGTTGCGCGTTGTACTGGCGGTTTATTTTGTGATGCGCAACGTAAAGAATCTCTCAAGCATTTTGTTTCTCGTAAAGCTATGGATATTGATGGTGTGGGCGCCAAATTGATTGAACAATTAGTAGAGCGAGAACTTATTCACACGCCTGCAGATTTATTCAAATTGGATTTGTTTGCCCTTATGCGTTTGGAACGGATGGGGCAAAAATCAGCACAAAATGCCTTGGATAGTTTGGATAAATCGAAGAAAACTACGCTTGCTCGTTTTATTTTTGCTTTAGGTATTCGTGAAGTTGGCGAAGCAACCGCATTGAATTTAGCGAATTTCTTCAAAAATTTAACCGCGCTTCAGCAGGCTGATATTGAACAATTACAAGCGGTGCCAGACGTTGGGCAAGTTGTTGCAAATCATATTTATGTCTTCTGGCGTGAGGAACATAATTTAGCGGTGGTGAATGATCTCATTGCGCAAGGGGTGCATTGGGATGATGTGGAAGTCAAAGAAACGCAGCAAAATCCATTGTTAAATAAAACCGTTGTTTTAACGGGAACCTTAACAAAAATGGGGCGTTCTGAAGCGAAAGAATTATTGCAATCTTTTGGTTGTAAAGTGAGCGGTAGTGTATCTGCGAAAACAGATTTAGTGATTGCTGGTGAGGCTGCCGGTTCAAAATTAAGTAAAGCACAAGAATTAGGGATCGAAGTGTGGGATGAAGGGCGTTTCTTAGACTTTGTTCAACAATATTCTGCCTAAAGTGCGGTGAAAATTAGGATATTTTTATGGGATTATTTGAAGCAATTTTAATTATTTTCGGACTAATTGTTATTAGTGCGGTGATTTCTTCTGCGGAAATTTCCTTGGCGGGTGCGCGTAAAATAAAGTTACAAACCTTAGCTAATGAAGGAAATCAGAAAGCGGAAGAGGTGCTGAAGTTACAACAAAAACCAGGGCGTTTTATTACTGTAGTGCAAATTGGCTTAAATATGGTGGCGATCCTCGGTGGTATGATTGGGGAAAGTGCGATTAATCCTTATTTATCGCAATTCTTGCAACAATATTGGCAAGCGGATTGGGTTGATAGTGCAGCGTCTTGGTTAGCATTTACTGTCGTGACTTTCCTTTTTATTTTGGTGGCGGATCTTATTCCTAAACGCTTAGCCATGACCTATCCAGAGAAGATTGCGATTAAAACTGTTAGCATTATGCAATTCTGTATTTTTATTTTTAAACCATTGGTGTGGTTTATTGATAGCATTGCAAATTTAGTTTTTCGTTTATTCCGCATTTCTACGGTACGAGAAGAAAATATGACTTCGGAAGATATTGTGGCGTTAGTTGAGGCTGGTGCTGAATCTGGTGTGTTGAAGGCACAAGAGCAATATCTTATCGAAAATATTTTTGATATGCAGTCCAGAACTGTCACTTCTACCATGACGACGCGTGAAAATATCGTATTTTTAGACCGCACTTTTTCGCGTCAGGATGTATTAAATACTTTAGTGCAAGATTCTCATTCCAAATTACCAATTTGTGATGGTGGCTTGGATAAAATCTTAGGTTATGTGGAATCTCATACTTTGTTGACTTGCTATTTAAACGGCAACGATGTATCGCTAACGGATAACCGTTTATTACGCAAGGCCTTGTTTGTGCCAGATACGTTGTCTTTGTATGAAGTGTTAGAACTTTTTAAATCCACAGGGGAAGATTTTGCCTTAATCATCAATGAATATGCGTTAGTTGTAGGGATTGTCACCTTAAATGATGTGATGAGCATTGTGATGGGCGAATTGGTTTCCAATGAAGAAGAACAAATTGTACGTCGAGATGAAGATTCTTGGTTAATCGACGGTATTACGCCTCTAGAAGATGTGATGCGCGCCTTAGATATTGTGGAATTCCCCGCAGCAGAAAATTATGAGACTATCGGTGGTTTTATGATGTATATGTTGCGAAAAATTCCGAAGAAAACCGATTTTGTGTTATATGATAAATACAAATTTGAGATCATTGATACAGAGAATTTCAAAATTGATCAGTTGATGGTTTCTCTGCGTAAAGATTTGAAAGAGGATTAACAAAAAAGCAGGTTTAACCTGCTTTTTCTATTTTTCTTTGCGTGTCAAAATTAAGAAACGGCAGTCGTAAGCATTATTCTCGTCCGCAGGGCGATATTGCTCAAATTCAATTTGCCATTCATCCCAATTTAATTCAGGAAAAAAAGTATCGCCGTCAATTTCTGTTTGAATTTGCGTGAAATAAAGCTTGCTTGCCTGTGGTAAATATTGTTTGAACAGCTGACCGCCGCCAATAAGCATAATTTCTGCAGAATCTTTGACAAAATTGACCGCACTTTCAAAATCAGGCTGCCAAATAACCCCTTCATGTACAAATTCTTGGCGTGATAGCACAATATTTGTGCGTTTTGGCAATGGGCGACCAATACTTTCAAAAGTCTTTCTGCCCATAATCACTGGTTTGCCTTGAGTGTTTTGTCTAAACCAAGCTAAGTCAGCAGGCAAATGCCATGGCATTTGATTATCTTTGCCAATAACCCAATTTTTCGTTGCTGCAACAATTATGCTAAACGACATGGTTAAGCCTCGCTATCAAACCAACCGCGAATAAATTGGATTGATAAAAATAGGGTAATCAATCCTAAGAAATAGAAAATATAACTTAGAACAGGGTGCGATTTCTCATCTGGTGAGGCAATTTCTTTGATCGACACAACATTGCGGAATTCATCAAACATGGTTAAGCGCCAGCCATAATATTTCATTTCGACCCAGCTTTGACGTTCAGCAAAATCTTGCGCTTTGGCTTGTAAATTGGCTGATTCAAATTTGAAATAGAATGGAAAACCCCAGCGTGTATCTTCATTGCGATACACCATCGGTTGCGTTTCTTCTGGGCGTTTGGTGTTAATAAAGTAAACATCTCTTGTGGTGAGATTGTCAGCAGGGTTGGCTTTTGTAATTAATCCATCTTTATCCATACGTTTAACGTCAGTGTTGATGACTTTAGTTACTTCATATTGCGGAAAAATAAAGTTAATGCCAGCAAAGAGAACGGTATGGAATGCAAATACGATAAATAATAAAAAATATTTGATAATTTTGCGCATAATTTGTCCTTTTAAATCTAGTTTGCCCGATTATAGCACGTTAATTTTAAATAAACGCTCAAAATTTTGGCTGCTGATTTGTGCAAATTCTTCTAATGACAATCCTTTCAAGCTAGCAACATATTCACAAACTTCACGCGTATATGCTGGTTGATTTTGTTTGCCACGATAAGGTACGGGCGCTAAATAAGGGCTATCTGTTTCAACAAGCAAACGATCTAGCGGCACATAGCGAGCCACTTCACGAATTTCTTCGGCATTTTTGAACGTCACAATGCCGGAAAAAGAAATATAAAAATCTAAGTCTAAGGCTTTTTTTGCGAATTCCATGGTTTCCGTAAAACAATGAATCACTCCACCGCACTTTTCAGCCTGATTATCTTGCAAAATCTGAATAGTATCATCGCCAGCAGCTCTTGTGTGGATAATGACAGGTTTATTTAATTGATTTGCCACATCAATTTGGCTGGCAAAAATCTGTTGCTGCAGCTCTTTATTATCTGCACTGTAATAATAATCCAAACCAATTTCGCCAATGGAAACGACTTTAGGATGTTGTGCCAATTTGATTAAGCGGGCTTGATCATAGGGTTCATCTTCTAAATCAAGAGGATGAACGCCACAAGCAAAGGAAATATCTTGGCGATGTGCAAGAGCATCTCGCTGTTTTTCAAATCGGCTGAGGGTAACGCCAATGGTGAGCAAATGTTGAACGTCGCGCGCTTTGGCTTTTTCAACAACATCATCTATATCTTTGTGTAGATTGTCGTAATCTAGAGCATCTAAATGACAATGACTGTCAACGATAAACATAAAATTCCTTTATAAAATAATTAATTAGTTTTGAGTGAAAACCTCGGTGATGAGACGCGTTAATCCATCAAGCAAGATTAATTCTTGGTTGACGGCATTAATTTCGCTTAAATCAGACCGCACTTTTTGCATAATTTGATTGGCTTTTAATAAGCTTTCTGCTTGCTGTTTCTGGCTGAATTGTTGGACGCCTTTGATGAGATCCGCATTAATCCAACCCGTTTGAATTCCCAGTTTGTCTTTTAAAGCGTCACTAATAAAAGAGGCAATCCAATCAATTTGATGAAAGATTAACGTTTTATCAAATAATGGTAACAGCTCCAATGGCGATTTACGTTGGTAATATAACCAAAAAGCACGCATAAATTCGCGTCTTTTTTCTAGTAAACCTTGTTCTAAACAATTTAGCGCTAATAAGGGACGTCCATAGTTAATACAAAGTGCGGTTGAAATTTGTTCTGTTTCTGCTTGATATTGTGATTGCAACCATTCCATTGCAACATCGGTATCAGGCGAAGGAATGACTCGCACTTGGCAACGGCTATAAATTGTCGGCATGAGAGCTGAAGTTAAATCTGCTTGTAGTAAAAAATAGGTTTGAGGGCGAGGCTCTTCTAATGTCTTTAATAGTGCGTTTGAGGCAGCTTCAGTAAGGCGTTCAACGCCTTGGATAAACACTACTTTGTTGCCATTTTGTTGAGCAAATTGCTGTACTTTTTCATTAATATCACGCACTTGATCAACACCGATATCCTTGTTATCAATAGGTGCAAGCACATGATAATCAGGATGATTGCCTGATTTAGCTAAGTTGCAACTATGACAATTGTCGCAAGGTGCATGGGGTTCGGTACAAAGTAGGAACTGGCTAAGTGCGCTGATTAACTGTTCAATGCCTAATCCTTGCTCCGTCCGAAACAGCAACGCATGATGACCATGCCCTTGTGCAAAAGCGGAGGTTACTTGCTGATAAATAGGAGTAAGCCAAGGATAAAGCATTGCCATTATGTTAACTTTCCTGTTGAGAAATCACGAATTTTTGCACCGCACTTTTTATATCTGCAGTGACTTGTTCAATTGGCTGCTCTGCATTGATGATGGCAGCTTTGGGATTGTTTTCCACTAATTCAAGATAACGTTGACGAGTGCGGTGGAAAAAATCTAAGTTTTGTTGCTCAATGCGATCCAATTCGCCACGTCCTCTGGCTCGAGCTAATCCAATTGCAGGATCGATATCTAAATAAAGGGTAAAATCGGGTTCAAACTCGCCAAGTACCGTTTGTTTTAGATTATTCAATAATGCCAAATCGAGCTGACGACCACCGCCTTGGTAAGCTTGGGATGACATATCATGTCTATCACCGATAACCCATTTCCCTTCAGCAAGTGCAGGCTTGATCACATTTTCAACCAATTGAATACGTGCTGCGTAAAGCATTAATAATTCTGCTTTGTCGCTAACGGGTTCTTCCATTTCATGCTTAATTAATTGGCGCAATTTTTCTGCTAAGGGCGTGCCACCAGGCTCGCGAGTAAATACTAAATTCGTAATGCCAAGTTGATGTAATTGTTCAATAACAGCTTCGCGAGCAGTGGTTTTGCCAGCACCTTCTAAGCCTTCTAAGACGATAAATTTTCCGTTCATATTATTTTTTCTTATTGTTTTCGCGGTACCAACGTAAATATTCTTGCACTGCTTTATTATGTTCATTTAGGGTGCGACTAAATTTGTGTCCACCCGTACCATCTGCCACAAAATAAATAAAATCATGTTTTTCAGGGTGTGCCACCGCTAAAATTGCACTCTCGCTTGGATTGGCAATCGGCGTTGGCGGTAATCCATCAATAATATAAGTATTATATGGTGTTGGTGTTTCTAAATCTTTTTTACGAATATTGCCATTATAATTATCGCCCATGCCATAAATCACTGTTGGATCCGTTTGTAGTTTAATTTTAGCTTTTAAGCGATTAACAAATACGCCAGCAATACGGCTGCGTTCTGCTTGTAAAGCGCTTTCTTTCTCTACAATAGAAGCCAAAATGAGCATTTCATAGGGATTATTTAATGGCAGATCTTTATCTCTATTTTGCCAAGCATTTTCTAGGACTTTGCTTGTACGCTCGATAGCTCGTTTAAGGAGCGCCTTGTCGCTAGAATTTGGCGTGTAATGATAGGTATCAGGATAAACCCAGCCATCAATATTCTGATATTCCGCGATAGATTTACTGAAGGCAGGAATCAGTTTATCCGTATTAGAAAAGTATTCAAGCACGTTGGCATTCATGCGTGATGATTGATAATCAAATTCGTGCTTTAAGTGCGGTGCATTTTCAAGGGATTTTTGTACTTGTTGCCAAGTTTCACCTTCGCCAAAACGAATGGCAAATTGTGCTTCTTTGCCTTCATTAAGCACTTTCAACAAATCACTCAGTGTTTGCACATTGTTTAAAGCGTAAGTACCCGCTTTAATTTTATTGAGTTGAGGATTTAATTTTAGCGCCCATGGTAACCAGTTAGCTTGCTGAATTTGAAATTCCTGTTGCAATAATGTCACCAGTTTTTGCCCAGTTGTACCTCGTTCAATGGTAATTAATTGATCTTGTTTTACTTCAATAGACTGTGCAATAACCTGCTGAATTTGTTGATAACCCCAAAATCCAACTGCTGCACAAATAATTAAAATGATTGCAAAAAAAGAGAGTAGTTTCTTCATGGTAATTTCTTAAATTTCGACCAAACTTTGTCTTCTTGGCCACGCCATAAGCGTTGAATATTTGAATGGTGGCGATAAATCAATAAACAGCACACTAATGCTACCGGGAAAGTAAACTCAGGTTTAAACCACCATACATAAAATGGTGTGAGCAATGCAGCAACAACGGCGCTTAATGAGGAATAACCGCTGATTAAAAAAACAATCAACCAAGTACCAACCATTGTACCAGCAACCCCCCAAGCAATAGGTGCGATAGCACCAAAGGCAGTTGCTACGCCTTTTCCGCCCCGGAATTTAAAAAATACAGGGAAGATGTGACCTAAACAAGCCGCTAATGCAACCATGCCAAGTTGAAAATGGGTTAAGCCTAAATAATAACCAATCCAAACGGGCGCCATGCCTTTGATAATATCAAACAGTAGCACAAATAAGGCTGCCCAGCGTCCACCAAGGCGTAAAACATTTGTCGCACCTGGGTTTTGTGAACCTTCTTCACGAGGATCTGGGAGACCTTTTAAGCGACAAATGACAATTGCACCAGAGATAGAACCTAATAAATAGGTGAGCAACATATAAAAAAGGGAAAATAAGCTCATTGTGCATCTCTCAATAAAAAACTATGACTATTCTACCTAAACTTGATAGGATTAAGCCAATAGTATTTTATTAAAAAGGGATGGAAAATGACTGATCGGATTTTTATTGAAGGATTAACGGTATTTGCACAAATTGGCGTTTATGATTGGGAGCAACAAATTAAACAAAAGTTAATATTTGATATTGAAATGGCGTGGGATTGCGAACAAGCGGCACGCAGCGATGATGTAAAATATTGTTTAAATTATGCTGAAGTCAGCCAATTTATTATTGATTATGTGCAGTCTCAACCGTTTTTATTAATTGAACGTGTGGCTTATGAAGTGGCTGATCAGCTACAAAACCAATTTAAGTTGCAAGCTTTGCGCCTAAAACTAAGCAAACCAACTGCAGTACCACAAGCAAAAAATGTGGGTGTCATTGTGCAACGTGGTGATTTATAAAACGCGTGAAAAATTCACCGCACTTTGAGATAAAAATAAAAATCCCCAATTTTCTTAATATAAAATTGGGGATTTTTTCAACTTATTCGTTTCTTAATTAAAAGTATTACATTGTGCTGGATTGCCTGTTTGTAATCCGCGACGGAACCATTCTAAACGCTGAGCAGAGGTGCCATGGGTAAAACTGTCAGGGACTGCATAACCTTGGCTGCGTTTTTGTAAACGGTCATCACCAACCGCTTCTGCCGCATTAAAGGCTTCTTCAAGATCACCTTGTTCAAATAATCCTTGTTTTGAAGCTTGATGCCCCCAAACGCCAGCGAAGCAGTCAGCTTGTAATTCAGCTCGAACAGATAACTGGTTGGCTTGCGCGCGGTTTTGTTGTTGTAACATATGTACTTTAGGCAAAATGCCCATCAAATTTTGGACGTGGTGCCCCACTTCATGCGCAATCACATAAGCAAAAGCGGTATCACCGGCTGCCCCCAATTTATTTTTCATATCCGCATAGAAAGACAGATCTAAATACACTTTGTTATCACTCGGGCAGTAAAATGGTCCCATTGCCGCTAATCCATTACCACAAGCGGTACGAGTGGAGCCCGTATAAAGCACCATTGTTGGTGCTATATAACGTTGTCCTTGTTGGGCAAAGTAATTTTGCCAAGTGACTTCAGTATCGCGCAATACTACGCGAGAAAGCTCATTCAGCATTTGTTCATCTTTTTCTGAAAGTTTGGACGAGGATTGTGTCACAGAACTAAACCCCGGCAATTCTCCGCCCACTAAGCCTGAGAGGTCAACCCCATAATAAGCGCCTACCAATAATATAATAAAGCCAAGGATACCTGTTTTACGTCCTCCGCCCATTCGCATACCACCGGAAGAACGACGATCTTCCACATTTGAACTCTGTTGTCTGCCTTGCCAACGCATAATTTTTTTCCTTTATGTGATGTAATAAATTTGTTGCCTATTGTACTCGAAAATTGCAAAAAGTGCGGTGAAATTTTTACAAGATTTTATAGACATTGTGATGATATTTCGTTATTTTAGACCCAGTTTATTAGCAATGATAAACTGGTTCATATTTTGATTCATCTTTTAAAAGGAAAAAACAAATGGGTTTATTTGATTTTGTGGGTAGTATTGGCAGAAAATTATTTGGTAAGGATGATGATCCTTCAAAAGCAATAACAAAACATATTGCTGAAGACAATCCAGGTATCGAAAATGTATCTGTAACTGTTGAAAATGGTGTAGCAAAAATTAGTGGTACAGCAGCTTCTGCACAAGCGCTAGAAAAAGCAATTTTAATGGCGGGTAATGTTGAAGGTGTTGAAAGCGTAAATGTTGATGCAGTAACCATTGCAAATGGTGAAACCTTAGCAACGGAAGAAGAATTCTACGTGATTCAAAAAGGCGATACTTTATGGGCGATTGCTGAGAAAGCATATGGTAACGGTACTAAATACAAAGCTATCGTTGAAGCAAATAAAGAAGTGATCAAAGACGAAAATAAAATTTTCCCTGGTCAAAAAATTCGTTTACCGAAAGCACTTTAATTTTTCGTTTTATATTAAAAATCCCGTATTCAGCGGGATTTTTTATCGCTAAAATTTTCCTCGACTGAATTATAATCTTTCGCTATAATTTGCCAGTTTATTTTTATCTAAATTCAGCGTTTGCTGGGTTTTTCATTCAATATTAAAGGAAAAGAACAATGTCAACTATTGAAACAACTCAAGGTTTAGAGCGTCGTGTTAGCATTACTGTCCCAGCAGAAACAGTAACAACTGCAGTGCGTGAAGAATTAAAACGTGCAGCAAAAAATGTACGCGTTGATGGTTTCCGTAAAGGTAAAGTGCCTGCGCAAATCGTAGAAAAACGCTTTGGTGCATCAATTCGTCAAGATGTGTTAAATGATTTATTACCTCGCCATTTCTTTGATTTAATGTTCAAAGAAAAAGTAAATTTAGCGGGTCGTCCAACATTTGCGGTTGAAAGCTTTGAAGATGGTAAAGATTTAGTATTTACCGCAACATTTGAAGTTTATCCAGAAGTTAAATTACAAGGTTTAGAAAACATTAAAGTTGAGAAACCAGTTGTTGAAATTACAGATGCTGATGTTGATAACATGGTAAATGTATTACGTAAACAACAATCAACTTGGGCTGAAACTCAAGAAGCTGCAAAAGCAGATGATCGTGTAACTATTGACTTTGTTGGTTCAGTAGATGGCGAAGAATTTGAAGGTGGTAAAGCGACTGACTTCGCATTAGCGATGGGACAAGGTCGTATGATTCCTGGTTTTGAAGAAGGTATCGTTGGTCATAAAGCTGGCGAACAATTTGATATTGATGTGACTTTCCCTGCTGAATATCATTCTGAAAACTTAAAAGGTAAAGCAGCTAAATTTGCTATTACCTTGAAAAAAGTTGAAAACCAAGTGTTACCTGAATTAACAGATGAATTTGTAGCAAAATTTGGTCCAAATACAAAAACAGTTGAAGATTTACGTGTAGAAATTCGTAAAAATATGCAACGTGAATTGAAAAACGCTCTTGTTGCACGTGTGAAGCAACAAGTTATTGAAGGCTTAATCGCTGAAAACCAAATTGATGTACCAACAGCTGCAGTAGAACAAGAAATTGAAGTATTACGTGGTCAAGCTGCACAACGTTTTGGTGGTAATGCTCAACAAGCTGCACAATTACCACGCGAATTATTTGAAGAGCAAGCGAAACGTCGCGTATTAGTTGGCTTGTTATTCTCTGAAGTCATTGCATCAAATGAATTAAAAGCAGATGAAGATCGCGTTAAAGCAATGATCGAAGAAATCGCTTCAGCTTATGAGCAACCTGCAGAAGTTGTTGAATACTATGGTAAAAACAACGAGTTAATGAATAATCTTCGTAACGTTGTATTAGAAGAGCAAGCGGTTGAAGCTGTACTTGCAAAAGCGCAAGTTACAGAAAAAGCTTCATCTTTCGATGAGATCATGAATCCACAAGCTTAATCTTTTATTTATTAACATTAAAGTGCGGTTATATTTTGCGATGTTTTAAAACTCGCCCAAAATAGACCGCACTTTTGTTTTATATTTAGGTAAAACCTGAGTTTTCGGGTAGAATAGCTCGGTTATGATGAAAATGAATTTATGGGGGGACATTATGTCAGTCATTCCTATGGTCGTAGAACAGACTTCAAGAGGGGAGCGTTCTTATGACATTTATTCACGTTTATTAAAAGAGCGTGTGATCTTTTTAAGCGGTGAAGTTGAAGACCGTATGGCAAATTTAATTGTTGCGCAGTTATTATTCCTTGAGTCTGAAAATCCAGATAAAGACATTAATATTTATATTAATAGCCCTGGTGGTTCAGTAACTGCGGGCATGGCGATTTATGACACCATGCAATTTATTAAACCTGATGTGCGTACGCTTTGTATTGGTCAAGCTTGTTCAATGGGCGCTTTTTTATTAGCGGGTGGTACAGCAGGTAAACGTGCAGCATTGCCTCATGCGCGCGTGATGATTCATCAACCATTAGGCGGTTTTCGTGGTCAAGCATCAGATATCCAAATTCATGCGCAAGAAATTCTAAAAATCAAACAGACATTAAATGAACGCTTAGCCTTCCATACAGGACAAGCGATTGAGCGAATTGAACGTGATACGGATAGAGATAATTTTATGTCTGCAGAAGAAGCGAAAAATTACGGTTTAGTCGATAGCGTATTAGTGAAACGCTAATCAGAAATGGGAAGATAAAATGGCGAATGAAAACGAAACCCATTGTTCATTTTGTGGTAAATCACAGGATGAAGTGGGGAAATTAATTGCAGGAACATCAGGTTATATTTGTGGTGATTGTATTGAGCTTTGCCATAGCTTATTACAACAAGAAGCGGAAGAAGTAGAAGAAACGGAAGCAGAGGTTGTTGAGACAAAATTACCTACACCACATGAAATTCGCGCGAATTTAGATGATTATGTAATTGGTCAAGATTATGCGAAAAAGGTGATGGCAGTTGCCTTATATAACCATTACAAACGCTTACGTTCAAATCATCAAACCGATGAAGTGGAATTAAGTAAAAGTAATGTGTTATTAATTGGTCCAACAGGAAGCGGTAAAACCCTTTTAGCACAGACTTTGGCAAGAATGTTGAATGTTCCTTTTGCAATGGCGGATGCGACTACATTAACAGAAGCTGGCTATGTGGGTGAAGACGTTGAGAATGTCATTCAGAAATTATTGCAAAATTGTGATTACGATACCGAAAAAGCAGAGCAAGGCATTATTTACATTGATGAAATTGATAAGATTACGCGTAAATCTGAAAATCCATCGATTACGCGTGATGTATCAGGTGAAGGTGTTCAGCAAGCTTTATTAAAATTAATTGAAGGTACCGTTGCTTCTGTACCTCCGCAAGGTGGACGCAAACATCCACAACAAGATATGTTACGTGTTGATACATCGAAAATTTTATTTATTTGCGGTGGTGCTTTCGCCGGCTTAGATAAAATTGTACAAAAACGCGTTCATGTTGGTAGTGGAATTGGTTTCGATGCGGAAGTTAAAGGCGAACAGGATGAATTAAGCTTAACTGAATTATTCAAACAAATTGAAACAGAAGATTTGATTAAATTCGGTATGATTCCTGAGTTTGTTGGTCGTTTGCCTGTAGTGGCACCATTGAGTGAATTGGATGAAGAGGCATTGATTCAGATTTTAACAGAGCCAAAAAATGCGTTAATTAAACAATATCAAGCCTTATTTAGTTTAGAAGACGTGGAGCTGGAATTTACGCCAGAAGCATTGCAAGCAATGGCGAAAAAAGCACTTGCTCGCAAAACAGGTGCTCGTGGTTTACGTTCGATTGTTGAGTCAGTATTGTTAGACACCATGTATGATTTACCTTCTATTGAAAATTTAGCCAAAGTGGTGGTGGATGAGAAGGTTATCAACGAAGATAAAGCCCCGACTTTGTTGTATAAATAAATGAGTAAAACAAAGTGCGGTTAAATTAACCGCACTTTTGGTTTCTAGGCTTGAAGTTTAGTTTTTTGCCTATATATTGGCTAGTATTATCCCGAATTTGTAATGATAGAGAAAGAAAATGAGTGTAAAAAAAAGCGAAACACATGAAATCCCCGTCTTGCCATTGCGAGATGTGGTTGTTTTTCCTTACATGGTCATGCCATTGTTTGTTGGTCGTGATAAATCAATTCGTAGCTTAGATGCGGCGATGGAAAATGGAAAGCAATTATTACTCGTTGCTCAAAAACAAGCTGATATTGAAGAACCTCAGGTTGAAGATCTCTTTTCAGTGGGTACGCTGGTCAATATTATTCAGTTATTAAAACTGCCAGATGGCACAGTAAAAGTGCTAGTGGAAGGTCAACAACGTGTCAATGTGAAACATATCACTGATGAAGGCTATTTCTCTGCAACAGTCGATTTAATTGAAACGACTTATGCGGATGAAAAAGAAATGTTGGTTCTGCGTGATATGACGTTGAAAGAATTTGATAATTTTGCCAAACAGAATAAGAAAGTTCAGCCTGAAATTTATAAAGCATTGGAGGCTATTTTAGAGCCTGATCGTTTTGCTGATACTTTGGCAGCTCATTTACCGCTAGCTTTACGTCACAAACAAGAAGTGTTAGAACGTGCGAATGTGTCTGACAGACTTGAATATTTACTTGGTGCAATGGAAAGTGAAAATGACTTATTGCAGGTGGAAAAACGTATTCGCGCGAAAGTCAAAGAGCAAATGGAAAAAACGCAGCGTGATTATTACCTCAATGAGCAAATGAAAGCGATTCGTAAAGAATTGGGGCATCAAGATGAGAATCCAGATGAAAATGAAATTGATCAATTATATAAAAAGTTAGAAGAAGCAAAATTACCGCAAGAAGCTAAAGAAAAAGTTGAATCAGAACTGAAAAAACTCAAAATGATGTCCCCAATGTCTTCAGAAGCGACAGTGGTGCGTGGTTACATTGATTGGATGTTGCAGATTCCTTGGCATAAAACTACCAAGGTGAAGAAAGATTTAGCCAAGGCTCAGGTTGTTTTGGATGCAGATCATTATGGTTTAGAACGCGTTAAAGAACGTATTTTGGAATATCTCGCGGTACAAAATCGTCTAAATAAAATTAAAGGACCTATTTTGTGCTTAGTTGGACCGCCAGGCGTGGGTAAAACGTCTTTGGGACAATCTATCGCCAATGCAACAGGACGTAAATACGTGCGTATGGCATTAGGTGGGGTACGAGATGAAGCTGAAATCAGAGGTCATCGTAAAACCTATATCGGTTCATTACCGGGTAAATTAATTCAGAAAATGGCAAAAGTAGGTGTCAAAAACCCACTATTCTTGCTAGATGAAATTGACAAAATGGCGATGGATCATCGAGGAGACCCGGCTTCTGCCCTATTAGAAGTGCTTGATCCTGAACAAAATACGAAGTTCAACGACCATTATTTAGAAGTGGATTATGATTTGTCTGATGTGATGTTTGTGGCGACTTCAAATTCCATGAATATTCCAGGGCCGTTGCTTGATCGTATGGAAGTGATTCGTCTTGCTGGTTATACCGAAGATGAGAAATTAAATATCGCTACTCAGCATTTGTTGAACAAACAAATTGAACGTAATGGTTTAAAAGCGGGTGAATTAACCATCGAAGAAAACGCGATTTTAGATATTATCCGTTATTATACGCGTGAAGCCGGTGTGCGTGGATTAGAACGTGAAATTTCTAAAATTTGCCGTAAAGCAGTAAAAAATCTGCTGCTCAATAAGAAATTGAAAGCTATTGTGGTCAATTCCGCGAACTTACAAGAATATTTGGGCGTGAAACGTTTTGATTTCGGCTTGGCGGATACCCAAAATCGAGTTGGTGAAGTTACCGGCTTAGCTTGGACTGAAGTAGGCGGTGATTTACTGACTATTGAAACCGCTTCTGTTATCGGTAAAGGTAAATTAACCTATACTGGCTCATTGGGTGATGTCATGAAAGAAAGTATCCAAGCCGCGATGACAGTTGTTCGTTCTCGTGCGGAGAAATTGGGTATTGCTTCTGATTTCCATGAAAAGCGAGATATTCACATTCATGTGCCTGATGGAGCAACACCAAAAGATGGTCCGAGTGCTGGTATTGCAATGTGTACAGCCCTTGTTTCTTGTTTAACTGGAAACCCAGTTCGTGCGGATGTGGCTATGACGGGTGAGATTAGTTTACGAGGAAAAGTGCTGCCAATTGGTGGTTTAAAAGAAAAACTATTGGCCGCTTATCGTGGTGGTATTAAAACGGTGTTAATTCCAAAAGATAATGTGAAAGATTTGGAAGAAATTCCAGATAATGCCAAAGCGGGTCTAGCGATTCATGCAGTTGAAACCATTGATGAGGTACTCAGTCTTGCTTTAGAAAATCCACCTGAAGGTGTGGAAATGGTGAAGATGACACCGGTCAATGCAGTTAAAGTAGTGAGAGCTCGTAAAAGCCGTAAAATTGCGCCAACAGTGAATTAATCATCAATATTAAGTGCGGTGGAAAAAACGGAAGTTTTAAAAACTTGCTGATTTTTCACCGCACTTTCGTTTATAATTTGCAAAATTTTTAGATTTATAGATTAGGAATGTGCCCATGTTTATGGAAAAAATGCACCACGCATCAAATAGTGGTATTGCCAAAGCCGTCTTAGCATTAATCGGGGTATCCTTTGTGATTACGGGGATGTATGGTTATTTAGGCCGTAGCGCAGATACCTTTGCTGTTAAGATTAATGGTGAGGAAGTCTCTCAAGCGGAATTTCAGCAACAATACAACAATGAATATCAGCGTAGTAGCCAGTTATTAGGGGCAAAATTTGCAGAGGTAGCTAATACACCTGAATTTACAAAAGGTATTCGTGCTTCTGTATTAAATCGCATGATTGAACAAAAATTGCTGACTCAATATATTACCGATTTAAAATTGGGTGTCAGTGATGAACGTATTAAGCAAGAAATTGTTAGAACGCCAATGTTCCAAATGGATGGCAAATTTAGTAATGAAGCTTATCAGCAAGTGTTGCGCAATAATAATATGACTGCGGATATGTATGCGGCTTATGTGCGTGAAGCCTTGCGTTTTGAGCAATTACAATCGGGTTTGAATAATTCCGTCTTTCTATTACCAACAAGCCAAGAGGAATTTGCTAAGTTATTTTTCCAACAACGCAAAGTGCGCTTTGCTCAATTGCCTTTAGCAGATGAAATCGCAAAACAGCAAGTGTCAGAACAGGAAATCAAAGCCTATTATGATGCCAATAGCAATGCTTTCATTGTGCCTGAATTGGTAAAAGTACAATATCTTGATTTAAATAAAGAAATCGTTAATAAATCGATTACAGTCGATGACACGAAAATTCAGCAATATTATCAAGATAATAAGAGCCAATTTATGTCTAAAGGGCAACAAAATATTGCACATATTCAGTTTGCAAATGAAACTGATGCTTTAGATGCTTATCAAGCCTTACAAAATGGTGCAGATTTCGCTGAATTAGCGAAAACGAAATCTACTGATAAGCTATCAGGAGATAAAGGTGGTGAATTAGGTTGGTTTAGCAATGGTGATTTACCAAAAGATTTTGAAGACGCCGCAATTTTAGTGGAAGTGGGAAAATTTAGCACACCAGTAAAAATTGATGGCAGTTACCATATTATTTTAGTGAAAGATCGTAAAGGGGCAACAGTCTTGCCATTTGAACAAGTGAAAACGCAAATTGCGCAACAAGTTCGTCAAGATTTAACCCATACGCAGTTCTATACTATTGAGAAAAAAGCGGCAGAAAAAGCATTTGAAGATCAATCTTCATTAAAAGCAGCGGCAGATGCAGCAGGTGTGGAAGTGAAAGAAACGGGGTATTTCTCTCGTGATGACATTCCGGTTGAACTGAATTTCCCAAATGTAGTACATGCTATGTTTGATGGCGATGTATCACAAGGCAATATGAATTCAGAGCCAATGAATGTGGAAGAACAACATTCAATTGTGGTGCGTGTTCTAGAGCATAAGCCGCAAGCGAAGAAAACATTAGATGAAGCTAAAGCGGAAATTGAAACGTTACTCAAACGCCAAAAAGCAGAAGTGGCTGTGTTAGCAAAAGCCAACGAGTTGGCGAAATCATTGGCTTCAAATAAAGAAGCGAAAGTCGATGGGGTTAATTTCGGTAAGCAAGAAACTTGGGTTTATGCGCAAAATAAAGATCCTGTGTTAAATAACGTGATTTTTGCTATGAAACCTGAGCAAGATCATCATGTTTACCAAGTTGCGCAGACCAACAGCGGTGATGTAGTTATTATTGCTTTGGATGGTATTGAAAATGTGGCTGTTGAACAAGCCGCGAAAGAGCAATTTGCAGCGAAGATTATGCAAGGTAAAGCCTTTGATTTACAAGCGAATTTATTGAAATCATTACGCGCTAAAGCGAAAATTGAAGTGAATGATGAATTTATGAATCAAAGTGCAGAATAATTGTTGATCTAAATTTGCTAAGCCCGCGTAAATCGCGGGTTTAGTTTTTTGGTAAAAAATAAAAAATTAGCTAGTTTTTAACCGCACTTTATGGTATAAAATGCCCCGTTATTTTGTCTTAGCAGAATAACAATTTTTTATTTATTAACAACACACACATATCATAAAAGTAAATCGGGGTGCCAAACGGTCGGTTTGCTGGTATGTGGAGGCTCAACCCCAATTAAAAGGAAAATATTATGGCACAAGTTTCAATGCGCGACATGATTAATGCAGGCGTACATTTCGGTCACCAAACTCGTTACTGGAACCCAAAAATGAAACCATTCATTTTCGGTGCTCGTAACGGTGTTCATATCGTTAACTTAGAAAAAACGCTTCCATTATTCAATGAAGCATTAGCTGAATTAACTCGTATCGCAAGTAACAACGGTAAAATCTTATTCGTTGGTACAAAACGTGCAGCTTCAGAAGCAGTTAAAGCAGCAGCATTAGATTGTCAACAATATTATGTAAATCACCGTTGGTTAGGTGGTATGTTGACTAACTGGAAAACAGTTCGTCAATCAATCAAACGTTTAAAAGATTTTGAAGTTCAATCTCAAGACGGTACATTTGATAAATTAACCAAAAAAGAAGCATTAGATCGTACTCGTGAAATGCAAAAACTTGAATTAAGCCTTGGCGGTATCAAAGATATGGCAGGTCTTCCAGATGCGATTTTCGTTATCGGTGCAGATTACGAACACATTGCAGTAAAAGAAGCAAACAATCTAGGTATTCCAGTATTTGCAGTAGTTGATACTAACGCTAGCCCAGATGGCGTTGATTTCTTAATCCCTGGTAACGATGATGCAACTCGCGCGATTCAATTATATTTAACAGCTGCAGCAGCGGCAGTTAAAGAAGGTCGCCAAGCTGAAGTGGCTGTAGAAGAAAAATTCGCAGCAGAATCTGCTGAGTAATCAGGTTGAATAAGGCGAAAGCCCTATTATCAGCAGGGGGCAAATTGTTCCCTGCTTTTATATCAAATTCCCAAAAGTGCGGTGTTTTTTTATTAAATTTTGAAACAGCGTATTTCCATTCAAGAATATTAGAGGACAACAAAAATGGCTGAAATCACAGCAGCATTAGTAAAAGAACTTCGTGAGCGTACTGGCGCAGGCATGATGGAATGTAAAAAAGCGTTAGTTGAAGCAAACGGTGATATTGAATTAGCAATCGACAATATGCGTAAATCAGGTCAAGCGAAAGCGGCTAAAAAAGCGGGTCGTATTGCGGCAGAAGGTGTTATCCTTGCTCGTATTGGTGCAGGTTTTGGCGTATTAGTTGAAATGAACTGCGAAACTGACTTCGTAGCGAAAGATGCAGGTTTCTTAGGTTTAGCAAATGAAGTTGCTGACTATGCATTAGCAAACAAAGGCACCACAATTGAAACATTAGCAGCACAATTTGAAGAAAAACGTGCAGCATTAGTTGCTAAAATCGGTGAAAACATGACAATCCGTCGTGTTCAATACTTAGATGGTCAAGTGATTGCACAATACTTACATGGTGCGAAAATCGGTGTGTTAGTTGCAGGTGCTGGTTCAGAAGATGAACTTAAAAAAGTAGCAATGCACGTTGCAGCATCTAAACCAGAATTCGTAAACCCAGAAGATGTTTCTGCTGAAGTTGTTGCTCATGAGCGTCAAATTCAAATCGACATCGCAATCAACTCTGGTAAACCAAAAGAAATCGCAGAGAAAATGGTTGAAGGTCGTATGAAGAAATTCACTGGTGAAGTATCATTAACGGGTCAAGCATTCGTTATGGATCCTTCACAAACTGTGGGTGACTACTTAAAATCAGTAGGTACTTCAGTTTCTAACTTTATCCGTTTAGAAGTGGGTGAAGGTATCGAGAAAGTGGAAGAAGATTTCGCAGCAGAAGTTGCTAAAATCACTGGTAATGCTTAATTATCTAAACTGATTGATTTAAAAAACACCTACAAGAAATTGTAGGTGTTTTTTTTGTTTTATGGTTTAAATGGAATGACTACTGCAGGATCTTCTTCTGAAGGAATAGTCTTAATTTTCTCAGCTAATCCGTAATCATCAGGATCATTTTCAGGACTGAATAAATCTTCGTTTTTTAATAATGGGTTATGAATTCCTATCCAATGTGCAATGCCCGCAGTGAAATTTAGCCCTGACTTGAAGGCTTGATATTCTTTCCGTTCATTATCATCACTAGAAATTTTAAATAGTGGAACATTGAAATGTAATTTACTTTGTTTGCTGTTCATAATATGGATTGTTTTATCATCCATTTCATGTTTCAAACCATGATCAGAAAAATAAACCATTGAAAAAGTGCGGTGTGTTTTTTCATAGTTTTTTACTAAACGCTGATGCACTTGTTGTAGTAACTCATCGGTTTTTTTAATGGAAGAAATATAGCAATTCACATTGAAATATTTATTATCAATTTGGTTGTCGTCAAAAATTTTCGGATAATCATCCAGTCGATCACAGCTTATTGGATGGGAGCCATAAAGGTGTAACACAATAAATCGCTTGCTTGAGAATGGCTGTTCGATAACTTGATCAAATTTAGGTAATAATTTGAAATCACTGACATTAGTATTCAGCGAGTCGCCATATTTTAAAAAGATTTTTTCATCACTTTTATTGGCGATTGCTGAAATTGGTGTGTCAAAATCGCCCAAGTAACCTTGGTTAGAAATCCAATAGATTTTTATTCCTGCTGATTTTATTAAATCCACCAAATTTAAACTGTAATCACCTTCCCAATTTTGCGTATCAGGCTGCGTGAGCATTAATTTTAAGGAGGCGATTGTGTTTGTACCGCCAGAGGCTAAGCCATTAATTAATGTGCCTTTTGCTGTTGACATAAAAGGCGTATTTTCTATTGGATAGCCATACGCATGATGATAATCACGTCGAGCGCTTTCACCAATAATCAACACATAATCATCATATTGGCTGTGATTGAGTGTCGATTTCCCCCAACGGCTTTCAATGCTGAACCCATTAAGACGTGATAATTCTTGTTGTACTTTTAGAATGGATTGACTGCCTTCCTGAATAAATTTGAGTGCGGGGGTATTGAGTAACATGATAGTCGCAGAAAGTGCTAAAAACACTTTATTTTTATGAAAATGCAGGGCAAATTTTTGTGTTACAAATCGGAAGACTAGTATTAAGCCGATGATAGCAAAACCATAAGCAATATGACTGAAAGAAAGTTGAGCCAAGAATTCTTTACTTTCTTGTAAGTCCGTTGCAAAGATTGAGGCGACATATTGATAAGAGGGCGGCCCAAATACTAATCCAACGGGTGCATATAATGCTTGCATGCTCACAAAGGGCAAAAGCACCCAATAAAACAGTTTTTTTGAGGCAGTAAAGAAAATGATCAATAAGGATAATGAAAAAATGGCTTGCTGTTCAGGCTGTGGGAAAAAACCGCTCGCAGCCAATAACCCTTGGCTTGCAAAGTAAAGGCATATCAATGAGATAACCATTGCGACGATTTGTTTTATACCGAATTTGTGGGATTTCATTACGTCTTCCATATTGCGTTATAAAAAGTGCGGTGAAATTTTACCTAATTTTAAATTGATCTGCTATGCCTATTTCCTGTTGAAAAATGTTGGATTATAATACGATGGATTTTATGTCAACACTTCAAGGGGAAACGAGATGAGCAAACCAATTTATAAACGTATTTTATTAAAATTGAGCGGTGAAGCTTTACAAGGCGATGAAGGTTTTGGTATTGATCCAACGATTTTGGATCGAATGGCATTAGAAATTAAAGATGTTTTAGCAATGGGTGTTGAAGTTGGGGTCGTTCTTGGTGGTGGTAATTTATTCCGCGGTGCAAAATTAGCCAAAGCGGGAATGAATCGTGTTGTTGGTGACCATATGGGGATGTTAGCGACAGTAATGAATGGTTTAGCTATGCGTGATGCATTACACCGAGCGGATGTGAATGCCAAACTTATGTCTGCGTTTCAACTTAATGGGATTTGCGATACGTATAACTGGTCAGAAGCGATCAAAATGTTGCGTGAAGGTCGCGTAGTGATTTTCTCTGCAGGGACGGGGAGTCCTTTCTTTACTACTGATTCTGCAGCTTGTTTACGTGGTATTGAAATTGAAGCAGATGTTGTTTTAAAAGCAACGAAAGTGGATGGCGTGTACGATTGCGATCCGGCTAAAAACCCGGATGCAAAATTATATAACAAATTAACCTTTGCAGAAGTGATTGAAAAAGAATTACAAGTGATGGATTTAGCCGCATTTACGCTTGCGCGTGACCATGGTATTCCAATTCGTGTATTTAATATGGGTAAACCTGGCGCATTACGCAATGTGATTTTAGGTGAAGCGGAAGGCACAACAATTGTTGGTTAATCATCAGAGGTAAGGTTGACACCTTACCTTTCTTTTTATCTTTTTCTTTTAGTTTGGATTGATAACTAAATCTTTTATTTAAAAAAATGTAAAAATCCAGTACAATTCCATTGTTTTTATCTCAACATAGATTAAAGGATACACGAATGATTAATGAAATTAGAAAAGATGCACAAGATCGTATGGAAAAAAGTCTTGAGGCGTTAAAAGGTCATATTTCTAAGATCCGCACAGGTCGTGCACAACCTTCATTATTAGATGCTATTCAAGTGGATTATTATGGTGCTGCAACTCCATTACGCCAATTAGCGAACGTAGTCGCTGAAGATGCACGCACATTAGCGGTAACTGTTTTTGATCGTAGCCTAATTGGTGCGGTAGAAAAAGCCATTTTAACTTCTGATTTAGGTTTAAACCCGTCTTCAGCAGGGACAACCATTCGTGTTCCATTACCACCATTAACAGAAGAACGTCGTCGTGATCTAATTAAATTAGTGAAAGCCGAAGGCGAGCAAGGTAAAGTGGCGGTCCGTAACGTACGTCGTGATGCTAATGACAAAATTAAACAATTATTAAAAGACAAAGAAATTAGCGAAAACGAGCAACACAAAGCGGAAGCTGAAATTCAAAAAATCACAGATGATTTTGTGAAGAAAGTGGATGCAGTATTGGCGGAAAAAGAAAAAGAATTATTGGATTTCTAATTGAAGTGTACTCGCTGTAGTATAGTGATTTAATAAAAACATTGGAGAATAGCTTCATTTCAAATACTGAACAATTACCTAAAAATCCTAAATTAGCTATTCTTATGAGCATCATTATTGGCTGCGCAATGCTCTATGGGGCTTTCTATATTTATCAAGATATTCTTGAATGGGAAGCAATGGGTGGTACAAAACGTATGCATTGGATGATTTATATGGCTTACGAATTATTAGGTGCTATAGGTGTTTCAGCATTAGTTGCGATAGTCGGATTATTCTTTTTCTATCATGCGTACCGTTTATATGGAAAGCTGAAAGGCTAATCTTTATTTAGGGCGTCAAACGCCCTATTTTTATATGTATTTAAAATGAAAAAACAAAAACTTGTCATTCTTGGTTCTACGGGTTCTATTGGAACCAGCACCTTATCTGTTATTGAACACAATCCAAAACAATATGAAGCCTTTGCCCTTGTAGGTGGGCGCAATGTGGATTTAATGTTCGAACAATGTGTCAAATTTCAGCCTCAATTTGTGGCATTAGCAGATGAAACTGCTGCTCAGAAATTACGTGAAAAATTAACCGCACTTCATAGCAAAACACAGGTTCTAAGTGGTCAACAAGCAATTTGTGAATTAGCTGCTCATCCTGATGTAGATCAAGTGATGGCTGCAATTGTGGGCGCAGCGGGTTTATTACCAACCCTTGCGGCGATTAAAGCTGGCAAGCGTATTTTGTTGGCTAACAAAGAAGCATTGGTGACTTGTGGTCAGCTATTTCTTGATGAAGTGCGTAAAAATAAAGCGCAACTTTTGCCCGTCGATAGTGAACATAATGCGATTTTTCAATCCTTACCGCCACAGGCACAACAACAAATCGGTTTCTGTCCACTTGCTGAATTGGGTATTAGTAAAATTGTATTAACAGGATCGGGCGGGCCTTTCCGTTACACTGATTTAAGCGAATTCGAACATATTACGCCTGCGCAAGCTGTTGCTCATCCTAATTGGTCAATGGGGAAAAAGATCTCTGTGGATTCAGCGACCATGATGAACAAAGGTTTAGAATATATTGAAGCGCGTTGGTTATTTAATGCCAGTGAAGATGAAATGGAAGTGATCATTCATCCTCAATCAATTATTCATTCCATGGTGCGTTATATTGATGGTTCAGTGATTGCCCAAATGGGCAATCCAGATATGCGTACGCCAATTGCAGAAACCATGGCTTATCCACAACGTATTTTTGCGGGTGTTGCTCCATTAGATTTCTATCAACTTAATGGTTTGACGTTCTTACAACCCGATTATCAGCGTTATCCTTGCTTAAAATTGGCTATTGATGCTTTCGCTGCAGGGCAATATGCGACAACCGCTTTAAATGCAGCCAATGAAATTGCAGTAGAAGCCTTTTTAAATGAGCAAATTAAATTTACGGATATTGCGAAGGTGAATTTGGCTGTGGTCGAAAAAATGCCATCACAACAGATTATTTGTGTTGAAGATGTGTTGGAAGTGGATCGTAAAGCAAGAGAATTGGCATTGCAGTTAATTTCATCAAAATAACACCGCACTTTTAGCCTAGAATAAAAGCTCATAGCGCAAGTTAGTGAGTTATGCTATATTCAGGCACAAATTTAGATGAAGCAATAATATTGATTTTTAATGAAAGAATTAGATCCAAATAATATTCCTCAACATATTGCAATTATTATGGATGGCAATGGCCGTTGGGCAAAACAGAAAGGCAAAATGCGTGTGTTTGGACATACCAATGGCGTAAAGGCTGTACGTCGTTCCGTCGCCTATGCGAGAGAAATTGGGGTGAAATCCTTAACGCTTTATGCCTTTAGTAGCGAAAATTGGAATCGTCCAGCAGAAGAAGTATCAGCTTTAATGAGTTTATTTATGCAAGCGCTTGATCGAGAAGTGAAAAAATTGCATAAAAATAATATCAAACTCAATATCTTAGGGGATGTTTCTAAATTCAGCCCAAGTTTACAAGCAAAGATTGCTGCCGCAGAAAAAACAACCGAAAATAACACCGCACTTACTCTCAATATTGCTGCCAATTATGGTGGCTGTTGGGATATTGTGCAGGCAACGCAACAGATTGCAACTCAGGTGAAACAAGGGGATTTGTTAATTGAACAGATTAATGAAGAACTTTTCCAACAAAATTTGGTCACAAAACAGCAGCCGCCAGTAGATTTATTGATTCGTACCAGTGGCGAGCAACGCATTAGTAATTTCTTATTATGGCAAATCGCTTATGCGGAATTATTTTTTTCCGAAGTGTTATGGCCTGATTTTGATGAACAAGAATTTAATCGTGCCATTTGGGCATATCAACAACGTGAGCGCCGCTTTGGCGGTTCAGAATAGAGGTAAAAAAACGTGCTTAAAGAACGAGTTATTTCAGCTATTTTTATGATTGCCATTGTTTGTGTTGCGTTACTTTTCTTTTCTCCTTTCTATTTTACTTTAGCGCTTGGCGTTGTTGTAACCCTTGGCATATGGGAATGGACACAGTTTCCTAAATTAAAATTCGTTTGGCGTTTTGTGGTTACTGCATTAGCAGCCGCTTTTTTATTTTTATGGATTTTTACTTACGCCGATTATTTAAATGCGGGGCGTGTGTTTGAAGATTATGCAGAGCCGTTATTGTTAGTGTCTGTTATTTGGTGGTTGGCGGCAACAGGACTCGTGATGAGTTATCCAAATTCTGCAAAATTATGGAGTAAATCTTTAATTCTTCAGTTGATTTTTGCGTTTAATACGTTAGTCCCTTTCTTAGTTGCTGTTGCTAGCTTACGTTTAGAAAACTATGTTGTCGATTCAATTCATGGCGTTCAGTTATTGCTTTATGTCTTTATTCTAGTTTGGGCGGCAGATAGTGGTGCTTATTTTGCTGGACGTAAATTCGGTAAACATAAATTAGCACCCAAAGTGTCACCTGGAAAAACATGGCAAGGTGTGATTGGCGGCGTGATTTCTGCTGGTGTGCTGGCGATGCTCTTTATTCATTTTGCCGGCGAAAGTTTGTTTATGCATGGCAATCTGCTTTCTTTAACCCTATTATCTGTTGCAACCATCGTTATTTCAGTATTGGGCGATTTAACCGAAAGTATGTTCAAGCGTGAAAGTGGTATTAAAGACAGTAGCAATTTGATTCCAGGACATGGTGGCATTTTAGATCGTATTGATAGCTTAACCGCTGCAACCCCGTTTTTTGCCTATTTTTACTTTTTCTGGCTATAGGAATTTTGAATGTCGTTTTTGTGGTCATTAGCTTCTTTTATTGTTGTTATTGGTATCTTGGTTTCCGTACATGAATTTGGGCATTTCTGGGCGGCGAGAAAGTGCGGTATAAAAGTTCATCGTTTTTCTATTGGCTTTGGCAAAGTTTTGTGGTCAAAAAAGGATAAAAAAGGAACGGAATTTGCGGTTTCAGTTATTCCGCTTGGCGGCTATGTGAAAATGCTGGATGAACGTAATGAAGAAGTGCCTGCACATTTACGATCAGAAAGTTTTAATCATAAAACTGTATTACAACGCGCTTTTGTCATTGTCGCAGGGCCTTTAGCTAATTTTATTTTTGCTATTTTCGCATATTGGGTTATTTTTTCTGTTGGTATTCCAAGTGTTAAACCGGTAATTGCAGACGTGAAAACGGATAGCATTGCTGCATTAGCGGGTATTCAACCTGATAGTCAAATTTTAGCTATTGATGGTACGGATACTGCAGATTGGGAAAGCATCAATATGCTATTGGCAACCAAATTAGGTAATCAGCAAGTCGCCATAACTGTTACGCCTTTTGGCGAAGACCGTCCACAACAAAAAACATTGGATATTTCTGGTTGGTCTTTTGAACCGGATAAACAAACGGCATTCCGTTCTTTAGGAATTTCGCCTGTAAGCAATCAAATTGAGATGAAAATTTCAAAGGTTGCAGAAAATTCGCCTGCTGAAAAAGCGGGTTTGCAAGTTGGTGATGAAATTTATCAATTAAATCAGCAATCTTTTGTTTGGCAAGATTTTGTCAGCGAAGTACAAAGAGGACAAGCTTTGCACCTAACAGTATTACGCAATGGAGAAATGTTTACTTTACAGGTGATGCCAGAGCAAAAAGAGGGGCGTTATTTTGTGGGGATTTCACCAACCGTTAAGCCACTAGCTGAGCAGTATCGCACAGAATTAAAATATGATATGCTTGATGCTCTGTGGAAAGGCGTAGAGAAAACTGGTCAATTGGCTTGGTTAACAATCAAAGTTATTGGAAAATTGTTTACCGGCGATCTTTCCCTGAATAATTTAAGTGGTCCAATTTCCATTGCACAGGGGGCTGGCGTATCTTCCCAAATTGGATTTATTTATTATTTGAGCTTTATGGCATTAATTAGTGTCAATTTGGGCATTATGAATTTATTTCCGTTGCCAGTATTAGATGGTGGTCATCTTGTTTTCTTGGCGGCGGAAGGCATTCGAGGCAAACCTATTTCTGAACGAATCCAACATATTTGTTATCGAGTAGGTGCAGTGTTGTTATTAACCCTAACTGCTTTCGCTTTATTTAATGATTTTTTACGTTTATAAAACGTTGTAAAATTTAACCGCACTTTAATTTAATAAGGTCATCAGAAAATGAAAAAACTTTTAATTGCTAGTTTATTATTTGGCTCTGCTAGCGTTTATGCTGCACCATTTGTGGTGAAGGATGTTCGCGTTGACGGCGTTCAAGCTGGGGCAGAAGGAAATGTATTAGCGGGTTTACCTATAAATGTGGGTAAAACCATTACTGATAATCAGATCGCGCATATTGTAAAAACACTCTATGCAAGAGGCTATGATGACGTAAGAGCTGGTCGTGAAGGAAACACATTAGTGATTTCTGTATTTCAACAACCAGTCATCACAGAAGTAACATTAGATGGTAACAGCACCATTCCAGATGAAGCTTTAAAAGCAAATTTAGAAAGTAATGGCTTTAAAAGCGGTGAAGTTCTTAATCGTGAAAAATTAGAAGCTTTCCGTCAAAGTTTATTAGACCATTATCAAAATACAGGTCGTTATAATGCGAAAGTGGAAGCTATCGTAAATAATTTGCCGAATAACCGCGCGGAAGTGAAGTTACAGATTAAAGAAGATGATGTTGCTTTATTAAAAGGCATTACTTTTGAAGGTAATAATCATATTGATAGTGACACTTTACAAGAGCAAATGGAATTACAACCAGATGCATGGTGGAAATTATTTGGTAATAAATTTGCACCAGACCAATTTGGTAAAGATATCAATGCGATTCAAGATTATTATGCAGAAAATGGTTATGCCAAGGCACGAGTAACAGGCACTGATGTTCAGTTAAATGAAGCAAAAACAGAAGCGCAAGTGAAAGTGATGGTTGATGAAGGCGATGTGTATACCGTTAATCATGCTCGAATTATCGGGGATGTGGGTGGTATGCAAGACGAATTAGCGCCTTTATTGAAAGGTATTCGTTTAAATGATGAATTCCGCCGTAGCGAAATTTCAGCAGTTGAAAATGATATTAAAGCGAAATTAGCTGAACAAGGCTATGCGACTGCACAGGTAAATATTCACCCAGAATTTGATGAAACCAATAAAACCATTGCAATTACTTACATTGTTGAAGCTGGACGTCGTTATTCTGTTCGCCAAATTCGTTTTGAAGGAAACACAGTAAGTGCAGATAGCACATTACGTCAAGAAATGCGTCAACAAGAAGGTACTTGGTTATCTTCCCAATTAGTTGAATTGGGTAAAATTCGCTTAGAGCGTACAGGTTTCTTTGAAACAGTTGAACAACGCAATGAAGTGGTTCCAGGAACAGATGACCTTTTAGATGTTGTTTATAATGTGAAAGAGCGTAATACAGGGAGTATTAACTTCGGTATTGGTTATGGTACAGAAAGTGGTTTTAGCTACCAATCAAGTATTAAGCAAGATAACTTCTTAGGAACAGGCGCTGCAGTTAGCCTTGGTGGTCGAAAAGATAAGTATTCCACAAGTATTAATTTAGGTTATACCGAACCTTACTTCACAAAAGATGGTGTAAGCCTAGGTGGAAATGTCTTCTATGAAAAATATGACAACTCAGATGATAAGAATGCAGCAAGTTTCTCTCGTACTACTTATGGTGCCGATGTAACCTTAGGTTTCCCTGTGAACGAGAACAACTCTTATTATTTAGGTTTAGGCTATGCTTACAATAAATTGAAAAATGTGGCACCTGAATATTCACGCCAAAAATATTTGGATTCAATGAAATATGAAGGTCGTTCATTCAAGTCAAATGACTTCTTCTTTAAAGCTGGCTGGAACTACAATAGTTTAAACCGCGGTTATTTCCCAACTAAAGGTGTGAAAGCAGGTATTGGTGGTTCTGTTACTATTCCGGGATCTGATAATAAATTCTATGCATTAACAGCGGATTTTGCAGGTTTCTATCCATTAGATCGTGATCATGCTTGGGTTATTTCGGCGAAAGCTGGAGCGGCTTATGCGAATGGGTTTGGTGGAAAACGTGTTCCGTTCTACCGTAACTATAGCGCTGGTGGTATCGGTTCATTACGCGGCTTTGCTTCAGGTGCGATTGGACCAAATGCGATATATGCAACAAACAAACCAGGACAGTATCAGCCAAGTACCGATATTATCGGTGGTAATGCAATGGTTAATGCAAGTTTAGAATTAATCGTACCTACACCATTTGTTGCAGAAAAAAATCAACACAGCGTAAGAACATCTGTATTCTTTGATGCTGCGAGTGTATGGGATACAAAATGGAAAAAAGAAGGTAAGAAAGACTTCCCGTCATTACCTGATTATGGTGATCCAACTCGAGTACGTACCTCTGCTGGCGTAGCATTCCAATGGCAATCGCCAATTGGACCATTGGTATTCTCTTATGCAAAACCAATCAAAAAATATAAAAATGATGATGTTGAGCGTTTCCAATTTAGCATTGGTGGTACATTCTAATATTATTTAATGAACTAATTCTGAGTTTGCAAGTCTAAGCCTAGGCTTGCACTCAGAAATATCTGAGTTCTTTGAAAAATGATTAATTACAAGGAAATTAAACAAATGAAAAAAATCGTAAAAGTAACCGCACTTTCTTTAGCTTTAGGTTTTGCTTCTGCTGCAATGGCTGCTGAAAATATTGCATTTATCAATGCGGGTTTCTTATTCCAACATCATCCAGAACGTGAAGCAATTGCACAAAAATTAGATAAAGAATTTAAAGGCAAAGCAGATCAATTAGCGGCAGCTAAGAAAAAAATTGAAGGTAAAATTGCTGCATTGAAAAAAGAAGCGCCAAATTTACGTAGTGCTGATATTAAGAAACGTGAAGATGAAATTAATAAATTAATGAAAGATCACGATGCGCAAGCACAAAAATTCCAACAAAATGCACAAGCATTGGAAAATGAAGAACGTGCTAAATTATTAGAATCAATCCAAACTGCAACAAATAATTTAGCAAAAGAAAAAGGTTATACTTACGTGCTTGATGCAAATTCTGTAGTTTTCGCTGTTGATGGTAAAGATATTACTGAAGATGTCTTAAAAGCAATGGGTGGTAAATTACCAGAAGCGCCAAAAGCGGAAGAAAAACCAGCAGAACCAGCGAAAAAATAATTCCTGAATAGGTAAATAAATAATGCGTTCTTATACATTAAAAGAATTAGCAGAACATATCGGCGGTGCCATTCGTGGCAACGCCGATGTTATTGTTACGGCTATTGCGCCTTTAGATAAAGCAACTAGTCAACAACTCACCTTCATTTCAAACGTTAAATATCGTCCTTATCTTGCTTTATCCCAAGCAGGAATTTTAGTTGTCTCTGAGGCAGATGTTGAGTTTTGTGCCGCTGATGCTAACTTATTGATCGTTAAAAATCCTTATGTGGCTTATGCTTTATTAGCGCAATATATGGATGGCACGCCTAAAGCAGCTTATGATATTGCTTCAAGTGCGGTGATTTCTAGCACAGTTTCTTTAGGGCAAAATGTTTCTATTGGTGCAAATGCGGTTGTTGAAGATGGCGCTGTCATTGGTGATAACGCGATTATTGGCTCGGGTTGTTTTATTGGTAAAAATGCCACTATTGGTGCCAATACACAACTTTGGGCAAATGTGTCGATTTATCATGATGTTCAGATTGGCGAGCATTGTTTAATTCAATCTGGTGCAGTGATTGGCAGTGATGGTTTCGGTTACGCTAATGAGCGTGGTCGTTGGATTAAAATTCCTCAAACGGGTTCTGTGATTATTGGTAATCATGTTGAAATTGGTGCTTGCACTTGTATTGACCGTGGTGCTTTAGATAATACAGTGATTGAAGATAATGTGATTATCGATAACCTATGCCAAATTGCACATAATGTACACATTGGTACAGGCACAGCGGTTGCAGGTGGCGTGATTATGGCAGGAAGTCTAAAAGTAGGACGTTATTGCCAAATTGGTGGCGCAAGTGTGATCAATGGTCATATGGAAATTTGTGATCAAGCAGTGATTACTGGGATGGGTATGGTCATGCGTCCAATTACTGAGCCGGGTATTTATTCTTCAGGTATTCCATTGCAAACTAATAAACAATGGCGCAAAACAGCGGCATTAACAATGGATATTGATAATATGAATAAACGTCTCAAAGCATTAGAAAAGAAATTAGCTGAGTAATAAAAAGGCCTACGAAAGTAGGCTTTATTTATTTTGGCATTTATCTTGTCTAACCTCAATAGACTGTAAATTTTGATCCAAATAACGTATAATTAGCTAAAATTAATTTAGTATAAGTTAAAAGATAAGGTACTTATTGTGACAACGGAAAGAACTCCTCGTATCATTGAAGCAAGTGAAATCATGACATTATTGCCACACCGCTATCCTTTTTTATTAGTGGATCGCGTAGTGGATTATCAAGAAGGCGAATGGTTAAAAGCCGTAAAAAATATTAGCGTGAACGAGCCTTGTTTTACTGGTCATTTCCCTGAAAATCCAGTGTTTCCAGGCGTGTTAATTTTAGAAGCGATGGCACAAGCAACAGGCGTGTTAGCTTGTAAAACCTATCGTCCGTTAGAGAATGAACTCTATTATTTCGCGGCGATTGACAGCGCTCGTTTCCGTCGCCCTGTTTTACCTGGCGATCGTATGGAATTAGAAGTTCGCTTTGTTGCGGAACGTCGTGGTGTAACTAAATTTACAGGCGTTGCTACAGTAGATGGCAAAGTCGTCTGTGAAGCAGAATTGATGTGCGCACGCAGAGCCGCATCATAAGGAGAAATTATGACTCAGCACGATAATAAAAATATTCATCCAACGGCGAAAATTCACCCAACTTCTATTGTGGAACAAGGCGCAAAAATTGGCGAAAATGTGGTGATTGGTCCGTTTTGTGTGATTGGCGCTCAAGTTGAGATTGGTAAAGGAACTGTGCTTCATTCTCATGTTGTGGTAAATGGTGTCACGACTATCGGGGAAGATAACCAAATTTTCCAAGGGGCAAGTATTGGTGAAGTCAATCAAGATTTAAAATATCAGGGTGAGCCAACAAAAACTATTATTGGTGATCGCAACCGTATTCGTGAGAATGTAACCATCCATCGTGGAACAGTACAAGGTGGTGGTGTTACTCGTGTTGGTAGCGATAACTTATTCATGGTAAATGCTCATATTGCCCATGACTGTCGCATTAAAAACCGCTGTATTTTAGCCAATAATGCAACCCTAGCAGGACATGTTGAGCTGGATGATTTTGTGATCGTGGGTGGAATGTCAGCTATTCATCAATTTGTTATTGTTGGTGCTCATGTTATGCTGGGTGGCGGTTCTATGGTCAGCCAAGATGTACCACCTTATGTGATGGCGCAAGGCAATCATGCACGTCCATTTGGTGTCAACATTGAAGGATTAAAACGTCGTGGGTTTGATAAACCAACACTGCATGCCATTCGCAATGTTTATAAATTAATTTATCGTAGTGATAAAACTTTAGAAGAAGTGATGCCAGAAATTGAACATTATGCCAAAACAGAAACCGCAATTAGTTTCTTTTTAGAATTCTTTAAACGCTCCACGCGTGGCATTATTCGTTAATTAAAAACTCACTAAAAATAGACCGCACTTTTTAAGTGCGGTTATTTTTCATTAAGGATTGTGAAATGGAACAAAATAATCCAACTATTGCAATTGTAGCAGGGGAAGTTTCCGGTGATATTTTAGGCGCTGGTCTTATCCGCAGTTTGAAAATTCGTTATCCAAATGCTCGTTTTGTTGGCATTGCAGGGGATAGAATGATTGCTGAAGGCTGCGAAACCTTAGTGGATATGGAAGAAATTGCGGTAATGGGGTTAGCCGAAATTGTGAAGCATTTACCTCGTTTATTGCGAATTCGTAAAAATACGGTTCAGCAGTTATTGGCGCTAAAACCAGATATTTTTATTGGTATTGATTCGCCAGAATTTAATTTGTATGTAGAAGAAAAGCTTAAAGCACAGGGTATCAAAACCATTCATTATGTCAGCCCTTCTGTTTGGGCTTGGCGGCAAAATCGTATTCATCAAATTGCCAATGCAGTGGATTTGGTTTTAGCATTTTTACCTTTTGAGAAAGCCTTTTATGATCGTTTTAATGTGCCTTGCCGTTTTATTGGGCATACCATGGCGGATCAAATTGCCTTAAAACCAAATCGTTCAGAAGCCTGTCAATTACTTAATATTGATCCGAACCAACGCTATGTAGCGATTCTAGTTGGTAGCCGAGGTTCAGAAGTGGAATTCTTAGCGGAACCTTTTTTACAAACAGCACAAAAACTTAAACAACAATTCCCTGATGTGCAATTTTTGTTGCCTTTAATTAACCGCAAACGCCGAGAGCAATTTGAGCAAATCAAAGCGCAGGTTGCCCCTGAATTAGAAATGATCTTATTAGATGGTCAAGCTAGACAAGCGATGATTGCAGCAGAAGCCACTTTATTAGCTTCCGGAACTGCCGCATTAGAATGTATGCTCTGCAAATCACCAATGGTAGTGGGTTATCGAATGAAAAGCACCACTTATTTCCTTGCCAAACGCTTGGTGAAAACGGATTATATTGCTTTGCCTAATTTATTAGCCAATGAAATGCTGGTGCCAGAAATGATTCAGCAAGATTGCACAGCGGAGAAACTGGCTGAGAAATTGAGTTTGTATTTAGAACAAACGGAAAGTGCGGTGCAAAATCGTTATGTTTTAATTCAACGCTTTATGGATTTACACAAGCAAATTCAATGCGATGCAGATAAACAAGCGGCTGAAGCAGTGATTGAGTTACTTGAAACGAGATAATAGAACAATGGCATTTATTTATCCAGATGTAGATTTGATTGCTGGCGTTGATGAAGTGGGGCGTGGACCTTTAGTGGGCGCGGTCGTAACTGCAGCAGTCATTTTAGATCCAAACAATCCTATCCAAGGGTTAGCGGATAGTAAAAAATTATCTGAAAAGAAACGTTTGTTATTAGCGGAAGAAATTAAGCAAAAAGCGCTCGCTTGGGCATTAGGACGCGCAGAGCCGGAAGAAATAAATCAATTAAATATTTTGTACGCAACCATGTTAGCGATGCAACGAGCTGTAAAAAATCTGAAAATTCAACCGCACTTTGTGCTGGTGGATGGCAATCGCATTCCTGATTTAGCTATGCCTGCCCAGGCTGTTGTGAAAGGGGATAGTTTAGTAGCTGAAATTAGTGCCGCATCGATTTTAGCGAAGGTTGCTCGCGATCAAGAAATGGCGGAATTAGATCTGTTACATCCTGAATATGCATTTGCACAGCATAAAGGTTATCCAACTAAACTGCATTTAGAAAAATTAGCACAATTTGGACCTTTGCCCCAACATCGCCGCAGTTTTGCTCCGGTTAAAAAACTATTAACTAATAGATAAATGGACTTGAATGAGGAGAATTCACCAATGGATAAACTGACGATGCTTGAATTTCAATCCCCGCTGTTATGGACGGTGGGATTGCTTGTTATCGCCGTTTTTTTGTTTATTCAAAACAAATTACGCATGGATGTCATTGCGTTATTAGTGATGTTAGCTTTTTGTTTAACAGGGATTCTCAGTGTACAAGAAGTATTTGCGGGATTTAGTGATCCCAATATCATTTTGATCGCACTACTTTTTATTGTAGGAGAAGCACTTGTCCGGACTGGCGTGGCTTATCAAGTGAGCGAATGGCTAATGAAAGCGGCAAAAAATAGTGAAACGCGAGTGCTTATTTTGCTGATGTTAGCGGTCGCTGGCTTAGGTTCATTTATGAGTTCTACGGGCGTTGTGGCTATTTTCATTCCTGTGGTGTTAGTAATTTGTCAGCAAATGAATATTTCACCTAAGCGTTTAATGATGCCACTCAGTGTTGCAGGTTTAATTAGTGGTATGATGACATTAATTGCGACAGCGCCAAACCTAGTAGTGAATGCGGAATTAGTGCGTACATCAGCAGGTCGTTTTAGTTTCTTCTCTTTTACGCCTATTGGTTTAATTGTTTTGGTCATTGGCATTTTGTATATGTTGATTGCACGCCGTTGGCTTGCAAATGCTGATGAGCAATATACACAATTGGCGGATCGCCATTCCATTAAAGATCTAATTGAAAGCTATCAATTAAATCATCGAATTAAACGTTTTGTTGTCTTAGCTGATTCGGATTTTATTGGTAGTAGCGTGGCGGATTTGAATTTGCGTTCTACTTATGGCTTTAATATTTTAGCAATTGAACGTTGGAAGCGCTTTCGCCCTATGTTTATGGCAGTGTATTTGGGAAAATTAGAGATTAGAGCCAAAGATATCCTTATGATTGATATTGGTGATCCGGATCTTGATCTCACAGACTTTTGTTTACAACATCATTTAGAACCTACGGAAATTCGTGAAAAGAGTTTTAATGAACAAACGAAATCCATTGGTATGGCAGAAATAACGCCGATCCCTGATGCAAGCGCGGTAGGAAAAAGTGCGGTGGAATTACACTTTAGATCCAATTATGGTTTGAATATCATTGGTATTAAACGCAACGGTGAATTACTCAAAGGACCTATTGCTGAAGAAGCGTTAAAAGTGGGCGACTTGTTGTTGGTTGTGGGCGATTGGAAACTCTTGCACCAATTACGCGAACGAACAAAATCCTTTTTCTTATTAAATTATCCTAGCGAAGTGGAAAAGGCAGTGCCCGCTCGAAGCCAAGCCATACATGCCATATTATCCATTGCAGTGATGGTTGCTCTAATGGTTAGTGGAGTCGTTCCCAATGTGATTGCCGCATTAATCGCTTGTTTAATGCTTGGTAAATTCCGTTGTATTGATGCTAAAAGTGCTTATAGTAGCATTCATTGGTCAAGTCTCATTTTGATTATCGGTATGATGCCATTTTCTATTGCATTACAAAAAACGGGTGGTGTTTCTTTAGTAGTTGATTTTATGATTCATACCGTCGGTACCATGGGTAAACATTGGATGCTCATTAGTTTATTCTTATTGTGTGCAGTGGTAGGGCTTTTTATTTCCAATACGGCAACCGCAATTTTAATGGCACCTATTGCAATTACTATGGCACAACAGTTACATTTATCCCCAATGCCATTTGCAATGACGGTTGCGATTGCTTCATCCGCCGCATTTATGACACCAATTTCTTCGCCAGTGAATACGATGGTATTAGGTCCAGGTGGCTATAAATTTGCTGATTTTGTCAAAATAGGCGTTCCTTTTACCTTATTGGTAATGTTAGCGACTATTTTCTGTATTCCCGTATTATTCCCATTCTAAAGCGCGGTGAAAAAATGCCGAGTTTTAGTGGGAAAACACTAAATAAAATAAGGAAAAATATGACCGCACTTTTAGATGATTTTTTAAAAATTGGTTTAGTTTCTGTTTCCGATCGTGCTTCAGCAGGCGTGTATCAGGATCAAGGTATTCCTGAATTACAAGCTTGGTTAGAAAAAGCACTAATTGCGCCTTTTTCAATAGAAACACGTTTAATTCCTGATGAACAGAAACATATTGAGCAAACCTTAATTGAATTGGTGGATCAACATAAATGCCACCTGATTTTGACTACGGGCGGAACGGGGCCAGCTAAACGAGATGTGACACCTGATGCAACGCTTGCGATTGCAGAACGAGAGCTTCCTGGTTTTGGCGAACAAATGCGTCGCGTGAGTTTGCATTTTGTACCAACCGCGATTTTATCTCGTCAAGTTGCAGTAACTCGTCATGAAAGTTTGATTTTAAATTTACCCGGTCAACCTAAATCCATTAAACAAACATTGGAAGGGGTAAAAGATGAAAAAGGAAATGCAATCGTAGATGGTGTATTTGCCGCAGTACCTTATTGTTTGCAGTTACTCAGTGGTATTTATATTGATACACATCCAGAAGTTGTAAAAAGTTTTAGACCTGCCGCAGCAAAAAGAGAATAACCCCTATGTTTTTATCTTTTATCATTATCGCTTTATGTGCGGGTGCAGCGTTGGCAATTCAGTCGGCAATTAATAGCCAGTTAGCTGGTGCCATGGGGGGACAACCTGTTGTTGCGGCTTTTATTTCTTTCTTTACTGGGGCGGTCGTATTATTTAGCATTTGTTTATGGAAAGCGGATCTCGGGATTGCATGGCAACATTTGCCCAAGCAACCTTGGTGGCGTTTTATTGGCGGTGCACTAGGTGCATTGGTGGTTTATACCACGATTTTCCTCGCGCCTAAAATTGGTATTACCAATATGCTGTTTTTTATTATTGTTGGGCAGCTTATTACTGCTGCAATTATTGATCATTTTGGTTTGCTTGGTATGGCAGAGCGGCCTACCCATATTTGGCAATTAATTGGTTTTGTGATTATCGCTTGTGGATTAACAATTTTCTTTTTTGGCAAAAAATTATTTGGTTAGAAGGATAAAAAATGAAAAAAATAGAAGCCATTATTAAACCTTTTAAATTAGATGATGTGCGTGAAGCGTTGTCTGATATTGGTATTGCTGGTATGACAGTGACTGAAGTGAGAGGCTTTGGACGACAAAAAGGGCATACGGAATTATATCGTGGTGCCGAGTATGCAGTCGATTTCCTTCCTAAAGTAAAAATTGAATTAATTGTGCCAGCGGACTTGGTTGAACAATGTATTGAAGCCATTATGGATACCGCACAAACAGGCAAAATTGGTGATGGCAAGATTTTTGTTTACGATGTGGAGCGAGTTATTCGTATTCGTACAGGTGAAGAGAACGAAGACGCCATTTAAAGTGCGGTGTATTTTATGACAAAAAGAATTTCTTTAACCCAAGCTCTTGTGGTATTAGCCGCTTTGGTCGTGATTTTTGCAGGGATAAAATTAGCATCAGAGATTGTGGTGCCTTTTCTACTTTCTCTATTTATCGCTATTATTTGTTCGCCGCTGATTCGATTTATGACTAACCGAAAAGTACCACATTGGTTGGCTATTACAGGATTATTTCTGCTGATTTTATTGGTCTTTTTCTTTTTAATTGGATTGATTAATAGCTCAGTGCGTGAGTTTTCACATTCTATGCCGCAATATCGAGAGCTATTGACTCAACGTATCAATGATATTCAGCTAGTGGCAGCAAAATGGAATATTCCTTTAACAATCAAACGAGAAGCTGTGTTAGAACATTTCGACCCGAATTCAATTATGAATTTTGTCAGCAGCTTATTACTCAACTTTTCTAACGTAGTTTCCAATGCTTTTGTGTTAATTTTAGTTGTTGTCTTTATGTTGTTAGAAGCACCTTACGCAAAACGTAAATTTGCTATCGCCTTTAGTCATAATTTGCAAGAACAAGGACAAGAAGAGCGCCATCTTGATTTAGTACTACAAAGTATTATTAGTTATTTAGGTATTAAAACCACAGTGAGCTTAATGACGGGGATCGCAGTTTGGCTTCTATTAGAAATTGCTGGTGTGCAATATTCTGTTTTGTGGGCAACGTTGAGTTTTCTTTTTAACTATATCCCTAACATTGGATCTGTCATTGCCGCAGTACCTATTGTTATACAAACTCTCTTATTAAACGGTTTCCCAACAGGGTTTGGCGTGGCTATTGGCGTGATTATGATAAATGTCATCATTGGTAATGTGATTGAGCCTAAAATGATGGGACAGCGTTTAGGATTATCCACTTTAGTGATTTTCCTTTCACTTTTATTTTGGGGATGGTTATTAGGAACTGTGGGTATGCTACTATCTGTTCCATTAACAATGGCGTTAAAAATTGCACTAGAATCCAGCCCAAGTACAGCACGCTATGCCGTATTATTGAGTGATCGATTACCTAATAAATACCAATAAATAATTTTTAATTCTATTTCGTTATAAAATAGAAGAAATGGCTATTTTTACTACAAATATAAATAGGTTTAAAATAACGCTATTGAAAAGCCATAGTTAAGGAGATAACAATGACAATTTTTGCAGATAATGCTTATTCTATCGGTAATACACCATTAGTGCGTTTAAAGCATTTTGGTCAGAATGGAAATGTTGTAGTTAAAATTGAAGGACGTAACCCAAGTTTTAGCGTGAAATGTCGTATCGGCGCCAATATGATTTGGCAAGCGGAAAAAGATGGATTATTACAAAAGGGTAAAGAAATCGTTGATGCGACAAGTGGAAATACTGGAATTGCTTTAGCCTATGTTGCTGCAGCGAGAGGATATAAACTGATTTTAACCATGCCTGAAACTATGAGTGCTGAGCGTAAGCGTTTATTACGTGGATTAGGTGTGAATTTAGTATTGACAGAAGGCGCAAAAGGCATGAAAGGCGCTATTGCTAAGGCTGAGGAAATCGTCGCGAGTGATCCAAATCGTTACATTATGTTAAAACAGTTTGAAAATCCAGCAAACCCAGCAATTCATCAACAAACAACAGGCCCTGAAATTTGGAAAGATACGGAAGGAAAAGTGGATGTTATTGTTGCGGGCGTGGGTACTGGCGGTACAATCACAGGGATTAGTCGTTACTTAAAACAGGATCAAGGAAAAGCAATTATTTCTGTTGCTGTTGAGCCAGAAGAAAGTCCGGTTATTACTCAAACATTAAATGGTGAAGAAATTAAGCCTGCACCACATAAAATTCAAGGTATTGGAGCCGGATTTATTCCTAAAAATTTAGATTTAAGCTTAATTGACCGAGTGGAAAAAGTAGATAGTGAAACGGCAATTGCTACTGCCAAACGACTTATGGCAGAGGAAGGTATTTTAGGCGGTATTTCATCGGGTGCCGCAGTAGCTGCAGCAGATCGTATTGCAAAATTACCTGAATTTAAGGATAAATTAATTGTTGCGATTTTACCTTCTGCTTCAGAGCGTTATTTAAGTACCGCCCTGTTTGAAGGGATTGAACCTTAATCACACACATAAAAGCCAATCTTTGATTGGCTTTTTTACTATTTGACTTAAAGTGCGGTGAAATTTTACTGAGTTTTAAATGAGCTGAAGTAACTCATCTATATGATGAATTTCTAATGTAGGATGGGTTGCGGATTGAGGTAGCTTGTCATTAAAACAATTGAACCATACTGACTGACAGCCCGCTTGAATAGCACCTTCTACATCCGTAATCAGATGATCGCCAATATGCAAAATTTGTTGGGACGAAACCTGATATTGCTTAGCGACTTGATGAAATAAATCACAATGCGGTTTTGCTCTGCCTTGCTCTCCACCTCGTAATATTAACTCAAACTGATTTAAGCCAATTCTCATAGGATCTACATTTCCATTAGTAATTGCGACTAAAGGAAAATGCGATTTGAGCTGATTTAATACAGTTATCGTTGAAGATGGTACTTCAATTTTATGTCGCCACAACACAAATTCCTGCATAACGATTTGACTAATTTGTTGAATTTGTAGTGCATTTTTACCTTGATCTTGTAAATATTGCTCAATTGTACGAATACGCCAAGCCACCACATCTTCACAAAAAATCGGATCTTGCTGCTGAACTTGTTGTTTATAAGCTTGCCATTGCTCAGGTTGAATATTGCATTGACTTGTTTTCTGTAAGCAGGATAAAAATTGCTGTTCTGCGAGGTTTATGACTTCTCGGTTATCATATAGGGTGTCATCCAAATCGAAACTTAGAAGTTTAAAAGGCTGTAAAGTGCGGTGAAATTTCATGTATTTTCTCTATTTTTTACGTTTGGCTCTTGGATGCGCTGCATCATATACTTCCGCCAAATGTTGAAAATTTAAATGCGTATATATCTGCGTGGTGGAAAGATTGCTATGCCCCAATAATTCTTGCACAGCCCGTAGATCAGAGCTGGCTTCTAACATATGGGTTGCAAAAGAATGACGTAATTTATGTGGATTTAAATGCGCATTTAAACCTTGGCGAATTCCCCATGTTTCCATGCGTTTTTGGATAGATCGGTGAGACATACGATTCCCCAAGGAACTTACAAATAATGCCTCATCTTTTGGGTTAAATAATAACCGCACTTTTAACCAATCTTGTAAGGCATGATGGGCGTGATGGCCAAAAGGCAAAATACGTTCTTTATTACCTTTCCCTAACACTCTAACTTCTTTTGTGCGCATATTTAGGCTATTCAAACTCAGCCCTTGTAGTTCTGATAAACGTAATCCTGAACTATACATCAGCTCTAACATGGCACGATCTCGAATATCGATGGGCTCTTGGCTCTGATTATTGAGTAGCTTGCTGACTTGTTCCTGATCCATATTTTTCGGCAAATGTTTACCCTGTTTAGGCGCAGAAATGCCCACTGCTGGATTGACTTTGAGTTCACCTTGAACCACTAAATAATGCAGAAATTGACGTAGGGCAGAGAGACGTAATGCGAGGCTTTTTTCATTTAGGCCTGCTTTTTTGCTGCTCGCTAGCACAAAACGTACCATGCTTGGACTAATTTGTTTCCAATCATGCACGCCTTGCTGTTGCAAGAGTTCAACAACAGCAGATAATTGTCGCTGGTAATTTGTCAGCGTATGAGGGCTGAGTTGCCGTTCGATACGCAAGTAGTCGTAGTATTTTTGAAGTAAATTCAGCATAAAATGTTATTAAAAAGCACCGCACTTTATGGATAACAATCCGTTATTTTTGATAAGCCAATAGCCAGCGGTGTAAGTGAATATCAACTATATTGACTAAATGTTTTAAAAAAGCGGTGTCTTGTCCATTGTGGAAGTGTAGAGTATCGTGGGCAGCGAAAATCAACAACGCTTGACCTTGTTGCTGTGATTTTCCTCCTACTAAACAGCAAGCAACTGAGCCTATCGGGAATTCTTCAGGCAAAAAGAGTAAGGATTTTTCACGATTAGTCAGCTCGCCTAAATAAAAACGTCGCAAACCAAAGCGTTCTAAGCGGATTAATTCAAAGCCTTTTCGATCTAACCAAAAATTTTCGGATAAATGCGGAATATGGTTCCATTTATCTCGAAAAAGCAGCAATTTAGCTTGTTGCAACTCAAATTTCTTCGCCCATTGGTTGAGCACTGCAATGCCTTGTTCAAGATTTTCAACCGTTGAAAGCTGTTTTTGTAATGGCATAAGAGCTAAGAAAATATCTTGTTCCTGATGAACAAGTTGCTGCAAGAGGGCGAGTTCTTGTTCCAAGCTTTTAATGCGTTCACGCTGACTTTCTAGTTGCATCTCAACTAAGGATAAGGTGCCTTTCTGGCTATGGGGAATGGTTAAATGATTTAATAATTCTAAATGTTGAGCAAAAAAGTGCGGTGAATTTTGCAAGAATTTTACTACCTGTTCTTCGGTTAACTCATTGTTTGAATTATTCATTTTAACCACCGCAAGACCTTATAATTTAATTACACCATCGTAAATATGAGTGGCATCGCCTGTCATATAAAGTGGGCTCTCACCACCTTTCCATTCAATGATTAAACTACCGCCGGGAAGATCAACCTGTACTCGTTGATCCAGCAGCCCTTGCATAATCCCGACAGCAACCGCTGCACAAGCACCACTACCGCAAGCTTGGGTTTCGCCCGCACCTCTTTCGTAGACGCGCAATTTGATGTGTCCACGATGCATAACTTGCATAAATCCGACATTCACTCTTTCAGGGAAACGCTCATGGCTTTCGAGTAGTGGTCCTAATTGATCGACATTGGCGGTTTGGATATTGTCAACTTGCACCACACAATGTGGATTTCCCATTGAAACAGCACCACATAATACAGTTTGGATTGGGGTGCGCAGAATATAATTTTTTTCAAATTTGTTCGCGGTAAATGGGATTTTTGCCGGTTCCCAAATGGGTTTACCCATATTGACGCGAATCATGCCATCGTCTTTAATGGTTAAAATCATTTTTCCATTTTGCGTACTAACGGCAATCTCTTTTTTATTGGTTAAGCCTTTTAATGTAACAAAACGGGCAAAACAACGCGCACCATTGCCACATTGAGCTACTTCGCTACCATCTGCGTTAAAAATGCGATAATGAAAATCAAGATCAGGATCATAAGGTGGCTCAACTACTAATAGTTGATCAAAGCCAATACCGCGGTGTCGATCCGCCAGTTTTTTAATGATTTCTTCTGGGAAATAGGCATTTTGCGTCACCGTATCGACAACAACGAAATCATTTCCTAATCCATGCATTTTGGAAAATTGCATTTTTCCATCCTTAAAACGATATCTCATTGTTGGCATTATAATTGGCAAAGGTCATTGAGTAAATCATACAAATTTAATTTAACATAATACTTGAAATTTTATTTTTGAGAGCCATATTAAAATCACGAAAGATAGAAAGAACAACCGTTCAAAACTTATTTTGTGAGAGATAAAACATGAATATTGAAAAATTTACAACTAAATTCCAACAAGCCCTTGCTGAAGCACAGTCTTTGGCAATTGGCAAAGATAATCAATTTATTGAACCTACGCATTTATTAACCGCACTTTTAAACCAACAAGATGGCTCAATTATGCCAATCTTGACAAGTAGCGGCGCCAATATTAGTCAATTACGCCAAGCATTAAATGCGGAATTAAATAAATTACCGCAAGTATCAGGCAAGGGTGGCGATGTGCAGATTTCTCGCCAATTACTAAGCCTGTTGAATTTATGCGATAAAATAGCACAACGTCAGAATGATAAATTTATTTCTTCGGAAGTCTTTTTATTAGCCGCCTTAGAGGAAAAAAGTGCATTAGGCGATTTGTTAATAAAGTGCGGTGTAAATAAAGCAAGTTTACAGCAGGCAATTCAGAAACTTCGAGGAGGGGAGAGTGTGAACGATCAAAATCAAGAAGAAAGCCGTCAAGCGTTAGAAAAATATACGATTGATTTAACCGCGCGGGCGGAAAGTGGCAAATTGGATCCTGTCATTGGACGTGATGAAGAAATCCGTCGTGCCATTCAGGTGTTACAACGCCGTACCAAAAACAACCCTGTGTTAATTGGTGAACCGGGTGTAGGGAAAACGGCGATTGTGGAAGGCTTGGCACAACGTATTGTTAACGGTGAAGTACCTGAAGGCTTGAAAAATAAACGGGTGCTTTCCCTTGATATGGGGGCGTTGATTGCAGGGGCGAAATACCGTGGGGAATTTGAAGAACGTTTAAAAGCGGTATTAAATGAATTGGCGAAAGAAGAAGGTCGAGTGATTTTATTCATCGACGAAATTCACACCATGGTGGGGGCAGGCAAAACTGATGGGGCGATGGATGCAGGTAATCTGCTTAAACCAAGTTTGGCTCGTGGGGAATTGCACTGCGTTGGCGCCACCACCCTTGATGAATATCGCCAATATATTGAGAAAGATGCCGCACTTGAACGTCGCTTCCAAAAAGTGTTTGTAGGCGAGCCAACAGTGGAAGACACCATTGCCATTTTGCGTGGTTTGAAAGAACGTTATGAAATTCACCACCATGTGCAAATTACCGACCCCGCCATTGTGGCGGCGGCGACCCTGTCTCATCGCTATATTTCCGATCGTCAATTGCCAGATAAAGCCATTGACTTGATTGATGAGGCGGCGTCAAGTATTCGTATGGAAATTGATTCCAAACCACAACCTTTGGATCGGTTAGAACGTCGTATTATCCAATTAAAATTGGAACAACAAGCTTTACAAAAAGAAGACGATGACGCCAGCCGCAAACGTTTAGAGATGCTGGAAAAAGAATTAAGCGACAAAGAACGTGAATATGCGGAATTAGAAGAGGTGTGGAAAGCGGAAAAAGCCGCCCTTTCAGGCACGCAACATATTAAGGCAGAATTAGACAGTGCGAAAACCCAAATGGAACAAGCACGCCGTGTGAGTGATTTTGCCAAAATGTCTGAGTTGCAATACGGGGTGATTCCTGCCCTTGAAAAACAATTAGCCCAAGCGGAATCGGCGGAAGGTAAAGAAATGACCTTACTTCGCTATCGTGTAACCGATGAAGAAATCGCTGAAGTGCTTTCTCGTGCAACGGGGATCCCTGTGGCGAAAATGATGGAAGGGGAAAAAGAAAAACTCTTGCGTATGGAAGAGGAATTACACAAACGGGTCATCGGGCAAAATGAGGCCATTGAAGCGGTGGCAAATGCCATTCGTCGTAGCCGAGCGGGGTTATCCGATCCAAATCGTCCAATTGGTTCTTTCTTATTCTTAGGACCGACTGGGGTAGGGAAAACCGAATTGTGTAAAACCCTTGCTAACTTCCTGTTTGACGATGAAAACGCCATGGTGCGTATTGATATGTCAGAATTTATGGAAAAACACAGTGTGTCTCGTTTAGTGGGGGCACCTCCGGGCTATGTGGGCTATGAAGAGGGTGGTTATTTAACGGAAGCGGTACGTCGTCGTCCTTATTCTGTGATTTTGTTAGATGAAGTGGAAAAAGCACATCATGATGTGTTTAACATTTTGTTACAAGTGTTAGATGACGGTCGTTTAACGGATGGTCAGGGGCGCACTGTAGATTTCCGCAATACGGTAGTGATTATGACCTCAAATTTGGGATCACACTTAATCCAAGAAAACCAAAGCGCCGATTACGACAGCATGAAAGCCTTGGTGATGACGGTGGTGGGACAACATTTCCGCCCAGAATTTATCAACCGTATTGATGAAACCGTGGTCTTCCACCCATTAGGTAAAGAAAATATTCGTGCCATTGCGACGATTCAGTTACAACGTTTAATCAAACGCATGGAAAGTCATGGTTATCAATTACACTTTACCGATGCTTGCTTAGATTTTATTGGCGAGGTGGGTTACGATCCTGTGTATGGTGCACGTCCGTTAAAACGTGCTATTCAACAAGAAATCGAAAACCCATTGGCACAACAAATTCTGTCAGGAAAATTGTTGCCAGATCAGTTGGTGACCATTGATTATGTAGATGGAAACATCGTGGCGAAACAATAGAAAACTAAGCAAAAACTGCGGTGAAATTCACCGCAGTTTTTTTGTCTTTCTTGTCTACTTTCAATTTATTTAAATTTATTTTCCTCTTTTTTATCCTTAGGGCTTTTGCTAGAATTGTTCTCTTTGATATTAATTCTCAATTAGATTGACACTTAAGGATTTTATATGCTAGCGTTGTTTCATTTTTTAAAACAGTATAGTGATTATATTATTATTGGTTTGCTCTGTTTTATGAGCTTTATTATGCTGTGGTTTGTTATTGAACGTTATTTATTTTTAGGTCGTGTTAAAGTTTCGCAATATAGTAATATTCATGAATTAGATATTGATCTTAACCGCCATTTAACCATTATTTCTACTATTGGTGCAAACGCGCCTTATATTGGTTTATTGGGAACCGTTATTGGTATCTTATTAACTTTCTATGATTTAGGGAATTCTTCCGGTGACATTGATGCTGCTTCTATTATGCTTCATCTTTCTCTTGCTTTAAAAGCAACAGCTGTGGGGATTTTGGTAGCGATTCCATCTATGGTGTTTTACAGTGCATTAGGACGTAAAGTTGAAGTGAATCGTTTGAAATGGAAGGCCTTAAATAGTGAGAAAAATGTTGGGGCCTAATTCATGAAAAAATTTGATGAAATCAATATTATCCCCTTTATTGACATTATGTTAGTGCTATTGGCGATTGTTTTGATTACGGCTTCTTTTATTTCACAGGGCAAGATTCAAGTCAATGTACCAAAAGCCTCTCAAACAGTAGCATTTAAGTCGGATGATTTAGCTAAATTATTAACTGTGACAGAAAATGGTGAGGTTTTCTTGAATGATAAACCCATTGATATGGTTAATTTGGAGCAAGAGATTTCTAGCTGGGATAAAGCGCAAAAAGTCACATTAAAAGTAGATGCGAAAGCCTCTTTCCAAGACTTTGTTTCGATCACTGATTTAATGGCAAAAAATCAAATTACGAATGTTGCGATTGTAACAATGAAAGACAAAGGCAAGTAGTATGCCGAAAAATTCATGGTTAGGTTTTACAGGATCCTTCGTTTTTCATTTGGGATTGGCTGCACTTATTATTTTTGGATTGAGAGACGATAATAGTGCTAGTACTCAATCGAATGAGTTGGCTAATACGGCAATTTCTATGCAAATGATGATGGCGACAATGGTTGAACAAGCTTCAGAGCCAGAACCTGAAGTGGAAAGTGAGCAACCTGTCATCGAGGAAAAAAAGGAAATTGTTGCGGATCCAATGATAAAAAAAATAGAGGAAAAACCAAAAGAGAAGCCGAAAGAAAAACCTAAGGAAAAACCAAAGAAAAAAGAAAAGCCAAAGGTTAAAACAGAAATCAAAGCTAAAGCTGTAGAACAAAAAGATGCGGTAAAAGCAGATCAAGTGAGAGAAGGTAACTCAAATGTCAATTCTCAAGCAAGTTCGGTAAAAGGAAATACGAATGCTGCAAATTTAGCAGGAAATGGTACAAACACATCAGAAATTAGTGCATATAAAAGCGCATTACGTCGTGAAATTGAACGGCATAAAAAATATTCACAGCGTGCTAAAATGATGCGTAAACAAGGGATGGTAATTGTTAAATTTAATCTTGCTGCTGATGGTTCGATTAATAGTGCGAGTATTAGCAAATCCTCTGGTAGTGATGATTTAGATAACTCGGCATTGCAAGCAGTACAAAGCGCAAGATCTGTTGGTGCAAGACCAATAGGAATGCCGGCTTCTTTAGAAGTGCCAATTCAGTTTAGGTTACAATAAGGGTATAATAAAGTGCGGTGGAAAATATGAGCGTTTTCACCGCACTTTTAATTTTTAGATGACGTATTTATAAGGAAGTGATCGATATTATATGAGAGCAGTTTATATTTTATTGGCTTTTTTCAGTATAGGATTGGGTATTATAGGAATTCCAACACCAGGTTTACCGACAACGCCTTTCTTGCTATTAGCACTTTATTTCTTTGGTAAAAGCTCACCAAGGTTGAAACATTGGTTTATGACTACACAATTATACGACAAATATTTGAAAGACTATGATCAACATAAATCAATGACAATGAAGCAAAAAATCAGCATTTTGGCAATTTCGGCACCTTTTTGCTTGTTAGCCTTTTTTATGCTACCAAATATTTGGGGAAAACTGACGTTAGGTTTGGTTATTGTTGCTCAATATTATTATTTCTTCTTTAAAATTAAAACCTTACCTAAATAATCTTCTCTATTATTCTTATAACAAAATATATAATCAGAAGCTGATTTTTCGATTGAGATCACATTTTTGTAAATTAGTTGCGGGTTTCGTTATAAATGACTTGAAATGTTTGGCTGAAGGGCATATTTTGTAGTTAAGATGTAAACAAGAGTAATCAAACTCACTAACAAAAGAGGTAAATGCTATGACACTTAATATTGCAAGTAAACAAATGGACATTACACCGGCAATTCGTGCTCACATTGAGGATAGACTCGCTAAATTAGAGAAATGGCAAACCCAGTTAATTAATCCGCATTTTATATTAAATAAGGTGCCACAAGGTTTTTCCGTCGAGGCATCAATTGGTACACCTCATGGTAATTTGTTCGCAAGTGCTGAAGCCGATGATATGTACAAAGCCATTAATGAGGTTGAGGAAAAACTCGAACGTCAATTAAATAAACTTCAGCATAAAGGCGAAGCGCGTCGTGCTGATGAACGATTGAAAGATTCATTTCAATAATAAAGAATAGCAATTTATATTCCTGCCCCAGATAATATCGTCTGGGGTATTTTTTGTATAAAATTGAGAAAAATAGCACTTCACTTATTTAGACGAAATATGGTAATAATTTTGTTTATTTAGGTAAGATAGATAAATAATAAATAAGTTAAATGTTTATAAGTTGTTAAATTATGTAATTAAAATGTTAATAAGTGATTTTATTTAAGTGCTTTTATGTGACCTAAGTCAAGTTTAAGTAAAATTTGTACGATTTTCTCTTGATAAATGTCAAATATTGTTGAAATCATCAAATTTTTTGATAAAATTTCGCACAATTCAAACCAATTAATAACCGCCAATTATAGGAGGCAGAAAAATGATTAAAGGTATTCAAATTACCCAAGCAGCAAACGACAATTTATTAAATTCATTCTGGTTATTAGACAGCGACAAAGGTGAAGCGCGTTGTTTATGTGCAAAAGGTGAATTCGTGGAAGATCAAATCGTTGCAATCAACGAATTAGGTCAAATCGAATATCGTGAATTACCAGTTGATGTTGCACCAACAGTAAAAGTTGAAGGTGGTCAACACTTAAACGTAAACGTTTTACGTCGTGAAACTTTAGAAGATGCAGTAAAAAATCCAGAAAAATACCCACAATTAACAATTCGTGTTTCTGGTTATGCTGTACGTTTCAACTCATTAACGCCAGAACAACAACGTGATGTAATCACTCGTACTTTCACTGAAAGCCTATAATTTGTTGTTTTAGTATAAAAGAAAACCCTGAGTTTCACTCAGGGTTTTTTATTGCCAGTAAATAAGATGTTGTGAAAAGTTTGTGAATTTTCACCGCACTTTGCTTTTGTTCGTATAGCGGTCTGTTGGAATTTCAGGTACAATTGCACGATTTATATTGATTTACTTTTTATTATTACAACAGATTATTATTTTTATGAAGAATATTCGTAACTTTTCAATTATTGCTCATATTGACCATGGGAAATCGACTTTATCGGATCGTTTAATTCAAACCTGTGGTGGTTTATCGGATCGTGAAATGGAAGCGCAAGTGTTGGATTCAATGGATCTTGAACGTGAGCGTGGTATTACCATTAAAGCACAAAGTGTGACTTTAAATTATAAAGCAAAAGACGGCGAAACCTATCAATTAAACTTTATCGATACGCCAGGACATGTGGATTTTTCTTATGAAGTATCTCGTTCATTAGCGGCTTGTGAAGGTGCATTATTGGTGGTGGACGCAGGACAAGGCGTGGAAGCACAAACCCTTGCTAACTGTTACACCGCGATTGAAATGAATTTAGAAGTGGTGCCAATTTTAAACAAAATTGACTTGCCAGCAGCCGATCCAGAACGTGTCGCAGAAGAAATTGAAGATATTGTTGGTATTGACGCGATGGAAGCCGTGCGTTGTTCAGCGAAAACAGGCGTGGGGATTGATGAGGTATTAGAAGAAATTGTTCATAAAATCCCTGCACCAGAAGGCGATCCTGAAGCGCCATTACAAGCCTTAATTATTGACTCTTGGTTCGATAATTATTTGGGTGTGGTATCTTTAGTGCGTATTAAAAATGGTACTTTACGTAAAGGCGATAAGATCAAAGTGATGTCCACAGGGCAATCTTATAACGTGGATCGTCTTGGTATTTTTACACCAAAACAAGTGGATACAACTGTACTCAATTGTGGTGAAGTAGGTTGGGTAGTTTGTGCTATTAAAGACATTTTAGGTGCGCCAGTGGGCGATACCTTAACTTCTCACCATAATCCAGCTACATCGGTTTTACCAGGCTTTAAAAAAGTGAAGCCGCAAGTTTATGCAGGGTTGTTCCCGATTAGTTCTGATGATTATGAGGCGTTCAGGGATGCTTTAGGTAAATTAAGCCTCAATGATGCTTCTCTTTTCTATGAGCCTGAAAATTCCACCGCTCTTGGCTTTGGTTTCCGTTGTGGTTTCCTTGGCTTGTTGCACATGGAGATTATTCAAGAGCGTTTAGAGCGTGAATATGACTTAGATCTCATCACAACTGCGCCAACAGTAGTTTATGAAGTAGAACAAACCAACGGTGAAGTGATCTATGTAGATAGCCCGTCAAAATTACCGCCGTTAAGCAACATTGCAGAAATTCGTGAGCCGATTGCAGAATGTAATATGTTATTGCCACAAAGCTATTTAGGTAATGTTATCACCCTTTGCGTGGAGAAGCGCGGTGTTCAAACCAATATGGTTTACCATGGTAATCAAGTGGCGCTGACTTATGAAATTCCAATGGGCGAAGTAGTGTTAGACTTCTTTGACCGTTTGAAATCAACTTCTCGTGGTTATGCTTCATTAGATTATGGATTCAAACGTTTCCAAGCAGCAGATATGGTGCGTGTGGATATTATGATTAATGGGGAACGAGTGGACGCACTTGCATTAATTGTTCATAAAGACAATGCGCAATATCGTGGTCGTGAGCTTGTGGAAAAAATGCGTGAACTCATTCCACGCCAACAATTTGATATTGCTATTCAAGCGGCGATTGGTAACCACATTATTGCTCGTTCTACGGTAAAACAATTGCGTAAAAACGTATTGGCGAAATGTTACGGTGGTGACGTGAGCCGTAAGAAAAAACTATTACAAAAACAAAAAGAAGGTAAAAAACGTATGAAATCCTTAGGTAATGTTGAAGTACCACAAGAAGCGTTTTTAGCCATTTTGCATGTTGGTAAAGATAAATAAGGAATATTATGTCAAAACTCTTTTTACCTATTTTATTTGCGGTAGGATTTGGTGTTTGGAAAGTGCTAGATCATTTGCAGTTACCAAATACATTCTCAATTTTATTAATTTTATTCACCGCACTTTCAGGTATTTTATGGTGCTACCATCGTTTTTCTGTTCAGCCACGCCGCCAACGACAAATTGCACGAACAGAACAACGTAGTGGCCAAACATTAACGGATGAAGAAAAAAGTAAAATTGAACCTATTGGCGAAGGCGAAGAATTTATTGCTTCGTTGTTTCCTGTATTAGCCTTTGTGTTGATTTTACGTTCTTTTGTGATTGAACCATTCCAAATTCCTTCTCAGTCAATGGAGCCAACATTAAGAGTGGGCGATTTTATTGTGGTGGAAAAATATGCGTATGGCATTAAAGATCCTGTATTTCAGAATAAATTAATTGAAACAGGCAATGTACAGCGTGGTGATGTAGTTGTGTTTAAGGCTCCGCCAGCACCAAGCATTGATTATATTAAACGTGTCATTGGTATCGGTGGCGATCGTGTTATTTATAACGAACTTGATCGTAAATTAACAGTGATTTATGGACAAGATGGAAAAGCGTGCGAAAATAATTGTTCGGTGAAAACCTTTGATTATTCAGATCCACAAATTAACGATGAATTTAGAGCAATTATTGGTAAAAATCCAGATGGTAGCTTTAGATATGGTCCAAGTATGTTGGAATTAGTGGAAAAAGGTGATGTAGAGCACAAAATCCATTGGTTTCCTGAGCCCATTTCTGAAGGTTTCCGCTATAAAGATTATGCACGTCAAGAATATTACACAACGGAATGGATTGTACCCGCTGGGCATTATTTTATGATGGGCGATAACCGTAATATGAGCGAAGATAGTCGTTTCTGGGGATTCGTACCAGAGAAAAATATTGTCGGTAAAGCGACTTATATTTGGTTGAGCTTAGATAAGAAACCAGGCGAATGGCCAACAGGTATTCGTACTAAACGTCTATTTACAAAAATTCAGTAATATGAATGATTTAAATCGATTACAACGCCATATTGGTTATCAATTTAATCAAGTGGCGCTTTTACAGCAAGCATTAACACATCGCAGTGCAGCAAAAATTCATAATGAACGATTGGAATTTTTGGGCGATGCGATCCTGAATTTAACTATTGCCGAAGCACTATATCAACAGTTTCCTAATTGCAATGAAGGTGAATTGAGCCGTATGCGTGCTTCTTTAGTGCGTGAGCAAACCTTAGCGGAATTAGCGCGTAAATTTGAGTTAGGCGATTATATGGCATTAGGGGCTGGTGAGCTAAAAAGTGGTGGTTTCCGTCGAGCATCTATTTTGGCTGATTGTGTTGAGGCGATTATTGGCGCGATGTCCTTAGATCGAGATTTAGCACAAACCATGACTATTGTTCGTCAATGGTATCAAGATTATTTGCAAGCCATTAAGCCGGGCGAAAATCAAAAAGATCCTAAAACACGTTTGCAAGAATATTTACAGAGTAAACGTTTAGAATTGCCAACTTATAATGTTACTCATATTCAAGGGGAAGCGCATTGTCAGACTTTTACGGTGGAATGTAATGTATCAAATTTAGACCGCACTTTTATTGGGGTGGCAAGCAGCCGTCGTAAAGCTGAGCAAATAGCAGCTGAACAAGTATTAAAAGAATTGGATATTTAATTATGACAGAAGAGATTTTATCAGAGGATATGGGCGAAACCTATTGTGGATTTATTGCCATTGTAGGTCGTCCAAATGTAGGGAAATCCACCTTGCTCAACAAAATATTAGGGCAAAAGATTTCCATTACTTCACGAAAAGCACAAACCACACGTCACCGCATTGTAGGTATTCATACGGAAGGGGCTTACCAAGCTGTCTATGTGGATACGCCAGGATTACATATTGAAGAAAAACGTGCCATTAACCGTTTAATGAATCGTGCGGCAAGTAGTGCAATTGGCGATGTAGATTTAATTATTTTTGTGGTGGACGGCACTCATTGGAACGATGATGATGAAATGGTATTAAACAAATTGCGCCAAGCCAAAGCACCGGTTGTGTTGGCTATCAATAAAATCGACAATGTAAAAAATAAAGAAGAAATACTGCCTTTTATCACAGAATTAAGTGCAAAATTTAATTTCAAAGACATTGTGCCAATTTCTGCACAACGTGGCAACAACGTACATATTTTGCAAAAAATCGTACGCGAATCATTGAAGAAAGGTGTTCACCATTTCCCTGAAGATTATGTAACGGATCGCTCACAACGTTTTATGGCGTCGGAAATTATTCGTGAAAAATTAATGCGTTTTATGGGTGAAGAATTACCTTATTCTGTGACGGTTGAAATTGAACAATTTAAGCTAAACGAACGTGGTACCTATGAAATTAATGGTTTAATTTTGGTTGAACGTGATGGTCAGAAAAAAATGGTGATTGGTAGCAAAGGACAAAAAATCAAAACTATTGGAATGGAAGCTCGAGCCGATATGGAAAGACTTTTTGATAACAAAGTGCATTTGGAACTTTGGGTAAAAGTGAAATCAGGCTGGGCGGATGATGAAAGGGCATTACGCAGCCTTGGTTATATGGAAGATTATTAATCTTTTCTGATTAAAAGTGCGGTGGAAAATTTGACAGTTTTTCACCGCACTTTTTTATGTTTTTTTCTATGCTGTTTTTTTATGCAAAAAAGTTATTAGGCTGTGATCCCTCTCACAGAATAAAGATCGGAGGATTTCCTTAGCCATTAAAATATGATCTAATGTTAATCCATTATTAAATAGGAGTTAAATATGAGCAAAAAATTTTCGCTTTCGCTAACAAACCAAATTTTGTTAGCGACCGTTATTGGTTTGATTCTTGGTGCTGTTGTTGGGCCTCAAATTGAGCCTATTGGCAGCTTGGGTACGATTTTCTTGAACCTTGTGATGATGGGGGTACCTATTGTCATCTTAGGGGCTGTAACTGAAGCGGTTGGACAATTATCACCAAGTCAGTTAGGGAAAATGGGCGCTCGTTTGTTTACCATGTTCTTTTTATCGACAGTGATTGCAGCAGTGATTGGCGTATTCTTTGCTTTAGTTATTCAGCCTGGTGTTGGTGTGAATGTGGAAGCCGCCAATGTAAACATCAGCGGACATGGTAAATCCTTTACAGATATTATCACTTCATTCTTCCCGAAAAATATTATTTCGGCATTAAGTCGTGGCGATATGATGCAAGTGATCATTTTCGCTCTATTCTTTGGGGTGGCAACCAGTGTTTACTTAGATAAAACTGGTGATGACAAAGTATTAGAATTTGTTAAATCATTAAATAAAACTATTTTAATTTTAATTGGTTTTGTAATGAAAATTGCGCCAATCGGTGTGGGTGCATTAATGGCTAAAGTTGCAGGTGCTACCGGATTAGCTGTATTGTTACCATTGGCGAAGTACTTATTTACTTTATTCATTGCTACCGCATTGATTATGCTTATTTATGTGTTAATTACGGCTTTTTATGTTAAGGTCTCTCCAATTAAATTGACTCAAAAAGTTATCCCTATGTCAATTATGGCGGCAACAACAACCTCTAGTGCTATGTCTTTACCAATCAAAATGAAAGATTCTGAGGAAAAATTAGGGGTAAGCCACCGTATTTCTAATTTAGTAAATCCATTAGGCATGGTGTTAAATAGTGCAGGTCAAGCGGTTTTCTTATCAATTGCCTCAATCTTTATTATTCAAATTTATAATATCGATATTCCATTTACAGGTATTATTCAAATTGTTGCGTTATCAACCTTAGCTTGTATGGGAACGCTTTCTGTGCCGGGCGGTGCATTAGTGATTTTCGCCAGTTTAATGCCAAGCTTAGGCTTACCTGCTGAAGGTGTTGCCTTTATTGCTGGTATTGACTGGTTCCGCGGCATGATTACAACGATCCCTAATGTAACTGGTGATGCTTTAATTGCGACTATTATTGCAAAACAAGAAGGTGAGTTTAATCGCGATATTTTTGATGGCAAAGTAGTTCATGTGAAAGAAGATGTTTAGGAGAAAGCATGGATAAGTATAAAATTTCATCAACCGGTAATTCGATTAACTATTTGCCACAATATATTGCGGAAAAATTAGGTTTCTTTAAAGAGCAAGATTTGGATGTGGAAACCCATATTCCAGCCAATTGGACACAATGTTTATCTGATATTGATTCTGGCGAATATCATGCAGTATGTGGTGGTATTTGGGTACCGAATATGTATCAACTACATAATGTAAATAAATATTTGTCTTTTGCGAAAATTTCCTCTAAATGTCCTTTTAAATTAGTGGCGAGAGAAAATAAACCATTTAATTGGAAAGATGTTGAAGGCAAAACCATTTTAGTGCCTTGTGATGGGGGAGCGAGTGGATATATTTTCTTGGTCGGAACGCTGAAAAAATATGGTGTTGATGTTTCTAAAGTGAGATTTATTCATGATTTCGTCAATCACATGTTAGTTGAAACCTTCTCAAAAGGGACTTTTGGTGATTATATTTGCACGCAAGCGGTTTGGGCGGATGAATTGCAAGATCAAGGGCATGGCTATATTGTTTCCGAAATGGCAAAAGATGGCGATACTATTCCTTGGAGTGTTTATTATACTAACTTAGCCGTTGCGCAAGATCCAAAAGCATTAAACAAACGCTTTGCCTTAGGATTGCAAAAAGGTATTGATTGGTTATTAGCACATTATCAGACAGATCCTGATGGCGTTATCAGCCATATTCTAGCGGAGCGTTGGGGTGAGTTAAATGTGCAAACAGGCAAAGCCACAGTAGCTCGATTTGTTGAAGAAGGCATGTGGTCTCCATCAATTGAAATAACAAAATCCGAATTTGAAACCTATCTTGAATATCAGTTGGATGCCGGCATTATTGACCGCTTGGTTTCCGCGGAAGAAATGGTGGATTATGACGTATTAGATTTTGTGAATCAGCACAAATAAAAGTGCGGTGAAAAAAATCCCCTTTTTATAAGGGGATTTTTGTTTATTTGTCTGGCGAATAATAGAGTTTACCAATTTCAATGCGCTGGCGGCCATTTTCTAAGCGCCATTTATTTGTGTCACGCAATGAATAAACACAACCGCAGTATTCTTGTTGATAGAAACGTTCACGTTTACTTATTTCAATCATTCGAGCCGTTCCACCGCCTTTACGCCAGTTGTAATCCCAGTAGACCACATCCTCATAAGGTGCTGCCGCGCGATGACCGCAATTGTTAATTTGGTTCATATCTTTCCAGCGCGAAATACCTAAGCAACTGGTAAAAACAGGAAAACCATTTTCATGGGCGTATTGCGCCGCTTTTTCAAATCGCATATCAAAGCACATTGTGCAACGAACTCCGCGCTCGGGTTCCCACTCCATGCCTTCTGCGCGTTTAAACCAGGTTTTGCGATCATTTTCATAATCATCATCCACATCAATAAATGGAATATTATGTTTCTCTGCAAAGCGGATATTCTCTTCTTTACGAATTAAATATTCTTTTAATGGATGAATATTCGGGTTGTAAAAATAAATGGTGAACTCAATACCAGAAGCTAAAATCGCTTCCATCACTTCGCCCGAGCAAGGAGCACAGCAAGAATGAAGCAATAATTTATTGTGCCCATCTGGTAATTCTAATTTAGGGCGTACAAAAGGGGCATTGGGATCTTTTCGCTCTTTTTTCTTTCTATTTTTAGGTTCAAAGTGCGGTGTATTTTGTGGAAGTTTTGTTTGTTCTGTCATGGAAAAAACTCAAAATAAAATGACCGCACTTTTATGCGGTCTTCATGTTTAATCGTTAGTAAGACCGATCGACTGATAAATAAGCCAATGAGATTAAGGCTTGTTTATATTCACTATCTGGTAGGATGTCTATAGCATCTACCGCTTTTTGTGCTTCTTGCTTGGCTCGCTGCATTGCATAATCAAGGGATTGATGTTCAGCCATAATTGCAAGCACATCCTCAATAATCTCTCGTTGTCCACCTTGTTGAATGGCGTTGCGAATGAGTTCAGCTTGTTGTGGATTGCCATGACGCATCGCATGGAGCAATGGTAATGTCGGTTTACCTTCCGCTAAGTCATCGCCCACATTCTTACCTAAAGCTGCAGCATTGGCGCTGTAATCTAAAATATCATCGACAAGTTGGAATGCGGTACCTAAATAGCGACCATAAAGTTGTAAGGCAGTTTCAATTTCTTCACTTGCATTGGCAACAACAGCAGCGGATTGCGTTGATACTTCAAATAAGCGTGCAGTTTTACGGTAGATTACTTGCATATAGCTTTCTTCAGTTGTATCGGGATCATTCACATTCATTAATTGTTGGACTTCACCTTCGGCTAATACATTGGTTGCATCTGACATAATACGCAACATTTTTAATGAATTGAGCTTCGCCATAAGCTGAAAAGCACGTGTGTAAATGAAATCGCCCACTAATACACTTGCTGCATTACCAAACTCGGCATTCGCAGTTGGATTCCCGCGGCGTAAATCAGATTCATCAACTACATCATCATGCAATAAGCTTGCGGTATGAATAAATTCGATAAAGGCTGCACACGTCGGCATATGTTCACCTTGATAATTTAGGGCTTTGGCAGCAAGTAGTGCGATCATTGGGCGAATACGTTTTCCACCACTTTGAATAATATAAAAGCCTAATTGATTGATCAAAGAAACATCTGAATTAAGCTGAGCAAGAATTTCCTCATTGACGAGTTGCATATCTTTCTCAATTAATGCTTGTATGCTATTAATATCCATTAAATTTGTAGTTGTCATCGCAAATAATCTGAATTAAAACTATAAGTGCGGTGGATTTTACCTGATTTTTCACAATTTCTAAAATGAAACCACCTTATTTCAGACTTTTTTTATTTTATTTCAAATAAACGCTTGCTATATGAAGTAATTTTACGTAGAATTTGCGACCTATTTATATGAATTTAATGTGCTAAAAATGAAATGACATTATAAGCACAATATTAGCGGAGTATTTATGTACGCAGTTTTCCAAAGTGGCGGTAAACAACATCGTGTAAGCGAAGGTCAAGTTGTTCGTTTAGAAAAACTTGAATTAGCAACAGGTGCAACTGTTGAATTCGATTCAGTGTTGATGGTCGTTAATGGTGAAGATGTAAAAATCGGCGCTCCAGTTGTTGCTGGTGCAAAAGTAGTGGCTGAAGTTGTGGCTCAAGGTCGTGGCGATAAAGTGAAAATCGTTAAGTTCCGTCGTCGTAAACACAGCCGTAAACAACAAGGTCATCGTCAGTGGTTCACAGAAGTGAAAATCACTGGGATTCAAGCATAATTTCAGAGGAGATCAAGTAGATGGCAACTAAAAAAGCTGGTGGTTCAACTCGTAACGGTCGTGATTCTGAAGCTAAACGCCTTGGTGTTAAACGTTTCGGTGGCGAGTCTGTTTTAGCAGGTAGCATTATCGTTCGTCAACGTGGTACTAAATTCCACGCAGGTTCAAATGTAGGTATGGGTAAAGACCACACTTTATTTGCAACTGCAGACGGAAAAGTTAAATTTGAAGTTAAAGGCGAAAAAAGCCGTAAATACGTAAGTATTGTAACTGAGTAATTTCAAATTAGCAGAATAAAATGCCTCGCTTTCAATTGCGAGGCATTTTTGTTTTAAGGCTTCAAGTATCAGTATGAAACAGCAAAGACCTCTTCTCGGATTTTTATTAGCCCTGACAACAGCAATGGCTTGGGGATCGCTTTCTATTGCTTTAAAACAAGTTGTTACGGTTATGCAAGCGACAACGATCGTTTGGTATCGTTTTGTTGTGGCATCTATTGCTTTATTTCTTATTCTTGCTTGTGCTAAAAAATTGCCGAAAAGATCACAATTTAATCGTTATTATTTTATTTGGGCGATTATAGGTGTGTTGGGACTTGCAGGTAATTTCGTTTTATTTAATTCTTCCTTAAATTATGTAGAACCTGCTGTTACACAAATTTTTATTCATTTGTCCTCTTTCGCTATGTTGCTTATTGGCGTGCTTGTTTTTAAAGAGCGTTTGGGGTTACATCAGAAAATTGGGTTAGCTTTATTAGTGATAGGTTTGAGTTTATTTTTTAATGATAAGCTCGAGCTTTTCCTAAATCTGAATGTGTATTCAATTGGTGTGATATTGAGTATTCTTTCCGCTTTAGTTTGGGTCGGCTATGGCGTTGCACAAAAATTAATGTTAAGACAGTTTTCCAGCCAGCAAATTTTATTGCTTATGTATATTGGTTGTGTCATCGTCTTTATGCCTTTTGCTGAATTTAAACAAATTGAAAATCTGAATTTTTTTACTTGGTGTTGCTTTATTTATTGTTGCTTGAATACGGTTATTGCTTATGGTGCTTATGCTGAGTCGTTAAATCATTGGGATGTGTCTAAAATTAGCGTTGTATTGACTTCTGTTCCTTTATTTACCATTTTATTCTCTCACATTTTACATCATATCGCGCCAACGACTTTTGCTGCACCTGAATTGAATTCATTAAGTTATATTGGCGCCTTTGTGGTAGTATTAGGGGCAATGTTATCCTCTATTGGACATAAATTATTTAAGAAAAACGTACAAAATAAATCAAGGTAGGGAATAATCCTTATCTTACGGAGAAATTATAATGAAATTTATTGATGAAGCCTTAATTCGTGTGGAAGCGGGAGATGGTGGTAATGGCTGTGTCAGTTTCCGTCGCGAGAAATTTATTCCTAAGGGTGGTCCTGATGGTGGTGATGGTGGCGATGGCGGTGATGTTTATTTAGTAGCGGATGAAAATCTTAATACATTAATTGATTACCGCTTTGAGAAACGTTTTGCCGCACAGCGCGGTGAAAATGGACGCAGTTCTGATTGCACAGGTAAACGAGGCCAAGATATTGTCTTACGTGTGCCAGTAGGAACGAGAGCAACGGATAATGATACGAAAGAAGTATTGGGCGATTTAACTAAACATGGCGCTAAAATGTTAGTCGCGAAAGGCGGTTATCATGGTTTAGGTAATACCCGTTTTAAATCTTCAGTCAATCGTGCGCCACGTCAAAAAACCATGGGAACTCCGGGCGAAAAACGAGACTTACAACTTGAATTAATGCTATTGGCCGATGTAGGTATGCTTGGGTTACCAAATGCGGGTAAATCAACCTTTATTCGAGCAGTTTCTGCTGCAAAACCTAAAGTTGCGGATTATCCTTTCACAACCTTAGTGCCAAGTTTAGGTGTGGCTCGAATTGGCGCTGATCGTAGCTTTGTGGTGGCTGATATCCCAGGGTTAATTGAAAATGCCTCTGAAGGTGCAGGACTTGGTATTCGTTTCTTAAAACATTTAGAACGTTGTCGTGTTTTGATTCATTTGGTGGATATTGATCCAATTGATCAATCTGATCCAGCGGATAATATTGCGATTATTGAAAATGAGTTATTCCAATATAGTGAAAAATTAGCAGATAAACCGCGCTGGTTAGTGTTCAATAAGATTGACACTATGAGCGAGGAGGAGGCATTAGAAAAAGCGCAAGAGATCACAGAACGCCTTGGCTATGATGAAGATTATTTCCTCATTTCTGCCGCGACAGGTAAAAATGTGTCGGATTTAACGCGCGAAATTATGGATTTCATTGAAGCCAACCCGCGTGAAGTTGAGGAAGAACAAAAAGCAGAGGAAGAAGTGAAATTCAAATGGGACGATTATCACCAACAAGCCATGGAAAATGCGGTTGAAGAAGATGATTTCTGGGATGATTGGTCTGAGGAAGATGAAGAAGGCGTAGAAATTATTTACGAACGCTAAATAAACAGAAAAGCGCGGTTAAAAATATGAAAATTTTAACCGCGCTTTTTTTATAAATTAATTAAAAGCCAATAAAACCTTTTAATTTTTCTAATGTTGCTTCGCCAATACCTGAAACATTAGATAATTCTTTTAAGTCCTTGATTTTTCCTACTTTATTACGATAATCAATGATCGCTTGCGCTTTCACTGGACCAATGCCATTAAGCTGTTGCAAAGTCGCTAAATCAGCTGTGTTGACATTGACTTTTCCCATTGAGCTGAGCTTTTCTTTTGCCTTATCCGCTTTTTCTTTAACCGAATCCATTTGTTCTTTAGCTTTATGTGCTTTTCCTTTCACATTGTCTGCTTGCTCTTTCACTTTTGACATTTTCTCTTTTGCAGCATCCATTTTTTCATTTGCCATGGATTTTGCAGAATCAACAGATTTTTTGCTCTCAGTGACTTGTTTTTGTGCAGTTTCTTTTGCGTTATTAACTTTGCTTTCCACTTTGGCTTTCGCCGTTTCTTTTAGTTCAGCTACTTTATTTTCAGTTTTTGATTTCATTGCATCTTTTGCTGACGCCATATTATTTGTGCTCTCAGTCACTTTATTTTTAGCCGCTTCCTTAACTGAATTGAATTTATCGCTAGCCATTGATTTCACTGAATCTTTTGCAGCTTTAGTAGTATGTTTAACTGCTTCTACTTGTTGATTTGCCACTTGCTTGGCTGAATTCAACGCTGCGCTATTGTCTGCCAATACGGATGTTGAAATAAGTGCAGCTGTTAAAGTTAATACTGTTTTTAATGCTTTCATTTGTTTTCCTTCATAATAATTAAACCAGATAAATTTCGGTATCATTGGTTTTACTGCTATAAACAATAAATCATGATGTCACTTGGGCAATTGATTTTTGAATTTGTTCCCAATAAGAAGATAAATTTATTTTAGAACTGCTATTTACTTTACGTTCAAACAATTAATTACTATTGCTTAAATAGTCCAAAATCAGTTGATGGTGTTCGCTGGTTTTGAATTTATCAAAAACATGCTCAATTTTTCCGTTCTCATCAATTAAAAAACTAATGCGATGAATACCATCGTAGGTTTTGCCCATAAATTTCTTTTCCCCCCATACACCGAATTGTTCTGCAACTTGATGATCAGGATCAGATAATAAAGGAAAGTTAAGGGCTTTTTTCTCAACAAATTTGGCGAGCTTTTCTGGACTGTCAGGGCTAATGCCTAGAATGATTAATCCTAATTGCTCTAATTCCGATTTGCTATCTCGTAATCCACAAGCTTGGGTGGTACAACCGGGCGTTAATGCTTTGGGATAAAAATAGACTAATACTTTCTGCCCAGAGAATTGTTGGAGTGAAACAGATTGATTTTCATGGTTTTTTAGCACAAAGTGCGGTGCATTTTCACCAATTTTTAATGGGGACATTGAATATTTCCTTATAATTTGGATTTTTCTTTATAAAATGAAAAAAATTGCTTGCAAATTTTGACTATTTTAGCAATGCTAAAGGAAAATTACCAAGCAAACATCAACAAGATATTATGAGAGGTTTTTATGTCTTCAAATCCTTTATTTTTCGGTAGTATCGTCGCATTAATTACTCCAATGGATAGCCATGGCGAAGTTGATTATAACGAACTGAAGAAATTAGTTGATTTCCATGTCGCTTCAGGTACGCATGGCATTGTGTCTGTGGGAACTACTGGTGAAGCAGCAACATTAAGTATTGAAGAAAATGTGAAGACTATTCTCAAGACCTTGGAATTTGCTGATGGTCGAATTCCAGTGATTGCAGGCGCTGGAGCAAATGCTACAAGTGAAGCGATTACCATGACCAAATTACTTACTGGTAGTGGTGTTGCAGGTTGTTTATCTGTTGTGCCTTATTACAATAAACCAACGCAAGAAGGTATGTATCAACATTTTAAAGCGATTGCAGAATGTACGGATTTGCCACAAATTTTATATAATGTGCCAGGCAGAACGGGTAGTGATATGAAACCGGAAACCGTTGGTCGTTTAGCGGAAATTGCCAATATTGTGGGTATCAAAGAAGCAAGTGGCGATGTAAGTCGTGTACGTCAAATTAAAGATTGTGCTGGCGAAGATTTTATTTTCTTAAGTGGTGATGATGCCACTGGATTGGAAAGTATCAAATTAGGTGGACAGGGCGTTATTTCTGTTACCAATAATTTAGCCGCAGCGGATATGGCAAAAATGTGCGAATATGCATTAGCAGGTAAATTTGCGGAAGCTGATGAAATTAATGATCGTTTAATGACTTTGCACCGTAATTTATTCGTCGAAGGCAACCCAATTCCAGTTAAATGGGCTGCATATAAATTGGGACTTATTGCCAACCCAACCTTACGTTTACCATTAACAACATTAAGTGAAGCTGCACAACCTAAGGTGTTAGAAGCATTGCAGATCGCAAAACTCTTATAATTTTAACCGCACTTTTAGGGCTGTGTATGCAGCCCTAAAACTTTTCAGCAAATTTATTGTCTATGCAGAGAGTAAATAGAAATTTCAGTCAATCTTAAGGGACAAATTATGAAAAAATGGCTTGTATCGTTTAGTATTTTAGCAACATTAACCGCTTGTTCTACAAGTAATGAAAGCAAACAATCTGCTAACGATAGCTATGAACGTCAAGGTGCTACGCCTGTTTTTACTAAATTAGAAACTGGTGGTGTCACTATTTTAGGACAAGACAATACTTATCAGTTGCCAACGGATGTTGTGGCGAAAACGGATGGTATTGATATTCGTCCACCATCTACACCAATGGCGATTATTACCCATTCAGTTGCGCAATTTGATGGCGAGCGTTCATTGATCGCCTATCCGTTAGAAAAACAACAGGTTTATAATTTGCAACAAATTGAACGCTTATTGACTGAACAAAATATTGCTTATAAAACAGAAGGTAATCGTATTCAAACTGATTGGACTTCAACAGGTCGGGCAGATGATATTGGTAACACACAAATTCGTTATATCATCGAAGAATTAAGTGATCATCAAGCGAGCGCGTTAACTGTGACAATTGCGGAAATGAAACGTGATGATATTATTTTTACCCCAAGTGTGAAAGATAAAGAACGTTATACGTCAGATCGCTTAAACCAATTAGTCGGCGAGTTGAATCGTGCGTACCGTACGCAACAACAGCAAGTAGCGTTAGAAAATGCCGGTCCTGTGCAATCGGCCTTGATTACGGATAATAACCAACATTTAGCTTTAGCTATGAATGTAAATTTCCGTCAAGCTTGGAATAAATTAGGTGATGCATTACCACAATTAGGCTTTAATATCGAAGAAGAAGTTGCAGGACGTGGTTATCGTGTGTTGAAATATAAAGCACTTGATGCAACGGAATGGGCGCGTTTTGGTGTGACTCAACCTGATTTAGAGCGTGGCGAATACTATATGCAACTTAATGCTTATGGCAATGAAAGTGCAGTTGTGATGAGTAATGAAGATAAAGAAGCTTTAGCAGGCGAAGCTGGACAGGCAGTTTACCAAGCCCTACAAGCAATTCTTGCCAAATAGTTGATGATTAGAAAGTAAAATGGAAAAGTGATTGTTCACTTTTCCATTTTTTATTGTCTGTATTACACATTAATACCAAATTGAGCTTGGCTAAAGGCTTGGAAATCTGTGCAACCGCCAATTGGTTTGCCATCAATGGTTACCTGTGGTACGGTTTGCACTTCATCTACACCAATCAACTCAGCAATATCATCTTTTGTGAGATTCTGTGCGATCATATCAATAAATTCATAGCTAAAATCAGCCACTTCAGCTGTTAATTTTTCTGCTAAATTTTTTGCTCTAACGCAATATGGGCAGCTCATGCGACCATAGATTTTTACAAACATAATATTTCCTTTTCTGTGTTATGGTTTGCTCATTCTAGCGGATTTTTTAATAAAGTATAAATGATTTCAATCATTGATCTGATTGAGGTAATATTAGCGCAATGAAAACTGATGAGTAAGATGGTATCAAATGAAATTTCTAATGCTATGCCGAGAGCCTAGATTATACAGTTGCCAGCGTTTAAAAGAGGCAGCTGAACAATGTGGTCATCAAATGGATATTTTGGATCCAAACCGTTTTTTATTAAAACTTGAACAAAACGCACCGCACTTTAATTTATATTATCAAGAGAATTATAAAGCTACGCCTTATCCTGTGCCAGATTATGATGCGGTGTTGCCACGTTTTGGTTCTGCCAGTACCAAAATGGGCTGTGCTGTTTTACGTCATTTTCGGGCGAAGTCGGTACCTTGTTTAAACGACGATATTGCTTTCTCACAAGCCAGAGATAAATGGCAAAGTTTGCAACTTTTACAGCAAGAAGGGATTGCAGTGCCGAATACTTTACTGGCGGGTTGTGAATGTGAAGTAGGGGAAAGCATAAATTATATTGCAGAGCCATTAATCATCAAAACGTTATCGGGATCGCAAGGTATTGGCGTGATTCTGGCAGATAAAAAGCAGCGAGCAGTCAGTATTTTAGAAACCTTAAAAGATGCGAGTGTGCCAGTGCTATTACAGGATTTTATTGAAGAAGCTAATAATGCCGATATTCGTTGTTTTGTGATTGGTGATAGCGTTGTAGCAAGTATGCAACGACAAGGGCAAAATGGAGAATTTCGTGCCAATTTTCATCGTGGTGGCAGTGCAGATACCTTACAACTCAATGAAACGGAAAAAGCAATTGCTATCAAGGCGACTAAAGCATTAGGTTTAGATGTTGCAGGCGTGGATCTTATTCGATCTCAACATGGATTGCTCGTTCTTGAAGTTAATGCCAGCCCAGGTTTAGAAATGATAGAGAAGACCAGTGGCATTGATATTGCACTGCAAATGATTATTTATTTAGAGAAGAAATTAATGAGATAAAGATAAGCCCAGCATTTAGCTGGGCTTTATTTATGAAACGCGTTTATCAGGATTCTGTATTTGATATTCTGGTGGCAATTGAGGATTGATTTCTTCCTCATGTAATGGCACCGCGTCTTGTGTAGGTTTCGTTGGCGCATCTTGTAGATCATTTTTTGATTTATCAATTAAATTTGCACGCATTTTGGGGTGCTTTGTTTGTGGAGATAGCCAAATATCAATAAATGCCTGATTAAATTGCTGATCAAATTCGTAATCTAACACTGTATCATTAAGTACAAAATAGCCCTTATCCTCAAGAGCAATATAGCTTAACTTATCATTAGGTGAGAAATCAGGAAAAATACGTTGTAATTCCTTTAACCAGCCCTCAGTATCAGCTTCGATTTTAAAATTCTCTAATTCTTTAATTAAGCTAACGGCAAAATTCTTCCCTTCTACTTGTTTGTCATAAGTAAAAGTTAACATTAATGGGCGCTCATTTTCTTGATAATTGCCTGTTTCAGTGTGCAAAGCGATGGTATAAACTAAAAAAGGTCCCCAGTTATAATCTGTTTTACCAACAGGTTGCCATTGTGCCCATAGCATTGTCGGCAAGAGTAGTAATGAAAGTACAACGGATTTAAATGTCATAGCCTATATATTAGAGGAAAAAATTAGCTAAATTATAGCAATAATTTTTAGATGAAAATATAGTATTTTGTGAAATTACAAAAAATAACACCGTACTTTTATATGAGAAAGTGCGGTGTGTTTTTCAATTATTTTCTATTGTTTGGTTGCGCCGATAACTCCCCAATATTTCTCATGTTTTACTTCACCTACAATGTGTTTATTTTCCACTTTATCTTTGCCGTTTACAAAGTGGAGTTCTGCAACTGCACGGTCAGGTGAATCCTTTGATACGACTAATGGTTCAGATAAATTATCTAATTGTGTTGTTTCAGGTTTGAAAACAACACTTCTTGGATCGCCCGGGTTGCTTTTTAAAGAAAACAATTCAGTTCCAGTGTATTTACCAATAACTTTACCAGTTGCTTCCCCCGCTTTATAAGAAAGTTCTAAGTTAGCTGGTGTAACAATTTCAGTATTTACAGTTGTAGTATATAAAAATTGTCCTTTATAGTTTGCAGTTAGGTGGCTTAAGTCGCCAGTGTTTTCAGATCCTTCTTCAATAGAATATACATAATTATTACGTACTTTCATGAAATCTACCGTATCACGATAGTAACCATAATAAACGTTATCATCTAGTAGGTAAAAATCATAATGAGGGCCAGCTTCATTATCTGTATTTTTTCCAGGTTTTAATTGAATTACGCCTTCTTTTACTTCTTTGATATGTTTATCTGTGCTATAGGTATATTTTTCATTTGGGACAATATATTTTACTGGCACGGCATCTTTACTATGTGCAAAGTTGCCATTCCATTTTTTTTCTGGCTCAGGTTGTTTTTGAGGCTCAGGTTGTTTTTGAGGCTCAGGTTGTTTTTGAGGCTCAGGTTGTTTTTGAGGCTCAGGTTGTTTTTGAGGCTCAGGCTGTTTTTGAGTTTCAGATTGTTTAGTTGTTGTATTCGTAGCTGATTCTTTTGATTTGTCTTTGTGTGTGCTATTTCCATTCTTATTTGATTGTGCATTTGTTTGAGAATGGTTTGGATTAACTGCTGATGGTGCTGTATGACTAGCACCTCCGCCACCTCCACTACAAGCGACAATTAATCCTGATAACATTGTTAGTGTGAAAGTTTTTGTTAGTTTCATAAAAATCCTTAAATAAAATAGAAATAAAAAAATAATTAAAAAGTTTTACTGAACGTCATATAAATCCGTTGACGATCATATTCAGCAAACGGATTATTGCTTTTTGTTTTTTGGAAAAAAGCAGAAATTCTAGGTGTTATACCAAAAAAATGCAAGTCTCTTTTCCAGAGGTCCAATCTGATAGCGTATTCTTTGTTCTGTTGTCTTACTTTAAAAAAGCTAGGTGCAAAAATATCTTCGCTTGATGCTGAAGCAGCTTTATATTGGCGTTGTGCATAACTAAGTTGTAGTGAAGTAGAAATGCCTTTTAGCCATTCCTGTGCCCAGCCTACAGATACTGCGTAACGTTGAAAGGCGTTAGCTTTCAATGTCGCGTTTTTACGATAATAATCTAAACCTAAAGACCATACTTGCTTACTATTTGGAATATATTGAATTTGATGAGATAGGGAATAGTAATTACCATTCGCATGATGTTGTTCTGGCTGATGATGGCGTTGTTCTGCATATCTCATTTCAGTTGATAATTTCCAGTTTGAATTTAACCAAGTTTTATAACTTAAGGCTAAACCAACTTGTTTTTCATAGGGCTTTAATTTTGTAGTGGTTGATTTTTCACCACCTGCATACCAAAGTCTTTCTATATAAGGGGCAATTTTGATTTCATGGTTAAGATTGCGATAACCGAATCCCCATTGTCCTTGTAATGAGAGTTCATTATATTTACGATTATCCCAATAATATTTACCATTAATATCCACATCAATATCGGTAAAGAAACCTTTTGCTAAAGACCAATTTTTATGCATATTAGCAAAATATCCTACACCTGTTGCTCGTTCTGGTTCACTTGATGGTGTAAAACCTTCTACTTTTAATCCAGATTTAGGTGCATTATTCACATTGGATTCTTGTAAATAATTCGCACTAAAATAAAATTGCACCTGATCTTGTTTATTTAATTCTGTTAAATAAGTATCAATTAAATGGATTAATGGTGTAGGCAGAGGCTCTGAGCGTAATTTGGTAAATTCCCATTGTGCCGCTTCATTTTGTTTATTTTTAAAAAGTGCAATTGCTAATTGTAAACGAATTGCTTGTTGATCGGGATCTTTAGCCAATAAGGCTCGATATAAATCAATAGAATGACTAAGATTCCCTTTATGATAGGCGATTAATGCTCCAGCCCATTGTAATAATTCTTGATCAGGTTGCGGAGTTCGTTGATAAATTTCTGTTAATAGCTCTACTTGTACGATATCGTTATTTTTTAATGCATTAACAAGAAGCTGTAATGTTAACTCGGGTTGTTGCTCCAGTTGGGCTTTTGTTAATACCTGTGCTTCTTGTTTATTTATGCTTGAGGTTGGTTCTATATCTTGGATAGAACGTGTAGGTCTAGTCGCCGTTGTTTGCATAAATTTTTCATCAGGGCGATGATTATCTACATTAATAATTCGATCATTATTTGCCCAAGTGAGTTGGCAAATAGTTGTCAAAAAAGTGAGGGCTGTAATTTTATATTTCATCTTCATTCTCTGTTACTTTATTTAAAAGCGGGCGAGTGTATCAGTAACATGCCCATATGTAAATTAAATAGGTGTTATTTTATTCAATTTATAAGATAAAAAATACCACGATTTCACAGAAAATTGCTTCGATTTTATACCTATAACGAAGAAAATTATAATTATCGTGGTATTAGTATTACATTGAGAAATATTATGATTATTACCCACCATATTTATATGATATGGTGGGTAACTTTTTCTTACTCTGACGGGGTTAACTACAGTAAATCCTGCGTTTGATGATAAATCTCACCGCCTTTTTCGCGGAATTTTTCTGCCATTTCACGCAATCCTTCTGCTTGAGTTTGGACATCGTCTGTCACGTTCACCACTTCAATGCTTTCCAAGCTTTTCGCATAATCACGCACTTCTTGGGTGATTTTCATGGAGCAGAATTTTGGCCCACACATCGAGCAGAAATGGGCGACTTTGCCTGATTCCTGTGGCAAGGTTTCATCGTGGTAGGCACGAGCGGTTTCAGGATCGAGAGAAAGGTTAAACTGATCTTCCCAACGGAATTCAAAACGGGCTTTTGACATGGCATTATCACGAATTTGTGCCGCTGGGTGTCCTTTGGCTAAATCTGCAGCGTGGGCAGCGATTTTGTAGGTAATTAGCCCTTGTTTAACATCTTCTTTGTCAGGCAAGCCTAAATGCTCTTTCGGCGTTACATAACACAGCATGGCACAGCCAAACCAGCCGATCATCGCTGCCCCAATGCCTGAAGTGAAATGATCATAGCCCGGGGCAATATCGGTAGTCAGTGGTCCTAAGGTATAGAAAGGCGCTTCGTGGCAATGTTCAAGTTCTTCGGTCATATTGCGTTGGATCATATGCATCGGAATATGCCCTGGCCCTTCGATCATCACTTGCACATCATATTCCCACGCAATTTTGGTGAGTTCGCCTAAGGTGTAAAGCTCAGAAAATTGCGCTTCATCATTAGCATCTTGAATAGAACCTGGGCGTAAGCCATCGCCTAAAGACAGTGACACATCATAGCTGGCACAAATTTCACAGATTTCACGGAAATGTTCATACAAGAAATTTTCCTGATGATGCGACAAGCACCATTTCGCCATAATGGAACCGCCACGAGAAACAATGCCCGTTAAGCGTTTGGCAGTCATCGGCACATAACGCAACAAGGTGCCAGCGTGAATGGTGAAATAATCCACCCCTTGCTCCGCTTGTTCAATAATGGTGTCTTTGAAAATTTCCCAAGTGAGATTTTCCGCCACGCCATTGACCTTTTCTAAGGCTTGATAAAGCGGCACCGTGCCAATTGGCACAGGGCTGTTGCGAATAATCCATTCCCGTGTTTCGTGGATATTCCGTCCTGTGGACAAGTCCATCACTGTATCCGCACCCCAACGGGTTGCCCACACCAGTTTTTCCACTTCTTCTTCAATAGATGAGGTCACTGCAGAGTTACCAATATTGGCATTGACTTTCACTAAGAAATTACGCCCAATGATCATCGGTTCTAATTCAGGGTGATTGATATTACAAGGAATAATCGCACGCCCTGCCGCCACTTCTTGTCGCACAAATTCAGGGGTGATTTTATCAGGAATATTTGCACCAAACGCCTGCCCCAAATGTTGTTGCAAAAGCACCGCACTTTTCACTCGCTCACGCCCCATATTTTCACGCAGAGCGATAAATTCCATTTCAGGGGTGATAATGCCTTGTTTGGCATAATGCATTTGCGTCACACATTTGCCCGATTTGGCACGTCGCACTTGATGTTTCAGTTGAAAACGCAGTTCGTCCAAAGTGCGGTCATTTTGGCGTAAATTCGCATAATCGGAACTCAACGCCGACAATTGCTCCGTGTCATCACGTTCAATGATCCAATTTTCACGACAAGCAGGAATGCCTTTGGTGACATCAATCTCTTTTTGCTCATCACCATAGACGCCAGCGGTATCATAAATAGGAATGGATTCGTTCGGCTCATATTGCGGATTATTTTTATCGCCGCCCACCAAAGTTGGACTTAAATGAATTTCTCGCATCGGCACTTGAATATCTGCCCGAGAACCTTGCAAATAAAAGCGAGAAGAATTGGGGTGTTGATGCCCTTTTAAATTATGAATAAAGGCTTGTGCCGCTTCACGTTTTTCACGGCGAGTAGTAACTTTTGACATAAGCAAATACCTTTTTTAATGGAAGAAAGTAAATTGCTTGTTGAAGTGAGGGGTAAATCATCGTATAACGTCTGTTTTGCAAAAATGCAGGCGACATACACAAAAGTGCGGTTTAATTTTGATGAGTTTTACTTGTTTCCCTACGCGGGTGTTAGCCCAACAGGTTCGACGGATCCCAATATGGTCTCAGCTCGAAAGCACTCCGACAAGATTGAAAAAGTATAAATTAAAATAGCTTAAAAAGCGATCAAAAAATCCTCGTGATAATAACACGAGGATTTTGATGATGTGCTTGACTAGCGAGTTAGCTTAAATTACGCCAATTCTGCACGTAATTTTTTGGTCACTGCCACCATTACTTCTAATTGAGCAATGGTTTCTGTCCAGCCACGGGTTTTTAAACCACAGTCTGGGTTGACCCATAAACGCTCTTTTGGCACCACTTTCAACGCTTTGCGGAGTAAGTGTTCAATTTCTTCCGCTTTTGGCACGCGTGGACTGTGAATGTCGTACACGCCTGGGCCGATGTCGTTCGGGTATTTGAAATCGCCGAATGCGGTTAATAATTCCATATCTGAACGTGACGTTTCAATCGTGATTACGTCGGCATCTAAACCGGCAATGGCTGGTAAGATGTCGTTAAATTCAGAGTAACACATATGGGTGTGGATTTGCGTGTCATCTTGTACTCCCATATAGCTTAAGCGGAACGCTTCGCCTGCCCATTGTAAGTACGCATCCCAGTCGGCGCGTTTGAGCGGTAAACCTTCACGGATTGCTGGCTCGTCGATTTGGATCACTTTGATGCCTGCTTTTTCTAAGTCTAATACTTCGTCAGATAACGCCACACCGATTTGTTTACATACGGTTGAACGTGGAATATCGTTACGCACGAATGACCATTGTAAAATGGTGACAGGACCCGTTAGCATCCCTTTCATCACTTTTTTGGTTAAGCTTTGTGCATATTGTGACCAACGCACAGTCATTGGCTCTGGACGAACCACATCACCGTAAATTACTGGTGGTTTTACGCAGCGTGAACCGTAGCTTTGTACCCAACCGAATTTGGTAAACGCAAAACCGTCTAATAATTCACCGAAGTATTCCACCATATCGTTACGCTCTGCTTCACCGTGAACAAGCACATCAAGGTCAAGTTCTTCTTGGCGACGCACCACATATTCGATCTCTTTCTTCATTGCTGCTTCATAATCAGCAAGGCTTAAATCGCCTTTTTTGAAGCTCGCACGAGCGTGGCGGATTTCCGTGGTTTGTGGGAATGAACCGATGTTGGTAGTCGGTAGAAGCGGTAAGTTCAACCACGCATTTTGCTTCTCGATACGCTCTGCAAATGGTGACTTGCGTTGGTCAGCATTCGCTGGCAAGTTTGCTAAACGCTCTGCCACTTCAGGGCGGTGAATTTCTTTAGAATTTGCACGCGCGTCCGCAGCCGCTTGGCTTGCATCTAATTCTGCTTTAATGGCATCACGACCTTTTTCAAGCGCAGTTTTTAATACGTTTAACTCTTGTACTTTTTGTAATGTGAAGGCTAACCAGCTGTAAAGTGCAGGGTTTTTCTCTTGTAATTGAGTTTCAACGCTTAAATCAAATGGCGTGTGAAGTAATGAACAGCTTGGTGCAATCCATAAGCGTTCGCCTAATTTTGCCTTTAACGGCTCAACCACATCTAATACTTTGTTTAGGTTCGCACGCCAAATGTTACGACCTTCGATCACACCCGCTGAAAGTACTTTGCTGTAATCTTCAAAGGCAGCAAGTTGCTCTGGGGAACGGATTAAATCTAAGTGTAAACCGTCTACGGGTAAGTCTTTTAACAGCGCAGCGTGTTCTGCCACTGAACCAAAGTAAGTCGCTAATAATAATTTTGCTTTCACTTGGTCTGCAAAGGTTGCGTAAACTGCTTTGTAGGCTTCTACCCATTCTTTTGGTAAGTCTAAGGCAAGGGCTGGCTCGTCGATTTGGATCCATTCAGCACCTTCAGCCACTAAGGCATTTAAGATTTCTACATAAACTGGCACTAATTTGTTTAATAAGTCAAAACGGTTGAAGGCTTCGCCTTTTTCTTTCCCTAACCAAAGGAATGTTAATGGACCGACGATGACTGGTTTGAATTTGTGGCCTGCCGCTTTTGCTTCACGAATTTGTTGTACATAGTGAGCTGGGTTGGCTTTGAATTCGGTTGTTTTTTGGAATTCTGGTACAAGGTAGTGATAGTTAGTGTCGAACCATTTGGTCATTTCGATCGCAAATTGCTCTTTGTTACCACGAGCTAATTGGAAGTATTGATCAAGGGTTAAATTTTGGCTATCGAACCCAAAACGAGCTGGGATCGCACCTGTTGCCACTTGTAAATCTAAAATGTGATCGTAGAACGTGAAATCGCCCACTGCCACGAAATCAGCATTTGCATCCGCTTGGTGTTTCCAGTTTTTCTCACGCAACGCTTTGGCTAAATCTAATAAATCTTGCTCACTTAATTCTTTACGCCAGTAACGTTCTTGGGCAAATTTTAATTCACGCTTTGCACCGACACGTGGAAAACCTAAAACGTGGAATGTTGTCATAGTAATATCTCCTATCTTTTGATTAATGATTTAGACGTCTAAACATCTGTTTGATAGGATAATGCGCTAAAATTACTATTTAATCAAATTCATATTTTTCATTTTATTTATGAATAATTTTAATGATGTAGTTTAAAAAAGTGCGGTGAAAATTTATGATTTTTTCACCGCGCTTGTGATGTTAGAAAGTGTGCCAATCGCCGTTTACTGCGGTACCAATAACTTTAAATTGGTTAGTAAATGCCGTTAAGTTAGCAATTTTTCCTACTTCAATGGATCCTAAATGATCATCTACTTTGATGGCTTTAGCAGGGTAGTAGTTGCACATTCTTAAGGTTTCATCAAGCGGAATGCCTACGTGCTGAACAACATTGCGAATTGACTCGATCATTGTGATTGCTGAACCACCGAGCGTGCCATTTTCATCGACGCATTTACCATCACGCACATAAACGGTTTTGCCAACGAAAATAAATTTGTCAATGTTTGCGCCAGCTGGTGCAACAGCATCAGTAACTAAGCACAGTTTTTCGCCTTTTGCTAATTTATCAATACGAATATTGCCGAAAGTTACATGCAAACCATCTGCAATAATGCCTGCATAAACTTCTTCAGAATCCAAAACTGCGCCTACAACGCCCATATCGCGTCCAGAGCTAATTGGAGACATTGCATTATGCAAATGAGTTGCAAAGGTCGCACCTTTCGCGATGGCTTCTTTGGCGACGTCATAGCTTGCATTGGAATGGCCAATGGAAACGATAATACCTTTTTCTACAAATTCAGGAATATATTGTGCCGTTGGATTTTCGGCTGCCATAGTGATTTTAGTAATCACATCAGCGTTATCAAGCAAAAAGGTTTTCATTTCTTGGCTGATTTCACGAATATATTCTTCTCGGTGAACGCCTTTTTTTGCCAAACTTAAATAAGGTCCTTCTAAATGCAGCCCCAATGCTTGATTTTTATGGGTTGCTAAATAATCTCGCATTGTTTTGACCGCACTTTTTATATCTTCATCTGGTGACGTAATTAAAGTTGGCAAGTAGCTAGTTGTCCCTGATTTTAAGTTGGTTTTTTGCATAATCTCAAGGGTTTCGATGGTTGGTTCTGTATTGAAGGTAACGCCACCACAACCATTGAGTTGTAAATCAATAAAGCCAGCAGTGAGATTTGCTCCTTGAAGATCGATACGTTGAATCGATTGGTTGAGTTCTTTTTCGGGCAAAATGGCTTGAATTTTATCTTGTTCGACAACCACGCAATGTTCATATAATACTGATTTTGCAGTATAAATTACACAATTAGTGAGTGCGTATGTCATAGTTATTCTCCTGAATAAAAAAGGATGTATGCACATCCTTTTCTTTATTTTTAGATAACAGAATGGATGGCGTTTGCCTCTAATTCTGTGAAATATTTGACTGTTTTTACTTTAAGTTCTTGAGTTGCTGGTTCATCACAAACCATAATGCAGTGACGATGTAGTTGTAATGCACTAATAGTCCATAAATGATTTACAGGACCTTCCACGCCAGCTTGTAATGCAAGCGCTTTTTGATGACCTGTGACAAGCAGTAACACTTCTTCTGAGTCCAATAAAGTACCAACACCAATGGTTAACGCATATTTTGGTACTTGATTAATGTCGTTGTTGAAGAAGCGAGAGTTAGCAATTAACGTATCTGGTGTTAATGTTTTGATACGTGTTCTGGAATTTAATGATGAAGCGGGTTCATTGAACGCAATATGTCCATCATTACCTACGCCGCCCATAAATAAATGAATTTTTCCGTAAGATTTAATTTTCTCTTCATAACGGCGACATTCTTCATCATGGTTATCGGTATTTCCATTTAAAATATTGACGTTTTCATGTGGAATATCAATATGATTAAAGAAATTATTAAACATGAAAGAATGATAGCTTTCAGGGTGCTCTTTTGGTAAATCAACATATTCATCCATGTTAAATGTCACAACATGTTTGAAACTGACTTCGCCTGCTTGATAGAGTTTAATTAATTCTTTGTAGGTTTTTAATGGTGTGCCGCCGGTTGGTAAACCTAACACAAAAGGACGTTCTGCTGTTGGTTTAAATTGATTGATTCGATCTGCAATATAGCGAGCCGACCATTTACTTACTTGTTCATCATTTTGTAATGGAATTAAACGCATAAAATTACCCCCAAACTGACCGCACTTTTTAAAAGTGCGGTCTATTTTTTCCTACTTTTTATAAAAATTTTGCTTTAAGTTCTTTAGCCACTGCCAGTTGTTGTTCTGATGCTTTCGCTGTCATCGGTTCACGACAATAGCCTGCATCAACACCATCTAATTTCAACAATTCTTTAATGGTTAAATATAAGCCATTTGCTAAGATACCTTCGATTAAATCATTGGTAACATGTTGAATTGCAAGTGCTTCTTTTAATTTACCCGCTTGAGTTAATTCAAAAATTTGACGAGCACGAACACCATTGACGTTGAATGTTGAACCAATTGCACCATCTACACCTAATGAAGCCGCAGGTAACATCATTTCATCAAAACCAGCCCAGATTAAGTGGTTTGGATAGGCTTTTTTCAAGCGCTCTAATAAATAGAAATCGCCGGCAGTGAATTTAACACCGATAACTTTCGGATTTTTATATAATTCGCCAAATTGCTCAATACCCATGTTTACGCCTGTTAAGAATGGAATAGAGTAAACAATCATATTGTTGCCAGTGGCTTCGATAATGCTATCGTAATAATGTTTGATTTCTGCAAAGCTGAATTTGTAATAGAATGGGGTAACGGCTGATAAGCTGTCATAGCCTAATTCTGTTGCGTATTTACCTAATTCGATGGCTTCTTTTAAGTTTACGCTACCAACTTGTGCGATAAGTGCGATTTGATCTTTTGCTTCGTCTTTTGCAATGCGGAAAATTTCTTTTTTCTCCTCAGTGGAAAGCATGAAGTTTTCACCTGTTGAACCACCAACATATAAACCATCCACTTTCATCTTGTCGATGTTGTAGCGAACAATTTCACGTAAGCCTTTTTCGTTTACAGAGCCATCAGCATTGAAAGATACTAATAAAGCACTGAAAATACCTTTTAAGTTTTTCATAGAACGTTCTCCTATTTTTGACGTTGTTCTAAAATAACATTGAGTGTTTTTTGTTTTGCTGAAATTGATTTTTCTTCTTCTGCTTGAACTAATAATGCGTAAATTAGATCAAGAATGAATAATTGAGTGATTTTTGTTCCAATGGAATCTCCTTGCAGCAACCCTTGGCGGTTACCATTTTGCAGAACATAATCCGATACCTTTGTCACTGGTGAACGTGCGTTATGGGTAATAGCAACGATTTTTGCACCTGATTTTCTAGCGATAGATAAGGCTTGAGTGATTTCTTGAGAATGACCTGAATGACTAATGCCTATGACTACATCACCTTTTTTCATTAATGCGGCTTGCATATACATAAAATGGTTATTGCTGGTGGCATCAACTTGCAAGCCGATACGCATAAATTTATTTTTGGCATCTTCGGCTGTAATGCCAGAAGAACCAACACCAAATAAGAAAATGCGCCTTGCAACACGTAATTCATTCACCACATTTTCTAATACCGTAAAGTCCAATAATTTAATAGTTTCCTCAATAACATTATTGAGTACGGCTTGCATTTTATCTGCGATTAAATTGGGGCTATCATCAGGGGTAATCTGGGTATCAAGTAAGTTGCTTGAACGTTGTTCTTGGGTGGCCAATTCAATGGCAAATTCCATTTTGAAGTCACTAAACCCTTTAAACCCTAATGTTCGACAAAAGCGAATGAAGGTTGCCTCGCCAACTTCAAGGCTGGTTGCGACTTCAGATAAAGAGGAATAGGTTAAGAAATCAGGCATTTGCAAAATACGTTCTGCAATCCGTTTTTCTGTTTTAGTGAAACTGGAACGTAAGCCCGCAATTCGTTCTAAAATATTGAGATTTCCCATCGCTTATTCCTCTTATGTTGTAAAGAAAACTACAACAATGAAACTGGCACTTTGACCACTAATTTTTTCAATTTGATGACTTCGCCATTGATATTGCAACAAGGTTTATGTGGCTCAAATGGGTAGTAAACGACAAATTGATGTGGCTGTACAACAATCCAATTCTTATCAGCAATTGGTTTATCCGTTACCTGATAATCATCAGCTTCATTGTAGGCTTCATATAAAGCTAAATCAGGGTAAGCAACACCATATTCCATGCCATCAGCACCAGAAATAATGAGTTGTAAATCAATATATTTATGGTGTAATTCTGTTTTCTTATTTTCCGCAGCATCGCTTGTTGGCGTCATCACATTCATGTAGATTTCATCATTAATATCATGACGACCATTTTCTAATTGTTGTAAATCTAAGGTTTTTAGATAATCGCAAATATCTGCTAATACTTTTGGTAAATCACGACGATAGTCGTTACGATTGAGATCACCAATATACATATGCTTTTTCCTCGTATTATGGTTTGAGTTGTGATAATCCCCAAGCTGCTGCACCGATAAGTCCAGCGTCACCTGCATATTGTGCTTTAGCTATGTCACAATGATAAAAGTGCGGTAGATTTTCTAAATGTTTTTTAACCAATGGCAGATAGCCTTCTGCCAGTCCAACGCTGCCGCCTAAAATAATTTTTTGTGTATCTAAACTGATACGCAAGTCAGCAATTAAATTAGCAATCGCTTTTGCAGAACGTTCAATTAATGCAGTGGCTTTGGCATCACCTTGGCGGAATAACTCAAAGGCTTGTTTTGGTGTGCAAGGTGGATTCCACTGACTTGATACCGCTTCAATTGCTCTGCCGGAAGCAACTGCTTCAACACAACCTCTGCGACCACAGCCGCAAACAACTTCATTGGGATCTGCAAGGGTATGGCCAATATGGCCCGCAATACCATGAGGTCCAGTCAGTAATGCGCCATTTTGAATAATGCCGCCACCGACACCCGTTGAAACGGTAATAAATACCAAATTTTTCACCGCACTTTGATCTTCATGCTGATATTCTGCAATGGCTGCGGCTTGCACGTCATTGAGTAAGAAAACTGGTTTGTCTGTATTGGCTTCAATGCTCGCTTTTAAAGGGAATTCCGCTAATCCGCCTAAATTTTTCGGATTAAGTGCGGTTAAAATACCTTGATTTATAATGCCTGTTGAAGCAACGGCAATATAATCAAATTGCCCTTGATATTGGGAAACCAAATCTGCTAAGCAACGATGCATTGCATTGCCCGCATTTTCTTGTGGTGTTGTGACTTGTTGGCGTTGAGTTAAGGTGTTATTTTCAACCAATGCGGTAGCGATTTTGGTGCCACCAATATCAATTGCTAAACAACGCATAATATATTCCTTAAATAGAATGAATAGTATAGGCAGATATACCGCCTATCATATTTTATTTTTGAGCAGATTTTACTGAATCAGCAAACCAACTTACGATATGTTCTAAGCGAGTTAATGCTGAACCAACAGTGACAGAATCCGCACCAATTTCAATAGCAACTTTGGCTAATTCAGGACTGTTATAACGACCTTCAGCCATGACAAAACAACCGGCAGCTTTTAAATCTTTTACCAATTGATAATCAGGTTCTTCTGGTACTTCACCGCCAGTATAACCAGACATGGTGCTACCAATAATGTCATAACCTAATTGTTGACAATATAAACCTTCTTCTAAATTAGAGCAGTCTGCCATGGCTAGACAACCTAATTCATGAATTTTTTTCACCGCACTTTCACGATCCACTGGGCGAACACGATCTGTGCCATCTACTGCGATGATATTTGCACCTGCCGCTGCTAAATCTTCAATATCTTGTAAGAATGGGGTGATACGAATTGGGCTATCAGGTAAATCGCGTTTTACGATACCAATAATTGGTAGAGATACGGTAGGTCTTGTCGCTTTTAAATTTTCAATACCTTCAATACGAAGACCAGCAGCACCACCAACAACTGAAGCTTGCGCCATGGCGGCAACAATTTCAGGTTTGTCCATTGGACCATCATCGACAGGTTGGCAAGAGGCAATTAATCCATATTGAATTTGGTTGAGTACATGATGAAGAGGTGTTGACATAATTACTCCCAAAAATGTAGTGATTTGATAAAATATGTTTAGATGACTTTTTAAAGTTGGCTCATTATATAGAAATTACAATAAGAATGGTATTAAAAATGGAGTTTTTTTTCATAAAAAAATGTCAGAATTGTGATGAAGGTCACAAATCTGATAAAAATACTCCAAAAATAACAAATTTACCTTAAGAAAATAGTTTTATTGTTTTAGAATGTGTGCGTAGTTTAGTTATACGGGTAATAAATTTATTTGTTATCTAAAGTTTCATTTCTAATCATCTACTATTTAATAGGAGAATTTTCTATGAGTTTTAAAAAATTAGCTCTTGCAGCACTTGTAGCTTGTGCATCATCTTCTGTATTCGCAGCTGACTATGACCTTAAATTTGGTTTGGTAGCAGGCACAAGTTCAAATGAATATAAAGCAGTGGAATTCTTTGCAAAAGAAGTTAAAGATAAATCTGCTGGCAAAATTGAAGTTGCAATTTTCCCTGCTGCACAATTAGGTGATGACCGTGCAATGTTAAAACAATTGAAAGATGGTGCGTTAGATTTCACATTAGGTGAAAGTGCTCGTTTCCAAATTTTCTATCCTGAAGCAGAAATTTTTGCTTTACCTTATATGGTGCCTAACTTCGAGTTCTCTAAAAAAGCATTATTAGAAACTGAATTTGGTAAAGATTTATTAGCTAAAATAGATAAAGAGCTTGGCGTAAAAATGTTAGGTGTTGCTTACAATGGTACACGTCAAACAACGTCTAACCGTCCAATTAATAGCATTGAGGATATGAAAGGCTTAAAACTTCGTGTTCCAAATGCAGCAACTAACTTAGCATTTGCTAAATATATTGGTGCAGCTCCAACTCCAATGGCGTTCTCTGAAGTTTATCTTGCATTACAAACTAACTCTGTAGATGGTCAAGAAAACCCATTACCAACTATCCAAGCGCAAAAATTCTACGAAGTACAGAAAAACTTAGCTTTAACCAACCACATCCTTAATGACCAACTTTACTTAGTTAGTAATGAAACGTTAAATGAGTTACCAGAAGACTTACAAAAAGTGGTTAAAGATGCGGCGATGGCAACAGCGGAATACCACACAAAATTATTTAAAGAAGGTGAAGAAAATTTAATTACCTTCTTTAAAGAAAAAGGTATGAACGTTACTCAACCTGATTTGAAACCATTCAAAGAAGCGTTAAAACCATATTATGATGATTATTTACAGCGTACTGGCGAAGCTGGTAAGAAAGCAATGGAATCATTGTCTAAATTAGCTCAATAATCATTTAATCTAATTTCTAGGGCATTGAAAGATGCCCTAGAATATATCTAATCACCTTAATGAAGAAGCCTGATATTTTGGAGGCGCTATGAAGTTCTTCAATAAGTTAGAAGAATGGATTGGTGGTTCTTTACTACTGATCATTTTTTTAATTTTACTTGCTCAAATTATTGCTCGTCAGGTGTTTCAATCACCGATCATCTGGAGTGAGGAATTAGCTCGTTTATTATTTGTGTATGCGGGATTACTGGGGATCAGTATGGCGGTGCGCAGTCAACAGCACGTTTATATTGATTTTATTACCAATAGAATGTCCCCACCGATAAAAAGAGCAGTAAATTCATTTATACAGATTTTAATTTTTGTTTCTATTATTCTTTTTCTCCATTTAGGATTAAAAACTTGGCTAGACGCTAATTTCAAAATTGTGTCATTAGATATCTCGGAAAAATGGCTTTACGCAGGGTTACCTTTCATTTCCATTTTGATGTTCTATCGCTTTTTAGAAGTACAAGTGGAATGCTACAAAAATAAAACCAGTTATCTCCCTGCGTTATTCTTTGTTATAAGTGCGGTGATTATTCTTGCCATTTTATTTTTACAACCTGATTGGTTTAAAGTCTTACGCATTTCTAATTATGTGAAGTTTGGTAGTTCAGCAGTATATGTATCCCTCGGTGTGTGGCTCATTATCATGTTCCTTGGTACGCCAGTAGGTTGGTCATTGTTTATTACAACCATTGTGTATTTCTCAATGACGCGCTGGAATATCGTAAACTCTGCAGCAAGTAAATTAGTGGATAGTTTAAATAGCTTCCCATTGTTAAGTGTACCATTCTTTATTTTAACTGGTATCTTGATGAATACTGGGGGGATTACGACGAAGATCTTTGATTTCGCTAAAAATTTATTAGGTCACTATACCGGTGGTATGGGACATGTAAATATCGGTGCAAGTTTGATTTTCTCTGGTATGTCAGGTTCTGCACTTGCTGATGCGGGTGGTTTAGGTCAGTTAGAGATCAAAGCAATGCGTGATGCCGGCTATGACGATGATATTTGTGGTGGGATTACAGCAGCTTCTTGCATTATTGGCCCTTTAGTGCCACCAAGTATCGCAATGATTATCTACGGTGTTATTGCTAACGAAAGTATTGCAAAACTTTTCGTTGCTGGTTTTGTGCCGGGTGTAATTGTTACCGCAGCATTAATGGCGATGAACTACTTCGTATCGAAAAAACGTGGCTATCCTAAGACACCAAAAGCTACGCGTGAGCAGTTATGCAAATCATTCAAAGAAAGTATTTGGGCAATCTTAACGCCAGTTTTAATTATCACCGGTATTTTCTCAGGTTTATTTACACCAACTGAAGCTGCGGTATTTGCGGCAACCTATTCTGTTATTGTAGGTAAATTCGTCTATAAAGAATTAACATTAGCGGCATTATTCAGAAGTTGTGTTGAAGCCATTTCTATTACGGGTGTAACAGCATTAATGGTGATGACCGTTACATTCTTTGGCGATATGATTGCGCGTGAACAGGTAGCAATCCGCATTGCTGATGCGTTCATGGCATTCGCTGATAGTCAAATCATGGTGTTAGTAATGATCAATTTACTTCTCTTATTCTTAGGGATGTTTATTGATGCGCTGGCATTGCAATTCTTAGTTTTACCAATGTTAATTCCAATTGCGGTGCATTTTGGTATTGACCTTGTGTTCTTTGGTGTGATGACCACATTAAATATGATGATTGGTATTTTAACTCCACCAATGGGAATGGCGTTATTTGTGGTGGCTCGTGTAGGTAATATGTCTGTATCCACCGTAACCAAAGGAATATTACCGTTCTTAGTACCAATTTTCTTAACCTTGGTATTAATTACAATCTTCCCACAAATTATTACATTTATACCGAACTTATTAATGCCTTAAAGTGCGGTGAAAAAAAGCAACGTTTTTATAACAGGGAATTTATTTATGAATAAGTAAATTCCCACTCATACAATCTCTTAATGAAGGAGCTATCTTATGAAATTTACAAAATCTTTATTAGCTGTATCAGTATTTGGTTTAATGGCGTTTAATGCAAATGCGGCACAATACCCAGATCTTCCAGTTGGAATCAAAAGCGGTACTGGCGCATTAATGGGCGATACAGTTTATGTTGGTTTAGGTTCTGGTGGCGATAAATTCTTCGCATTGAACTTAAAAGAAAAAGATGGTCAATGGAAAGAGTTACCTGCATTCCCAGGTGGTGCACGTAATCAACCTGTTTCTGCAGTAGTTGATGGTAAATTGTATGTGTTTGGTGGTATGCAAAATACAGATGTAGCTGCAAACCAAATCATTAATGATGTACATGTTTACAACCCAGCAGATAAAACATGGACAAAATTACAAACTCGCTCACCTCGTTCAGCCTCAGTTGGTGCAAGTGCGGTGGCTAAAGATGGCAAAATTTATTTCATCGGTGGTGTAAACCATGAAATCTGGAATGGTTTATTCCAAGATGCAAAAGCAGCAGTGGGTACAAAAGAAGGTGATGAGAAAAAAGCTGCGGAAAAACCAATTTTCGATGCTTACTTTAATTTACGTCATCAAGACTTCTTATTTAACGCGGATGTCTTAAGCTATGAGCCAGCAACTAATACATGGCGTAATGAAGGTCATTTCCCATATTCAGGTCGTGCGGGTGCTGCAATTGCAGTGAAAGGCGATAAATTACTGGTTGTGAATGGTGAAATCAAAGCAGGTCTTCGTACTGATACAACAGAAATTGGTACTATTGGCAAAAATGGCATTACATGGAAACAATTAGGTAAATTACCTGCACCAAAAGGTTTTGCGCAACAAGATGGTTTAGCTGGTGGTATGGGTGGCTACACAAATGGTAACTACATCGTAACTGGTGGTGCAAACTTCCCAGGTGCACGTGCAAACTACGCGAAAGGTATCAACGATGCACACCGTACTGGCGGCTTGAAGAAAACATTCCATAATGCAGTTTATGCATTAAATGAAAAAATGGGTACATGGAAAATTGTTGGTGAATACCCAATTAACATTGCCTATGGTGTTGCATTACCATACAACAACAAAGTGTTAATGGTTGGTGGTGAAACAGATGGCGGTAAAGCGCTAACTGAAGTGAAAACCATGAGCTTTGATGGCAAAAAACTTGTTGTTGAATAAGAAACTCGACTAAATTTAACCGCACTTTAATTTTTTATTAAAGTTGCGGTTATTTTTTTGTAAAATACGATTCATTATATTGATTGTTTTAATGAATTATTCTCATGAAACCCACTTTTCTTGAACTTCGTCATTTGAAAACTTTATTAGCACTGAAGGAAACAGGCTCTGTTTCTCTTGCTGCTAAGCGTGTTTATTTGACCCAATCCGCCCTTTCTCACCAGATTAAATTATTGGAAGAACAATATGGATTGCCTTTGTTTGAGCGTAAAACATCACCTTTACGTTTTACTGCAGCAGGCGAGCGCTTGATTAAATTAGCCAATGATATTATGCCGAAGGTAGCAGAAGCGGAGCGAGATCTTTCTCGCGTGAAGCAAGGAGAAGCGGGGGAATTGCGGATTGCAGTAGAATGCCATACTTGCTTTGATTGGCTAATGCCTGCGATGGATAGTTTCCGTACGCATTGGCCTTTAGTAGAATTAGATATTGTATCTGGTTTCCATACGGATCCCGTCGGTTTATTGCTCACACATCGAGCTGATTGGGCAGTGGTTTCTGAAGCGGAGGAGACGGAAGGAATTATCTATCAGCCTTTATTCTCCTATGAAATGGTTGGTTTATGCGCAAAAGATCATCCTCTCGCGCAAAAAGAAATTTGGCTGGCCAAGGATTTTGAGGATCAAACCTTGATTACTTATCCCGTTCCCGATGATATGCTCGATTTATTACGTAAAGTGCTAAAACCTGAAGGCATTAATCCAGCGCGTCGCACCAGTGAATTAACCATCGCTATTATTCAGCTTGTTGCCAGTAAAAGAGGCATTGCGGCATTACCTTTTTGGGCGGCGAAACCTTATTTGGATCGCGGTTATATTGTGGCAAGAAAAATTACGCCAAAGGGTTTATATAGCAATTTATACGCAGCCTATCGAGAATTTGATGTGGAAAGTGCGTTCATTAATGATTTTTATGAAACGGTGAAATCACAAAGTTTTTCAACATTACAAGGTTTATCTGTGCTTGAATGATCTAAGTTCTTGTGATCTTGTATTAGGATTGCAGACCTAATAAAAAACTCGCTTAAGCGAGTTTTTTTATGTGGTTTTCAATTTGTTTAAGCCCATTTAATCGGGTTTCGCTGAGTCGTTGTGCAATGCCTAACTCATTGAAAAATGCGGTAATATCTAATGTGAGTAGGGATTCAATAGGCTGATGGTTATACTCTTGTATCAGCAACCATAATAAACCATTCATAATACGTGCTTCGCTATAAGCTTGTAGCTGCAAAGTGCGGTCAATATTTAGTGACATTTTTAGCCATAATTTTGCTTCACAGCCATCAATATTTGTCCATTTTTGCAATTCCCGCTCAGAAGGTTGGGGCAAGTTTTTTCCTGCTTGAATAAGCAAGCGGTAGCGTTCTTCCCAACTTTTTGCCAGTTTAATTTGTTGTTGAATGCTCATGTTTATTCCGTTAGTAATGAAAGTGCTTTGTCTAAAGCACTAAAAAATGCATCTATATCTTGCTGATTATTATAAGGCGCCAAGCTTAAACGTAAGGTACTGTGGACGCCTAAACGTTGTAAATAGGGCATGGCACAATGCGCACCTGAGCGTAAAGCGATATGTTGTTCTGCGAGCAAGGTGGCTAAATCTGAATTAGCAATGCCTTTAAAGGTAAAACTAATGATACTGCTTGGATGTGGTGCGCAGAATAATTGGCAATTCTCATAATTTTTTAACCGCGCTTTTGCTTGCTCTGCGAGAGAGAGACAATATTGCTCGGTGGAGGATAAATCCCATTGTGTTAACCAATGTAAAACTTGATTAAAACCAATCACTGCAGCAATATTTGGCGTGCCAGCTTCTAATCGATAGGGCAATTCCGAATAGTCGCTTTTTTCGGCGGATACATAGGACACCATTTTTCCGCCATATTGTAAGGGTTGCAGTAATTCTAGGGAAGAGAGTTTGCCACTTAATACGCCTAAACCTGTTGGTCCATAAAGTTTATGCGCTGAAAAGGCAATGAAATCTGCGTCTAATTGTTGCAAATCTAATTTGATATGGCTAATCGCTTGAGCGGCATCCAATAAAATCAAGGCATTGCTTTTAGCGCGTATTAAGCGAATAAGATCTTCTATGGGCTGCTGTGTGCCTGTTACATTTGACATCACATTGATCGCGACAAGCTTTGTCTGTGCATTGAGTTTCTCTAACAAAATATTGGTATCAATAAGCCAGTTATCTTGTAATGGTAAAATATGTAATTTTGCACCGCACTTTTGCGCCACTTGCTGCCAAGTCACAAAATTGGCATGATGATCCGCTTGGCTAATGATTATTTCATCGTTCGGTTCAAAAGCTGGAATCAATCCATTTGCCACCATATTAATTGCTTGCGTCGTGCCCGATGTCCAAATCACTGCGCGTTCTGTTTCTGAGTTGATTAATTGTTGCACTTGCTTTCTGGCTTGCTCATAACAAGCTGTTTGCTCAGCATCATATTGGCTGCGATGAACAGAGCCAGCGGATTGGTAAAATGCTGTTGTGGCTTCAATTAAACATTCTGGTTTAAGTGCCGTTGCTGCACTGTCTAAATAAATGGTGGCATTAGGTTGTTTAAAATAAGGAAATGCAGAACGGAACATATGATTGTTAAACATTAGTGATTGCCTCGCGCTTTTTGTTTGCGAAATACATGAGGAGGAATAGGCTGAGGATCTTGCCAAAGACCAATTCGCTGTTGTTGCGCTTGATGTTGTGCCTGAAGATATTGTGGATCTCGCATATATTTTTCAAATGCCCAAGCCATTCCAAGTTGCACCATGCGTAAATTAATGTTTTCTTTATTGTTTGTGTAAAGCGTGGCTAAAACGCGTTGATAGCGATCATAACCTGAGATGGCAAGCTGTATCTGTTTTTTATGGACTAACGCGGCTAAGGTTTGGCGTGCACGACGACCAAACGCTTGTTTTTTTTCAGGTGCATCAATTTCTTGGAGGCGAACTTTTAGCTGCTTACGATTTTCCAATAAGCAAGTAATGGTATCGCCATCGCTCACACCGACGACATAACAATTCATCCAACGAACTTGAGAAAAAGCTTGGCAAGAACAAAAAAGAAGAAAAAGTGCGGTTAAAAAAGTCGTAATTTTGTGCATATTTTGTATTTATATCAAAACATTGAGTATATTTTACTGAAAAAAAGCGTAAAAATGAAAAAATAAGCGTAAAATAATCAGGAATAATATTTGGATGATAAGGTTATGAAAAAGAAAGTTATTGATTTATTAAGAAGTTTTGCCATTTTATATGTGCTGCTCTATATCGGAGAGGGTATTGCCTATTTAGTTCCGGTGGGGATTCCAGGGAGCATTTTCGGATTATTATTGCTATTTTTCGGCTTAACGACACAAACCATTAAATTGGAATGGATTTATTCTGGCGCAAATTTGCTGTTGAGCTATATGGCATTGCTTTTTGTACCAGCCAGTGTTGGTATTATGAAATATTTTGATTTGTTAATTTCACAGGCGAAAGCCTTTGTGATTCCTAATGTGGTGAGTTCGCTTTTGACGCTGGTTGTGTTTGGTGTGTTGGCGGATTATTTATTTTTACGTCGTTCATTTTCTCGACTTCGCCATAAAGTATTACAACGTCGAATTAAGGAAGGAAAATGATTTATCTTTTTACTTTATTAACGCTGGTTTGCTTTTCTATCGCATTGAAAATTAATAAAAAATTGAAATCAGTGGTATTTAACACATTGGTACTGAGCGTGTTAATGTTAGTGGCTATATTAGTGAGCTTTGATGTGACTTATGATACTTATATGGCAGGTAATGCGCCTTTAAATAATTTACTTAATCTGAGCTTAGTTGCATTAGCGTTACCTTTGTATCAGCAGTTAAAACAAATTATGGCTTTTTGGAAAAGTATTTTATTAATTACCACATTAGCTTCTATTTTTTCTATGGCAACAGGTGCTGGATTAGCAATATGGTTAGGGGCGAATAAGGAAATTGTGGCTTCGGTCATTTCTAAATCAGTGACAACCCCTATTGCGATGGCTGTTAGTGATAATTTGGGCGGTATTCCTGCCATTGCTGCGGTAGGCGTGATTTTAGCAGGATTGCAAGGTGCAATTTTGGGCTATGTGATATTAAAAAAATTAGGTTTAAAAAGTTCAGAGGGAATTGGTTTGGCGATAGGTTCCATGTCACATGCCTTAGGTACTGTTATTGTTATTGAAAAAGATCCAAAAGCGGGTTCTTATAGCTCAATTGCATTAGTACTATGTGGCATTATTAGCTCCATTCTTGCGCCACTTGTGTTTAAATTAATTTATATGGTGGCATAAATGTTAAGAAATAATCTGAAATCGGCTTGGTTAGAACGATTTGTCAGTAATAAACCGAGAGAAAAAGATCATCGTCCGCCATTCAGACGCGATCGTGCTCGCATTTTGCATAGCGCGTCATTCCGTTGCTTACAAGCTAAAACGCAAATTCATGCGGTTGGTGAGAATGATTTTTTTCGTACCCGTTTAACGCATTCTTTGGAAGTGGCGCAAATTGGTAGCAGCCTCACATCTCAGCTGAAATTTGTGGATTCTTATACTAAATTGGCGGAACAATTAAACATTGATAAAGCGGAACTACAAAAAGAGCTGAAACCATTGCTACCTACCAATGATTTGATAGAAAGTCTTTGTTTTGCCCATGATATTGGGCATCCTCCTTTTGGTCATGGTGGCGAAACTGCATTAAATTCCATGATGCGAGATAGCGGTGGTTTTGAAGGCAATGCACAAACGTTCCGCTTGTTGACCAAGTTAGAGCCCTATACGCAAAATGCGGGAATGAATTTAACGCGTCGCACACTTCTCGGTATAGTGAAATATCCTGCCATTTTAGATGAAACTTCACCGCAATATGCGCAATTGGATTTACCCTCATTTCATGAGCAACATACTTTACGAAAAATCGATTGGCGACCGGGCAAAGGGGTTTTTCGCGATGATCTAGCGATGTTTGATTGGTTATTAGAGCCACTCACAGCAGAAGATAAAAGCTTGTTTATGAAATTGCAAAAAGTGCGGTCAAATCCGCAAGAGTTTTTGAAAACGTGCTTTAAATCCTTAGATTGCAGCATTATGGAATTGGCGGATGACATTGCTTATGGCGTGCATGATTTGGAAGATGCCATTGTGGTTGGCATGGTAGATCGCAATTTATGGCAGAATGCATTACAAAAGCTAAAACAATGTTGTTCTGATTGGGTTCGACAACATATTGATGATCTAACCGAAAAATTGTTTTCCGATTATCATTATGAACGCAAAAATGCCATTGGTGCATTAGTTAACTATTTTATTACCAATGTCCGCTGGAAACTGACAGCCGAATTTGATGAGCCTTTGCTACGTTACAATGCTGAATTGCCACAAGAAGTGGAGCAAGTACTGAATATTTTTAAAGAATTTGTGTTTGAATTTGTGATCAGAGATGTGGAAACGCAGCGCATTGAATACCGAGGACAACGCATTTTAACTGAAATGTTCCAAATTTTTGAGAGTGATCCTGAACGTTTATTGCCTCGTAATACAGCAAATCGTTGGCGTAATGCTGATGAAAATGGCAAAAAGCGAATTATCTGTGATTATATGGCGGGTATGTCGGATGCTTATGCATTAAAAGTATATCGACAATTGTCATCTTCGGTTAATTTTTAATAAAAGTGCGGTGTAATTTTTACAAGTTTTAGGAGTCGATAATGAAAATTGTCATAGCGCCAGATTCATATAAAGAAAGCCTTTCTGCTTTACAAGTAGCGGAAACCATTGAAAAGGGTTTTAAACAAATATTTCCAACAGCAACCTATATTAAAGTGCCCGTTGCGGATGGCGGGGAAGGCACTGTTGATACTATGGTCGAAGTGACAAATGGACGTAAAATTGAATTAAATGTGACCGATGCTTTAGGTTGTCAGTTAAAAGGTTTCTTTGGAGTTTCCGAAGATCAAAGCGTGGCATTTATTGAAGTCGCTGCCGCTTGTGGACTTGAACAAGTACCAATGGATAAACGTAATCCGTTGTTTACAACAACTTATGGTGTGGGTGAATTAATTTTAGCTGCATTAGATCTAGGTGTTCGCCATTTCATTATTGGATTAGGTGGTAGCGCCACAAATGATGGCGGGGCAGGCATGTTACAAGCTCTGGGAGCAAAACTGCTTGATAAAGAACATAAAGCTATTGGATATGGCGGGGCAGAATTGATCCGTTTAGCTCATATTGATATATCCAATATGGATCCTCGCCTAAAAGAATGTTGCTTTGAAATTGCCTGTGATGTAACAAATCCATTGGTAGGAGAAAAGGGGGCATCTGCGATTTTTGGTCCTCAAAAAGGTGCGACCCCAGAAATGGTCAAACAGCTAGATAAGGCATTAAATCATTATGGTGATATTATCTGGCAAGATCTCCAAGTTGAAGTAAAACACCTGTCTGGTGCGGGAGCCGCTGGTGGACTTGGCGCAGCTTTTGCTGGATTTTTAGGTGCAGAATTAAAAAGTGGCATTAAAATTATCACGACATTACTTCAGTTAGAACAAAAGATGGAAGGCGCTAATTTAGTGATTACAGGCGAGGGGCGCATTGATCATCAAAGTATTAATGGTAAAGTTCCTGTTGGTGTTGCAGCAGTCGCTAAAAAATTTAATATTCCAGTGATTTGTATTGCAGGTAGTTTAGGTCAAGATATTCATGTGGTTTATGAACATGGAATAGACGCGGTATTCAGTATTTTAAACCGTACTTGTAACCTAGAAGAAGCTTTTGCAGAGGCTGAACAAAACTTAGAAATTACTGCAAGAAATGTTGCGGCTACCTTACATATGACAATGAATTAAAAACAGTTAAAAATTTAACCGCAGTTTGTTGTGGTTTTCATCGTTAAGCTTAAAAAATCATCGCTTAACAAAAAAGTATAAAAAAATACGAAAAAAGACTTGCAAAGATTTGTTAAATCTCTATAATGCACCTCCACAACGACGCCGTTGTCAATTTTGTAAAAAGCAACCTGCGTCGTTCTTTTTTGCTCTTTAAAAAGATATCAGACAATCTGTGTGGGCACTTGTTGAAGATTTGTTTAGAAGAAATTAAATAAAGACTGAATAAGTGCTTAAACTAGAAATTCATTATAGTTTCGATGTGATAAAAATTATGTTGAAACGAATGTAAACTAAGCTAAGCAGTTTATTGAGCGATTAAACTTTTTAAATTGAAGAGTTTGATCATGGCTCAGATTGAACGCTGGCGGCAGGCTTAACACATGCAAGTCGGACGGTAACAGGAGAAAGCTTGCTTTCTTGCTGACGAGTGGCGGACGGGTGAGTAATGCTTGGGAATCTGGCTTATGGAGGGGGATAACTACGGGAAACTGTAGCTAATACCGCGTAATGTCTAAGGATTAAAGACTGGGAACTTCGGTCCAGTTGCCATAAGATGAGCCCAAGTGGGATTAGGTAGTTGGTAAGGTAACGGCTTACCAAGCCCGCGATCTCTAGCTGGTCTGAGAGGATGACCAGCCACACTGGGACTGAGACACGGCCCAGACTCCTACGGGAGGCAGCAGTGGGGAATATTGCGCAATGGGGGGAACCCTGACGCAGCCATGCCGCGTGAATGAAGAAGGCCTTCGGGTTGTAAAGTTCTTTCGGTAGCGAGGAAGGCGAGTTTGTTAATAGCAAGCTTGATTGACGTTAACTACAGAAGAAGCACCGGCTAACTCCGTGCCAGCAGCCGCGGTAATACGGAGGGTGCGAGCGTTAATCGGAATAACTGGGCGTAAAGGGCACGCAGGCGGTGATTTAAGTGAGATGTGAAATCCCTGGGCTTAACCTAGGAATTGCATTTCAGACTGGGTCGCTAGAGTACTTTAGGGAGGGGTAGAATTCCACGTGTAGCGGTGAAATGCGTAGAGATGTGGAGGAATACCGAAGGCGAAGGCAGCCCCTTGGGAATGTACTGACGCTCATGTGCGAAAGCGTGGGGAGCAAACAGGATTAGATACCCTGGTAGTCCACGCTGTAAACGCTGTCGATTTGGGGATTGGACTTTAAGTTTGGTGCCCGAAGCTAACGTGATAAATCGACCGCCTGGGGAGTACGGCCGCAAGGTTAAAACTCAAATGAATTGACGGGGGCCCGCACAAGCGGTGGAGCATGTGGTTTAATTCGATGCAACGCGAAGAACCTTACCTACTCTTGACATCCAGAGAAGCTTGCAGAGATGCGAGTGTGCCTTCGGGAGCTCTGAGACAGGTGCTGCATGGCTGTCGTCAGCTCGTGTTGTGAAATGTTGGGTTAAGTCCCGCAACGAGCGCAACCCTTATCCTTTGTTGCCAGCGATTCGGTCGGGAACTCAAAGGAGACTGCCAGTGATAAACTGGAGGAAGGTGGGGATGACGTCAAGTCATCATGGCCCTTACGAGTAGGGCTACACACGTGCTACAATGGTGCATACAGAGGGCGGCGAAAGGGCGACCTGGAGCGAATCTCAGAAAGTGCATCGTAGTCCGGATTGGAGTCTGCAACTCGACTCCATGAAGTCGGAATCGCTAGTAATCGCAAATCAGAATGTTGCGGTGAATACGTTCCCGGGCCTTGTACACACCGCCCGTCACACCATGGGAGTGGGTTGTACCAGAAGTAGATAGCTTAACCTTTTGGGGGGCGTTTACCACGGTATGATTCATGACTGGGGTGAAGTCGTAACAAGGTAACCGTAGGGGAACCTGCGGTTGGATCACCTCCTTACACAAAGACAAGCTTGATAAGTGCTCACACAGATTGTTTGATATGAAATAGAAGAAACCAACTCCTTTTGGGTCTGTAGCTCAGGTGGTTAGAGCGCACCCCTGATAAGGGTGAGGTCGGTGGTTCAAGTCCACTCAGACCCACCACTCGAGAGAGTGAAAGCTAAAAGGAAGTCATGATATGGGGATATAGCTCAGCTGGGAGAGCGCCTGCCTTGCACGCAGGAGGTCAGCGGTTCGATCCCGCTTATCTCCACCAACATCATGACAAAGTAAATTATAAGCAGTTTATTTTGTCATGATGTTTTATCGAAAGATGAATATCTTGAAAATTGTTCTTTAAAAACCAGGAAACAAGCTGAAAAACTGAGAGATTTTCGAAAGAAAGTCTGAGTAGAGAAAAAATCTTAGCTGAGAAAGGCAGCTAAGTGTTTAGTGATGAGACGTCTCAAGAATAATTGAGGTTGTATAGTTAAGTGACTAAGCGTACAAGGTGGATGCCTTGGCAATCAGAGGCGAAGAAGGACGTGCTAATCTGCGAAAAGCTTGGATGAGTCGATAAGAGGCGTTTAATCCGAGATATCCGAATGGGGAAACCCAGTAGATGAAGAATCTACTATCATTAACTGAATCCATAGGTTAATGAGGCAAACCGGGAGAACTGAAACATCTAAGTACCCCGAGGAAAAGAAATCAACCGAGATTCTGTGAGTAGCGGCGAGCGAAAGTGGAAGAGCCAGTAAGTGATATCAGCGATGACAGAGGAATGTGCTGGGAAGCACAATCACAGAGGGTGATAATCCCGTACTCGAAGTCATGGTTGAAGTACTAAGCTTACGATAAGTAGGGCGGGACACGTGATATCCTGTTTGAAGATGGGGGGACCATCCTCCAAGGCTAAATACTCCTGATTGACCGATAGTGAACCAGTACTGTGAAGGAAAGGCGAAAAGAACCCCGGTGAGGGGAGTGAAATAGAACCTGAAACCTTGTACGTACAAGCAGTGGGAGCCCTTATGGGTGACTGCGTACCTTTTGTATAATGGGTCAGCGACTTATATTTTGTAGCGAGGTTAACTGAATAAGGGAGCCGAAGGGAAACCGAGTCTTAACTGGGCGATTAGTTGCAAGGTATAGACCCGAAACCCGGTGATCTAGCCATGGGCAGGTTGAAGATTGGGTAACACTAATTGGAGGACCGAACCGACTAATGTTGAAAAATTAGCGGATGACTTGTGGCTGGGGGTGAAAGGCCAATCAAACCGGGAGATAGCTGGTTCTCCCCGAAATCTATTTAGGTAGAGCCTTATGTGAATACCTTCGGGGGTAGAGCACTGTTTCGGCTAGGGGTCCATCCCGGATTACCAACCCGATGCAAACTGCGAATACCGAAGAGTAATGCATAGGAGACACACGGTGGGTGCTAACGTTCATCGTGGAGAGGGAAACAACCCAGACCGCCAGCTAAGGTCCCAAAGTACTAGTTAAGTGGGAAACGAAGTGGGAAGGCTTAGACAGCTAGGATGTTGGCTTAGAAGCAGCCATCATTTAAAGAAAGCGTAATAGCTCACTAGTCGAGTCGGCCTGCGCGGAAGATGTAACGGGGCTAAATTAGTCACCGAAGCTGCGGCATCAATGGAAACATTGTTGGGTAGGGGAGCGTTGTGTAAGCGGAAGAAGGTGAATCGAGAGGTTTGCTGGACGTATCACAAGTGCGAATGCTGACATAAGTAACGACAAAACGAGTGAAAAACTCGTTCGCCGGAAGACCAAGGGTTCCTGTCCAACGTTAATCGGGGCAGGGTGAGTCGGCCCCTAAGGCGAGGCTGAAAAGCGTAGTCGATGGGAAACGGGTTAATATTCCCGTACTTGGATAAACTGCGATGTGGGGACGGAGAAGGTTAGGTTAGCAGACTGTTGGATGTCTGTTTAAGGCGGTAGGTGGAGAGTTTAGGCAAATCCGGACTCTCTTAACACCGAGAACTGATGACGAGGTGCTACGGCACTGAAGTAACTGATACCACGCTTCCAGGAAAAGCCACTAAGCTTCAGGTTTATCTAAACCGTACTGAAAACCGACACAGGTGGTCAGGTAGAGAATACTCAGGCGCTTGAGAGAACTCGGGTGAAGGAACTAGGCAAAATAGCACCGTAACTTCGGGAGAAGGTGCGCCGGCGTAGCTTGTAGTCCCTTGCGGACGAAGGGTGAACCGGTCGAAGATACCAGCTGGCTGCAACTGTTTATTAAAAACACAGCACTCTGCAAACACGAAAGTGGACGTATAGGGTGTGATGCCTGCCCGGTGCTGGAAGGTTAATTGATGGTGTTATCGAAAGAGAAGCTCCTGATCGAAGCCCCAGTAAACGGCGGCCGTAACTATAACGGTCCTAAGGTAGCGAAATTCCTTGTCGGGTAAGTTCCGACCTGCACGAATGGCATAATGATGGCCAGGCTGTCTCCACCCGAGACTCAGTGAAATTGAAATCGCCGTGAAGATGCGGTGTACCCGCGGCTAGACGGAAAGACCCCGTGAACCTTTACTATAGCTTGACACTGAACATTGAATTTTGATGTGTAGGATAGGTGGGAGCCTAAGAAGCAGTCACGCCAGTGATTGTGGAGGCGTCCTTGAAATACCACCCTTTAACGTTTGATGTTCTAACGAAGGACGTGGAACGCGTTCTCGGACAGTGTCTGGTGGGTAGTTTGACTGGGGCGGTCTCCTCCCAAAGAGTAACGGAGGAGCACGAAGGTTTGCTAATGACGGTCGGACATCGTCAGGTTAGTGCAATGGTATAAGCAAGCTTAACTGCGAGACAGACAAGTCGAGCAGGTGCGAAAGCAGGTCATAGTGATCCGGTGGTTCTGAATGGAAGGGCCATCGCTCAACGGATAAAAGGTACTCCGGGGATAACAGGCTGATACCGCCCAAGAGTTCATATCGACGGCGGTGTTTGGCACCTCGATGTCGGCTCATCACATCCTGGGGCTGAAGTAGGTCCCAAGGGTATGGCTGTTCGCCATTTAAAGTGGTACGCGAGCTGGGTTTAGAACGTCGTGAGACAGTTCGGTCCCTATCTGCCGTGGGCGTTGGATGATTGAGAGGGGCTGCTCCTAGTACGAGAGGACCGGAGTGGACGCATCACTGGTGTTCCAGTTGTCTCGCCAGAGGCATTGCTGGGTAGCTAAATGCGGAAGAGATAAGTGCTGAAAGCATCTAAGCACGAAACTTGCCTCAAGATGAGTCATCCCCGACTTTAAGTTGGTAAGGGTTGTTGTAGACTACGACGTAGATAGGTGGGATGTGTAAGCGTTGCGAGACGTTGAGCTAACCCATACTAATTGCCCGAGAGGCTTAACTATACAACCTGAATTGTTTTTGGGTTGGACTTAGACGAGAGAGAAGAGATTGAAAGTTTGAGGCTTGTTTTTGGTTTTTGATAAAGAATGATAGAAAAGAACGATAAATAGATAGATAAAGACATCGAAGGAATAATCTTGGCGGCGATAGTGCAGTGGACCCACCTAATCCATGCCGAACTTAGAAGTGAAACGCTGTAACGCCGATGGTAGTGTGGGGCTTCCCCATGTGAGAGTAGGACACCGCCAGGTTTTGAATAAGAGAGAAAGAGAATCCCAGTCAGAGATGGCTGGGATTTTTTGTATGTTGAAAAAGCAGAAACAAAAAACAGAAAAAAGTGCGGTGGGAAATTTTAACGTTTTTACTGTGTTTCATTGCTTGTTATAAGCTGTTTCGCTAGAATTAAGTGGATATTTTATTTGTGAATTTATTATGTTACTTCTAACCCTTTATATTATAGGAATCACTGCAGAGGCAATAACAGGTGCTTTAGCAGCTGGTCGTGAAAAAATGGATATTTTTGGTGTCATCATTATAGCTTCAATGACAGCTATTGGTGGGGGGACGGTTAGAGATGTCCTATTGGGGCATTATCCTTTGGGATGGGTTAAGCATCCAGAATATTTTTTAATTGTTGCGACCGCAGCTGTATTAACAGTATTTATAGCTCCTCTTATTCGCCATTTTATGCGCTATTTTCGTACCATCTTTTTAGTTTTGGATGCCTTAGGGCTGATTGTCTTTTCAATTATTGGTGCAGAAGTCGCTTTAGAAATGGGGCATGGTTATACTATTGCGATTATTGCTGCGATTATTACAGGTGCATTTGGCGGAGTGCTACGTGATTTACTTTGTAACCGTATTCCTCTCGTGTTTCAAAAAGAACTGTATGCTAGTGTGGCTTTATTAGCGACTTGTATCTACATTTGTTTGAAAGAATTTGCTGTGCCTGATGATATTGTTATTATTGTTACTTTATTGAGTGGATTTATCATTCGCTTGCTCGCTATTTATTTTGAATGGGGATTACCTGTATTTGATTTTCAAGAAAAAGAAGAAAATACCCTAAATGATCAATTACCTAAAAAGCGTTTATAAATAATTTATGTCAGAGTCATTACAAATCATACCTTTAGAAGAATCTGATTTTGAACAGATTTTTGCAATAGAACAGGCTGCTCATGAAGTGCCTTGGTCGATAGGGACATTAAAAAATAATCAAGGCGAACGTTATCATAATTTAAAAGTATTATTGGATGAGAAAATTGTTGGTTTCGCTATTTGCCAAGTGGTGTTAGATGAAGCAACTTTATTCAATATTGCAATTGATCCTAAGTATCAGGGCAGAAAGTTTGGCGCTAAGCTGCTTTTGGCTCTCATTGAGCAGCTCAAGCAGAGAGGCATTGCAACGCTTTGGCTTGAAGTAAGAGAAAGTAACCAGAAAGCAATTGCTTTATATGATAGCTGCCAGTTCAACCAAGTAGATATTCGTAAGAATTATTATCCGACAAAAGAAGGTAAACGCGAGAATGCGATTGTGATGGCGGCATATCTTTTCTAGCTTTTCTATTTGGATTTCTTATTTTCTGCTTCTTTGGCTTGTTGTTCTGCGCGTTGGCGACGAATCTCTTTAGGATCTGCAAGTAACGGGCGATATATTTCTATGCGATCGCCATCTGAAACAATGTCCGTTAATTTTACTGGGCGGCTAAAAATACCAATTTTATTCTTACGAAGATCAATCTCAGCATATTGTTGTAATATGCCCGATTGTAAAATTGCCGCTTGCACAGTGGTTTGCTGCTCTACAATAAGTTTCTTTAGAAAGTATTTATCTGGATAAGCGTAAGCTATTTCAATATTAATTGATGTTGTCATGTTATTTTTCTTTTATTTGTTAAATATATCCGACCAAATCTTCTGAATTATTGACCGCACTTTTATGAATTCATCCGCATTGACTTCGGAATTTAAGCCAATTAAATTCAAATGATGAATATGATTTCTTAAATCAGTATAACAACCTTTAAGCTGTTCGGCTTGTTCAAGTGAAATCACATTATTGGTTGCCATCACTTCAAATATGCGTACATTATCAGACCAATAAGCTAAGTCAGGATTATTAGGCGAATAAGCTAAGACCAAGTATTGTGCTATAAATTCGATATCAATGATACCCCCCATATCCTTTTTTATATTAAATTTATGTGGGTCAGAAGATTGTTGGGATTGATACATTTTATTACGCATTTCAATGACATCTATTTTTAATTGCGCAATATTTTTGGGGCGAGCAAGAATAGATTGGCGAATATGGTTAAAATGATTTTGCAATTGTTGATCGCCATATATAACGCGAGAGCGTACTAATGCTTGATGTTCCCATGTCCAAGCTTCATTTGCTTGATATTGTTCAAAAGCTGAAATTGAGTTACAAATTAAACCAGCCTCACCAGCGGGGCGTAAACGAAGATCTACATCATAAAGCACGCCTGCGCTAGTATTCATACTAAAAATACTAACAATTTTCTGTGCTAAACGAAGGTAGAATTGAAAATTATCGACACTTTTCTTTCCACCTGTGGTCTGCCCTTGTACGCCATCATAGAGAAAGACTAAATCTAAATCAGACTTATAGCCGAGTTCAATTCCACCTAATTTGCCGTACCCGATAATTAAGAATCCTTTTTCATTTGGTTCTAAATGAGGTGGTACACCAAAACGAGCAGTAACCTGTTGCCATGCTAATTCAACGACAGAATTAATGATGGCTTCAGCTAAATACGTTAAGTGATCACTCACTTTCATTACGGGGAGTACGCCCAAAATGTCTGCAGCAGCAATATGCAATAAGGTTGCTTGTTTAAATTGACGTAATCCGTTAATGAATTGTTCTTCATCATCTTGAGGTAGACGAAGTAAGTATTGATGTAGTTCAGAGGGATATTGCTCAAAAGAAATCGGATTATAGAGATTTTTCTGATCCAATAGCTCATCCAATAAAATTGGGTGCTTGGCAACTTGCTCTGCAATCATGTCTGATTTTGAGCAAAGAGCAACTAATTGGGTTAAAACTTGTGGGTTTTCAAGTAATAGTTCTAAATAAGTGGTACGAGTGAGAATTTTCTCTACGATATTGAGCATTCTTGGCAATAGCGTCAAATAATCGGCATGAGCGAAAATTTGGCTAAATAATTGTGGGAGAAGTTTATTTAATGCTTCTCTTCCCCTTGGACCAATTGATTTATGTTGTAATTCATAACGGAATGAATTTAATTTATCTGAAATAACCTCAAAGTGTTGTTCATCAATTTGATTCTCTCTTAGCAATTCAGTTAATTCTTCCTGATCAATGTCCAGAAAATCTTGCCAAACATTTTCTTCTATTGGATCTTTGTCGTTCTCATCACCGATTAATTGATTAAAAATGTGTTGAACATTGTTTTGATGGTACTGTAATTGGCTAGAAAAACTTTCCCAATCTTTAATAGGATAGTTAATGTTTATCACTTGTTGCTGTGCGTTTAATTGTGTAAATTCAGCACAAGCGGCAATTAATCTCTGTTGGTCTATTGGATTAGCAGGGAGTTCTTGCGTTTGTTTATCATCGATAGCTTGTAAACTGTTTTCTACTCGTCTTAAAAAGAGATAAGCTTGGCGTAACTGCTCGCTCTGTTCAGTGCTAATTAAGGAAAGGCAGCTTAACTCTGGCAGTAATTTTAACAATTGCTGTTGTTGTAACGTGATTTCTCTCCCTCCACGCATCAGTTGAAATACTTGCACAATAAATTCAATTTCGCGAATTCCTCCAGGACCGAGTTTTATATTATTTGCTAAACCTCGGCGGCGAATCTCTCGTGAAATTTTGCCTTTCATTTCTCTTAAAGACTGAATAACGCTGAAATCAATATAGCGTCGATATACAAAAGGTCGCAGTAATTGTTGTAAATGCTTAGCATGTTGATCTTCTGGATCTAGCCCAAGTATTCGCCCTTTGATCATGGCATATCTTTCCCAATCACGCCCTTGTTCTTGGTAATAGCTTTCCATGGCATTAAAACTTAGCGCTAATGCACAGCTGTCACCGAATGGTCGCAAACGCATATCCGTTCGATATACAAAACCATCTTCAGTAAGTTGATCTAATGCATTGATTAATCGTTGTCCTAGACGAGTAAAGAATTTTTGATGATCAACAGAGCGTCTTGCGCCAACTGTTTCTCCGTTGGAAGGATAGGTAAAAATCAAGTCAATATCCGATGAAAAATTAAGCTCAAATCCACCTAATTTCCCCATGCCTAAAATATAAAGTTGTTGTGGTTTTCCTCGCTCATCTAATGGTGTGCCCATTTCCTGACACGCTTTTTCATAGAGCCAATTGCGAGCAAAAATAATCAAGCTCTCAGCTAGCTGTGATAATCGGACAAAAATTTGTTCTACGCTAGCCAAATTTAAACTTTGGCAGATACTCAGCCTTGCCATTTCTTGATGACGGTATTGGCGTAGTGCTTTGTAAAATTGTTCTTCACTTTCAATTTCATCAAAAACTTGCTGTAATTGTTGTGTATAAAAGGATTGCGAAGGGAGTTGAAGTGGTTTTTGTAAACATTCTGCAAAAAAGTGCGGTTGTTTTTGGAAGACTTTTTTCACAAAATCAGACATACCAATGGCATAGCTCAATTGTTCAATCCGATTATTATCTGAACAATATATCTGAATAAAATCCGCCGAAAAATGCGGAGAATGTTGTTCAACATGGTATTCAATTAAAGCAAAAAGTGGAGATGTGTCAGATAAATGTAATTTCATAACAAGGATGCGAGAATAGAATAACTACTGTTATTATCAATGATATTCGCATTTTTGGGAAGTTGGATTTTGCTTATAATGAAAAAGCCTAGCGATAAAGCTAGGCTATAAAGAATATGATAAAAATTAGTCTTTGTTTTTATCAAGATGACTTAATTTTGCTAAACCTTGGTCACAACTCTTAATTTGTGTTGCCACTTCCATTTGTAAAATTTGTTTTTTACTTTGGTTTAATTTATTTTGAATTTTGCTTAGTTGTGTATGTGTGCCAGGTTGGCGCTGTGCTTCAACAAGCAATTTATCCGTTTCTTTGAATAATTGTTGACACTGAACAGGAATAGCTTGTTGATCATTTTTCTCCACTGAAAAAGCAGAGAAACTCATAAAAATAAATGTAAAAAGTGCGGTTAATTTTATAGTTATTTTAGCCGGCATAATTAGTTTTCCTTTTAAGCTTTTAATTTTTAAAAGCATATTTTCTTTTTTATAAAATATTGCTTGGCGAACATATCAGAATTTTATATATAAGTCTAGCTTTTTTACGACTTTTATCTAGCTTTATATTTATTACCAAAATGATGTTTTAGTTGCAAAAATGTTAATAAAATCTATAATTTGCGACAGATCAAATATCATGGATATGGTAATTTTGATTTATTTTTGATTTAAATTCGAAAATGTGATCGATGTAGCATTTTTTCTGTTTTTTATCCTTATAAAAAGTAGTAGAATGCTACCGATCTTGGGTTATTTTGATAATGTTTTCTACAAAGTAGTGAATGTTGTGAAAATAATTTGTGCAAAAGATTACTTATGATGTAATGTCAAAAGTGAAATTTGGGGTGATTACTTATTGGAAGTAATCGGATGTAATCTTGTAGAAAATTTACAAGGAGTTGCGAGATGTTAGACGTTGTTGAACTCTCTCGTTTGCAGTTTGCATTAACTGCGTTATATCACTTCTTGTTTGTACCATTAACATTAGGTCTTTCTTTCCTTGTTGCTATCATGGAAACGGTCTATGTGATGACAGGCAAACAAGTGTATAAAGATATGACAAAATTCTGGGGTAAGTTATTTGCTATTAACTTTGCTCTTGGGGTAACAACTGGTATCACAATGGAATTCCAATTTGGTACTAACTGGTCATATTATTCTCACTATGTAGGCGATATCTTCGGTGCACCATTAGCAATCGAAGCATTATTAGCTTTCTTCTTAGAATCAACCTTCGTTGGTTTATTCTTATTCGGTTGGGATCGTTTATCAAAAGCAAAACATCTACTTGCAACTTACTGTGTCGCGATTGGTTCAAACCTATCAGCAATGTGGATTTTAGTTGCTAACGGTTGGATGCAATACCCTGCAGGTTCAGAATTTAATTTTGAAACCATGCGAATGGAAATGACAAGTTTCCTTGATTTATGGTTAAACCCAACGGCTCAAGCAAAATTCTTACATACCTTATCATCTGGTTATGTTGCAGCTTCAATGTTTGTATTAGCAATTAGCGCGTTCTATATTTTAAAAGGACGTGATATTGGTTTTGCAAAACGTTCTTTCGCTATTGCATCCGCATTTGGTATCGTTGCAACGGGTGGTGTAGTAATTTTAGGTGACGAATCAGCTTATGATATCGTAAAAACTCAGCCGGTTAAATTTGCTGCGATGGAAGCAGAATGGCATACTCAACCTGCACCAGCATCTTGGAATTTATTAGCAATGCCAAATCAAGCTGAACGTAAAAATGATATGGAAATTTCAATTCCAATGATGGGCGGTCTTATTGCCACTCGTTCATTTGATGGTCAATATCCAGGTTTGATTGAATTAGAAGCACGTAATGAAAATCGTGTTCGTAATGGTATGCTTGCTTATGGTTTACTAGAAGAATTACGAGCGCAGAAAAAAGCGGGTCAACTTGATGAGCAAACTAAAGCGAAATTCTTAGAAGTCCGTCAAGATTTAGGCTATGGCTTATTATTAAAACGCTATACAGATAAAGTTGTAGATGCAACTGAATCTCAAATTAAATCTGCTGCACAAGACAGTATTCCTAATGTTGCACCATTGTTCTGGTCTTTCCGTATCATGGCAGGCTTAGCTGGTGTGATTGGTTTATTAATCCTTGGCGCATTCTTATTAGCACTACGTGATAAAGCACATAAAACGCCATTATTACTTAAAGCGTTATTATGGAGTTTACCATTACCATGGATTGCGATTGAGTCAGGTTGGTTCTTAGCGGAATATGGTCGTCAACCATGGGCAATCACAGATGTGTTACCTGTTGGTGTTGCAGCTTCAGATTTAGGCACTGGTGATCTTTGGTTCTCTATTATCCTAATCTGTGCGCTTTACACCGTATTCTTAGTGGCTGAAATGTATTTAATGTTCAAATATGGTCGCTTAGGACCAAGCTCATTAAAAACAGGTCGTTACTATTTTGAGCAATCAACTAAATAAGTAGGAGTTGGAAGATGATTGATTATGAAATTCTACGCTTTATTTGGTGGGTGCTTGTTATTGTCTTGTTAATCGGTTTTTCGGTTACAGATGGTTTCGATATGGGTGTTTTAACTTTATTACCATTTACAGGTAAAAAAGAAGTTGAAAAACGTATTATGCTTAACACCATCGCACCTCACTGGGATGGTAACCAAGTATGGTTATTAACCGCAGGTGGTGCTATGTTTGCTGCATGGCCAATGGTATATGCAGTATCTTTCTCAGGTTTTTACATCGCAATGATTTTGGTTTTAGCTGCCTTATTCTTCCGTCCTGTCGGTTTAGAGTATCGCGCTAAAATTGAAAGCCCAACATGGCGTAAAGCATGGGATATTGGTTTATTTGTTGGTGGTTTTGTTCCTTCACTTGTGTTTGGTGTAGCATTTGGTAACTTATTACAGGGTGTACCATTTGAATTTAACGATATTATGCAAGTGAAATATACTGGTTCATTCTTTGAATTATTAAATCCATTTGCATTACTTTGTGGTTTAATTAGTTTATCTATGTTAACAACACAGGGTGCAGCATGGTTACAAATGAAGACCACAGCAGATTTACGTAAACGAGCAAGATCTGTTAGCCAAGTTGGTGCATTAGCGACATTAGTCACTTTTGTATTAGCGGGCGTATGGTTGTTCTTCAAAGATGGTTTCGTTGTAACAAGTGTTATTGATCACAATGCAGTCTCTTCACCATTAGGTAAAACGGTGGCGATTGAATCTGGTGCATGGTTCAAAAATTACAATGAAATGCCAGTATTATACGTGTTCCCTGCGTTAGCGGTTGTGTCTGCATTGTTAAATATGGCGGCTTCAAAAGCAGATCGTTCAGGTTTTGCATTCTTATTCTCATCATTAACAATGGTAGGTATCATTGTAACCTGCGGCGTAGCGATGTTCCCGTTTGTAATGCCATCAATTACTTATCCAGAAATGAGTTTGTTAATGTGGGATTCAACATCTAGCCAATTAACACTTCAATTAATGTTAATTTTTGCGTTAGTGTTTACCGTTATCTCATTGTCATACACAATTTGGTCATACATGAAAATGTTTGGTCGTATTGATGAAAGCTTCATTGAAGAAAACAAAAACTCATTATACTAAGGAGACGAATGATGTTTTATGCAATTTGGATAGTGGGTGTTATGTTCGCCATCTGGCTTAGTGTCAAAGTTGTCACTGGCTTAGAAAATAAAGGTAAATTTGACGAATAAGTCAAAGACTAAAGTAAAAATCCACCTTCATAGAAGGTGGCTTTGAATGACGCCCCATAGGGGCGTTTCTAAATTCCGATTCTGAGAATCCGAATTTTACATTGAAGATAGCTTTAACTGCTTATCTTCCAATTCATGTTTCTCTTGATATTTCACATATCTACGTATCATTTCTGCATTGACACCTACGGTGTCTACGCAGTAACCTCTCGCCCAAAAATGATTGCCCCATAATTTATGTTTTCTTAAATACGGAAACTTATTGAACAATCTTATCGCTGTTCGACCTTTTAGGTGACCCATCACATCTGATACCGATAATTTCGGGGGGATCTTTACTAAAAGATGAACATGATCTTGCTGAACATTCAGTTCAACTATCTCTATTTTCAGCTGCTCACAAAGGATTCTCAGCTGTATATACACTTCTCGACCTACTTTATCTTTCAAAATCCGAAAGCGACATTTCGGTGTCCAAACTAAATGATATTGACAATGCCAAATCACATGCGATGATTTCTTAAATCGACTCATTGTTTTTTCCTTATGTTGGTTATGGGGATAACTTCCACAAGGATTTTCTATGAGTCGATTTTTTCAGGCAAAGCCTTTTTAGCCGATAACCACCTTCAGAGAAGGTGGTTTTTAGTTAGCAATAAAAACGCTGAATGAGATATCATTCAGCGTTTTGTTATTCAGTATTTAAATTTCATATTGCCGAATTGGTGGTGGCGTATATTCTGCGATAAATTGTTCAATTTCCTGAAGATTATCTGAAAATAGCGTGTTATTTTGATCCGATTGACTTAAAAAGCCTTGAGCAACCATATGATTTAAAAAGTGTTTTAACGGCTGATAATAACCATCGCTATCAAATAAAATACAAGGATTATTATTTTGTCCAATTCTAGCCCAAGATATCACTTCACTGATTTCCTCTAAGGTTCCAAGACCACCAGCTAAAGCAATATAAGCGTCACCTAATTCAATCATTTTGAGTTTACGCTCTGACATTGAATTAACAATAACTAACTCGTTGAGACCATTGTGTGCTAATTCACGTTCTTGTAAGAATGTAGGTATAATCCCAATCACTTTACCACCATGTTCCAACACAGAATCTGCCAACAATCCCATTAATCCCGCTTTTCCTCCGCCATAAACCAACGTATGATTTTGCTCTGCAATCCATGTACCCAATGCCTTGGTTTTCTGTTGATGAATCGGATTATTACCTAAATTTGCACCGCAATAGACCGTAATATGCATTTTATTTCCTTCTTTGAGTTAAAGTAGCGCTCATATTAGCAAATCAACTAAGGGAATAAAAATGCATTTTTCCGATTATCAGCAATGGGTTCGCAACGCTATAGCAGTAATGAAAAGTAAAAGTGCGGTGCTTTTTTAGCTCATTTTACTTTTGTTGGGCAGCAATAACCGCTTGCCCTAAGCTTAAACCACCATCGTTCATTGGGAATTTATGACCAGTTAGCACATTAAAATCAGATAATTGCTGTTTTAATAAGCGGCGTAGTAGCTGGTTGTGCATCACACCGCCTGAGAACACGATTGTATCGCAGTCGTGGATTTCAGCTTGTTGTCTAGCAAGCGAAGCAAAGCCTTGAGCAAGTGCATAATGAAATATATAGGCTTTATCTGCAGGCTCGGCTTGTTCCTTTAACCAAGATTGCCAAAATACAGCTAAATCTAATTGATTATCTTTAATCGGCATTTTAACTTTAAAAATAGGCTGATTTTCCACCGCACTTTGATGACAAAATTGAGATTGGCTCGCTAATGCTTCCAATTGACAAGCAGCTTCACCTTCCCAAGAGAGATGTGTCGGTGCAATACCTAAACCATAAGCGACTGCGTCAAATAAGCGTCCAGTAGAGGAAATTAACGGTGAATTAATGCCTTTTTCTATCGCTTTACTGAGAGGCTCCCAAGGTAAATCAGCACAACTTTGTTGCATGATTTCTTGCCAATGAGGCACAAATTGTTGCAAATGAGCAAGCCAGTTACGCCATGGTTGTTTAGCTGCCAAATCGCCGCCTGCAATAGCAACTGCAGGCAATCCACCTAAATGTTTACACTCGGTTGTTGTGGCGAATAGACATTCTCCGCCCCATAGTTGCCCATTTTCCCCCATGCCAATTCCGTCCATCACAATGCCGATGACTTTGTTGTCACAATGATGTTCTGCCATTACTGCGACAATATGAGCATGATGATGTAATATTTCTATCTGTGGAATTTGATATTGTTGTGCCAATTGTTTGCCTAATTGGCTAGAAAAATAGCTTGCATGCTTATCAATGGCAATTTTATCTGCTTTGAATTGATAAATTTGTTCAAAGAGAGCGATATTTTGTTGTAATTGTTGTTGAATTTGTTCATTTGCTGTATCGCCAATATGCTGAGCAACGGTCGCTTTGTTCTGTCTTAACAAACAGAACGTATTTTTTAAGTCTGAGCCCATTGCTAGCACTGCATCTTCACTCATTTGTGAAAGTTGAATTTCATCAGGTACAAAACCTCTAGCTCGACGTATCGTTTCTAAACCATCAAAGGCAACACGCAAGATACTGTCATCAGCGCGTTGTAAAATATCTCGGTTATGACAAAGATAAAAATCAGCTAAATGTGCTAGATTTTTCACCGCACTTTGATTATCTAATTCGGGTGGTTGACCACTCGCATTGGCAGAAGTCATCACTAAGGGGATATTTATCTCGGCTAGCAACAAATGTTGCAATGGATTACTTGGTAACATCACACCAATTTCACGTAAGTTAGGCGCAATTTCATCACAAATAGACCGCACTTTATGTTTGGCTAACAAGACAATGGGGGCTGCTGAGCTTGTGAGTTGTTGCGTTTCTTCTGGCGTTAATTGCTGCAAAAAATGGTGATTTGGCACCATAATCGCTAAGGGTTTTGTGGGGCGATGTTTACGTTGGCGTAATAATTTCACCGCTTCTGAATTACTCGCATCACAGGCTAAATGAAATCCGCCCAATCCTTTAATGGCAACGATTTTTCCTTGTTGCAATAAAAGTGCGGTCTGTTTTAGTGCATTTTTTTGTGTGGCAATCTGATGTTCCTTATCTTGTAACCAAATTTGTGGGCCACACTGTGGACAAGCGTTGGGTTGCGCATGGAAACGGCGATCTGCTGGATTGTCATATTCTTGTTTACATTTTGTGCACAAAGGAAAATTTGCCATTGATGTGTTAAGGCGATCATAAGGAATGGCTTTTATAATGGTAAAACGTGGACCGCAATGGGTGCAATTTATAAAAGGATAGTAATAACGTGGGTTTTGTGGATCAAATAATTCCTTCAAACAATCGGGACAAGTCGCAGCATCAGGTACAATCTGCGTATTCATAACACTTTGTTCACTGTCTCGAATAATGAATGTATTCGTTGAAATTTGCGAAAATTGCACCGCACTTTGAATAACCTCATCAATAGTCGCTAGAGGAGGAAGGGTTGTTGTCAGCTCATTTAAAAACTGTTGTAAATGAGAAATATTAGGTTGATACAGTCGAATTAATACGCCTTGTCCGTCATTACAAACATCGCCATGAAACTGATATTTATTGGCTAATAGCCAAACAAAAGGGCGAAATCCAACCCCTTGAACTTTCCCTTTAATGCGTAATTCTATCCCTTGCATATCCTTGTTTTTCCTGTAAATAAAATAATAATTATTTTTATCTAAAACATTTTTTTTACATTAATAACGTTATTTTAACTTAATGATATTAAAAGAAAATTTCAATTTTGTTAAAAAAATATGAAAAGTAATTTTTTCATGATCTTAATCAAGGAAAAATAATTTTTCCGGTGAAATTTGGTAAATATTGGTAGTATCCTTACAAAAAAAGTGGACACTTGCGGTCAAACTTTTTTTGAATTTTATCACTAATTTTTAGTAGGGGGAAAACTATATGAACCGTTTTGTTATAGGCGATCCCAAAGACTGCATTGGCTGTAATACTTGTATGGCAGCTTGTAGTGAAGTGCATAAAGCCTTTGGATTGCAATCTTTTCCACGTCTTCAAGTGATGCGTAATGATGATGTGACTGTACCAATTTTATGTCGCCACTGTGATGATTCACCTTGTGAGACAGTTTGTCCAGTTCATGCAATTACGCACGAAGGAGATACTATTCAATTAAATGAAGGTCTATGTATCGGCTGTAAACTTTGTGGTATTGCTTGTCCGTTTGGTGCAATTACACAGCATGGTAGTGGTCCAATTGATGCACCGACCTATTACGAACATTTTACTTTTACTGATGCAGTAAAACGTGATGTTCGTGTTTCTCCAGATAATTCCAATGTTGGTAATATGTTAGCATGGCAGCCGGGTGTAAAAGCCATTGCGGTAAAATGTGACCTTTGTTACTTCCGTCCAGAAGGACCAGCTTGTGTACAAACTTGTCCAACGAAGACGCTATTTATTATTAGCGACGAAAGTATTGAAGAAGCTAATAAACGTAAACGTGAAATGGCAATGACCAGTTCGCCTGTAATTCCACGTTAATTGTTTCCAACTTTAATCAATGGAGTGACCTTATGAGTACCATAATTTTGCTCATCACTGCCTTGTTGATTTATGTCATCGGCGCGTTCATTTCTTTGTATATGAGTAAAAATGAACAGCTTTCGATCAATATATCTGGCGTGACCAGTATTTTGGGCGGAGTGTTAGGCATCTTAGCCGCAGCCCCTGTACTTATCAGCAACGAAACGGCAACCATGCTGTTTGAAACACCATTTTCTTTTGCGCCTTATTCTATCCGAGTGGATGGTTTAGCTGCATTTATGGTGTGTGTGATTTCCTTACTCGTCATTGTTACTGCGATTTATTCCTTCTCCTATGTACAAGAATATAAAGGGAAAGGTGCAGGAACAATGGGCTTTTTTATGAATATGTTTATTGCGTCAATGGTGGGATTGGCGACAACAGACAATGCATTCTTTTTCTTAGTCTTTTTTGAAATGATGTCGCTTGCTTCTTACTTCTTAGTATTAACAGAGCAAGATGATAATGCAACCAATGCAGGTTTATTATACTTCTTCATTGCCCATGCCGGTTCAGTGTTGATTATGATAGCCTTCTTTATTTTCTACTGCTACGCAGGTAGCTTTGAATTTGAAGCATTCCGTCAAACAAAACTTTCCCCAGTACTTAGTTTCATTGTCTTTATGCTTGCTTTCCTCGGTTTCGGTGCAAAAGCAGGTATGATTCCGTTACATGGCTGGTTACCAAAAGCTCACCCAGCAGCGCCTTCTCATGCGTCTGCATTAATGTCCGGTGTGATGGTTAAAATCGGTATTTTCGGTATCATTAAAGTAGGCATTGATTTACTTGGTGCAGATAACCTTTGGTTTGGTGTGATTGTTCTTGGTTTTGGTGCTGTGTCCTCTGTGTTAGGGGTACTTTACGCACTTGCAGAACATGATATCAAACGCTTACTTGCATACCATACAGTTGAAAACATCGGTATTATTATGATGGGTGTGGGTGTTGGTATGATTGGTATCGCAATTCAAAATCCAATTCTTGCAACTGTTGGTTTGTTGGGTGGTTTATATCACTTATTAAACCATGCGGTGTTTAAAGGTTTATTATTCCTTGGCGCAGGTTCTGTGATGTATCGCTTACATACTAAAGATATGGATTTAATGGGTGGCTTAGGCAAATTGATGCCTTACACCGCACTTTGCTTCCTAATTGGTACTATGGCGATTTCCGCATTACCACCATTTAATGGTTTTGTCAGTGAATGGTTTACCTATCAATCATTATTTACTTTAAGCCAAACTGATTCAGTGGTGCTCAAAATTGCAGGCCCCGTGGCAATTATTATGCTAGCGTTAACTGGTGCATTAGCGGCATTATGTTTCGTTAAAGTATATGGTATTAGCTTCGGTGGTGCGCCTCGTAGTGAAAAAGCCGCGCAAGCAAGAGAAGTCCCTCGCCCAATGTTAATCGCTATGGCGGTGCTTGCTGTATGCTGTGTGTTGTTAGGTATCGGTGCTTCAGTTATTACACCTGTAATTGCAAAAATTTCAACCGCACTTTCAGGTCTAAATGGTTTCCCTCTTGCAGAAAATGGTACTGTTGTTTCAAGTCCAGAACCATACACCGCACTTTCTACTCCTATGGTGGCTATTATGCTTATCGCGTTCTTCGCGGTACCTTTCGCGTTATATAGCTTCACCAAAGATAAACGTTTATCTGATAGTGCAAAAGGCAATCCTTGGGCTTGTGGTTATGCATATGAAGCCGAAATGGCAAGTTCAGCTGGCGGTTTCACCCGTCCATTAAGAACGATGTTTAAACCACTTTACACAATTCGTAAAACCTTTGACCCTGCACCATTAAGCCAAAAAGGTATTGATGCAGTGATTAAAGGTGCGACTCAAGCAGAGCCATTCTGGGAAGATAAAGTCACAATGCCAATTGCCCATTTTATTCCTCGTATAGCGTCTAAAATCCAAGGGCTACAAGGAGGTGACTTCCGTGTATATTGCGTTTATTTCGTAGTTGCACTGGTAATTTTATTGGCTGTAGCCGCATCTATGTAGGGGAGGGAGGATTATGATTAATTTACCTTCAGAAATTGCTACATCAGGTGGAATGTTTATTTTAGGATTAATTCAAGCGCTCATTTTGTTAGCCTTAGCGCCATTGTTTTCGGGTATTTCTCGAATGATTAGAGCTAGAATTCAATCCCGTCGTGGTCCTGGCGTATTACAAGATTATCGTGATATTGTTAAGTTGATGAAACGACAAAACATTTATCCTGAAAATGCAAGTTTAGTTTCAAAAGTAATGCCTTATGTTTTAATCAGTACTGTACTTGTAGTAGCAATGAGTTTGCCTATGTTTACTCACGCTTCTCCTTTTGGTGCTGGTGGCGACTTGATTACGGCTATTTATCTCTTTGCATTATTCCGTTTCTTCTTTTCTATTGCAGGGTTAGATAGCAACAGCTCTTTCTCTAATATTGGTGCAAGTCGTGAAGTTACTTTAGGTGTTCTTGTTGAGCCTATCTTAATGTTGTCTTTATTAGTTATCGCATTAGTTGCTGGTTCAACTAACTTTGGTGTGATTTCTACTGTATTAGGCACACAAACTTGGGGTTATCCAGGTGCAACTGTTGTTGCTCTTGTAGCCGCTGCCTTTGCTATCTTTATTGAGATGGGAAAAATTCCATTCGATTTAGCAGAAGCGGAGCAAGAGTTACAAGAAGGTCCTTTAACAGAATATTCAGGTCCAGCGTTTGCACTGATTAAAGTGGGTCTAAGCCTTAAATCAATGGTTGTTGCGTCAATCTTTGTGAGCGTATTACTTCCATTCGGTGCAGCTGAACAAATTACCATTAGCGGCGTATTTTTAGGTGCGATAGCTTTCTTCTTAAAATTAATCGTTGCTTTTGTATTGGCTTGTATATTTGAAAATACCCTTGCTCGTACACGTTTTATGTTAGCAGGACGTTTAACCATCATTGGCTTTAGCGTTTCCGTACTGGCATTTGTTTTCTATTTGATTGGATTGTAAGGAGGAAAAAATGGAAAATTTAGCTCTATTTACAATCATTCTTCCATTTATCGGTGCTTTTATCGTTGGATTGGTTAAAAATGAAAAACTTTTCCCTCGTCTAGCCGTTATTTTCTCTGCAATAGCAACGTTGGGGACTGTTATCTTAGCGTGCTTATGGAAAGGCGCTGCAACAAGCACCTTATCTATTGATGTATTGAAATTTGGCGATACAACTGTATGGGGTTTTACCTTTGATGCAGTGAGTACCTTAATTGGTTTTGTTGTGGTTGGTCTTGGGTTCTTAATTGTCCTTTATTCTTGTGGTTACTTAACAACTTTGAATAAAGAACATGCTCATGCACCAATGCCTCGCTTCTATGCTTTCTTGCTCATCTTCATCGGGGCAATGGCTGGATTGGTTTATTCATCAACTTTAATTGGTCAATTATTGTTCTTTGAAATTACCGGTGCTTGTTCTTGGTCATTAATCAGTTATTACCAAACACCAAAAGCGCAAGCTTCAGCGATGAAAGCGTTAATTATTACTCACGTCGGGGCAATTGGTTTATATATCGCAGCGGCCTTCTTGTTTAGCAAAACAGGCACATTCTCTATTATGGCGTTGGAGCAACTTGATCCAAGTGCGAAAACCATCGTCTTATTTGGTGTGATGTTTGCGGCTTGGGGTAAATCAGCACAATTACCAATGCAAATTTGGTTACCAAATGCGATGGAAGCACCAACACCTGTGAGTGCATATTTGCACGCTGCTTCTATGGTTAAAGTTGGGGTGTATATTTTTGCTCGCGCATTGATGTCAGCTGGTGATGTACCTGAAATCGTTGGTAATGTCGGTTTAATCATGGCAATGATTACCTTAATTTACGGTTTCTTAATGTACTTACCGCAAACCGATTTAAAACGCTTATTAGCTTATTCAACTATTACACAACTTTCTTATATCTTCATTGGGTTATCGCTTTTCGCCTTAGGTTCAAAATTAGCGTTGATTGCCGCAATTGCTTACATTTTCAACCATGCGTTCGCAAAAAGCTTATTCTTCCTTGTTGCAGGTTCTTTAGCTTATGCAACAGGTACACGCTCAATGCCAAGATTAAAAGGTATTATGCAAAAAATGCCATTAGTTGGTACGGGTTTTGGGATTGCCGCATTAGCAATTTCTGGGGTGCCGCCATTTAACGGATTCTTCAGTAAATTCCCATTATTCGCTGCCGGTTTTGAATTAGGTTCAGCACATAGTTGGATTGCATTCTTAATGGTGTTAGCACTCATTGAAAGTACAGCCACTTTTGTTTGGTTATTGTATAAATTTGGTCAATGTGTGGTAGGCAAACCGTCAGAAGAAGTAGAAAACGCACAGCCATTAACAACAACAATGAATATTGTATTAGTGGTATTAATGGTAATGTCTGTTTGCTCAAGCTTCATCGCGGCTTATTGGTTAGAAACCCCTTGGTTGAATTAAGGAGCGGATTATGTTGATGATAAATACGTTAGCTGGTTTGTTGATCCTGACTTCTCTTGCCGTCATTATGGAAAAAACGACGAAAAAAGCTACCGCACTTTATATGGCACAGTCTTTAGTGCTTGTGGGGACGTTTGTATTCCTAGCCGCAGAGATGGATGCCCATGAACTTTACATGTGGTCAATCAGTGCTTTTGTAACTAAAGTATTGATTGTACCAGCAATTTTATACTACACAGCGAAGAAAGTAGATGAAAGCACAGTTCCTACACTTTCATTGAATGCAGCATGGTTGTTACCAATTACAGCAGCAATTATTGTGCTATCTTACTTGGCAACAACTTCGGTTGAGCTCCCTTTGGCTGATAGTTTGAAACCTGCGTTGTCTGTATCATTGAGCCACTTTTTGATCGGTTTAATGTGCATTGTGAGCCAACGTAGCATTCTCAAACAGGTATTTGGCTATTGCTTAATGGAAAATGGTTCACATTTAACATTGGCATTATTAGCTAACAAAGCGCCTGAATTAGTCGAAATTGGTATTGCGACAGATGCCTTATTTGCTGTGGTTATTATGGCGATGTTAGTGCTTAAAATTTACCGTACTTTGCATACATTAGATGCAAAACAATTAACGGAATTACGGGGGTAACGCTATGTTGGAATGGATTAATGCGTTATTAATTATTCCCTTTTTAGTGGGATTGGCATTTTTCTTTGTTGCCAAAACAAAAAGTCATGTAATTTGTACCGCACTTCATATTACAGGATTAGGCTTAATGTTCATTTGTTCGCTCAAAGTGGTCTTTGGGGTGTTAAATGAACAAGTCCTTATCGCTTGGGGAAATTGGGTTTATATTGATAGTTTATCTGCATTGTTTGTCGGCATTATTGGTGTCGTTGGAACTTTAGCTGGTGTTTATTCTATCGGTTATATGAATACCGAATTGGAAGAAGGACATATTGATTTTAGAACCTATTCTTACTATTACGGTTTCTTGCATCTGTTCTTCGGTACTATGTTACTTGCAGTAACAACGAATAACATCATTTTAATGTGGGTGGCTATTGAGGCGACAACCTTAACTTCTGCTTTCTTAGTGGGTATCTATAACCAAAGAACTTCATTAGAAGCATCATGGAAATACATCATGATTTGTTCTGTTGGGGTAGCATTTGGTTTATACGGCACATTGTTGACTTATTCTAATGCAACGAACTTACTAACAGATCCAAGTCAGGCCATTTTCTGGTCTTCCATTAATACACAAGCTCAAGGCTTAAATCCTAACTTAATGTATTTAGCCTTTGCCTTTGTATTAGTTGGCTTTGGTACGAAATGTGGTTTATTCCCAATGCATACTTGGTTATCAGATGCACACAGTGAAGCGCCAAGCCCTGTGAGTGCGATTCTGTCAGGTATTTTACTAAACTGTGCAATGCTCGTTGTATTACGTTATTACACCATTATCTCTAAAACAGTTGGCTTTACTTATCCGCAAATGCTCATGCTTGTATTTGGCTTGCTTTCAGTGGCAATTGCGGCATTGTTTATTATCGTTCAATCAGATATTAAACGCTTATTAGCTTACTCAAGTATTGAAAATATGGGGTTAATTAGCTTTGCTTTTGGTTTAGGTGGTCCATTAGGTATCTTAGCAGGCTTATTGCATACAATTAACCATAGTTTAGCAAAAACCTTATTATTCTGTACTTCAGGGAATATCTTGTTGAAATATAAAACGCGAGATATGAACAAGATTAGAGGATTATGGAAAGTATCACCAATTACAGCCATTTTATTTGCTGCTGGCGCCTTAGCATTAGGTGGTATTCCGCCGTTTAATGTATTCGTTAGTGAATTTAGTATTGTGGTTGCGGGTATTTCGACTGAACATTTTTGGCTAATTACAATTTGTTTGATCTTGCTCACTATCGTATTGGCTGGTCTTGCTAGAATGGTACTGAAAACAGTATTAGGTAAACCAGATGATACTGTTGTTGTGGGGGATGGGAATAAGGCCTCTTTAGTTGCAATGGCATTGTTGTTATTAATCATGTTTATTATGGGCTTGCATATTGCAGAACCTATTTTACAACTTGTCAAAAACTCAGTAGGCATCATTCTTGGTCAAGATAATGTTTCTTTCGGTGATATGTTGGTATTGCCTTGGCAAGCATTAGGCAAATAACGCCGTAGGAGGAAAAAATGGAGTTAACAAAAAATAATTCAGTCAATTTGAGCCGCGCATTAGGTAAAAATTATATTGAAGCCATAAACCAAAAATTCCCAAATACTATTCTTGATGAAGAATGGTCTACGGAAAATCAAGTAACAGTTACAATTAAAACAAATATGTTACCTGATGTGGTGGAGTATTTATATTATCAGCATGAAGGTTGGTTGCCACTTGCTTTTGCTAATGATGAACGTTCTATTAACGGTCATTTTGCAGTGTACTATGTGCTTTCAATGGAAGGCATTGTAAAAAGCTTTGTTACAATAAAAGCATTAGTTGATCCCGTTAGCCTTGAGTTTCCATCTGTTACACCTCGTGTTAAAGCCGCGGTATGGGCAGAGCGTGAAATGTTCGATATGTTTGGCTTAAGAGCAGTAGGCTTACCAGACCAACGTCGTCTAGTGTTACCAGATGATTGGCCAGATGATCTTTATCCATTACGTAAAGATTCTATGGACTATCGTTTACGCCCAGATCCAACAACGGCAACAGAAACCTATGAGTTCGTCAATGATAAAGGCGAAGCTCGAGTTGTTCCTATTGGTCCATTACATATTACCTCTGATGAACCAGGGCACTTTAGATTATTTGTCGATGGTGAAGACATTGTTGATGCGGACTATCGTTTGTTCTATGTTCATCGTGGTATGGAAAAACTGGCAGAAACCAGAATGGACTACGATCAGGTTACTTTCTTAGCTGACCGCGTATGTGGTATCTGTGGTTTTACGCACAGTGTTGCTTATGCGAACTCAGTTGAAAATGCCTTAGGTATTGAAGTGCCAATTCGTGCTCAATGGATCCGCGCTATTTTATTAGAAGTTGAGCGCTTACACAGTCACTTGCTTAACCTAGGTCTTTCAAGCCACTTTACTGGGTTTGATACTGGATTCATGCAATTCTTCCGCGTACGTGAAAAATCCATGACATTAGCAGAAGTATTGACGGGAGCAAGAAAAACCTATGGTATCAACTTAATTGGTGGTATCCGTCGCGATATGTTGAAACATCAACGTGAGCAATGTCGTAAACTCATTGCTGAAATGCGTGTAGAAATTCAACAACTTTGCGATATTTTATTGAATACACCAAATATCGATCAAAGAACGAAAGGTGTTGGTATCTTAGATCGCCAAGTTGCTCGTGATTATAGCCCTGTTGGTCCAATGGTTCGTGGTAGTGGATTTGCACGCGATGTGCGTCGTGTCCATCCATTCTCAGGTTACGGCGATGTGCCATTTAATATCTTCACTGAAGAAAATGGTGATGTATTTAGTCGCGTAGCTGTACGTATCAACGAAACATTTGAAACCATGAACATCATTGATTATATGGTGGATAATTTACCATCAGGTGAATTATTGGTTGAAGGCTTCAACTATACACCGGGTCGTTTTGGTTTAGGTATCACAGAAGCACCACGTGGTGAGGATATTCACTGGTCAATGTTAGGGGATAACCAAAAATTATTCCGCTGGCGTTGTCGTGCGGCAACCTATGCGAACTGGCCAGTTTTACGCTACATGTTGCGTGGTAACACAGTTTCAGATGCACCATTAATTATTGGTAGTGTTGACCCTTGCTATTCTTGTACTGACCGCGTAACTGTTGTTGATGTGCGTAAACGTAAAGCTAAAACGGTTGATTATAAAGAAATTGAGCGTTACGGCATTGAACGTAAAAATTCGCCATTGAAATAGGGAGAGTGGATTATGTTTAAGTTATTAAAAACCGTCTTTAAAACAGGCGATGCTACAACAAAATATCCATTTAAACCATATGAAGTGGATCCTGATTTTCGTGGTAAACCTGAATTAAATTCCGATCAATGTATTGTTTGTGGTGCTTGTACTATTGCTTGCCCTGCAAATGCGTTAACGATGCGGACGAATCCAGAACAGGGTGATCGCACTTGGTCACTCTTTTTAGGACGTTGCATCTTCTGTGGTCGTTGCGAAGAAGTTTGCCCGACTAAAGCAATTCGTTTGACGCAAGAGTTTGAGCTTTCAGTGAAAAACAAACAAGATTTGTTCCAAGAAACAACTTTTGCAACGACAACTTGCCAACAATGTCATCAGCCATTTACTTCTTATAAAGAATTAAACTATGCAATTGACTTGTTGAAACAGCAAGCAGATAGTCCAGAGCAAATCAATCAAAAACTACATGTATTGCATACTTGCCCTGACTGTAAACGCCAAAATAGCTTGGAAAAAACAGCTAATATGGAACAAAAAATGAATGCAAAACTTATTGATTACAGTCATCAAAATATGTCGTTAGATTTGACCGCGCTTAAAGTAAAAGAAGCTGAATTAGTAGGGGGGGCAGAATAATGAATACGCAAATCCCAATGCCTGTAAATGGTATTTCTACGCCCTTTACCATTGATGAAAGCATTGCAAAAATGAAAGAAACATTGCTGAAAGATATTCAACGTTCAGCTTATGTTTATCGTGTGGACTGTGGTGGTTGTAACGGTTGTGAAATTGAAATTTTTAGTACAATCACACCAACCTTTGATGCGGAGCGTTTCGGTATTAAAGTGGTTGCGTCACCTCGTCATGCGGATATTTTATTGTTCACAGGTGCGGTAACTCGTGCAATGAGAACACCTGCAATGCGTGCTTATCAAGCAGCTCCAGATCCTAAAATTTGTATTTCTTACGGTGCTTGCGGTTGTGGCGGTGGTATTTTCCACGATCTTTATTGTGTATGGGGTGGATCAGATCAAATCGTACCAATTGATGTGTATATTCCTGGTTGTCCTCCAACGCCAACTGCAACAATTTATGGTTTTGCAATGGCGCTTGGTTTGCTCGATCAAAAATTAAAAGGTAAGCAAGAAATTGCTGATCCTTCAGCGGAAGCTAAAATTCGTTTCCCTGAAATTCCACATGATTTACGTGTTACCCTTGAACGTGAAGCTCGCCGTTTAGCTGGCTATCGTCAAGGTGGCGATATTGCTGATAAATTTATGGCAATGATGGTGGAAAAAGATCCTGTACCTTTTGGTGTGCGTATTGGTGAATTCTTAGAAAGAGAAGCTGATCCGCGTTTGAGCGAGATTATCAACCGCTTACATCGTATTAGCCAACCATTCTCAGGCTAGACACATAAATAATAGGTCATACTCAATAGCCCTTACTTGGTAAGGGCTATTTGAAAAGGTAAATAAAGACCAAAGCTGTATGTTAAGGAGTTCCAACTATGTCAAGCGATGTAATTTTTTATCTATTAAACCAACGTTTTGTTGAAAATGATGATCAAATGCCAACCGCAGCTCAAGAGGTGATGTATTACTCATTAGCCATCGGGCATCATGTTGGCGTTATTGATTGCTTTAAAAAATTGATTGTTGCTGATTATCAAGATTATCAACAATTTGTTGAAAGTTTCCCTGAAGGTGAAGCTCGCCGTAAATTAACCGGGTTAATAAAATTTGGGGAAATTGTCATTGATAGCAGCCATGTTAATTTATTAGCAAAAGCGTTAGATGAAAATAAGCAAAATTTCACCGCACTTCATTCTCAATGGGCTGAAATTTTGTTGGATACATTAGCTTCAATTCAACGTGAACCAGTGATGTATATCATGGTTAAACGTCGTGATAAATAGAGGGAACCGCAATGGATAATCTATTATTAGCCGTTGGTAATTCTATGATGGGCGATGATGCGGCAGGTCCTTATTTATTTCAATTAATGCAAGAGGATCCTATTGAAAATTGGGCTATTTTAGATGGTGGTTCTGCACCTGAAAATCATGCTCATACCGTTCGAGCAATGAAGCCAAAGCGTTTATTAATTGTGGATGCCACAGATATGGAGCAGGAGGTTGGAGCTATTCGAGTGATTGACAAGGAATTAATCGCCGATATGTTTTTTATGAGTACACATAATATGCCACTGAATTTTCTTATTGAACAATTAGAAGATGATATTGAAGAAGTGGTGTTTGTCGGTATTCAGCCGGATGTAGTGTCTTTCATGTTTCCTTTAACGGATAAAGTAAAAAGTGCGGTGAAAAATTTATACGTTTTAATCAAGGAAAATCAACTCGACAAAATAGAAAAATTATAGAAAAACTGTTTTGAATCAATAAAACCTTATTTTTTATGAGTGAATATAGTTAAAATTAGCGTATGATGTATTCGTAAGCTAAGCATTATTTGAGTGATTAACTTATTCTTTTATTTTTCGTTTAACAAGGGACAAGATTATGAAAAAAGTAATAACTGTCTGTCCGTATTGCGCTTCAGGTTGTAAGATCAATTTATTGGTCGAAAACAATAAAATTGTGGGTGCTGAAGGTGCAAACGGAAAAACCAATGAGGGTGAACTTTGCCTCAAAGGTTATTATGGATGGGATTTCGTCCATGATACAAAAATCCTAACTCCTCGTCTTACTCAACCAATGATTCGTTATAAACGTGGTGAACCGTTTACACCAGTAACTTGGGAAGAAGCCATTTCTTACTCAGCGAATCGTTTAAAAGAGATTCAACAAAAATACGGTAAAGAGTCGATTATGGTAACGGGTTCATCTCGTGGACCTGGTAACGAAGTAAACTACGTTATGCAAAAATTCGCTCGTGCTGTATTAGGAAATAACAACGTTGACTGTTGTGCGCGCGTTTGACATGGCCCATCTGTAGCAGGTCTGCTCAAGTCGGTCGGTAACGGCGCAATGTCCAACTCAATTGTTGAAATTGAAGATACAAAATGTCTCTTTATCTTTGGTTATAATGCTTCAACCTCACATCCAATTGTGGCGAGACGTATTAACCACGCGAAAGAAAAAGGCGCAAAAGTCATTGTTTGTGACCCTCGTAAAATTGAAACTGCTCGTATTGCGGATATTTATGCTCCGTTGGCGAACGGTAGTAACGTTGCATTCTTAAATGCAATGATGAACGTGATTTTAGAAGAAGGTTTACACGATCAAAAATTCATTGACGAACATACAGAGAACTTCGATTCTTTCTATGAAGTCGTTAAAAATTACACACCAGAAAGTACACAACATATCACAGGTATTGAGCCTGAAATGTTGCGTGAAATTGCCCGCACTTATGCTAAAGCTGAAACCGCAACTATCCTTTGGGGTATGGGGGTTTGTCAGTTCCGTCAAGGTGTTGAAACCGTACGTGCATTAGCAAGCTTGGCAATGTTAACTGGTAACTTAGGTAAACCAAATGTAGGCGTAAACCCTGTTCGTGGTCAAAACAACGTACAAGGCGCTTGTGATATGGGTGCGTTATATAACACATTACCTGGTTATCAAAGCTTAAGTGACCCAGAAGCGATGGCGAAATTTGCGAAAGCTTGGGGCGTGCCTGAATTAAATCCTAAACCAGGTGTGCCACTGAGTGAAGTACCACATGCGGTTCACGAAGGCAAATTAAAAGCATTCTATATTATGGGTGAAGACACCTTGCAAACTGAGCCAGATCTCAATGCAATGAAACAAACATTCAAAGATCTTGAATTCATCATTGTACAAGATATCTTTATGACTCAGACTGCAGCGGAAGCTGATGTTATTTTCCCAGCTACATCTTGCGCGGAACACGAAGGTGTTTATAGTGCAGCAGATCGCGGTTTCCAACGCTTCTATAAAGCAGTTGAACCAGTTGGCGATGTGAAAGATGACTGGCAAATTATTAGTGAAATGGCAACCGCAATGGGTTACCCAATGCACTATAATAACACCAAAGAAATTTGGGACGAATTACGTGAGTTATGTCCAATCTATAAAGGGGCGACTTACGAAAAAATGGAAGGCATGGGTTATATCCAATGGCCTTGCTATGATGAAGGTCCTGAAGATCAAGGTACACAATACTTGTATAAAGGCCAAGTGTTTGACCGTCCAAACGGTAAAGCGGATTTCTTTGCTTGTGATTGGGAACCACCAATGGAAGAAGTATCAGAAGAATTCCCTCTTGTACTTTCTACGGTTCGTGAAGTAGGTCACTATTCTTGCCGTTCAATGACTGGTAACTGCCGCGCATTAGCTGCATTAGCTGATGAACCAGGCTTTGTTCAAATGAATGATCAAGATGCGAAAGAACTCGGCATTAAGAACAATGACTTAGTTTGGATTGCCTCATCACGTGGTAAAGTTATTTCTCGTGCAGATGTAAGTACTCGTACTAACAGAGGCGCTTGCTACATGACTTACCAATGGTGGATCGGAAAATGTAACGAATTAACTGCAGAACATTTAAACCCAGGTTCAAGAACACCAGAGTATAAATATAGTGCAGTGAGAATCGAGAAAATTGAAGATCAAAACTGGGCAGAACATTATGTGGTAACTGAATACAGCAAACTGAAAGGTCGCTTAAAAGAAACCGCATTAGTGGCTTAATATAAAAATTATTAAAAATAGCACCGCACTTTTATTCAAGTGCGGTGTTTTTTGGTGAAGTTTTTTTAAGTATATTGTGTTAAAAAATTGTTTTTTTTTGTAAAGAATTATAATTTATTGCCTATTTGCTATCCTAAATAGGATGGAATTTTTTTATTTTTTATACAGGTTTGAATTTATGACATTTAATAAAACATCCGTAGCGATATTAGTTGCTACTATGCTTTCATCCTCAGTGCTTTATGCAAGTCCATTTACAACAGCTGAAGTGGATGAAATTAAGACATCTAACGTTTCAGAAGTAGATTTTCCTCATCCAGAGCATTATTTAAACTTCCCTCAATTTATTATTCCAGTATTAAGTGGTGATGGAAAAACCTTATTAATTAATACCCTTGGAAATGGGGAAGCTGAAGGGGCTATTTTTTACGGGGAAGGTTATTCTAACAAGCATAAAATAGGTGCTGGCGCCTTTGGCGTGCTAATGCCGAGTATTAGCGAAGATGGAAGTATTGCTATTGCGGATGAAGTAAGATTTAATAAATTTGAAAATGGTCAATGGAATGAACATCAGCTACAAAATGGTGATCTCATTATTGGCGTTGCTGGTAATGGTGCAATATATTCATCATCAGATAACCCTCTTGGCTCTCTTCCGAGAGACCCTTCTATTATCTATCGCTTAAGAGATCCTCAAAACCCAGATAATATTATTCGAGAAATAAATGCAGGCACAGCTTCTCTTACTCAAGTAAATCATGATGGCTCTGTTTGGTTATTTAATAACAATAATACACAATATAACAGTGATAGTGCGTTGGTTTATTATGGTAATAATTTAGCTTCAAATGTGGTATTAGACTTTTCTGAAGTAGTTGATCCTGAACATTTTTTTCCTAGTCTTTCTTATCCATTAGAAGCTAATGCTTTAATGAGTCCAGATGGAAAAGTTGTATATAAAGGTGGTTGGGGTAAAGCGATTCTTTATTCTGGTCAAGATTATGGTGTGAAATCTGAAATTTCAGGTCATGGTAAGAACGTATTTTTATATGCTTCAAACTATGATGGTTCTGTGTTAGGTGGTGCTATTGGTCGTGGTTGGGCAAATACATATCCCCGTATAGGCTTTAATGGGGAAGAGTTGGATTCTCTAGGTTTCCCGCTTGTTGATATGCGCCCAATAATTTGGTATGGCACAAACTGGCAACAAAGCAAAGATGTAGGAACTTTAGGTGGAAAAGTAAGTGATGGCGGCGTGATTTATTCAATGAGCTATGATGGTTCAGTCATGTCCGGTATGTCTGCTAACGCGGAAGGTAAATATGTACCAACCCTGTGGCGTGTAATCAAAAATCCAAAACCAGAGCCAGTACCTCAGCCAGAGCCAACTCCAGAAATAAAACCTGAAGAGCCATCGGTAATTATTTTAGATCCAAATAAAACCAAAGAAACAATTGCAAAAGTTGGTTTGGATAGTTTCAAAGCAATGGAGTTCCAACGTTATGGTTTAATCAGCCTGTTGAAAGGCTGTGATGTTGAACAAGGCGAAGGGCATTATTGTGTGTCTTTACGTTCAGGTTTAAGCGGTCAGGGCAAGTCACGTGATGTGCGAGTAGGGGTGAGCGCAGCTTATAAATTTACAGATAACCTTTCGGCAGGATTTGTTGTTGAACATTCTGTTTATAATCGTTTACAAGCAAGCTATGGACGTGCACATAACAATATTGGCGTAGGATTATATGCCGAATGGAAACATAAAGCGGATAACAGTGAATTCTATATTCGTCCAGCAGTAAGTTTCAGCCGCTATAATATGGATGTGCAACGTCAAGCCTTGGTTGGTACTGAATTTGCTGAAGGCAATACTAAATTAAAAGGTCGTATGTTATCTTTAACTTTGGGTCAAGAGCACAAGTTGAATGAGGACAAACTCGGTTGGTTCTTAGGTGTTCGTCATGGAAAAATTGCACAAAAAGGCTTTAGTGATAATGCGCAGGGTTTCCCAATTAGTTATGACAAAATGACTTATAAAGACACCGCACTTTTCGCAGGCGTGAACTATAATAAGGCAGTAACTGATAAATTAAATTGGTTAAGTTCTATTGAAGTGGAACAGCGTATTCACCAAGATAACCCAACTTTCCGCGCTTATAATCCTTATTTAGGTGAAGTGAAGTTGGATCACAAAATGCCAAAAACTGCTTTAACATTGGCTTCAGGCGTGGAGTATAAAATGAATGATACTTTCCGCGTATCTTTAATGCCAAGTATTACAAAAGCCTATTCAAGTCAATTATATTGGAATGTGGGTTTGAATTTAACCGGTCAATTCTAATTGTAAAACGAAGTAAAATAAAACCGCACTTTGATGAAAGTGCGGTTTTTTTATGCTTAGTTTTATTATTCGACAGCAATTTCTTTGATGCGTAATTCATTGCCTGTTTGAGCTTGTAAATGTGATGAGTTACAAATCGGGCAGCTATCATGATGTGCTTTAATTTCTACTAATTTAGCACATTGCCAACAATAAGCTTGAGCAGAAATGGGAATAAAATGTAGCTGGCAATTTTCCATTATGGTGCCTTGAGTGCTGACTTCAAAGCAAAATTCAATTGCATTTGGTTCAACACAAGAAAGTGGTCCGATTTCGAGCCAAATATCAGTCACTTTATTGGCATGATTTTCTTTACATTGTTGTTCAACAATTTCAATGATGTTTTGAGTAAGAGAGAGTTCGTGCATAGAATTCCTAGAAAATGAAATAAGATTGTGTTGATAGTATATATTAAATTCTTAATGCAATGTACAGTATGGTTAGCTTAAACTAAGCTCGTTTAAATTTTGTATTTGTGTTTTATTCAGAGGAGTATGATGAGACTTGTTAGATATTTGCTTGTTAGCTTGTGCCTTTCTATTTTTACATCTCAGTTTGTGATCGCAGCTACTGATAAAGAACAGATTGATCAAGGTAATGCCGCTTATCAGGATCAGGATTATCTTAAAGCATTAAAATTTTGGCAACCCTTGGCGGATAAAGGAATGAGTGTTGCTCAACATAATATTGGATTGCTGTACGATAGGGGAGAGGGTATCGAGCAGAATGATCAAAAAGCGATGTTATGGTATCAAAAGGCGGCAGAGCAAGGATACAGTATGTCTCAATATAATTTGGCTCTACTTTATGAAAAAGTAAAGAAAGATAGTTCAAAAGCAGCATATTGGTACCAAAAAGCAGCAGAGCAAGATTTCGCAATGGCGCAATATAATTTAGGGACAATGTATATTGAAGGAGATGGTGTTAAGAAAGACTATCTTGCTGCGGAGAAATGGTTTAGAAAAGCCGCTGAACATGGTATTCCAATGGCGCAACATAATTTAGCCGTTATGTATAAGAATGGAGTTGGTGTGAAACAGGATTTTCAACAGGCTATATTATGGTTTACAAAATCAGCTAACAACGGATTCGCAAATGCTCAGTATCAATTGGCGTTGATGTATGATGAGGGTGTTGGAGTTAAAAAAGATGTTCAACAGGCATTTCAATGGTATCAAAAAGCCGCTAAACAAGGAGTACCGTTGGCGCAATATAATTTAGCAATGTCCTATCTTTCAGGTGAAGGTGTAAAGCAAGATTATCTTGCTGCAGAGGAATGGTTCAGAAAAGCCGCGAAGCAAGGTGTCGTGATGGCTCAGCATAATTTAGCTTTTATGCTTGAGCAAGGATTAGGTGTCAACCAAGATTATCAAGAAGCTGCTGAATGGTATTACAAAGCCGCAGAACAGGGGCATACTAAAGCTCAGGTTAATTTGGGCATGATGTATAAAGCAGGTCAAGGTGTTAAACAAGATTATAAACAAGCGTTAAGTTGGTTTGAAAAAGCTGCGAGCCAAAATGATCCGAAAGGTTTAAAATTAGTTGGTATTGCTTATTTTTATGGTGAGGGAACGGACAAACAGATTCCATTAGCCAAAGATTATTTAAGACGTTCTTGTAAGGCGGGCGACGAATCGAGTTGTAAAGCACTTGAAATGATAGAAAGGAAAGGGATTAAATAACGTGAAGCTATTTTCTATTATTTCAAATAGATACTAATGAAATTAGTAACTGACCGAGGGTTAAATAAAAGGGCTGAATTATTTAATTCAGCCCTTAAAAGTGCGGTCAATTTTATTATGATTTATGTTTCATCGCTGGGAATAAAATCACATCGCGGATTGACGCGGCATTAGCAAATAACATTGCTAAGCGGTCAATACCTAAGCCTTCGCCTGCTGTTGGTGGTAAACCATGTTCTAATGCAACAACAAAGTCATCATCTTTAAACATGGCTTCATCATCGCCCGCATCTTTTGCGGCTACTTGTGCGTCAAAGCGTTCAGCTTGATCTTCAGCGTCATTTAATTCTGAGAAACCATTACCAATTTCACGACCGCCAATAAATAATTCAAAACGATCGGTCACTTCTGGATTTTCATCATTACGGCGCGCTAATGGCGAAATTTCAGCTGGATGAGCCATTAAGAATGTTGGTTGAATTAAGTGATGTTCAGCTACTTCTTCAAAAATCGCATTTACAATTGAGCCTAATCCCCAAGATTTTTGAACTTCGATTCCCAATTTATTTGCCAATGTTTTTGCACGATCCATATCATAAAGATCATCTTTTACAATGCCTTTATCTGCACCATATTTCAAGATCGCATCATGCATTGTGATACGCTCAAATGGTTTACCAAAATCAAATTCTAAATCGCCATAAGGCACAATGGTTGTACCTAAAATATCAATGGCTAATTTGCGTAATAATTCTTCAGTATTATCCATTAAATCATGATAATCCGCATAAGCTTGATAGTATTCTATCATAGTAAACTCAGGGTTATGGCGAACAGAAACCCCTTCGTTACGGAAATTACGGTTTAACTCAAACACACGCTCGAAACCACCAACTACTAAGCGTTTTAGGTAAAGCTCTGGGGCGATACGTAAATACATATCAATATCTAAAGCATTATGATGGGTAACGAATGGACGAGCTGCGGCACCACCTGGAATCACCTGTAACATTGGGGTTTCAACTTCAATAAAGCCTTTATTGATGAAATATTCACGAATACCTGCAATCACTTTTGAACGAATCACAAAAGTGCGGCGTGAATTTTCATTAGAAATCAAGTCTAAATAGCGTTGACGATAGCGGGTTTCTTGATCGCTTAAACCATGGAATTTATCTGGTAATGGACGTAATGCTTTTGTGAGCAATTCCACTTCGCTCACTTTTACTGTCAGCTCATTGGTTTTTGTTTTAAATAACGTACCTTTAACACCGACAATATCGCCTAAATCCCAGTTACCAACATCTTCAGCATAAACACCTTCTGCTAAATTATCACGTGCAACATAAAGTTGAATACGTCCACTCATATCTTGAATGGTGATGAAAGTTGCTTTACCCATAATACGACGGGTCATAATACGTCCAGCCACTGCAACTTCAATATGTTGTTCTTTTAATTGTTCGCCATCAGCTTCGTCATATTCAGTATGTAATTGTTGAGCTAATGCATCACGACGAAATGTATTTGGAAATGGATTGCCTTTTTGGCGTAACGCTTTTAATTTCTCTCTGCGTACCAACATTTCCCCATGAAAGTCTAATTCTTGATTTTGTTCTGTCATATTATTTCCTAATTTATAAAGCACAAATATTGTGCAAATTGATTATAATCCTGCTTTTAAACTGGCTTCGATAAAGCGATCTAAATCGCCATCCAATACAGCTTGCGTATTGCGATTTTCAACTCCAGTTCGTAAATCTTTAATACGTGAATCATCCAACACATAAGAGCGAATTTGGCTTCCCCAACCAATGTCAGACTTGCTGTCTTCCATCGCTTGTTTATCCGCATTTTTCTTTTGTAATTCAAGCTCATAAAGTTTTGCTTTAAGTTGCTTCATCGCTTGATCTTTGTTTTTGTGCTGTGAACGATCGTTTTGGCATTGCACGACAATTCCGCTTGGAATATGGGTAATTCGCACCGCACTTTCCGTTTTATTCACGTGCTGACCGCCTGCGCCTGAAGCACGATAGACATCAATACGTAAATCCGCTGGGTTGATTTCAATATCAATATCATCCTCAATTTCAGGATAGATAAATGCTGCAGCAAATGATGTGTGGCGACGGTTATTGCTATCAAATGGACTTTTTCGCACTAGACGGTGAATACCTGTTTCTGTGCGTAACCAACCAAATGCATATTCCCCTGAAACGCGAATAGTCGCAGATTTCAAACCTGCAACATCACCGTCAGAAACTTCCATTAATTCAGTTTTAAAGCCTTTGCTTTCTGCCCAACGTAAGTACATTCGCAATAACATTTCTGTCCAATCTTGCGCTTCTGTACCGCCAGAGCCCGCTTGTAAATCCACATAGCAATCGCAGGTGTCATGTTGACCACTAAACATACGACGGAATTCTAGCAATGCCAGCTTTTGTTCAAGTTCATCTAATTCTGCAACGGCTTCATCAAAAGTTTGTTGATCTTCGCCTTCAATGGCTAATTCTAATAAACCATCCACATCTTCTAAACCTTGCACAAGTTGCTTAATGGTATTGACTACCGCTTCTAAGCTTGCCCGTTCTTTGCCTAATGCTTGTGCTTTTTCAGGTTCATTCCATACATCAGGTTGTTCTAATTCTGCGTTGACTTCTTCTAAACGTTCAACTTTGCTATCGAAGTCAAAGATACCCCCTCAGTACGTGCGTACGCTCACTGAGATCGGCAATTTTATTTTTTATGGGATTAATTTCAAACATAAATTTGATTGAGTTTACATTGTAAAAATAAGGCGCAATTATAGGCTATTTCTGCCTTTTTTGCCACTAAGATTGTAGATGAATAGGGGGATATTTTGTGTTTTTTGCTTGCACTCTCACTTAATCATTCTATAATTCAACGTTTATACATTGATTTTATTAGGAACAAAGATGAAAAAAACAAGCAAAATATTGACCGCACTTTTTGTGGCAGCAGCTTCTAGCGCAGTTTTTGCTAATGATGCAGCGATCACCTCAAGCTTGAAAAAACTAGGTGCAACAGAGGTTGAAGTGATTGCATCGCCAGTAAAAGGTTTGAAAACGGTGATTACAAATGATGGCATTTTATATGCGAGCGAAGATGGCAGATATGTTTTGCAAGGTAAATTATTTGAATTAACAGACAAAGGCCCTGTTGATATTACAGCTAAGGCATTGATGTCAACCTTAGAAAGCTATAAAAACGAAATGATTGTTTATCCTGCGAAAAAGGAAAAACATGTGGTGACCGTATTTATGGATATCACTTGCCATTATTGTCATAAATTTCATGAACAAATTAAAGAATACAATGATTTAGGCATTACGGTGCGTTATTTAGCTTTCCCTCGTCGCGGTATGGATAAAACCGCTCAACAAATGGAAGCAATTTTTACTGCGGATGATAAAGCTCATGCATTAAACGAAGCAGAAAAAGGTAATTTACCAAAACAATTGAAAACACCTCATATTGTGGCGAAACATTATCAATTAGGTTTACAATTTGGTGTACAAGGCACACCAAGTATTATTACTGAAAATGGTGAAGTGATTGGCGGTTATTTAGCACCGAAATCTTTACTTGCCGCATTAGAAAATAATTAATTTATCGGGCGTGTTATCACGCCCAATTTGTATTTCCTCAACTTAATTCTTTGTGATTGTGAATAAAATAATTCAACGTCGAGAAGTGCCAACCGGCGATCCCTTATCTGATAATCCCTTATTAGACAGATTGTATCGCGCGCGCCATATCAAAAACACGCAACAATTAGACCGCACTTTACAGTCTATGTTATCGCCACATTTATTGCATGGCATTGAAAGTGCGGTGCAATTATTGGCAGATTCTCGCGATAAAAAAATTGTGATCGTGGGCGATTTTGATGCTGATGGGGCAACCAGTACCGCATTAGCCGTTTCAGCACTTCGTCAGTTAGGATTTACAGATGTAAATTATTTAATTCCTAATCGCTTTGAGCAAGGTTATGGCTTAAGTATTGCGGTAGCGGAAATCGCGATTCAACAAGGCGTGGAACTGTTAATTACTGTTGATAACGGCATTTCCTCATTGGAAGGCGTGGACTATTTGAAACAACGCAATGTGGCGGTGCTGATTACAGATCATCACTTAGCCCCTGAGCAATTACCGAATGCGGATGCGATTATCAATCCTAATTTGCCGCAATGCCAATTCCCTTCGAAATCTTTGGCTGGAGTGGGCGTAACATTTTATGTGATGTTAGCTTTACGTGCTAAATTGCGTGAATTAGGCGTATTTACCCCAGAAAACCAACCGAATTTTACTCAATTACTTGATTTAGTGGCATTGGGCACCATCGCAGATGTGGTGCCTTTAGATCAAAATAATCGCATTCTTGCACATCAAGGATTATTACGCATCAAGGCTGGCTATTGCTGTCATGGAATTCGTGCTTTAGCCGAAGTCGCAAACAAAGAACTCAACCGTTTGGAAGCCAGTGATCTAGGTTTTTCTATTGCACCACGTTTAAATGCCGCAGGACGTTTGGATAATATGTCTATTGGTGTGGAATTATTATTAGCCGATACTATTGAGCAGGCGCGTGCATTAGCATTAGATCTTGATAGTTTAAATCAAACGCGGAAAGAAATTGAACAAGGCATGAAGCTTGAGGCATTAGAAATTTGCCGAAATTTAACCGCACTTAAAAGCGAATTACCGCTCGGCGTGGCATTATATCAAGCGGATTGGCATCAGGGCGTACTGGGGATTTTAGCTTCTCGCATTAAAGATCAATTTCATCGTCCCATTGTGGCATTTGCGCAAGAAAGTAACGAAGTATTAAAAGGATCGGCGCGCTCTGTTGAAGGCTTGCATATGCGTGATTTATTGGAACGCATACATCAACGCTATCCTGACATGATATTAAAATTTGGTGGTCATGCCATGGCGGCGGGATTAAGTATTAAGGCGGATAAGTTTGAATTATTCCAAAAAGCCTTTAATCAAGCAGTGACCGACTGGATTGGCGATGATGAGTTAAAAGGCATTATTTGGACGGATGGCGAATTATCGCCTGCATTGTTAAATATCCAAACAGCTGAACAACTAAAACAGGCAGGTCCTTGGGGACAAGCTTTTCCTGAGCCTATGTTTGATGGTGAATTTAATGTGTTAGAACAACGTTTAGTTGCTAAACGTCATCTGAAAATGACGCTTATTTCTAAACAAGGTGGTGGATTAGTGGATGCTATTGCTTTTAATGTGGATACCCGTTATTACCCTGATCTATCAATAAAATCAGTAAGATTAGTGTATAAGCTCGCGATCAACGAATACCAAGGTGCACAACATATTCAATTATTAGTGGATTATATTGAACCTACGTCATAGAAAATGCGATATTTAGTGATTTTATGTCTCTTTTGGTCTGCTCAACTTTGGGCGTTAGAAGAGCAAGCAAATAAAACTGAATTTGAAGATGGCAAAGACTATTTTTCTTATAGCTCGCCGTTAAATGTGCCTTTGCCACAAGGAAAGGTATTGATTCAGTCTTTTTTTGATTACGATTGCCGCGTTTGTAGTAACACTCAAGATATTTTAACCTTGTATCGCGATCTTAACCCAAATAAAGTGGTGCTTGAAGAATTTCCCGTTGCCACCAAGGAATCTTATTTTTCTGCTCAAGTTTTTTCCACATTACAACATTTGAAACATAATGAGATCGCAGGATTACTATTATTTGAAACGGCTAATGTTGAGCAATTTAAGCATTTGTCCAAATTAGAAAATTTACATGCTTGGCTGGCAGAACATAAAGTTGACCCATTATCATTCGATAATGTTTTTCATTCTGAGCCTGTGACAAAAGAGGTTAACGCAAGTATTACAAGAACGGAAAAATATGGGGTGTTTACTTATCCTTTTGTGGTGATCAATGGGCAATATGTGTTGACGAATAGCACCTTGTATAATGATGATTATAGTTTTGCGGTATTAGATTATTTAGTGAATAAATTAACAATAAAGAGTAAATAATGAAAATTGGAATTGTTGGTGCAATGGCACAAGAAGTTGAAATGTTATTAAATTTAATGACAGAAAAAACACAAACTACAGTGGGAAGTGCGGTGATTTTTGAAGGAAAAATTGCGGGTAAATCTGTGGCTTTATTACAATCGGGAATTGGTAAAGTGGCCGCTGCAATTGGTACAACTGCGTTATTGCATTTAACTAAACCTGATGTAGTGATTAATACTGGTTCGGCTGGTGGTGTTGCGGAAGGACTGAATATGGGCGATATAGTGATTTCAACTCATACGGCTTACCATGATGCTGATGTGACTGCTTTTGGCTATGCTAAAGGTCAGCTGCCGAATTGCCCAGCTCGTTTTGCCTCTGATCCTCATTTAATTGAAGTAGCCGAAAAAATTGCTAAGCAGCAAGGACATCATGTCAAATTAGGTTTGATTTGTTCTGGAGATAGTTTTATTTCTTCGGAGCAAACATTGCTCCAAATCAAAACGGACTTCCCTGATGTCACAGCAGTAGAAATGGAAGCGGCTGCAATTGCCCAAGTCTGCCATTCTTTTGCTGTGCCTTTTGTGGTTGTACGTGCAATTTCAGATTCAGGCAATGGCGAAGCGAGTCTTTCGTTTGAAGAATTTTTACCTTTAGCTGCCAAAATGTCATCTCAAATGGTGGTGGGGATCCTAGAAACATTATAATTCAAAAAAGTGCGGTTAAAATTTCCCTTATTTTAATCGCACAAATCTACTGTGTTTCAATAGCGTACTCATAGCATTTTGTCCTTCAGCCTCTAAGCATTTTCTTTTTAATTCAATCAATTCCATACGCAAATGATCTAATTCATGAATCCGTTTCGCAATATCCTTGATATGTCTATCAAGTAATAGATTTATTTCTTGGGTTTGCTCAGCCGTGGCGTTATCCAAACTGAGTAATTGACGGATTTCAGCTAAAGAAATATCCAAAGTACGACAATAACAAATAAATGCAAGACGTTGTAAATGTTCGTTCGTATAGGTGCGGTAATTATTGCTGCTGCGCTGTGCTGGTTGGAGCAGTCCTTGTTTTTCATAAAAACGGATGGTTTCCACTGTGCAACCAGTGGTTTTGGCGAGTTGTCCAATTCTCATATTTTGTTAAATCATCATGATGAGCAAGAGTTGATCAATATGCCTATTAGACTATAATTTATGAAATAATTGCAATGGAACTTGCGTAAATAATATGAGGAAAAGAATGAAAAAACAGGCATTAGCGACCACTTTAGTTCATGCTGGACGACATAAACGTGTCACTCAAGGTAGTGTCAACCCTGTTGTGCAACGCGCTTCTTCTTTAGTATTCGACAGTATAGAGGATAAAAAGCAAGCAACAATCAAACGTGCGCAGCAAGCATTGTTTTATGGGCGTAGAGGTACATTAACACATTTTGCTTTGCAAGATTTAATGTGCGAAATGGAAGAGGGGGCTGGTTGCTATTTATATCCTTGTGGTGCTGCAGCTGTTACAAATAGCATTTTAGCTTTCGTCAAAACAGGTGATCATGTTCTTATGTCGGGAGCAGCTTATGAGCCAACACAGGATTTTTGCAATCATGTATTGAAACGTATGGGCGTGGAAGTGACTTATTATGATCCTATGTCGGGAGCGGATATTGCAAAATTGATGCAAAAAAATACTGCAGTTGTGTTTTTAGAAACACCTAGTTCGTTAACAATGGAAGTGCCTGATGTTCCGGCTATTGTGCAAGCAGTGAGACAGATTAATCCTGAAGTGGTGATTATGGCGGATAACACTTGGAGTGCGGGAGTTTTATTTAAGGCATTATCTTTTGGCATAGATATTTCTATCCAAGCAGGAACCAAATATTTGGTGGGGCATTCTGATGCCATGATTGGTACTGCAGTAGCGAATGCACGTTGCTGGGATCAGCTTCGAGAAAATAGTTATTTAATGGGACAAATGGTTGATGCTGATACAGCTTATACGACGGCGCGCGGTATTCGTACTTTATCTGTACGACTTAAACAACATCAAGAAAGCAGCATTGTCATTGCAAATTGGTTAGCCGAGCAACCAGAAGTAAAAGCGGTCTATCATCCTGCTTTAGTGTCTTGTCCTGGACATGAATTCTTTGTTCGAGATTTTAGTGGATGCTCAGGTTTATTTTCTTTTGAATTGAAACAAAAATTAACAACTGAACAACTTTCCGCATTTATGGACAATTTCCAATTGTTCTCTATGGCATATTCTTGGGGTGGTTTTGAAAGTTTAATTTTATATAATCAACCTGAAGAAATTGCTAAAATCCGTCCGAATATTGACCGCACTTTAACCGGCACCCTGATTCGATTACACATTGGTTTTGAAGCGGTCGATGAATTAATTGCAGATTTGAAAGCTGGATTGGCACGATTAAATTTATAAAAATATTATGAAAATGTTAAAATTTGATTATTAATTGCTCAATCTACCTCTTTTTATTTGTTTTTTTGAATTTTGGCGTGCTTCAATTTCATTAATGACTTAGAATATAACAAGTTAAAGGCTTATTTAAACTGAGTAAGCTTTAGTCTTTGAAACCTAAAATAGAGGATTTATTATGTACTCAAAAGATGTTGAAATTACAGCTCCTAGCGGTTTACACACTCGTCCAGCAGCACAATTTGTAAAGGAAGCAAAAGCATTTGCATCTGATATTACTGTGACTTCTGCTGGTAAAAGTGCTAGTGCGAAAAGCTTATTTAAGTTACAAACTTTAGGTTTAACCCAAGGTACAGTAATTACTATTTCTGCTGAAGGTGAAGATGAGCAAGCCGCTGTAGAGCACTTAGTTGCATTAGTACCTACTTTAGAATAACTATTCTCTAACCATAAAGCGCAATTTTGATCATATATATGACGAAAGCGGTGTTTTATGGTTATTTATTTTTTGTACCCCATTCAATTTAGAAGGTGAATTATGATTTCAGGAATTCTAGCTTCTCCAGGCATCGTTTTAGGTAAAGCACTTGTTCTTAAAGAAGAAAAAATTGTGCTTGATACAAGCAAAATCACAGATGAACAAGTTGATACAGAAATTGCTCGTTTTTATGATGGACGTAAAGCAGCAGTTGAACAATTAAGCTCAATTCGCGATCGTGCATTAAAAACATTAGGTGAAGACAAAGCGGAAATCTTTGAAGGTCACTTAATGATTTTAGAAGATGAAGAATTAGAAGAAGAAATTATTGATTATCTTCGTACCCATAAAGTGAATGCTGCCGTCGCTGCAAGCAAAATTATTGATCAGCAAGTTGCTGTTTTATCAGATATTGATGATGAATATTTAAAAGAACGTGCCGGTGATATTCGTGATATTGGTAATCGTCTAGTCAAAAATATTTTAGGTATGAATATTATTGATTTAGGGGATATTAATGAGGAAGTGATTTTAGTTGCTTACGATTTAACACCATCTGAAACTGCACAATTAAATTTAGATAAAGTGCTTGGTTTTGTGACAGATATTGGCGGTCGTACATCCCATACTTCTATCATGGCGCGTTCATTAGAGTTACCAGCAATTGTTGGTACAAATAATGTTACTGAATTAGTAAAATCAGGTGATATGTTGATTTTAGATGCGGTTAATAATGAAGTTCATATTAATCCAAGTGAAGAAAAAATCACCGCACTTAAAGTAGCTCAAGAAAAATTAGCACAAGAAAAAGCTGAATTAGCGAAATTAAAAGATTTACCTGCGGTAACAACTGATGGTCATCAAGTTGATGTGGTAGCGAATGTTGGGACGATTCGTGATTGCGATGGTGCGCATCGTAATGGAGCTGAAGGTATTGGTTTATATCGTACAGAATTTTTATTCATGGATCGCGATGCGTTACCAACTGAAGAAGAACAATTCTTAGCTTATAAAGAAGTTGTTGAAGCAATGAATGGTCGTATCGTTATTTTACGTACCATGGATATTGGTGGTGACAAAGAATTACCATATTTAAATTTACCAAAAGAAATGAACCCATTCTTAGGATGGCGTGCAATTCGTATTGCTTTAGATCGTCGAGAAATCTTAAATGCACAATTAAGAGCAGTATTGAGAGCGTCAGCCTTTGGTAAATTGGCAATGATGTTCCCGATGATTATTTCTGTAGAAGAGATTCGCCAATTGAAAGAAATTCTTGAAACCTTGAAGCAAGAATTACGTAACGAAGGCAAAGCATTTGATGAAAATATTCAAATTGGTGTAATGGTGGAAACCCCATCTGCTGCAGTAAATGCAAAATTCTTAGCGAAAGAAGTGGATTTCTTCAGTATTGGTACCAATGACTTAACACAATATACTTTAGCAGTGGATCGCGGCAACGAAATGATTTCACATTTATATAATCCGTTATCTCCTTCAGTGTTAAATTTAATTAAACAAGTGATTGATGCTTCACATTCTGAAGGTAAATGGACTGGTATGTGTGGTGAATTAGCCGGTGATGAACGTGCAACTGTTTTACTGCTTGGTATGGGCTTGAATGAGTTTAGTATGAGTGCGATGTCTATACCTCGTATTAAGAAAATCATTCGTAATGTAACTTATCAAGAAGCAAAAGAATTAGCAGAAAAAGCGTTGCAATTACCAACTGCTTCAGAAATTGCTCAATTAGTTGACGATTTTTTACACCAAAAAGCATTTAATTAAATACAAGGCAGAAATTTTACGTTAGAATACGTAAGATTTCTGTTTATCATTTTTAGGAGAGTAAAAATGGGATTTTTTGATAAATTATTTGGTGCTAAAGAAAGCAAGGCAGTTGAAGTGAAAATTTATGCACCACTTTCAGGGGAAATTGTTGATATTGAAGATGTACCAGATGTGGTTTTCTCTGAAAAAATCGTTGGAGATGGTGTTGCTATTCGTCCAAATGGCAATAAAATTGTCGCTCCTATTGATGGTGTGATTGGCAAAATTTTTGAAACTAACCATGCTTTTTCAATGGAATCCAAAGAAGGTGTTGAGTTATTTGTTCACTTTGGTATTGATACAGTTGAATTAAAAGGTGAAGGTTTCACAAGAGTAGCCCAGGAAGGACAAGAAGTTAAATGCGGTGATACAGTTCTTGAATTCGATTTGTCTTTATTAGAACAAAAAGCGAAATCTGTATTAACACCAATTGTCATTTCAAATATGGATGAAATTAGTAACATTACTAAGCATACAGGTGAAGTTGTTGCTGGTGAATCTGTCGTCTTAGTATTGAAAAAATAATGATTTTATAAAAAGCTCGCTTTGGCGAGCTTTTTTATTCTTTTTAATTTAATTTTCTGAATTTGTCGTTATACCAGTTAGTATTTTTAGTCAAAATACAGCACTTTATAGTAAAAGTGCGGTCAAAATTTTAGACAAAATCAGGAAAAGTAAAAATAATGTTAATTTTTCCTATCTTTGACTAAAAAAATCTAATAAAATTTACAGAATTTGTTTGTGTGGCTGGAAGTAAGTCTTTCATTCATTCAACAGTATAAGAATTTAGTTATCAATTCGTTGTTTAACCTAAGGTTAAACGTATTTTATTCATTTACTAAATAAGGAAAAGACTATGTCAGATATCGTGAAGAATGACGTAGATCCAATCGAAACTCAAGATTGGCTATTAGCTATTGATTCAATTATTCGTGAAGAAGGAACTGAGCGTGCGCAATTTATTATCGAGCAGTTAATGCAGCATGCACGTACTCAAGCTGTTTCATTACCAATGGGGATTACAACTGATTATGTAAATACTATCCCTGTTTCTGAACAACCGACTTATCCGGGTGATAAAGCTATTGAGCGTCGTATTCGTTCTGCGGTACGTTGGAATGCAATTGCAATGGTTCTACGTAGTCAGAAAAAAGATCTTGATCTTGGCGGACATATTTCAACTTTCCAAGCAGCAGCAACGATGTATGAAGTTTGTTATAACCACTTCTTCAAGGCTGCAACAGAAAAAGATGGCGGTGACTTAATTTATTCTCAAGGTCATGCTGCACCAGGACTTTATGCTCGTGCTTATCTTGAGGGCCGTTTAACAGAAGAACAAATGGATAATTTCCGCCAAGAAGCGTTTGTTGATGGTTTATCTTCTTACCCGCATCCAAAATTAATGCCTGAATTCTGGCAATTTTCAACCGTATCTATGGGGTTAGGTCCTGTAAATGCGATTTATCAAGCCCGTTTCTTAAAATATTTACATAACCGCGGTATTAAAGATACAACAGGTCAAAAAGTGTATGCTTTCTTAGGCGATGGTGAGATGGATGAAATCGAGTCTAAAGGTGGATTACTTTTAGCTTCTCGTGAAAATTTAGATAACTTAATTTTCGTAATTAGTTGTAACCTGCAACGTTTAGATGGCCCAGTAAATGGTAACGGTAAAATTGTTCAAGAATTAGAAGGTTTATTTACTGGTGCTGGTTGGGAAGTTATCAAAGTACTATGGGGTAGCAACTGGGATAAATTATTTGCTAAAGATACAACAGGTAAATTAGCTCAATTGATGATGGAAGTGGTTGATGGTGACTACTTAACATTTAAATCCAAAAATGGTGCTTATGTTCGTGAACATTTCTTTGGTCGTTATCCAGAAACCTCAGCATTAGTTGCAGATATGACTGATGATGAAATTTGGGCATTACGTCGTGGTGGTCATGATAGCGAGAAAATGTTTGCTGCATTTGAACGTGCACAGAAATCAAACAAACCAGTTGTTATCTTAGCTCAATTAATTAAAGGTTATAAGATTCCTGAAGCGGAAAGTAAAAACATTGCTCACCAATCTAAGAAAATGTCATTAGAGAGCTTAAAAGGTTTCCGCGATCATTTCCATTTACCATTAACAGACGAGCAAGTTGAGAACTTAGAATATATCAAATTTGCAGAAGGATCTGATGAATACAACTATATTCATGGTCATCGTAAAGCATTAAATGGTTACGTTCCTGCTCGTAAGCCTAAGTTTACTGTTGAATATAAAGTGCCTGCATTGTCTGAGTTCCAAGCATTATTAGAGGAACAACCTCGTGGTATTTCAACAACAATGGCGTTCTCTCGTGTGTTAAATACGCTATTAAAAGATAAAAATATTGGTAAAACCATCGTACCTATTATTGCGGATGAAGCTCGTACTTTCGGTATGGAAGGTTTATTCCGTCAAATTGGTATTTACAATCCACATGGTCAAAACTATGTACCTTCAGATCGTGATTTAGTTGCTTACTACCGCGAAGCGATTGATGGGCAAGTTTTACAAGAAGGTATCAATGAGTTAGGTGCAACTTCATCTTGGGTTGCTGCTGCAACTTCATACTCAGTGAATAACCAACCGATGATCCCATTCTTTATTTACTACTCAATGTTTGGTTTCCAACGTGTAGGCGATATGATGTGGTTAGCGGGCGACCAATTAGCACGTGGCTTTATGATTGGTGGTACTTCTGGTCGTACAACATTAAATGGTGAAGGTTTACAACACGAAGATGGTCACAGCCATATCCAAGCGGGTGTTATTCCTAACTGTGTAACCTATGATCCAGCATTTGCTTATGAAGTTGCAGTTGTTGTTCAAGATGGTATTGAGCGTATGTATGGTGAGAAACAAGAAGACGTGTTCTACTACATTACGACCTTGAATGAAATTACAGAACAACCAGCAATGCCTGCAGGTGCAGAAGAGGGTATTCGTAAAGGTTTATACAAATTCGAAACCGTTGAAGGTAAAGGTAAAGGTCATGTTCAGTTATTAGGTTCTGGTGCAATTATGCGTCATGTTCGTGCAGCAGCTCAAATTTTAGCGAATGATTATGGCGTAACCGCAGATGTATTCTCTGCGCCGTCTTTCAATGAATTAGCGCGTGATGGTCATGATGCTGCTCGTTGGAATTTATTACACCCAACTGAAACGCCACGAGTTCCTTATGTTGCTCAAGTATTAGCGGATTTACCAACAGTTGCTTCTACTGACTATATGAAACTTTATGCAGATCAAATTCGCGCATTTGTACCAAGCAAACATTACCATGTATTAGGAACTGATGGCTTTGGTCGTTCAGATAGTCGTGATAACTTACGCGAACACTTTGAAGTGAACGAATATTATGTGGTTGTAGCGGCATTATCTCAATTAGCGAAAGAAGGTGTTGTGTCAACACAGGTTGTTGCTGATGCGATTGCTAAATTTGGCTTAAATGTAGATCGTATTAATCCGTTATACGCATAATTTAAGTGAAATCATCGAACACAGTTGTTCGATAATAAAGAAGTGGGTGCATAAACGCACCCCTAACCTGATTTCAAAGAAAGGATAATTAAAATGTCAAAACAAATTCAAGTGCCAGATATCGGTAGTGATGAAGTTACAGTAACCGAAGTGATGGTCAAAGTCGGTGATACTGTTTCAGTAGATCAATCAATTATCAATGTAGAAGGTGATAAAGCTTCAATGGAAGTTCCTTCACCAGAAGCGGGTGTTGTTGAGCAAATCTTAGTAAAAGTGGGCGATAAAGTATCTACAGGCACGCCAATGTTTGTATTAGCCGCAGCAGGCGCAGCGCCAGCTGCTGAGCCGGCAAAAGTTGAAGCTGCTCCAGCAGCCGTTGCTTCAGCTGTAGTAGAAGTGAATGTGCCAGATATCGGTTCTGATGAAGTGAATGTAACCGAAATTATGGTTAAAGTAGGCGATAAAGTTGAAGTTGATCAATCAATTATCAATGTAGAAGGTGATAAAGCTTCAATGGAAGTACCTGCCCCTGTTGCTGGTATTGTTAAAGAGATCTTAATCAATGTTGGCGATAAAGTCGCTACAGGCAAATTGATTATGAAATTTGAAACAGCAAGTGCAGCACCTGTAGCTGCTGCTCCTGCTACACAACAAGCTGCACCAGCTCAAAGTGCGGTTAAAGATGTGAATGTTCCAGATATCGGTGGCGATGAAGTTAATGTTACTGAAATTATGGTTAAAGTTGGTGATAGTGTAGCAGAAGAGCAATCATTAATTACAGTTGAAGGTGATAAAGCTTCAATGGAAGTACCTGCGCCGTTTGCTGGTGTAGTAAAAGAAATTTTAGTGAAATCAGGCGATAAAGTATCTACAGGTTCACTCATTATGCGCTTTGAAGTTGAAGGTGCCGCACCTGTAGCTGCGTCAGCACCAGCAGCGCAACCTGCATCAGCTCCGGCTCCAGCCGCAGCGCCAGCACAATCATTAGCGCCAGTTAATCAAGATGCGGTAACTTCAAGTTCAACCTTCGCTCATGCAACTCCTGTAGTTCGTCGCTTAGCACGTGAATTTGGCGTGAACTTAGATAAAGTGAAAGGTACAGGACGTAAAGGTCGTATCTTAAAAGAAGACGTTCAAGAATACGTGAAGAATGCCTTAAAAGCATTAGAAAGCGGTGCAGCTTCTACTGGTGCGGCAAATGGAGCTGGTCTAGGTCTATTACCATGGCCAAAAGTTGATTTCAGCAAATTTGGTGAAACAGAAGAAGTTGAATTAGGTCGTATTCAAAAAATCTCTGGTGCAAACTTACATCGCAACTGGGTAATGATTCCACATGTTACTCAATGGGATAAAGCGGACATTACTGATTTAGAACAATTCCGTAAAGAACAAAATGCGTTATTAGAGAAAACGAAACAAGATGTTAAAGTAACGCCATTAGTGTTTATTATGAAAGCGGTAGCGAAAGCATTAGAAGCATATCCTCGTTTTAACAGTTCAATCTCAGAAGATGCACAACGTTTAACATTGAAAAAATATATCAACATTGGTGTTGCAGTTGATACGCCAAATGGGTTGGTTGTGCCAGTATTCAAAGATGTGAATAAGAAAGGCATTATTGAACTTTCTCGTGAGTTGGCTGAAGTATCGAAAAAAGCACGCGCTGGTAAATTAACCGCTTCTGATATGCAAGGTGGTTGTTTCACAATTTCAAGTTTAGGCGGTATTGGTGGTACCCACTTTACTCCTATCGTGAATGCGCCAGAAGTTGCAATTTTAGGTGTATCTAAATCTGAAATGACACCAGTTTGGAATGGTAAAGAATTTACACCACGCTTAATGCTTCCATTGTCATTATCTTATGATCACCGCGTCATTGACGGTGCAGATGGTGCACGTTTCATTACGTTTATTAATGGTGTATTGTCTGATCTACGTCGTTTAGTGATGTAATATATTCCGCAAAGTGCGGTGAAAAATCCGCACATTTTTGAGAAGGAAAAGAAATGAGCAAAGAAATTAAAACGCAAGTTGTGGTACTAGGTGCTGGTCCTGCTGGTTATTCTGCCGCATTCCGTTGCGCTGATTTAGGTTTAGAAACCGTTTTAGTGGAACGTTACTCTACATTAGGTGGTGTTTGTTTAAACGTAGGTTGTATCCCTTCAAAAGCTTTATTGCACGTTGCTAAAGTGATTGAAGATGCAAAACATGTTGAACATCATGGCGTGGTATTTGGCGAGCCAACCATTGACTTGGATAAAATTCGTGAAGGTAAAGAAGGTGTTATTAACCGCTTAACAACAGGTTTAGCGGGTATGGCGAAAATGCGTAAAGTGACTGTTGTGGAAGGTTTAGCTAAATTTACTGACAGTCATACAATGGTCGCTAAAGATCGCGAAGGTAACCCAACAACAATTAAATTTGATAATGCTATTATTGCAGCGGGTTCACGCCCAATTCAATTACCATTTATTCCACATGAAGATCCTCGTGTATGGGACTCAACTGATGCATTAGCGTTACGTGAAATTCCAGAACGTTTATTAGTGATGGGCGGTGGTATTATCGGGTTGGAAATGGGAACCGTATATAGTGCGTTAGGTTCTGAAATTGATGTAGTTGAAATGTTCGACCAAGTTATTCCAGCTGCGGATAAAGATATTGTTAAAATCTATACTAAGCAAATTGAGAAAAACTTTAATCTTTTATTAGAAACCAAAGTGACAGCTGTTGAAGCGAAAGAAGATGGCATCCATGTTTCTATGGAAGGTAAGGGCGCAAACGAAACTCGCGTTTATGATGCAGTATTAGTTGCTATTGGTCGTACGCCAAATGGTAAATTAATTGATGCTCACTTAGCGGGTGTTGAAGTTGATGAGCGTGGATTTATCCGTACCGATAAACAAATGCGTACAAATGTACCGCACATTTTTGCTATCGGCGATATTGTTGGTCAACCAATGTTAGCGCATAAAGGGGTTCATGAAGGTCATGTTGCAGCTGAAGTTATTGCCGGCAAAAAACATTATTTCGATCCGAAAGTGATTCCATCAATTGCTTATACTGAGCCTGAAGTTGCTTGGGTGGGTAAAACTGAGAAAGAATGTAAAGCTGAGAATCTCAATTATGAAGTAGCAACATTCCCTTGGGCTGCTTCAGGTCGAGCAATTGCATCTGATTGTGCTGAAGGTATGACTAAATTGATTTTCGATAAAGACAGTCATCGCATTTTAGGTGGTGCTATTGTTGGTACTAACGCAGGTGAATTATTAGGTGAAATTGGTTTAGCCATTGAAATGGGATGTGATGCAGAAGATATCGCATTAACAATTCATGCTCACCCAACCTTACATGAATCTGTTGGCTTAGCCGCAGAGGTATTTGAAGGCTCAATCACTGATTTACCAAATCCAAAGGCGAAGAAAAAATAATTCTTCGCATGGTTTATGTAAGCCTCTCTGAGTTAAGGGAGGCATTTTTATTGCATAAAAATGCGATTTTTATCACAAAATTTGCATAAAATGACAATAAAACTGGTAATTATGCAAAAACTCAGGTAGGATGACTGGGTTTTTAATTTGTAGTAATAATGAATATGTTAAAAAAGATTTTTATTTTAGCAGGCGCAATTTTATTAACTGCCTGTGCACATAGTCCCAGGAATGTTCAAACGTTGGGAATAACAGCAAAAGATGATACACAATTAACCGCATTGATTGGTAGTTTAAAAACGAATAAACCTCAGATGACGGTATTAAAGGGATCTTCAAATTCATCTGTTGAATACAAAAAGTTAATGAATTTATATAATCAATGGGCGGGAACTCGTTATCGTTTAGGTGGGACAGGATCTCGTGGAATTGATTGCTCCGCATTAATGCAAGAAGTGTTCGAGCAAGCCTATGGTATTTCATTGCCTCGCTCAACTTCTGAACAAAAATCAGTTGGAAGACAAATTAATAAGCATCAATTAAAAGAGGGCGATTTGGTTTTCTTTAGAGGAAATCGTCATGTGGGTGTTTATTTAGGAAATGGTCGCTTCATGCATGCGAGTTCTAGTCAAGGGGTCACGATTAGTTATTTGAGTGAAAACTATTGGGCAAGAACCTATACTCAAGCAAGACGAATTTTATAATTATTCAGTGATTAAAAGTGCGGTTAAAACTTTAGTTGTTTTGACCGCACTTTGTATTTTAAGCCGCAAATCTCATGGTATTTGCACGAGATTTAATTTGATGAATAGTATTTGTTACTGTTCCGATGATATCTAATTTTGTCCAATCTCTTGTTTTAATATTTTGTGCCTTGGAGCTAAGTGGAAAGAAAATAAATTCATCATTGCTATGGGTAATAAATTCATAGATTTCCATTGTGCCTTCATTATCAATTACAACTAAATCCCCAATACTTAAATTATCTTGCTTTTCAACAACTAACATATCATCTTTTTCAATTCCCCATGCTAGCATATCAGGATTAGTTACCCGAATAAAACAAGTTTGCTGTGGGCGCTTAATGCAATATAAATTAAGATCAAGTTTGCGACTGTAATTCAATGTCGTCGATTGACGATCTTCAAAATACGGCATTGGGTGGTAAGAGAAATCATTACAGATAATTGCATCATTGTTAAATTGAGTTGAGTTGATTGCATAGTTCATAATAATTTACCTTATATACATGATTATTTTTATAGCTGTATAATACTGTAAATAAAAATAGTGTGTCAACAGTATTTTTAGATATTTTTTAATTATTGTAATAAAAATATGATTTTTTCTTGTCTGTATATTTCTTTTCGTTGCAATTTCAGATATCTTTACTCGGCATAGTTGGATCTTCAGATCTGTGTGATTAACAGGGCAGGCAATCGCTTGCGTAATATAGTGAATTATTATGAAAACATCTCCTTTATTGTCATTTTTTTTCCAAGGAAGTCTGGTTAAACGCATTTCTATCGGTTTGCTCCTTGGTATTATTGTTGCAGTGATTTCACCTAGCTTGGAACCAACGTTAGGTATGAACTTAGCAGAACAATTCAATATTTTAGGTACACTTTTTGTACGCGCATTGCGTGCGGTTGCACCAATTCTTGTATTTGTATTAGTGGTTTCAGCTATTGCAAATCGTAGTATTGGTACCAAAAGTAATATGTCAACCATTATTCTGCTTTATGTTTTAGGTACTTTCCTTGCAGCTTGTACAGCGGTAATTGCAAGCTTTATGTTCCCTGTTGAAATTCCATTAACAACGGCTGAGAATTCATTAACACCTCCAGGATCAATCAGTGAAGTATTAACAACTGTTATTCTTAATATTTTTGATAACCCAATTGTAGCTTTATCAAAAGGTAACTTCATCGGCATCTTAGCTTGGGCGATTGCATTAGGTTTAGTATTACGTCACGCGAGAGAAAATACTAAAAGCGTATTTAATGATATTTCAGATGCGATTTCTAAAATTGTGCATTTAGTTATTAATTTAGCGCCATTTGGTGTGTTTGGCTTAGTTACTTCAACCCTAGCTGATAAAGGCTTAGGCGCTTTATGGGATTATGCACGTTTACTAGCGGTATTACTTGGCGCAATGGCCTTTGTGGCATTTGTGATTAATCCAATTATGGTGTATTGGAAAATTCGTCGTAACCCATATCCATTAGTTTGGGAATGTATCCGCGTGAGTGGTTTAACCGCATTCTTTACTCGTAGTTCAGCAGCAAATATTCCAGTAAATATGGAATTAGCAAAACGTTTAGAACTCGATGAAGAAACCTATTCTGTATCTATTCCATTAGGTGCAACCATCAACATGGCGGGTGCTGCAATTACTATCACTGTATTAGCTTTAGCAGCGGTAAATACTTTGAATATTGAAGTGTCTATCCCAACATCTATCTTATTAAGCGTGGTAGCGAGTGTTTGTGCTTGTGGTGCTTCAGGTGTTGCTGGTGGTTCATTATTATTAATTCCATTAGCTTGTAGCTTATTCGGTATTTCAGAAGATGTGGCTGCTCAAGTGATTGCGGTAGGTTTCGTTATTGGTGTGTTACAAGACTCAGCGGAAACTGCATTAAACTCATCAACTGACGTATTATTTACTGCGGCAGCTTGTTTAGCAAAAGATGCTAAATAATCGAGATTAAATATAAAAAAGCGACCAATTCGGTCGCTTTTTTTGTAAAAGTGCGGTGAAAAATTAGGCTTTCTTCTTTGCCAGCATTGTAACAAATTTCATCTTAATGCGATTGCCATTTTCATCGGTTTTATGCAATTCACCCATTTCTTCATTGTATTTTAATAGTTCCCAATCGGCATAATATTGCTTCAACTCATTTTCTTTAAAGGTAAATGAAAAAGGAATTGGACAAGGTACATCATCAGTATCCATTGCAGAAACAATTAAATTGTAGCCTCCTTTATTGGTATGCGACTGCATATTTTGAATGATATGAGGCACCGCTTCTCGTTTTAAGAACATAAACACAACGGTAGAAAGGATAAAGTCGTAATTCTCTTGAATATTGGCGCTGTTAATATCATAAAGTGCGGTGTTCATTTCGAGATTTTCTTTTTCCTTGGTTTCATTTAAGAAAGCCAAACTATTTTGATTATGATCCCAAGAGGTGACATCATAGCCTAATAAGCTTAAGAACAAAGAGTTCCGACCTTGCCCACAGCCTAAATCAAGCACTTTACAAGGTGAAATACTTTCTACGGCCGATTTCACTTCTGAATGTGTGGCGGTCATATTATATTTTTTAGAAAAGTAATCTTCTTTTTTACAATAAAATTCTAAGTAACATTCTAAATCATCAGATATAGCTTCGATTTTATGCCAAACTTGCGGCTCGATAAAAGTGGTATCGTTGCTGCTAAAAACAGACTCGCTAAGAATATCGCCATTTTCATCCAGCTCATAAAAATTAAGCTGACCTTTTAGAATAGTTAATTTTCCCCAAGTGCCCACCTTAGTATTATGCTTTTGCTGGAACATTTGCGGTAAACTTTCTTTTGTCCAAATAGGCATACGTTTATAACAAATTAATTCGTTTTTCATCCGTCTCATCCTTTGCTTTATAAAGTTGAGTTTGATACTAGGGTATTTGTATTTTCTATGCAATAAAAAAGGCTCAAAAATTTGAGCCTTGTCATAATTTAGTTAATTATTTTAATGAACCGACCATATCTTCCGGTCTTACCCATTCATCAAATTGTTCAGCAGTCACTAAGCCCAAGTTGATTGCTTCTTCTTTTAATGTTGTGCCATTTTTATGGGCTGTTTTAGCGATTTTCGCTGCATTTTCATAACCGATATGGGTATTAAGTGCGGTTACTAACATTAAAGAATCATCCAATTGTTTCTTAATGCGAGGGTAGTTAGGTTCAATACCTACAGCACAATGTTCATCGAATGATACGCAAACATCTGCTAATAATTGTGCTGATTGTAAGAAGTTGGCTGCCATAACAGGTTTAAACACATTTAATTGGAAATGACCTTGTGTTCCCGCAAAAGAAATCGTGGTGTCATTACCTAATACTTGTGCACAAACCATGGTCATTGCTTCGCATTGGGTTGGGTTTACTTTACCTGGCATGATTGATGAACCTGGTTCATTTTCAGGGATTAAAATTTCACCGATACCAGAACGAGGACCTGATGCTAATAAACGAATGTCATTGGCGATTTTGTATAAAGAAACCGCTAATTGTTTTAATGCGCCATGAGTTTCAACAACTGCATCATGAGTTGCTAAAGCTTCAAATTTATTTTCTGCGGTCACAAATGGTAAGCCAGTGAATTTTGCAATGTAATCTGCTACTTTTACATCATAGCCTTTTGGTGTATTTAAACCCGTACCTACCGCAGTACCACCTAAAGCTAATTGTGCTAAATGTGGTAAGGTATTTTTCAATGCACGTAAGCCAAAATCTAATTGTGCAGCATAAGCGCTGAATTCTTGACCTAATGTTAATGGTGTTGCGTCCATTAAATGAGTACGACCAATTTTCACTACATCTTTAAAGGCTTCTGCTTTTTGTGCGAAGGTTTTTTGTAAACGCTCTACGCAAGGAATGGTCACTTCAACTACTTTTTTATAAGCCGCAATGTGCATTGCAGTTGGGTAGGTGTCATTTGAAGATTGGGACTTATTCACATCATCATTTGGGTGAATAATAGATTTCTCGCCAAGTTTTCCACCATTTAACACATGTGCGCGATTTGAAATCACTTCGTTAAGGTTCATGTTTGATTGTGTACCAGAACCTGTTTGCCAAATGACAAGTGGGAATTGATCATCTAATTTGTTTGCTAGAATTTCATCACAAGCTTGTGCAATTAAATCACGTTTTTCGACTGCTAACACACCTAATTCATGGTTGGCATAAGCCGCTGCTTTTTTCAAATAACCAAAAGCTTCAATAATTTCTTTTGGCATAGAGGCTTCAGGACCAATTTTGAAATTATTACGAGAACGTTCAGTTTGTGCTGCCCAGTATTTATCTGCTGGTACTTGAACTTCGCCCATGGTGTCTTTTTCAATACGAAATGCTGTCATAGAAATAATCCTCATGAATATAAATAAACTACATGGAGTTTACCACTTGCGAGGTAGGAAGTGAATGTTAGAAGAAGGTTAAATTTCCGTTTTGTGATTTAGATCATAATAAAAGTGCGGTGTATTTTTATCGATTTTTATAACGATTAAAAATACACCGCATTTTAATTTTAACAACTGGTTTTATGTTACTCAGAACAGTCGATTATTCTTCCGAATTTTCCACCGCGCTTTCACCATCAAATTCATCTTCTTCTGGTTCAGCTACGCGTTCTAAGCTAACAACTTGTTCGTTTTCTGCAGTACGAATTAAGCGAACACCTTGCGTGTTACGTCCAATAATATTGACTTCACTCACACGAGTGCGCACAAGCGTTCCCGCGTCTGTAATCAACATAATTTGGTCTGTTTCTTCCACTTGTGTTGCAGCAACTACTTTGCCATTGCGTTCGCTTACTTTAATGGAAATAACACCTTTGGTATTACGTGATTTCGTCGGATATTCTTCTAATTTTGTACGTTTACCATAACCGTTTTGAGTTGCAGTCAGAATTTCGCCATTATTTTTTGGTACCACAAGGGAAACCACTTTGTCGATATTTAAATCTAAACTGTCTTCTACGTTATCGTCAGAAACGTCTTCAATTTCCACCGCACTTTCATCATCAGACATCTCTAAGGTAAGCGCAAGTTTGATTCCACGAACACCTGTTGCGGTTCTCCCCATTGCTCGAACAGCATTTTCACTGAATCTGACCACGCGACCTTGAGCAGAGAACAACATGATTTCATTGCTACCATCGGTGATATCTACGCCAATTAACTCATCTTCATCACGTAAATTTAATGCAATGATACCATTTGAACGTGGGCGACTAAATTCGGTGAGGGCAGTTTTCTTCACAATACCGCCAGCGGTTGCCATCACCACGAATTTATCTTCATCGTAGTTGGCTACTGGTAAAATAGCGGTAATACGTTCATTTTCTTCTAATGGTAGAATATTCACAATTGGACGTCCACGTGAACCGCGGCTTGCTTGTGGTAATTGGTAGACTTTCAACCAATAGAGGCGACCGCGACTTGAGAAGCATAAAATAGTGTCATGAGTATTTGCCACTAATAAACGCTCAATGAAATCTTCTTCTTTCATTTTGGTCGCAGATTTTCCTTTACCACCGCGACGCTGTGCTTCATAGTCAGTTAATGGCTGATATTTCACATAGCCTTCGTGAGAAAGGGTAACAACCACATCTTCCTGTGCGATGAGATCTTCTAAATTAATATCGCCAGAAGCAGCAGTAATTTCTGTTCGACGAGCGTCATTGAAATTTTGTTTAACTAATTCTAATTCTTCGCGAATCACTTCACGCAAACGATCTGTGCTGGTCAGAATGTGTAATAATTCGCCAATTTGAACTAAGATTTCTTTATACTCATCAACAATTTTTTCATGTTCTAAACCGGTTAAACGGTGTAGACGTAATTCTAAAATTGCACGAGCTTGCGCATCTGAAAGATAGTATTCGCCATTGTGAATACCACATTCTTTTGGTAAGTCGTCAGGACGTGAAGCGTCAACGCCTGCGGCTTCTAACATTGGCGCAACATTACCTAATTGCCAAGGTTGTGCTAATAAGCCTTCACGAGCTTCTTCTGCTGTTTTTGAGGCACGAATTAAATTGATAACAGGATCAATATTAGCGAGAGCAATTGCTAAACCTTCTAAAATATGTGCGCGCTCGCGAGCTTTGCGTAATTCAAACACTGTGCGGCGAGTAACGACTTCACGACGATGTTTGACGAAGGCTTCAATAATTTGTTTTAAGTTGAATAAACGCGGTTGACCATGATCTAAAGCGACCATATTGATACCGAAGGTGACTTGCATTTGTGTCAGCGCGTAAAGATGATTTAAGACCACTTCGCCGACCGCATCGCGTTTAATATCAATTTCGAGGCGGATCCCTTCTTTACTTGAGAGATCAAGCACATTAGCGATACCTTCAATTTTCTTTTCACGCACTAATTCAGCAATTTTTTCTACTAATTTTGCTTTATTGACTTGATAAGGAATTTCGGTAATAACAATTTGCTCACGTCCTTTATCATTTACTTCAACTGTCGCTTTCGCACGAACGTAAACTTTACCGCGGCCTGTTTTATATGCTTCTTCAATACCTCGACGACCATTAATCAGTGCAGCAGTTGGAAAGTCAGGACCTGGAATAAATTGCATGAGTTCATCAATGCTGATATCTTCGTTATCAATGTAAGCAAGACAGCCATCCATCACCTCGCCTAAATTATGCGGAGGAATATTGGTTGCCATACCCACAGCAATACCTGATGAACCATTGACTAAAAGTGCTGGAATCTTCGTTGGTAACACATCAGGAATCATTTCTTTGCCATCGTAGTTTGGCGAGAAATCAACGGTTTCTTTGTCTAAATCAGTTAATAATTCCTGTGTGATTTTTTGCATACGTACTTCGGTATAACGCATTGCAGCCGGCGCATCGCCATCAATTGAACCGAAGTTACCTTGACCATCCACAAGCATATAGCGTAAAGAAAAGGGCTGAGCCATACGCACAATGGTGTCATAAACCGCACTATCGCCATGTGGGTGGTATTTACCGATAACATCGCCCACAACACGCGCCGATTTTACATAGGATTTATTATGTGTATTGCCGCTTTGATCCATTGAAAAAAGAACGCGTCGGTGTACAGGTTTTAAACCATCGCGCACATCGGGTAACGCACGTCCAACAATGACCGACATGGCATAGTCAAGATAAGAAGATTTTAGTTCTTCTTCAATGCTCACAGGGATAATATCTTGTGTTAATTCAGACATTGATAATTTCCTAATCTGTATAAAAAAATTAGCGAAATTATAGCATAAAAAGGGCAATTTCGCCTAAAGGTAATTGGCTTTTTTAGGCAAAAAATAAGAAAAAAGTGCGGTGTTTTTCACCGCACTTTTGGGAGGAATTTATTTCTCACATTTGTTAATATCAGTACATTTTCCATAGAGATATAAACTGTGGTTTTCCAGTTGAATACCATGTTCTTTGCTGATCGCTTTTTGGCGTTCTTCAATGATAGTATCATTGAATTCAAAGACTTTTCCGCAATCCACACAAATGATGTGATCATGGTGTTCTGTCGGGGCTAATTCAAAGATCGATTTGTTGCCTTCAAAGTTATGACGAACCAAAATTTTTGCTTCATCAAATTGGTTTAATACACGATAAACGGTCGCTAAACCAATTTCTTCACCTTTCTCTAACAACATTTTGTATACATCTTCAGCAGAGAAATGTTCCATCTTATGCTCTTGCATAAGGGCTAAAATGGTTAAGCGAGGCTCAGTGATCTTTAACCCAGCTTTTTTTAATAGTTTGATATTTTCTTCGGACATATTAACATTCCTTATGCTAATTCAGCTAAACACATTTCATCGTAAACTTGTTTAACCCAGGTTTCAACACGAGCGGCAGTTAATTCCGGTTGACGATCTTCATCAATACATAAACCTACAAAGGTATTTTCATCTAATAATGCACGTGAAGATTCGAAACTATATCCCTCTGTTGACCAATGACCTACCACGATTGCGCCATGTGGTTCGATAATTTCACGAACAGTACCCATGGCATCGCAGAAATAATCTGCATAATCTTCTTGGTCACCACAACCGAAAATCGCGACTAATTTGTCTGTGAAATCAATTTCTTCTAAAGTTGGGAAGAAATCATCCCAATCACATTGTGCTTCGCCATAATACCAAGTCGGAATACCGAACATTAAAAAATCATATTTTTCAATGTCTTCTTTGCTACTTTTGGCGATGTCACGAATATCAACTAATTCGCTGCCTAGTTGCTTTTGGATCATTTTCGCAATATTTTCTGTGTTGCCTGTGTCACTACCGTAAAATAAACCAACAATAGCCATGTTATTTACCTATTTCCTTGAATATTGAAGTAATCTTGTAAGATGTTTTCGATCATTTCAGATCGACTTATATTATTAATTGAAGCGAGTTCTTCTAATTGCTGCACTAATTCGAGGTGTAATTTTAATTCGACACGTTTTAAACCACTTGAGCGATCGCGGCGAAGTTGATTACGTTTATTTACCCGAATTTGTTGTTCACGACTAAGTGGATTTGTTCTTGGTCTTCCTACTCGACGTTGATCAGCAAAGAGATCTAATGTAATGCAATCTGCATCTTGCTTTGCCATGTTTTAATTCACTGTTTAATTTCATACTAACAATCATGCCATTAATAATGAGAATGATTGACTACTAGAGAAAATTTGTTGAACTATACCATAATTCCACAATAAATTAAATGTTAAAAACGATTAATCTGATTGTAAAAAACGTTGAATTGCTCGAATGACAAACTCCGGTTTTTCTGCATGCACCCAATGTCCCGCGCCATTAATGGTAAATGAGGTGGCAAGAGGAAATTGCGCAAGAACAGCATTTGTATCTTGCTCTGAAATGTAGTTGGATAAACCACCTTTAATAAAGAGTGTTTTTACTTTTGTGGCAACTTGATTATCCCAGCCCATAATCTCATCATAATGCTGATAAAGTGCGGTGAAATTAAAGCGAAATTTTTGTGTAGAATTGATATCAAAAGATTTCAGCATAAATTGCTGTACGCTTTCATCTTCAATATATTTTGCCAAAATTGGTTTTGCTTGTTGGCGTGTTTCTGCGTTGCTTTCAGCGACCGCAAACAATCCTGCAAACACCTTATCATGCCAGCGATGAGAGTAAGCCACAGGCGCAATATCAATTACAACTAACTTTTCTATGAGTTCAGGAATTAGCGTCGCCACTTTCATTGCGGTTTTTCCGCCCATGGAATGACCAATCAAAATCAGCTTATCTAATTGTAAATGTTCAACTAATTTCACGATATCTTGTGCCATTGCCTCATAGTTCATTTCATCGCTATGAAAACTCTGTCCATGATTGCGCAAATCAACCCGCAAAATAGGGTAGTGATCGCTAAAAGCTCGCGCAAGCACGCCGAGATTATTCATATCGCCGAATAATCCATGAATAAAGACTAAGGTAGGTTGTTTGCTGTTTTCACAAGGTGTAAATTGGTAGTGAAGTAATTGTTGAATTGACATTATTTTTTACATGGAGAATTTACAAAGATGCGGGTATAATGCGAGAAATCCTTATTTGAATCAAGTTTTGTGAGAAGCATAAATGAAAATTATTGAAGTTGATGAAGAATTATACCAATACATTGCTAGTCATACCCAATCTATTGGCGAAAGCGCCTCCGATATTTTACGTCGTTTATTACATTTATCTTCTTCAAGTGTGAGTTCTACTGCGTTAGAAGTGACACCTGTTGTTGAGCCTGAACCCGTTCCAACTCAAACGGAAGTCAAACCTGTTGAGCAAATGGAAATGCGCTTGGAAAGTGCGGTGCAAAATCAACAAGATTTAGGTAACGACAAGGTATTATCTGATCAAAATACCTTAAATCCTATTTTGCAATTATTGGCATCAGAAGCTTTCAAACAAGAGAGTAAAGGCGTGTTACGTTTCCTTTCACTTTTAACTGCACTTTATCAAATCAACCCAACAGCCTTTGCTAATGCTATTGCTTCTGAAAATGTGCAAGGAAGAACGCGTCTTTATTTTGCGCAAGATGAGAAAACATTATTACAAGCGGGCAATCATACCAAACCGAAAGCGATTCCTAACACGCCTTATTGGGTGATTACCAATAATAATAGCGGTCGTAAAATGATCATGTTAGAAGCTGTTATGCGCGAAATGAAATTGCCACATGAAGTGATTGAAGAGGTTAAAAACGCATTCGTTGGCGGTTAATCGTGACAGATTTGTTCCCTTGGCAACAATATGCCAGCACATATCCACATAAGATTGCCTTGCGAGATTTTTCGCAGGGCATTGCTTTTACTTGGTCAGCACTGAATGAGCAAATTGCGCAAAAAGTCGCTATTCTAAAGCAATTGCCTGATTCAACTGGCTTTGCTATTGCAATTTCAGGCAAAAATAGTTTCGCCTTGTTGAGTTATTATCTCGCAGCATTGCAATGCGAAATGCCCGTATTATTGCTTAATCCTGCCTTTCCTCAAGCTAAAATCGCTACATTATGTGAGCAGAATGGCATCCGCTATTGGATCGATTGTCAATCCGATCGTATTATTCAACAATGGAACAATCCTCAATTTTCAGCGCAAAGTTTAACTTTAACGCTGACTTCAGGATCAACAGGCACCCCAAAAGCTATTATTCATCTTATGCAAAACCATTTGGATAATGCGAAAGGCGTGTGTGAGTTAATGCACTTTAGCACTGAAGACAGTTGGTTGTTTTCTTTGCCTTTATATCATGTGTCAGGACAGGGCATTGTGTGGCGTTGGTTGTTACAAGGGGCTGAGCTGATTTTGCCTAGTGATAATTTTTATGCAGATTTATTCCGCTCAACTCATGCATCTTTAGTACCAACCCAAGCGCAGCGTTTATTGGATTATTGGCAGCAACATCCGCAAAGTGCGGTGCAAATTCGCTCAGTTTTATTGGGGGGCTCACATATTCCCGCAGAATTAACGCAAAATTTAACCGCACTTGGTATCCAAGCTTATTGTGGTTATGGCATGACAGAAATGGCTTCTACAGTATTTGCAAAAAAATGTGATTCGACTTCTGGTGTGGGAAATTTATTGCAAGGGAGAGAGTTCCAAATTGTTGATAATGAAATTTGGTTAAAAGGTGCGGGATTAGGTTTGGGGTATTATGCTCAAGGAAAAATTCAACCATTAACGAATTCGCAAGGCTGGTTACAGACTAAAGACAAAGGTTATTGGAACGGTGAGGAACTTTATATCCAAGGTCGTTTGGATAATATGTTTATTTCTGGTGGTGAAAATATTCAACCAGAAGAAATTGAAAACCTCATTTTGTGTCATCCTCAAGTGAAGCAGGTATTTATTTTACCTAAAGCTGATGAAGAATTTGGTTATCGCCCAGTAGCTTTTATTGTTTTTTCCACTGAATTTTCCACCGCACTTGTAGATGAACTCAAATTATGGTTAAGTAATAGAATTGAAAAATTTAAACAACCAGTTTGTTATCTTCCGCTGCCACAACAAGTAGGTGAACAGGGCGCAATTAAAATATCAAGGGCTGCTTTAGCCAAGGAATTAACACGTTTATTAGGATAATTTTATGAATAAATTTTTAACAATCCGCCAGTTATTTTTACTCTTTACGGTGTTTATGGCATTGCCAAGCATCAGTTTTGCTGATTTGCCAACGGAGGCGGATATTCAGTCGCAGTTGAAAACTGCACAATCGGCAGATCAAAATGATCCTAATAATAAAATTGTGGTGCAAAATTTAGAAGAAACGCTGAATTTTTTAACTAGAATTAGTCAACAAAAAGCAGAAATTAAACAGCTTGAAGATAAAATTAATAATGCTCCTAGCCTAACGCTTAAAACGCAGCAGCATTTAGATAGTTTAAAGAAGACAGTTGCGACTTCTGTAGATTTGACGAAACTCAGCACAGCTGAAATGCAAGCTAAGTTAACCTCGGCACAGCAAGAATTGCAGCAAATTCAAAATGTGCTTACCACATTAAATTCTGATCTTACGATGATTAGAACTGCGCCTGAACGAGCGCAAGCCACATTAAATGCCAACTTAACGCGTACACAAGAAATTAATAAAGCCTTAGCGAATAGCACGCTCACTTCAGCCGAGAAAGTGCGGTTAGAAACAGAGCTCGTTTTTATTGAACTGCAAAACAACTTCAATAAATTGGCTTTACAAGGAAATAATGCCATCACCTCCCTTTATTCTATCCAATTAGAAGATAAAAATTTGGAGCAAACTCAGTTACAAGCGCAAGTTGCAGCGTTACAGGATGCGATTAACCAAAAATATCTTGATGAATCTAAACTGCAAGCGGATCAGCTGACCAAACAACAAGACAAAACAGATGTGAGTAATCCTTTGCTTGCGGAACAGTTAGAGCTGAATGTGAAGCTAAGCCAAGAATTAGTTCAGCAAACCACATTAATGAATACTTTATCGCAAGATAATATCCGTATTAAAAATGTGTTAGATAATTTACAGCAAACACAGCGCAACATTGATGATCAAATTAGTGCATTACAAGGCACATTGGTGTTATCTCGCATTATCAATAAGCAAAAAAATTTATTGCCGCAAGATCAAATGATTAGCGGTTTATCTAAACGTATTACCGATTTACGCGTGAAAATTTTTGATGTAACGGAAGAGCGCGATAATCTTTATGATATCCAAACTTATATTGCGAATTTAGAAGCAAAAAGTAAAACGACCTTTACTACAGCAGAAAAAACACAGTTAGGCCCAGTATTACAAGAGCGTCGTAAACTCTTATCAGATATTGTGAATTCGTTAAATAATCAATTAAATTTAGCGATTACCATTGAATTAAACCAAAAACAAGTGACAGCAATTAGTGATGAATTGCAGGGTAAATTACAACAACAGAGTTTCTGGGTAAGAAGTAATGCGCCTATTGATTTAGATTGGTTTGCTAATTTTTTGCCTGCGCTACAGCTTGAATTAACTGAAATTGTTAAATTAATTGATTTTTCCAATTGGCGTAATGATTTTATTTCAACCGGTGCATTAATTGTGGTGCTATTGGCGGTGGCATTCTTTATTCGCTCACAAAAACAAAAGATTGGTAAACATTTGCAAGAAATTGCTAAACGAGTGAATACACTTAATTCTGATAGCCATTGGAACACGCCTAAAGCCATTGCATTGGTGCTTATATTATGCTTACCAAGCACTTTATTTTTTATAGCCAGTTTATTCTTTGCCGCTTATGTGTGTTTAAAAGATCCATTCGTGGTTTTCCCTTGGATTCTGCAAATGGGGATCTATTGGTGGTTCTTCGCTTTTATGCTCGCCATGTTACATCCTGATGGCATTGCTTATCGTCATTTCAATATGCCGAAAGAAAGTGTAGAAACCTTCCATAAAGTACTTAAACGTTCAGTATGGATCTCTGCATTATGGATTAATGCTTCAATTTTCACTCATTTAGAAACAGGGATTCCAAATGATGTGATTGGTCAGGTAATGACGATCTCAGTCTTGATCATTTCGTTATTTATCATTGGGTTGCGTATGCAAAGTGCGGTGAAATCTTATGGTAATTCGGCGAAGGCACAAGAAAGCAAAACAATCCATTGGATATTCCATATTATTCGCATTTTATTAGTGATTTCGCCGATTGTACTCACTGTACTGGTAGCAATGGGCTATTATTACACCGCGCTTAATTTGATGGATCATCTGATGTCCTCTTATTTCGTGTGCGTGATTTGGTTAGTATTACGTAATGTGATTTATCGCGGTTTAGGCGTTTCTTCTCGTCGTTTAACCTATCAACGTTTTAAAGAAAAACGTGAGCAACAAGCTTTAGCGCGATCTGAATCGGAGGAAGAATTAGGCTTAAGTGTTGATTTACAACAAAATGAAAGCTTAGGCATCGCACAGGTGAAAGATCAAATCTTACGTATGACAGATTTGATTTTAATGGTCGTTCTATTTGCGATGTTATATTGGGTTTGGGCCGATTTAATTGGCGTTGCTTATTATTTACAAGGCGTGACACTTTGGCAGCAAGCCGTCGTAACGGAAACTGGCACCGTTTTAGAATCCATCACCTTACTTAATCTGCTACTGGCGATTATTATTGTGATGGTAACTTATGCCTTAGTGCGTAATATTGGCGGTATTTTGGAAATTTTAATTTTCTCTCGCTTTGATTTTTCACAGGGAACGCCTTATACCATCACCACATTATTAACCTATTTTATTATTGCATTTGGTGCGAGTTTAGCCTTTTCGACCTTGGGAATGTCTTGGTCAAAATTACAATGGCTTTTCGCTGCACTTTCTGTTGGTTTAGGTTTCGGTTTACAAGCGATTTTTGCGAATTTTGTTTCGGGCATTATTATCTTATTTGAACGTCCCGTCCGAGTCGGGGACGTAGTGACCATTGGCGAATACTCAGGTACCATTTCAAAAATTCGTATTCGTTCAACCACTATTATTGATTTTGATCGTAAGGAAGTGATTATTCCTAACCAGTCTTTCGTTACAGATCGCATTGTGAACTGGGCATTAAATGATTCAGTAACTCGAGTGGTTATTCAAGTGGGGGTCGCTTATGGCTCCGATTTGGAATTAACTAAGCAACTTTTATTACAGGCGGCAAGTGAATGTGATCGTGTACTCAAAGATCCAGAACCTGTCGTGTATTTCTTAACCTTTGGGGCAAGCACCTTAGATCACGAATTGCGTTTATATGTGGGTAAGTTAAGTGATCGTAACCCGACGGTTGATTTCTTAAATCGTCGTGTGAATGAGTTATTTAACCAAAATAATATTGATATTGCCTTTAATCAGTTGGATGTCTTTATTAAAAACAATACAACGAATGAAGAAATTAAAGTATCAGAAACCAAATTAACATTACCAAATTAAGGGAATAATATGGCAGGAAATAGTATTGGGCAGTTGTTTCGTGTAACGACTTTTGGTGAATCGCATGGTATTGCATTGGGCTGTATCGTTGACGGTGTGCCACCGGGAATGAGCCTTTCTGAAGCAGATATTCAACCCGATTTAGATCGTCGTAAGCCGGGAACATCTCGTTATACCACACCGCGTCGTGAGGATGACGAAGTGCAGATTTTGTCTGGTGTGTTTGAAGGTAAAACCACTGGCACCAGTATTGGTATGTTAATCAAAAATGGGGATCAGCGTTCGCAAGATTATGGCGAAATTAAAGATCGTTTCCGCCCAGGGCATGCTGATTTTACTTACCAACAAAAATACGGTTTGCGTGATTATCGTGGTGGTGGTCGTTCTTCTGCTCGAGAAACTGCAATGCGTGTGGCAGCAGGCGCCATTGCTAAAAAATATTTGCGTGAACAATTTGGTATTCAAATTCGTGGCTTTTTATCTCAAATTGGCGATATTCAAATTGAGCAACAGCAGTTAGAGAAAATTGATTGGAATTATGTAAATAGTAATCCCTTCTTCTGTCCGGATCAAAGTGCGGTGGAAAAATTCGATGAATTGATCCGCACTTTGAAAAAAGAAGGCGATTCAATTGGGGCGAAACTTACCGTTGTAGCAGAGAATGTGCCAGTGGGGTTAGGCGAACCTGTTTTTGACCGCCTTGATGCGGATCTTGCCCATGCATTAATGGGGATTAATGCAGTGAAAGCAGTTGAAATTGGCGATGGTTTTGCTGTGGTGGCACAACGAGGTTCAGAACATCGCGATGAAATGACACCACAAGGCTTTTTGTCAAATCATGCAGGAGGCATTTTAGGGGGGATTAGCTCGGGTCAACCGATAATTGCAACCATCGCATTAAAACCGACTTCCAGTATTACTATCCCTGGGCGCTCAGTAAATCTGAATAATGAAGAAGTTGAAGTGGTGACCAAAGGCCGTCATGATCCTTGTGTGGGCATTCGAGCAGTACCTATCGCAGAAGCGATGGTCGCAATTGTGTTATTGGATCATTTGTTACGTTTTAAAGCACAATGTAAATAATGAATAACTTATTTAAACTGGTATAAAATGAAAAAATTATATAAAACCTCTCTTTTTTTAACCGCACTTTTAGCAGCAACAATGGTATCTGCCTCACCAGTGGACTGGCAACGCGTAAAACGTCCTATTCCTACTGAAAATGGAAAAGCAGAACCAGTGGGAACTTATACCAATGGTTGTATTATTGGTGCGCAAGCATTGCCTTATAAAGGCGATGGCTATCAGGTGATCCGTATGAATAAAAACCGTTATTATGGTCATCCTGATATGATTCAATATTTACAACGCCTAGGTAAACGTGTGAAAAATGCGGGCTTGCCAAAAATGTTGGTGGGCGATATTGCTATGCCAGGTGGTGGACGTTTTTTAACGGGGCATGCTAGTCATCAAATGGGATTGGATGCAGATATTTGGTTACGCATGGGCGAAATGTCGGACTCTGACGCTTTAAATTCTGATGGTAAAGGGTTACTGGTTGTTAATCGTGCAGCGCAACGAGTGGATGAGAATATTTGGAATCAAAACCATTTTACTTTAATTAAATTAGCGGCTCAGGATCCCAAAGTGACGCGTATTTTCGTTAACCCAGCGATTAAAGTGAAACTTTGTCAGTCTGAACGAGCAGAGCGCGGTTGGTTACAAAAAATTCGTCCTTGGTATGGACATGATAGCCATTTCCATGTGCGTTTAGCTTGTCCACAGGGGGCAGCTTATTGTGAAGATCAAGCTGCGGTTCCTGCTGGCGATGGTTGTGGTGCGGAGCTTTATTCATGGTTTGAACCGAAAAAGCCATCCACTGCGTCAACTAAACCAAAAGTAACGCCACCTGAACCATTTTTATGTCAACAAATTTTAAATTCGCCAAAACGTAGCGAGTGGTTGGAATAATAGGAAAGTGCGGTGGAAATTGCTTTAGAATTAATAGCGCTTTTATTTGCAGTGGCATTTATTGCCGGCTTCATTGATGCAATTGCTGGGGGCGGAGGTTTAATTACCATTCCTGCATTATTAATGCTGGGAATTCCGCCTGCGATAGCATTAGGCACGAATAAGCTGCAGGCTTGCGGTGGTTCTTTTTCCGCTAGCTTGTATTTTATTCGTCAGAAAGCCATTAATGTAAAAGAAGTTTGGCTATTGATTGTGATGACATTTATTGGATCGTTATTAGGCAGTATTTTGATCCAACTTATTGATAGTTCGGTGATAAAAAAAGTCTTACCTTTTTTAATTCTCACCATTGGTCTGTATTTTTTATTCACTCCAACATTGGGGGAAAACGACAGACAAAAACGTATTTCTTATTCCGCTTTTGCTTTTACTATTGGCTTTGGCGTCGGATTTTATGATGGTTTTTTTGGACCTGGAACAGGATCCATTTTTAGTTTAGCCTTTGTAATGTTGCTTGGTTTTAACTTAACTAAAGCCACAGCTCATGCGAAAGTGATGAATTTTACATCAAATATTGCTTCTTTATTGGCATTTTTAGCCAGTGGGAAAATTTTATGGACGGTGGGTTTTGCCATGATGGCAGGGCAAATTATCGGCGCAAATTTAGGTGCAAAAATGGTGCTAAGTAAGGGAAAAGCCCTCATTCGTCCAATGGTTGTGCTTATGTCTTTTATCATGACGATTAAAATGGCGTTTGATCAAGGTTGGTTTAGTTAATGGATACACAACAAAATGTGCGATTAACTGCACGTGTGGGCTATGAGCCACAATTTTCATGGTCTTATTTAAAACCAAAATATTGGGGAATTTGGTTGGGAATGGCGTTCTTGGCGCTATTGGCTTTTATTCCTTATAAATTACGCGATAAATTGGCGGCTAAAATCGGTGTCATTGTAGCGCGTAAAGCGAAAAAACAAGCACACCGAGCTAGAGTAAACTTGCAATATTGTTTTCCTCAGTGGACTGAGCAATATCGCGAACAAGTGATTAATGAGATGTTTGTTACTTTAGCGCAAGTCATGCTTGGTATTGGCGAAATCGCATTAAGATCTAAAGCGCATTTACATCGTCGTAGTGAATTTATTGGTTTAGAATATATCCAACAAGCAAAGCAAGCAGGGCATAATATTATTCTGATGGTGCCACACAGTTGGGCAATTGATGCATCGGGTATTATTCTGCATACCCATGGTATGCCAATGACCTCTATGTATAATCCCCATCGTAATCCGTTGGTGGATTGGTTATGGACTGCGGTTCGTGAGCGTTTTGGCGGCAAAATGCACGCAAGACAAAATGGCATTAAACCTTTTCTTGCTGCGATTAAAAAAGGCGAAATGGGTTATTATTTGCCTGATGAAGATTTTGGTGCTGAAGCCAGCGAATTTGTGGACTTTTTTGCCACCTATAAGGCGACTTTGCCGGGTTTAAATAAAATGGCGAAGTTAAGTAAATCTGTGGTTATTCCAATGTTTCCACGCTACAACGCGCAGCTCGGCAAATATCAAATGGAAATTCATCCTTGCATGGAACTGAGTGATGATCCTCAGCAATCCGCTCGTGCCATGAATGAAGAAATTGAACGTTTTGTTACGCCAAGTCCTGAACAATATGCATGGATTTTGCAACTATTAAGAACGCGTAAAAACGACGAGAATATTTATAAATCATAATAACAATAAATCGTAAAATTTATCCGCATTTTTTGTTTTTTCTATGATACTATTTCTCCGCTGATTAATCCTAAGTTAAAATTCGCTTAATTTTAACCGCACTTTTTAAGATGACTAGTTATGAACGAATTACAACAACTCATTAAATCTTCCATTAAATCAATTCCCAACTATCCAAAAGAAGGAATTATTTTCCGCGATATCACCAGTTTAACCGAAGTGCCTGCTGCATTTTCTGCCACAATTAATTTAATTGCAGAAAAATTTAAACAGAGTGGTATTACTAAAATTATCGGCACTGAATCGCGAGGTTTTATTTTTGGTGCGCCTGTTGCTGTGGCTTTAGGATTACCTTTTATTTTAGTGCGCAAGCCAGGCAAATTACCACGTGAAGTGATCTCACAAAACTATCAATTAGAATATGGTGAAGATACGCTAGAAATCCATTCCGATTCGATCCAAGCAGGCGATAAAGTATTAATTATCGATGATTTATTAGCCACAGGCGGCACAGTAGAAGCTTGCGTTAAATTGGTACAACGCTTAGGTGGCGAAGTGAAGCATGCCGCTTTTGTGATTAGCTTGCCAGATTTAGGCGGAGAAGAACGCTTACGCCAATTGGGTGTTGAGCCTTTCACTTTAGTGGATTTTGAAGGTCATTAATTTTTATCAGGAATAAGCATGAGTTACCAAGTTTTAGCACGTAAGTGGCGACCAAAAACATTTAGTGAAGTGGTTGGGCAACAGCACGTTTTGGCTGCGCTGTCCAATGGTTTGCAACAAAACCGCTTACATCATGCTTATTTATTTTCTGGTACGCGTGGTGTGGGTAAAACCTCCATTGCTCGCTTATTTGCAAAGGGGTTAAATTGCATTAAAGGCGTAAGCGCGGATCCTTGTGGCGAATGTGAACATTGTAAAGCCATTGAAGAAGGGCATTTTATCGATTTAATTGAAATTGATGCCGCTTCTCGTACTAAAGTCGAAGATACTCGCGAGCTTCTTGATAATGTGCAATACAAACCAGTACAAGGCAAGTATAAAGTCTATCTTATCGACGAAGTGCATATGCTCTCGCGCCATTCCTTTAATGCCTTATTGAAAACTTTAGAAGAACCGCCAGAATATGTGAAATTTCTACTGGCGACGACGGATCCGCAAAAATTGCCTGTAACGATTTTATCCCGTTGTATGCAATTTCATTTAAAAGCATTAGAGCCGCAGCAAATTAGTCATCATTTAGCTGAAATTTTAGAGGCGGAAAAAATTCCTTATGAATTAACCGCACTTGATAAGCTCGGCAAAGCAGCGCAGGGCAGTATTCGTGATAGTTTAAGTTTGACTGACCAAGCAATTGCGTTATCCAATGGCAATGTGAGCGTTGATGTAGTTAATGCGATGTTAGGTTTGCTTGATGACAACCAACCTATTGAATTGTTATATGCTTTGCAGCAAGGCAATGGCGAACGCTTAATGCAAGTGGTACAAGCGGTGGCTGAAAAAGGGGCGGATTGGGAACAATTGCTTATTGAGCTAGCCGATTTGTTACATCAAATCGCAATGAAACAATTGCTACCAAATCAAGCCAATGATGAAAGCCAAATAAGCTTTTTAGCCAAACATATTGCGCCAGAAGATGTACAATTTTTCTATCAAACCATATTAATGGGACGCAAAGAACTCGCTCTTGCGCCAAATCGTCGTGTTGGCGTGGAAATGACTTTGTTACGAGCCCTTGCTTTTCATCCTAAATTAAGTGTTAGCCAAGCTTCTGCTTCAACACAAAACGAAGTATCTCAAAGTGCGGTGCAAAAAACAGAAAAATTGGTTGATATGCCAGTGGTGTCGCAATCGATTAAATCAAGTTATGTGGCACAGCATCAGCAACATAGCTCAACATCTGATGTGGCGAATAATGTGCCAACGAGCCCTGCGTTGAAAGCTTTACAACAAATGGGCAAATTAAAAGCTAATACTCATTCCTCGCAAGAAATCGAAAAAAAAAACAATAGCGTAGTAGCGCCCGAAAAACCTGCATTAGAATTACCTGTGGTGGATCTTGCAGCAAAAAAGCCATTACAGGCGGCAGCTAAATCAGAAACAATTGTTGAAAAATCTGCTAATTATATAACACCAAAGGAACCACAGCCCCAACGCATACAACCAACTTCATCAAATGAAACCACAAGTGCGGTGCAAAATCAGCAAGATTTTTCTGATAATAATGAGGCAACGCAAGAGGACGAAGAATATCGTTGGACTTGGCTCAACCCTGATCTTGAAGAACAAAACAATATTGTTCGTCCTTCCGAAATTAAGCAAGCGATTTTAGCCAACCGAACCGAAGAATTAGATCGCAAAATTACCCAACTTGCCGCAGAACGCGATCCTTGGGCGAAATTAATTGAACAATTAGATTTAAACGGTTCTCATTTAACCAAATTGTTCGCTTTAAATACGACAATTTTGGAGCAAACAGAAAATAAGCTTGTTTTAGCATTAGATAATACTCACCAACATTTAGCACGTGATAATGCCGTTAAGCTTTTAGCTGAGCGCTTAAGCCAATATTTTCAACAAACAATGAAATTACACATTGAGTTGAAGGATACACACTCCGAACTCACTCCATTTGCTCATCAGCAGCAAATTTATCATCAATTAGCGCAACAAGCACAACAAGATTTATTGGAAGATCAACAACTTAATATGTTAAAAGACAGCTTTCATGCGCATTTAGATTTAGACAGTATCCGTCCCGTTTAACAAATGTTTGGTTAAAAAATAGTCATCTTTGTTGAAAAAATGTGATCTACATCATCATTTCGAAAATTTCTTATCTTTTGTATTTGACCGTTCTCTTTTTCTTTGGCAATATTGCCTTGCTTTTAGTAAAGCGAGCTTTGACTATTCATTTTACGAATAGTTCAATTCTTGATTGTTATAATAATAGATTTCTAATAAGGAATTAACTATGAAAAAGACATTAGTAGCATTAGCAGTTGCAGCAGTAGCAGCAACTTCAGCAAACGCGGCAGTGGTTTATAACCAAGACGGTACTAAAGTAGAAGTGGGTGGTTCAGCACGCTTAACTTTAACTAAATATACAGATGAAAGAACAGATTTAAAAGATCAAGGTTCTCGTTTAGTAGTTAGAGGTACTCAAGACTTAGGCGAAGGTTTAAGTGCACTTGCGAATTTAGAAGTTCGTTTTACCAAAGGTGGTAACGTAGGTAATGAAATTCATACTAAGCGTTTATTCGCAGGGTTCAATTTAGAAGATGTTGGTATGTTAACATTTGGTCGCCAATTAACTGTTGGTGATGAAGTGGGCTTAGCTAACTACACTTATGAATTAAATGGCATTAACAAAATGGTTGATGCTGGTGACAAAGTAGTTCATTTCCGTTCTGCAACTTGGAATGGTTTCGGTTTTGGTGTTGACTATGTATTCGGTTCTGCTGATAAAGATATGGTTAACCAAAATGCTTGGGTTGTTGGCGCATTCTATGCACAACAATTTGGCGATGTAGGTTTCAAAGCTGAAGCTGGTTATAGCCAATTAAAAATTGTAGATAACGTACATCGTAAAGCATTTACAGTAGCTGGTGAATTAAGCTATGGTCCAGTAGCATTCGCGGTAGATTATTCACAAGCTAAAACAGCTTCAATTAAAGAAAAAGCTGTATTATTCGGTTTGAAATACCAAGCAACAGATGCTACTAAACTATATGCAACTTATGAGCTTCATAAAGTAGGTGATCTTAAAGCTAACGCGTTTGCATTAGGTGTTGGTCACCAAGTACATAAAAATGTTGAAGTATTCTTAGAAGGCGAAAGAGCGCGTATTAAAGGTGGCGATAAAGGATATCGTACACACTTAGGTTTCCGCGTACACTTCTAATCTAACGATATAGAATATTGATATAAAACCAGTATTTCGTCAGAAATACTGGTTTTTTATTGACAGCCAGTTCTTTTTTTGTCAATATCAGGCTGTTTCTTAAAGAAACTGAGTTTGGACAAATTGTTTTTAACAAAGTTCAAGTTACATTACATAATAATTAATTCTGAAAGGAATGAAACTATGAAAAAGACATTAGTAGCATTAGCAGTAGCGGTAGCCGCTACTTCAGCAAGCGCAGCAACAGTTTATAACCAAAACGGTGCAAAAGTTGATATCGACGGTTCTGTTCGTGTTTTCTTAGGTAAAGAAGGTAAAGAACAACGTGGTGATTTACGTAACGACGGTTCTCGTCTTATCGTAAATGCAAGCCAAGACTTAGGTAATGGCTTCGGCGCATTAGCAGGTTTACAACTTCGTTTTGATGAAACAAAAGACAAAAACAAAAATACTTTCGGTGATGTACGTGTAGAAGATTTATTCGCTGGTTTCAGCTATGAAAATCTCGGTACATTAACTTTCGGTCGCCAAGCAACTAATAGCGATGATGTTCAATTAGTTGACTATACTTATCGTTTCGGTGGCAATAATAACTTAACAGACCATGCTGATAAATCAGTGAAATTCCGTTCTGCAGAATGGAGTGGCTTCAGCTTCGGTGTTGACTATTTATTTGGTAACGCTGATAAGAAAGCAGAAGGTGGCAAATATGGTTATGGTGTAGCAGCATTCTATACTCGTGATTTAGCAGAAGGTTTAACATTCAATCTTAACGCTGGTTACACAGTAGATAGAGAAGAATCAGTTGGCTCATCAAAAACAACAGCTAAAACTGAAGGCTGGCGTGTAGCTTCAGAAGTGGTTTATGGTCCATTCTCTTTCGGTGCAGAATATGGTCAATCTCGTGAGAAAGAAGGTCATGATGTTGTTGGTAAATCACGCTTCGTTGAAGTGGGTGCGAAATACCAAGTTACTGAGCCATCTGCAGTTTACTTACAATGGCAACGTAATGAAGATGTGAAAGACTCAGTTCAAAATGTTTACATTGCAGGCGTAGATTACAAATTCAACAAAAACGTTGTAACCTATGTTGAATATGCTCATGCAAAAACTCATGAATATGTACCGAATGCAGAACCAAACAAATCTAAAGAAAATAAATTTGGTGTTGGTTTACGCGTATTCTTCTAATCTTTGGATTAGTTAATAAAAACCCGAACGATTGTTCGGGTTTTTTCTTTGTGGATATTTAAAAAACTGCGGTAGAAAATACCGCAGTTTTTATAGTTTGGTTAAATAATTCAAACCTAAATTATCCATTTGATCCATAATCCAAGCTTGCTTTTTTCGCGTGTGTAAATTGGGTTTGTCAACCTTATAAATAAGCGGATTCGGTAACACTGAAGTTAATAAGGCAGCTTCGCTTTTGCTCAGTTGTTTTGCTGATTTTTTAAAGTAATGTTGGCTTGCGGCTTCCACGCCAAAAATTCCCTCGCCAAATTCCGCAATATTGAGATAGACCTCTAAAATACGTTGTTTCGACCATAATAATTCCAAGCTGAAAGTAACGGGAATTTCTATGCCTTTGCGAAGCCAACTTTGTCCATGCCATAAATAGAGGTTTTTTGCGGTTTGCTGCGTAATGGTTGATGCACCACGAATTCGTTTGGATTTTTGATTATGTTCCAAGGCTTTCTCAATGGCATCTAAATCAAGCCCATAATGTTGTGCGAAACGTTGGTCTTCACTAGCAATAACCGCAAGCTGCATATATGGTGAGATTTTATCTAAACTCACCCATTGATATTTTGTGTCGTAAGCAAAATCAAGCTGAAACAAATGCGCTATTTTCTCTTGTACCATATAAGCAGAGAAGGGCACAGGAATAAATCGAAGAGATAGGGTTACTAAGAAATATATCAGTAAAAAAACACGAAAAAATCGACCGCACTTTTTGAGCAAAGTGCGGTTGAATTTGGGGAAGTATTTATTTATTTTGTTGATGTTCATCTACTTGTGATTTTACCCAACCTAAAAATTCAGGATCCATCAATTTCAACATATTTGATCCCCTTGTAATTGTCGCAGCACTGGTATTTAAGTTCTGCTGAATTTCTCGTTGAGGGATATTTTTATTAAGTAGCTGAGCCACAATTTGTAGGCGTAAACCTAAGGCATCTCGTTCATCTGCAGTGAGCAATAACATGAGGTAATCTTGCTCTTTACCTTGTTCAAAGGCGACACGTAAGGTATCAACAAATTGAGTCCATTGCGCCATATCACGACTAATATACATATCGGCTCCCTATGTGAAATACTATTAAACTAGTGTTATCTAGTATAAACGATCTTTTTCCGATTTTGAAAATAAAAGTTGGGGTTGTTGCTGCAAAATTTGGTAATAAGCGTCGTAAGCCAATACATTTTGCACATAATTACGGGTTTCATAAAATGGAATACTGGCAATAAATTCCGCCATATTTAGCTTACCTTGGCTTTTAGCAAGCCATTTATCCACACGATGAGGCCCCGCATTATAAGCCGCTGCAATTAGAATACGATTATCACCATATTTATCATAAAGTTGCTGTAAATGCGCTGTGCCTAACATAATGTTGTAGAACGGATCAAACAATTGGCTTTCGTTGCGATAGGGAAGCTTGGCTTGAGTGGCCGTTTGTTGCGCTGTTTGTGGTAATAATTGCATTAAACCACGCGCATTGGCATGGGATTTCACGTTAGCTCGCCATGCACTTTCTTGACGTGCGATTGCCATTGCAAAAGTGCGGTTAATTTTGAGATTGTTTAGGTGCAAATCAAACCATCGTGGATAGGCATTAGGCAAGCGTAATCTGACATAGCTCCAGGCTTTCGCTTGAATAGTCGCTTCTACAGCTAAATCGTACCAATTTTGTTTTAAAGCATAATCAGCAAGCACGAGCTTTTGCCCAAAATCTACTTGTTTGAGCACATTAAACCATTCGCTATTTGCATAATCCGTTGCATTGAGCGCCTTTAATTCGTGAATTCTTGCTAACGGTTGTGCAAAAACTTCTTCAACTTTTGCTTCTGGTATTTTTTCTTTGCTATCGCTGGCAATAGGCGTTTCTGCTTTATTCTCCAAATCATCCATTATGGGTTGATAAGGCACATTTAATTGGCTAGCCGCTAATAAACCATAAAAGCTTCGCGTTTGGCTTAACTGCTTTAATTTGCCTTGGGCGATTTCCTTTTTTTCATATTGCGCTGTCCAATATTGCCATTCTTCTTTTTGTAAGGCTTTTTCGGACAACAAGGCTAACCAAGGTTGTAAAGGTTGTTTTTCTCGGATTGCCATGCGAATTCGGCGTTCTGTTAATTTATCTGATTTAAGCAGTTGTAATTGCTGATCACGCCAATGTTGAAAATCGCTATTTTCCACATCAAAAAAATGGCTTAGATAATCCTGTTTCCATTGATTGAGTTGCTCAGACGACGATTTCCACTCTGTTGCCCATTGTTCAAATTGGGCAATATCTTCCATGAATTTCCAGTTATCACCTGCTTTAAGCGTTTTTATGTAGGCTGGCATAATATGATGGAGAATTCGCCCTTCTAATAAGTTTTTCTCGGTTTCTGAGGTTGATTGTTCTGAAATATAATCCGTTAATTTTTGCGGTGAATTCAATAGCTCAATTAACATTTGCGTGAGCTTAAGGGATTGTTGTTCTAACGGATATTGCAACAAATCATTCAGCGCCGAGCGGTTATTTTGCTCAAAGGCAAGAATAGCCCGTTGTTGCATTAATTCAGCACTGATTCCAGTTTGTTCTTGCCAAATGTTGAATAGCTGATTACAGGCTGGAGCAAAATTATTGCCCGTTAACCAAAGTTGTTCAAGCTGTTGTTGCGGTAAAAGTGCGGTGGATTTTTGCGTTGTTTTTTCTTGTTCCCATTGCGCTAATAAAAGTAAGCACTGATTCGCTTTTGTATTGGGAATCTGGTTTGCCTGTTGCAAAATGGCTTGCCAATTCTGTTGATTAAATTGTAGGCGTAACCAATTTTCTTTGAGGCGTTCGGCAAAGGGCAAATCCGCATTTTGTTGTTGATAATTTAAAATTTGTTCAAAGCTAAGATTGGCAATATCCTGATTAAGCACCCAATATTGCGCATAAGGATAAAGTGGATAGCCTTCAATCTGCGCTAACATTTGCTTTGCAAGTTTTGTTGTGGCTTCGGACTGAGAAAGCACAGTGATCTCTTGTATTTTCTGATAAGTGGTGCGTTGTGCTGGCAAATCCAAGCTATAACTAGAAAAGCTGCACAACAGACCAAGCAATGCAATTTTAAGCCGATGTAATCTCATTTTTGTGTTCCATTTTTTGTTGGCTTGCAACATAAAGTGCAGGCAGCAATTGACTGATTAAAAAGAGTTGCTGCATTGGCATATAGAATGTCGCATTGCTTTCATTTTTGTCATCATTTTGCTGAAGGCGTTGTTTAATTTGTTGGAAAATATGGTTGAATTCTGTTTCACTCAGCTGGTGAATATGCTCTAACAAATACACCATTTTTTTCGCAATTGGATAGAATTCAGCTAGGGAATGATGTTCTTTGATTGCATCTTGAATATGGTGGCGATAAGCGCCCAGCGCGGAAATATAGCCTAAAAGTGCGGTGTTTAATCGTAATAATTCAAATCCTTGCTGCAAGTAAGGTGCGTATTTGACTGGTTCATTATTCATATTGGTCATGGTTGAGCAAAGTGCTGTGGCACTGTCTTGTGCATTATTGCGTGCAATACGGTATTTGAAATTATCCCCTTTCCCAAATTCAATGTAGGCGATGATATGCAATAAATAACGAGCGTCATGTGCAATGGCTCTGCGAATTACTTTGCTAAGCTGCAAATATTTCCAATCAGGCCATAAGAAACTAACAGCAAACCATGCAAGAATAATGCCAATTATGGTGTCCATTAAACGCGGTAAGGTCGCATCATAAATATTGAAGCCCATAATATCGAAAGTGGCAAGCACTTGGATAGTAATGAAAAAAGTAGAGAAGCTATAATTGTTGACGCGGAAGAAATAAAACAATGTACTTGTGATGACCACCACTCCTAATTTCATTTCTACTGTAGGAGCGATATAAGGCAGGCATGAGCCGACCAACACGCCAAGTACGGTGCCAATCATTCGTTGTTTTAATCGTTGTTTAGTAGCGGAATAGTTAGGCTGACAAACAAAGATGACAGTTAATAAAATCCAATAGCCACGTTCTGATTGAAGCTGGAAAATCTCAACCATGCAACAACAAATAAACACCATAATTGATAAGCGTACAGCATGGCGGAATAATTGCGATTGTAAGGTGAAATTGCTAGTAATGGCTTCAATTATGCGTTTAATACCTTTGGTATCCTCAAGGTTATTTTCTAACTGATCAACCTGTTGTGGTAAGGTGGACTGTTGCGACAGGGATTGCAATTGCCAATGGGTGTTTTTCAAATTATCAATCAGTGTTTTGACATTTGAACGCACTCTGGCGTTATGGTTGTGCTGACAAAATAACTCGAAAGATTGCGTAATGCCGCTGATGGCGCGCTCTAAGCGACTATTGGTTTGGAAATCACGCTTTTGTTGCAAACATTGGGCAATATCTCGGCAAGCTTGGGCTTGCAATTCTAATAGACGTAACACGCGGAAAATTAAATCGGTATTTTTTAGATGTGAATTTAATAATTGATAGTCAAAATGGCTTGAATTGGCGCGTTCGTGAATATCTTGTGCAGCAAAAAAATAGCGGCTCATTTGTGTGGTGTAAGAATGACGATTATTGCCTCGCATACGATAAAATAATGCGGTGCGACAATCATTAAATGCGCTGATTAATTGCCCACTTTTGAGGGCTAAATTGAGTTGTTTTTGTTCAATTTGTTCAACATCATCAGGATCAAAGAATGCAGCTTTGGCATCTAAATAATCCGCTAATAGCATAAAAGAACGGCTAACACGTTCTTGTACTGGGCGATTAGGGAAAAATAAATGCACAATGATGGTTACAAAGCTATATAGCAAGGTGCCTGATAAAATCATCAATGGATTGAAAAACCAAGGCATTGATGGGAAATAGGTCAGGGTGGTATACAGGGATACTGTCAGCGCACCGAAAGCAATAGTGCTATAACGTTGCCCAATCGCACCAATCATAGTAAAGAGGAAGGTCATTCCTGTCATTGACAAGATGAAAAGTGCTCCCCGTTCCAGAAAATATTGTGTGGTAATGGAAGAAATAGAAAAAGCAATTAAGGTATAGAAAATATGTTTTAACCGTCCTGATAGGCGATTATCTTGGTCCACTAATCCCGCAGCAATAATACCCAAAAATAAAGGGGTGCTTTCTACGACAATATTGAGTAACCAAACCAACACCGCGGCAATATTCATCGCAATGAAGATAGGCAACGCAGTAAGAATTTTTTCATTGAGCTTAATTAACATTGGCTTTTTTGCTTCCTTCCAAATCTGTTTTTCAGTCAAATGTAAATATGGCTACTGCGTATTATCCCTAAAAGTGCGGTGTAAAAAAACATTATTTTAGTCGTTCACGTAAATAGCCTTGGTAATCGGGAATTTCAATGGATACTTCTTGGTTAAATGATGGCGAGGAAATTAAAAAGTCAGCGCTCGCGGTATTCATTGCGATAGGAATATTCCAGACGGTTGCAATGCGTAATAAGGCTTTGACATCAGGATCATGAGGGGCCGCATTCATTGGATCCCACAAAAAAATCATTAAATCAATTTTTCCTTCAGCAATCATTGCGCCTAGTTGTTGATCACCGCCCATTGGGCCGCTTAATAAAGGCTGAACCTGTAATCCCGTTTCTTTTTGTAGAAGATTTCCTGTGGTGCCTGTCCCATATAAATCGTGATTTTCTAATAAAGTGCGGTGATTTTTAACCCAGTTTATTAAATCTTGTTTGCGGTGATCATGAGCCACTAACGCAATTTTTTTGCTTTTGTTTAACATTCTGCTGGTGGTTTGCATTGTTTGTCCTTGAACGAGGTTGTTTCAAAAGAGAGACAAAATAAAAGTGAGCAATGCTCACTTTTATATTTGAATAGATTATGGGATTATTTTTGCGATTTTGCCCAATTTAAGAAACGTTGTTGTGTTTCTTTATCTGCTTGTTGGAACCAATATTGCAACATTTGCTCCGCTGCATTTTCACCTTGAACAGTCACTTTGTTTTTCGATACTTTACCGCTCGCATCACGTGTTGCCATTGTTGCTGGTAAGGTAACTGAAGCTAAGCCAGCAACAGAAGCTGCTGCACCAGATGAATTATAGTCAGATAAATTATCAATTAAGTTAAGACCAGGGAAAAAGCCTTCTTGTTTTAACACATCTTGTTTAGTTTCAACTGCTTGACCTGAAGCGGATTTCACCACAATGGTTGGATTTTTCTTGAATTGTTCAACATCATTTTGGCTACTTAAGCGAGGTGCTGAAATTTGGATATCTTCATTCGAGCCTTTGAATGTAATAATGATGGGATCACTTTCGAATAAAGTACGATCTGAACCAGCGCGTACAATCTCAGAAACACGAACAACCACTTGGTGTGTATTGTTATCACTCACATTGAATGAACGCACATCTTTTAACAATGATTTTGTTGCTTTTTGACCATCAATTGCAAGAAAATCAATATTAGATGAGCTAGTAACAACACCAGCAAAACTTGCTGAAGTAGCTAATAATGCGGTTGCAGCGATTGTAGCAAGACGAAATTTCATATTTACTCCTTTCTTCAGGAACGATTAAAACAAATGGATAGATTTTCACTTTATGATGAATAAAGTAATCCCTAGTATGCTATGCTAATTTTGCTTAAATGGAAATAGTCAAAGAGAAAAAAATAACAGATTCAGCAAAAATAAATAACAAATTGATAAGGGAAAACAATGATAACAAAACAATTTACAGTTTATGGTCGTGTTCAAGGCGTGGCCTTTCGTTTTTATACTTTGCAGCAAGCAAAAAAATTAGGTGTTCGAGGCTATGTGAAAAATCTTGTTGAGGGTTCAGTATTAGTTGTTGCGGAGGGAAGTGAAGCGCAGCTAGCAGAACTGGAAAGATGGTTACATCAGGGCTCGCCTAGTGCAAAAGTCACAAACGTCATCACACAATCTTATCAAGGACAACGCCAATTTAATACATTCAGCATTGAGCGTTAAAAAATTTTGTTAAATTTTTGTTTTGTGATCTCTATCAATATCAGTGCCAAGAATAAGTGCTATATTAGCCAACACTATTTATCCATTATTTTTTAGGAGGGATCCTTATGTGTACAACCTGTGGTTGTGGACACCCTGATCAAGTGCGAATTGGCGCACTTCCACATTCTCATGACCAATCTAATACAAAAAGTGCGGTGAAATTTCCTGATTTTTCTCATTCCACTTTTCATTCGGAAGAACAACAAGCGCACCAAAAACGCTTATTAAGAGTAGAGCAGGATGTATTAGGTAAAAATAATCAATTGGCTGATATTAACCGTCAATTCTTTGCTAAACATCAGATTTCTGTGTTCAACCTTGTTTCGAGTCCGGGCTCTGGTAAAACTACTTTATTAACAACCACCTTAAACGCGCTAAAAGAGCAACGTGCTTGCTATGTGATTGAAGGGGATCAGCAAACTGAAAATGATGCAGATCGTATTCGTGCAACAGGCGTGCCGGCATTACAAGTGAACACAGGCAAAGGCTGCCACTTAGATGCTCAAATGATTGGTGATGCGCTGGTTAAACTTTGTCCTCAACCAGAAAGCTTATTATTTATTGAAAACGTGGGCAATTTAGTTTGTCCGTCTGAATTTGATTTAGGTGAACAAGCGAAAGTCGTGATTCTTTCTGTTACTGAGGGAGAAGATAAACCGTTAAAATATCCGCATATGTTTGCTGCATCTAAGTTAATGATTTTAAATAAAATTGACTTGTTGCCATATTTGAATTTTGATGTGCAAAAATGCGTGGATTATGCAAAACAAGTGAACCCTGATATTGAGATTTTAATGCTTTCAGCCACAACAGGAGAAGGTTTGCAAGCCTGGTTAGATTGGTTAAATCAGAAGTAATTGGGGGCAATAATGCAGTTTGTTGATGAATTTCGCGATCCCGTATTAGCCAAAAAACTCGTTGAGCGTTTGCAAAAACTCATGCAAAAATTACCGCAGTTTACGGAAAAAAATCCTTTGTATTTAATGGAAGTGTGCGGTGGGCATACACATACGATCTTCAAGTTTGGTTTAGATCGCCTATTGCCACCAAGCATTGAGTTTATTCATGGACCGGGTTGCCCTGTTTGTGTATTACCCATGGGGCGTATTGATTTATGTATTGAAATTGCACAACGTCCTGATGTGATTTTCTGTACCTTTGGTGATGCCATGCGTGTGCGTGGTCGTTCGGGATCTCTGTTGGAAGTGAAAGCGAAAGGAGCTGATGTACGCATTGTTTATTCTCCTCTTGATGCACTCAACATTGCGCTAAATAATCCCGATAAAAAAGTGGTTTTCTTCTCGCTCGGTTTTGAAACGACTATGCCAAGTTCTGCCATTACGTTACAAAAAGCCAAAGAACAAGATGTGCAAAATTTCTGGGTGGTTTGCCAAAATATTACCATTATCCCAACTTTGCGCAGTTTACTATCTCAGGAGCAAGTGAAAATTGATGGCTTTATTGCACCGGGTCATGTAAGTATGATTATTGGTACAGAGCCTTATGAAGATTTATGTCATACTTATCATAAACCTTTTGTGGTAACAGGATTTGAGCCATTAGATTTGTTACAAGCCATTGTTATGCTGGTGGAACAATTTGTGGAGCAACGTTGCGAAGTTGAAAATCAATATAAGCGTATCGTTAATTCAAAAGGTAATTTATTGGCTCAACAAGCTTTAGCAGAAGTTTTCCAACTGAAAGCCAGCAGTGAATGGCGAGGTTTAGGTGAAATCGCTGAATCCGGCGTAGAATTGACTGCAGCTTATCAGCGTTTTGATGCAGAACGTTATTTCAATGCGGCACCTCAACAGGTGGCGGATGATCCTTTATCACGTTGTGGCGATGTGCTAGTGGGTAAATGTAAGCCCATTGATTGCGCATTATTTGGCAAACAATGTACGCCAGAAAATGCTTATGGCGCATTAATGGTATCTTCTGAAGGGGCTTGTGCCGCTTATTATCAATATAGACGAGAGTAATATGACAGATTTTATTACCATGGCACAGGGTAATGGCGGTGCCGCAATGCAACAATTGATCCAAGATTATTTCTTGGCTGCGTTTGATAATGCGATTTTAGCGCAAGCAGAGGATCAAGCACGTTTACCCTTAAATGAATTCACTGCTTTAGGGCAACAATTGTCTTTTAGTACAGATAGCTTCGTGATTGACCCGATTTTCTTTCCCGGTGGAAATATTGGTAAATTAGCGGTTTGTGGGACGTTGAATGATGTGGCAGTTTGTGGTGCGATTCCTCGTTATTTATCTTGTGGTTTCATATTAGAAGAAGGTCTGCCATTAGCGGAATTAAAACAAATTATTCAAGCCATGGCGGAAACTTGTCAAAAGGCGAATGTGCAAATTGTCACTGGAGATACCAAGGTCGTACCGAAAGGCGCTGTTGATAAAATTTTTATCAATACCAGTGGAATCGGCGTGATTCCAACAGGCATTGATTGGGGGGCTCATCGCATTGAAGTGGGCGACCAAATTATTGTCAGCGGTACCATTGGCGATCATGGAGCAGCTATTTTGAATTTACGCGAGAATTTAGGTATTCAAACCGATTTACAAAGTGATTGTGCGGTATTGTCGCCATTAATTGATCAAATTCGTTCGTTTTCAGGTGTGAAAGCTGTACGAGATGCAACGCGTGGTGGGGTGAATGCTGTATTACATGAATTTGCGCAAACTCAACAACTTGGTATTCATATTGAGGAAGAATCGCTCCCAATACGCACCGAAGTGCGTGGCATTTGTGAACTGCTTGGTTTGGAAGCATTAAATTTTGCCAATGAAGGTAAATTAGTGATAGTAGCTGATAAGCAACAAACACCTGAAATTTTAACCGCACTTAAACAGCATGAATTAGGTAAAGATGCGGCGGTAATTGGCGAAGTGACAGAAGACAAAAAAGTCCGTTTAATTGGTATTTTTGGACAAAGTCGTTTGTTAGACTTGCCTTCAAATGAACCCTTACCAAGAATTTGTTAAAGATAAATAGAAAAGCTCACCAATGGTGAGCTTTTTGTTATTTTATGGCAATCATTGAGCCAAAGTTGAAACATTGAAACCAAAGTTCCACATGAGAAAATCCAACGTTTTTTAACCGCTCTTTATGGGTATCAATACTATCAATTCGCATCACATTTTCTAAAGCGGCACGTTTTTGGCTCACTTCTAATTCGCTATAACCATTGGCACGTTTGAATTGGTGATGCAAATCAATAAGTAATTCATTCGTTGTGTTATCTTCGAAACGGAATTTTTCTGACAACACCAATAACCCATTTGGATTTAACCCTTGGTAAATTTTTTCTAATAATGCTTTGCGATCTTCTGGTGGAAGAAATTGCAAAGTAAAGTTAAGAATGACCATTGAGGCATTTTCAATAGAAATATTGCGGATATCATCGCATAAAATTTCGACTGGAATTTCACTGTGATAAGCATTGATATGCTGGCGACAGCGTTCAACCATAGGCGCAGAATTATCCACTCCAATCATTTTGACATTAGGTTGATGAATATGACGACGAGCAGACAATGTCGCCGCTCCGCGTGAACAGCCCAAATCATACACATTACTATTGGCGGTAACAAAACGTTCTGCCAACATCCCGATTGCCGTAATAATATTGGAATAGCCTGGCACCGAGCGCTGAATCATATCGGGAAAGACTTCCGCCACATTCTCATCAAAAGTGAAATCGCCCAAATTCTCAATGGGTACAGAAAAAATCGTATCTTTAATCATAATTTTATAAATTGGTAAAAAAGTGCGGTTATTTTAGAGGAAGTTTGACAAATTTTCAGCTATAATCTGCCAGTTATTTTTAAATTAAATCTGAAGGAATACAGAATATGATGCGTACGAATTATTGTGGAGCATTAAACCGCGAACATATTGGTAAAGAAGTGATTTTAAGTGGTTGGGTAGATCGTATTCGTGATTTGCCTAATGTGGCTTTCGTTTTATTGCGTGATCGTGAAGGTATCGTGCAAGTCAGCGTAGATAAAACCGATGCAGCAAATGCCGCTATTGTAGCAGGATTGCGTAATGAAGCTTGTATTCAAGTGAAAGGCACTGTGGCAGCGCGTAGTGAAAATAATATTAATCCAAATATGGCGACAGGCGAAATTGAAATTTTGGTCAGCGCATTAACGGTTTATAACAATGCAGAAGTATTGCCTTTAGACTTCAATCAAAATAATACAGAAGAACAGCGTTTAAAATATCGTTATTTAGATTTGCGTCGTCCAGAAATGGCACAACGCCTGCGTACTCGTGCGAAAATTACCAGCTTTGTTCGTCGTTATATGGATGACAATGGTTTCTTAGATATTGAAACCCCAATGTTAACTAAAGCGACACCAGAAGGTGCGCGTGACTATTTAGTACCAAGTCGTGTGCATAAAGGTAAATTCTACGCCTTACCTCAATCACCACAATTATTCAAACAGTTGTTAATGATGTCTGGATTTGATCGCTATTATCAAATTGTAAAATGTTTCCGCGATGAAGATTTACGTGCAGATCGTCAACCTGAATTTACTCAAATCGATGTGGAAACCACCTTTATGACGGCGCCAGAAGTGCGTGAAGTAATGGAAAAAATGATCCACGGCTTATGGCAAGAAATTATCGGTGTGGATTTAGGTAAATTCCCAATGATGACTTGGCAAGAAGCAATGCTGCGTTTTGGCTCGGACAAACCCGATTTACGCAACCCGTTAGAAATTGTAGATGTTGCTGATTTAGTGAAAGAGGTTGAATTCAAAGTCTTTAACGAACCTGCCAATAGTGACAATGGACGCGTTGCTGTTATTCGTGTCCCAAATGGTGCCACATTAACGCGTAAAAATATTGATGAATATACGCAGTTTGTGGGCATTTATGGTGCCAAAGGCTTGCCTTGGTTAAAAGTTAATGATGTGAATGCGGGATTAGAAGGCGTACAAAGTCCAATCGCAAAATTCCTCTCAGAAGACGTATTAAAAGCATTATTGGCTCGTGTGAATGCGGAAAATAACGATATTATTTTCTTTGGTGCTGACAAATGGAATGTCGTCACTGACGCATTAGGTGCATTACGTTTAAAAGTGGGACGCGATTTAGGTTTGACCAAATTAGATGAATGGAAACCATTGTGGGTTGTGGATTTCCCAATGTTTGAACGTGATGAAGAAGGTAATTTAGCCGCAATGCATCATCCATTTACTTCACCAAAAGATTTCAGCCCAGAGCAATTAAAAGCCGATCCAACAAGTGCAGTGGCAAATGCTTACGATATGGTAATCAATGGTTATGAAGTGGGCGGTGGCTCAGTTCGTATCTTTGATCCGAAAATGCAACAAACCGTATTTAGCATTTTAGGTATTAATGATGAAGAACAGCGTGAAAAATTTGGCTTCTTATTAGATGCGTTAAAATTTGGTACACCACCACATGCCGGTTTAGCTTTCGGTTTAGACCGCTTAACCATGTTGTTAACCGGCACTGATAATATCCGCGATGTGATTGCATTCCCGAAAACAACAGCAGCCGCTTGTTTAATGACAGACGCACCAAGCTTTGCAAATCCGCAAGCATTACAGGAATTAGCGGTACAGGTGTTGAAATCAGAATAATCCATGCAATATAAAAATCCCAATTCGGTTTTAGTTGTTATTTATGCGGAAAATACGCAGCAAGTATTGATGTTACAACGCCAAGATGATCCGACATTTTGGCAGTCTGTAACCGGATCGCTTGCTTTAGGCGAAAAGCCTTATGAAGCGGCATTACGCGAAGTGAAAGAAGAAATTGGGATTGATATTGTTCAACAAGGATTAAAGTTGATTGATTGCCGAGAATGGATAGAATTTGAAATTTTTCCTCATTTTCGGTATAAATACGCACCCAATATAACGCACAGTAAAGAGCATTGGTTTTTATTGGCGTTACCAGAGCAATGGCAGCCATTATTGACGGAGCATTTGGCTTATCAATGGTTGCCAGCACAGCAGGCTGCTCAACTCACTAAATCGTGGAATAATCGAGCGGCAATTGAAAAATATGTAATAAATCAAAGTGCGGTTAAAATTTCGTGATTTTTCACCGCAGTTTTAAGGTAATTGCTTTCTTTTATATGAATAAAGAAAGAACATAAATAAAAAAGGAAAAGACAAATGGCAGGTCATAGTAAGTGGGCTAACATTAAACACCGCAAAGCAGCACAAGATGCACAACGCGGTAAAATTTTTACTAAATTAATTCGTGAATTAGTTACCGCTGCGAAATTAGGTGGTGGTGACGTGAGTGCTAACCCGCGTTTACGTGCAGCGGTAGATAAAGCGCTTTCTAGCAATATGACTCGTGACACCATTAATCGCGCAATTGAACGCGGTGTAGGTGGTGGCGATGATACCAATATGGAAACCAAAGTTTATGAAGGCTATGGTCCAGGTGGTACAGCTGTAATGGTTGAATGTTTAAGTGATAATGCAAACCGCACCATCTCACAAGTGCGTCCAAGCTTTACAAAATGTGGTGGTAACTTAGGTACTGAAGGTTCTGTGGGTTACTTATTTAGCAAAAAAGGACTTATTTTGATTGCTTCAGGCGATGAAGATAGCATTATGGAAGCGGCGATTGAAGCGGGTGCAGATGATGTTCAGCCACAAGATGATGGTAGCTTTGAAGTTTATACTGCTTGGGAAGATTTAGGTAATGTGAGAGACGCATTAGAAGCTGCAGGCATTAAAATTGATAATGCAGAAGTGACAATGATTCCATCAACCACAGTGGATTTAGATGCAGAAACAGCACCTAAATTATTGCGTTTGATCGAGATGTTAGAAGATTGTGATGACGTGCAAAATGTGTATCACAATGGTGAAATTAGTGACGAAGTCGCAGCTCTATTATAAATAATTTATTTTATGCGGAACTTTTTACGGAATACAGCGTCAAAGTATCCGCATAATTTATGCAGTATATTTTATTTAGGAGAATTTATGAAATTAACCAAACTTTTTGCTGGCTTAATGGTTGCTGGCGTATTAGGCGCTTGTACTCAAAATGCAAATTCAGAAATGAATAAAGTTGAGAAAGCCACACAAGAAGTGAAAGAAGTTGCGGGTCAAGTTCAACAAGCTATGGGTTCAACTCAACCAGCTTTAGAAACAGCTGCTTATTTCTGTGATGTACAAGGTAAGAAAAAACAAGTTGTTTCAGTGACTTATGCATTTGTAAACGGTAAAGCTGACAGCGCAACTGTAACAGTTAGAACTGGCAACAAAAAATCAATTCATGAATTAAAAGTGAACCCTTCTTACACAGACGGTACACAATTCGTTGATGGCAAAAAAGTCTTCACTTTAGATGAAGGTTTTTCTGCACAAACTGTAAACAAAACAGTTCCTGTTATGTTAACGATTAAAGATAAAATCATCGCTAAAAATTGTACGATGGCAAATTAATTTATCCGTTTAGGTAAAAATGAATGGATCTATAGTAAAATATAGGTCCATTTATTTTTTGAGGGCACAAATGGCAATTATTTTAGGTATCGATCCTGGCTCAAGAGTGACAGGCTATGGTGTGATTAGGCAAAGTGGTAAGCAGTTGGAATACCTTGGTAGTGGTGTTATTCGTACCTCTGCTGATGATTTACCCACAAGACTTAAACGCATTTATGCTGGTGTCAGTGAAATTATTACTCAATTTCAGCCAGACATGTTTGCCATTGAAGAAGTGTTTTTAGCCAAAAATGCCAATTCAGCCTTAAAATTGGGTCAAGCAAGAGGCGCAGCTATTGTTGCCGCTGTGAATCAAAATTTGCCAGTTTTTGAATATGCCGCACGTTTGGTGAAACAAACGGTGGTTGGTATTGGTTCTGCCGATAAAGTACAGGTGCAGGATATGGTTACTCGAATTTTAACATTATCAGAAAAACCACAAGCAGATGCAGCTGATGCACTTGCCATTGCCATTACTCATGCTCATTCCATTCAACATTCTTTGTTGGTTTCTCATTCTGCCACCAATGAAACTTCCACAAAATCCACCGCACTTTTACGTACCCGTTATAGCCGAGGGCGCTTTCGCTTAAAAATTTAAGTGGATATTTATCCAGTTTTGCTTTATGCTATGCCAAATTATTTGAGCAAAAGGAAAGCAAATGATCGGTTATTTAAGCGGACAATTAATGGAAAAGCAGCCACCTGAAATTTTATTAGACGTACAAGGTGTAGGCTATGAATTATTGCTACCCATGACCAGCTTTTATAACTTACCAGAAGTGGGTCAACCCGTTTCGTTATTTACTCATCTTGTCGTGCGTGAAGATGCCCATCTTTTGTTTGGATTCTCACAAAAAACAGACCGCACTTTATTTCGTGAATTAATCAAAACCAATGGCGTAGGGCCGAAACTGGCGCTAGCGATTTTGTCCGCAATGTCGGTCAATGAATTTGCTTATGCTATTGAGCGAGAAGAATTATCAAAATTAGTAAAAATTCCAGGCGTGGGCAAAAAAACAGCTGAACGTTTGCTGGTGGAACTTAAAGGTAAATTTAAAGGCACAGGACAAACGGATTTCTTTGTTGAAAGTCCGCATATTCCAACACAAAGTGCGGTGCAAAATTCGGAAGATCCTAGCCAAGAAGCAATTTCTGCTTTAATGGCGCTCGGTTATAAAGCAACAGAAGCAGAGAAAATGGTGAAGAAAATCGCGAAACCTGAGCTCTCCAGCGAACAACTTATTCGTGAAGCCTTAAAAGCTGCTTTATAGGGAATGTGCATGAGTTCGTCATTAAATTGGAATTTATCTCATACTTATCGCAGTTTACCGCAAAAGTTTTATTCGGAAGGGCAGAGCGCTGATTTTCCTGCGCCCGAAATTGTGGTTTTTAATACCGCACTTGCGCAAGAATTAGGTTTATTAACAGAGCTTCATAACTATATTGACGCAAATATTTTTGTGGGCAACCAATTTCCTGATAATAGCTTGCCAATTTCTCAAGCCTACGCAGGTCATCAGTTTGGTTACTTTAATATGCTGGGTGATGGGCGAGCTACATTAATTGGTGAACAATGTACGCCGCAAGGTGATCTTGTTGATATTCAATTGAAAGGCAATGGCAAAACGCCTTATTCACGTCGAGGCGACGGTAAAGCCGCTTTAGCACCAATGTTAAGAGAGTATTTAATCAGCGAAGCCATGCATGCTTTGGGGATTCCCTCAACCCGAAGTTTAGCGGTTACTACAACGGGAGAACATGTTCAACGCGAAAATATGCCTAAGGGAGCGGTATTAACTCGTACTGCAATGAGTCATATTCGTGTAGCGACTTTTCAGTTTGCTGCACAATTTGGTGATCTATCCGATGTAAAAGCCTTGGCTGATTACAGTATTCAACGCCATTTCCCCGCGCTTTTATCGCAAGATAATCCTTATCAATTATTTTTACGCGCAGTGATACAGAAGCAAGCACAATTAATTGCTAAATGGCAGTTAGTAGGCTTTGTGCATGGTGTCATGAATACCGATAATATCAGTATTGCTGGTGAAACCATTGATTATGGTCCATGTGCGTTTATGGATATTTATCATCCTAAAACGGTATTCAGCTCCATTGATTATGAAGGTCTTTATCGTTACGAAAATCAACCTTTCATTGCAAAATGGGCGTTGGCTCGTTTGGCAGAAGTATTGTTGCCACTATTACATTCAGATATTTCTTTAGCCGATGAAGTGGCAAAGCAAGAATTGCAACAGTTTATGCCACTTTTTGAATCTTATTATAATGAGGGCATGGCGAAGAAATTAGGGATAATGACATATCAATCTTCTGATAAAGCACTGCTTGAACAATTACTTGAGTTAATGCAAAAGTATAAAGCGGATTATAGCAATACTTTTGTTCGTTTAACGTTAGATAGGCGAGAAGAAAATGGCGATTATTTAGAGGCAACAGAAACATTATTTTCTGCTGCTGAATTCCAACAATGGAAACAAAGCTGGTCGGAACGTATTAATTCACAACATATTGATAAGCAAAAAATTGTACGAGTAATGCAAGCCAATAATCCATTTGCGATTCCTCGTAATGCCTTGGTTGAAGAGGCATTACAACAGGCAGAGCAAGAAAATTTGCAAAAATTCACCGCACTTTTACATGTATTACAACAGCCATTTTATTATCATCAGGCCGTTACTGATTATCAGAAAGTTATCGTGCAACCGGGGTACCGCACATTTTGTGGCACATAGAGATGAACAGCAAGGAATAAACCAATGATAGAAGCAGATAGAATTATTAGTGCCAGTGCGAAATTGGATGATGAATATGTGGATCGCGCCATTCGTCCGAAATTATTGGCGGATTATGTGGGGCAACCACAAGTGCGATCACAAATGGAGATTTTTATTCAAGCAGCCAAATTGCGCCAAGATGCTTTGGATCATTTATTGATTTTTGGCCCCCCAGGTTTAGGAAAAACTACTTTAGCGAATATCGTAGCAAATGAAATGGGCGTTAATATTCGGACAACTTCGGGGCCTGTGTTGGAAAAAGCAGGGGATTTAGCGGCAATGCTAACTAACCTTGAACCACATGATGTACTGTTTATTGATGAAATTCATCGATTATCGCCGGCCATTGAAGAAGTGCTTTATCCCGCAATGGAAGATTACCAGCTAGATATTATGATTGGGGAAGGTCCAGCTGCGCGTTCGATTAAATTGGATTTACCACCTTTCACCTTAATTGGTGCAACCACAAGAGCAGGGTCTTTGACCTCACCTTTGCGTGATCGTTTTGGTATTGTGCAACGGCTTGAATTTTATTCTGTGGAGGATTTAACATCCATTGTTTCCCGTAGTGCAGCTTGTTTAAATCTTGATATTGCCGATGAAGCGTCTTATGAAATTGCCCGTCGTTCACGTGGAACACCTCGTATTGCTAATCGTTTATTACGTCGAGTTCGTGACTATGCGGATGTGCGCAATGGCGGATTGATTTCCGAAGATATTGCCAAAGCAGCATTGCAAATGCTGGATGTGGATGATGCAGGGTTTGATTATTTAGATCGTAAATTATTAAGCGCGGTTATTGAACGTTTTGATGGTGGACCGGTTGGATTAGATAACCTTGCCGCCGCAATTGGTGAAGAGCGAGATACCATTGAGGATGTGTTAGAACCTTATTTAATCCAACAAGGCTTTTTACAGCGTACACCAAGAGGGCGTATTGCTACTTCAAGAACCTATCGCCACTTTGGATTAGAAAAATTAACAGAATAAGAAAGGGAGGATTTTATTCCTCCCTTTGCATAAAAGTGCGGTGAATTTTTTCTATGTTTTAATTCACTTCTTTAAACATGATTTCGCCTGGAATGACGGAACCTTGCCAATATAATTCGCTCGATACTTTTTCTGCTAATTGCAGATAAGCTTGTTTAATTTCTAAGTTTGAATTTGAAATTACGGTTGGTGTGCCTTTGTCTAAATCTTCGCGTAGGCAAATATGCAACGGTAATTGACCTAAAACCTGAGCACCATATTTTTCTGCAATTTTATTTGCGCCACCTGTACCAAAAATCGCTTCATGATGACCGCAGTTTGCACAAATGTGCATAGACATATTTTCAATAATACCTAGCACTGGTACTGAAACCTTATTGAACATCGAAATCCCTTTTACCGCATCAAGTAAGGCAATATCTTGTGGTGTAGTAACAACCACAGCACCTGTTACAGGAATCTGTTGAGAAAGTGTAAGTTGAATATCGCCTGTACCTGGTGGCATATCAATCACTAAATAATCTAGTTCATTCCATAATGTTTCGTTCAGTAATTGGTTTAAAGCACTGCTTGCCATTGGTCCTCGCCAGATGGTTGCGTTATCTGCATCCATTAAGTAACCGATGGAATTTGTTGATAAACCATGAGCAATAATCGGATTAATATGTTGGTTATCTGGTGATGTTGGGCGTTGATCTGCTGCGCCCAACATATGTGGAATAGATGGACCATAAATATCAGCATCTAAAATACCCACTTTAGCACCCTGTGCTTGTAAGGCTAATGCAAGATTAACTGTTGTAGTTGATTTACCCACACCACCTTTACCTGAAGTGACGGCAATAATATTTTTCACTCCTTTTACAGCTGGGTGATTATTAGCACGTTTTAAGGTGGCAATTTGGTAATTCATTATCCATTTAATCTGTTTGACTTCTGCTGCTGCGAGAATTTGCTCTGTCACTGCATGTTGTAATTCAATGAATGCTGTATTCCAAGCAAATGGCATTTGCATTTCAATGCGTAGAGTATCGCCACCTTTTTCAATTTTTTTCACCGCACTTAAGGCAATTAAATCTTTTTGTAGGCTGCTGTGGGTGAAAGATTGGAAGATTTGAATAAGCTGAGCTTGTTGCTCATTGGTTAAATTGTTAGAAAATTGAGTAGCCATAGTACATCCTATGTGAATAAATGGTAATTTAAAATTTTCGTTTATTAAAGCACGATCCCATTTTTCTGTTAAGCGAAATATGGTTGAACTGGAAAAAATACCGCAACTCAGGTAAAATCAAGCCAATTTTACTGATTAACTCATCTTCAAAATTACTGATGAATTTACCGAATGTTGTTGATTATACGCCAGTTTTATTTTTTAGGCATTCGATAAATTAAGCAATTACAAGGAAAATAGAATGTCAAAGCAAAATCGTCAAATTTTGGTTACCTGTGCCTTACCTTATGCTAATGGCCCTATTCATTTAGGTCATATGCTTGAACATATTCAAGCGGATATTTGGGTGCGTTTTCAACGTATGCGCGGTAACGAAATTTATTTTGTTTGTGCCGATGATGCCCATGGTACACCGATTATGTTAAAAGCAGACCAAATGGGGATTACGCCTGAGCAATTAATTGCGGATGTGCAAAAAAGTCATTATGCTGATTTTTGTGGCTTTAATATTAGTTTTGATAATTACCATTCAACTCATAGCGAAGAAAATCGCGAATTATCAGAAATGGTATATAACCATTTGAAACAAAATGGTTTTGTTAAAAACCGTACTATTTCACAATTGTTTGATCCCGAAAAAGAAATGTTCTTGCCAGATCGCTTTGTAAAAGGCACCTGTCCAAAATGTAAAGCGGAAGATCAATATGGCGATAACTGTGAAGTTTGTTCTGCTACTTACAGCCCGACTGAACTCATTAATCCACGTTCCGTTGTATCTGGCGCGACGCCGATTGTAAAAGAAAGTGAACATTTCTTCTTCGACTTACCAAGTTTTGAAGCAATGTTAAAAGAATGGAATCGTTCAGGTGCATTACAAGCAGAAGTGGCAAATAAAATGCAAGAATGGTTTGATTCTGGGTTGCAGCAATGGGATATTTCACGTGATGCGCCTTATTTTGGTTTTAAAATCCCAAATACAGAAAATAAATATTTCTATGTATGGTTGGATGCGCCAATTGGCTATATGGCATCTTTCAAAAATTTATGTCAGCGTGAGAATATTGATTTTAACCATTTCTGGCATAAAGAAAGCAGCACAGAGCTTTATCATTTTATTGGTAAAGATATTATGTATTTCCACAGTTTATTCTGGCCAGCGATGCTAGATGGCGTGGGTTTACGTAAACCAACCAATATTTTTGTTCATGGCTATGTGACGGTTAATGGCGAAAAAATGTCAAAATCGCGTGGTACCTTTATTCAAGCTGCGACCTATTTGAAACATTTAGATCCGGAATATTTACGCTATTACTATGCGGCAAAATTAAGTAATCGTATTGATGATTTAGATTTAAATTTAGAAGATTTTGTGCAACGCGTGAATACGGATTTGGTCAATAAATTGGTGAATTTAGCTTCTCGTAACGCAGGTTTTATTCAAAAACGTTTTGAAGGTAAATTAGCAGATAAATTGGATGATCAAGCATTATTTGATGAATTTATTGCACAATCGGCACAAATCGCGACTTATTATGAAAATCGTGAATTTGGCAAAGCTGTACGTGAAATTATGGCATTAACTGATAAAGCCAATAAATATGTGGACGATAAAGCCCCTTGGGTGATGGCAAAACAAGAGGGTATGGACGCAGAATTACAAGCCGTTTGTTCGCAAGGTATCCAAATGTTCCGCGTATTAATGGGCTATTTGAAACCAGTGTTGCCACAATTAGCATCGCGTGCTGAAGCCTTTTTACAAACGGAATTAACTTGGGATAATTTATCTCAACCGTTATTAAGTCATCAAATTGCGCCATTTAAAGCCTTATTTAACCGTATTGATCCAAAACAAATTGAAGCAATGGTAGAAGCCTCTAAGGTGGAAAATGCGGCAACACAAGCACCAAAAACTGTGAAAAAAGACACCGCACTTTCAGCAGATTTTGAACCTGTTGAAGCGGAAATCAGCATTGATGACTTTGCTAAAATTGATTTACGTGTGGCAAAAGTGATCAGCTGTGAAGCAGTACCTGAGAGTAATAAATTACTGAAATTCCAATTGGATTTAGGTTTTGAAACTCGTCAAGTATTGTCTGGTATTAAAGCTGCTTATGATAAGCCAGAGGATCTTGTTGGTCGCCATGTAATTATGGTAGCAAATTTGGCTCCGCGTAAAATGAAGTTTGGGGTTTCTGAAGGTATGATTTTATCAGCAGGCACAGGTGGTGCGGATTTATTCTTACTTGATGTGGATAATGGTGCAAAAGCAGGTAGCCGAGTGAAGTAAAATAATAAATAAGTGAAATAAAGACAGTAAAAAAGGGAGGTATTGCCTCCCTTTTGTTTTATGCGCTTAAGCCATTATTTATTGACTTTTAATTGCTGATAATATTTTTCATATATTTCAGTGGCATCGCCCACATCTAACTGCCATTGGCTACGATCAAGCACATCTTGTGGTAAGAAAATGGCTTTATCTTCGGTCAGTTCTTTTGGTAAGCGTTCAGCTGCAACCTTGTTTGAGGTTGGATAACCAATATTTAAGGTTAATTTTTCTGCCACTTCTGCACTGAGTAAATAATTAATCAGTTTATGTGCATTTTCCACATTCTTCGCATTGGCTGGAATAGCGAGGTTATCAATCCAAAGCATAGTGCCTTCTTTTGGATAAACCATATCAATTTTTGCGCCTTCATTTTTCGCAATACGCACAGAGCCATTCCATAATAACCCAAGACTTGTTTCACCTGAAATAAAGGTGCTTGCAGGGTTGTCTGAGTTAAATGAAAGAATATTTGGGCTAAGTTTTAATAGCTCATCATAGGCTTGTTTGATGACCTCAGGATCCTGTGTATTTGGATCTTTGCCGATTTTTAATAAAGCAATATTAAATAATTCGCGAGGATCATCTAGCATTTGTAAGCTTGATTGAAACTCAGGTTTCCATAAATCAGCCCAAGATTGAAAATGCTCTGGATTTTGTGTTTCGGTATTGTAAGCAATACCAGTTGCACCAAATAATTGAGGCAAGGAATATTTATTGTTTGGATCGTATGGACGATTCAACATATTCGGATCTAACTCCGCAATCACAGGCAATTTACTGTGATCTAGAGGTTGTAACATGCCTTCTTTCACCATTTTAGACACAAAATAGCTTGTTGGTGCCACAACATCATAACCCACATTTTTACCTTGGGTTTTTATTTTGGCGACCATTGTCTCGTTGGATTCAAGACTTGAGGTAAACACCTTAATGCCTGTTTGCTCGGTAAATTTTTCCAATAAACCTTCAGGCACATATTCCGTCCAAGTATAAAGATACACTTCATTACTATCGGCATTTGCAACTTGGTTGACACCAAGGAACAGGATTCCAGCGCTTAATACGCCAGTCATTTTTTTCATAAAAAACACTCCCAAATTAAGAGTAAAAAATACGTTAGCCATTACGCTAACTCGACATCGCCGAATGGGTACGGACATTGCGGATTGTAGGATAGATAAATGTTAATGTAAATCAATAGTTACTGCCAAAAAGGAAAAAGTGCGGTATAATTTGGGCGATTTTTAGGAGTAGCACCACGACTTTGTTCGTGGTGTTGTTGTATTAGGCCAAGTTAAACGTTTGCTATTTTATAGCAACGACATTCAATAAGGATTTCATTTATGACACCACATATTAACGCACCTGCAGGAGCATTCGCCGACGTTGTTTTAATGCCCGGCGATCCACTTCGTGCGAAATACATTGCTGAAACATTTTTACAAGATGCCAAATTAGTCACTGATGTTCGCAATATGTTTGGTTACACAGGCACATATAAAGGGCGTAAAATTTCTGTTATGGGGCATGGCATGGGAATTCCATCTTGCTCCATTTATGCGAAAGAATTAATTACCGAATATGGCGTGAAGAAAATTATTCGCGTAGGTTCTTGCGGTGCTGTGCGCCATGATGTGAAAGTACGTGATGTAGTGATTGGTTTAGGTGCTTGTACTGATAGCAAAGTCAATCGTACGCGTTTTAAAGATAATGATTTTGCTGCTATTGCGGATTTTAAATTAACACAGAACGCAGTTCAAGCAGCGAAAAATAAAGGTGTTGCAGTTAAAGTCGGTAATCTCTTTTCTGCTGATTTATTTTATACACCAGATATGGAAATGTTTGATGTCATGGAAAAATACGGCATTCTTGGTGTGGAAATGGAAGCCGCGGGGATTTATGGTGTCGCGGCAGAATATGGTGCGCAAGCCTTAACCATTTGTACTGTATCAGATCATATTCGTACAGGAGAACAAACTTCTGCAGAAGAACGTCAATTAACTTTCAATGATATGATCGAAATTGCCTTAGAAAGTGTTTTATTAGGCGACTAAGTTAAAACAAAAACTGCGGTGAAATTAACCGCAGTTTTTTTGTTAAGCCTTCTTCAAAAATTCTGATTTCAAAGAAAAAGGTTGACCATCAATTTTACAATCTACATCATGATCACTATCAACTAAGCGAATATTTTTCGCTTTGGTGCCTTTTTTCAACACAATTGATGAGCCTTTCACTTTCAAATCTTTAATTAAAATAACATCATCGCCATCTTGTAGAATATTGCCATTACTGTCTTTCCAGACTTTTTCTGCATTTTCTTCTGCCATTTCTTCGCCTGACCATTCATGTCCGCAATCTGGGCAAACAAAATTAATGCTATCATGATAGACAAATTCGCCTTTACATTGAGGGCAATTTGGCATTTGTTCCATTTTTCCTTCCTTTAACTAATTGAAAACAGCGGAATTATAGCAAGAAAAGGCGTTTTGCTAAAGTAATTGCAACAGATCTGATTTGTGTGAAAGCATTATTTACGTAAAATAAAGAGATTTTATTTATTTAATGAGAAGATTATGAAAAAAACACAACTTATCTTAGCCCTGTCGGCTAGTTTATTTTCTACTTTTACCTTTGCTCACAATATTCAGGTGAATGCTTCGTTACCTGCAGTAAAAGTGGCTCAAGATGGCGAAATTAAAGTGAATGGGAAAGAAGTTCAATACCAACAATGGAACTCATCTCAATTAGTCGGCAAAGTACGCATTGTTCATCATTTTGCCGGAAGAACTGCAGCAAAAGAGAAAAATGAAGCCTTAATTTCTGCGATCAAACAAGCGAAATTTGATCGTAATAAATACCAAACCACTAGTATTATAAATGCAGATGATGCTGTTATTGCCACTGGTATGTTTGTGAAAAGCAGTGCAGAAGATGGAAAAAAATCAAATCCGCATAGCCAAGTGATTTTAGATCAAAAAAGTGCGGTGAAAAATGCATGGAAATTAAGAGAAAAAGACAGTGCAGTGATTGTGTTGGATAAATCAGGCAAGGTGCAGTTTGTCTCTGAAGGTAAATTGTCGAATGATATGATCAAAGAAGTGATTGAGTTAACCAATAAATTGATTGCTCAATAAGCGCGAAATAAGCATAAATAAAAGGCGTATTTTTGAAATACGCCTTTTTTGTCAGATTTTATTTTGAACGATAAACTTGCTCAAAAGGAACTCGATAGCGATCTCCCCAAATGCCATGATTAGCTTTACGAATACCACAGGGTAAAATCATATTAATTTCACAATCGTGCGGTAAATCTAATAGTTTTTTCACTCTTTTACTGTCGAATCCCTCCAATGGACAGGTATCATAACCTTGTTCTGCCATGGCGAGCATAAAGGTTTGCACCACCAATGCACAACTTTTATGTGTGACAGCTACGATATCCGATTCTGAAACTTCTGTACAAATTGGTCGTCGTAGACTAATAATCTTGGTTAATAATTTTCTGAACAAACCAAGTACACCAAAGCAACGAGTATAAACAAATGGCATTAATTTGCCATAATAGGCTTTTTTATCCTTGATACGTTTAGCTTGGCGCTCAGCTGAACTATGGCGTTTTACGTTTTCTATTTCAAATTGTAAGACTTGTTCAGCGCGTTGTTTATGTAAATCTTGTCGTGTGACAAATACCACCATTTGTTGTGCAGTTGTCGCCGCACGTTGATTTAAACAGGCTTCAGCAAGTTGGGCTAACAAAGTGCGGTCTAAAATATGATAGAATTCATACAGTTGCATATTCGAGCTGGTCGGTGCGAGGGTGGCGAGTTGTAAACAATGTTTCACTTTTTCTGCATCAATGGGTTGCTCTGCATCAAAATGACGTACCGCACGACGATATTGGAGTAGATCTGACAAAGACATGGCAATATTCCTTGTAACAAGGGGATAACTAATTTCGCATTATAAATTGGAAAGAAAAGAAAGGCACAATAATTGTGCCTTTTCTTGTGATTATTATTGTTCTTCTACTTTATCTTCAGGTAATACCAAGTTTAAGATTAATGCAAGTAATGAGCCTACTGTAATGCCTGAACCCAGCACCTCTTTGAAGAAGCCTGGTAGTTTGTCTAATAATTCAGGGCGGGTTGTTACAGCTAAGCCACAGCCAATAGAAATGGCAATAATCAAACCGTTACGACGACTACGTTGAATATTATCAAGCATTTGAATACCCGCAGCGATAATCATTGCGAACATCATTAAACCTGCACCACCTAATACAGGCAATGGAATGGACACGATCAATGCACCAAATACAGGGAATAGTCCAGCCAATACTAATAATGCGCCAGTCAGCGCGACAACATATCGACTTGCTACGCCTGTGAGTGAAATTACGCCGATATTTTGTGAGAAAGAAGAGAATGGGGTGGTTGACATGATAGCCGCAAGCGCAGAACCAAGCCCGTCACAAAGTACACCACCGCGCAAATGTTTACCTGTAATTTCCGTTTGTGTTGCATTGCCTAAAGCGAGGAAGTTACCACTTGATTCAACAATGGTCACTAAGTAAGCAATAGACATTCCAATAATGCCAGAAATCGGGAAAGCCAAACCAAAATGAAGTGGTTGTGGAACAGCGAAAACTTGCGCCTCTTTTACGCCATCAAAGCTGACCCAGCCTAAAGCAAGTGCGACAATATAGCCCGTCATCATACCGATAACAATGGCTGCAGCTGAGAAAATTCCTTTGCCCCATTGTACTAAGGCAACTACAATCACTAACACGAAGGTTGCCATCATTAAATTCTCAGGCGTAGCATAGTGTGCATCACCACGTTGACCACCAGCAAACCAGTCAACCGCAACAGGAATGAGGCTTAAACCGATCATCATTACCACAGTACCTGTGACAACAGGTGGAAATAGTTTGCGGATATAAGGCATAAAGAAGCTACCGATGATCATGACCAATGAACCGACTAATGAGGCACCAAGAATACCCGCCACGCCTGCATCACTAAAGCCAATAGCAAGTGCTGCTGCAACAAAAGTAAAACTGGTTCCCATCACGCTAGGTAAGCGAATACCAATAGGGCCAATGCCTCGGCATTGAATAATGGTTACAATCCCCGAAATGAGCAACGCGGCATTAACAAGGGTTATAGTGTCTTCTGTGGGTAATTTTAAAACATTACCAATCACCAGCGGAACAGCGATAATTCCACCAAGAGCAGCAAGCAAATGTTGTGCAGCAAGTAATAAACTGAGCATAAAAGGTGGTTTATCTTCCACCGAATAAAGTAATTTTTGCATAATGGTTCCTTAATGAAAAATAGGGACGAATTATACCGCAAACGTTTGCGTATTGTCATAAAAAAGTGCGGTGAAAATAATGTGAATTTTCCCATTTTGATATCTATGTATATAAAATGCGAATAAGGTCGCAAATTTAACATTTGGTCGTTTTTAGTGCTTATTAGTTATGTTATAAAGTCGATATTAATCTTTTCTACATGCCCTATATTTAGAAAACGTGAGGTGTTGTGATGAGTCATAATATTTGGGATAAGTTGAAACAGCATGTTTCAAAACATCCCTATTGCTATATTTTTCTTATGTCTCCATTCCTATTACTATTTCTTTGCTTTTATGATCTGTTTTTCGCTCGAATTATTACACCTTTCCGTTGTGATATGTGGAAAGGGAAAGAAGTAGAAGTTTTTTTAACGCCTGAAGAATGGCGAAAGTTATCGGGTGTTAGTGAATCTTTAAAAGATACTGAATGGATATACTATCCTACCCTTGAAGGAGAACCAGAAACGGATCCTTTTTTTATAAAAAATCAAGGATTATATCAACCAACAATGTCTTTTAATGGAAATAAACATGATTTAAGAACAGTTAATAGTAAATATCCTTACTTAAATATATATAAATATATATATCCAAGGACAATTTTTGGTCATAATACCTTTGTATTATACGATCAGAACCTTAAAAAGGTTATAGTGCAGTATCATTTAATTGCAGGGTATTTCCGAAACCCTCTTTCTGGATTAGCGGAAAGTTTTAAATGCAATGAAAATGATATGTCGGAAGGTTCTGATTTAATGGATAATTATTTAAATAACTAGCGAGGTTAAATGATGTCTAAAATAGATTATTTCCTCTTTTAAAAGAAGCCATCTTTTATCAACTCGTACTTTAATATTTTCAAGCGCTTAAATCTTTGTTCTGTTACTACATAATGTTACTAATTTCCACCGCGCTTTTGTTCTAAATCCAGCGTCTTACGGATTTTTTATATGCTAAGAATTGTTGCCCAAATTTTTCTGTTAGGATTTTTTCTTCGGGTTGAATTTGAAAATGGGTTAAATACAGCATAAAGAGCCAAATAACAAGGATACCTAAAGAGCGCTGCGACATAATGCTCCAAGCCATAAGCCAACAAACGAGACTTAAGTACATCGGATTGCGACTAAAACGATAAATGCCTTGTGTGACTAATACGCTTGTTTGCTCTAACTGTTTGGGATGAATGGTTGTTTTTGCTCGATAAAAGGCGTAAAGGCTGAGGAAAGCGATGATAAGTCCAATGATGAAGAAAATAACACTACACCACAAAGGAATAATTGCATGCTGAGGTAAGCAAACAATCATACCAAGCGCGATAAGAAATAATAACGGGGGAGGAATTTTTAGAGCCATAAATTCGCGTAAAAATAACCGCACTTTTAAAGTGCGGTTAAAATTTTAGACGTTTTATACATTGAAGCGGAAGTGCATCACATCGCCATCTTGTACGACATATTCCTTCCCTTCTAAACGCCATTTGCCTGCTTCTTTCGCGCCAGCTTCACCTTTGAATTGAATGAAATCATCGTAAGCGATCACTTCTGCACGAATAAAGCCTTTTTCAAAGTCAGTATGAATAACGGAAGCGGCTTTAGGGGCGGTTGCTCCGATAGATACGGTCCACGCACGCACTTCTTTTACGCCAGCGGTGAAATAGGTTTGTAAGTTGAGCAATTTGTAGCCTGCACGAATAACGCGGTTTAAACCGGGTTCTTCAATGCCAAGATCTTGTAAGAATTCCACTTTTTCTTCATCATCTAACTCTGCAATCTCAGATTCAATCGCTGCACAAACTGGCACAACAACTGCGCCTTCTTTTTCTGCAATTTCACGTACACGATCTAAGTATGGATTATTTTCAAAACCATCTTCGTTGACGTTTGCAATATACATGGTTGGTTTTAAGGTTAAGAAGTTATAGCCTTTGATTGCGTGTAATTCTTCTTTATCTAAATCAACTGAGCGAATCATGCCTGCATTTTCTAGTACAGGTAAGATTTTTTCCATAATAGAGAGTTCAAATTTTGCTTCTTTATCGCCACCTTTTGCACGTTTTTGTAAACGCTGAATCGCACGTTCACAACTTTCTAAGTCTGCAAGGGCTAACTCAGTATTGATGGTGTCAATGTCATCAGCAGGATCAATTTTACCCGCCACATGTACAATATCATCATTCTCAAAACAACGAACCACATGACCAATCGCATCCGTTTCACGAATATTGGCTAAGAATTTATTGCCTAAACCTTCGCCTTTGCTTGCTCCAGCTACTAAACCAGCAATATCCACAAATTCCATGGTAGTTGGTAACACGCGTTCTGGATTAACAATTGCTGCTAATGCATCAAGGCGAGGATCTGGCATTGGCACTACGCCTGTATTAGGTTCAATTGTACAGAACGGGTAGTTAGCTGCCTCGATTCCTGCTTTAGTTAGTGCATTGAAAAGGGTTGATTTTCCTACATTGGGTAAACCCACGATACCACATTTAAATCCCATAATTTTTCCTTATTAATTTATTCTTTATGCTTTAAACGCATTTAAACGGTTTGTTGCTTTGGTAATGCCTTCTTTGATTAATATTTCGACACAATCAGTGGCTTCATCTAACGCGCGGTCAATTAATTGCCAATCAGTTGGCGAAGGTTTGCCAAGTACATAAGCGGAAACAAGATTCTTATCACCAGGGTGACCAATGCCAACGCGTAAACGGTAGAAATTTTTATTATTGCCCAGTTGCGCAATGGTATCACGCAATCCATTGTGCCCACCATGTCCACCGCCTTGCTTAATTTTAGCAACACCGGGTGGCAGATCTAATTCATCATGAATGACTAAAATTTCTTCAGGTTTAATACGATAAAAATTCGCTAATGCAGAAATCGCTTTACCACTCAAATTCATAAAGGTGGTTGGAATTAGAAAGCGCATTTCTTGTCCATTAAGCATTGCTCTTGCGGTTTTTCCAGAAAATTTCGCTTCAGGGGTGAGCGTTAAGTTCAAGCGACGCGCTAGGCGTTCAATCAACCATTCGCCCGCATTGTGACGCGTATCTGCATATTTCTCGCCGGGGTTACCTAAACCGACAATTAATTTAATTTCAGACATATTGTTTCCTTCAATAAAGTCGGCAGATTATAGCTTAAAATCCGAATGGTTGCCACTTGCGATTGATCTGCACGCTGCTTTGGCTAAAAGTGCGGTGTAAAAAAAGCGAGATTTTACTCTCGCTTAGTTAGATTTGCTGACTTCTAATCGCTCGAAACGTAAAACATAGCGTTCTAATCGGCGTAAAAGAATGGTTGCAATGCCAGTGATAACTAAATAAATAAGACCGGCAATACCATAGATGGTAATAGCGTCATATTCGGTGCCATAAAGTTGTCTTGCATATCCCATGATATCCATAATTGTAATGGTGGAAGCGAGGGATGTCCCTTTAAACACCAAAATGATTTCATTGGTATAGGAAGGTAGTGCCCGTTTTAGTGCATAAGGAATGAGCAGTTTTAAGGTTTGCATGCGATTTAAACCTAATGCTGCGCAACTTTCCCATTGTCCTTTGGGAATGGCTTTCACTGCGCCATGGAATAATTGTGTTGAGTAAGCGGCACTATTTAACGCAAGGGCTAACATAGCACAGAACCAAGCGTTTGATAATAATGACCAAAGTGGGCTATTTGTGATCCAGCTGAATTGTCCGGGCCCTGCATAAATCAAGAAAAATTGCACTAACAGTGGCGTGCCAGTGAATAAAACTAAGTATAAATTCACCGCACTTTTTACCCATTTATTTTCCAACGAAAGTAAAAAAGTAAAAGCCAATGCTAAGACAAAAGCGATAGCCAGTGAAACAGCAGTGAGTGCTAAGCTAGTTGGAATACCTTGAGCGATGATAGAAAAATAGTCTTGAAACATTATTTAACTCCTCGTTCAAAGCGAGTAAAACGGTGCTCTAATTTACGAATAAATACTTGGCTGATTAATGTAATAGCTAAATAAATCATTGCCGCAAAACCATACCAAGTGAAAGGTTGGTGCGTATTTGTATTGATTAACTCGGCTTGACGCATTAAATCACTGACACCAATTAAGGAAACAAGGGCAGTATCTTTGAGTAGTACTAGCCATTGGTTTGTTAATCCTGGCAATGCGTGGCGCCAAACCTGTGGCATGATAATACGCAAAAAAGTATAGGGGCGGCTTAATCCTAAAGCGGCTGCACTTTCCCATTGGCCAAGAGGGATTGCTTGAATGGCTCCGCGCAATGATTGAGAGGCATAAGCTGCGAAAATAAGTGAGAGCGCGAGTACACCACAACTGAAAGCACTAAATTCAATATATTCACCAGTGAGTTTTTCCACTAATTCCGTTGATCCGAAATAAATCAGTAATACAACGATAATTTCTGGTAATCCTCTGAGCAGGCTAACAAAAATGGAAGTGGGTTTGCGCACACAAATGAGCTTGTTCATTTCGAGTGAAGTAAAAATTAACGAAAAGAACAAGCCAACAAGTAATGAACAAACCGCTAACCCTAAGGTCATTAGGGTAGCGGAATACATTAAGGGGAGATAATCAGAAAACATAGATTATTTTACAGTCATCCATTTGTCATAGATTTTTTGATATTCGCCATTGGCTTTAATGGCTTCTAAACCTTTGTTGAGATCTTCAATAAGTTCTTTATTTTTTAAGTGTGTTGCAATGCCTAAACCATTACCAAAATATTTTTGGTTAGTGACTTTATCGCCAACGAAAGCTAAGTTAGGCTCTTTGCTTAACATATCAGCTAATACCGCTGTGTCACCAAAAATTAAATCAATGCGTCCATTTTTTAAGTCTAAAATCGCGTCTTGTAATGAAGCATAAGATTTTGGTGCATATTGTTTGGTTTCAGCAACAACATATTGTTGGAATGTGGTACCGTTTTGTACACCGACATTTTTCGCACTATTTAAATCAAATTTATCTTTGATTGTGATAAAACTTGCAGAACTATCGTAGTAAGGCGCGCTAAAAGCGACTTGTTTCGCGCGAGATTCAGTAATATCAATCGCAGAAATGGAAGCATCAAAACGTTTTTGTTTTAAACCAGGAATTAATGCATCAAAGGCTTGGTTTTTGAAAGAACAGTTAGCTTGAATTTCTTTACAAATTGCGTTTGCAATATCCACATCAAAACCGATGATTTCGCCTTTTTCATTTGTTAATTCAAATGGCGGATAGCTTGGCTCCATTGCAAAGGTAATATCTTTAGCCTGTGCTGCGACGCTAGTAGCAGCGATAAGTGCGGTTAATAATAATTTTTTCATTATGTTGTGTCCTATTCTGAATGAGAAAGATATTGTTTAAATTGTTCAGTTTGTGGGTTTTCAAAACAACTTGCATCACCCATTTCAATAATGTGACCTTGCTCCATATAGACGACCTTATTGGCGACTTTGCGAGCAACGCCAACTTCATGAGTTACAATAACCTGTGTAATCCCTGTTTGTTGCAACTCTTGAATAATTGACACAATTTGTGCCGTAATTTCAGGATCTAATGCAGCAGTAGGTTCATCAAATAATAAAACCTGAGGTTTCATCATTAATGCTCTTGCTATGGCAACACGCTGTTGCTGACCACCTGAAAGCTGTAATGGAAAACGATCGGCGAATTCTTTTAAACGTAAGCGTTCAAGTAATTCTAGCGCTTGTTGTTTCGCTTCTTTTTCATCTAACCCAAGAATTTTTCTTGGTGCTTCAATCAGGTTTTCAATAACAGTTAAATGAGGCCACAAATTATATTGTTGGAACACCATGCCAACATTTTTACGTAGCTGTAAAATTTGCTTTGGATTGCTTTTTTGTGATAAATCAAAATGGGTGCCAGCAATATCTAATTGCCCTGATTGCGGCATTTCTAAAAGGTTAAATGTACGAATTAATGTACTTTTTCCCGCGCCACTTGGACCGAGCAATACAACGGTATCGCCATCTTCAAGTTGAAGATTGATATCAAATAAGGCTTGGTTTGTACCGTAGAAAAAATTAAGATGTTGAACACGAATAGTCATTGGAATGTTCGCTGAGTAATTTAAATTGAAAATATATTAATATTTTTTGCATAACTATGCAATATAAAAACAAATTCACGCATAAAAAATCCCTAGCGATGGGCTAGGGATCCAAAAAGTGCGGTGGACATTACGCTGATTTTGCCATTTCAAATTCAATTAACATCATCAGAATATGAATCACTTTAATATGAATTTCTTGGATTCGATCAGCATAACGGAAATGGGGTACACGAATTTCGACATCTGCTAATCCTGCCATTTGGCCACCGTCTTTTCCTGTCATTGCAATAACTTTCATGCCTTTTTCTTTTGCTGCTTTAATGGCATTTAACACGTTTTTGGAGTTGCCAGAAGTGGATAAGCCAAATAATACATCGCCTTTTTGTCCAACGGCTTCTACATAACGAGAGAACACATAATCATAGCCAAAATCATTACTCACACAGCTTAAATGGCTGACATCGGAAATCGCAATTGCAGGGTAGCCTGGGCGGTTTTCACGATAGCGACCTGTTAATTCTTCAGCAAAATGCATGGCATCACAATGGGAGCCGCCATTTCCGCAAGAAAGCACTTTACCGCCTTGTTTAAAACTATCTGAAATTAACAATGCTGCTTGTTGAATTAATTTAATGTTGTTTTCATCACTGATGAATTTTTGTAATACATCCTGTGCTTCAAGTAATTCAGATTTAATTTGTTCTAAATACATATTTTCTCCTTTATTAATAATAATTGATTGAGCAAATTTTATCACTCTATGGGTTTAGTTCAATAAAGAATTCAGCAAATTCATAACAAATTCTAACCGCGCTTTTGCTTGTTCTAAGTTACAGGTAAAGCGGAATTTTGTAGGACCATCAAATTTAAACACTGCGGGTTGTTGTTGAATTAAGACTAAGAATTTGAGCGGATCAATATCTGCCGTTGGGTTAAATTCAATAAAGCCGCCATGTAAAGTCGCGTCAATTTTGATCACTTTTAATTGTTTTGCTAATAAACGTAACTCAGCAATTTGCATGAGGTTTTTCGTTGGTTCTGGTAAAAGTCCAAAGCGATCGATTAATTCCACTTTCAGTTCATCTAACATTTGTTTATTTTCAGCGGCAGCAATGCGTTTGTAGAAAGATAAACGCATATTAACATCACCTAAATAATCCTCAGGTAATAATGAAGGTACACGTAAATCAATTTCAACCTGCTGTTGAGTTAATTCATCTAAACTCGGCTCTCTGCCTTCTTTCATGGCTTTCACCGCGCTTTCTAGCAATTCCATATATAAACTAAAGCCAATGCTTTCAATTTGCCCGCTTTGTTCACTACCTAATAATTCGCCAGCACCGCGAATTTCTAAATCATGGGTTGCTAAAATAAAGCCTGCGCCTAAATTATCCAAACTTTCCAAAGCTTCAAGGCGTTTTTGTGCATCTTTCGTCATTAATTTGGATGGGGGCGTGAGCAAATAAGCATAGGCTTGATGGTGGGAGCGCCCAACTCTGCCTCGCAATTGGTGTAATTGTGCTAAACCAAAATTGTCTGCACGCTCAATAATAATGGTATTTGCAGTTGGCACATCGATGCCTGTTTCAATAATAGTAGAGCAAACCAAAACATTAAAGCGTTGATGATAAAAATCAGACATAACGCGTTCTAATTCCCGCTCGCGCATTTGTCCATGCCCAATAATAATACGTGCCTCAGGCACAAGTGCGGTTAATTTTTCCGCACAATTTTCAATGCTCGCCACATCATTGTGTAAATAATAAACTTGTCCACCACGTAAAATTTCGCGCAGAATGGCTTCACGAATAACCACATCATCCGTCTGGCGAACAAAGGTTTTGATACTTAAACGACGCGCAGGTGGTGTGGAAATAATGGATAAATCACGAATTCCATTCATCGCCATATTTAGCGTTCTCGGTATTGGTGTGGCGGTTAAGGTTAAAATATCAATATTGGCGCGCAATTGTTTTATTTTTTCTTTTTGGCGCACACCAAAACGATGCTCTTCATCAATGACTAATAATCCAAGATCATGGAATTTTACATCCGACTGAATTAATTTGTGCGTGCCAATTAAAATATCCACTTTACCTTCGGCTAAATTGGCTAAGATTTGTTTTTGCTCTTTGGCGGTCTTGAAGCGAGAAAGCACCTCGACATTAATCGGTAAATTAGCGAAACGATCGCGAAAATTCTCATAATGTTGTTGTGCGAGCAATGTGGTTGGCACCAGCACTGCTACTTGTTTATGATTCATGACTGCTAAGAAAGTTGCACGCATCGCCACTTCTGTTTTGCCAAATCCCACGTCGCCACAAACCAAGCGATCCATGGCTTTTGCTTGGCACATATCAGAAATCACCGCATTAATTGCCATTTCTTGATCAAGGGTTTCTTCAAATGGGAAGGTGGCAGCAAATGCTTGGAATTCATCGCGATCATATTTAAAGGCAAATCCTTTCTGAGCTTCTCGTTGTGCATAAACATCTAACAATTCAGCTGCCACATCACGAATTTTCTCTGCGGCTTTTGAGCGCGCTTTTGCCCAAGAATCACTCCCTAATTTATGTAATGGTGCGCTTTCATCGTTGCCACCAACATAACGGCTAATTAAATGTAAATTGGCGACAGGCACATAGAGTTTAGCTTCGTTCGCATAAGTGAGTAAGAGATATTCTGCTTTTATTCCTGCATTTTCTAAGGTCACCAAACCGCCATAGCGTCCCACACCATGATCTAAATGCACCACTGCTTGACCTATTTTTAATTCAGCCAGGTTGCGAATTAAGGTATCAGGGTTAATGCCTTTGCGTTTATCCCGTTGACGTAACTGTACGCGTGCGCCTAATAATTCTTGCTCAGAAATAATCGCAATTTTCACCGCACTTTCATTGTCCAAAATAAAGCCATGATCTAATGCGCTGATATGTAAGCTGAATTGCTGACTTAATGCTTCATCATATTGTTTGATTTGTTTAGGTTTAATTTTTAATGGTGCCAATAAATCAAGTAGGGTTTCTCGTCTGCCTTCCGTTTCTACCGAGAAAATAATACGTCCGTCAAATTGTTCAATAAATTGACGCAATAATTGCAAGGGTTCTTTTTGTTGCGATTGAATTTGTAGCTCTGGCAATGGTGAAACGGGCAAGTTTTTTTGGCGTACAGATGAACGAACTTTTTCTTGCTTTAATGTAATGCGTGGATATTGCTTTAAAGTGCGGTTAATTTCATCGATCTTTTGCCAAAGCTGACTTGGTGGCAATAACGGACGCATCGGATCCACTTTGCGGCTTTCATAACGCTGTTCAATATCCTGATAAAATCGTTCTGCGTAGGTTTGTAAACCATCCATTTCCACAAATAGCGTATTTTGTGGCAAATAATCAAATAGTGTAGCCATTCGCTCGAAAAATAGCGGTTGCCAATATTCAATACCTGAAATTAGCGTACCTTTTGACACCTGTTGATAGATATGTTCAGGATCGCGACGAATTTCGCCAAAAGTAGCACGAAATTGTGTGCGGAAAAATTCAATGCCTTGACTGTCCGTTGGAAATTCATGAGCGGGTAATAAATTAATGTTATCAATTTCTTGCAAAGTACGTTGCGTATCTACATCAAAGGTGCGAATACCATCAATTTCATCATCAAAAAAATCTAAGCGAAAAGGCACCGCACTTCCCATTGGAAACAGATCTAATAAAGAACCTCGTAGCGCAAATTCTCCAGCTTCTAACACTTGTTCAACGGCACGATAACCCGCTTGCTCTAACTGCAAGCGTAATTTCTCAATATTGAGTTGATCGCCTTTTTTGATTAACAACACATGCTGGCTAAAAAAATCAGGCGGACAAACGCGTTGCATTAAAGTGCTGATAGGAAGCACAACAATGCCTTGTTTGGCTTGTTGCAAGTAAAATAATGTACTTAATCGAGTTGAGATGATGTCTTGATGAGGAGAAAAAGCATCATAAGGCAAGGTTTCCCAATCTGGAAAAAAACGCACATCAGATTGGCTTTCCGATAAAAGTTTGTCTAAACGCACCGCACTTTTTGTGTCTGTTGTGAGGATAACGGTTAAACCTTTATGTTGTTTTGCATATTGTCGCGCAATTTCAGCAATAGCAAAGCAATCAGCTCCGGGCAAGACATTCGCTAGAATTTTATGATCGCCAGCCGTAAATGGGATATCAAGGTTAAAGTCGTTCATCTTCATAAAGTGCGGTGTAAAAAAGTGATATTTTGAAAGGGAGTAGTTTAGCAGAAAATCGAAAGGGGGGAGGATTATTTTAAGGACTAATCACAGTATTGTTTGGAATTAGTCCTTTTATAAACTTAATTAATATTTTTGGCAAGCGGTGGTCGAAAGTTTGCCTGTTGAAGCATAATCTTTATCAGGATAAGTAAGAGTATTACGTCCTTGTTGTTCTTGCCATTTTAATGTCTTTTTGTCGTTGACGTAAAGAATGTTGCTACCTGAAGATTGATTATTGAGGTAGGTCACATAGCTGTCTTTACCATCGCTAAATGCCATGCTTATTACGCCATTATCACGTTGTTTAATCGACCCTTTGTAGCCATTATCACAACGGAACTTGGTTAATTTTCCTGATGATTGGCCTAAGCCTGCAATTTCAACGCCGTCAAGGCTGAGGCAGCCTGCAGTAGTTAATGCCATAGCGAATGGGAGTAATTTTTTTACGATATTCATAAAAGACCTTATTTATTAAAATGAAATTGGCTCCCCTAATATGGAGAGCCGAATTGATTAAGAATGTATATGTTACGCTATTTTTTGCGTTATGCATAATACATTTCAAATTCCACTGGATGTGGAGTCATGTTTAAACGTTCCACTTCTTTACGTTTAATGCCAATAAATGCTTGTACAAATTCTTTTGAGAATACGCCACCTTGGGTTAAGAATTCATAGTCATTTTCTAATGCATTTAACGCTTCTTCTAATGAGCTTGCAACAGCTGGAATATCTTTTAATTCTTCAGGTGGTAAATCATAAAGATTTTTATCCATCGCATCGCCTGGATGAATTTTGTTTAATACGCCATCTAAGCCAGCCATTAATAATGCGGCAAAGCATAAGTATGGGTTTGCCATTGGATCCGGGAAACGCGCTTCTACACGTGTCGCTTTTGGACTGGTAACAGCAGGAATTCGGATAGAAGCAGAACGGTTGCTTGCTGAATAAGCTAATAATACGGGTGCTTCAAAGCCTGGAACTAAACGTTTGTAGGAGTTTGTTGTTGGGTTTGTGAAGGCATTTAATGCTTTCGCATGTTTAATAATACCGCCGATATAGTAAAGTGCTGTGTCAGATAAGCCAGCATATTTATCACCCATAAATACATTTTTGCCATCTTTACTTAAGGACATATTGCAGTGCATACCAGAGCCATTGTCACCTGCAAATGGTTTTGGCATAAAGCATGCGCTCTTACCATGTTCTAAAGCAACATTTTGCACCACATATTTATAGATTTGTGTTTCATCAGCTTTTAAGGTCAAGCTATTGAATTTAGTTGCGATTTCATTTTGTCCCGCAGTTGCCACTTCATGATGGTGTGCTTCGATGACCAATCCCATTTCTTCTAAGATTAAACACATTTCAGAACGAATATCGTGTGCGCTATCAATAGGCGCTACGGCACAATAGCCAGCTTTTTTCAGAGGACGATAGGCGTTGTTGCCGTTCTCAAATTTACGATTTGTGTTCCACATGGCTTCAACATCATCAATACGATATGACACGTTGTTAGCTTCAGTTGAGAAACGGACATCATCAAATAAGAAAAATTCAGGTTCAGGACCAAACATAACGCTGTCTGCAATGCCAGTTGATTTTAAGAAGTTTTCTGCACGAATCGCGATAGAACGCGGGTCGCGATCATAACTTTGCATTGTGTTTGGATCGTAAATGCTACAACGAATAGAAAGCGTTGGAATATGAGCGAAAGGATCTACCACCGCAGTTTCAGGAATAGGCATTAAAAGCATGTCTGCTTTATTAATGGCTTTCCAACCTTCTACTGATGAGCCGTCAAACATTTTACCTTCTTCAAACAGATCTTCTAAATCGTCAGCAACTAAGCTCACAGGTAAAGAGACGCCATGTTCTTTCCCTTTAATATCAGTAAAACGAAGAAGTACAAATTTAATGTCATTGTCACGAATTAATTTCGCAACATTTGCAATCGCATTAGCGTTAGTCATGGAGATTCCTTAATGGGTAGTGGTGAAATTTTAAGTGCAAGATTTTACCCTATTTTTCATCAATATTTAATAGGGTGTAGTGAATTATTTAATAGCTCATTGAGCAAAAAAGTTGTATAATTCGCCACCTTTTACCGCTATACCTCATAAAGTGCGGTGGAATTTTCATCAATTTTATTGACAAAACAAATTTAAGTAAGAATATTCAATGGCAGATTTAGATATTAATAAATTGCGTAATATCGCAATTATTGCGCACGTTGACCATGGTAAAACAACTTTGGTTGATAAACTTTTACAACAATCAGGCACTTTAGCCGCCGCGCGTAATGGCGATGATGAGCGCGTGATGGATAGCAATGATCTTGAAAAAGAACGTGGTATTACTATTTTAGCGAAAAATACCGCAATTAACTGGAACGATTATCGTATTAATATTGTGGATACCCCAGGGCACGCGGATTTTGGTGGAGAAGTTGAGCGTGTGCTTTCTATGGTGGACTCAGTGTTGTTGGTGGTGGATGCCTTTGATGGTCCAATGCCACAAACCCGTTTTGTGACACAAAAAGCGTTCTCACATGGTTTAAAACCTATCGTAGTCATTAACAAAGTGGATCGTCCTGGTGCACGTCCTGATTGGGTTGTTGACCAAGTGTTTGATTTATTCGTGAATTTAGGTGCGACAGACGAACAATTAGATTTCCCAATTATTTATGCTTCTGCGTTGAATGGTGTGGCTGGTTTAGAGCATGAAGATCTTGCTGAAGATATGACGCCATTATTTGAAGCTATTGTGAAATATGTACAACCACCACAAGTCGAATTAGATGCACCATTCCAAATGCAGATTTCTCAGTTGGATTACAACAACTATGTTGGCGTGATTGGTATTGGTCGTATCAAACGTGGTGCTGTAAAACCAAATCAACCTGTTACCATTATTGATAGTGAAGGTAAAACACGTCAAGGTCGAATTGGTCAAGTGTTGGGACATTTAGGTTTACAACGTTATGAAACAGAAACCGCTTATGCAGGCGATATCATTGCGATTACGGGGTTAGGCGAATTAAATATTTCCGATACTATTTGTGATATTAACAATGTTGAAGCCTTGCCTGCATTAACAGTTGATGAACCAACAGTAACGATGTTCTTCTGTGTAAATACTTCGCCATTCTGTGGTAAAGAAGGTAAATTTGTAACTTCTCGTCAAATTTTAGAACGTTTGAACAAAGAATTAGTACATAACGTTGCATTACGTGTAGAAGAAACACCAAACCCAGACGAATTCCGCGTATCCGGTCGTGGTGAATTGCATTTATCGGTATTAATCGAAAATATGCGTCGTGAAGGTTATGAACTAGCTGTATCTCGTCCTAAAGTTATTTACAAAGAAGTGAATGGTAAAAAACAAGAGCCATTTGAGCAAGTAACCATTGATATTGAAGAACAACATCAAGGTTCAGTGATGGAAGCTTTAGGTATTCGTAAAGGCGAAGTGAAAGATATGATTCCAGATGGCAAAGGGCGTACACGTTTAGAATATGTTATCCCTAGCCGCGGCTTAATTGGTTTCCGTAACGAATTTATGACAATGACATCTGGTACAGGTTTACTTTATTCAACCTTTAGCCATTATGATGATGTGAAAGCGGGCGAAATTGGTCAACGTAAAAATGGTGTGTTGATTTCTAATGCAACAGGTAAAGCCCTTGCTTATGCGTTATTTGGTTTACAAGAGCGTGGTAAGTTAATGGTTGATCATGGTGTGGAAGTTTATGAAGGTCAAATTATTGGTATTCATAGTCGTTCAAATGATTTAACCGTCAACTGTTTACAAGGTAAGAAATTAACCAATATGCGTGCATCTGGTAAAGATGATGCGATTGTATTGACTACGCCTGTGAAATTCTCATTAGAACAAGCTATTGAGTTCATTGATGATGATGAATTAGTTGAAGTAACGCCGGCATCAATCCGTATTCGTAAGAAATTATTAACGGAAAATGATCGTAAGCGTGCAAATCGTACAACAACAAGTACGAGTACCCACTAATAAAAACACCGCATTGAAAAGTGCGGTGTTTTTTTATCTTGTTTTTTAATCAAATAAAACCAATTCACGACATTGGAAACCAACGGAAACTTTATCTCCCAGAGCTAAATCCCCTAAGTAATAAGCGGTCAGTTCTGTGCCATTTATTGCAATTTTATAGCGGTGGAATTGCCCTAAAAAGAGTTTTTCCACCACTACGCCTTTTCCACTTTCATCTTGTTTAATCACAATCTGCTCTGGGCGAAGTAGCCATTGATATTGCCCTTTTTCATAAGGCATTTCAGGGAATTGGTAGCTGCCAATAGGGCTTTCGATCCAGTTATTTGATTGTACTTCACAATTCAAGTAATTCGATCCACCTAAAAAATCTGCCACAAATTTATTGCTTGGCAAATGGTAAAGGCTTGTTGGCGTACCAAATTGCACGATCTTGCCTTGATCCATTACCGCAATTTTATCCGCAAAAGCAAAGGCTTCTTCTTTACTGTGAGTTACGAAAATCGCAGGCACATTTTGGCTTTTTAAAATTTGTTTGATCTCTTGGATCATTTCATAGCGAGTTTGGCTGTCGATATTTGAAAACGGCTCATCTAACAATAAGAGCTGCGGTTTGCAAGCCAAGGCTCGTGCAATCGCCACACGCTGTTGTTGTCCGCCTGAAAGTTCGTGTGGGAAACGCTGTTCTAAGCCAGTGAGCTTCACAACTGCCAACATTTGTTCTGTGATCTGCTGCTGTTCTGCTTTTGGTAACTTACTTAAACCAAACTGAATATTATCTGTTACGTTCAAATGGGGAAAAAGTGCATAGTCTTGGAAAATCAAGCCAATGTGACGATTTTCCACCGCGGTTTCGGCTAAATCCTGCCCTGCTAGCGTAATTTTCCCCTGATGAATAGGCAAAAGCCCTGCAATTGCTTTGAGTAAAGTGGTTTTTCCACAACCACTTGCCCCCAATAAACAGATAATTTCATTATCACAGACTTCTAAATCGAGTGATTTTAAGATTTCATTCTGATCAAACTTACAACTAAGCTGTTGAATATCAAGAATTTTCATTTTAACGTTCTTTTTGTGATTGAGAAATTAATGAGCGAGTTAGCCAAATCACAGGGATCAAACCAACCAACACTAATATAATGGCAGGCATTGCTGCACGTTCTAGCTGCTCATCTGATGTAAAAGTAAAAACGTGGGTTGCTAAGGTGTCAAAATTAAATGGACGTAGCAATAAAGACGCATTCAGTTCTTTCATACTTTCGATAAATACCATCAATGCTGCGGTAATCAACCCTTTTGAAATCAATGGGATATGGATATTTTTAAACATTGTCAGTCCATTTTTACCCATTGTTTGACTTGCCATATCAAGTGATGGTGGTACTCGTCCTAAACAAGCATCTAAACTACCAATAGCCATTGCTAAAAAGCGGATAGTATAAGCCATTACTAAAGCAAACATTGACCCCGAGAAAATCAGCCCCACTGGTGAAAGCTCTAAACTTTTCAAGAAAGCGTGCAGGCTGTGGTCGGCAAAACTGAGCGGCGAAAGCAAGCCGATTGCCAAAACGGTGCCGGGAATAGCATAGCCCAAAGAAGAAACCTGCAACGACAAGCGGGTCGTTTTGTGCCAAAATTTGCGATTTTGTGATAAACGATGAGCAAAGTGTAGCAATAAGGCTACTGATACTGTCGTAATCGACGCAATTATCGACACTTTTAAGCTATTTAATGCAAATTGAACGAAGTCTAAATTCCAAGACTGCTCAAAATATTCATAGGACCAAAAGAGCAAACGCCCCAACGGAATGAAAAAGGCAAGGGCTAATAAGCCCCAACACCAAAGCTGAGCAAGACATAATTTCCACCCTTTTAACTGTCGGAACGATGTTTTCTTTTCATAGCCTCGTTGATAGTTTTTCTGTTTACGGCGGCTATATTGCTCAAGACTGATGAATAAAAAGATCATCAGTAACATTACCAACGAAATACGACTTGCGGTGCCAAGATCGTGGAAGCCTAGCCACGAATCGTAAATTGCGGTAGTTAGCGTTGGTACGGCAAAATAAGATACCGTGCCGAAATCACCTAAGGTTTCCATTGCGATCAACGCCATCCCCACTGCAATAGCAGGACGCATTAAAGGAAACGTGATTCGCATAAAAATCTGGCGAGAATTTGCCCCCATCATTTTCGCACTGTGCATTAAATTTTCAGATTGCTCTAACAATGCCACACGCACTAATAAAAACAGATAAGGGTAAAGCACTAACGCTAACACAAAACAAGCACCATACAATGTGCGAATCTGCGGAAACCAGTAATCTTTCGGACTTTGCCAGCCGAAAATGGCTCGCAACATTTCTTGGAAACTACCTGAATAATCAAGCAAATCGGTATAAAGGTAAGCAATTAAATAGGCTGGCATTGCCAGCGGTAAACAAAGTAACCATTGCAATGTTTTTTGCCCATAGAATTGATAATTTGCCACAATCCACGCGGACGGTACGGCGAAAATCAGCGAGAGTAAAACCGTCCCAACCACTAGCAATAATGAGTTGAGCACATAGTTACCTAACATTGTTTGCCATAAATGGACAAGATTTTCCAATTCCCCGCTCAATGCGTGGTAGCTGATGGCTAACAAAGGCAATAAGATCAAAAAAGTGGCACATAATGCCAACATTTGCCAGCTAAGATGACGGTTTTTCATTCAAAATTTCGCTTTCTTAAAAACAGAACAGGACGCCTTGGGCAAACCCAAAGAGCGTCCAGAAAAAGTGCGGTCAAATTTTAGCAAAATCTGACCGCTTGCATCAAAAAGAATTACTCGTCAAATTTTACTTCATCAACAAGTTTTAACGCTTTTTCGTAGTTTTTCGCAATCTCTTCTAATTTGATTGCATCCGCAGAGAATGAACCCCAACCTTGAACTAATTTAGATGGTTTAACACCTTCTTTTACTGGGTATTCGTGGTTAAGTTCTGCGTAAAGTGATTGTGCTTTATCGCCACTTAAGAACTCAATTAATTTCACTGCATTGGCTTTGTTTGGTGCATATTTCGCAACCGCCACCGCACTGATATTTACGTGTGTACCAAATTTACCAGCTGGGAAGTTGATGATTGCTGATTCAGCCCAAGCTTTTTGTTTTTCATCATCTAACATTTTACCGTAGTAGTAGCTGTTACCTAATGAGTAATCACAGATACCTTCTTTGATTGCTTTCACTTGATCACGGTCGCCACCTTGTGGTTTTTGTGCCAAGTTCGCTTTTAAACCTTCTAAGAATTTTTTGGTTGTTTCTTCGCCGTAGTGAGCGATCATTGAAGCAAATAATGATACGTTGTATGCGTTTTTACCTGAACGTACGCAAACTTTGCCTTTGTATTCAGGTTTTGCTAAATCTAAGTAATCGAAACCTGCAGGTAATTTACCGACGCGATCTTTTGATGTATAGATTGCACGTGCACGCGTTGTTAAACCGTACCAGTCGCCGTTTGAATCGCGGAATTGTGCAGGAATATTTTTCTCAAGCACTTTTGATTGAACTGGTTGTGAAACGCCTGCTGCAACAATTTTCATTACGCGGCTAATATCAACCGTTAAAAGCACGTCTGCTGGGCTTAATTCGCCTTCTTGCTTAACGCGTTCTTCTAACCCTTTATCAGCGAAGATCACGTTTACTTTGATGCCTGTTTGTTTTTCAAAATCTTTGAGCATTGGCTCAATTAAGTATGGTTGGCGATATGAATAAACATTCACTTCATTTGCTGCTAATGCTGAAGTTGAAGCGGCTGAAGCAATTAATACAAGAGTGGTCAGTGCTTTTTTCATAATGAAATCCTTTAATAAAATTAAAAAACAATATCTAAGATTAGATAGACTAAAAGTAAGCGGAAAGAAGTGTAAAGAGAAATTTGATTTGTGTCAATTGATAATTATTCTTATTTCATTGTTTTTGTGAGTTACATCACAAAAATCCCCAAATAACAGGTTATTTGGGGATAGGGGAAGCTTTAAAATTATTTAGCCGCTTTTGCCATTAATGCCGCATGCGCTTTGTTTTGTTCTTTCATTTTAGCTTTAATATCACGACGTTGTTTAGAAAGTTCAGCATTTTTGATCATATAATCATCAACGCGACCTTCATAGTCATCACGCATATTTTCAATAATTGCACGAACATCGGCAATAGTCATATCATCACGAATATAATCATTTAAGTTATCAAGTAATAACACGCGTTTGCTATTATCGCGAATTTTACGATCATTATCTGTAATTTCACGCAATAATTTATTACGTTGACGGTATAAACGTACATATTCTAAAACATCTTGGAAAGATTGTTTGCTTGCTTGTTCCATAGTTAAACTCTCTTATATAGTAGGGATATTGAATAATTTATCCTTTTTTCCCTATTTCGTCAAAGAGTTAATCCATATTTTACAATGCAAGGAAAATTTTTCTTATGGAGACGGAAATATTCATTGCTTAGAACCGCTTGTGGTGGTAAAACTAACCTCACACTTTATTTTATACAACATAAAAACACAGGAAAGGAAACAATGTCACAAGTATTTAATTTTAGTGCAGGTCCAGCAATGATGCCTCGCGCTGTATTGGAAAAAGCACAATCAGAATTATTAAATTGGCTAAATCAAGGCACTTCTGTGATGGAAGTTAGCCATCGTGGTAAGTTGTTTATGGAAATGATTGCGGATTGTGAAAAAGATTTTAGACAATTATTCCATGTGCCAGATAATTATAAAGTGTTGTTTTTACAAGGCGGAGCAAGAGGGCAGTTTGCAGCTATCCCAATGAATTTAGGTAATAATAAAGGCAAAGCACTTTATTTAAATGATGGACATTGGTCAGCAACCGCAGCGAAAGAAGCACGTAATTTTATTGAAGTTGATGAAATAAATATCCTAAATTCTGACCGCACTTTGAAAGTCGAACGCCTTGATTTTAGTGATGTGGCAGAACAATATGACTATGTTCATTATTGTACTAATGAGACTATTAGTGGAGTGGAAATCTTTGATGTGCCAAATGTCGGTAATGCAGTGTTAGTTGCTGATATGTCATCAGATATTCTTTCTCGTCAAATTGATATTAGTAAGTTTGGTGTTATCTATGCAGGCGCTCAAAAAAATATGGGACCTTCAGGTATTACGTTGGTGATTGTTCGTGAAGATTTATTAGGCAACGCACGTAAAGATACGCCATCAATTTGGAATTATGCAGTACAAGCTAATGCTGATTCCATGATCAATACGCCACCTACATTTGCTTGGTACCTTTGCTCATTAGTGTATAAACATTTATTAGAAAATGGTGGATTAAGTGCAGTAGAGCAACGCAATCGTGCTAAAGCAGAACGCTTATATCAGTATTTAGATCAAAGCGATTTCTATCATAACTATGTGGCTAAAGAAAATCGTTCTTTAATGAATGTCACTTTTACGACAGACAATGATGAACTCAATGCGAAATTTGTTGCAGAAGCAACTGCGGCAGGATTGCAAGCATTGAAAGGCCATAAAGTATTAGGCGGTATGCGTGCTTCCATTTATAACGCAATGCCAATTGAAGGTGTTGAAGCATTAATTGCCTTTATGCAGAAATTTGCTTTGGAAAATGCGTAGTCTTTTGCCTTTCTAAAGAAGTGAGTTTTATCTTAATTTTCCCCCTTTATTCAAGGGGGATTTTATACTCGGAAAGTGAAAACTTATAACAATAAATAAAATAGGAACAACATAATGTCTTTTCTACAACTTGCGAACAAAGGGGTTCAATCGCTCTCGCCTTACCAAGCAGGTAAGCCGATTGAAGAATTAGAACGTGAATTAGGAATCAGTCATATAATTAAATTAGCGTCCAATGAAAACCCATTTGGTTTACCAGATAGTGCTAAAGCGGCAATCCAAACGCAATTGTCTTATCTCACGCGCTATCCTGATAGCAATGGCTTTGAATTGAAAAAAGTGATCGCGGAGAAATTTAACTTACAGAGTAATCAAATCACTTTAGGTAACGGATCTAATGATTTACTTGAATTGGTGGCGCATACTTTTGCTAGTGATCAGGATGAAATTATTTATTCACAATATGCGTTTATTGTGTACCCGCTGGTGACTAAAGCGATCAATGCCATTGCGAAAGAAGTGCCTGCTAAAAATTGGGGGCACGATTTAAGCGGTTTTTTAGCAGCGATCAGCGATAACACGAAGTTAATTTATATTGCGAATCCAAATAATCCGACGGGAAATTTTTTAACTGAGGCGGAATTAGACGCTTTTCTTAGCAAAGTGCGGTCAAATATTATTGTGGTTTTAGATGAAGCCTATACGGAATTTACGGCTGAGCATGAGCGTGTTAATTCGTTTGCATTATTAAAAAAATATCCTAATTTAGTGGTATTACGCACCTTATCCAAAGCTTATGGCTTGGCAGGTTTACGTGTGGGGTATGCGGTTTCTCATCCTGAAATTGCGGATTTATTTAATCGTATTCGTCAACCTTTTAATGTCAATAGTTTGGCGTTAGCAGCCGCAAGTGCGGTGTTAAAAGACGACGATTTTGTCAACAAAGTTGCTGAAAATAATCATCTTGAAATGCAAGCCTATCAAGACTTTTGTCATAAATATGGATTGGATTATATTTCATCCAAAGGCAATTTTATCACTATTGATTTTAAGCAACCAGCGCAACCTATTTATGAAGCTTTATTGCGTGAGGGCGTTATTGTACGTCCTATTGCGGGTTATGGTATGCCACACCATTTACGCATTAGTATTGGCTTGCCAGAGGAAAACCAGCGATTCTTCAATGCGTTGATTAAAGTATTAAACCTAAGTTAATGGATTACACAAATCATATGGAAAAAATAACATTAAACCCAATTAGCCACATTGAAGGGATAATCAATTTGCCCGGTTCAAAAAGTTTGTCTAACCGCGCTTTATTATTAGCTGCTTTAGCAAAAGGCACAACAAAGATCACCAACCTTTTGGACAGTGACGATGTTCGCCATATGTTGAACGCATTGAAACAATTAGGTGTAAATTATCAATTATCACAGGATAAGTCGGTTTGTGAAGTTGAAGGGCTTGGTAAGGCTTTCCAATGGCAAGGTGGATTAGCGCTATTTTTAGGCAATGCGGGTACTGCAATGCGTCCGTTAACTGCCGCACTTTGTTTGGCAAATGCTAATTCTACGCTATCAGAAATTGTCTTAACTGGTGAGCCACGAATGAAAGAACGTCCAATTCAGCATTTAGTGGATGCGTTACAGCAAGCGGGAGCAGACATTCAGTATTTAGAACAAGAAGGTTACCCACCAATTGCTATTCGTAATACTGGATTGCAAGGCGGCAAAGTGAAAATTGATGGTTCCGTTTCTTCGCAATTTTTAACCGCACTTTTAATGGCAGCACCTATGGCACAAGGGGACATGGAAATTGAAATTATTGGAGAATTAGTGTCCAAGCCTTATATTGATATTACTTTAAATATGATGGCGACCTTTGGTGTTCAAGTTGAAAATCAACATTACCAACGTTTTTTGATCAAAGGTAATCAGCAATATCAATCGCCTGGGCAATTTCTGGTAGAAGGCGATGCCTCTTCTGCTTCTTATTTTTTAGCAGCGGCTGCCATTAAAGGAAAAATCAAAGTTACGGGCATTGGAAAAAATAGTATCCAAGGGGATCGCCTTTTTGCTGATGTATTGGAAAAAATGGGGGCGAAAATTACTTGGGGAGATGATTTTATTCAAGCTGAACAAGGTGAGCTAAAAGGCATTGATATGGATATGAATCATATCCCTGATGCAGCAATGACCATTGCAACCACCGCTTTATTTGCACAAGGTGAAACGGTAATTCGTAATATTTATAATTGGCGAGTTAAAGAAACAGATCGTCTAACAGCAATGGCAACAGAATTGCGTAAAGTGGGTGCAATAGTCGAAGAAGGAGAGGATTTTATTCGTATCCAACCACTTGAATTGTCACAATTTAAGCAAGCGGAAATTGAAACCTATAATGATCATCGAATGGCAATGTGTTTTGCGTTAATTGCGTTATCTAACACATCCGTTACCATTTTAGATCCAAATTGTACGGCAAAAACCTTCCCCACCTTTTTTAATAAATTTTTAGCGATAGCAAATAATTGATGTTAAAGGCGCTGGCTTGTCGAATTTTTATCAATAAGTTAGAATACGCCCGTTATTTTTAATATAAGGAAAGAATCATGTTTGGAAAAGCTGGATTAGGCGGCTTAATGAAGCAAGCCCAACAAATGCAAGAACGTATGCAGAAAATGCAAGAAGAAGTCGCACAATTAGAAGTGACAGGCGAATCGGGTGCAGGCTTAGTTAAAATTACCATCAATGGTGCGCATAACTGCCGTCGCATTGAAATTGATCCAAGTTTGATGGAAGACGATAAAGAAATGTTGGAAGATCTTATCGCTGCTGCATTTAATGACGCTGTACGTCGTGCAGAAGAATTGCAAAAAGAAAAAATGGCAGCTGTAACTGCTGGTATGCAGTTACCACCTGGGTTTAAAATGCCGTTTTAATATTTACTCTCTTTGCTTGTGCAAAAAAAGTAACAAAGAAACACCCCAAACTTCACCGCTATCCTGAACTTTATTACCATTTTCTTAACGGTAAATTTCTAAACTCACTTCGTTCGAACAGACGAAATTTACCTAAAAATGATAAGTCGTTCAGGCGGTTCAGATAGGGGAATTAGGTATGAAGTTCATCCTATTTATATTGTGTTATATGCGTTGCTTTTTATTTAGCTAAAGCAAAATCAGAACAATATTTGAACATTAAAGTGCGGTGGAATTTTGTGAAATTTCACCGCAGTTTTCTGTTATAGCAAGACAATTTGCCAGCCTTAAGTGATGAGTTCTTTCTTAATTTATGAAAGAACAAAGAGGATAATATGCAAACAAGCCCTTTATTAGAAAATTTAATTGAACATTTGCGTTGCTTGCCAGGAGTAGGACCAAAATCCGCACAGAGAATGGCTTATCATCTACTACAACGAGATCGTAGTGGTGGAATGAATTTAGCGCGAGCTTTGACAGAAGCAATGTCAAAAATTGGGCATTGTGAGCATTGCCGAACATTTACCGAAGAAGACATTTGTACGATTTGTGCTAATCCCCGTCGTCAAAATTCAGGTTTGCTCTGTGTGGTGGAAATGCCAACGGATATCCAAGCTATTGAGCAAACAGGACAATTTTCTGGGCGTTATTTTGTATTAATGGGGCATTTATCTCCTTTAGATGGTATTGGTCCAAAAGAAATTGGATTGGATCTGTTACAACAACGTTTGCAACAAGAACAATTTAATGAAGTGATTTTGGCGACTAATCCAACCGTTGAAGGAGAAGCTACCGCAAATTATATTGCGGAAATTTGTGTTCAATTAGGCATAAGGGTGAGTCGCATTGCTCATGGTATTCCTATCGGTGGTGAATTAGAAATGGTAGATGGAACCACATTGACCCATTCTTTTTTAGGTCGTAGAGAAATTCGTTAGTATAAAGGGCGTTAGAAAACGCCCTTTTATTTTACGCTTGATTAATTAAATATTGTGTTAATAAGGCGACAGGTCGTCCTGTTGCACCTTTGTTTGCGCCCTGTAGCCAAGCGGTGCCGGCAATATCTAAATGTGCCCATTGGTATTTTTGCGTGAAATTGGATAAGAATGCCCCTGCGGTAATTGCTCCGCCCCAACGCCCGCCAATATTGGCTAGATCAGCAAAGGGTGATTTTAATTGTTCTTGATATTCTTCACTTAATGGTAAACGCCATGCTTTGTCTTGGGTTTGTTGAGAAGCTTGGAAAAGCTGCTCTGCAAGTTCATCATCATTCGTGATTAATCCGCTGTTATGTTGCCCCAAGGCAACAACACAAGCACCCGTTAAGGTGGCAATATCAATGACAGTTGCTGGTTCAAAACGTTCTACATAGGTTAAAGTATCTGCTAAAACTAAACGTCCTTCTGCATCGGTATTAAGCACTTCAACAGTTAATCCATTCATGGTATTAATGATATCGCCAGGGCGGTACGCATTACCATCAGGCAAGTTTTCACAACCAGCCAGCACACCAATGACATTTAAAGGTAATTGCAATTCAACTAACGCATTCATTACACCATAAACCGCCGCCGCACCGCACATATCGTATTTCATTTCATCCATTTCTGCTGCCGGTTTGAGTGAAATACCCCCCGCATCGAAAGTTAATCCTTTACCCACTAATACGATAGGTTTTGCATCAGGATTTGGATGATTTTTATACTCTAATATAGAAAGTTTTGCTTCATTTTGTGAACCTTGAGACACTGCTAAATAGGCTTGCATGCCTAATTCCGCCATGTCTTTTTCACCTAATACCGTTGTGGTTAAAAGTGCAGTGCGTTTTGCCAAAGTTTTTGCTTGTTCAGCTAAATAGTTTGGATTACACACATTCGGTGGGCAATTCGCCACATCTTTTGCAGCTTTAACACCTTGTGCAATGGCTTGTGCATGTTGAATAGCAAGATGTGCTTGCATATCTTCTGTATGGAAAATAATTTGTTCTAATTTATCTGCACGCTCAGTTTTTTTGCTTTTGAATTGATCAAACACATATTGGTTATTTTCAATGGTTTCAATACTAAAGCGAATGTTCCAATATAGATCTCGTTGTTTAATTTGTACTTCAGTTAAGGCATTCACCAATTGCGTTGCGGCTGTCAATCTGACGTTTTTAATTGCCGTTTCGGTGATTTGTTTGAATTGGCGTTCAGTTATTTCATTTTGTTTGCCTGCACCAACTAAGAAAATGCGTTTTCCTTGTTGGCGCAATAGGGTGATTTCCCCAATTTTGCCTGAAATTTCACCGCACTTTATCAGTTCACTCATTTCGCCATTATGGTCCAATTGTTGTGCTGTTGGCGATAATTTACCTTGCTCGAAAACTGCCACTAATAGGGCATCAGCACTAGAAAGTGCGGTTAAATTTGCTGAATATTTCATTGTGATTCCTACTGTTTTTATAGTGAAAAATGAGCTATTATATGCGGCAAAATATTGACGCAAAAAGTGAAAAATAATGCGTTAAATTAACCGAATTTCAATAAATTGCAAGTGAAATAATAGGCGATAATGTGATTTTAAATAGATATTTAACCAAAGAAGTTTTTAAAAGCCAGATAGCGATTTTGTTTATTCTGCTGTTGATCTTTTTCAGCCAACAATTAGTGCGCGTACTTGGCTCTGCAGCAAATGGTAAAGTGCCAGCAGATTTGGTACTTTCATTGCTTGGTTTAGGTATGCCAGCCATGGCGCAATTAATGTTGCCTTTATGTTTGTTTATCGCCATTTTATTAACTTTTGGACGTTTATACGCAGAAAGTGAAATTACAGTCATGCGTGCCTGTGGTATTGGTTCTAGCTTGTTAGTTAAAGTTGCCTTGATTTTATCGGTTTTAACCGCAGGACTTGCTACTTATAATGCGCTCTGGTTATCACCATGGGCAATTAAGAAACAAACTGAAATTGTTGAGGATGCGAAAGCAAATCCTCGTCTTGCAGCCTTATCATCTGGACAGTTTATGTCTTCTGATAATGGCGATTTTGTTTTATTTGTCAATGAAATAAAAGACAATTCATTAAATGATATTTATATTTTCCAAATGAAACCTAAGAAGAATATTAAACCAGCAGTGGTGACTGCTGAAAAAGGAAAATTAGTTTCTCTACCTAATGGTGACCAATTATTAAGTTTGGAAAATAGTCAACGTGTTGAAGGTACGGCTGTATTGTCTGATTATCGAATTACACATTTTGAGGATTATCAGGCTTATCTTGGTCGTCAAATGGCAGATGATAAAGCAGCAGAAGTTGAAGTGTTACAACTAAACGAATTATTAGCGACAAAATCACCTGCGGCGAAAGCTGAATTACATTGGCGTATTACTTTGATCCTTGCGGTGCCTTTAATGGCATTATTGGCAGTACCTTTAAGTCGCGTTAATCCACGCCAAGGTAAATTTTCGAAAATTTTACCCGCACTTTTACTTTATCTGATTTATTTCTTAGCACAAAGTGCATTGAAATCAGCTGGTGGCGCTGGAAAATTAGATGCAGGGCTTTGGATGCCATTAGTGAGCATCGTCTTTTTGTTACTTGCCATTATATTAAATAGTTGGGAAAGTACGTTTATGTATAAATTTCGCTATGCGTTGAATCGCACTAAGGTGGCATAGATATGATGAATACATTAGAACGCTATATTGGAAAAAATATCCTTGGCACTATTTTTGCGACCTTATTTACCCTTGTTGGTTTGTCTGCAATTATCAAATTTGTTGAACAATTCCGCAGTGTAGGTAAAGGCAGCTATGATAGTATGCAGGCCGTTATTTATACGATATTAACGATCCCAAAAGATATTGAAACTTTCTTTCCGATGGCTGCCTTATTAGGGGCGTTAATTGCATTAGGGAATTTAGCTAGCCGTAGCGAATTAGTTGTGATGCAGTCTGCGGGTTTTTCCAAAATGAAAATTGGTTTGGCGGTAATGAAAACTGCATTGCCACTAGTTGTTCTTACCATGATTATTGGGGAATGGGGCATCCCTCAAACTGAGCAATATGCTCGTGATATGCGTGCAAAAGCGATTTCTGGTGGTGCAATGTTGTCGGTAAAAAATGGTGTTTGGGCAAAAGATGGTAATGATTTTATTTTTGTCCGTCGTATAACTGAAGAGGCGAAATTAAGTGATGTTTACATTTATCACTTTAATGAAAATCGTCAATTAGCTCAAATTAGCCATGCAAACCAAGCGCAATTTAATAATGGTGAATGGTTATTAAGAAATATTAATACTTCAGTTATCGAAGATGAACAAATCGTTACCACAAATAAACTAAATGATAAATGGAATACTAATTTAACCCCTGATAAATTGGGTATTTTCTCAATACGACCAACATCGCTCTCTATTTCAGGTTTATCTGATTATATTAGTTTCTTAAAACAAACAGGGCAGGATAGCAAAAAGTTTGAGTTGACTTATTGGCGTAAATTATTTCAGCCAATTTCTGTGGGGGTTATGATGTTACTTGCGCTATCCTTTATTTTTGGTCCATTGCGTAGTGTGACTGCAGGTGCTCGAATTGTAACAGGTATTTGCTTTGGTTTCCTATTTTACGTTGTGAATGAAATTTTTGGACCGATGAGTTTAGTTTACAATGTTCCCCCTATTATGGGTGTTTTAATGCCAAGTGCCCTTTTCCTTGTGATTACTTGGTGGTTGCTCAGTCGGAAACGTGATTAAAAAATTAAAGGACAGATTAAATCTGTCCTTTAATTTTGGTTATTTAATTATTCCATACTTTTTTGAGTTTCCTCTGCTTTTATACTATTTTGCCAGATTTGGTTATTCTCATAGCGGAGTTCAAATTCATATTTATTATTTTGTTCATTTTTAATAAATAGTCCTTGTTGTATTGCTTGAGCAATTTGTTGCCAGAATAAGGTGTCTGGTTTATTTGGTTGGGTAAGTTCGGTTGATAGCGCGCCAGTAAGATTTAGTTTTAATGGACTATCTGAACCATAAAATACAGCGACAGGGTCAATAAATTTTCCATTGGTTGTTAAATCTAGTTTAAATTCAACGGGTGCAGGCCCCGTTGCTTTCGGGTAAGTATCAATTTCACTTGTTAAAACTGCATTATTAATTTCGCCACCTAGTTTTTGATACATCTTAATCGCTACATTAGCATATTCTTCTTCCCCTAAATGATAGAAGCAGAGTACAGAGTAGAAAGTGTTATTACAAATATAGCTTTGATAAAATTCATCATTACTGAGCCATGCAAAAGGTAATTTGAATTCACTTTGTTTAAAGTGCACTTGTTGATCTTCAACAATTAACTTACCAATTTTGATGTTTGAATCAATATTTAAACTGTCTTTTGTTGGTTTCTCTTGATAGTTTAATTGCAGATTTTCACCACTGATTTTGTTCTTTATTGCAAGTTTTTTTAGCGTTAATTGGCTTGTTAATTCCGTTTTATAGTTGCTCGCCATTTTCTTTAGGTCAGTTAAAAAAGCTTTGGTACTCTTTTTAGATTTATCTAATTCATTAATATTTGAAGGAGTATAACGAGCTAAAAATGCCAAGTTCTCACTTAAGTCTAGTTGTGAGAATTCACTTTTACCATTGAGATCAGTCAATGTGATTGCAGGTAAGTCATTACTATTTTTGTCTGAAATGCTTAACGTACCAATATTGGTTTCATATTGATGGACTACGTTATGTTTATCTTGGTTATTAAATGTCGTTGAAAAATCGGCTTTTTTGAATTCCAAGGCATTTTCTGGTGAAATAAAGGCCCCTATTGCAATTTTGCTTTCAAATTGTTGGTTATTAAACAGAATATCGGAAACATATTGTAGTAATTTATTGAAATCAAAATTCTCTGTTTCAAACTGTTTTAATTGTTCGATAAATGTGATGTGAGATGGCACACCAGTATGTTTAGTGGATAATGCAAAGTCCTGAAAGCGCGTTTTATCTTCATCAAATTTTGTTGCTTTATTTGAAAAATAAATGCCTGGTGTTTTAAAACTTTGAACTAAATCATAGCCGATGTCAGTGATTTTCTTATCAATTTTATATTGACCTTTAACAATACCAATATGAGTGTTGTCGCCGTCTAATAAATTAATATCCGTTTTCTTAATGGTTAAATCTGCTTTTACTAAATCATATAAGCTATCTTTAACAGGGCTTAGCAAAAATTCACCACTTAGTTCTTTTAGGTTTAACATTTTGTCATAGTTAAAGCCTGACAGTTGGGTTTGTAAAGCAATGGTTTGTTTGTTATTTGAGTAGGTTAACTCAGATTCAAGGGTTTGAGATTTATTAGTTCCATCACGAAATTCAGTGATCATACGAGAACTTAAATTATCACTAAATGCTAAAAATTGATTGATGATGGTGTTTTTATCAATAGTAATATTTAGCTGTTTATTCAGTGACTTGATGATTTCTGGTGTTAATTTTGATTCCGCATTAATCATAGCGGGAAGTGCGGTTAATTTTGTCTGAATAAAATCGGTTTTTTGACCATTGTGTTCAATACTAAAAGTCAGATCTCTGGTAATAAAATCGCGATTACTTTCACTAACGGAAATATGAAATTGATCTTTTAATTGATAAGGAAACTGGCTGAGGGTTTGATCAATTTTATAATTGGTGTAAAACTGACCTGCAGTGCCTAAGGCTAATGCGACAGCAGAGAAAGTTAATAGCGCTTTTCTTTTTTTACTCATGGATACGCCTATATAAAAAGGGAATGAATGGCAAAAGTATAACCAATTCAGTCATTAACTACAAATGGCTTATTATGAATTCAATTCATAATAAAATTGAAATATTTGAAATTGAAGTATGTTAGAATTTATTTTAATTTAGTATCCAACATATATACGGAGTTATTGGAGTTTAACAATGAGTTATGCAAAGCAAATCGATACACTAAACCAACATATTGCTGATTTAAATGGAAAAATTAATGTGTCTTTTGAGTTTTTCCCACCAAAAACAGAAAAAATGGAAGAAACATTATGGGCATCAATTCATCGTTTAAAACCATTAAATCCTAAGTTCGTTTCTGTTACCTATGGTGCAAATTCAGGGGAGCGCGATCGTACTCACAGCATTGTGAAAAGTATTAAGCAACAAACAGGATTAGAAGCTGCACCACATTTAACAGGCATTGATGCAACACCAGAACAATTACGTCAAATTGCTAAAGACTATTGGGATAGTGGTATTCGTCGCATTGTAGCTTTACGTGGTGATGAACCTGAAGGTTATGTGAAGAAACCATTTTATGCTTCTGACTTAGTGGAATTATTACGTGACGTGGCGGACTTTGATATTTCTGTTGCTGCTTATCCAGAAGTGCACCCTGAAGCTAAATCAGCTCAGGCGGATTTAATTAATCTAAAACGAAAAATTGATGCGGGAGCAAATCATGTGATTACCCAATTCTTTTTTGATGTAGAAAGCTATTTACGTTTCCGCGATCGTTGTGCAGCAATTGGTATTGATGCCGAAATCGTACCGGGCATTTTACCAGTGACCAATTTCAAACAATTACAAAAAATGGCGAAAGTGACTAATGTGAAAATTCCTACTTGGTTAGCGAAAATGTATGAAGGTTTGGATGATGATCAAACCACTCGTAATTTAGTCGCTTCGAGTGTAGCAATTGATATGGTGAGAGTGCTTGCAAGAGAAGGAGTGAACGATTTCCATTTTTATACCTTAAACCGTAGCGAGTTAACCTATGCCTTATGCCATACTTTAGGTGTTCGCCCTTAATTTTTTATTTCAAAAATAAAAAAGTGCGGTTAAAAACGTATAATTTTTTAACCGCACTTTTTAATTATATTAATTAAAGAAATTTTTATTTAATTGTTACTCTTGCGAATTTGCGTTTACCCACTTGATATACCGCAGTTGTACCAGCGCTGATAACTTGTTTGATATCAGATACTTGTTCGCCGTTAATACGTACGCCACCTTGTTGAGCTGAACGGATCGCTTCAGAAGTTGAAGGCACTAACCCCGCTTCTTTTAATAGATTTGCTAATCCAATTTCGCCTTCAAAAGTAAATTCGGGCATTTCATCTGGCATTGCACCTTTTTGGAAACGGTTAATAAATTCCTGTTCCGCCGCGTCTGCTGCAGCTTGGTCATGGAAACGCGCGATTAATTCTTTCGCTAACAGAATTTTGACATCGCGAGGGTTTTTACCATTTGCTACATCTTGTTTTAGCTGTTCAATTTCAGTTAATGGACGGAATGAAAGTAGGTTATACCAATCCCACATTAAATCATCGGAAATTGACATCACTTTACCAAACATATCATTTGGTGCTTCGGTGACACCAATGTAATTGCCTAATGATTTAGACATTTTTTTCTCGCCATCAAGACCTACTAATAATGGTAATGTAATAGCAACCTGTGGTTTTTGTCCTGATGATTTTTGTAATTCACGACCAACTAATAAATTGAATTTTTGGTCTGTACCACCTAATTCAACATCCGCTTCTAGAGCCACAGAATCATAGCCTTGTAGTAAAGGATAGATGAATTCATGGATTGCGATAGGTTGTTGATTTGTAAAACGTTTTTTGAAATCGTCACGTTCTAACATACGTGCTACGGTATAGTTTGACGCAAGACGAATCATCCCTTCTGTACCAAGTTCGCCTAACCAACTTGAGTTGAACACAATGCGTGTTTTTTGTGGATCAAGAATTTTGAAAATTTGTTCTTTGTAGGTTTCTGCATTGCGTAATACATCTTCGCGGCTTAATGGTGGACGAGTACTATTTTTACCTGATGGATCGCCAACCATACCTGTAAAATCACCAATTAAGAAAATTACTTCATGACCAAAATTTTGGAATTGGCGCAATTTATTTAAGACAACTGTATGACCTAAGTGAATATCTGGTGCGGTTGGGTCCGCGCCTAATTTAACTTTTAATGGACGGTTTTCTTTCAATTTCTCAATCAAATCTTGTTCAGAAAGAATTTCATCAACACCTCGCTTTAATTCGGCGAGAACGGTATTCATATCAGTCATTTTGCATTCCTATTTAATGTAAACATAAAGCTGTCATTATAGAGGATATAAATGAAATATAAAGTGCGGTCTGGTTTTTTTTCGTTTTATTTTAGTTTTATTTCGCTTATGCCTTTTTTTTGTTATGCTAGCTGCAATTTTATTTCCATATTTTCTAAAGGGGGCACAAATGAAAATAGTATTTCTTGATAGTACGGCATTACCAAAACACATTCCTATTCCACGCCCAAAATTTGCGCATGAATGGATTGAATATGAAGAAACGTCGCCACAACAATTATTAGAACGAGCGAAAGATGCAGATATTTTAATTACCAGCAAAGTGCTCATTAATCGTGAATCTATGCAACAATTGCCTAACTTAAAATTGATCGCAGTGACTGCAACTGGCACAAACAATATTGATTCGGTTGCAGCAAAAGAGTTGGGTATTGTCGTTAAAAATGTAACAGGTTATTCCTCTGTCACAGTGCCTGAGCAAGTGTTAGGTTTTATTTTTAATTTAAAACATAGTTTGCATTTATGGTATCGCGATCAGTTACAAGGCAAATGGGCAGATTGCTCTCAATTTTGCTATTTTGATCATCCAATTAAGGATGTGAGAGGTTCAACATTAGGGGTGATTGGTAAAGGCTGCCTTGGTGCAGAAGTAGGGCGTTTAGCCTCTGCCTTAGGTATGAATGTGCTTTATGCTGAACATCGTAATGCAACGAGTTGTCGAGAAGGTTACACCCCATTTTATGAAGTGTTAGCTCAATCTGATATTGTGACCTTGCATTGTACATTAACAGATGAAACCAATAATTTGATCAATAAAGAAACTTTAGCACATTTCAAAAAAGGGGCTTGTTTAATTAATACGGGACGTGGTCCTTTAGTAAACGAACAAGATTTATTAGATGCGTTAAAATCAGGGCATTTGGCGGGGGCTGCATTGGATGTGTTATCAAAAGAGCCACCTGAAAAAGACAATCCAATTGTGGTTGCAGCTAAAACCATGCCTAATTTACTTTTAACACCACATATCGCTTGGGCATCGGATCAAGCAGTAGAGATTTTGGTGGATAAAGTGCGGTTAAATTTAGAAACGTTTTTTGAAACAGGCAAATAATGAATTTAGGCATTTCTCTTTTTATTGCCTTACGTTACTGGCGAGCGAAAAGTGCGGATCGTTTCGGGCGATTAGTCACTAACCTCGCCAGTGCAGGTATTGTGCTAGGGGTTATGGCATTGATTATTGTGCTATCGGTGATGAATGGATTGGAAAATTATCAGAAAAGCAACGTGTTAGCTGATATTCCCCATGCTATTGTGATGAATAAAGATGGCTATTTTGCGGAAGATAATTGGCACAAACAATTACCTAATTTTAGACAATACCCATATGTGCAACAGGTTGTGCCAATCAACACGACGCAAGTGATTTTCCAAACCGCAAATGGTATTAGTGCTGGTCAAGTCATTGGCGTGCAACGGCCTACTGATGATCGTTTATTGAATTATCTGGATAATGAACAGCTGACACAATTATTACCGACGGGCGAATTTAAGTTGATTATTGGTGCACAGTTGGCTGAGCAATTAAAGGTACAAATTGGTGATAAAGTGCGGTTAATGTTGACGGAAAATAGCCAATATACACCATTTGGTCGAGTGCCGGCACAACGCTTATTTAAGGTAAGCGATATTTATTTGGCTTCATCAGAAGTGTCCAGCTATGTTGCTTTTGCGAATTTAGCAGATATTGGGCGGCTAATGCGTATTAAGCCAGAGAATGTTCAAGCAGTTCGTTTAAGTTTATCAGATCCGTTTAAAATTACCGAATTAAATCAAATTTTTCCTGAATCAGCATGGAAAATTGACGATTGGCGCAAGCAAAAAGGTGAATTTTTCCAAGCTGTTCGCATGGAAAAAAATATGATGGGATTGCTGATTAGCCTGATTATTGTGGTTGCAGTTTCCAATATCATTACTTCTTTAAGTTTAATGGTGGTGGATAAACAAGGTGAAATCGCCATTTTACAAACTCAAGGTTTAACCAAACGCCAAGTTGGGCGTATTTTTATTTTACAGGGTTTCTTTGTTGGATTAGTTGGCACCATAATTGGCTGCATTTTAGGGATTTTGATCACTTTAAATTTAAGCCAAATAGTTAATTTAATTAATCCAAATGGCATTTTCTTGCCAACAGAACTAAATGCAACGCAAATTTTGATTATTGTATTGTTTTCTCTTGGATTATCATTAATTTCAACGATTTATCCAGCCTATCGTGCAAGTCAAATTGAGCCTGCACAGGCACTACGTTATGAATAATCCCTATTTTTACAGTTAAAAAATATATGAATGAAATATTATTAAATTGCCAGAAAGTAAGTAAATTTTATCAAGAAGGCGATAAACAAACGCAAGTATTAAAAGAGGTTACTTTTTCTTTATATGAGAAAGAATTAGTGGCGATAGTCGGTTCTTCTGGCTCAGGGAAAAGTACGTTGCTACATACATTGGGTGGGCTTGATCAACCATCAAGTGGTGAAATTTTTATTAAAGGGCAATCATTGCAACAAGCGAGTCAAGACCAGCTAGCGAAATTACGCAATCAATACCTTGGTTTCGTGTATCAATTTCATCATTTAATGGCAGATTTCACCGCACTTGAGAATGTGTTAATGCCGATGTTGATTGCGAATAAAAACAAAACAGAAGCACAGGATAGAGCAGAAAAAATGTTAAGTGCGGTGGGATTATCTCACCGAATTTCCCATCGCCCTTCAGCTTTGTCTGGTGGTGAACGTCAGCGAGTGGCAATCGCTCGTGCTTTGGTTAATGATCCTGCTTTAGTGTTAGCTGATGAGCCAACCGGTAATCTTGATCGTAAAACAACAGAAAGTATTTTTGAGTTAATTCAACAACTTAATCAAGAACAGCACATTTCTTTCTTGCTCGTTACCCATGATTTACAATTAGCTGAAAAATTGCAACGCCGCATGATTATGCAAGATGGCGTATTGCGAGCGGAGTAATTATGAACACGCCTTTTTTTATTAGCTGGCGTTATCAACGCGCAAAACAGAAAAATCATTTAGTTTCCTTGATTTCTTTTTTCTCTACTTTAGGAATTGCTTTAGGTGTGGCTGTCCTGATTTTGGGATTAAGTGCAATGAACGGTTTTGAGCGTGAATTAAACCAACGTATTTTGGCAGTCGTTCCTCATGGCGAAATTGTGTCAGTGGATGGTCCTATTGATCAATCAAGCAAATTACAGAAATTATTAACCAGTAGTCCTCATATTCAATCGGTTTCTCCTTTTGTGCATTTTACCGCTTTAGTGGAAAATGGCAGCAAAATGAAAGTGGTACAGGTAAAAGGGATTGATAAAGCCGCACAAGATCAAGTTAGCTCATTAGGGCATTTCGTATTGGATAATCAATGGCAACAGTTTTCTGAACAAAGTGGTTTGGTTTTAGGCTATGGTATAGCCAAAGAATTGGACGTGAATGTCGGCGATTGGGTGACATTGCTTATTTCACAAAATAATGGCGAAGAAGTCGGACAACCAAATCGCGAGCGAATTCAAGTGAGTGGTATTTTACGTTTAGATGGCCAGCTTGATCATAGTTATGCTCTAATTCCAATCCATCAAGCGCAGCAATATCTGGGCTATAATGATCAGCAAGTGTCCGGTATAGAAATGAAAGTTGATACTCCTTTCAATATGAATAATCTTGATTTCTCCGCACTCTATGATTATCCGCAGCGACTTAATCTACAAACCTGGATGAGTAAATTTGGCTATATGTATCGTGATATTCAATTAATTCGAACAGTGATGTATATTGCGATGGTGTTAGTGATTGGTGTAGCTTGTTTTAATATTGTCTCAACATTGATTATGGCGGTAAAAGATAAAGCGAGCGATATAGCTATTATGCGAACGCTAGGGGCGAATAATGGTTTTATTAAGCGTATTTTTGTTTGGTATGGATTACAAGCTGGTATGAAAGGCTGTGTGATAGGAATTGCTTTAGGCATTATTTTAGCGCTAAATTTAACCGCACTTATTCAAGGTTTAGAGCAATTATTTGGTTGGAAATTATTATCTGATGGCATTTATTTTGTTGATTTCCTACCGAGCGAATTACATTGGCAAGATGTGCTTCTCGTATTAGTTGCAGCCTTATTGTTAAGCCTAGTAGCAAGTTGGTATCCTGCGAATCGGGCGGCTAAGTTAGATCCTGCTCAAGTATTAAGCAATCATTAAATGAAATAATTGTACTGTTTTACCAGTGCAAAAATATGTGTTAAATTAACCGCACTTTATAAGATTTGTGTGGTTCGTCTTTTGGATAACATCGGGAAGCAAAAAGAGAATTAATATATGACAAAGGCAAAAAGTAAAAATGAAATTCGTATCGCCAATGACGATACGCGTATTGAACGAATTGAACAGTTGTTGCCACCTGTTGCGCTATTAGAAAAATATCCAGCAAGTGAAGTGGCGATAAAAACGGTAAAGAATGCACGCCAGAAAGCGCATGACATTATTCATGGCGTGGATAATCGTTTGTTAGTAATTATTGGACCTTGTTCTATTCATGATCCAAATGCGGCGCTAGATTATGCTAAACGCTTGAAGGCATTGCGTGATAAATATAAGGACAACCTTGAAATTATTATGCGTGTTTATTTTGAAAAACCACGCACTACAGTAGGTTGGAAAGGTTTAATTAACGATCCTTATTTGGATGATACCTATGCATTAAACGACGGTTTACGTATTGCGCGTAAATTATTAGCAGATATTAATGATTTAGGTTTGCCAACTGCGGGGGAATTTCTTGATATGATTACACCGCAGTATTTGGCTGATTTTATGAGTTGGGGTGCTATCGGTGCGAGAACTACTGAATCGCAAGTTCATCGTGAATTAGCTTCAGGTTTATCTTGTCCAGTAGGATTTAAAAATGGCACAAATGGTGGAGTGAAAATTGCACTAGATGCTATTGGTGCTGCAGAAGCATCGCATTATTTTTTATCAGTGACTAAATTTGGTCATTCTGCCATTGTAGCAACAAAGGGTAACCAAGATTGCCATATTATTTTACGTGGTGGCGATAGTGCAACCAATTATGATGCAGAAAGTGTTGCCGAAGTTTGTCAACATATTGAGAAAACAGGGCGTATCGGTCATGTTATGGTGGATTTTAGCCATGCTAATAGCCATAAACAATTTAAACGTCAAATGGATGTGTGCCAGAATGTGTGTACTCAGTTATCTAATGGCTCAAAACAGATTTTTGGAGTGATGGTAGAAAGCCATCTGGTTGAAGGTCGTCAGGATCTTGTGGAAGGTAAAGAACTTGTTTATGGACAAAGTATCACTGATGCATGTATTGGCTGGGAAGATACCGAAAGTTTATTGCAACAACTTTCTGATGCAATTAAACAAAGAAATAATGATTAAAAAACAAAGCCTCATGAAAAATGAGGCTTTGTTGTTATGCAGGATTTGGGATATCAATAAATTCAATATCAAATTGATATTCGGTTTTTAACCATTCTCCTAACGCTTGAATACCACAACGTTCTGTCGCATGATGTCCACAAGCGAAATAATGAATACCTTGTTCTCGAGCGGAATGAGTAGTTTGTTCTGAAATTTCGCCACTGATGAAAGCATCACAGCCCTGTGAAGCTGCTAAATCAATATACCCTTGTCCGCCACCAGTACAAATGCCCACTTTTTGAATAAAGTGCGGTGCATTTTGCGAAAGTTCTGCCGCATTGCAAACGGTAGGTTCGCGACCTAATACATTGCCAATACGTTGCGTAAATTCCTCTAAAGAAATCGGTTGGGATAATTCGCCCCACATTGGAATACTAATACTGCTTTGTTCTAATGGTTGTAAGTTTTGGATACCAAGTAACTTCGCTAATTGTGCATTATTGCCTAATTCAGGATGAATATCTAAAGGCAAATGGTAAGCATATAAATTAATATCATTCACTAATAATTCTTTGATTCGTTTGCCTTTCATTCCTCGAATACAAGGATTTTCACTTTTCCAAAAATAACCATGATGAACCAATATTGCGTCAGCTTGTTGTTTGATCGCATAATCAATTAATGCTTGCGATGCAGTGACGCCAGTGACAATTTTGCGTACTTCCGATTTCCCTTCAACTTGCAATCCGTTAGGTGCATAGTCAGAAATCTCATGGATATTGAGTTTTTGATTGAGAAGCTGCTCGAGCTGAAAATTATTCATTATTTCACCGCACTTTTTAATTTTGAATAGAGTAATGCAAGTGCAAAGAATAATGCTTGTAATAAAATAATACAAGGGCCAATGTCTGCATTGATATGATAACTCAATATTGTGCCGAAGAAATTAGCTAAAACAGAACTGCATATTGCAATAATAATCATCCTTTCAAAACGTTTTGTGAGGAGATAAGCGGTAATGCCGGGTGATATTAACATGGCGACAACCAAAATGACCCCGACTACTTGCATCGCCGCAACGATGGTTAACGAAAGTAAAATGAGCAAACCATAATACAGTTTTTGTGGTGAAAGCCCGACAACTCTTGTATGGCTAGGATCGAAGCAGAAGAGTAATAAATCGCGATGTTTAAGTAAAATTGCTACAAAAACGATGCCAGAAATCACCGCAGTTTGTATAAAATCAGCTTGGCTGATGCCTAATAAATTACCAAATAAGATATGCATTAAATGATGTTCGGTTTCTATTTTAGTGAATAAAACCAAACCGAAAGCGAACATCCCTGAAAAGACAATACCCATAACAGTATCTTCTTTGATTCGGCTATTATTTTTGAGATAGCCCACGCTGAGCGCGCAAAATAAGCCTGAGAAGAATGCACCAATCATTAAGGGTAGATTAATGAGGTAAGCGATGATAATCCCAGGTAAAACCGCATGAGAAATGGCATCACCAATTAATGACCAGCCTTTTAATACTAAATAGCAAGAAAGCAGTGCACAAATAATGGATACAATAATAGCGGTTGTTAATGCTAATTGCATGAAAGGGTATTGGAATGGCTCAGTTATCCAATTCACTAAATTCATAAGTCCGCCTGTAATTTAACGCGTCTTTGCGCAATTAATCCATATTTTGGTGAGAAGATGAATGCCAAAATAAATAATAATGCTTGTAAACAAACGATAATACCGCCCGTTGCACCGTCTAAATAATAGCTTAAATAAGCACCAGTACTGCAAGTAAACATGCCTAAACAGACAGCTATTTTTATTAATGTACTGAATTTATCGGTGAGTAGATAAGCTGTTGCTCCAGGCGTAATGACCATGGCAATCACTAAAATGGCACCGACAGTTTGTAATGCAGCAACAATGCAAGCACTTAATAGGCTAAAAAAGAAAATTTTATATGTTTGTGGAGATAATCCCACTGAAATTGCCTGAATTTCGTCAAAGAAAACTAATAATAAGTTTTTCCACGAAAGAATGAGTAACAAGGCTGAAATCACAATAATAATCGCAATCTGAACAATATCTTCATCACTGATAGCAAGGATATTACCAAAAATAATGCTTTGCACGTCAACAGATGTGGGATTGAGTGAAACGATCAATAGACCCGCAGCAAAGAATGTGGTGAAAATGAAGCCAATAATGGCATCTTCTTTCAGTTGAGTGATAGATTTAACCCATAAAATAGAAAGTGCGGCTAAAATGCCTGAGAAAAAGGCGCCAACAATGTAGGGGAGAGAAAATAAGTAGGCAAGGGCAACACCCGGCACAACAGAGTGTGTCAGTGCATCACCGATTAATGACCAACCTTTGAGCATTAAATAGGTGGATAAGAACGCACAAATACCACCAACTGCAGTACTTACTAAGATGGCTTTTATCATATAATCATAAGTGAAGGGTTCCAATAATATGTCAAACATCATTAGTTCCTTTGCGTGTTAATGATAAATTTTTTGTGCTTGAGGTTGGTGGATCGATTTTACTTTGTCCATAGAATACGGCAGGACGCTCATCATCGGTTAGGACAGTCACCGCACGTTCATCTTCATCATTATGCAGTTCCATACCTGATAATTTGATATGACGTAATACCCCACCAAAAAGTTGCTCTAAATTATGTTGATTGAAGGTATTTATGGTTTCGCCTGAAGCTATGATTTTACGATTAATCATTACCACATGATCACAAAAATCAGGCACAGAACCTAAGTTGTGAGTGGAAACGAGAATAAGATGTCCTTGTTCTCTCAATTGGGTGAGCAATTCAATAATCGCGTTCTCTGTTTTTACATCAACGCCTGTAAAAGGTTCATCCAATAAAATAATTTTACTTTGTTGTGCTAAAGCGCGGGCAAGAAAAACACGTTTTTTCTGACCACCAGATAATTCGCCGATTTGACGTTCAGCTAAATGTTCAATATCCACACGCTGCATAGCTAATTGAACTTTTTCTTTATCAAGTGCGGTGGGAATTCGGAGAAAATTCATATAGCCATAGCGTCCCTGCATAACAACATCATATACAGAAACAGGGAATTGCCAATCCACATCTTCACTTTGTGGCACATAAGAAATCAGGTTTTGCTTAAGTGCTTTTTGAATAGGTAGATTACAGAGTGAGATTTTCCCTTGTTGCAAGCGAATTAATCCCATTAAACTTTTAAATAGCGTTGATTTTCCGCCACCGTTGACGCCAAGTAAGGCACAAATCATACCGCCTTTGAGATGAAAAGAAACATCTTCAATTGCGGTATGACCATTGTTATACCTTACAGTCGCATTCTCAACTTGAATTGCAGCTGTATGTGTCATGTTATTGTTCAAATCCTTTTACAACAGTAGAAACAGTTGTATTTAATAAATCAATGTAGGTTGGAACTGGGCCGTCTTGTGTCGATAATGAGTCAACATAAAGTACGCCACCGTATTTTGTACCTGTTTCTTTCGCTACTTGCATCATTGGTTTTGGAGAAATGGTGCTTTCACTAAATACCACAGGAATTTTATTCTTTTTAACCGCATCAATGACTTTTTTCACTTGTTTAGGTGTACCTTGTTGTTCAGCGTTCACTGCCCATAAATAAAGTTCATTGAGGTTATAATCTTTTGCTAGGTAGCTGAATGCACCTTCACTTGTTACTAACCAACGTTTATTTTCTGGTAACTGATTTAATTTTTCACGTAATGGTGCATCTAATGCTTTGATTTTTTCAGCATAAACTGCGGCATTTTTTGTGTAAGTTTCTGCATTGCTTGGATCATATTTAATAAAAGCATTTTTGATATTCTCAATATAAATTAATGCATTAGATGTTGACATCCAAGCGTGAGGATTTGGTTTACCTTTATATTCGCCTTCATAAATCGAAATAGGGGTAATACCTTCACTCACTGTTACAGAAGGTACATTCTTCATACTTTGGAAGAATTTTTCAAACCAAAGTTCAAGATTTAGTCCATTCCATAAAATAAGATCGGCAGATTGCGCTTTTACTAAATCCTGTGGTGTTGGCTGATATTCATGAATTTCCGCACCAGGTTTGGTAATGGAATGGACTTCAGCCGCATCGCCAGCCACATTTTGAGCAATGTCTTGAATAATAGTAAAAGTTGTGACGACTTTAAATTTAGCATAGCTTGGTGTCGCTGTAAAACTTAATAATGAAAATAAAATAAGATAGAGTGATTTTTTCATAGACTTTCCTTAATAGTCAATAAAACCATATAAATAGTAAGTCAAATATCATTAGTTGTCAAGTGATAATTATTATTATTTACAAGCATTTTGCAGGTTTGGGTAATCCTGCGAGTTTTGTAGCCTGTTTTGCGGGGCCATCAGGGAATAATCGTTGCAAATATCGGCTATTTCCTTTATCTGCATCGAGTTTCTCTGCCATTGCTTTCACTAACATTCTAATTGCTGGCGAAGTATTATATTCTTTGTAGAATTGACGAACGAAGTAAATGACTTCCCAATGCGCTTCTGTTAAATGGATATTCTCTTGTTCTGCAATAGCCAAAGCAATTTCTTCATTCCATTGATTTGAATCTAGAAGATAGCCAAAAGCGTCGGTTTCGATAACCACATTATTAATTTCAAGCATAGGTAAATTTTTCTAAATTGAATGTGGGACAAGTATAACAAAAAACGCCCCATTAGGGGCGTTCTTTACAGAGAATGGGCTATTTAGTCATCACCACGGAATAAACCAAGGATATTCAACAAGCTAATAAATAAGTTGTAGATAGATACAAACAAGCTGACTGTTGCACGAATATAGTTGGTTTCACCATTGTGAATAATATTGCTGGTTTCAAATAGAATACCTGCTGCAGAGAAGATCACAAATAATGCGCTCATTGCGATGTGAATTGCTGGCATGTTTAAGAAGATGTTTGCGATCATACCCACTAATAACACGATAAACAGTGCGAATAGCATACCAGAAAGGAAAGACATATCCTTTTTAGTGGTTAATACATAAGCTGAACAAGCGAAGAATACCGCAGCTGTTCCGCCTAATGCCAACACAACAGTATCACTTAAGCCTGCACCAACATATAGATTAAGAATTGGACCAACGGTATAACCTAAAAATCCTGTAAAAGCGAATACCGCTAAAATACCTGCTGCACTATTAGCTAATGCATTTGTTAAAAAGAGTAAGCCATAGAAACCCACTAACATCACAATAATATTTGGACGCGGCAAGTTCAATGACATTGAAATATAAGCCACAATAGCAGAGAACGCTAAGGTTAAACCCAATAAGAAATAAGTATTACGTAATACTTTATGGGTTTGCAGTAGTGAAGTCGAATGTTCACGAGAGTCGAAAACAATACGAGATTGTTGCATAGTTTTTCCTTCTATTTAAATGAAAACATTATGGTTAAATATATGTTAAATTAATGGAAAGTCAAAGTATTTTTAACTAATTTGTATTTATAATAAGCAACTTGGGCGAAATATCGTCTTCCAATTGTAAATAGTGAGAATCTAGTTTACTCAATATAAAAACTATATTATATTTAACCGCACTTATCCGGAGGAATGGTCGAGTGGTTGAAGGCACCGGTCTTGAAAACCGGCGAGGGTTTACGCCCTCCGTGAGTTCGAATCTCACTTCCTCCGCCATCAAATTTTTAAGCCGTAAGTTTCCATTTGAAAATGGGGCAATTTACGGCTTTTTAGTACTTTTAAATACCCCGTCTAATTTTTCATTTGCATTATCGTAGGGCTTTATATTGTCATTTATTTAATAACCAATAAAAAACGAACTTCTTTTGAGAAGTTCGTTTTTCATCAAGCAATTAATCCGTTGTTGATTTTAGTTATGGCTATCTATCTGGATTCTCAACTGCAGGTGGTTCTTCATCATCTTCCCCTACCTGCTGATCTCCTGAACCACCACATGCACCGCAAGGTTCTCCTGCCGTATTTCCTCCTGTGCCAGGTTGTTCAGTGCCAGGTTGTTCAGTGCCAGGTTGTTCAGTGCCAGGTTGTTCAGTGCCAGGTTGTTCAGTGCCAGGTTGTTCAGTGCCAGGTTGTTCAGTGCCAGGTTGTTCAGTGCCAGGTTGTTCAGTACCAGGTTGTGTCGCAATATCTCCCCCTGTAGCGCCTCCTGTAGCACTGCCGCCCCCATCATTACCACCATCTTCGGTAGTCGTGCCTTGGTTTTCAGTTGGGGTGTTACTAGCCCCATCATTACCACCACCTTCGGTAGTCGTGCCTTGGTTTTCAGTTGGGGTGTCACTAGCCCCATCATTACCACTTACTTCGGTAGTAGTGCCTTGGTTTTCAGTTGGGGTGTTACTAGCCCCATCATTACCACTTACTTCGGTAGTAGTGCCTTGACTTTCTGTTGGAGTATTTGTAGGATTATTACCTCCATCATTACCACCTACGGTAGTAACTTGGTTTTCAGTTGGAGTGGTCGTAGTATTTCCATTTCCTATATCTGTATTTGGTGTATTAGTAGGGGTGGTATTGATATTCACTCCTAATAATCCTGTAGAACTATCTTGATCATTTTTATACCAATCGCTCACACATTCGCCACCATGTCTGTGCTTATATTCTTCTGTGTTTTTAAAACGGTAGTCATCACAATCATCACGATGTTTTGTTGGTGTTTGGCAAGCGACTAAGAAAGCCGAAACCGCAACAGCTAATGTTGTTTTTACTAAATATTTTATTGTTTATCCTCAATAAAAAATAATCTACTTTGTGTAGATCTAAACTACATAGGTTAAATTTAGTACAGCGGATGGATTTTAAATGATATAAACCCAAATGAAAAGTGCTTTATTGTAAAAAAATGTAAAGAAATGCTCAAGAGTGGAAGATGTATTGCTAATTGTTTTAGACATAAAAAAGCCGCTTAAAGCGACTATCTTATTGATTTGATTATGTGTTTTAAATGGTGCCCGAGGCCAGACTTGAACTGGCACGCCTCGAAAGGCGAGGGATTTTAAATCCCTTGCGTCTACCGATTCCGCCACTCGGGCACAACGCATTTAAAATGGAGCGGGAAACGAGGCTCGAACTCGCGACCCCGACCTTGGCAAGGTCGTGCTCTACCAACTGAGCTATTCCCGCATTGTTTACAGCAACGCTGTCAACGGATGTGCATTTTACGGATTTAATAACGTTAGTCAAATATTATTTTAATAAAAAAAGTTAAGCGTTTAAAAATAAGTCGATTTGCTAGCTTTGTAAGCAAAGTGCGGTGTTTTTTTACAAAGTTTCATCCAATAATGGACCTTTGGCGGCTTTTAAATATTGCATCATTGACCAAATCGTTAAAATTGCTGCTATGTAGAGTAGGATAATCGCAGCTGTTTCCATTAAACTGTTATAACGCCATAAAAGTCCACCAAGAGCAAACATTTGCGCAGTTGTTTTTACCTTACCAACCCAAGAAACTGCGACTTTTGTGCGGCTGCCCAATTCCGCCATCCATTCACGCAAGGCAGAAATAATAATTTCGCGTGCGATCATAATAATAGCAGGAATGGTGATCCAAAAAGCGTGATAATATTCCACCACAAGCACGAGGGCGACAGCCACAATCACTTTATCTGCAACGGGATCTAAAAATGCGCCAAAAGGAGTGGTTTGTTTTAATTTTCTAGCTAAATAGCCATCAAACCAATCTGTTACAGAAGCGATAAAAAAAATCGCGGTGGCAGCAAAAGGCGACCAACTGACAGGCAGATAAAAAGCAATAATAAAGAATGGAATTAATACCACTCGGAACAGCGTAAGAAAGATTGGTAGATTTAGTTTCATAAAACGAGAAATGAATAAAGAATATGCGTTATTTTAAAATATATTCGGACATTTGGGAACGTGAAAAATGCATATTCTGTGATTTTCCTAATAAAATTATGGGTAATAAAAAAGCTAGGTGTTATTCCTAGCTTTTATTTCATTTATTCCACAATTTCAATTTTCACACCACTATGTAAACCGCGTGGTAGAGAAGAACCTTTACGACCTCGTTCTGCGCGGAATTTTTGCAGTTCATCGGTTTTTAAGGTGATTTTACGTTTTCCTGAATGGAAGACCAAATGTGCATTTTCGTTTATCAAGAATAAGTTAACGATATAATCAGTGCGTGCTTTGGCTTCTGTAGCTGAAATATTGATGATCTTATTGCCTTTCCCTTTGCTTAAACTTGGCAAATCTTGCACAGGGAACATGAGCATACGCCCAGCTTGTGTTAATGCGACCAAAAGCGCGGTGGAATTTTGGATAGTTTTAGGCGGTAGTACCTGTGCATTATCTGGCAAGCTTATCAAGGCTTTACCCGCTTTATTGCGAGAGATTAAATCTTCAAATTTACAAATAAAACCATAGCCAGCATCGGATGCCATCAGCAAGCTTTGATCTTCATTTTCCATTAATACATGTTCAATAGTGGCGCCAGCTGGTAAGTTCAGTTTGCCGGTTAATGGTTCGCCTTGTGAACGAGCAGAAGGCAGACTTAATGGCTCTAAGGCATAGCTTCGTCCTGTGCTGTCAATAAAGACGACTGCTTGATTACTTTTCCCATAAGCATGTGCTTTGTAGCTATCGCCAGCTTTATAGCTTAAACCTTGCACATCAATATCATGACCTTTGGCGCAGCGAACCCAACCCATTTTAGACAGAATAACGGTAACAGGTTCTGCTGGCAGCATTTCTGTTTCAGAAATGGCTTTGGCTTCTGCACGTTCCACTAATGGTGATCGTCTTGGGCTTGCATAGGTTTTAGCATCTTGCTGGATTTCTTTTTTTATTAGCGTATTTAAACGTCGTTCAGAATTGAGTAAAGCTTCTAGTGTTTGACGTTCTTCTTCTAATTTAGCTTGTTCTGCTTGTAATTCATGTTCTTCTAATTTTGCGAGATGGCGTAAACGTAAATTTAAAATAGCTTCAGCTTGTTCATCACTCAGATTAAAACGAGCCATTAATACTGCTTTCGGTTCATCCTCATTGCGAATAATGTCGATGACTTCATCAATATTCAGAAAAGCAATCATTAAGCCAGCTAAAATATGTAAGCGAGATAATACCTTATCTAAACGGTAATTCAGGCGTCGTGTCACTGTTGTGCGACGGAATTGCAACCATTCATTGAGAATTTGCAATAAGTTTTTTACAGCGGGTTTATGATCAAGCCCGATCATATTCATATTTACACGATAGCTTTTTTCTAAATCGGTGGTGGCAAATAAATGTGCCATTAAGGCATCCACATCAACACGATTTGAACGAGGCACAATCACTAAGCGAACTGGATTATCTTGATCGGCTTCATCTCGGACATCTTCTACCATTGGCAATTTTTTCGCAGTCATTTGATCTGCGATTTGTGTCATAATTTTGCTTGGTGAAGCCTGATGAGGAACAGCGCTAATAATAATTTCGCCATCTTCTTTTTTCCAAATCGCGCGCATTTTGATTGAGCCGCGACCTTGTTCATAAATTTTACGAATATCCGCTTTTGGCGTAATAATCTCGGCTTCTGTTGGATAATCAGGACCTTGCACAACAGTTAGAATATCGTCCAAGCTGGCTTGTGGATTATCTAACAACATCACTGCTGCATCGGCGATTTCATTAATATTATGAGGTGGAATGTCCGTTGCCATACCAACAGCAATCCCAGTGGTGCTATTTAATAAGATATGCGGTAGGCGAGCAGGCAGATATTGCGGCTCTTCGATTGTGCCGTCAAAGTTAGGTTGATAATCCACCGTTCCTTGCCCTAATTCACTTAACAAAATCTCGGCAATTTTGGATAAGCGAGATTCCGTATAACGCATAGCTGCAAAGGATTTTGGATTGTCCGGATCGCCCCAGTTACCTTGACCATCGACCAACGGATAGCGATAAGAGAAAGGTTGTGCCATTAATACCATAGCTTCATAGCAAGCAGAATCGCCATGAGGATGAAATTTACCTAACACATCCCCCACTGTGCGCGCAGATTTTTTGTATTTTGCTGCTGCATTGAGTCCCAGTTCGGACATAGCATAAATGATACGTCGCTGTACGGGTTTCAAACCATCGCCAATAAAAGGCAACGCACGATCCATAATTACATACATGGAATAGTTGAGGTAAGCCTTTTCACTAAAGGTGCCAATCGGCATTTGTTCAATGCCTTCGTAGTTAATTGTACTCATTTTTCTGTTTGTTTATTGAATTTAAAATAATGTTGGATGAGATATAACAAGTTAAACGGAGAGTTCAACTAAATCACCATTTGTTTGTAACCAATTTTTACGATCTTCTGCTCGTTTTTTGTTTAATAACATATCCATGAGTTCAAAAGTCGCATTTTCTTCTTCATTTTCCACCGCACTTTCTTCTGGTGTTTCATAAGTAAGTTGCACTAAACGACGAGTATTTGGATCCATGGTGGTTTCTCGCAACTGGCTTGGATTCATTTCACCTAACCCTTTGAAGCGTTGAACATTTGCTGTACCACGTTTATGTTTTAAACGATCTAAAACAGCTTCTTTTTCACTTTCATCTAAGGCGTAATAAATTTCTTTTCCTAAATCAATACGATAGAGTGGTGGCATTGCTACATAAACATGTCCATTTTGGACTAATTTAGGGAAGTGTCGCAAAAATAATGCGCAGAGTAGTGTGGCAATATGTAAACCATCACTATCCGCATCGGCAAGAATACAAACTTTCCCGTAGCGGAGCTGGCTTAAGTCATCGCTATTGGGATCAATACCTAAAGCAACTGCAATATTGTGGGCTTCTTCAGAAGCAAGTACGCGATCTGATGATTCTTCCCAAGTGTTTAGAATTTTACCACGCAAAGGCAGAATTGCTTGGTATTCGCGATTGCGTGCTTGTTTGGCAGAACCGCCAGCGGAATCGCCTTCCACTAAAAACAATTCTGTTTTGTCTAAATCTTGTGAGCTACAATCAGCTAATTTACCAGGAAGTGCAGGACCGCTCACTAATTTCTTACGCACGACTTTTTTCGCTGCATTGAGACGACGTTGTGCGGAATTAATCGCCATTTCAGCTAATAATTTCGCTTGTTCAATATGTTGATTGAGCCACAAGCTAAACGCGTCTTTTAAAACGCCGCTAATAAAGACCGCACTTTGACGTGAAGACAAGCGCTCTTTGGTTTGGCCTGCAAATTGTGGATCTTGCATTTTAAAAGAAAGAACGTAGGCGCAACGATCCCAAAGATCATCTGCAGTAAGTTTAACATTGCGAGGCAATAGATTATGAAATTCACAAAATTCACGCATTGCATCCAGTAAGCCTTGTCTTAATCCATTGACGTGGGTACCGCCTTGAATGGTAGGGATGAGGTTTACATAGCTTTCACCTAATAATTCACCACCTTCTGGTAGCCATAATAATGCCCAGTCAACCGCCTCCGTATTGCCGCTAAATTGTCCGACAAAAGGTTTTTCTGGCAAGGTTGCGAAACCATTTACTGCTTCACTTAAATAATCAGCTAAGCCATCTTGATATAACCAAATATCTTCGGTGCCATTGATTTTATCAATAAATTTAATTTCTAAGCCTGAACAAAGGACGGCTTTTGCACGCAATAAATGGCGTAAACGGCTGACAGAAAATTTATCACTATCAAAATATTTTGCATTCGGCTTGAAATGTACAGTGGTACCTGTTGTGCGGCGACCACAAGAACCAATAACTTCTAATTCTTTGACTTTTTTACCATTTTCAAAGGCGATATGATGTACATTGCCATCACGTTTTACAGTGACATCAACGCGTTCAGAAAGAGCATTAACTACAGAAATACCTACGCCATGTAAACCACCGGAAAAAGCATAATTTTTATTTGAGAATTTCCCGCCTGCATGTAACTTGGTCATAATGACTTCTATACCAGACACTTTTTCCACCGGATGAATATCCACTGGCATGCCTCGACCATTATCAATGACTTCAAGAGATTGATCTTTGTGTAAAATGACTTCGATTTTACTAGCGTATCCAGCTAAGGCTTCATCGACACTGTTATCAATAACCTCTTGTCCCAAGTGGTTTGGACGAGTCGTATCTGTGTACATGCCTGGACGGGTTTGTACAGGCTCAAGATCTTTTAATACAGTAATTTCCTGTGCGGAATAATTGGTTGACATAATGGTTATTTCTCAACTATTAATGTTTTTCTTTTCTTCTAATTCTTCCCAACGCAAAAAGGCAGCTTCAAGCTCTGCTTCTGTATCTGCAAGGGTTTGCAATTGTTTTGCCGTATAGTCGTGAGGTTGTTGGAAAAAGGCAGGATCACTCATTTCGGTTTGAAGTGCGGTGATTTTTTGCTCTAATTCTTCCAATAATTGTGGTAGCTGTTCAAGTTCTCGTTGTTCTTTATATGAGAGTTTTACCGTTTTATTTTTGTTAGGTGTAGAAACTTGCGGATTTTTTACCGCACTTTCAGCATTCGACGAGGCTTTTTTCTGTTTTTCTTGTTCTAGCGCAGCTTTTTGTGCAAATACATTGGCTTGTTGCTGTTTCGCATCAAAAAATCCGCCAACATATTTATTTAGTACGCCATTTCCTTCAAAAATATAACATTCTGTGGCGATATTATCGATAAATTGACGGTCGTGGCTAACAACAATTAAGGTACCTTGATAATCAGATAAAATTTCTTCTAATAATTCAAGGGTTTCAATATCAAGATCATTCGTTGGTTCATCCAAAATCAATAGATTGTTGGGTTTGAGCAACAATTTTGCCAATAATAAACGATTTCGTTCGCCACCAGATAGAGCTTTAACTGGGGTCATTGCACGTTTCGGTGGAAATAAGAAATCTTGTAAGTAGCCTAGAACATGGCGTTTAACACCATTTACTTCAATATCTTGTTTACCATCCGCTACATTATCCATGACGGTTTTTTCGGGATCTAAATCAATGCGATATTGATCAAAATAGGCAATCTCTAATTTTGTACCACAACGAATTGATCCAGAAGTGGCTTGTAATTGATCAAGCAATAATTTGATAAAAGTGGTTTTGCCACAACCATTTGGACCGACTAAAGCAATTTTGTCGCCACGCAGAATGGTTGTGCTAAAATTCGTTAATAATTTTTTACCCTCTATTTCATAGCTGGCATTTTCCATTTCGAATACAATTTTGCCTGAACGACTTGAATTATCCAGCTGTAACTTGGCAGTCCCCATCACTTCTCGGCGTTGGCGGCGTTCTTCTCGTAAGGCTTTTAGGGCTCTTACGCGACCTTCATTTCTAGTACGACGGGCTTTGATACCTTGACGAATCCAAACTTCTTCTTGTGCCAGTTTTTTATCAAATAATTCATTTTGTAACGCTTCAACACGTAGGTTTTCTTCTTTGGTGCTGAGATAGGTATCGTAATTTCCTGAATAAGAAACAAGCTGACCGCGATCTAAATCAACAATGCGCGTTGCCATTTTACGAATAAATGAGCGGTCGTGCGAAATAAAGACAATGCTACCCGTAAAGTTGAGTAAAAAATCTTCTAGCCATTCAATCGCATCAACATCTAAATGGTTGGTTGGTTCATCTAAGAGTAAAATATCCGGATTGCATACCAAAGCGCGCGCTAATGCGGCTTTGCGTTGCCAACCACCAGATAAGTCGGATAATAATGTGTTGGGATTGAGTTCTAATTTAATTAAAACTTCTTTGATTTTATTTTCAAATTGCCAGCCGTTAGCATGCTCAAGTTGGCTTTGAACTTGTGATAATTGGTTAAGTAGGCTATCAGAATAATCATTTTCTAGTTGAGTAGAAATATGATGATATTTTTTTAATAAATCTGCTAAGTGACCAATTCCTTCTGCCACATAGTCAAACACATTGCCTTTAGCATTACGAGGCGGATCTTGCTCTAAACGAGAAATCACTAAATCTTGGCTGAATTGCAACTTGCCATCATCTAAAGGCATTTCTCCAGATAAAATTTTGAGTAATGTGGATTTACCTGCGCCGTTACGCCCCACTAAACAGACGCGTTCATTGGGTTCAATATGTAATTCTGTGTGATCTAATAAGGGATGATCGCTAAAGGAAAGATAACCGTTGGTTAAACTAATTAATGCCATGTTTTATTTAATGTTATTGCATAAAATGCGGTGATTTTATCAGATTTATCCCTTTTTTTATAGAATAAACTCTTTTTTAGCAATAAAGTGCGGTGCATTTTTGCGAAGTTTTATAATGCTTAAAAAAAAATGCAACCCGAGGGTTGCATTTTCATTAGTAGGTTTAGGATATTATGAATAAAATTTTCACTTAACTTTGGAATCATAACTAAGTGAAGTATCAAAAGCATTAGGGACGCTTAAGATGGATGCAATATACCATTTTCTTTTATAAATTACAAATAATCATTTGGTGATTTTCAAAATATTTGAACATATTTCTAATATCACCCAGACTAGGTATTACAAGAGTTGGCGCTATTTCATACAAAGGTACAATAACAAATTCTCTGTTATGCATATCATAATGAGGAATAGTTAAGCGTTCCGTTTGCATAATAAGTTGATCATAAAGCAATATATCTAAATCTAAGGTGCGTTCACCCCAACGACGTAAGCGTACGCGTCCTTGAGCATTTTCAATGTGTTGCAAACTATCCAATAAATCAATTGGTGTTAATTCGGTATTTAATTCAACAACTGCATTCACATAATCAGGTTGATCCTGTGGGCCGAGCGGTTTACTTTGATAGAAGGAACTGGTTGCCACGACCTGAGTATTGGGTAATGCCGCTAATGCTTTTATGGCTGAATTTAATTGCTCAATAGGTTGTGCTAAATTGCTACCTAATGCGATATATGCCGTTGCCATTTGTTTTCCTTAATGACTGCTTTTTTTCTTACGAGGTCGGTAATAGCGTTTTTTGCTTTTTGGCGCATTTTTAGTTTGTTCTTTTACTAAAGAATTTCGCTGTTCTTGAGTGCTGAACTGATATTCATGCCACCATTTTGCTAACTCGATAGCTTCGCCACCTTCAATTTCAGCACGCATTGCCAGTAAATCATAGGCTGCGCGGAATTTCGTATGTGCCATGGTTTTTTCTGGTGCTTTACCAACACGTTTCATCAATTGTAATTGTAAAAACCAAATATCACGAATCACCCCCGTATGGCGACGAGGTGCTGCAAGTGTGGTGCAAAGTAGGTCCATAATTTCATTGCCCGCTAAAGCATGGGCATCATGGTTATTCAATCCACCTTCATTTTTGAGAATTTCCACTTTTTCACGTAATGGATACCAAAAAAATGCAGCAAATAAGAAAGCAGGATTAATACGTAGATTATCTGCAATGCGTTCATCAGTGGATCTGAGCGCTTGCACAATCATACGTTCTGCAAAGCTATCGCCTTTTTCAGTGAAATAGGGCATTAGCGCTGGGAAAAGTTGTTCAAATAAACCATACTGACATAGTAATTGATAGTTTTTTTCCCCCACACCAGTTTGCAAGAGTTTTAAGCTTTCATCAAATAAACGAGCTGGTGGAATATTTTTGAGTAGAGGCGCGAGTTCTCTAATTGGCGTTTCACTGGCTTTATCCAAGAACATATCAAGTTTCGCCATAAAGCGAATTGCGCGTAGCATACGAACAGGATCTTCTTGATAACGAACAACAGGATCGCCGATTAAACGTAATTTACCTGCTTTGAGATCTTCAATGCCCTGATAATAGTCTAATAAGGTGTTGTTTTTAGGATTGTAATATAGGGCATTGACAGTGAAGTCTCTGCGTTCTGCATCTTGCTCTAAATTACCGTACACATTATCTCTCAATAACATACCATCTTCATTTTTCTTCGCTTGACCTTCGGACAAACTATTTTGATGGCCTGCTCGGAAAGTCGCAACTTCAATAATATCGCGACCAAACATAATATGCGCTAATCTAAAGCGTCGTCCAACTAAACGACATTGACGCTGAAATAATGCTTGAATTTGCTCTGGACGCGCATTGGTGGCAACATCAAAATCTTTTGGTTGCTTACCCAGTAAAAGATCACGCAAACATCCCCCAACAATATAGGCCTCATAACCATTACGTTGCAGTTTCTCTACAATATAAAGGGCATTTTTACTAAATTGACGAGGATTAATGCCAACCAAGTTTGCTTTGATTGCTTGCTTATGCTGGTTAGAAACCTGTTCTGAGTTTTTAATAGGTTGTGACTGTTTGACAACGCGATTAAGATTAGGCGCTGTTCTTTCAGCTTGTTGAGATTGAGGCTGTTGGTGCTTTTGATTAAACAGCTTTTTTATATAGTTTAAAATAATAAACTCCACAAATAAAACAAGGGACGCATTTAAAAATGCGCCCAACTTTATTATTTACTTGATTATTGTTTAGGGGAAATTAGAAACCCATTTGTTTTTCACGTACTTCCGCTAAGGTTTTGCAATCAATACAAAGATCCGCAGTTGGACGCGCTTCTAAACGGCGAATACCAATTTCCACTCCACAAGAATCACAATAACCGAAGTCTTCGGTATCCAATTTCTTTAATGTATTTTCGATTTTTTTCATTAATTTACGTTCACGATCACGCGCACGTAATTCAAGGCTAAATTCTTCTTCCTGCGTCGCACGATCTGCTGGATCGGGGAAATTTGCCGCTTCATCTTGCATATAAGCAACAGTGCGACTTGCTTCATCCACAATTTGATCGTGCCAAGCTTGCAGGATTTTACGGAAATGAGCGATTTGATTTTCGTTCATGTATTCTTCGCCTTCTTGTTCCTGATATGGCGAAACACCTGCTAACGCTAAAAGGCTTAACGAGGATTTATTTGTGGTCGTCATTTTGTTCTCCAATTCATATTATGCTTGCTTGTGTTTTGTTCCATTCACATCAAACAGGATAAAAAAATGCCCTAATAAATTAGGGGGGAAATTTTGAAGGCGTATAAATATCAGAAGTTGAAACAATAAGCAAATGAAATCGTATAATTTTACATTTTCTTTACTTATTTTGTGATCTTAGTTCCAAAAAACGTGGACTAAATTTGCAGTGACCGATTTTCTATCATTAATTTACCCAAGATAGTTATCAAAAGTGCGGTGGAAAATGGCAAAGTTTTGGTTTGGGCGAATTTTTATTAATCATATTCAAAATTTGATTAACATTGATTGGCTGGTTTATAGCCTAATTCTGTCTGCTATTTCATTGTATTATTTGCCCGAAACTTATTTGCTCTATTGGTGGCAAGCATTAGCATCTGCATTGTTATTTGGCGCTTGTTCTTATTGTTTTAACAAGTGGACGAGAATAAAAAAAGTTGTTCATTTTTTATGTTTATTTTCTCTTACATTAGGTTATTTCCATTTTCATGCTTTATCGTTATTAGCACAGGCGAACTTTACGCCTTATCACCTCAAAGCAAATTTCAAAATTTTAAAAATCCAGCAGCAAAAAGATTATCAAACCTTAATCATTGAATTAAAACAGCCTGATTCGAATTCTCCTCAACGTTTATATACCAATTGGCAAGTAAAGGAAATGCCTAAAATGGGCGAGGTTTGGCAAGGGAATTTGCATATTCGCCCCATTTCTTCCAGATTAAATCAAGGTGGTTTTGATCGACAAGCGTGGTATTTGTCGCAAGGTATTACTGCAACAGCAAGGATAAAAAGTGCGGTGAAAATATCGCAAGATTTTTCTTGGCGAGAAAAATTGTTTGAATCCGTTTTAAAAAAAACGCAAGGTCTAAAACAACAAGGATTATTGCTAGCATTGGGATTTGGCGAGCGTGCCTGGTTAGAGGAAGAAACGAAACAACTTTACCAAAATAGTAATACTGCACATTTGATGGCGATTTCGGGCTTACATATTGGTTTAGCCATGGCGATAGGATTTTGGCTTGGGCGAATAGGGCAGTATTTTTTGCCAACCCATTGGATTACACCGACATTTCCTATTTTGGCAGGATTATTATGCGCTATCATTTATGCTCAATTGGCAGGTTTTGCTGTCCCTACCTTCAGAGCCATTGTCGCACTCTGTTTATTGTCTTTATTTCGGTTGAATAGGGGATATCATCATCTTTGGCAATTGTTTTTTGCGGGTACTGCTTTGTTGTTATGTTGCGATCCCATGATGATTTTATCCACGAGTTTTTATTTATCTGTCGGTGCTGTTGGCAGCCTGTTACTATGGTATCAACTTGTGCCTTTTTCTGTATTCAGTTGGCAAGGCAAAGTATTACCCGCTAAAGTGCGGTGGATTTTTGCTTTGTTTCATTTGCAATGCGGTTTATTTCTCTTTTTTGCCCCCATTCAAGTTGCACTATTTGGCGCTTTTTCTTGGCAATCTTTATTCGCCAATTTATTAATTGTGCCTTTATTTAGCTTTGTTTTAGTACCTATCGTGTTGCTTTCTATTTTGATGCAGGGCGCATTTGAAAGTTGGCAATTTGCGAATTTTATTGCAGAAAAAATAACCTCATTACTCATTTATTTTCAGCAAGGTTGGATCTATTTATCTAATCTACAAATCATGTTTATTACGTTTATTATCTGCGCATGTTGTCTGTTGTGGCTTATTTTGGTTTGTTATCAAGCTAAGCCATTTTATTGGCTACGAAATGGGATGGCGATATTATGCAGCATTTTGTTGGTGAAAATCGCAACAACAATGTGTTTACAACCTGATTGGCGAGTGGAAATGTTGGATGTAGGGCAAGGTTTATCTGTCTTAATTGTCAAAAATCAACGGGGAATTTTATATGATACAGGCGCGAGTTGGGGCAATTCTTCTATGGCGGAGGTGGAAATTTTGCCTTATTTGCGCCGAGAGGGGATTGATTTAGATTATGTTGTGGTGAGCCATGATGACAACGACCATTCTGGTGGTGCGAGGAAAATTCTGCAAGCCTATCCAAATGCGATGTTAATTAGCGCTTCTCAACAAAACTATCAAGAAAAACACCGCACTTTTTGCCAAAAAGATCAAATTTGGCAATGGCAAGGGTTGAAGATTGAAGCGCTTTCACCAACACATGTAGTTGAAAAAGCAAGAAATGCAGATTCCTGTGTATTATTGATTTCTGATCAGAAACATCGTCTTTTATTATTGGGCGATGCGGATACCATAGTCGAACAGCAAATTCTTGCCCGATTTGGTGAGCAATTAGGGGAAATTGATATTTTGCAAGTGGGGCATCATGGCAGTAAAACTTCCACAAGCCAAGCGTTGATAAAGCGAATTGATCCTCAAATTTCATTAATTTCAACCAGTCGTTGGAACCCTTGGCAATTTCCACATTCAGTCGTGTTGCAACGGCTTAAGCAGGCAAAAAGTGCGGTGTATAATAGCGCAGTTTCTGGGCAAGTTTCGCTGCAAATTACGCAAGATGATATAAAAATTAAAACAGCACGTAATAGCTTGAGTCCATGGTATCAACAAATAATAGGGCAAACACAAAGGGATTAATGGGGTTTAATTTGGCTAATTGCGCAAATAATTGTACAATGCGTACAATTTATAACTACAGATCAGATTATGAAAGAAAAAGATATTTCTGTATTTAAAACCTTCAAACGTTTATGGCCTGAAATTGCACCTTTCAAAGCAGGATTGCTCGCCGCAGCAATCACTTTGGTATTAAATGCACTCATTGATTCAGGGTTGATTTATTTATTAAAACCGCTTTTAGATCAAGGCTTTGGACAAGCAGATCATGCTTTCTTAAAGCTGATGTCTTTGTTGATTGTGGTGTTTATATTATTCCGCGGTCTGACCAATTATGTTTCTACTTATTGTTTAGCTTGGGTGTCAGGCAAAGTCGTGATGAATTTACGTCGTCGCTTATTTAAACATTTAATGTTTATGCCAGTGCCTTACTTCGATCAACATCCAACAGGACGTTTATTATCTCGTGTCACCTACGATACAGAAATGGTGGCGAGTTCCTCTTCTAGTGCCTTGGTCACAATTGTTCGTGAAGGTGTCTATTTAATTTCATTATTTGTGGTTATGATCTACACCAGTTGGCAACTCTCCGTCGTGTTATTTGTGGTTGCACCTGTTATCGGCGTGTTAATTGGATTTGTATCGAAAAAATTCCGCCAACTTAGCCGTAATATTCAAGACAGTATGGGCGCCTTGACCATTACCACCGAACAAATGTTAAAAGGGCATAAAGTCGTATTGTCTTTTGGTGGGCAAAAAGTCGAAGAAGCGCGCTTTAACGAAGTGAGTAATGATATGCGTCGTAAAGGCATGAAAATTGTTTCTGCTGACGGTATTTCAGATGGTTTAGTTCAACTCATTGCCTCTTTGGCTCTTTCTGCGGTGCTTTATGTGGCAACTTTTCCTGATGTCATGAGTGAAAATTTGACCGCAGGTTCTTTTACTGTGGTGTTTTCTTCCATGATGGCGATGATGCGTCCGCTAAAATCATTAACCAATGTCAATTCACAATTCCAGCGTGGAATGGCGGCTTGCCAAACCCTATTTGAGTTTTTGGATTTAGAAGAAGAAAAAGATCATGGCACTTATGAAGCAGAGCGTGTGAAAGGTGATGTTCAGTTCAATAATGTCGCTTTTGCTTATCAAGGCAAAGATGAACTCGCGTTAAATCACCTTTCTTTTGATATTCCAGCTGGTAAAACGGTGGCATTGGTGGGGCGTTCAGGTTCAGGCAAATCCACAATTGCTAATTTATTAACTCGTTTTTATGATATCAATCAAGGCGAAATTTTACTTGATGGTGTTAACATCCAAGATTATCGCTTAGCGAATTTGCGTCAACAATGCTCGGTTGTATCGCAACAAGTGCATTTATTTAATGATACCGTTGCCAATAATATTGCTTATGCTGCAACAGATAAATACAGTCGCGAACAAATTATTGAAGCAGCTCGTGCGGCTCATGCGTTGGAATTTATTGAAAAGCTCGACAATGGATTTGATACAGTAATTGGCGAAAATGGGGCGAGTTTATCTGGCGGTCAACGTCAACGTTTAGCCATTGCTCGTGCATTGTTGCGCAACTCGCCGGTTCTCATTTTGGATGAAGCCACTTCTGCGTTAGATACCGAATCAGAACGCGCAATTCAAGCTGCTTTAGATGAGCTTCAAAAAGATCGAACCGTTTTAGTGATTGCACATCGTTTGTCCACAATTGAAAAAGCCGATGAAATAATTGTCATTGAACATGGTGAAATTAAAGAGCGAGGAAGTCATCAAGCATTGTTAGCGCAAAATGGTGCTTATAAGCAATTACATTCAATGCAATTTTCAGGCTAAATAGCCGCTAATATAGGGCGAGGTTAAAACTCGCCCATGGAGCAATAATGAAATTTTGGTATTCTCACTCCTTCATTTCTTACTTACTTTTACCCTTTTCACTGATTTTCTTTATTATCAGTAAGTTACGTCGTTTTTTATTTCAATCTGGCATACTTAAATCCTATAAAGCCCCTGTTCCTGTTATTGTTGTAGGCAATTTATCTGTGGGTGGAAATGGCAAAACGCCAGTCACCATTTGGTTAGTGCAGCAATTGCAACAAAAAGGCATAAAGTGCGGTGTTATTTCACGAGGTTATGGTAGTCAATCTACAACCTATCCATTATTAGTCGATGGAAAAACTGATCCTATTCTGGGGGGCGATGAACCTGTATTAATAGCCAAACGGACGGGTGTTCCTGTTTGTATTTCGCCGAATCGCCAACAGGCAATTGAATTACTGTTACAGCATTTTGATTGTGATCTGATTATTAGTGATGATGGCTTGCAACATTATAAATTACAACGAGATATGGAAATTGTGGTGATGGACGCCAAACGCGGTTTAGGCAATGGATTTATGTTACCAGCGGGTCCGTTACGGGAATTAGCAAGCCGATTAGATGAAGTGGATTTCGTTATTGGCAATGGTGGTGAGAACCAATATACCCACGCGGTTATGCAGCTTGTGCCAGAATATGCGGTTAACTTAGTGACGCAAGAAAAACGATTGTTGTCAGAATTTAATCAAGTTGCAGCTATCGCAGGAATCGGTCATCCGCAGCGTTTCTTTGATATGTTACAAGCCTTAAACATCCATATTATTCAAGCAAAAGCTTTTCAAGATCATCAAAAATTCAGTATGGATTTATTCCAAGAATTTGAAGGCAGCAAGCCATTATTAATGACAGAAAAAGATGCGGTAAAATGTGCTAAATTTGCGCAAGATAATTGGTGGTTTGTTCCAGTAGAAGCAAAAATTTCTGGGCAGAAATTGACCGCGCTTTTAGATAAAATAGTTGAAAAAACTCAAGGATAACAATATGACTCAGTTTACTGTAATTATTCCCGCTCGTTTTTCTTCCACTCGTTTACCAGGCAAACCCTTGGCAGATATCGCAGGCAAACCTATGATTCAACATGTATGGGAAAAGGCCAAGTTATCAGGGGCTAATCGTGTGATTGTAGCGACGGATAATGAAAAGGTACGTGATACAGTAGTGGCTTTTGGTGGCGAAGTTTGTATGACTTCTCCAACGCATAATTCAGGAACGGAACGTTTAGCTGAAGTGGTCGAAAAGCTGGCGATTCCATCGGATGAAATCATTGTAAATATTCAAGGTGATGAGCCATTAATTCCGCCAGTAATCGTCAGCCAAGTGGCAGAAAATTTAGCTAAATATCAAGTCAATATGGCAAGCTTATCAGTGAAATTTGAGAGTGCAGAAGAATTATTTAACCCTAATGCGGTGAAAGTGATTACTGATAAATCAGGCTATGTGTTGTATTTCTCCAGAGCGGTTATTCCTTGGAATCGCGATAAATTCGCCAATTTAAATCAACTGAATTTGAATGAACTTCCATTAGAAGATAATTATTTCCGCCATATTGGCATTTATGCTTATCGCGCAGGCTTTATTCGACAATATGTGCAATGGCAACCAACAGCGTTAGAACAAATAGAAAGCCTCGAACAATTGCGTGTGCTGTGGAATGGTGAAAAAATCCATGTGGAACTCGCAAAAGAAGTACCAGCTGTAGGCGTTGATACACCAGAAGATTTGGAAAAAGTGCGGTCTATTTTGGCTTAGTTTTTCGTAATGAATAAAAAAGGAGCAATAGCTTCTTTTTTATTTGTGAAAAATTAACCGCGCTTTATTGAGTAAAATCAATGATTATATTTCCCTTTACAAGTTATAAATTATCTTTTAATATTTATCTTGTTTTATATTAAAAAATAAGTGGAGATTTTATGAAAAAGGCTTTTTTAGCAACATTATTATGTTCTGTAGCAGCTTCGGTGCAAGCACATCGTGTGTGGATGCAAGCTGATCATACTCATGAAAATGAGATTTTAAAAGCAGATTTAGGCTATGGAGAATTTCCTCATTTAGAGCAAATTCCAGAAAAACGCTTACATTTTTTTGAGCGTGGTGTGACTTTATTTGGTGCTGATGGCAAACAAAAATTGGTGCAAAAAAGCGATAAAAACTATCATTTTGAAACTGCACAGCCAGTAAAAGAAGGAAGCTATATTTTAGCCGGTGAATATAAACCAACATTTTGGTCTAAAAATGCAGAGGGTTGGAAACAGGCTGATATGAAAAATATGGATAAACCAACTTACTGTGAATTGACCTCAATGTATGGCAAAAATATTGTGAATGTAGGCCATGAAAGTGCGGGTAAAGATGTCATTAGTAAGCCAATTGGTCACCAATTAGAAATCGTACCATTAGATAATCCAGCCAATATTAATGTTAGTGATTTATTTAAAGTAAAAGTACTTTATCGTGGTGAGCCATTACCAAATGTGACTTTAACTGCAACCTTTGATGGCTTTGATACAGCAGATCACAGTAAAACTCATAAAGTTGAAGCACAAGCATTCTCAGATGTGACTGCAGACGATGGCACAGTAAATATTATTCCATTACGTCAAGGTTTTTGGAAAGCACAAGTGACTTATGAAGTGCCGTTTAAAGATCCTGCACAATGCCAAGTAGAGAAACATTACGCGACATTAACTTTTGATATTGGTAGAACATATCACTAATTGCCTAAGTTGAAATCAATTCATCAATTTGGCATAATTACTCGGAGAGCAAGCCTGATAAACCCTTGTGAATAGACAAGGGTTTTCTTTATTTAGTGAATACTATGTTCGATTATAAACCCTTCTTAAAAAATGTGCCTCATCACCCTGGTGTTTATCGAATGTTCGATAAAAGCGATACAGTGATTTATGTTGGCAAAGCAAAAGATCTGAAAAAACGTTTATCGAGCTATTTTCGTACAACATTAAGTAGTAAAAAAACAGAAGCCTTAGTGGCAGCAATTGAACGAATTGAAACCACGATAACCAGTTCAGAAACAGAAGCCTTATTATTAGAACATAATTACATTAAAACCTATCAACCTCGTTATAACGTCTTATTACGAGATGATAAATCCTATCCTTATATTCTATTAACTCAAGAACGACATCCTCGTATCACTGCTTATCGTGGTGCCAAAAAAATTAAAGGCGAATATTTTGGGCCTTATCCCCATGCAAGTGCGGTGCGAGAAACTCTTTCTTTGTTACAAAAACTGTTTCCCATTCGTCAATGTGAAAATTCAGTGTATAAAAATCGTTCTCGCCCTTGTTTACAATATCAAATTGGACGTTGCTTGGCTCCTTGTGTCTCTGGCATTGTGAGTGATGAGGATTATGAGCAGCAAGTGGAATATGCGCGTTTATTTCTACAGGGCAAAGATCAGCAAGTTTTGGATCATTTAATCAAAAAAATGGAGCAGGCGAGCGTAGAGCTTGATTTTGAAAATGCCGCTCGCTTTCGAGATCAAATCCAATCTGTGCGTTCCGTTATTGAAAAGCAATTTGTGAGCAATGAAGGATTGGATGATATGGATATTATCGCGATCGCTTATCAATCGGGCATAGCTTGTGTTCAAGTGTTATTTATTCGACAAGGCAAGATTTTAGGTAATCGTAGCTATTTCCCTAAGGTGCCAGCAAATACGGATTTGACAGAATTGATCACTACTTTTGTCGGTCAGTTCTATTTACAAGCTCATCAAGGAAGAACTGTTCCGAATAGTATTGTGATAGACAATAAAATTGAAGAAAAACATGAGTTAGCTACTTTGTTATCTGAACAAGCAGGGCGAAAAGTGGCTATCCAAGATAACGTAAAAGGGCAGAAAAGCAAATATGTGCAGTTGGCGCAAATGAATGCCAAAGCAGCATTAAATCTAAAACTCAAAGAAAGTAGTTTAATCAGCGAACGTTATCAAGCCTTGCAGAATTTATTACAGATTGACGAAATTCGACGGATGGAATGTTTTGATATTAGTCATACCATGGGAGAACAAACCATTGCTTCTTGCGTTGTTTTTAATCAAGATGGGGCAATGAAATCGGATTATCGTCGCTTTAATATTGAGGGGATTACTGGTGGGGATGATTATGCTGCAATGGAAATGGCATTGAAGAAACGCTATGACCGAGATTTAGAAGAAGATAAAGTGCCTGATGTTATTTTTATTGATGGTGGTAAAGGGCAACTTAATCGAGCATTACAGGTTTTTGAACAGCTTCAAGTAAAATGGGATAAAAATAGACCGCACTTAATTGGTGTAGCAAAAGGTGTGGATCGACGAGCGGGGCAGGAAACCTTAATTTTGAGCAAACAAGGCAAAGAAATTCATTTGGATCCTGATGATTTAGCATTGCATTTAATTCAATATATTCGTGATGAAAGCCATAACCATGCCATTACAGGACATCGCAAGAAACGCCAAAAAGCCTTCACGCAAAGTGGGTTAGAAACTATAGCAGGCGTAGGAGCAAAACGCCGCCAAGCATTATTGAAATATTTAGGTGGTATGCAAGGGGTGAAAAATGCGAGCCTTGATGAAATCGAGTCTGTGCCAGGGATTTCTAAAACGCTGGCGGAAACCATTTTTGAAACCTTGCAAAATTGATATGAGGTAATGATGACAGACATTGAAATTCATCCTTTTGAGCCGATTTTGCCTCGAAAAGCGAAAGTCATGATGATGGGGACTTTTCCGCCACCGCCAGATAAATGGAGTATGAATTTTTATTATCCTAATTTCCAAAATGATATGTGGCGTATTTATGGTTTGGTGTTTTTTAATGACAAGCAATATTTTCAAGTTGAAGGTGAAAAGCGTTTTGATGCGGAAAGGATAAGGGCTTTTTTATATGATAAAGCGATAGCTTCTTGCCCAGCAGTATGGAAAGCTATTCGAGAGCAAGGCAATGCTTCGGATAAATTTTTGAAAATTGTTGAGCCAATCGATTTAGCTTGGGTATTAGAACAGGTTCCTGAATGTGAATGGATTTTTACAACAGGTGGTAAAGCAACGGAAGCTTTGTTTCATTTAACACCAGAGAAATTAAAAGAACCTAAAACGAATGAATTTATTGATTTTCCTTTTGCGGATCGAACGTTAAAATTATATCGAGTCCCCTCTAGTTCAAGGGCTTATCCTTTAAGTTTAGAGAAAAAAGCGGCAGCTTATCGTCAATTTTTTCAATTGGCAGGCGTGTTATAAGGAATAAACTATGTTAGATCAAGAATTATTAGGCTTAACTCATGAGCAACAACAGGCTGCTGTGGAGAAAATCCAGCAGCTTAGTGAACAAGGTGTTCCCATTGGGCAAGCGATTAAAATGGTGGCAGATGAATTACGCCAACAATATCAGCAACAAAAATAAGCATTTTGCTTAATTGATTTGAGCAGATTACAATAATCCCATCTTGCAAAGATGAATGAATTTTTAGAGGGAAAAATGGATAAAAAATTAACCGCACTTCAAACAGAGAGCATTAGTTGCCAGATTGATGATGTGCGATTGACACAATATAGTCATGGGGCTGGTTGAGGCTGTAAAATTTCTCCTAAGGTGTTAGGGACAATTTTACAAACGCAATTAGAGCCTTTTATCGATCCGAATTTATTAGTGGGACATGATACTGCAGATGACGCGGCTGTATATGATATTGGCAACGGGGTTGGCATTATTAGTACCACAGATTTTTTTATGCCAATAGTTGATGACCCTTTTGATTTTGGCCGCATTGCAGCAACTAATTCTATTAGCGATATTTATGCGATGGGCGGGAAACCCATTATGGCAATTGCGATTTTAGGATTTCCAATAAAATCATTGCCTGCTGAAGTGGCGCAACAAATTATTGAAGGTGGTCGTTTTGCTTGCAGAGAAGCGGGTATCGCTTTAGCAGGTGGACATTCTATCGATGCACCAGAGCCTATTTTCGGTTTGGCTGTAACGGGCACAATTGCCACCGAAAAAGTGAAGAAAAATGCTTCTGCGCAAGCCGGTTGTTCTCTTTATTTAAGTAAACCCTTGGGTATTGGTATTTTAACGACGGCAGAAAAGAAAGGGAAATTATTGGCTGAACACAAAAATGTCGCCACTGAAGCCATGTGCCAACTCAATAAAATCGGCTCATTATTAGCTGATATTCCGGGTGTTGAAGCCATGACCGATGTAACAGGTTTTGGTTTGTTGGGGCATTTGATCGAAATGTGCGAGGGAGCTGATTTAAACGCGGAAATTCAATTTAGCCAAATTAAAACCCTTGAAGGCACATTGGATTATATTGAACAAGGTTGTATTCCAGGAGGAACAAGTCGTAATTTTGACAGCTATGGAACAAAGGTATCTGCTTTAACTGACGTGCAAAAAGCGATTTTATGTGATCCTCAAACCTCAGGAGGTTTACTTGTTGCGATTCAACCAGAAGGAGAAGCGCAAGCTTTACAAGCTGCACAACAACTCGGTATTGAATTAACAAAAATCGGACATTTATTTAAGGATCCAAAAAGCGCGGTGCAAATTTCTGTTGTTTCTTAATTTAAGCATAAAAAAACCGCTATCTAAATCAGATAGCGGCGAACTTTATAAAAAATTCTGAAAAAGACGACTGACATATAGAGAATCAAGATATGCAGTGCACTAGCAATTACTCAGACTCACAATTTTTCAAATAGTTCAGATTTTTTTCATATTTTGTAAAAAATTTTCAATTTGTTGTTCAATCCCTTCAGAATCAAGCTGTAATTCAGCTAGCATTTCTTGTTGTGTACCTTGCGGAATGAAGAAATCAGGCAAACCAAGCTGTAAAAGTGCGGTGGATTTTTGCAAACTATTTAAGGTTTCTGCAACAGCACTACCTGCACCACCTTGAATTGCATTTTCTTCTAAGGTAACAATGAGATTGTGTGATTGAGCTATTTCCTCAATGCGCGCGATATCCAATGGTTTCACAAAACGCATATCAATGACGGTTGCATTTAATTTATCTGCCACTTCTTTGGCGTAAGGCAATAGAGTACCAAAATTCAGGATGGCGATATTTTCGCCTTGACGAATTAATTTGGATTGACCAATCTTGAGCCGTTGTAATGGCTCAAGTTCTACGCCAATGGCATTACCTCTCGGATAACGAACCGCAGCTGGTTTTCCACAACGATAACCCGTATAGAGCATTTGGCGGCATTCATTTTCATCACTTGGCGTCATAATGATCATGTTTGGAATACAACGCATAAAACTGAGATCAAAAGCACCTTGGTGAGTTTGTCCATCAGCCCCTACAATGCCTGCTCGATCAATGGCAAACAACACTGGTAGGTTTTGAATGGCAACATCATGAATAAGCTGATCGTAAGCGCGTTGCAAAAAGGTTGAGTAAATAGCGACCACTGGTTTATAACCGCCAATAGCTAAGCCAGCTGCTAAGGTAACAGAATGTTGTTCAGCAATCGCAACATCGAAATATTGCTCAGGAAAACGCTCCGAAAACTCTACCATGCCAGAACCTTCTCGCATTGCAGGGGTGATACCAATGAGTTTGGGATCCTGTTCAGCCATTTCGCATAACCAATCGCCAAAAATTTTGGAATAAGTTGGTTTACTATTGGATTTAGGCAATTGATTACAAGTTGGATCGAATTTCGGTACGCCATGATAACCAACAGGATCTTCTTCCGCTGGTGCATAGCCTTTTCCTTTTTTAGTTCTAATATGTAAAAACTGCGGTCCTTTCAGTTCACGCATATTAGTGAGTGTTGCCACTAATTCTTCAATATTATGTCCATCAATAGGGCCAATATAGTTAAAACCTAAGGCTTCAAATAAGGTACTTTCAGGCGAGAACACCACACCTTTCATGTGTTCTTCGGTTTTTTTCATGAAATTCTTAATGGTCGGCACTTTATCCAGAATTTTTTTACTGCCATCTCTTACAGTGGAATAAAGTGAACCAGAGAAAATACGAGCTAGGTGGTTGTTTAAGGCGCCGACATTTTTAGAAATAGACATTTCGTTATCATTTAAGATAACCAGCATGTCTGTATGTAGTGCGCCTGCATGGTTTAAAGCTTCAAATGCCATGCCGGCTGTAATCGCGCCATCGCCAATCACACAAACGGTTTTACGCCCCGCATTTTCTTTTTCTGCTGCAATAGCAACACCTAAACCTGCACTAATTGAGGTGGATGAATGACCTACGCTTAATACATCAAATTCACTTTCTTCACGCCATGGAAAAGGATGAATTCCTCCTTTCTGACGAATAGAAGGCATTTGTTCACGACGACCGGTGAGAATTTTATGTGGATAGGCTTGATGACCCACATCCCAAATTAATTGATCAAAAGGCGTTTTATAAACATAGTGCAGTGCAACGGTGAGTTCAACACAGCCTAAGCCAGATGCGAGATGTCCGCTGCTTTGGCTAACGCTTTCGAGTAAATATTGTCTTAATTCATCGCAAACTTGAGGAAGTTCATCTTTAGTTAATGTGCGTAAATCATCTGGAGAGTCAATTTTTGAAAGTAGGCTGTAATTTGTCATAAGTTACGAATAATAAAATGATTTTTTAGCTAGGAGCCATTCTACTTTATTTTTCAAGGAATGTTAAAAATTTTTCCCAAAAATGAAGGGGGAGTGTCCCCCATTAATGATTGTTTGATTTGAAAAGTGCGGTTAATTTCGACGATGAATGATAAATTCCGCCAATGCTCTTAATGCACTGGTATCAAAGGGAATTTCATCTAAATTTTGCACCGCAGTTTGATAGAGTTCTAGCGTTTTTTGTTTTGCGCCATCAAGTCCGAGCAGTTTAGGATAGGTGCTTTTGTCTAAATCCAAATCAGAACCCACCGGTTTACCAATTTCTGCTTGGTTACCTTCAATATCTAAAATGTCATCTTGCACCTGAAACGCCAATCCAATTGCAGCAGAGTAGCGATTGAGTTTTTCCGCTAATTGATCATCCTCAAAATGAGGGGAGCAAATAAAGCCCATGGTCATTGCTGCCGATAATAATGCCCCTGTTTTGTTGCGGTGGATGGTTTCTAATTCAGGTAAGGAAACCTGTTTGTGTTCGGCAAGTAAGTCTAAACTTTGCCCTAAACACATGCCTTTTACACCCGAGGCTTGGCTTAATACTTGCACTAAACGCAACTTTTGTTGTGCGGAAAGTGCGGTGGATTTTGTGATAATTTCAAACGCAAAAGCTTGTAAGGCATCGCCAGCTAAAATTGCAGTAGCATGATCAAAGGCAATGTGGCAAGTAGGTTGACCACGACGGAGTTCGTCATTGTCCATGGCAGGTAAATCGTCATGAATTAACGAATAGGCATGGATACATTCAATTGCCGCTGCTGCATAATCAAGCTGTGACATTTCTGCCCCTAGCATACGTCCTGTAGCATAAACTAAAAATGGGCGGATTCGCTTTCCACCCAATAATAAACCATATTTCATAGCATCTGCCAAAGGCGATGAATGGCTATCAATATCAGCAAATTGCGTCAGCATAAAGTCGTTAATACGCTGTTGAATTTGTTGTAAATCTTGTTGAAATTGATACATATTTCACCGCACTTTTATTGTTCAGGCTCGTAATCTGCAAGCTCAGCTTGATCATTCTTCTGTAACAAAATTTGAATTCGTTGCTCTGCTTGTTGCAAACGTTGTTGTCCTAATTTTGCTAACTGAATCCCTTCTTCAAAGGCTTTTAACGCATCTTCAAGGGGCAAATCGCCACTTTCTAATTGCGTCACGACGGTTTCTAATTTGGCAACTGTCGTTTCAAAATCAAGATTTTCTGCTTTACGAGCCATGCTGTTATCCTTTGCTATTCAATAGGTTTGCGTATTTTACAATAATGTCTTGCCTTAGCCAATCACTTCAGGCAACCATCCTTGTTGAATTAAGAAAGGAACGATAACAATAAAGACACCAATCACTAAAGCAAGAATTAATGCAGTATAGCCACCTTTTACGCGATAAGGCAGTCTAGGCATAGTTGCACGCAATTTCCATACCATTGCGATAGGTAATACGATAGCGTAGAACGCAAACATTTGTCCTGCATAACCTAGTGCAGTAACGAAGCCTTTTGGATAGAAAAAGGCGAATAACATAGGAGGAATAAAGGTTAATAAGCCTAAAGAAATACGGTTAGTTGGAAGATGTATGCGTTTAAATAAATCTTCGATACTTTCTAATAAACCAAGGGCAACACCAAGGAACGAAGTAATCAATGCCAATGCCGAGAATAAACGTACCATACCACTGATCATATTGCTGCCTGTCATTTGGCGAACAGCTTCGGCTAAACCATTAAGTGTAGGATCTTTGGCTAAAATTTGTAGGAATTCTGTTTGGCTAAGCACACCATGGGTTGCTAGTTGCCATAAAATGTAAGCCACTAATGGAATAGCTGTACCAATTAAGATGGAAATACGAAGTGCTTTGACATTACCTTCTAAGTATTTATTCAGGCTTGGGATGGAACCATGAAAACCGAATGCGGTAAAGAAGATTGGGCTAGCGGAGATTAATAGCGCATTATCAATCGGCATTTCGGTCAGATTTTCTAAACGAATGTTAGGTAAGAGTAAAAACAATACCAAAATAAAGGCTGCGATTTTACTCATAAATAAAATGCGATTAGCGATATCGACACTACCTGTACCAATCACGACGAAAGTCCCGAAAACAACAGTAAAAATCACACCTGCGATACGAGAAGTAGTTTCGGCATCACCAATTGTTGGCATCACGCCTGCAAGGATTGCACTACCGCCAGAAACATAAGCGGACAAAATCGCATATAAGAATACCATTAGTACTGTGGTTGAAAGCACGCGCCCAAAGGTGCCGTAATATTTTTCTGCAAGGGTGCCAAGTCCAGCATCGCTGTCAACTGTTTGATACACCTCGACAAATAATAATGCACTGAACGCCAATAATGCCCATAATGCAATTAAAAGAACGACAGTAAAGCCGAAACCAATACCAGCGGAAGTTAATGGCATGGCTAACATTCCACCACCAATAGTTGTTCCCGCAACAATTAATGTACTACCTAATGTTTTATTTTTCATAAAAACTCCGTTTATAACAATAATGTGCGTACTTTATCATAAATAAAAATAAAATGTAACGTATTATTTCCTGTGTAAATTATATTTTACATTAAGTTCTATAGGGAGAGAAACTGGGATTTTTTCCGCTTAATGCGCAAAATTGCGGTATAATGCGCAAAATTTTTTTCTAATTGAGATAAATATGAAATTTATTATTAAACTTTTCCCTGAAATTATGATTAAAAGCGATACGGTTCGTAAGCGCTTTATTAAGATCTTAACGAGTAATATTCGTAATGTGTTGGATAAACATGATGATACGGTGGCAGTGGTGCGCCATTGGGACTACATTGAAGTGCGGTCAAAAAATGAAGAAAATCGACCGCACTTAATTGAATTATTACAGCGTATTCCGGGTATTCACCATTTTTTAGAAGTGGAAGAAACCGAATTTACCGATCTACATCATATTTTTGAGCAAACCTTAGAACGAGTAAAAGACAGTTTAGAAGGAAAAACCTTCTGCGTGAGAGCAAAGCGTAAAGGGCATCATAGTTTTAGTTCATTAGAAGTGGAACGCTATGTGGGCGGTGGCTTAAACCAACATATTGACAGCGCAAAAGTGAAATTAAAAAATCCTGATGTAACGGTGCGTATTGATATCGATCACGATAAGTTGCTTTTTATTAAACAACGTTATGAAGGCTTGGGCGGTTATCCAATTGGCACACAAGAAGATGTGTTGTCCTTAATTTCTGGTGGCTTTGACTCTGGTGTATCAAGCTATATGCTCATCCGTCGTGGTTCTCGCGTGCATTATTGCTTCTTTAATTTAGGGGGGGCAACCCATGAAATTGGTGTGAAGCAAATGGCGTATCATATTTGGCAACGTTATAGCCCTTCTCATAAAGTGCGTTTTATCGCCATTAATTTTGAACAGGTAGTGGGCGAAATTCTTGAAAAAGTAGATAACGGGCAAATGGGCGTGGTGCTCAAACGCATGATGGTGCGAGCGGCGAGTCTTATTGCACAACGTTTTGCTATTGAAGCTATTGTGACTGGCGAAGCGTTAGGACAAGTATCTAGTCAAACACTCACCAACTTACGCTTAATTGATGAGGCGGCAAGTGCTTTAGTTTTGCGTCCGTTAATTACTCATGATAAAGAGCAAATTATTGCGATGGCAAAAGAAATTGGCACTGATGATATTGCTAAATCTATGCCAGAATTTTGTGGCGTGATTTCTAAAAATCCAACGGTGAAAGCGATCAGAGAAAAAATTGAAACAGAAGAAGGCCATTTTGATTTTTCAATTTTAGAAAGTGCGGTGCAAAATGCACAAATTTTGGATATTCGTCAAATTGCAGAGCAAACAGAAAAAGAAGTGGTAACAGTAGATACTGTTTCTGTATTAGCTGAAAACGATGTGATTTTGGATATTCGCAGTCCAGAAGAAACGGAAGAAAATCCTTTGTTATTAGCGGACCGAGAAATTCAATTAATGCCGTTTTATAAATTAGCTTCACAATTTGCGAGTCTAGATCAAAGCAAAAATTATGTGTTGTACTGCGAACGTGGTGTGATGAGTAAATTACAGGCGCTATATTTAAAAGAAAATGGCTTTAATAATGTCACTGTATTTAAAATGAAAGCCTAGTTAATATTCAGAGGAAATAAAAAGTGCGGTAGAAAATACCGCACTTTTTTTATGAAGAAAATTATTTACGTTTTTTACCCGCTTGGCGTGCTTTAAAACGTGGGTTTTCTTTATTGATCACATAAATTACACCATGACGGCGTACCACTTTACAGCCAGGATGACGTGTTTTAGCACTTTTTAATGAAGCAAGAACTTGCATGGTTTGTTATCCTTTTATTTTGTTTTTAATGAACCAAATGATGAATAGCGTTGTGCGAAGTCGCTTGCTTTGCCTTCATTATTAATTTGACGTGTTTTACCTGTGTAGAATGGGTGTGAAGCTGAGGAAGTATCACACATAAACACTGGGTATTCGTTACCATCTTCCCATTTCATTGTTGAAGTTGTTCTTGCGCAAGAACGGATTAAAAAGCCTTGCTTTGCATTGCTATCATAAAATAGTACGGTACGATAATTTTCTGGATGAATCCCTTTTTTCATAAAATCCTCTTGTTATTTTTTAATGATAAATAAGTGGGTGAATTATACAAAAAGAAAGCGATTTGGCAAGTGTTATTTTTCAATAAAAAATAAGATTGGGATTTATTTGCTTGAAAAAAAGGCCTCAATAGGCTGATCTTCAAATAAAGGAATAGGTTTGAATGGCATTTTTTGTGGTTGTAATGTGAGAGGATAAGTGCGTTTTCGTGCAACAACAACGGTTAATGGTGCAGTACAACAATTGCCAATATGCTGTTTTTGTAAGATGTCAAAATTCAGTAATTCTAACCAATCGATAATTCGAAAAAGAAAAAATTTACGGAACATAAAAGAATCAGTCTTATCTTTGGCGAGGTTCTGTTTAAACAACAATGGACTGCAAGGATTAAATACAGATAAAAAAAGATAACCATCATCGGTGAGAATACGTTGGATTTCCCGTAAAAGTTGATGAGGATCTTGAACAAAATTTAAGGTATTTGCGAGAAGGCAAGCATCAATAGATTGTGATTCAAAAGGGATTTCATCTAGTGTATTTTGTAATAAATAGCCTTGATTTTGTTGAGAAAGTGCGGTGAGTTTTGACGTAATTTCTGGGCTAATAACGGTATGATAAGGTGCAGTCATCTGGCAATCTAATTCTGCGCTTAATCCGCCAATGCGAAGCAATTGTTGTCCTACAATCTTGTGTGCCCAACGGGAAAAATACGCACTCAGTATTGCACAATATTGTTGACCATGCTGTAATTGTTGCCAACTTGTTGGCAATTTAAGTGCTTGCTCAGACTTTGCTTGCCAGTTCATTTTATTTACCTAAAGAGAAAAAATCATGTTAGTACCTATTGCTGCACTTAATGATAACTATATTTGGGTTTACGGACGAGAAAATTTATCCGTAATTGTGATCGATGTACCAGAAATAAACCATTTATTGCCTTTTATTAAACAAAATGGCTATACCATTGAGGCATTATTATTGACTCACAACCACCGTGATCATGTGGGTGGCGTGGCAGATTTTAAGCTAGCTTTTCCTGATGTGGCGATTTATGGCCCTTCAGAATGTGCGGATGTGGGTGTTCATCATATTGTTAATGAAGGACAGATCCAGTTAGCAAATTATCACATTCAGGTTATTCCTACGGGTGGACATACTACGAATCATGTGAGTTATCTTGTAGATCAGCACTTATTTTGCGGCGATACGTTATTTTCAGCAGGCTGTGGACGTGTTTTTACGGGCGATTACGCACAAATGTTTGATTCTATTCAACGTTTAAATCAATTGCCCGATGAGGTTATTATATGCCCGGGACATGAATATACTTTATCTAACCTTGCTTTTGCTGAAACAGTGATAAAAGATAAAAGTGCGGTACAAAAACAACGAGTTTTAGTGGAAAAATTAAGGGCAAACCAGCAAGCCAGTTTGCCCACAACATTGGGTTTAGAGCGGCAAATCAATCCGTTTTTACAAGTAAAAACTTTGCAAGAATTCACCGCACTTCGTCAGGCTAAGGACCATTTTTAACGCTATTATTCCGCATAAAGTGCGTTGTAAAATTGATTTTCAAATTGCACAAGGGGCGCACGTTTGGTTTTGCTTTCCAGCTCTCCAGTTGAGTAACCATTAATAAATTGGACGAAAGCGATTTTCTCGCCTCGAGCATTGGTCATAAAGCCCGCTAAATTATAAACGCCTTTTAACGATCCTGTTTTGGCAATCACATTTTTTACTAATGGCGGTTGAATTAAACCGCCGCGTCCACTAATGGTGCCATCAACACCTGCAATAGGGAAGGTTTCTAATAAATTGAGTTTATCTTCATTTTTCGCAATATATTCTAAAGTTTGCAACAAAATGTTCGGATCCACTAAATTATGGCGGGATAAACCTGAGCCGTCAGCCACAATCGCATTATTAAATTTAATGCCAGCTTTGCTAAGCACTTGTTTCATTGCCATAGTGCCCAATTGGAAACTAGCCGGGCGTTTGTAGGTTTCGTAAGCAATGGTGCGGAATAAAGCATCGGCAATTTGGTTATCCGATTTTTTCATCATTTTTTTTAATAATTGTGGTAAGGGTTTGGATAAATGCTGAGCTAATAAAGTACCTGTTTGTTGCGGTCTATGTGGAATTTGAACCTGACCACTAAATTGAATGCCTAAACGTTTTAATTGGCGTTGAATAATGGCTGCCGCATAAGCATCAGGATCTTGCACCGCGAAACTTAAGCCAAAAGGTTTATTTTGGCGAGCCATACAACCTTTGATTTGATAGCGATTATTATCATGCACAACTGCATCAAGCTGACAATATGCCGCCTCTTTTGCATCCACCACTTTTACTTGCCCAAACACTTGAATAGGGAATTGGGATGGCACATTAAATTTCACATTTTCACCAATGGATAAATTGGCATCTAAATCCACATAAAAGCAGTTATTATCGATATTTGCAGCGGCTGGTGGCGAATTAAAGCACATGGTTAAATCATTCCAAATCCACCCTAAGCCGCGATCATGACTGGCAAAAATAGAGGTGTCTAAGATGAGATTGCCGTTAATTTTTTGAATATTTTGTTTTTTTAATTGAGCTAATAAGTTGTAGAGCTCTCCACTAGATAAATCAGGATCGCCAGTAAATTTAACTATTAAGTCACCATTTAATGTGGCATTTTGAATTTTTCCGTTGGTCAGTAAACTGGTGCGAAATTGGAATTGATCGCTAAGACTGAGTTTAGCAGCAAGTGCGGTAAATACTTTCTGCGTGCTGGCTGGCAACATAAAGGTATCGGCATTATAGCTTGCAATAATGTTATTTTGATTAAGATTTTTTGCCACAACACCTAAACTCGCGCCCTGTGGTAAATGTTGAGCAATTTGAGCAACATCCACTTGAGCAATAACATTAGCCGAAAATAAAAGACTGGAAAAAAGCCATTTTTTAGTAAGATTTAACATAGTAAATTGTGCTTAATAGTTGCTATTTTTTTTTAGACGAACAATAATAGATCCCGAATGAAATTGAGTAAATCAATTTCTTTATATTTACGATTTATTTTGCTAACTACGACATTGTTTTGCAATGCCGTAGTTTTGTTTTTATCTAAAAAGGATGATTATGAAACAAATTCCAATGACAGTTCGTGGCGCTGAGCTACTAAGAGAAGAATTGGATTTCTTAAAAAATACCCGCAGACCAGAGATTATTAAAGCAATTGCTGAAGCACGCGAACATGGTGATTTAAAAGAAAATGCAGAATATCATGCAGCTCGTGAGCAGCAAGGTTTTTGTGAAGGGCGTATTCAGGAAATCGAAGGTAAATTAGCCAATAGCCAAGTAATTGATGTCACCAAAATTCCAAATAATGGCAAAGTTATTTTCGGTGCTACCGTTGTGTTAGTAAATGTGGCAACGGAAGAAGAGGTAACTTATCGTATTGTGGGTGATGATGAAGCGGATATTAAATCGGGATTAATTTCAGTAAATTCACCGATTGCGCGCGGTTTAGTTGGTAAAGAAATTGACGATGCAGTGAGTATCACAACTCCAGGTGGCGTCGTTGAATTTGAAATTATTGAAGTGGATTATGTATAACAATTATCCCCTGCAAGCAGGGGATAATAAAAAGTGCGGTTAAAAATTCATTATTTTTTAGGGAGTGAAATTTTAGTTTCTTCACTTGGACGATAAAGCACTAAAATATGTCCAATGGCTTGCACTGACGCAGCACCCGTTTCTCTGCAAATTGCATCGATGATTAATTGTTTAGTTTCACGATCTGAACCTGCAATTTTTACTTTAATTAATTCGTGGTGGTTGAGTGCGTTATCAATTTCAGCTAACACACCTTCAGTTAAGCCGTTTCCGCCGAGCATAACAACGGGATTTAAATGATGTGCTAATCCCTTTAAAAATTGTTTTTGTTTAGTTGATAATGTAATTGACATAAATAATCCTAAAAAAGTCATGTAATTTGTCATGAAATTGCTGACAAATGGTTGAATTGCATAATTCTAACCTCATATTAAGAAAAATGCCAAAAGTTTATAACAATGGGAAGAAAAAGATCGGCAAGTTCAAGCCGTTGGTTAAATGAACATTTTAAAGATCAATTTGTGCAAAAAGCACATAAACAAAAGCTGCGTTCTCGTGCTTATTTCAAATTAGATGAAATTCAACAAACAGATAAGTTGTTTAAGCATGGAATGACTGTGGTCGATTTAGGCGCTGCGCCAGGCGGTTGGTCACAATATGTGGTTACGCAAATTGGTGGTAAAGGACGAGTGATTGCTTGTGATATTTTAGAAATGGACCCTATTGTTGGGGTTGATTTCTTGCAAGGCGATTTTCGTGATGAAAATGTGTTGGCTGCATTATTAGAACGTGTTGGTGAAGAGAAAGTGGATGTGGTGATGTCGGATATGGCACCAAATTTTAGTGGTATGCCATCTGTTGATATTCCACGAGCGATGTATCTTGTTGAACTTGCGTTAGATATGTGTAAACAAGTACTTGCACCAAAAGGCAGTTTTGTGGTCAAAGTATTCCAGGGAGAAGGATTTGATGAATATTTGCGTGAAATTCGTTCTCTGTTTAGCGTAGTGAAAGTGCGTAAACCCGAAGCATCTCGTGATCGTTCACGAGAGGTTTATATTGTCGCTACTGGTTATAAGCATTAAATGAATTATTGTTTTTATAAACGATGAGTTTATAGTAAGCTAGTAACAATTTATTAACTTTTTAAATAACGAGGTCAACCCTTGAAAGATATGGTGAAAAATATTGCCCTATGGGTAGTTGTTGCGGTTGTAATGATAACAGCCTATCAAGGTTTCAATTCTTCTGATTCAGGCAATCGTATTGACTATACGACATTTATGACAGATGTTGAAAACCAACAAATTTCTCAAACCAAATTTAATGAAATTGGTGAGATTTTTGTGACGAAGAAAGATGGAACACGTTATACAACCGTTCTACCAACACCATTAGAAGATCGTCAGATTTTAAATGACTTATTGAAACAAAAAGTCAAAGTGGAAGGGGCATTACCAGAACAACGTGGTCTTTTATCACAGATTTTAATTTCTTGGTTCCCAATGCTATTTTTAGTGGGTGTTTGGATTTTCTTTATGCGTCAAATGCAAGGTGGTGGCGGTAAAGCGATGAGCTTTGGTAAAAGCCGCGCTAAAATGTTGACCAAAGAGCAAATCAATACCACATTTGCCGATGTTGCAGGCTGCGATGAAGCAAAAGAAGAAGTCGCGGAAATTGTTGATTTCTTACGTGACCCTAGCAAATTCCAAAAACTAGGTGGGAAAATTCCTAAAGGCGTATTAATGGTTGGGCCTCCAGGTACGGGTAAAACCTTGATTGCTAAGGCAATTGCTGGTGAAGCAAAAGTACCATTTTTTACTATTTCAGGATCTGATTTCGTAGAAATGTTTGTGGGGGTTGGTGCTTCTCGTGTACGTGATATGTTTGAACAAGCGAAGAAAAATGCACCTTGCTTAATTTTTATTGATGAAATTGATGCTGTTGGTCGCCAACGTGGCGCGGGTTTAGGTGGTGGTCATGATGAACGTGAACAAACCCTCAACCAAATGCTCGTTGAAATGGATGGTTTTGAAGGCAAAGAAGGCATTATCGTTATTGCCGCTACAAACCGACCAGATGTATTAGACCCTGCACTTGTGCGTCCAGGACGTTTTGACCGTCAAGTTACTGTTGGTTTACCTGATGTTCGTGGTCGTGAACAAATCTTAAAAGTGCATATGCGTAAAGTTCCTTTAGCAGAGGATGTGGATGCCATGACTCTAGCTCGTGGAACTCCTGGTTATTCTGGTGCAGACTTAGCGAATTTAGTCAATGAAGCGGCATTATTTGCTGCGCGTACTAATAAACGTGTTGTGAGTATGCTTGAGTTTGAAAAAGCGAAAGATAAGATCAATATGGGACCTGAGCGTCGTACTATGATCATGACAGAAAAAGAAAAAGAAGCCACTGCCTATCATGAGGCAGGACATGCTATTGTGGCTTATTTAGTACCAGAACATGATCCTGTGCATAAAGTCACTATCATTCCACGTGGTCGGGCATTAGGTGTGACCTTCTATTTACCAAAAGGTGATCAAGTGAGTTTCAGCCAAAAACAATTGGAAAGTAGACTTTCTAGTCTTTATGCTGGTCGTTTAGCAGAAGAACTGATTTATGGTGAAGAAAACATTTCTACTGGTGCTTCCAATGATATTAAAGTGGCAACAAATATTGCGCGTAATATGGTTACCCAATGGGGATTCTCTGAAAATCTAGGGCCAATTCTTTATACAGAAGATGAAGGCGAAGTCTTCTTAGGTCGTTCAATGGCAAAAGCTAAACATATGTCTGATGAAACGGCTCATACGATTGATGAAGAAGTGCGTGCAATAGTGGCGCGTAACTACGAACGAGCAAGACAAATTTTGCTTGATAATATGGATATTTTACATGCAATGAAAGATGCATTAATGAAATATGAAACCATAGAAGAAGAGCAAATTAAGCAGTTGATGAATAGAGAAACAGTCACTGCACCTGCTGGTTGGCAAGAGCAAGAAATTGCTACCCCTGAAGTACCACCAACAAAAAGTGCGGTGGAAAAACCAGCATTTTTAGATGAAGATAAAGAATAACTATTATTCAATACTATTTTAGGACGCCATTGGCGTCCTTATTTTTTAGCTATGCCATATGAAATATATTGCTTAAACATAAAATATGTATAATAGGTTTATTCTTTTCAGACATAGTCATTTTTATCCATATTGATATGCAGAGCGAACAATTTCAAAATATCTTAGCATTATCCGCTAAGGCTGAAAGCCTGACTGAGCAACTTACGGTGTTACAAGCTTATGATCGCTTTATTCAAAATTATCCAGACAGTGCTGCTGCTTACCAAAATCGCTCCGATTTATTGCAAAAACTCGGTTTATATCAGCTTGCATGGCAAGACGCAGAAAAAGTGACAGAACTTGCTCCCGATTTTGCTCTTGGACATTGCAACAAAGCCTTTTTACTTAATTTATTTGGTCATTATGAGCAGGGATGGGCTGAGTATGAATGGCGATTTAAAACAGATATTCCCACTTTTAAGGATCCGGGTTGGCCAATTTCTCGTTGGCAAGGTGAAACAATAGAACAGGGGAAATTATTGTTGATTCATGCTGAACAGGGACTAGGGGATAATATTCAGTTTGTCCGTTTGGCTATTTTAGCAAAGCAACGTGGCCTGCCTGTTGTTGTGGTTAATCATTCTCCTGTAGAAAATTTGCTCAATCACAATTTGGCGTTACATGATGTAGATTATGCTTCCAATGGAAGTGCTATTGCCGATCTTGCTTGTTATTGTTCAATGATGAGCTTGCCACATTACCTTGATTTACGACTCGATAATATTCCTTTTTCTGACGGTTATCTACAAGCAGAACCCCTGTTCTTTGCTAAATGGCAAGAAAAATTGAGAAGTGGTAGCAAGCGAACACGCCTTAAAATCGGTGTAGTTTGGTCTGGATCTGCAAAGCATAATCGTAATAAAACTCGTAGTTTACAGTTTGCACAGTTTAGTCAATTATTTGGTTTGGACGCCGATTTTCATTGCCTACAAAAAGAAGTGAGTGAGGTGGATTTAGCTTGTTCACAAGGAATTGACAATCTTCATTTTTGGCATAATGAAATCAATGATTTTTCTGATACGGCGGGTTTAGTAGCACAGATGGATCTTGTGATTAGTGTTGATACATCTGTAGCACATTTAGCTGCAGCAATGGGTAAACCAACTTGGATTATGATTAGTTATCATCCAGATTTTCGTTGGTTATTAAATCGAAATGATAGTCCATGGTATCGTAGTGTGCAGCTTTTTCGCCAAGATAACGATCAAAATTGGTTGAAGGTTGTGCAAAATATCTATAAACAGCTTGAGAAAGAAATTGGATTAATACAAAGTAGCTGATAAGTACTGCAAAATTTCGTTATAATTGACCGCACTTTTTATCTTTGGAGCCTAATATGACAGCTCAAATGCTTTATGCAAATGGCAAAAAACTTGATATAACCATCCCTCAAATAATGGGGATTCTTAATTTTACCCCTGATTCCTTTTCTGATAGTGGGCAATTTTTTCAATTAGATAAAGCCTTATTTCAAGTAGAAAAAATGTTAGCAGCAGGCGCGGCCATTATTGATATTGGTGGAGAGTCGACCCGTCCAAATGCGGAGGAAGTAAGTCTTGATGAAGAGCTAAATCGCGTTGTTCCTGTGGTTGAGGCTGTTCATCAACGTTTTGATTGCTGGATTTCTGTAGATAGTTCAAAAGCATTGGTAATGAAAGAAGCCGCGAAAGCAGGGATGGATATGATTAATGATATCCGCGCATTACAAGAACCTGATGCTTTGCAAACTGCGGCGAAATTGGATTTACCAACTTGCATTATGCATATGCAAGGGCAGCCGCGTACTATGCAAACCAATCCACATTATCAAGATGTGGTGCAAGATGTGATGGAATTTCTGCAAAAACGCACCGCACTTTGTCTGCAAGCTGGGATGAAAAAAGAAAATATTATTTGGGATGTGGGTTTTGGTTTTGGTAAAAGTGTTGAACATAATTATCAGCTATTGCAGCAACTATCCAAATTTTGTGAGCAATATCCAGTGTTAGCTGGGCTTTCTCGTAAATCGATGTTAGGCGCTGTCTTGGATAAACCTGTCGGACAACGTATAATTGGCAGCGTAGCTGGCGCATTAATTGCAGCAATGAATGGCGCAAAAATTATTCGTGTGCATGATGTTGAAGAAACGGCAGATGCGTTTAAAATACTCAATGCAACCTATTATAGATAACAACAAAAGGATTCTTTATGGCAAATCGTAAATATTTTGGCACCGATGGTGTGCGTGGCAAAGTGGGGACTTTCCCAATTACACCTGATTTCGCGCTTAAATTAGGCTGGGCTGCGGGTAAAGTATTAGCAACTCAAGGCTCTAAAAAAGTATTAATTGGTAAAGATACGCGTATTTCAGGCTATATGTTAGAGTCAGCGTTAGAAGCTGGCTTAACAGCAGCAGGCTTATCAGCAGTTTTCGTTGGTCCCATGCCTACGCCAGCAGTAGCTTATTTAACCCGTACTTTCCGCGCTGAAGCAGGAGTGGTGATTTCTGCTTCCCATAATCCTTATGATGATAATGGTATTAAATTTTTCTCTTCACAAGGCACCAAATTACCCGATGATGTAGAAGAAGCCATTGAAGCTATGTTAGATCAGCCAATTGATTGTGTGGAATCTGCTGAGCTAGGTAAGGCGAGTCGTATTAATGATGCAGCAGGGCGTTATATTGAATTTTGTAAGGGAACATTCCCAACCCATTTGAGCTTAGAAGGTTATAAAATTGTGGTCGATTGCGCTCATGGTGCGACTTATCATATTGCGCCGAGTGTTATGCGTGAGCTCGGTGCTGAAGTGATTGAAATCGGTACCGAACCGAATGGTCTTAATATTAATGAGCAATGTGGCGCAACAGATGTAAAAGCCTTACAAGCTAAAGTACTAGAAACTGGTGCGGATATTGGACTTGCTTATGATGGCGATGGTGACCGCATTATGATGGTGGATCATTTAGGTAATAAAGTCGATGGTGACCAAATTCTATTTATTATTGCACGTGAAGCATTGCGTTCTGGTAATTTAGAGGGCGGTGTTGTCGGTACTTTAATGAGTAATATGAGCCTTGAAATTGCACTAAAACAGTTGGGTATTCCATTCTTGCGTGCAAATGTGGGCGACCGCTATGTACTAGAAAAAATGCAAGAGAATAATTGGAAATTCGGTGGTGAGAATTCAGGGCATATTATTATTGCGGATAAAAACACCACAGGGGACGGTATTATTGCTTCATTAGCTGTATTAACTGCGATGGTTCAACATAAATTGAGCTTAAATGAACTGGCTGGTGCAGTGAAATTATTCCCTCAAGTGCTATTGAATGTTCGTTTTGCTGGTGGTGCAAATCCATTAGAGAGTGAAGCAGTGAAAGCTGTTGCTGCAGAGGTAGAAAAACGCTTAATTGGCAAAGGGCGCATTTTGTTACGTAAATCGGGAACAGAACCATTAATTCGCGTCATGGTGGAATGTGAAGATGGTGATTTAGCTCAGAAATGTGCGGAAGAAATCGTTGAAGCGGTAAAAGCAAATTAAATAGCATGCAATAAATAAAGTTCGGTGGATTTTTATGAAGTTTTAAAACTCAATGAAAATTCACCGCACTTTTTCTTAGTAACTAAAATCCACCTTCTATGCAGGTGGATTTTTATATTAATTAACCGGTGTTACGCATACCTGCGGCGATCCCTGTAATCGTAATCATTAATGCTTGTTCCAAATCAGGATTTGGATTATCAGGTTGCTGACGAATACGACGTAATAGTTCAACTTGCAATAAGTTGAGCGGGTCAGTATAAACATTGCGCAATGCGATGGATTCTGCAATCCAAGGTAAATCAGACATTAATTGATGCCCTTTGCCTGAAAGCTCCAGTACAGTTTTGATATCTGCACTTAATTGTTCACGTAAGGATTGACCTAAATGCCAAAGCTCTTTTTTCACTAAGAATTGATCATAATGTTCAGATAACCAAGCGTCTGTTTTACTGAATACCATTTCCAACATACCAATTCTTGTATTAAAGAATGGCCAATGTTGACACATTTCTTCTAAGGTTGCTCGTTCATTTTGTTCAATCACCTGTTGTAAAGCAGCCCCAGCACCTAGCCATGCAGGTAACATAAGACGGTTTTGCATCCAAGCAAAGATCCAAGGGATTGCGCGTAAACTTTCAACGCCACCGTTTGGATTACGTTTTGCGGGACGAGATCCTAAAGGTAATTTACCTAATTCTTGCTCAGGCGTTGCGCTGCGGAAGTAAGGTACGAAATCAGGGTTGCCACGTACAACTGAACGGTAGATTTCACAAGATGAGGCGGAGAGTTTGTCCATAATATCTCGCCATTTTGCTTTTGGTTCAGGTGGTGGTAATAAATTCGCTTCTAAAATAGCACTTGCGTAGAGATCGAGCGTTTCAATCGCCACTGCAGGTAAACCTAATTTGAAGCGGATCATTTCGCCTTGTTCAGTTACACGTAAACCATTTTTCAATGAACGAGGTGGTTGGGATAATAAAGCCGCATGTGCTGGTGCACCGCCACGACCAATTGTGCCACCGCGACCATGGAATAAGGTCAATTCAACACCTAATTGTTCACAGAGATTAACCAGGCTTTCTTGTGCACGATATTGTGCCCAAGAAGCAGCGATCATGCCGGCATCTTTCGCACTGTCAGAATAGCCGATCATAACCATTTGTTTATTATTGATGACGCCGCGATACCAACCGATATTAAATAGTTGTCTCATTACTTCTTCTGAAGCGTTTAAGTCATCCAAGGTTTCAAACAGAGGAACAACAGGTAAGTGATAAGGGACTCCAGCTTCTTTTAATAATAAATGAACACCTAATACATCAGATGCGGTACGCGCCATTGAAATAATATAGCAAGAGATAACACCTTCTGGTTGTTCAGCAATCACGCGACAAGTGTCTAATATTTCTTTGGTTGTATCAGAAGGTGTCCAATCACGAGGTAATAATGGGCGGCGAGAGCTTAATTCACGAATTAAAAATGCCTGTTTATCATCTTCCGTCCAATGTGAATAATCGCCTAAACCAATGTAGCGTGTGATTTCTGCAATTGCATCGGTATGGCGCGTGCTTTCTTGACGAATATCTAAATGTAATAAGGTCACGCCAAAGCAAGTAACACGACGCAAACAATCCAACAATAAACCATTGGCAATAATGCGCATGCCACAAGTTGTCAAAGATTGATAACTATCATTTAACGGTTCCCACAATTGCTCATTACAAGTAATAATGTCTTGTTCATTGTAAATAGGTTTACGACCCGCTAATAAATCATTGTGGTAGGCAAGGGTATTGGTTAATTTTGTACGTAATTCCTTCATTACCATACGATATGGCTCAAGGTGATCGCCATATTTCGCACGATATTCTTCCGTACATTGTGCAATAGATAATTCACTGACGAGTTCTTGAATATCCGCTAAAAATAAGTCCGCCGCTTTCCAACGAGCTAAGTAGAGCACTTCTTGCGTGATTTTGGCAGTAACAAATGGGTTTCCGTCGCGATCGCCTCCCATCCATGAGGAAAAACGAAGTGGGATTAAATCGACTGGCAATTCATAGCCTAAATAGGTTTTGGCATTATCATTTAATTGACGGAGAAACGCGGGTACTGCTTGCCATAAACTATTTTCAATAACAGCAAATCCCCATTTGGCTTCTTCAAATGGTGTTGGACGTTGAGTACGAATTTCATTGGTGTGCCACGCTTGCGCGATAAGTTGTAATAAACGACGTTCAATACTTTTACGTTCTGCATCAGTTAAATCATCATGTTCTAATTTGCTTAAACATTTGTTGATTTCCACCTGTTTATGCACTAAAGAACGACGAGTAACCTCTGTTGGATGAGCAGTGAGCACTAATTCAATTAGTAACTTCTCAATTGTTTTAATTACTTTCTCTTTTGGTACATCTTGTTCTTTGAGGCGTTTAAATAATGACTCAATTGAACGAGAAGAAGACACTTCATCATGATGATGGCGCGAAATAGTTTGATATTGTTCCGCAACATTGGTGAGGTTTAAAAATTGGCTAAAAGCACGAGCAACAGGAATGATATTTTCTGTCGTAATTGTCGAAAGAAGATCTAATAATTCTTGTCTCGCTTTATCATCGCCTGAACGAGAGTCACGAGATAATACACGAATTTTCTCGATTAACTCGAGAATATCACTTCCTTGTGCTTCATTAATTGTTTCGCCTAAAAAATGCCCTAACATATTGATGTTATTACGCATTATTGAATACTCTTCAGTCATAAAAATACTCTCTTAAAAATTAAAAATAATGATATAGATATAACGAAAAAAATAAGTGAAATCAAATTTAATGGAAAAATTTATGTATTAGATCAATAAATGTAAATCTGTTTTATATTTTGTTTTAGTATTTCACTTTTTTATTAGAATATTTCTAATTTTGTTAGCTGTTTTGAATTGGCGTGCTGATTTATGAAGAAGGGAGATTGTCAAAAGTGCGGTGGAATTCACCGCACTTTTAGGACAAATTAATTTAATTTTTTGACAGATTTACGGATGACTAATTCTGGATAGGTATCAATCACTTTACGTTCCGTTGATTTAATTTGTATGCGTTCAAATAATAAGCTAATTGCTTGCTGTCCTAAGCGCGATTTAGATTGATGAATGGTTGTGAGTGGTGGTGCATAAAAACGCGAAGCATGGATATTATCATAACCAATGATAGAAATATCTTCAGGCACATTTAAGCCTCGTTCGATGATTGCAGAAATTGCACCCAAAGCCATTACATCGTTACAACAGAAAATGGCACTCGGTATTTTTTCTTGATTGAGAATTTTATTCATACATTCGTAACCATCTTCAGGCTCGAAGAAACCTTCTTGAATCCAATCAGGATTGATATGGAGATTGGCTTCTTTCATTGCTTGTTCGAAACCTTGATAACGATTTTTTGAAATGGTTTTGCATAATTCACCTGCAATAATGCCAATTTCTTTATGCCCATTTTCAATAAGGTGTTTTGTGGCCAAATATCCACCAATCAGGCTGTTGTCTTGAATACGGTCATTATTTTCACTGGCGATCCCCCAGTCCATAATCACCATAGGTACATCATTGAAATTATTAAAGAATTCTAAACTGTCTTGTGCATATTCTGAACACATAATAAGAATGCCATCAACGCGTTTTTTAGCGAGCATTTCTAAGTGATTTTTAATTTTTTCAGGATCATTCTGCGTATTACATAAAAAAAGAGAATAGCCTTGTTTATAGCAATGTTCTTCCACTGCATGAATGATTTCTGCGAAATAAGGGGATTCACTGGTTGTAACAATCATGCCAATGGATTTTGTCGTATTTACTTTTAAGCTACGTGCGACCGCACTCGGCGAATAATTTAGTTGTTGGATTGCATTTAATACAGATTGCTTGGTTTCTTCAGCGACGTGTCTTGTTTTATTTATAACATGGGAAACAGTAGTGGTGGATACACCTGCCATCTTCGCCACATCTTTAATTGTTGCCATAATTCTCTCCTAATTCGTTTTGGCTATTATAGTTTGAAATGCCTGAAAAATGTATGAAAAAATCTATGGGAATAGTAGAACCTTAAGCAATTTTCTCCATTGAGTGAATTATTTGTTAACAGTTATATATTTAAGTGATGACATTATAAACTATTTATAAAAACTCTATCTATAAATGCTACATTGACAGTGATATTGAGTGAAGATTAGAATTTTTAACACATTCCGACCCTAAACCTTTATAGGAGATTGATATGACTATCTATGTATCTAATATATCTGAATTACAAACTGCTTTGTCTTCATCTGACAAAGAAATTGTATTAAAGCACTCAATTATTATTCCTAATGAATTGCACTTGCCAAATGGTTTCTCTCTAAACGCAGATCCAGCTGATCACATCCTTATTGGTTTTGGTAATGGTGGTGGTTTAAAACTAACGGGAAATAATACGGTTAGCAATATTGCTATTCAAACAACGCCCACTGAACGAGCAATTTATATTGATTCCTCCGAAGTCGATTTAGGCAAAATTGCTTTAGAAAATTTGACGGTTACAGGTCAAGTTCAGCTCTTATTAAGAAGACCTAATAGCAAACTCGATCTCTACGTGAATAATTTAGATATTGTTGCCAGTGATAGCCGTAACCGTTCAGAGAAACCTTTAAAATACGGTGTGGTAGTTCATCAGGGTGCATTCACTTTGTATAACTACAATAGCGATAAAGATAGTTTAGTGACTGCAACAATCGAAAATATCCGTATTGGTCGTAAAAATGCTCCTGTGTTAGGAAGTGGTGTCTTTATTGGTGGGTTTAACGATGATGGCGGTAAAGTTATTGTTGAAAAATTAGTCACCGATGAAATTTACTCTAATGGAATGATTCCTTTCGGTCAACCAAATATTATTACTGGTGGTATCTTTATTTTATCAGGCGCTCATGCGAAAGAAATTGATAGCAAAGGCACAGTAACGACCTATGGTGTAAACGATATGGTGCTTGATGTATGGGGCAGCGTTGATAACTGGGTATGTCATAAAGAAATTACCTCTTACGGTACCAGTGGCATTGGCTTTGTGAATTTTGGTATCGTCAAAAATTTTGATGCAAAAGCACCAATTAGAACCTTCGGTAGCGGTGCTCGCGCATTCAACCAATATGATGGTACGATTGAAAGAGCGCGATTCCACAGTTTAACCACTTTTGGCGATGGTTCTATCGGTATCCAAGTAAGTAAGCCTGTGGGAACAATTCACATCAAGCATGACATTCAAACAAATGGTTCTGTTGGTGAATCTTTAGTGAAAGGACAAATTATGACTCTCGCTGCGACAGGGTTAAGTATCCAAGAAGGCGGTGAGATCCAGTCTTTAGTTGTTGGTGGTAACATTGAAACAAAAGGCGATAAAGTGACCACTTTAGAAATCAATAAAGGTAAACTTCTCAAATGCCAAATTGATGGAACAATCCAAGCTCTTGGCGAAAATGCAAAAACCTTAAATGTGACAGCAGAAAGCCTTGATAAGAAAATCCTAACGGAATTAGAAAGCAAAATTGCTTAATGAATCACATACAAAAAAGACCGCATTTGCGGTCTTTTTTTACATCATTATTTTAAAGTGCGGTGCATTTTTGCCTAAATTCGTTGCATTAATCTATTGAAATAACCCATTGGTTTGTTTACTAATTGTTGGAAAGAACCTTGTTCTACAATGCAAGCATTATCAACCACAACAATTTGATCAAATTGTTCTATTGCAGTTAAGCGATGTGTAACCATAATTAAGGTTTTGTCATGGCAATGTTGAAGAATTAATTCAATCACTTGGCGTTCTGTTTCGCGATCTAAACCTTCTGTAGGTTCATCCAGTAATAAAATTGGTGCATCGTTTAATAAAATACGCGCTAATCCTAAACGGCGTTGTTCTCCTCCTGATAATGGGCGACCGCCATCACCTAACCATTGCTCTAATCCTTGCTCCAATAAGGAAGATAAGCCTACCGCATGAAGTACTTCAACCATTTTTTCATCGGTAATTTGTTGTGCGTTCGCAATTTGTAAATTATTGCGTAAGGTATCGCTAAAAACATGCACACGTTGGGTTAAGAAACAAAATTGTTCACGTAAACAGGCTTCAGTATAATCTGCGAGCAAATGTTGTCCTAACCAAATATGCCCCTCATTAGCATCATAATTTCTTACTAATAATTGTAATAATGTAGATTTTCCACTCCCAGTTTTGCCTAAAATCGCGGTTTTAGAACCTGTAGGAATTTGCATATTGATCTGTTTTAATGCAATTTCTTCTCGTTGAGGATAATAAAAACTGACATTTTCAATATTGAGTAAAATAGCCGATTTTTGCACCGCACTTTGTTGCCCATTGAACTGCACTAAAGGCGATTGTTCTGTAATTTCTGTTACGCGCTCAGCACTGGCAACTACTTGTCCAATGTGAAGGAAAGCAGCGCCTAATGGCATCAGAATTTCAAAGGCAGCAAGGGTAGCGGTGGTAAATAACGCGATAAAGGCAAAGCGATAGGTATCAGAACCAAAGTCCATTTCTGAGGCAAGCCATAGGGTTAGCACCACTAATAATCCATTGGAAAATAAAGAAAGTGCGGTGGATAATCCGGATAAATTGCTTTCCCGCTGTTGATAATCTTGCCACTGTTGTTCCGTTGTATTCAGTTGTTGCTTTAACTTCGCTTCCGCATCAAATAATAATAATTCTGCCTGCGCTTGAATAAACTCAATAAATTGAACGCGGTATGCTGAACGGGATTGGGTTAATTTCACACCAAATTGTTTGCCCAAATGGTAAAAAATGGTAGGAATGATTAACAGCAAAATGAATAAGATTGCACCAATTAATAGGGCTAGTGACACATTAAATAAACTCAAACCGATAGTCATAAATAGAATGACCACAATCGCGCTGATAAAAGGCGCGATGAGGCGTAAATAAAGGCTATCTAATGTATCAATATCGGCCACTAAACGGTTGAGTAAATCGCTGTTACGATAGCGATTTAATACGGCTGGCGAAAGCGGAATGATTTTACTGAAAACCTGCACGCGTAGTTTGGCAAGTACACGAAAAGTCGCGTCATGGGTCACTAATTTTTCAAAATAGCGCGCTGCCGTTCGACCAATGGCTAATCCTCGCACGCTAGCGGACGGATAGAAAAAGTTAAATAGCGTACCTGCTCCAGCAATCGCAGTGGCAGCAAGAAACCAGCCTGATACACTTAATAATCCAATGCTGGCAGCCAATCCAGTAATCATTAACACTAAGCCTAAAAATAATGGCCATTTATTGTGTTTGAATAAGGGTAAAAAAGGGAGTAGTGAACGCATATTTTTATATTTTCCAAAACAGATAAATTTTACACCGCACTTTACTGCACATCTTGCTTGCGCTGCGCTAATAATGTTGCAAAATAGCCTTGATCTTTAAGTTGATCATAATGCCCTTGTTGTACGATTTCGCCTTGTTGCATGACGAAAATTTGATCGCATTGTTTGAGGTCTTCAATACGGTGAGTAATCATCAATGTTGTTTGTTGTTGGCTAATTTGTGCAAGGGTCGTTAGAATTTGATTTTCTGATTGCGCATCTAGGCTTGCAGTGGGTTCATCAAGTAATAATAAATTTCCTTTTCTCAATAGTGCGCGCGTAATGGCAAGGCGTTGTGCCTGACCAACAGATAATCCCACGCCACCTTCTTTAATCTCCGTATTTAATCCGATGCGATCAGTAAATTCTTTTGCATTTGCTTGTTCTAATGCAGTTTCAATTTCTTGTGGTAGCGCTTGAATGTCGCCTAATAATAGGTTTTCTTTAATGCTACCTTGTAGCAACAATGGGTTTTGTCCTACCCAAGCAATTTGTTTGCGCCATTGAGTGAGATCGCATTGATTTAATTCAACATGATTGATTTTTAGGCTGCCTTGATAAGGTAAAAAACCGAGTAACACATTGATGAGAGAGGTTTTCCCTGCGCCACTTTGTCCCACTAAAGCGATATGAGCTTTGGCAGGGATCTTGAAATTCAGTGGTTGAGTTAGAGCTTTACCTTCAGGCGAAAGCACCACTAAATTTTCTGCTTGAATTTCCACCGCACTTTGATGAGGAATTTGTTGTTGAGCCTGTGATTGAGCCGTTTGGTAATCGCTTTCTAAAAATGTCACAATGGCATCTGCTGCACCAATACCCGCAGAACGATCATGATAATAGGTGCCGAGATCGCGCAATGGTTGATAAAATTCAGGCGCTAAGATTAAGCAGAAAAAGCCGGTGAACAAGCTGATTGAGGTGCCCATTGAGCCAAATTCAATTTGCCCTAAATAACTAAAGCCAAAATAAACCGCCATGATAGCAATGGAAATAGAGGTGAAAAACTCCAGTACAGAAGAGGATAAGAATGCGAGTTTTAACACATCCATAGTGGTTTTGCGGAAATCTTCCGTTGATTTTTCAATATGTTTAGTTTGATCTAAAGTGCGGTTAAAAAGTCGTAAAGTTTCTAAACCTCGTAATCGGTCCAGAAATTGTGCACTTAATTTAGCCAGCGTATCCATATTTTGCTGGCTTTTATCCGCAGCGGCTAAACCTACAATAATCATAAAAAGAGGGATCAAGGGGGCTGTTAGCAACATAATTAACCCGGCAACCCAATTGAGAGGAAAGATAGCGATCAGGATAACCACGGGTACAATAACGGAAAGCATTTGTTGAGGCAAATAACGTGCGTAGAAATTGTGTAGATTTTCTACTTGTTCCAGCATAAGACTTGCCCAACTGCCAGCTGGTTTGCCATTGATCGTGGCGGGTCCCACTTGATGAATTTTATCTAAAATTTGTTGGCGAATATGATTACGTAATTGTTGACCGCATTTAAAACCAATTTTTTCGCGCCAATAAAGGATGGCAGCGCGAATCGCAAAGCAACAGAGCAATGTGATAAATTGGGGGATTAAGGTGTTGCGATCGGTGCGTAATATCACAAAATGTTGTAATAAATTTGCTAACAGCCAGGTTTGTCCAATTAAGAATAATGATGATAGCGTTGCTAATCCTACATTAAGATTTAATAATTTTTTGACAGGTTGTTGCTGTGCTCGCAACCATTTAAACAAATATTTCTGACGCTGTTTTTCCATGTTTTTATTACAACAAATTTAAAGAAGGAATTGTAAAATTACCCCAAATAAAGTGCGGTGCATTTTTATTAAGTTTTGGAAGTTAGGATTCTACAAGAAATCTAACCTAAACGCATTACTTTATCTGGGGTGATTTTGTACTCAATTTAAGGTATTTTTCTATGCGAAATACCTTGATTGGTATTAATTTTGTGCATCTAAGAAACGCTCTGCATCCAATGCTGCCATACAGCCTGTGCCAGCAGAAGTAATGGCTTGACGATAGTTGTGATCCATTACATCGCCTGCCGCAAAGACGCCTTCAACAGAGGTGGCAGTGGCGTTGCCTTCTAAGCCTGATTTCACCACAATATAGCCATTGTTTAACGCTAATTGGTTTTGGAAAATCTCCGTATTTGGCGCGTGACCGATAGCAACAAAAACACCATCTAATTTTAATTCTTCAGTCGTATCAGATTGCGTATCTTTTAAGCGTAATCCTGTGACGCCCATATTGTCGCCTAAGACTTCATCTAAAGTGCGGTTGGTATGAAGAATAATTTTGCCTTCTTCCACTTTTTTCATTAAACGATCAACTAAGATCTTTTCTGCACGAAAACTATCGCGACGGTGAATTAAATGTACTTCTGAGGCAATATTGGCTAAATATAATGCTTCTTCCACCGCAGTATTACCGCCACCAATGACAGCAACAGGTTTATTGCGATAGAAAAAACCATCGCAAGTGGCACAAGCGGACACTCCACGACCTTTGAACGCTTCTTCTGAAGGCAAACCAATGTAGCGAGCAGAGGCGCCTGTTGCGATAATTAATGCATCGCAAGTGAAGGTTTGCATATCGCCATATAATGTAAATGGGCGACTAGAAAGATCCACTTTATGAATGTGATCAAAGACAATTTCGGTATCGAATTTTTCCGCATGTTGTAGCATGCGTTGCATTAATTCTGGGCCTGTAGTTTCTGCAAAATCGCCTGGCCAGTTTTCAATTTCAGTGGTGGTAGTAAGCTGTCCACCTTGTTGTAATCCTGTCACTAAAACAGGTTTTAAATTTGCACGAGCCGCATAAATAGCTGCAGTATAGCCTGCTGGGCCTGAACCTAAAATTAATAATTTACAATGTTTGGTATCTGACATAAAAAATCCTTATTTAAACAAATTAATATAATAATGAATATAATGAACGACGATATTTATTGGCAATTGGATCTGTGCCTAAGGCGGAAATAATGGCAAGGAATTGCTGTTTCACTTCGCCATTTTGGGCAGATAAATCTTGCTTCAAAATATCAAATAATAGGCTTAACGCTTCCTCATTTCTATTAGCTTGGTTTAATTGAACCGCTAATTTTAATGCGATTTCAGGGGTTGGATTCTTTTTATAATCCGCTTCTAATTGCTGAATTTCTGGCGTATCCGCTGCTTTAATTAATAACTCAATTTCTGATTGCAAACTATGCCAACGACTATCACGATCTTGCAATGGAATTTGATTTAAAATCTCCAACGCCGGCTCTGTTTTCTTCATCGCAACATAGGTTTCGGCATAAATTAACGCGATATCACTATTTTTTTGATCAGAGAGTAACCATGCCTCTTTTAATAATGGCAAAGCGGCGTCGTAATTTTCTGCCTCTAAATAATCAAGGGCTAAATTATATTTAATTTCTTCCTCTTTCGGTAGAATTTGGCTAAGACGTTGTTTTAATTGTTCTTCTGGCAACGCCATTTGGAACGCATCGACCGCTTGTGCTTCTTTGAATAAATAGGTTGTTGGCAACGCTTGAATACCAAATTGCATGAGAATATTTTGCTCGGTTTCGCAATTCACTTTTCCTAGTAAGAATTGCCCTTGGCATTGTTCACAATACTGTTCAAAAAGTGCGGTGAATTTTAGCGAAGTTTCATGACTTGGCGCATAAAACACAATCGCCAGTGGCGTGTTTTGCGAACGTTGTAAGATTTCTGTGAGGTTGTGTTCAGTTACATCAATAATATAGTTGCTCATGTTCATTCCTTTAAAATGTATTATTTATAAGCAATTCCAAGAAATATTTGATACAAGACGACAAGTATCACATTTAAAATGAAAAATATCTAATATTGGAGTGGATAATGTCCATTTCCCTTGGCAAATAGGACAACGACGTTGTTGTTCTTGCTCATAATCTTTGGCACCGACGCGATATAAATAGTAATAGGTGGGCGTGCCTGTTTGTTGTTCCACTTCTTTCGCCAAAGCATAGCCATGCTTAAATAAATGGCTATCAACATTGGAAATTTCAAGTAGCGCCTGTTGTTCAAGGGTTGAACCATTCATTTGTAGCTGATCGCAAGCTTGCCAATTTTCTTGCCATTTTATTAAATCCATACTTAAGTGCGGTTGATTTTTTAAGGATTTATACAAAGGGATTGGCGCTAAATTTTCCCCATTATGCAAGGGTGAACAGGATTGCAAATGAGTAGTATAAAGTACTTGCCAATCAATCTGGTCTTCATTGGTTTGATCAGAATTAAAGTCTTCCGCCACAATTTGAAAACTCTCTAAATTTACACCGCACTTTTGTAACTTTGCTAAGCAATCTTGCACAGGTTGGTTGTTGTTATCAAATAATAAGCTATGTTGTTCGGGGCAAATGACACGAATACCAAAACCATTACTTTGTTCTTGTTCCGCTAAAAATAAGGGGATTTCACGCCCTATAATTTGCCCGTTATAACGCCATTGATCAATTAATTGATTTAATAACAACATTTGTTGTTCATTTTGTTGGGTTTGATTATGCGTGAAAAAAATATCGATTATGTACATAGGGGTTGAATTTTGCTTAGCTTGTGCAATATATTAGCACATCAACGATTAAAAAGCTTAAATGGCTTTCTGAAAACGCTAACGCTATGATGAAAAAACAAACGCAAAAATATTTAGATCAACTCCAACAAACCTTGCAAGAACTTGCCTTTTGGCAAAGTATGCCGCCTTCGGCAGAAGCCTTATCTAGCACTGAACCTTTTGCTATCGATCATTTAAGTGCAACGGAATGGTTGCAATGGATTTTTATTCCAAGAATGACCGCACTTTGTGAGAGTGAGCTACCATTACCTCGTAATATGGCAATATCGCCTTATATTGAAGAAGCATTGAAAGATCACGAGCAATTGGCGAAATTGTTAGCGCCAATTCTTGCGATTGAACAGTTATTACAAGGCGAACAACGTGCTTGAAATTTTATATCAAGATGAGTTTATCATCGCGGTAAATAAACCTGCGGGAATGTTGGTGCATCGCAGTTGGCTCGATCCTCATGAAACGCAGTTTGTGATGCAAACATTAAGGGATCAAATTGGACAACATGTTTTTCCAATTCATCGCTTAGATCGCCCCACTTCAGGTGTTCTATTATTTGCTTTAAACCCTGAAATTGCCAATTTGTTGTGCCAGCAATTTGAAAATAAAGTGGTAGAAAAGTCTTATTTGGCTGTGGTGCGTGGCTATTTAACGGGCGAGGAAAAAATTGATTATCCTTTGAAAGTACAAAGAGATAAAATTGCGGATAAGTTTGCTCAGCAAGAAAAAGAAGCACAAAGTGCGGTGACAATTTATCAAGGTTTACAACAAGCTGAAATGCCTTGGTCGGTAGGAAAATATCAAACATCGCGTTATTCTCTTGTGCGTTTAATGCCACAAACAGGGCGAAAACATCAGCTTCGTCGCCATATGAAGCATATTTTTCATCCTATTTTGGGCGATACTCAATATGGTGATTTACATCAAAATCGCGCATTAACTCAGCATACAGAAGTTGCGCGATTAATGTTGCATGCAGAAAGGCTAGCTTTTTCTCATCCCGTAACAGAACAACACTTGACCATTCAAGCAGGATTAGATTTGCAATGGCAAAGACTGTTTGAACGGTTTAATTGGACTATTTAATTTATTGTTAGATTGGCAAATATCAAATTAAGGAGAATATTATGTCAACAATTGTTTTAGCATTAGGCGATCTCTCTTGTGGACATTGCGTTAAAGCAGTGCAAAAAGTGCTAACAAATATGGAGGGCGTAGAGCAAGCAGAGGTAAGTTTACAGTTTGCCAAAATCGTGGGCGAAGTCGATGCGCAAAAATTAATTGATACTATTGTTGAGGCTGGTTATCAAGCCAAACTTGCACAAGCGGACGCTTTATTGGCGTTATCGGGTTTGAACTGCGGACACTGTGTGAAAAGCGTGGAAAAAGCTTTAAGTGCGGTGGAAAATTTGGATGTTTTTGAAGTCAGCAAAACTGAAGCTAAACTTTATGGCAAGTTAGATGTAAACAATGCAATAAAAGCCATTATTGACGCCGGATTCGAGGCGGAATTAGTGACTAGCCCAAAGTCTGATCTACCAACACAAACCTGTACAGAGCCTGATCCTGTGGTGGTAGAGCTAAAAAATGATCAGGCAATCAATGACGAGCTGCCACAATATCATTTTCTATTGACGGGAATGAGCTGTGCAGCTTGTGTCGCTAAAGTGCAAAAAGCCATACAAGCAGTGGACAATGTGCAATATGTACAAGTTAATCTTGCTGAATCCACTGCATTAGTCAATGGTGAAATCGATCCTCAACATGTAATTCAATCTGTTGTTCATGCGGGTTATGGTGCAGAACTCATTGAAGATGAACAAACTCACCGAGAAAAGCAACACCATTTTATTCAATCGGAAATAAAGCAACGTCGTTGGCAGGCCATATTGGCTTTATTGGTTGGATTTGGCTTGTTTTTCTGGATGATTTTGGGCGGACAAACACAAGTCACGCCACAAAACCAGCAAAATTGGCTCATCGTTAGTTTCGTTGTTCTCGTTGTTATTGGATTAACTGGTGGGCATTTTTATCGACGAGCTTGGCAAAATTTACGTAATCGTACCGCTACCATGGATACTTTAGTCGCCTTAGGTACTGGTATGGCTTGGCTTTATTCCACTGTACTGGTATTGAATGTGGATTTTTTCCCAGAACATTCTCGCCATCTGTATTTTGAAAGTAGCGCTATGATTATTGGATTAATCAATGTGGGTAAAATGCTTGAAGCGAAAGCGAAGCAACGTTCTTCTAAGGCGTTGGAACGCTTATTGGATTTAACCCCTAAAACCGCGAGAGTTGTGGGCGAGCAAGGTGAATATGATTTGCCTATTCAACAGGTACAAACCCAGATGATTTTGCGTTTACAGACTGGAGATCGTGTTTCGGTTGATGGTTCAGTTATTCAAGGTGAAGCTTGGATTGATGAGAGTATGCTTACTGGTGAGCCATTGGCGATACATAAGCAAATTGGCGATAAGGTCAGCGCCGGAACGGTAGTCAATGATGGGACCTTATTATTTCGTGCAGAGCAGGTCGGTAAGCAAACCAAATTAGCCAATATTATTCGTTTAGTGCGTCAGGCACAAAGTAGTAAACCTAAAATTGGGCAATTAGCTGATCAAATCGCGAATTGGTTTGTGCCAGTGGTGATTGTGATTGCACTCATCGCTGCGATAACTTGGTATTTAATTACCCAACAAATTGCCTATGCTTTTGTGGTTTTAACCACCGTTCTTATTATTGCTTGCCCATGTGCTTTAGGCTTAGCCACTCCAATGTCGATTATTGCTGGCGTTGGTCGTGCGGCAGAATTAGGCATATTAGTTCGTGATGCCGATGCGTTACAAAAAGCATCACAAGCGGATACCATTGTTTTTGACAAAACCGGTACGCTAACGGAAGGTAAGCCGCAGGTGACGGACATTTATACCTTCAATGGTTTTGATGAAAAAAGTGCGGTGCAATTTGCGGCAAGTTTGGAGCAAGGGGCGAATCATCCTTTAGCAAAAGCCATTTTGGATTATGCACAAGACATGGCATTGGAAGAACCACAACAATTTAGTACATTAAAAGGGATGGGGGTAAAAGGGCATATCGCTAACAAAATGGTGCTGTTGGGCAATGCAAAATTTTTACAACAGCACGAAATTGATGTACAAATTGCGGAACATGAATTTACTCAACTCTATCATAAAGGTGCCACTGTTGTTTTCTTAGCCATCGATCTGCAACTTGCCGCAATTTTTGCTATACGTGATCCATTACGCCAAGAAACTGTGACAGCTATTCAACGTTTGCATAAACAAGGCTATCAATTGGTCATGTTGACGGGGGATCAGGAAAAAACAGCTCAAGTTATTGCAAAAGAAGTGGGGATTGAACAGGTAATTGCAGGTGTATTGCCGGAAGGAAAAGCGCAAGCTATTCAACAATTACAGCAACAAGGACTAAAAGTCGTGATGGTTGGCGATGGTATTAATGATGCTCCGGCACTGGCACAAGCGGATGTGAGTATTGCGATGGGAAGCGGTAGTGATATTGCGATTGAAACCGCTGAATTAACCTTAATGCGACATAGCATTGACGCCATTGCTGATTCTTTATCTTTGGCTAAAGGCACTTTACAGAATATGAAACAAAATCTATTTTTTGCCTTTATTTATAACAGCTTAGGGATTCCTTTGGCAGCAGGCGTATTCTATCCTTGGTTAGGTGTATTGCTTAACCCAATGGTTGGTGGCGCAGCTATGGCATTTTCATCCATCACCGTTGCTAGCAATGCCAATCGCTTATTACGTTTTAAACCTAAATCTTAAAAAAGTGCGGTAGAAAATACTAAAGTTTTATCTTTGGGATGAAGTTAATCTTAATGATGGATATTTAACCAAATAAAAGATGTGTTTTGATTTAAATCAACTAATGTTTATCTTTTACTTTGAGAACAGGGAACTTTTCTGTATTATCACACACATCAGGTCAAGTGCTTGATAATTCATAAAGTTCCTAAATAAAATAATCTTAATAAATAGCTAAACTACTTTCCTACCACCTCAGTTGAGGTGGTTTTTTTATGTCTACAAAGTAGCAATTAATAATGTAATAAAAAATTGCAGCGAGATTGCCATTTCAATTAAGCCAATCTGTTTAGTGGATAATTTTTGCGTAGGAAGTATGACTGCACGAATTAAAGCTGGCAAAAATGTGAGGGCTAAGAAAAGTTGTTGTAATGCTAAAAATACTATGATTAAAACACAGTGAAAGAGAATGGAAGAAAATAAATAATAGGGATTTTTTCGTTCTCGTAAGACGGATTTGACATATAGGGTTACGCCGATAAAAAATAAACTTGGGAAAATAGCTGTCCAATAAATTTGATCATCAACTTGGCGATGAGGAAAATAATAGGCTGCCATTCCTACAACAGCAAAAATAGAGATAGCATTTAAATCATTGAGCAATGCACGTTCATCTTTTTTCTTCGCATAATAAATGCTGATTAAACTGAGAGGAAGAATGGCAAGGGCAAAATAAATCAGCTGCCAATTATGTAAAAACGCAGGAGCAGAAAAAATGAGACAAGCGACACCATAAATCATTGTCCATTTTCGATACAGCTCAAGATTTCTACCTTTAAACAAATTTAGAAAAGGGTAGGTCATTAAATATAGACTAAACCACGCGAGTAGTAGAAAAAAATGCTGCCAAATAGGATCGGAAAGTAACATGCCGTATAAAAATGGCATTAATGCCATGACAATTGCGCCATGTTGATTTGAAATTAAGAGTTTCATAATTGAATGCGAAAATTTATTTTTGGTAAAATTTTAGTGGGTTTTTATTTAAATTGGTATAAACTTTTTGCGTAATTTTATTAAAAAATAAGGAGAGAAAATGAGTATTCAACGCTTTCATGTGGGTAAACGTTATTCTGAAGTCGCGCTGCATAATGGTGTAGCATATTTAGCCGGACAAGTGCCTGAAAATACAGCAGGACAAGCAATTTATGAACAAACAAAAGATGTATTAGGTTTGATTGACAAATTGCTTGCCGAAGTGGGGACAGACAAAAGCCGAATTTTAATTGCGCAAATTTTTCTAACAGATATGAAAAATTACGCAGAAATGAACCGCGCTTGGGATGAATGGGTAGCTGATAACAATGCGCCACCGAGAGCCTGTGTAGAAGCAAAATTGGCTGATCCAGATTGGTTAGTGGAAATTGTGGTGACAGCCGCAGCATAATAAAAAGCGCGGTCAAATTTCCCAGTATTATGTAGCAGTTGTAAAAAGACTTAACTAAAAAACATACAGTCCTTATCAAGGTGCATTCTTTGATAAGGATTTTTTATGATGATTAATTCTGATTTAATTGTTAGGTTAGGGTAAGAAATTAAACACTATCAGAAAGAATATAAGTCGATTATTGTATGAAGGAAATTGAATTACGTTCATTGCCGAAATAGTGGAGCAAGCAGACGGAATGGCAACAGGTGATGTAAATAGTATTTTTGATTTAAAATCAGCAGCTCTTCATCAAGGCATATTGTTCTTCTTTCAAAAGAGATGGTTGAGATAACCAAAGTACTCATGATTGAGTGCGCATAAATAGATCTGATAGTAAGATAAAAAGAGCGGTGGATTTTCAGAAAGTTTTGAAAAATCCACCGCACTTTGTTTAGATTAAATTATCAAGGGGGGCGAACATTGTGTTTAACCCTCTGATAATCTGTTGGTTATATAACTTACCAGCTATAACGCACGCCAATATGTCCATTGTAGGATTTGCGTGATACGCTTGAATCACGGTGTACACGGTTGCGATCTTGGATGCCAATGACATAGCGTGCGTCCGCATAGACACTTAAGTTTTGGTTGATTGGGTATTGTCCACCTAAACCAAACTCTGCCGCTAAGTCGCCGAAACGCTCTTTCACTTGTTCTCTTCCTACTTGGATAGTGCTGCCTTTACCTGATAAGGTTTGGATTAAGTTAGCAGTAAAGTAAACTTGTGGGCTGTTTTTGTCTAAAGTTTCAGACCAGTTTACTCTCACACCTAAACGACCCACTAGGCTGTCTTGATGGGATTTTTTCACTTGTCTAATGCCATCGTTAAAGCCGTTTAACCAAATGCTTTGGTAGCTTAATTGGGCTTGTGGCTCTACGGTCACTTGTGGGTTGAGTAAGTGGTATGGTTTACCCACTTCAATAGACGCCCCTAAGCCGTAGCCGTTTTGCTTCACTTGCGTGTTGCCACTGCGGTAACGGTTTTGTAACCAAGACACTTGTCCAACTAAGTCAAGGTAAGCCCCTGCTGGACTATAGTATGTGTGGTAGCCACCGATTGAGAGCATGTCAGATTTAGCGCTGCCAGTGAACTTATTACCAACCACTACGCCATTCTCTGCGTTGTATTTATCAAAGAACTTGCTGTTTGCCCAACCGTACGTGAAAGTTAAGCCCGTGTGTTGTTGGCTCTTGTCGTCGTTAAGTTTGAAATCAATATCACGACCGAATTGTACAAAACCTGATTTTACATCTGCACCAAAACGATCTCTGCCTTGAAGTGCAGTGGAATCTAGGTTCATTCTGCCCCATACTTGATTGAGGGCATTGCCGTTTTCCCAACCTGCGTTGCGTTGTTCGCCCACACGTTCATGTAATTTACCTAATTGCGCTAAGCCCATTTGGCGGTTGATGAACGGTTGTTGAACATAACCCACCACAGGTTTGCTGATAATATCAACAGTTTCGGGTTCAACTGGTGTAGTTGGTGCCACTGGGTTGTCTGGATTAACTGGATTGCTTGGGTTAGCAGGGTCGCTTGGTTTCGCTGGCGGTGTTGGCGTTGGTAATTTCGCTTTCAATGTCCAGTAGTAGCTGTTGCCTTCACGTTTTAATTGTGCCTCGCCTGCGTTAGTGGTTTCCGCGCTACCTGTAAATGTACCTGAGTCAGTGCCTTTCACAGTTATCACTGGGTTATTAAAGCCACCATTTTTCTCGGCTTCTGCACGTGTCACATCACCTAAAATTTTATTCGGTACCACAACGGTAGTAGCGCCAGTGGCATTACCTTCAATCACAAGTAAGTCATTTTTCTGTACATCAGGGTTGTTCCAAACCGATTTAACTAACACTTGTGAACCTACTTTACCTTCGTAGTTGCCTTTAATGGTCATCTTCGCTTCAGGTTGGTCTGGTGGTGTCGCATTGACAAGGTCAATTTTGCCCTCATTAACCACGTTGTAGCCTACCGTTGAAGTAGCTGTGTTTGGTGCTAACGCCAGTTTACCTTGTGTACCAATGGTCATATTGCCTAAGCCGTCATTGGGTTTTCCACTTAATAAATCACCTGTTAGGGTTAAAGTTGCTTCTTTGTCTTTTGCAACATTAATGGTTGTCCAGTTGCTGATTTTAGTATTATTCGGTTCGCCTGCTACAGTTGAAGCACCTGTTAAATTTTGATTTAATACGAAAGTGTTTTCTTCGCTATCTGACAGCGATTCGCCACTATCAAGACCGCCATTAATTCTAATTAAATTGGCAATATCAGTACCAGAAAGCGAAAATTTATCATTTCCCTTTCCCATAACAATATAGCCATTAAATATCCCAGCCGAGGAGGTCATTTGGTCATCACCATTTTGGGTATAGATGCCTCCAAGAATTTCACCTGTATTCTGAATCAGATCATTACCTTCTACAGTAATAATTGAAGTATCAACATCCTTATTACGATTAATCAACTTTCCTGCATTCGTAATATGTACTGGGGTCGTCTTACTATAGTCATTAAATGTAATAGCTGCGAAGCCTGTTTTATCTTCTATTTCAATTACACCGTTTTCTGTATTTTTTATAACAATTGTTGCTGTTGGCGAATGTTCAGTGAATCTGAGTAAACCAATTCCTATATAAGAAGATTTAATATAATGTTGATTGGTTATCTCAATTGTTTGCACATTTTGATTGATCTTCTGAAGCTCAATACCTACTGCATACTTAGTTGAAGACGAAGTTATATTACCTGAATTTATAATTCTTACTTTTTCCGAATCAGCCCCCCAAACAGTCACTCCCAATGCATCACCTTGTGAATTTTTGACATTAATATTTCCACTATTGATGATCTCAATCTCTTTACCAGCACCTGTTATCGCTGATATAGAATTATTTGGTGTGTTGGCTGTGATATTAATTGTCCCTTTGTTCTCAGTATAGGCTTTTGCAAATTTTGCATTGTTTGCAATACCCAAAATAGCACCTGATTTTTGCTGTGCATCAGCGACAATAACGTTAATTACCCCCGTAGTATCATTTAAAAAAGAGTTATCTTGATTTTGATTATTATTATTTAAATAATAAATATTTACTGCCGCATTGGAACTATTTATTTTTTGAAGTGATTTTGCATTTTGCCAGGTAATTGTGCCTCTATTAATGCCTGAAAATGCGGTTGCGCTATTTCGCGTAAAAATAGGCTCTATCCCGTCAGAAGAACTGATGTTACCTTCATTAATTAATGTTGTATTAACATCAGAGATAATTTGCGCACCATTATCTCCTGCACATATTACTGTAGTACGTCCGCTTGCGGATAAATTTGGATCATGAGTACAAGCTGCAATGCTGTCATTAGATAATATGAATAAGAAACTACCGAGGATTATTCCACAACTTTTATTCATGATTTTATGGCTTTTACCCAATTCAGATATTGCATAACTTAAGCCTGTATTTGGGTCAAATTTTGTTTTAAAAATGTGATTTAGCATAAATCTTCCTTTATTTTGCGTAAATGGTTGGTCAACACCAAACTTGCTATTAGAGAATTAGGTCAGACCTCATGAAAAGTCCTAAATTTTAATCCTATAACTTGTCATTTGCAAGGTTGTGTTTTTGTGAATATGCCCCTTTGTTATATTGAGATAACTAGGAGTCAAATGTCATCTTTTTGATCCGGAAGTGCTGATGCATTAATGATTATTTTTACCATTGTTGAGAATGAAACTCGATGTCTTATTGCTTGAAAGATTAGTTGTATTTAGTTATAAGAATTTGCAGCTTAATAAGTTGATTAGATAGTCCAACTTTTTCTGGGCTGATCAGAAAAGGCTTTTTATTATCCACTCACAATATAAAAATTTGCGGTCAAATTTCCTTTATTTTTGACCGCGCTTTTTAAGTTATTGTGCCATATTTTGTACTGATTTTAGGAAACCGGCAGCGGTGGCGTAAACGTCGGTTTTGCCTTGTGCCATTAAAATCATGTCTGACATTTCACGAAAGGCGCCTTTGCCTCCGCCTAAATTAAGGACGTAGTCCGCGCAATCTTTTACATAGTTAGCCGAATCAGCTACAGCAAAAGATAAGCCGCAAACCGCAAATGCGGGAAGATCAACACTATCATCACCGATATAAGCGGTTTGTTCTGGTGTGACGCCAGCTTGCTTCATTAATTCATAACAAGCTGTTTCTTTTTCTAATTTGCCTAATAGAGCAAACTGAATGCCTAAATCGGCAATTCGTTTCTGTAAAATCGGAGAAGAACGTCCTGAAAGTACAGCGACTTGAATACCTTGTTCAATCAGCATACGAATACCTAAGCCATCACGCACATGAAAACTTTTAATCGCTTCGCCATTGGCATCATAATGCAATAAACCATCGGTCAATACACCATCAACATCTGTTATCACTAATTTAATCTGTTGTAATTTTTCTGTGAGCATATTGATTCCTTAGCTTGAGAATTCAATTAAACCGACTACTTGCTGATTATCATCTAATACCACTAATGAATGGATTTTTTTCTCTTTCATAAAGCTTTCAGCGGCGGATAAAAATTCATTTTGATGAATGGTTTTTGGATTTTTGGTCATTAGATCCTGTGCTGTTTTATTGAGCGTATCTGCCCCATTGGCACTTAATGCACGTCGAATGTCACCATCGGTAATAATGCCTTGTAGTTTTTTATCTTGCATAACTAATGCCACGCCCATACGCCCTTCATTCATAATGGTTAAGCAATCAGTAAAGCTAGTTGAAGGTTCGGTCACAGGTAGGCGCGTTTGCATTTGATCTTTTACGCGACATAATAAACGACGACCTAATGAACCACCTGGATGGAATTTAGCAAAATCAATAGGCTGGAAGTTGCGTGCATGAATCAGCGCAACAGTTAGTGCATCGCCTAAAGCAAGAGTGACAAGAGCAGAAGTCGTTGGCGCTAGATTATTTGGGCAAGCTTCACGATCAATGGTGATATCTAAAACATAGTCGGCGTGTTTACCTAAAGTTGATTTTTTATTACTGGTTAGTGCAATGATTTTATTACCAAAATTCTTTAAGCTTGGAATCAGTTTGTTGACTTCATCGCTTTCGCCACTGTAAGAAATCAATACGACGATATCAATAGGTTTTAACATGCCTAAGTCGCCATGGAATGCTTCTGTTGGGTGTAAAAAGAAACTTGGCGTGCCTGTAGAAGCCAAACTGGCGACAATTTTTTGTCCGATTAAGCCCGATTTTCCCACGCCTGAAATGGCGACACGTCCTTCACATTGTAGAATTAATTCAACCACTTCATTGAATGTGTTATCTAAGTTTTGGCTCAATTTCGCTAATGCTTGTTCGGCAATAGTGATAGTTTGACGACCATTTTGTAAATGATTCATATTGTTCATCTCACAAGTGCGGTTAAAAAATTAAAAGTTTTAACTTGATGTTATGCCTGTATTTTAGCGTAAGTTTTCGTTTCACTCTAGGGAAAATTCCGTTATACTACGCCTTGAGTTAGTCAGACAATCGCTGGTTTATTGAAGCCCTTAACCGTTGTTTAACGACCTAGTGGGACAAGTAGACGAGAGGAAAGTCCGGGCTACATAGGGCAGAGTGCCAGGTAACGCCTGGGGGGCGTGAGCCCACGACAAGTGCAACAGAGAGCAGACCGCCAACTTCGGTTGGTAAGGGTGAAAGGGTGCGGTAAGAGCGCACCGCATGGCTGGCAACAGTGCATGGCAGGGTAAACTCCACTCGTAGCAAGACCAAATAGGAACTCAATGGGTGTGCCCGCTCAGAGTTCGGGTAGGTTGCTTGAGCATACATGCGAATGTGTGCCTAGAGGAATGATTGTCCAACGACAGAACCCGGCTTATCGACTGACTCATTCCAAATTTTAACCGCTGATTTTATCAGCGGTTTTTTTATGTGATGAAACGTTTTAAAACAGAATATTATTTCTGTTTTTCAACTGCTTCTAATGCTCTTAATGAATAAGTATAAGCAGCACCGGCATTTAATGCGATTGCTGTTGCTAATGCACCTGCGATTTCACTTTCTGTTGCACCTGCTTTAGCTGCTTCTGCTGCGTGTACGCTGATACAACTTTCACAACGCGTGGTTACTGCAACGGCTAAGGCAATGAGTTCGCGTGTTTTCAAATCAAGTGCTTCCGCCGCAGCTGCTTGATTAAGTGCTTTATAAGCGTCCAACATTTTTGGATGCTTTTTACCTAATTCCGCAAAAGAATCCTTAACAAGTGCGGTGTGTTCTGGCCAATTTTGAAACATAACAATCTCCTATATGATGATTTGTTGGGTTGTTTTAGATAAAAAGAGTTTATTTACCTAAATTATCAAAGAATTTTTTTACACCATCAAAGAAGTTAGAGGATTTCGGGCGTTGTGCATTTTGTCCTTCCAAACTTTTCTCCAGTTGTAATAGTAATTCTTTTTGCTCTTCATTCAGTGAAACAGGGGTTTCAATAATCACTTTGCAAATTAAATCGCCGCTGTAACCTGTGCGCATGGCTGAAATACCTTTGCCTCGCATACGGAACATTTTACCACTTTGTGTGCCTTCTGGGATTTTTAATTTAACGCGTCCATCTAATGTTGGCACGTCAATTTCCCCGCCAAGCGCGGCTTGTGTAAAGCTGATTGGCACTTCACAATAGAGGTTATTACCATCGCGCTCGAAAATATGGTGATCTTGAACATGAATTACCACATATAAATCGCCTGCAGGTGCGCCATTTTCGCCAGCTGCCCCTTTGCCTGCTAAACGTAATTGATTTCCTGTATCAACACCCGCTGGAATTTTAACTGATAGATTTTCGGTTTTATGTACTCGTCCATCGCCATGACATTTTTTACAGGTTTTTTCGATTTTTTTCCCTCTACCATGACAGGTTGGACAGGTGGTTTCTGTCATGAAGAAACCTTGTTGACGACGAACTCGACCTGAGCCATGACAAGTTGGACAGGTTTCTACTTTAGATCCTTTTTCTGCACCAGAGCCATCACAATGATCACAATGTACTAAAGTACGAATTTGGATATCTTTTGTTACGCCTTTCACCGCTTCTTCTAAGGTGATTTCAATATCGTAGCGTAAATCATCTCCACGAACTACACGTTGGCGACCAGATCCGCCACCAAACATTTCGCTGAAAATATCTTCAAAACCACCGAAGCCACTAAAACCGCTGAAACCTCCGCCAAAGCCGCCAGCACCACCAAAACCACCTTGTTCAAAGGCTGCATGTCCATATTGATCGTAAGCGGCGCGTTTTTCTTTATCGCTTAAAATTTCATAGGCTTCTTGAATTTCTTTAAATTTTTCTTCTAAGGCTTTATCCCCTTTTGTGCGGTCGGGGTGATATTTCATTGCTAGTTTTTTGTAAGCTCGTTTGATGGTTTTCTCATCAGCACCACGATCGACTTCAAGTAATTCATAATAATCTTGCTTTGCCATAATATTTCCGTTTTGTTGTTCTGATTTTTATCAAATAAAATTTTATTATTGGATATGGTGGCTTGTAACTAAATTACAAGGGGGCATTATCATTCTCTCTGTATTTATTTTAAAATAATGTTGAGGTTTATTCTTGCTCAAATGCTTATGAATGCTCCTCTGAATAAGAAAAGTGCGGTGGAATTCACCGCACTTTTGGGGATTAATGTTCTCTGGTTTTAAAGAACTCAACATCAGGGTAGCGTTCTTGTGCTAAATTCAAATTCACCATTGTTGGTGCGATATAAGTGAGGTTATCACCGCCATCCAAGGCGAGATTTTGCTCATTTTTACGCTTGAATTCTTCAAATTTTTTCGCATCGCTACATTCAACCCAACGCGCAGTAGCAACATTGACGTTTTCATAAATTGCTTCAACGTTGTATTCTGATTTTAGACGGGATACTACCACATCAAACTGAAGGACACCCACTGCACCAACAATTAAATCGTTGTTTGTTAAAGGGCGGAATACCTGTACTGCGCCTTCTTCTGAAAGCTGAACTAATCCTTTTAATAATTGTTTCTGTTTAAGAGGATCTCTTAAACGAATACGGCGGAATAATTCTGGCGCAAAGTTCGGAATACCGGTGAATTTTAACGTTTCACCTTGGGTGAACGTATCGCCGATTTGAATGGTGCCATGGTTATGTAAACCGATGATATCTCCGGCATAAGCTTCTTCAGCATGGGTTCGATCGCCCGCCATAAATGTGAGCGCATCTGAAATTACCACATCTTTACCAATACGCACATGGTGGAATTTCATCCCTTTTTCATATTTACCAGATACGATACGCATAAATGCCACGCGATCTCGGTGTTTTGGATCCATATTGGCTTGAATCTTAAAGATAAAACCAGTGAGTTTTTCTTCGCTACTTTCCACTAAACGTGAATCTGATTGACGCGCTTGTGGTGCTGGTGCCCATTCGGTTAAACCATCAAGGAAATGATCTACGCCAAAATTGCCTAATGCGGTACCAAAGAAAACAGGGGTGAGTTCGCCTTGAATAAATAAATCATGCTCAAATTCATTAGAAGCACCTTTCACTAATTCCAATTCATCACGCAATTGTTGAGCTAAATCATCACCAACCGCAGCGTCTAATTCTGGACTATTTAATCCTTTGACGACACGTACTTCTTGAATTCGATGACCTTGACCGCTTTGGTATAAATAGGTTTCGTCTTTATAAAGATGATAAACCCCTTTAAATAATTTGCCGCAACCAATTGGCCAAGTAATAGGTGCACAATGGATATTTAATACGCTTTCTACTTCGTCTAATAATTCCATTGGATCACGAATATCTCGGTCGAGTTTGTTCATAAAAGTAATGATCGGCGTATCGCGCAAACGAGTCACTTCCATTAATTTAATGGTTCGTTCCTCAACCCCTTTTGCACTGTCGATAACCATTAAACAACTGTCCACTGCGGTTAAAGTGCGGTAGGTATCTTCCGAGAAATCTTCGTGCCCCGGTGTATCTAATAAGTTGACTAAACAATCATTATAAGGAAATTGCATGACGGAGGTGGTGATAGAAATACCACGTTGTTTTTCCATTTCCATCCAGTCTGATTTGGCATGTGCTGCGGAGCCTTTGCCTTTTACGGAACCTGCTGTTTGAATAGCATTTCCGTATAATAGCACTTTTTCTGTAATGGTTGTTTTACCCGCATCGGGGTGAGAGATAATTGCAAAAGTACGTCGTTTATTGACTTGTTGTGGATATGACATAATTATTTCGTAATAAGTTAAAAAATTCTGCGTATTGTCGCTGAATTTCGGTATTTTTTCAAATAAAAAAGCCTTTCGGTAAATGCCGAAAGGCTTGGGAAATAGGATGGTGCGACTAGCTGGACTCGAACCAGTGACCCCCACCATGTCAAGGTGGTGCTCTAACCAACTGAGCTATAGTCGCATAAAAGTGCGGTTATAATATAGAAAGATTTTCTTAAAAACAAGCGTTTTTAGCAATCCCATTTTTGATTGATTAATAACTCAACGATTAACTTTTTAGCTGTTGAATTTTCTTTATTACATTACTTGTGGAACAACCATTTTCAAAGTTGAGCACCAGTACGTCACCGCCATTTGCCCAAACTTCTTTAGATCCTGCAATTTCTTCAGGTTTGTAATCGCCACCTTTAACTAGCAAGTCAGGGAGTATTTCGCTAATTAAACGTTGTGGTGTGTCTTCATCAAATTCGACTAGCCAATCCACTGATGCCAAACCAGCTAATACACTCATTCGGCTATTTAAATCGTTAATTGGACGAGTTTCACCTTTTAAACGTTTCACTGAATTATCCGTATTTACGGCAACAATGAGACGATCACCTAATTTACGCGCATTTTCTAAATAGGAAACATGACCAGGATGTAAAATATCAAAGCAGCCATTAGTCATCACAATTTTTTCACCGCGATCTTTCGCTAATTGGACTGCTACTTTTAAGTCCGCTTCGTTCATAATCCCGAAACCATTTGACGTTCGTCCATGAATTGCATTTTCAAGTTCGACGGTGGACACTGTCGATGTACCCAGTTTTCCAACCACAATGCCAGCGGCAACATTGGCCAAATAGCAAGCTTCTTCAAAAGAACGTCCATCTGCTAATGCGGTTGCAAGCACGCTGATCACTGTATCTCCTGCACCTGTAACATCAAACACTTCTTTGGCTTCTGTTGGTAAATGATAAGCAGGTTGAGCAGGGCGTAATAACGTCATGCCTTTCTCTGAACGAGTGACTAAAAGTGCGGTTAAATTTATGTCAGAAATTAATTTTAATCCCTTTTGAATAATTTCTTCTTCGCTATGGCATTTACCTACGACAGCTTCAAATTCAGACATATTTGGTGTTAGTAGGGTAGCACCGCGATAACGCTCAAAGTCAGTGCCTTTCGGATCGATCAACACCGGTACATTCGCTTTGCGTGCAATTTGGATCATCTGTTGCACATCGTTTAATGTACCTTTGCCGTAATCAGAAAGCACTAAAGCACCACAATTTTTTACCGCACTTTCTAGCTTATTTAGTAAATCTTGGTTGCGGACTTGATGAAAATCCTCTTCAAAATCAAGACGTAATAATTGTTGATGACGAGAAAGAATACGTAATTTAGTAATGGTTGGGTGAGAATCCAATTTGACAAAATCGCAATTGATTTTTTGTTTCTCTAATAATTGTGTAAGCGCATTACCCGCTTCGTCGTTACCTGTTAAGCCAAGCAATTTGACTGGTACATTCAATGAGGCGATATTCATTGCTACGTTAGCTGCACCACCAGCGCGCTCTTCATTTTCTTGCACGCGCACAACAGGTACAGGTGCTTCAGGGGAAATACGATTGGTTGCACCAAACCAATAACGATCAAGCATAACATCGCCGAGAACTAATACATTAGCGTTTGGGAAATGAGCTGAAAATTGAGTCATAATAGTTATCCTGAACATTAAAATAAATAATTTTACTGATTTTACCACAGCCAAAAAGAGTTTGGCTTAAAATTTCATTCAAATTCCGTTACACTATAACGAATTTATCTGTGGTTTCTATTCTGGATTAGGTTATGTCACAACAACAAATGCCGCAATTTCAAACTGCCTTTTTACACCCAAAATATTGGGGATTTTGGCTCGGATTGGGCGTCTATTGGTTAATACTTTGCTTGCCTTACCCTATATTGCTTAAAATTGGCGATGGTTTAGGTTGGCTTTTTTCAAAATTAAAAGTGGGCAAACGTCGTGAAAAAATTGCTCGCCGGAATTTAGAATTAGCATTTCCTGAGCTTTCTCAGCAACAACGTGAAGATATTTTACGAAAAAATATGCGGGCAGTAGGCATGGCGGTGATTGAAACGGGTATGGCGTGGTTTTGGTCTGATCGTCGCATTAAAAAATGGGCAAAAATTGAGGGTTTAGAACATTTAACCCATCATGCAAAAGACGGTATTTTGTTGGTGGGAATTCATTTTTTAACCTTGGAATTAGGGGCTCGAATTGTAGGATTACATCATGCAGGCGTAGGTATTTATCGCCCAAATGACAAGCCTATTATGAATTGGTTACAAACATGGGGGCGTTTGCGTTCTAACAAGTATATGTTAGATCGCAAAGATTTACGTGGTATGGTCAGAGCCTTGAAGAAAGGCGAAACTATTTGGTATGCGCCAGATCATGATTATGGGCGAAAAAGTGCGGTGTTTGTTCCATTTTTTGCGGTACAAGATGCGGCAACGACGACGGGTTCTTATTTTTTATTGAAAGCCTCTCCTAATAGTAAAGTGGTGCCCTTTGTACCTTTAAGAAATGAAGATGGAGCAGGCTATACCGTCAGTATTTCGCCAGCTGTCGATTTCTCCGATTTGTCAGATGAAAGGGATGTTGCGATTCGTATGAACCAATTGATTGAACATGAAATTCTAAAAGGCGTGGATCAATATATGTGGTTACACCGTCGCTTTAAAACAGAACAAGATGGCGACGATGGCAAAAAATATCGTTAGAGGAATTAAAGGGGGCACTTCAAGCCCCTTTTTATATAGCAAGACTTTGCAAAAGTGCGGTGTATTTTTTCTTTGTTTTATGTATAAGGCTAGCCTATTGAAATAAAAGGATGTGTTTTTAACTAAAATATGGTAAAACTATTTCCCGAATTTTACTAACAACTTATAGGAAACGAATATGTCGAATTTACAAGCAATCATTGAAGCCGCGTTTGAACGTCGTGCGGAAATTACACCAAAAACTGTTGATGCGGAAACTCGTGCAGCGATTGAAGAAGTGATTGAAGGCTTAGATAGTGGTAAATATCGTGTAGCGGAAAAAATTGATGGTGATTGGGTGACTCATCAGTGGTTGAAAAAAGCAGTATTACTTTCATTCCGTATTAATGACAATAAGCTAATTGATGGTGCAGAAACAAAATATTACGACAAAGTTGCATTAAAATTTGCAGATTATACGGAAGAACGTTTTGCGCAAGAAGGTTTCCGCGTGGTGCCTTCTGCAACTGTACGTAAGGGCGCATATATTTCGAAAAATGCGGTGTTAATGCCATCTTATGTAAATATTGGTGCTTATGTTGGCGAAGGTACCATGGTAGATACTTGGGCAACTGTTGGTTCATGCGCACAAATTGGTAAAAATGTACACTTGTCTGGTGGTGTAGGTATCGGTGGTGTATTGGAACCATTACAAGCAAATCCAACTATTATTGGAGACAACTGTTTTATTGGCGCACGTTCTGAAGTGGTAGAAGGCGTTATTGTAGAAGACGGTTGTGTAATCTCAATGGGCGTATTCATTGGTCAATCAACTAAGATTTATGATCGTGAAACGGGCGAAGTGTTCTACGGACGTGTGCCAGCAGGTTCAGTTGTCGTATCCGGTAGCCTTCCTTCAAAATGTGGCAAATATAACCTTTACTGTGCAGTTATCGTGAAAAAAGTTGATGCAAAAACATTAGGTAAAGTAGGTATCAACGAATTATTACGCAGTATTGAAGAATAATTCATATAAATTTGAACTTTCTTTTAATTTATATGTCTTAGAAATCTGAATGTGGCTTAAAAATGCCACATTTATCGTAGGTTCGTTATCCATATAGTGATAACTTTATTATGAACAATTTTATAGGTACAACAATGAAAAAATCAGTATTAGCAGCATTAGTATTAAGCTCAACATTAGCATTAGCGGCTTGTGATCAAGCGAAACAAGAAGTCGCTAGCAAAACTGAAGAAGCAAAAACAGCAGTAGCAGCGAAAGTTGAAGAAGCTAAAGCGGCAGTAAGCCAAGCAGCAAATGAAGTAAAAGATGCTGCAGTTGCTAAAGCAGATGAAGTTAAAGATGCGGCAGTTGCTAAAGCGAATGAAATGAAAGATGCAGCTATGGCAAAAGCTGATGAAATGAAAGATGCAGCTATGGCTAAAGCGAATGAGATGAAAGACGCAGCTATGGCTAAAGCAGACGAAATGAAAGACGCTGCAATGAAAAAAGTAAATGAAGCTAAAGATGCAGTGATGGATAAAGCAGCTGAAGCTAAAGACAAAGCTGCAGAAATGAAAGATGCGGCGATGGATAAAGCGGCAGAAGTGAAAGATGCAGCGATGGATAAAGCAGCTGATGCAAAAGAAGCAGCAATGGGTAAAGTTGAAGAAGCTAAAGAAGCAGTAACTAAATCTATGGATGCGGTTTCTGAAAAAGCTGCTGAAGTAAAAGATGCAGTGACTAAATAATTCATTCATCTTTAATCTATTATAGAAGGAAGCCAATCGGCTTCCTTTTTATTATCAATTCATAAATTCTGTGTTAGAATAGCCGACCATTATTGATGGTATATTAAGGAAAAAGAATGAAAGTATTAGAAGGCGTTTTAGCCGCTCCTCATGCAAAAATTGCTGTAGTAGTTGCTCGTTTTAATCATTTTATTAATGATAGTTTAGTTGATGGGGCTGTAGATGCATTAAAACGTGTTGGGCAAGTAAAAGATGAAAATATTACTTTGGTTAAAGTGCCAGGTGCTTATGAATTACCTTTAGCAGTTCGTCGTTTAGCAGAAAGTAAAAAATTTGATGCAATTGTTGCATTAGGTACAGTCATCCGCGGTGGTACTGCACATTTTGAATATGTTGCGGGAGAAGCGAGTAGTGGTATTGGCCATGTTTCTTTAAATTGTGATATCCCAGTCGCTTTTGGTGTATTAACCACTGAAAATATTGAACAAGCTATTGAGCGTGCAGGAACTAAAGCAGGCAACAAAGGGGCTGAAGCTGCATTAGTAGCATTAGAAATGATCAATTTATTGGATCAAATTAAAGCATAATATGAAAGAACAAATGAAGAAGCCTTCAGCTCGTCGTCGAGCGAGAGAATGTGCAGTACAAGCCTTATATTCATGGTTTGTATCACAAAATGATGTGGCGGAAGTTGAACTTACTTTTGTTACTGAACAGGATTTAAAAGGTGTTGATATCCCTTACTTCCGCAAATTATTCCGTCAGACTGTAGAATTTGTGGAAGCAGTGGACAGTACTTTAGCGCCTTTCTTAGATCGCACAACGGAAGAACTCACTCCAATTGAAAAAGCAATTCTACGTTTAGCTACCTATGAATTAAAGTATGAGTTAGACGTGCCTTACAAGGTTGTTATTAATGAAGCAATTGAAGTGGCGAAAACCTTCGGGGCTGAAGAAAGTCATAAATATATTAATGGTGTATTAGATAAAGTTGCACCAGCTTTAGGTCGTAAGTAAATAAAAATTAAAGGTGGGAAATCCCACCTTTTTTTAGGTTAAAAATATGGCAAATGGTGAATTTGATCTTATTCAAACATTTTTTGAGGCACCACGTCAAATTGGCAGGAATGATGTTCATTTAGCGATTGGCGACGATTGTGCTTTAACGCAAGTGCCTAAAGGTAAGCTATTGGCAATTACGACGGATACTATGGTGGAAAACTCTCATTTTTATCCCAATATTGATCCGCGTGATTTAGGTTATAAAGCCATTGCGACTAACCTCAGTGACTTGGCAGCCATGGGGGCTGAGCCAGCTTGGGTTTCTCTCGCATTAACTTTACCCAAAATTGATTCTGATTGGTTGAAGGGATTTAGCCAAGGAATGTTTGAGATTTTAAATCAATATAATGTGAAATTAATTGGTGGTGATACCACAAGTGGCAAAATCCCGACAATTACCATCACAGCGCAAGGATTTGTGGATGCAAACACAGCACTCAGTCGTCATCAAGCGAAAGTCGGTGATTGGATTTATGTTTCAGGCACTATTGGTGATGGTTTAGCTGGCTTTTATTTGCTATCAGAACATTATCAACATCATAAAACTGCGGTTAATTCTGACGAAGTTTTTTTGATTCGTCGTAATCTTCATCCAACACCGAGAATCGAATTAGGGCAATTGTTAGCGAAACATCAACTTTCCCATTGTGCCTTAGATCTTTCTGATGGTTTAGTCGGAGATCTTGGACATATTTTAGCGCGTAGCAATCTAAGTGCGGTGTTAAATTTAGAAGATTTGCCTTGCTCTGAAGCACTTGTTAATCTATATGGACGAGAGAAAGCCGAGCTATTGGCGTTACAAGGTGGTGAAGATTATGAGCTGTGTTTTACGGTGCCACAAGAGAAACAAGCGGAGTTAGAACAACATGTAGCTTCATTAGGTGTGCCTTGTACTTGCATTGGTCAAATGATAGAAAAGCAACCATCAAATATTCTCTATCAACGCCATAACCAACCGATTGATTTACAACTAACTAGTTTCGAGCATTTTAAATAAATATGAATTCTGAAAATCCCTTAGCAAAGGTTAGCTTAACAAATCCCATTCATTTTTTAGCCCTAGGTTTCGGCTCTGGTTTGATTCGCCCTGCACCGGGGACTTGGGGGAGTTTAGCTGGGTTGATTTTAGGTGCATTGTTGTTGCAATGTTTAACCATAAAAACTTTCCTTTTTTTCACCGCACTTTGTTTTGTATTAGGTTGCTATTTATGCCAAAAGACAGCCGATGATATGGGCGTTCATGATCATGGTTCAATCGTGTGGGATGAATTTATTGGTATCTGGTTAGTGTTAGCCGCGGTACCTGAAATAAATCTGTTGTGGTGCATTGTGGCATTTGTGCTATTTCGTTTTTTCGACATTTTAAAACCTTATCCAATTAAAATCTTTGATCAAAAATTAGAAAATGGTTTTGGCATCATGATTGATGATGTCTTGGCTGCTGTATATGCCGTATTATTGTTATTTTTTTATTCGTTGATTGCATAGGTTGATTATGCTTAATTTAATGATTGTACATTTCTTTGGCTTATTAACACCTGGACCTGATTTTTTCTATGTGAGCAGAATGGCTGCTAGTAATTCAAGACGTAATGCTGTTTGCGGTGTGATTGGCATTACGTTAGGCGTTACTTTTTGGGCTGTTGCTTCAATGCTTGGTTTAGCCTTTGTGTTTACAACCATGCCAATGATGCATGGCATTGTTATGGTTTTAGGCGGTGCTTATTTAACTTATCTGGGCGTATTAATGCTTAAAAGTCGTGGCAATGTAAAATTTGAGAACTATACCGAACAAGAATTTAACCAGCAGACGAGTATCAAAAAAGAAGTGCTAAAAGGATTATTTGTTAATCTATCTAATGCAAAAGCCATAATTTATTTTAGTAGCGTGATGTCACTCGTTTTAGTCAATTTAACGCAAACGTGGCAAATCCTCATTGCATTAGCGATTATGATTATTGAAACCTTTGTTTATTTTTATGTACTTTCGGTTTTATTTTCACGTCCAGCAGTAAAACAAATTTATACGCAATATAGTCGTTATATCGATAATTTTGCTGGATTAGTTTTCGCTTTGTTTGGTGGTTATTTAGTTTATAGTGGCATATTGGAACTTTCCATATAAATAAAACCTTCCATTTGGAAGGTTTTATTATTTGAGCAAATCTTTTAAGCTAGCTTTCATCATGGTCATTTGATTTTCATACAGGGCTTTGCTTTCTCGCTCATCAATCATATAAGAAATGGTTTCAGAAAGCGTCATATTCATTTTGCGAGAATAGCGAGAAAGGCGCTGCCACACCGCATATTCTAAATCAATAGATTTCTTTTTCGTATGCTGTTTTTCCCCATTGAAAAAACGCTTACGGCGCGCGCGAATGGCTTGATCAAGTTTTACTACTAAGCCTTGCGACATATGTTGTTTAATCCAATCTTCAATGGCTTTAGGTTGATTTTTGCACAAAATCAGTTCTTTCGCTTTTTCTTGCGCTAAACTTTGTTCTTGGTAGTCGGTAATATTTTCACCTTCGCGAAATTTTTTGGTGAGATATAACCATTTCCAATGGCTTTCTTGATTCTCAAGTTTCTGATATTTCATGATTTTTATGCTTTTAGTGACGTGGTAACTGAAATTAATATACGCTTTTTATCGTTTTTTGGCTAGTAAATTTTTAGCAAAAAGGCGGAAGTATGCGATAATAGCCAACCATTTAATCAACGAAAGAGAACGATAGTGATTTCATTGACTGAGCCAAAATTAAATTGGACAGATTTGCAGCCTAACTTAATTGAATCTGATGTGCCCGATAAATCTGTATGCTTGTTAGATTTACAACCTAAAGTAAAAACAGCTATTCATCAATTCTTGCAAAATTCACACCGCAGTTTATTAGTATTAAAAGCTGATAGCGTATTAGATTATGCAAGTGCGGTGGAAAATTTTATTAAATTACAACAGGCTCCGTTGTCGTTATCAGGTGTGCAATATATAGTGGAGCAAGCGGATAGCTTTTCTTTTGCTCAAGTGAGTGCATTACCTGCGCAATCCTTTGAAGATAATTTTGCAGCTAAGCAAATTGTTGCAACGGCTTTGTATTTTGATCAGGCAACTTTATTTGGTGCTATCCGAATTCATCCCACTTCTCATGATATTCAATTAAATGCAGGTTTGGTCCATCAATTAAATCAAGGCGTACTTATTTTGAGTTTATCTCACTTATTGGCGCAATTTGACTGTTGGTCTCGTTTGAAACAAATTTTATTAGAGCGACGTTTTACTTGGTATTCCACACATCCCTTTAAAGCCTTACCTTGTGAAATTCCAAGTTATGATTTATCGCTGAAAGTGGTATTGCTAGGCTCAAGAGAAGAAATTGCGACCTTTGAAGAATGGGAAAAGCAGCTATATCAAATGGCTGATTATGCGGAAATTGAGAATTATATTTCCTTACAAGAGCCAGACCAGCAAATTGTGTGGCAGCAATATGTACAATCTTTTGCTAAACAGCACGTTTTACCTAATTTGACAGCAGAGGGAATGAATAAGCTCTACCAATTATTTGTGCGTGAGAGTGAAAGCCGAATTCTTATTAATATTTCGCCGCCATTGTTAAAAAATGTACTGAGCGAAACGCAACAGATTGCTCAAGGTAAATTGGCATTAAGTGCGGTGGATTTTGAGGCATTTTTTCAACAGAAATCAGCACAATATGGTTTCTTAAAAGAGCAAGCTTATTCAGATATTTTATATAACCAAGTCTATGTTGAAACAGAAGGGGAAGCCATTGGACAAATTAATGGCTTGTCTGTTGTTGAATTTGCAGGTACGCCATTATCTTTTGGTGAGCCTTCAAGAATCAGTTGTATTGTTCAATTTGGCGATGGTGAAGTCATTGATATTGAAAGAAAAAGTGAGTTGGCGGGTAATTTGCATAGTAAAGGTATGATGATTGTTGAAAGTTGTCTATCCAATTTGTTGGATTTGCCTTCACAGTTACCGTTTTCGGCTTCACTCGTTTTTGAGCAATCTTACGCAGAAATTGACGGTGATAGTGCTTCATTAGCTGCATTTTTAGCCTTAGTGAGTGCATTATCTGAATTGAATATTCCACAATCCATCGCAGTAACGGGGACAATCGATCAATTCGGCATTGTTCACGCAGTTGGCGGTGTGAATGATAAGGTTGAAGGTTTCTTCGCTATTTGTAAAGCTAGAGGCTTAACAGGCAAGCAAGGCGTGATTATTCCTGATACTACTTGCTATCAACTTTCTCTGAGTGATGAAGTAGTAAGTGCGGTGAAAAATAATCAATTTTCTATTTGGGCAGTTTCTGATGTATTCGATGCTTGTGAAATTTTATTTGAACGAAAATTGGAGCAAGCCGAAACATCGTCAGATGAATTGTCTATTGCGCAATTAATTAATCAACGTATTGAAAGTCGTTCAGAGCAACAACATTCGTCTTTTTGGTCTAAATGGTTAAATAAAAAATAACTGATCGGAACAGTTTGGCGAACATGTGTTAGCTGTATATTTTTAGACTGGACTTTGTTAGTATAGGTTTATTCAGTGGTTTAATTGGATAAACCTATTTTATATAACAAAAAGAGAGAAAAATGACTAACACTTGTACACCCAAAAAGAGTTCTTATTCTTATGAGGAATTATTAGCTTCTGGTCGTGGAGAACTTTTTGGCGAAAAAGGCCCACAGCTCCCAGCACCAACAATGCTAATGATGGATCGTATCGTTGAAATGAATGAAACAGGCGGATTATTCCAAAAAGGTTATATTGAAGCTGAATTAGATATTCATCCAGATTTACCTTTCTTTGCTTGTCATTTTATTGGCGATCCAGTTATGCCTGGTTGCTTAGGTTTAGATGCAATGTGGCAACTCGTTGGCTTTTTCCTCGGCTGGATTGGCGGTGAAGGGAAAGGACGTGCTTTAGGTGTTGGTGAGGTCAAATTCACAGGTCAAATTTTACCAACAGCGAAAAAAGTGACTTACCGCATTAACTTAAAACGCGTGATTAATCGTAAGTTAATTATGGGCGTTGCAGATGGCGAAGTCGAAGTGGACGGAAAAGTCATTTACACTGCGACAGATTTAAAAGTGGGTCTATTTCAAGATACCTCAGCTTTTTAAATAATAACGATATTGTAAAGCCCGAATATTTATTCGGGCTTTTTTATACATCTAATAACACTAAAATTGCAGCTTCTCCGCCCCATTCTCGTGGTGCTTGATGTAGTGCTCTTACTTTGGGATGTTGAACAAGCCAACGGGGAATTTGTTTTTTTAAGGTAAAAGTGCCATAGCCGGTCATAATACTTGCGCAGTAAATATTTTCATTTTCACAAGCTTGAATTAAGCTGGCTAACTCCAATTTGGCTTGCTCTCGAGTTAAACCATGTAAATCTAAAAAAATTTCTGGAGAAAAATCACCTCGTCGAAGCTGCTTTAACAGATAGCTATCTTCATTTTCTCTTAAATATTTCACCGCACTTTCTTCTTCTAACAATGGCTCATATTCATCAGAAAAATAAAACAATGTATCTTCTTTTTCTCGTAATTCTTTTTGCTCTGCTTTTTTTCTTAATTGCTTTTTGCTGCGTTCAGGCACAAAAATATCCTGTTTTAAGGGTTTAATACCTTTAATTTCGTCACGAAATAGATTTAAATCATCATTCTGTAGCATTATACCTTTCCTTGTTGAGCGAAATTTCTATATACTAACGGAAAATTTGTATTTTACCAAACAGGAGCATTGGATGACTTTTTTCGAAAAAGGAGCAAAAGAGATTTCGGTTTTAACAGATTTACACACAATTAAGGATTATCTCCGTTGGGTGTACAGTATGTTTAATTCACAAGAGATCTTTTATGGTCATGGCATGGATAACGCTTGGGATGAAGCCTCATTATTGGTGCTTTCCAGCTTAAATTTGCCGATGGATGTGCCAACAGACTTATATGATGCGCGTCTTACTGAGTTTGAAAAGCAAGAGATTATTGAATTAGCCATGGCGCGCATTTCAGAGCGTATCCCAACCCCTTATTTAGTGAATTCATCTTGGTTTTGTGGGTTACAATTTTATGTGGATGAACGCGTGCTCATTCCTCGTTCTCCAATTGGCGAACTTATTTTAAATAAATTTGACGGGTTATTGGATAAAGCTCCAACTCGAATTTTAGATATGTGCACTGGCAGCGGTTGTATTGCAATTGCTTGCGCAGATCAATTCCCTGAAGCAGAAGTGGATGCGGTGGATCTATCAACAGATGCGCTCGAAGTGGCAGAATATAATATCGAGCGCCATAATATGCTTGGACGTGTTATCCCAATTCAATCGGATCTTTTCACCGATGTGCCTCAAGATAAATATGATCTTATTGTCACAAATCCGCCTTATGTGGATAAAGAAGATTTAGACAGTATGCCGGCCGAATTTCAACATGAACCTGAATTAGCGTTAGCCGCAGGTGAGGATGGATTAGCTTTAGTGACTAAGATCCTTGCTCAATCTGCAAACTATTTAAATGACAATGGTGTGTTAATTTGTGAAGTAGGCAATTCAATGATTCACTTAATTAATGCTTATCCAGATGTGCCATTCAATTGGATTAATTTTGAAAATGGCGGCATTGGTGTGTTTTCATTAACTAAACAACAATTACTGGATTATCAACATTTATGGCATTAATTCGCTTTAATGTGAATAATAGATAATTACCTACAATAAAATTTTTCTATAAAAAATATTGATTAATCGACCGCACTTAACATTTCTTCGGCATTTGCTAATGCAGTGGCAGTGATTTTACTTCCACCTAACAATTTAGCAATTGCTTGAATACGGTCTTGGTGAGAAAGTGCGGTCATTTTTGTTTCTGTTTTTTCATCCACAATAAATTTTTCCACCATAAAATGATTGTGTCCATGGCAAGCGACTTGCGGTAAATGGGTAACACAAATAACCTGACATTTTGTTCCTAATTGGCGTAACAATTTTCCTACTACATTAGCAGTTGCCCCGCTGATACCTACATCTATTTCATCAAAAATTAATGTAGGGATAGCACTTTTATCTGAAGTCAGGACTTGGATGGCTAATGCGATACGAGAAAGTTCCCCACCTGATGCTGTTTTCGCTAACGGTTGACTGGATTGCCCCAAGTTGCTTTGTAAATTAAATTGAATACTGTCAGCGCCATTGGTGGTGATTTTTTCGTAATCAGTATTTAAATCAATAAAAAATTGCGCATTTTCCATTGCAAGTTGTTTAATTGAGGCTGTAACTTGGGTTGCCAATTTATCAGCACCGATTTTGCGACTGTTGTGTAGTGCTTTTGCCGTTTCTTGCATTTGGGCTAAAGCTTGTTGTTCTTGTTCAATAAGAGTTGCTTCACTTTCGGAAAAATCAACTAATTGTGCTAATTCTTGTTTTAAAGTGCGGTGAAATTCCACTAAGTTTTCTGCATGAATATGATGTTTCTTCGCAAGGTGAATCGCTTGGCTCATTCGTTGTTCAATTTGTTCTAACAAATAAGGATCTTGTTCAATATGAGAAGAAAGATGCTGAACTTCATTGCTGGCTTCTTGAACCTGTATTAATGCTTCTTGTAATAAATCTTGTACAGAACTATAACGAGGATCTAATTCCACTAATTCATCTAAATATTGGGTTGCTTTGTACAGTAAGCTGTCTGCACTAACGGTTTCGTTTTCACTTAATAACGTCAGCACTGATTGTGACAAAGAGGTTAGTTCTTCACTACTTGAAAGGCGTTTATGTTCTTCTTCTAATTCTAAAAATTCATTAGGTTGTAAATTAAACTCATCCAGTTCGTCTACTTGATATTGTAAAAGTTGTTTTCTTGCTTCATTTTCAATGCAGCGTTGTTTAAATTGCTCAACCTGTTGTTTGAGTTTTTTCCATTGCTGATAGTCAGCGTTCATTTGGTTGAGCAAATCTGCATGATTGCAAAAATTATCGAGGGTTTGTAACTGGAAATCACTCTTTAATAATAGCTGTGAGGCATGTTGTCCATTAATATGAATAAGATAGGTTGCCAATTCTTTTAACTGTGAGGCAGAAACCGGAGTACTATTAATAAATGCTTTTGAGCGCCCATCTTGATTGATGATACGGCGTAATATACAGTTTTCAGGGTGATCGTTATCTTGTAATTCATTTTGCTGTAACCATTGGGCTACTTTAGTTTTTGGTTCAATATAAAAAGTTGCACAAACGTCAGTTCTTTCTTGATCTTCTCTAATCATTGAAAGCTCTGTTCGTTGACCTAGGCATAACCCTAGCGCATCAATTGCAATTGATTTTCCTGCACCTGTTTCCCCTGTAATAACAGACATGCCGTTGGATAATTCGATATCTAAGTGGCGGACAATAGCAAAATTATTAATGGTAAGTTGGGTAAGCATAACAAAACTCCTTTACTGTATGTTATACAGTATATTATATGATTTATATACAGTAAAGTGTTTTGTGATAAGTTAAAATAATTTTTTCGACCAACCTAATTTTGTTCGCAATACATTGTAATAATTGTAATTATTTAAATGGGCGAGTTTAAATTTGTGTTGGCTTTTTTGTACAGTAACAATATCGTCATTTGAAAGTTCTAATGCTACTTGGCTATCGCAACTGACTTCTAAACTCGGCACAATATGACCAGCAAAGCGAATTGAAATTTTGCTGTCTCCATCAATAACTAATGGGCGTGATGATAAGGTGTGTGGATACATCGGCACTAATGCGATGGCATTAAGCTGAGGTGTGAGAATTGGGCCACCAGAAGAAAGCGAGTAGGCGGTTGAACCTGTTGGGGTAGCAATAATTAAGCCATCAGCACGTTGTGAGAAAGCAAATTTATCATTTATGTACACGTGGAATTCGATCATATGTGAAATTTTGGCACGATGCACTACTAATTCATTAATCGCATTACCACTAGATACGATTTGATTATCTCTCATTACATTTGCTTCAAGTATAAATCGTTCTTCAACGAAGAACTCACCATTTAAGCAAGCTTGTAGCTGGGAATAAGCTTCTTTGGGATCGATGTCGGTTAGGAAACCTAAATTACCTCGGTTAATACCAATTAAAATAATATCGTATTTTGCTAATACGCGAGCATGACCCAGCATATTACCATCGCCGCCAATAACAATGGCGAGTTGTGCTTGTTGGCCAATTTGATCTAGTGAGGCAATATATTTAGGTTCTAATCCAATTGTTGTCGCAAGATTTTTTTCAACAAGTACGTTGTAACCGCGTTCTTGTAACCATAAGAAAATATTTTTATGCATTTGTAAATTGATATCATCGCGCGGATAGCCTACGATACCAATGGTTTTGAATGATTTATGTAGTGGATTGATATTATCTCGGTTGCTGTACATAGTTATTACTTGAATTTTAAAAAAACGCCCTTATATTACAATGTAAATTACTGACGAGTAAAGATGAACATTCATTCGCCCTTTTATTACAATTAATTTATTGATTTTTTATGGAGAATTCTATGTCGGAAACTGAATACAAACAAGAACAAACCGAAGAGCAACAAGTGGAACAACATGCTGAACAAGAGGTTGAGCAGGTTGTAGAAACTGCAGAAGAACAAGTGGATAACAATGCTGAGAGTACTGAAGTCGATCCATTAGAAGAAGCGATTTTACGTGTCCAAGAATTAGAGCAACAACTTGTTGAAGCCGGTAAAAAAGAGCAAGAAATTCAGTTACGTGCACGAGCTGAAGTCGATAATATTCGTCGTCGTGCGGAGCAAGATGTGGAAAAAGCACATAAATTTGCTTTAGAGAAATTTGCGAAAGATCTGTTAAATACTATTGATAATCTTGAGCGCGCGTTGGCAACACAAGCCAATAAAGATGATGAATGTGTGAAAGGTTTATTTGATGGCGTAGAATTAACGTTAAAAGAATTGCTCGCCACTGTTGCTCGTTTTGGTATTGAACCAGTGGGTGTTGTAGGAGAAAACTTTAATCCTGATTTACACCAAGCGATTTCTATGCAACCAACGGAAGGATTTACAACTAACCAAATCACCACTGTATTACAAAAAGGTTATTTGTTAAATGGTCGAGTGATTCGTCCTGCGATGGTGATGGTTGCTGCTTAATAAAACTTCATAAAATTCCACCGCACTTTTAATCAAAAGTGCGGTTTATTTTTACCATTCTTTCTTCCAAGCACTTTGGTCTAATTCTTTACCAAAATAACTTTCTACTAGGCGTTTAGTAATGTCGGTTTGCGGATTACTAAAAATATCCTGTGTTTTTCCATATTCAATGACTTGCCCTTTATCCATTACAAGTACTTGATCCGCAATATGTTTAACAATACCAAGATGTTGGCTGACATAAATATAGGACACTGCGCGGCGTTCCTGTACATCAAGCATTAAATTTGTTAGCTGCGTTTTGACGGAAGAATCAAGAATACCCAAAGCATCATCGGCAATAATAATTTGGGGATCGAGAATTAATGCTTGTGCTAAAGCAACACGTTGCATTTGGCTAGCAGACATCGTATTGATTTTGACATTTGTATGATCGGGGTAAAGTCCAACTAAACGTAATGTATTGAAGATTTTTTCATCACGTTGCTCTTGATTTAAGTCCGTCATATAACGTAATGGCGTATCTAATATTTGCCCTACATTTAAATGTGGATTAAAGGCAGAATGGGGATCTTGATATACCATGCGAATATATTTTGTGCGATTGGGATCGTTAAATTCTAGCGTTTTTCCTCGGAAGATAATGTCACCAGATGTAGGACGCGTAATGCCCATAATCATTTTCGCTAAAGTGGATTTACCAGAACCATTATTGCCAATAATCGCTAAGGTTTTTTTACGATCAAGTTTAAAGCTGACATCTTGTACGGCATGAAAATAGCTATGCTGGAGCAAACCATAATGTTCTTTAAAGGACTTGCAAAGTTGATTGACTTCTAATAATGCCATATCTATTCCGTATTTTGATTTTCTACATTGAGTGTTAATGGACTATTTACTTCTTTTACTTGGCTAATTTCTCGTAAATTTAGCGGGTAATGGCAAGCAAATTCATGTTGTCTCACTCGTCGCATTGGCGGTTTATTGACGCATTTTTTTTGAGCGAAAGGACAGCGTGGTCCTAAACGACAACCCATTGGCATATGTTCTAGTAATGGCACGCTGCCTCTTAATGTGCTTAAACGACTTTTTAATGGTAAAGGTTGACTAAAATCAGGGGCTGAATGAAGAAGTGCCACTGTGTAAGGATGATGAGGCGTTTCTAAAATACTTTCTTTAGGCCCTGTTTCGGTATTTTGTCCGCAATATAAGACGACAAAGCGATCGCACCATTCACTTATGGTACTGATGTCATTACTCGATAGTAAAATTGAGGTGCCGTTATTTTGATTCATACTTGAAAGCAAGCGGAATATTTGTAGCTGCGTTGTAGATTCCAATGAATTCGTGGCTTCATCCGCAATCAATAATCGAGGTTGGTTGGCAACAGCGATGGCTATCATCACTTTTTGCCCTTCTCCTTCAGTAATATCACCAGGATAGCTGTTCATGATATCTTTATGATCTTTAATACCAACGCGGTGTAATAGCTCAATAGCACGACGTTTTTTCCAACCAAACCATTGCCACCAGCGCCCTTTGAATGTCCAAGAGGGGATATGTTGAATGATTTGTGCGCCTATTTTCATACTCGGATCTAAATAGGAGAGAGGCTCTTGATAAATCACTGAAATGGATTTGCCCACCAGTTTTTTGCGTTTGCTTGGATTGAGTTTAAGCAATTCCACATCAGCGAAGCGGAAACGATCCGCTGTAATAATCCAATTTTCTTTCGCCGCGTTACAAATCACTTTCGCGATTAAACTTTTGCCCGATCCTGTTTCCCCAACCAATCCACAAATTTCGCCTTCGTTTAGTGTCAAACTCACATTATCTACTAATTTAATGCGTCCTTGTGGTGTTTGAATTTCAATACAAAGATTACGAATATCTAATAATGCCATTGTTGACTCCTATTCATAATATTTGTCGATAGCTTTACACAAACCATTGCCAAAGATACTCACGATTAACAGTGAAATAAAAATTGCAATACCAGGTAAAATCATTGACCAAGGGGCGAGATAAACAAGTTCAAGACTATCTCTGATCATAGCTCCCCATTCTGGTGTTGGGCGCTGTGCGCCTAATGATAAAAAACTTAATGCGCTAATTTCCATGATAGTAACAGTAAAAGCTCTGATTACTTCGCGCAAATAACGCACAGTAATATGAGGTAAAATAGTTTCGGTGAGCAAATTCCGCGTTGAAACACCATTTAAACGCAGGATAGAAACGTATTCTTTCTTTTTCTCCAATTGAATAGCCTGATAAATTTCATGGATAAAATGAGGCAACAGAGCAAGGGTAATCGCCAGCATTGCATTTGGTAAGCTTGGTTCCATTAATGTGGCAATAATGATACTAATTAATAGAATAGGCACCGATAAAAAAGCATCTAAAAAGTGACCTAAAATACGCGATTTCAATCCTTTTGAAATGCCCGCTAAAATCCCTAAAAAGCCACCAATAAGTGCGGTGAAAAAAACCACAATTATGCTTGAACCGAACGTATAGGTAATACCATTAAGAAGGCGGCTAAAAATGTCTCTTCCTAGATCATCAGTGCCAAAGAAATAAGCTACTTTACCTTCTGTATTCCAAGACGGTGGAATGAGTTCTGCACCAACAAATTGCATATGGCTTGGATAAGGCGCAAGCCAAGGACTGATCATCGCAATGATTGTCATAAAGACGAAAGCATAAAAACCAAATAAGGCAATACGATCTTGTCGAAAAATATGCCAAATTTGTTTTATTGTGTTGGTTTCGCGGAATTCGTTGGGTTCTTTATCAAATATCATTTGCCCACCCTTTTTTTCCGAAAGGATCTAATAAAAAGCTCAGTAATTCGGCGATTAAATTGATGGTAATGATAAATAATCCAATCACAATAACGCCAGCAGCAATACTGTTATAATCTTGTTGAGAAACGGATAGCATTAACCAGCGTCCAATACCAGGCCAAGCAAATGTACTTTCAACTAACATCGATAATGCTAAAACAAACGTAATCAAGCGGGGTAACTGTGGTATTAAATGTGGCAAACTATTTCGCAATACATAGCGGAATAGGATGCTACAAGTTGACCAACCTCTTGTTTGTGCAAACTTCACATAGTTTTGATTTAAGATTCTTTCACCTTGTTGTTGAATTAAGCGGGTAATTTCCATTGTTGGCGAAAGCATTAACACCAATGAAGGCAAGGCCAAATGTTGGAGAACATTTTGGACTATTTTAATGCGATATGGCACATCAACGAACCACATATCAATGACGGCAAAGCCCGTAATTTGTTTGATTTCATACAGTGCATTATATTGTCCTACTGCAGCAATTTCCCAGCGATATACTGCAGCAAAATAGAGCAGAATGGGGGCAATCCAAAAAAACGGAATTGAAATACCAAAAGAGGAAATGGCATTAATGGCTTTTCCATATATGGTGCGATGTTGGAAAGCTGCAAATATGCCTAATGGTACACCAAATAAAAAGGCCAAAAAGATGGCTGCGAAAACCAATTCGATAGTCGGCGGCAATACAGTGAAAATAACTGAATTTAATGAATCTCCGCCGTTATAGGTAATGCCTAAATTGCCTTTTAATAAACCACTGACATAATCCATATAACCAGAATAAAAGTGCGGTTCAGAAAATGAAATATTTGATGGCTCACGCATAAAAATATGATAGCTCACCAACGTCAGAAAAAATAAAATGGCTGAGGTTAAAAATAAGCGACGAAAAAGAGCATATATCATTTTTTACGCTCCTGTTTAAAGGATAGTTTTTCAAAATGAATGTTGCCAAATGGAGTAATGTCAATGCCACGTACTTTGGTATTGGAAATTAATAAACGTCCCACATTGGCAATGGGGAAAATCGCGAGTTCCGACAAGGCAAATTCTTCCGCTTCTTGATAATCAGCTGCTCTTAAATGGGCGTTGCGATTGAGTAACGCCACATCAAGTAATAAATCAAAACGGCTTGAACACCAGTTGGCGATATTGGTAATTTCACTGGCGCTGTTGCAACTAAGAATCGGGCGTAAGAACGCATCTGGGTCCAAACTGCCAGATAACCAGCCACCTAAAATCAAGTCATAATCTTCAGTTTTATTTGTCAGATTTTGGATTAAAAAGTTGCGAGAAACAGACCGCACTTTTACTTTTACACCTACTTGCGCCAAGTCAAATTTAATCATTTCTGCCATTTTTATTGGGGCAGGATTGTAAACTTGATCTTCATTAATTACCCACAAATCTAAGTTAAGATCGCGATCTGCTAGAACTTTTTTAGCCTGTTCTGGATCATAATGATAGCTTAGTTTTTTGGGTGATGATTCAGCAGCCCATGATACTGGCGGAATAATGCGGTTAGCCAAGGTCGCTTTTTTGTAATAAATCAAATCGATAATTCGTTGACGGTTAATAGCTTGTGCAATAGCTTTGCGAACTGATTTATCTTGCACCGCAGGGCGTAAGGCATTAAAAGCAAGAAAAGATAAATTCATGCCATCAACCATGGTCGTTTGGTAGCGGGTTTCTGCATTTTTTAATAAACCCAGTTGGCTTAACTCTGGGAAACCCACAATCTGGCATTCATCATTTAAGAATTTTGCTAATCGACCTGTGCGATCCGTTGAAAAGTCGATCACAATATGGGGAATATCTGCTGTTTTTTTCCAATAATGAGGATTACGCGTTAAACGAATATATTGGCTGCGGAAATAATCCTGTACTTGATAGGCTCCTGTGCCAACGGGAAGTTGGTCGAGCTGGCTGAGATTGTCATCTGCATTGAGCTGTAAAGCATATTCTTGCGATAAAATGACCGCATACTGACTGGCTAAATGAGATAAAACAGAGGTATCAGGCTCAAATAGCGTAATTTTTACTGTACGAGCATCGATGCTTTCTACTTGTTTAATTTTTTTGTCGAGTTTCACACTTTCAAAATAAGGAAAACGTGATTTACGAGCTAAATCGTGGAAGATTTGATATTGTCGATCCACATTATCATTGTTATCTTCACTGAATTCAGGTAAGCCAGTAGAGTGGCCTAACACACGATTGAGTGAAAATACCACATCATCTGCGTTTAAATCTCGGCTTGGTGTAAACCAAGCAGTGTGGTGGAATTTTATGCCCTTACGCAGTTTTATTGTGATGGTCTTGGCATCCGATGAAATTTGATAGGATTCGGCAAGTGAAGGCTCAATTCGAGCACTATTATCCGCAGGTTCAAATAATTTATTATAAATTTGTTCTGTTACCACATTCATGCTTGTGCTCGTATCCGCAGTTTGTGGATTAAAGGAAAAACCCGTTGCATGAGTACAATAAATTAATCCATTATTTGATACCGACGAAGGCACGCGAGGTGTTGCCTGTGCTGATGTTGCAACAGCGCAAGAAAAAAGTGCGGTTAAAAAAGGAAGAATTTTTTTAAGCATAAATTAAGGTATTCGTGGTAAATTAGCCTAAATTTTAGAATATATTTGTTAGGTTGGCTACCTGATTTATGTGAATCCCGCATAGTTGCCTAATTTATGAGAATTTAAATATGCTAAATAGTTTGCAGAAAGAAATAAATCAATTTATTGATCGTGGCTTGGATCGTTCCTTGCGAATTGCTGTGACAGGGTTAAGTAGAAGTGGGAAAACTGCTTTTATCACAAGTTTTATCAATCAATTGTTACATATTGATAAAGTCGACAATTACCATTTACCTTTATTTGAAGCAGCGCGTAATAACCGTATTATTGCCGTAAAACGTGTGGCGCAATTGGATTTACGTATTCCTCGCTTTGAATATGAAAAAAATTTGGCAGAACTTAGTCAAATTCCACCGCGCTTTCCACAATCTACGCGTGGCGTGAGTGAAACGCGCCTTGCTATTCGGTATCAACGTCATAATGGCTTAATGAGTTATCTTAAAGATACTGGCACCTTATATGTGGATATCTTTGATTATCCTGGGGAATGGTTGCTCGATTTGCCTTTATTGCATTTGGATTATCAGCAATGGTCACAATCTTTGACGCAATTGTTTACTGATAACCGCAAACATTTAGCTCAAACTTGGTTGCAAAAAGTGCAACAACTGGATTTATTGGCTGTGGCAAATGAAGATAAATTGGCTGAAATTGCACAGGAATACACCGCCTATTTACATCGTTGCAAAGAACAAGGGTTACATTTTATTCAACCGGGACGTTTTGTTTTACCAGGTGAGCTTGAAGGAGCTCCTGTATTACAATTTTTTCCGCTATTAAATGTTGATGAATCACAATGGGTTAAATTGAAAAAGCAAGCTTCATCAAATAGTTATTTTGCTGTTTTACAGAAACGTTATGAATATTATCGTCACAAAATTGTGAAGCATTTTTATCAGGATTATTTTGCTAAATTTGATCGTCAAGTGATTTTGGCAGATTGCTTAACGCCTTTAAATCATAGTCGTCAGGCTTTTGTGGATATGCAAGAAGGATTAAGTCAATTATTTCAGAATTTTCATTATGGCAAGCGAAATTTATTACATCGGTTATTTTCGCCTTGCATTGATAAATTAATGTTTTTAGCCACTAAAGCGGATCATATTACCAGTGACCAATTGCCTAATTTAGTGAGTTTAATGCGCCAGCTAGTGCAAGATGGTGGACGACATGTTGAATTTGAGGGTATTGAAACGGAGTACAGCGCAATTGCGGCAATTCGTTCGACCCAGCAAATGAACGTTGAGCAGAATGGTCAACATTTTAAAGCGATTCAAGGGATTAGAACCAGTGATTTGAAAAAAGTAACGCTTTATCCTGGTACTGTACCAAGTAAAATTCCTAATCCGGAATTTTGGCAAGAGCGGAAGTTTGAATTCGATCAATTCGAGCCTCAACCTTTATCACCTAACGAACCCATTCCTCATTTGCGCATGGATACGGTGTTACAATTTTTATTAGGCGATAAATTAGCGTAAGTGAGAAAACAATGAACGATAAAATTATTTTTGAACATCAAGATCATTCAGATAATGAACAGCAGTTTCAAGCTAAGCAAGAGTTTGATCAACAAGCGAAGATTGAAGTAGATAATGAGCCATTAGAAGCAGAACTATTAGATGAAAAATTTGATCAAGCCATAGTGGCGAAACCGCGTTGGTGGGTAAGAGCGTTAATTGGCGTGATGTTATTATTTTTATTAGCCATAGTGGCACAATCAGTCCAATGGTTGATTGATACTTGGCAGAATCATCAATGGATTTATTTCGCTTTTGCTTTGGTAAGTTTTTCAACAGTATTGCTAGGTTTAGTGGCAATTGCTCGAGAATTCTCACGCTTGCGTCAATTGCGTCAGCGTTTATTGTTGCAGCAACAAAGCAGCGAGTGGCAGCATAAAAGTGCGGTGCAAATTGACACAGATTTTTCGGTGGATAAAATGCGCCATTTTTGTGATGAAGTGGCAAAAAATATGGGGCTAGATGAGCAACATACCGCATTAATTCAATGGAAAAAGCAAATTTCATTGGGACATAATGCACAAGAAGTAGGATTTTTATTTAGCCAAAATGTGCTTCTTCCCGTTGATCAAAAAGCAAAACAATTAATTACAAAAAATGCCATTGAAAGTGCGGTGGTGGTAAGTATTAGTCCTTTAGCGGTGGTTGATGTATTTTTTATTGCTTGGCGTAATATCCGTTTAATTAATCAAATTGCACAACTTTATGGTATGGAATTAGGTTATTTCAGCCGTTTGCGATTAATGAAATTAGTGCTATTAAATATGGCACTCACAGGTGCCACCGAATTGGTACAAGAAATGGGCATGGATTGGCTATCGCAAGATATCGCAGCAAAACTCTCTGCACGAGTGGCTCAAGGTATTGGTGCGGGTTTATTAACCGCTCGTTTGGGGGTTAAAGCCATGGAGTTTTGTCGCCCAATGGCATTTAGCCGTCAAGAAAAGCCGAAGTTAGCACATATTCAACGTGAATTATTAAGTCATTTAAAAAGTACCATATTAAACCCATTAAAAATAAAGCAAAGCGAAAAGATGTAACGATTTATTGACGTGTGTATATTTATGATTTACAGTTTAAGCCAATGACTGTTTTCCTTTGGGTTTAAAAATGAACGAAAATACACCGCACTTAACTTATCATATTGATGATATTGTGGCATTAAGTCCAAAAATGCAAAATTTGATTGATAAAGCGAAGAAATTTGCAGTCCTTAATGCGCCTTTACTCATTCAAGGTGAAACGGGAACTGGCAAGGATTTGTTAGCCAAGGCTTGCCATCAATGGAGCCCTCGTCGAGATCATAAGTTTATCGCGGTGAATTGTGCAGGCTTACCAACAGAAGACGCTGAAAGCGAAATGTTTGGACGCATGCAAGCAGAGCAAACCACTCAGGGATTTTTTGAATATGCCGATGGCGGTACAGTATTATTAGATAGCATTGCTGAGTTGTCCTTGCCATTACAGGCAAAACTGTTGCGCTTCCTGAATGATGGTACTTTTCGTCGCGTAGGAGAGGAGCGAGAACATTATGCCAATGTGCGTGTGATCTGTACTTCTCAAGTGCCACTGTTGCATTATGTGAATGAAGGGAAAGTCCGTAGTGATTTATTTCATCGCCTCAATGTGCTGACGTTAGATCTGCCGCCATTAAGTGGGCGTCAACAGGATATTGAACCTCTCACTCAATTATTTGTTCAGCAAATCAGTCAAAATCTTGGTATTTCTCCACCGCACTTTGATCAAGCATTTATTCAATATTTACAGCAACATCATTGGGCTGGTAATGTGCGTGAATTGTACAATGCCTTATATCGAGCTTGCTCTTTATGTGAAGGTCAGCCGCTTGCCATAGCACATCTTAATTTGGCAGAAAACACATCTGTGAATTTGAATGTAGATCCTGTGGGGATTGAACAGTTCGAGAATTTGAATTTAGAACAAATTATGGAAAACTTTGAAAGCCAGGTGTTACGTCAATTTTACAGCCAATATCCAAGCACCAGAAAATTAGCGACACGTTTAGGGGTTTCGCATACTGCCATAGCCAATAAATTAAAACGTTATGGCATAAGCAAATAGACTTAGCTTTCTTCTAAATCAGAAATGGGATTAAATAGGGCTAATTCAGGGAATTTTTTTACACGTTTAAGCCATTCCACTTTTTCAATGTCGATCTGTAATTCAAATTCGCCTTGTTCAGAAATTTTCTCTTGGCGTATACAGTCCAATTGATAAAAACTATGGCGAATTTTGCCTTGGTTGGCATTTAATGTGATGGTTAAAGACAAAATCGTATTTTGTAACCGCTGATGAATAGCTTGAAATAGCAAGTCTATACCAGCACCAGATTGGGCAGAAAGATAGACCGCAACAGGCTGATTTTCATCATTATATTCAATGTGTGGCTGGATATTTTCTTGTTGATCGATTTTGTTATAGACCAATAAGCTTGGTACTTTATCCGCATGAATTTCCGCTAAAACCTCATTTACTGCCGCAATATTTTCCAATTTTCTGCTATCAGCGCTATCAATAATATGTAGTAATAAGCTGGCTTCAGTCGTTTCTTGTAGAGTTGATTTAAACGCATGTACCAAATCATGAGGCAAGTCACGAACAAATCCTACGGTATCTGCTAAAATAACGGTACCAATATCTTTGATATTTAAACGGCGCAATGTAGGATCGAGCGTAGCAAATAATTGATCTGCTGCATAAACATCCGCTTGAGTGAGACGATTAAATAATGTTGACTTTCCCGCATTGGTATAACCCACTAAAGAAAGCGTTGGTATATTCGCTTTTTGACGGGTTTGCCGATTTTGATTGCGTTGTTTTGTCACTTTTTCTAAACGACTTTGTAATTGTGCTATTCGCACTTTAATTAATCGTCGATCTGTTTCTAATTGGGTCTCTCCCGGTCCACGTAAACCCACAGCCCCTTTTTGTTGGTCTAAGCCTGTTTTTCTGCGCACTAAACTCGAAGATAAATATTTCAGTTGTGCCAGCTCAACTTGCAACTTGCCTTCATGTGAACGTGCACGCAAAGCAAAAATATCTAAAATTAACCCTGTTCGATCGACTACTCGGCATTGACAAATTTGTTCTAAATTTCGAATTTGTGCTGGTGTGAGACTATGATTGACGAGGACAACAGTAGCCTGTCGTTGTTCAACTGCTTGAGCAATTTCTTCGGCTTTGCCTTGTCCCACAAAATATTTTGCTTGTGGTGTTGAGCGTGAAGTTGTAATAACTTGTGAGATTTCTACCTGAGCCGATTTCGCTAGCAATTGAAATTCAACAAGATCTTCAAGATTTTTATTTTGGGAAAAGAATACATGAACAACAACAGCACGATCTTGGCTATTGCTTAACGCGGGTGTTTCACAAAGCGCGGTGGAAATTTCATTATTTTTCACCGCACTTTGTTGATTTTGGGTGCTAAATAAAGTCAATGTTATTCAGCTTGAGAATCCGATTCTGCATATTGTTGAGGTTGTTGCTGCGTATTGTTGTGATGTGACACTGAACGAGCTGGAACCACAGTGGAAATTGCGTGTTTGTAAACCATTTGATTAACAGTATTTTTTAATAAAATCACAAACTGGTCGAAAGATTCAATTTGACCTTGTAATTTAATACCATTCACCAAATAAATGGAAACAGGAATACGTTCACGGCGAAGTGCGTTTAAATAAGGATCTTGTAATGATTGTCCTTTTGCCATTTTATTTTCCTTCTTTATAGTTATTATAAATAAGATTATTCATCTTATGAGGATAATTCTACCATATCAATTTTGCATAGCAAGCTCAAAAGCTTGTTTTACTTTTTCTGGGTTTTGTTCGTTTTCTAAACTATTTAACCATTGAATTGGACTTTTCCAACCGCGTAACCAAGTGATTTGTCGCTTAGCTAGCTGACGTGTTGCACATATACCACGATAAATTGCTTCATCTAAATTATAGTCGCCTTGTAAATGTTCCCACATTTGTCGGTAACCCACACAACGAATAGATGGTAAATTTAAATTTAAATCACCTCTTGCGTAAAGCTTTTCAACTTCTGCTTGAAAACCTTGCTCAATCATAAGATGAAAGCGTTGTTCAATACGTTGGTGTAAGATCGAGCGATCTTCTGGTGCAATTGCAAACTGTAAAATATTGTAGGGGAGCGCTTCCCCTTTTTGTTCTGTTAATTCAGTGAGGGATTTTCCGGTTATATAAAAGACTTCTAGCGCACGATTAATGCGTTGGCTATCGTTGGGATTAATGCGTTGTGCTGATATGGGATCAATCTTAGCTAATTTCTGATGTAAAGCCGGCCAGCCTAATTGCGCAGCTTTTTGTTCAATTTCGGCCCGAATATTTTCATCTGCATTAGGAAGAGGGGAAAGCCCTTCTAATAAGGCTTTATAATAAAGCATTGTACCACCCACTAAGAGTGGCACTTTACCTTTAGCACTAATATCCGCCATTTCAGTTAAGGCATCTTGACGAAAATTCATTGCAGAATAGCTTTCTGCTGGATCAAGAATATCAATCAAACGATGTGGTACTAGCGCTTGTTCCTCTTTGCTTGGTTTGGCAGTACCAATATCCATGCCTTTATAAATCAAGGCGCTATCTACGCTGATGACTTCAATTGGCAACATTTGACTTAGCTTAATTGCTAAGTCCGTTTTGCCTGAAGCTGTTGGGCCCATTAAGAAAATAGCGGTTGGTTGCGTAGATTTCATGATTCATCTCTGTTTAATTGTGCTAAGTAATGGCTAAAATCTACTTGAATAGCGAAGTCGAGTAGATTGAGCGATTGTTGATTCAGTTGCAGTTCCACTTCTTGCAATAAATTGACTGCTTGGGCAAATACCTCAATGTTAGGAAATTCCAACAAAGATAAAAGTGCGGTGCAAAATGGCTCAATTTTTGGGTAATTATTTTGTAATAATCCCATCACAATCTTTTGTAAATTTTGTTGGCGTAAGCATTGTGGTACTTTGTTTAAGGTCAGACGTTGCTGTGCAACATTTTCAACAAATTCAAAGCCTAATTCAGCAAATAACGGTTTTTGTTGTTGCCACTGTTGTTGTAATTGTTCGTTTAAGCGAAATACAACGGGAATTAATAAAGGTTGTTGTGAAATTTGTTTGCTTTTCAAACTAAGTTGAATGTTTGTTTGTTGTAACTGTTTGATACTTAACAAATAAAATTGGGTATTTTGTTGTAACAACAATGCTTGATTATCAACAAGTGCTAGGGCTTTTAGCATATGTTGTTGCACAATTTCTTGCGTTGCAACCACATTGATTGGTGGCGATGAGCTTGGCGTGTTATCGGTTTTTAATAATTCACCATAAGCTTTTTGTTCGCTTTTACTAATATAAGGTGCCTTATCGTAATGATGCGTTGAATGTGAGCCATAAGCAGACGGATTTGCCCCAGAAGTAAAAATATTATGTCCTGCAGCTGCGCGATTAGGTTTTTGTGCCACATAATGGGCTTGTGGTTCTTGGGTTTCGTTATGTTGTTCTGCTGCTGCTGAGAAATCCAATTGTTCAGCACTGGATAACGCATTTTCAACGCCCTGACAAATAAAGTCATGGATTAAACGGGATTGATGAAAACGCACTTCATGTTTGGTTGGATGAACGTTCACATCCACTTCGTTTGGATTGAGATCTAAAAAGAGAACAAAAGCAGGGTATTGTTCCGAATGTAAATAATTGGCATAGGCTTGACGAATAGCGTGCGTGATGACTTTATCTTTCACCATTCGTCCATTGATATAGCAATAAGCCAAATCATTTTGCGTGCGATAAAACTGAGGTGCAGCCACCCAGCCTGATAGGTGCAAATCATCATGTTTCCAATCAATATGTAAGGCATGCTGTACAAAATCATCACCACAAATGGCAGCAACCCGTTTTAAAACTTGCGCAGTTTGCACCGCACTTTTATATTGGCGAACCGTTTTGCCATTATGGGTTAGGGTAAAACTAATTTGTGGCTTGGCGAGTGCAATGCGGCGTATGACTTCATCAATATGCGCAAATTCGGTTTTATCACTACGCAAAAATTTACGGCGCGCTGGCGTATTAAAAAATAAATTAGCTACTTCGACAGTGGTACCCACAGGATGAGAGGCGGGTTGAATGTGACTCTCTTGTTCTCGACCTTGAACATAAACTTGCCAAGCTTCATTTTGATCTGCTGTACGCGAAGTGAGGGTTAAGCGAGACACTGAGCTAATACTGGCTAAGGCTTCGCCTCGAAAGCCAAGACTTAAAATAGATTCTAAATCTTCAATATTGGCAATTTTACTGGTAGCATGACGAGCTAGCGCCAAGCTTAATTCGTGTTTTGGAATACCAATGCCATTGTCGCGGATTTTGATTAGGCTCGCACCACCATTTTCAATATCAATTTGAATACGGTTGGCTCCGGCGTCTAAACTATTTTCCACTAATTCTTTCACCACAGAAGCAGGGCGTTCAACCACTTCTCCTGCTGCAATTTGATTTGCTAACTGAGGTGATAGAATTTGAATTGGCATAACTATTCCTTAATTTGAATTTTCTGACCGACAAATACTTTGCCATGCTTTAATTTTGGGTTTAATTTCAATATCTTGTCTGGAGAAATACCATATAAACGACCGACGGCATAAATGGTTTGATTTTTCTCCATAACGTGATATTTCGGTACTTCTTTTATTTTTTCTGTGCCTACTTTTTTATCCGTTTGTTTATTTTTCTCGGTTTTGCTGTCTTTGTTCTTTTCAGTAGTTGATTTTACTGGCGCATTTTTTTCATGTTCATTGCTTGGTTTTGTTTTAGTGCTAGCTGGGATTTTAAGCTTATCACCAATTTTCAGCTCTTTTTGTTTAAGCTGATTGAGTGCCATAATATCTTTAACGCTCACTTGATATTTTTTCGCAATTCTATCCAAGCGTTCTCCCGATTTCACTTGATGAACAACACCGCTTTCTTTAATGGATTGTTTTTCAGTATTATTCTGTTCTGTTTTTTCTTTTGATGATTCAATGACTTTTTTCTCTGTGGCAGGAATTTTAATCGTTTCACCAATCCACAATTCCTTACGTTTCAATTTGTTTAACGTCAGAATATCAGCTGAACTTACCGCATATTTTTGTGCTAAACCACCAAGGGTTTCGCCTTTTTTAACTTTATGGCGAACACCACTATCTTTTATTGTGTTTTCAGTTACTTTTTTGTCTTCTACCTGATTTTTTTCTTCTTTTTTATTCTCTTTCTTATCTTCTTTTCCTTTGTCTGAATTTTTCTCTGTTTGCGTTTCTTTGTATGACACAGTGGTATTTACATCTAAGCCACCATTACGGCGACGATAATCTACCAATCCCTGATAAATAATATAAGCAATACGTTTACGATAAGCGCTGGTACTTAATTTTGCTTCTTCTTCAGTGTTGGATAAAAAGCCGGTTTCAACTAATACAGAAGGAATGTCTGGCGAACGTAATACACCTAAACTGGCATGCTGTGGTTTGCTTCGACTGAGTTGGGTAATTTTGGCGAAATTGCGTAAAATCGCATTGCCCATTTCATAGCCGACACGTTGGCTGTGTCCAAATTGGAGATCCAATACGGTTTGATTAAGATAGACTTCATTACTATTAGAAAGCACTCTGCCAGCACCACCAAGCAGTTCAGATTGCTTTTCATGATCTTCTAACCATTGTCCCATTTCATCATTTGCACGACGATTGGATAATACCCAAACGGAAGCACCTCTCAGTGCATTATTTGTTGAGGAATCCGCATGAATGGATATCAAATAATTGGCTTTATTACGGCGAGCAATTTCCGAACGAGCAGGAACAGAAATATAATAATCGCCTGAACGCGTTAGAACGCCACGAAAATTAGGATCTTTATCCAACAAGGCTTTTAATTCTTTAGCAATGGATAAGGTGACGTTTTTTTCATAAATGTTGAGATTGCGTCCAATGGCACCGGGATCTTTGCCCCCATGTCCTGGATCAATCGCAATTGTCCAAGCCACTGAAAATGAAAAACTGGAAAAAAGTGCGGTGAAAATTAATACTAAAATTCTTCTCATTTTATTATTATGCAATCTGTTGAATAACCTGTTGTCCTAATGAACTGTTCGCAACTAATTCAATATGGCGAGCCTCATTAGCATAAGAAATATTGACAATTAAATCAGCGCTGGTTAATAAATTTGCGCCTTTTTCTGCCCATTCAATCAAGCAAATACTGTTTGCTGAAAAATAATCACGAATTCCCATAAATTCTAATTCTTCGGGATCATTGAGACGATATAAATCAAAGTGATAAATGCGTAATTGTTGTAATTGATATTCTTCCACTAATGTATAGGTTGGACTTTTTACATTACCCTTATGACCTAACCCCTGAATCATTCCGCGACTTAATGTGGTTTTACCTGCACCTAAATCTCCATTCAAATAGACCACAAAGCCATTTTGTGCGGATAAAGGTGCAATAATATGAGCTAATGTTTTACCAAATTGGCAGGTCATTTCTTCATTAGCAAGATATGTTGTATAAGTCGGGTTCATCATGAGAATTAACGCAAAATCAATATAAAATAACGCAAAATTATACCGCACTTTATATTGATTCTAAAGGGACAAGCGGACTTTATTTGTCACTAGGATAAAATAAATCCATACAAAAAATAAGTATTAATCTGAATTACCTATCGAATTTATTTGAGTAAACCATTTTCATTCTTGGGCGAATAGTATTATACTTAACCCACTTTCAACGCATCTTGTAGCAAAGAAAGGAAGACCTTTTATTTATCATTTATGGAGAATTATTATGGCAATTAATTCAATTGGTTTATCTTCTGAATCATCTAAAACATTAGCGCAAGAATTAAACAATTTATTAGCAAGCTACCAAGTGTTTTACACCAATGTTCGTGGATATCACTGGAACATTAAAGGTTGTAACTTCTTTGAATTACACGCAAAATTTGAAGAAATCTATGATGACTTAGTGGTTAAAGTAGATGAAATTGCAGAACGTATTTTAACTTTAGGTCACACACCTAATAACGGTTTCAGCCAATATTTAAGCGTTTCACGCATTAAAGAAGATATCGGCGTGAGCGATGCTCAATCTTGCTTAAAAGGCACATTAGAAGGTTTCAAAACCTTATTAAAACAACAACGTGAAATTTTAGCGCTTGCTGGTGAAGTGGATGACGAAGGTACAGCTTCACAAATGAGCGATTACATTACTGAACAAGAAAAATTAATTTGGATGTTTAGCTCAGCTTGTGGTTGCTGCAACGGTTAATTTCTCTGATTAAACAAAAAAGTGCGGTGATTTTTACCGCACTTTTTTTATTGCGCTTAAAACGAAAAAAGACGCTTTTTAAAGCGTCTTTTAAGAATTTGGAGCGGGAAACGAGGCTCGAACTCGCGACCCCGACCTTGGCAAGGTCGTGCTCTACCAACTGAGCTATTCCCGCATGCTGTTTGTCTAAAACAGGGCTTATTATACGAAGATTTTTATTCTGTGCAAGCGAAAATTTTTTAAAACAATTCACTTGACTGAATTTTAATCTAATTTAATAAAATGTTGTCGATAATAAGCTAATTCTTTGATGCTTTCTTTAATATCATCTAATGCAAGATGTGTATTGCCTTTTTGTAATCCATCTAAAATTTCAGGTTTCCAACGGCGAGCCAGTTCTTTTAATGTGCTGACATCTAAATGGCGGTAGTGAAAATATTCTGCTAAATCAGGCATGTATTTAAATAAAAAGCGTTTATCTTGCGCAATACTATTGCCACAAATTGGTGAGGCACCTTTGGGGACCCACTTTTTTAAGAAATCAATGGTTTGTAATTCAGCTGCACGTTCTGTTAATTTGCTTTGTTTGACTCGATCAACCAAACCATTTTCAGTATGGGTTTTGACACACCAATCGCTCATTTTATTTAATAATTCATCGGATTGATGAATGGCTAATACGGGTCCCTCCGCTAAAATATTAAGATTTTTGTCTGTAACGATGGTTGCAATTTCAATAATTCGCTCTTTTTCGGGATCTAAGCCCGTCATTTCTAAATCAATCCAAATGAGATTTTCTTTATCTTGTGCCATAATTTAAGGTATCCTATACAAAATTTTGTCCTATTTTAACTAAAATTACGATAAAAAACGACCGCACTTTTAAGGAATTCAGATTGGCAAAGCATAAACTTACTCAAAACCAGAAACGTCGTATTCATGCTAATAATGCAAAAGCATTGGATCGTCATCGTCGCCAAGCGAAAAAAGATATTGATTGGCAAGAGGATATGTTAGGCGAAACCCAAGATGGCGTGGTGGTAGTGCGTTATTCTATGCACGCAGACGTGGAAAATAAAGATGGGAAGGTTTTTCGCTGTAATTTGCGCCGTACTTTGTCAAATGTGGTGGTGGGTGATTTGGTTGTTTGGCGTGAAGGTCATCAGCAATTACAGGGTATTAGTGGTGTGATAGAAGCGGTTTTACCGCGTAAAAACGAGTTAAGTCGTCCAGATTATTATGATGGTTTAAAAGTGATGGCGTCGAATATCGACCGTATTATTATTGTGTCAGCGGTGTTGCCAACGCTGTCATTAAATATTATTGATCGCTATTTGGTCATTTGTGAAACAGCCAATATTCCAGCGGTGATTGTATTAAATAAAGTGGATTTATTATCTGAACAAGAATACCAACAAGCTGAGCAACAACTTAAAATTTATCAAGATATTGGTTATCAAACCATGATGATATCAGCGAAGACGGGTAAAAATATGTCAGAATTGACCGCACTTTTAACGGAAGGGATATCCATATTTGTGGGGCAATCAGGAGTAGGGAAATCAAGTTTAGTCAATCAAATTTTACCTGAAGTGAATGCGCAAACGGGCGAAATTAGTAGTGTGTCAGGGCTAGGACAACATACGACTACCGCTTCTCGTTTATATCATTTATCGCAAGGCGGTCATTTAATTGATAGTCCGGGTATTCGAGAATTTGGTTTGTGGCATTTAGAGGCAGATCAAATCACAAAAGGTTATAGGGAATTTCAAGCATTTTTAGGCACTTGTAAATTTAGAGATTGCAAGCATTTACAAGATCCGCAATGTGCATTACGAGAAGCGGTGGAACAAGGCAAGATTCATCCTACGCGTTTTGAAAATTATCATCGTTTGATTTTAAGTCGGGAAGAAAATAAATCTCAGCGACATTTTGTTGAATAAAGCAAAAATACAAAGACCGCTCTTTAAAAGTGCGGTCTTTTTTATACTATTTTTATTTTTCGTGCGGGTTACGCGTGTTGGTTCCTGATAGATTTCTCATTAGTAATGCATAATCTAATTCGATATCTTGTGGAATATCCAGGAACACGAAATGTCCATCGCCTAGTCCAGCTTCAACAGTTTCATTTTTACGATTTAGCAAACGTTGAATTTTGAATGTGATGTTGCCTTTTGGAGTCATCATTTCCACTTCATCGCCTAGTAAAAATTTGTTTTTAACTGCAACTTCCGCCATACCTTGTTCATTACGTTTACCCGTAAATTCGCCCACGAATTGTTGACGCTCAGAAATGGAATAGCCATATTCATAATTTTGATATTCATCATGCGTATGACGACGTAAGAAACCCTCGGTATAACCGCGATGTGCTAGGCTTTCTAATGTATCCATTAAGCTTTCATCAAATGGTTTGCCTGCTGCTGCATCATCAATAGCTTTACGATAAACTTGCGCGGTTCTTGCACAATAATAAAAGGATTTTGTTCGTCCTTCGATTTTTAATGAGTGAACACCTAATTGCGTTAATTTTTCCACATGTTGAACTGCTCGTAGATCTTTTGAGTTCATAAAGTAAGTGCCATGTTCATCTTCAAAGGCAGTCATTTGTTCATCTGGACGATTAGGTTCTGTGTAGAGGAACACCTTGTCTGTTGTGCTACCTTCGCCTAACGTTGGCTCAATATTTTTGACTTCAATTTCCGGTTGATATTTTTGCACATCGTTTTTAGGGACGATATTTCCCACATCATCCGTTGTGCCTTCTTGCATTTTATATTCCCAACGGCAAGCATTGGTACAAGTGCCTTGATTTGGGTCGCGTTTGTTAATGTATCCTGATAATAAACAGCGTCCAGAATAAGCCATGCATAATGCACCATGAACGAAAATTTCTAATTCAATATCAGGCACTTGTTCGCGAATTTCTGCAATTTCTTCAATGGAAAGTTCACGAGATAAAATTACGCGTGTTAATCCCATTTGTTTCCAGAATTTCACTGTTGCCCAGTTCACCGCATTGGCTTGTACGGATAAATGGATATCCATTTCAGGAAAATGCTCACGCACCAACATAATTAAACCTGGATCAGACATAATCAGTGCATCGGGTTGCATATCGACCACAACTTGCAGATCTTTAATGAAGGTTTTGAGTTTGGAATTATGTGGCGCAATGTTGACCACCACATAGAATTTTTTGCCTAAATTATGGGCTTCTTCAATGGCAATTTTTAAATTGGCATGATTGAATTCATTGTTACGCACACGCAAGCTATAGCGAGGTTGCCCTGCATAAACCGCATCTGCACCATAGGCAAAGGCGTAACGCATATTTTTTAATGTTCCCGCAGGGGAAAGGAGTTCGGGTTTGAATGTCATAAATTTCTCTCTGAGTACAAGTCAGTAATTTGCCGAGGCAAATTGTTAAAGGTGCAGTATTTTAGCAGAAATTGTGGTAAAGTGCGGTGCAATTTTCGCAAATTTTAGGAATTTTTATGTCAGAGCAACAACTTAATAATTTTTCGTTAATTAGCCGTTTATTTGGTAATTTATTTTATCGTTCACCAACAGATCCTATTTTGGCGAGCGTATTTAACTGGTTACAGCAAAAGGGTTTGCAACAGGTTTGGGCGTTAGAAACGGATAAAAATACGCAAGCAGCGATTGAAAGTTTACAAATGCCATTGGACGTTAATTTGTTAGCACAAGAATACCAGCGTTTATTCGTGGGTGAAAAGGCGATTTCAACGGCAATATCCGATTACGGTATTGATGTGGCGGAATTTGTGGCATTTCGACAAGAACGTGCTATGCCAGAAGTAGAAAGTACGGATCATTTTGCTTTAGTTTTTTTAACTGCTTCTTGGATTGAGGATAATTTGGATTCACCGCAGGCACAGCTTGAGCTATTTGAACGCTTTTTATTGCCTTGTGCTAATTTATTTCTGAACAAGGTGGAGCAACAAGCTAATTTGCCTTTCTATCGTGCTTTAGCCTTGCTATCTCGTGAAATTTTAGCAGCAATGGCAGATGAATTAGAGGAAGTTCAGGCATAAGTTATGATTCATTTAAAGCAAGTCCAGTTTCAATATAAAACCATGGCAATGCAATTTGACTTGCATATTCAAGCAGGTGAAAAAGTGGCGGTGATTGGAGCAAGTGGCGCAGGGAAGAGCACTTTGTTGAATTTAATTGCAGGTTTTGAATTCGCCCATCAAGGCGAAATTTGGCTAAATGGCGAAAATCATTTCTCAACGCAACCCCATCAACGTCCCGTTTCGATGCTATTTCAGGAAAATAATTTATTCCCACATTTGACGGTTTATCAAAATATTGCTTTGGGGATTAAACCCAATTTAACGTTGGATGAACAGCAAAAACAAGCGGTAGAGCAGGCAGCAACTGCGGTAGGTTTGTCTGCATTTTTATCGCAGAAACCCACTTCACTTTCAGGTGGACAAAAACAGCGCGTTGCTTTAGCTCGTTGCTTGTTACGTGATAAACCAATTTTATTGTTAGATGAACCCTTTTCTGCTTTAGATCCCCAATTACGCCAAGAAATGCTTCAGTTGCTATTAACATTATGTGAACAGAAGAAGATTACTTTAGTATTGGTTACTCACCAACCTAATGAATTAGAAGGGAAAATTGATCGCCTTATTCAGGTAGAAAATGGCAAAATTATATAAATGAATATTCAAAGTGCGGTGCATTTTTGTTAAGTTTTAAAACTTTCAAAAAATACACCGCACTTTTTATTCTGCTGGTCGCGCTTCTTCTACTGGCGCTTTTGTTTCTGTTGGCGTAGATTGCTCAACTGGTTTTGGCGACATGGCACAGAAATTTTGTGCGTTATCTATCCATACAGGGATATTGCGTACTGGCGAATAGCAATTCCAACCGCCGTAAGCGTTCACCCCAACCCATTTTATATTTTGTGGTTTGCTTGGTTTAAGTGGGGAAATTTCAGCACGACGAAGATAATTTTTATAAATTTCTAAGGCACCACTTGCGCCTGTTAAGCCAGTGCTGCCGTTATCATCACGTCCTAGCCAAATTGTAGCAACATTTTGACCGTCTATACCCACATACCAGGTATCACGCGCATCATTGGTAGTGCCCGTTTTTCCTGCTAATTTTAATTCAGCAAAATCATTCATTAGGCTTCGTGCTGTTCCGCGTTCAACCACTTGTTGCATAGCATATAATGTTTGGAATGCAGCTTCCGCTGGCACAACTTGTTCGGGTTCTGTTGAATGTTCATGTAACAATTGACCCTGACGATTGCTAATGGAATTAATGGTGCTAATCGGAATTTTACCGCCATTATTTGCAATCACTTGGTAAGATTTTGTTACATCATAAGGAGAGATACTGTATGAGCCTAGTAACATTGCCGGCACTTTGGGGATATTCACGCGATCCCATCCCATTGCTTTTTGGGTTTCAATTACCTGTGTTAATCCTACTTTCATACCGATGTTGACCGTTGGAATATTAAGGGAGCGTGCAAGCGCATCCATTAATAGCACAGAGCCACTATAACGGCGATCGTAGTTACGAGGTTGCCAAGGTGGACTACCTTTAATATTAATAGTAATAGGTTGATTGTTAATGGCTGTATTTAAACGGAATTGTTGTGGATTGCTTAATGCTGTTAAATAAACGGAAGGTTTTACCAAAGAACCAATTTGACGATTTGCCATGATCGCGCGGTTAAAACCAGCATATTGTGTTTGTGTGCCACCAACGATGGCGCGAATTTCACCATTATGATAATCAGCAACAACCATGGCAGCCTGTAAATGTGGATTTTTCACTTTAAGCTGCAATTCTCTTGTTGCATTTACAACCGCTTGTTCCGCATAAGCTTGCTGTTTTATGTCCATATTGGTAAAAATTCTCGCCCCCAGTAAATCGGCTGGTTTGATGTGGGTGAGATTTTGGCGTAGTTCAGATTGCAATGTTTGAATAAAGGCAGGATAAGGGCGTGAGATATTCCCTTTTTCTTGCACACCTAATGGGCGCTGGCTGAGCATATCAAATAATTCTCTATCAATCATTTGATGTTCTAACATTAGACCTAATACAACATTGCGACGATTTTTCGCATTTTCAGGATTACGCCAAGGGTTATATAAAGAAGGGCCTTTTACCATGCCGACCAACAGAGCTATTTGGTCTAAACTGATTTCGCGTACTGGGCGCCCAAAGAAAAAGTGGCTCGCTAATTCAAAACCATGAATTTGGCTGTCGCCATTTTGTCCTAAATAAATTTCGTTTAAATAGGTTTCTAAAATGGTATTTTTGTCGTAACGCCAATCTAAAATCACCGCCATTAAGGCTTCATTGATTTTTCGAGTGAAAGAACGTTCATTGCTTAAAAAGAGGTTTTTAACTAATTGTTGGGTTAATGTACTTCCACCTTGAACAGTATGCCCAGCTTTGATATTGGTAAACATCGCGCGCGCAATGCCTAATGGACTAATTCCATCATGTTCATAGAAACGACGATCTTCAGTGAGGATTAGTGTATCAATTAATAAGCGCGGGTAATTTTGTAGCGGTATTGCTAAGCGTTCTTCTTTATCTGATTCGGATTGCAACATAGCAATGAGTTTTGGTGCCAAGCGAAAATCATTAATTGTTTTACGATTAATTAAATCTTCAATGACAACTAATTTTTCATCATGGAAACGCAAACGAAATACGCGTTGTGCTTCTGCTACATCGGGGAAAGGGAAAGCACGACGTAATAAAACAATACTATCGTTTTCAATTTTAAAATCACCTGGTGCTGCCACGATAGTTGTCTGACGATAATCATTATTTAGCAACAATTGAATAACATCATTTAGATTGAGATTATCTTGCAAGCGGATACTTTCAATACGACTATACACTTCGGTGGGGAGTCGCCAAATTTGTCCATCCATTTTTGAACGAATTTGCGAGTCCAAATAAGCGCCATAAGCAAAGGCTAAACAACCGACAGTAAAAATCGTTTTAGCAAAAAACAGTTTCCATTTGTGCTTTTTGGCGAAAGGTATTTGTTCGGTGGATTGTTCCGTTTGTTTTTCTTGAGGATGTTGTTCCGATGACATTAAATAATCCTAGTTTCCATGCAAACTGGCACAATTCTAGCACAATTTTATTTTCTGCGTGTAGCCTCTCTTGTTAACCCTTTTCTTTTTTTAGCAATGAGAATAAAAAGAGCAGTGCAGCAGCGATAACCACAGAGGGACCTGCGGCAGTATTGTAAAACATGGAAAATGCCAAGCCCATATTCACTGCAATCATACTCACAACAATAGCAACAACTACCATGGTTTCCGGAGTACGAGCAAAACGTCTTGCCGTAGCGGCAGGGATAATAAGTAATGAAGTGATGATTAAAGCACCAACAATTTTCATGCTGAGAGCGATCGTAAGTGCGGTTAAAATCATTAACAAAAATCGCATTTTCTTAATGTTAATCCCTTCAACTTGGGCAAGATCTGGGCTAACGGTTGCTGAAATAAGTGGTTTCCAATAAAACACTAATAGCGACAATACGATGATTACGCCACATAAAATATAAAGCACATCATCAAAATTGACGGATAGAAGATCACCAAATAAATAACTCATTAAGTCGACACGAACGTTTTGTAATAAGCCAACGGTAACCAAGCCTAAAGACAAGCAACTATGGGCAATGATGCCTAATAAAGTATCTACGGCAAATTGGGTGCTATTTTCTAACCAGACCATCACAATGGCAAGGATTAAAGTGAGGATTAAAATCGCAACATAGGGATTGATTTCAAAGAAAATACCAAGAGCTACACCTAATAAAGCAGAATGTGCAAGAGTATCGCCAAAATAGGCCATTTTACGCCACACAACAAAAGCGCCTAAAGGTGCGGTAATAAAAGAAAGTAGCATGCCGGCAAGCCAAGCGGGAAAAATAATATCAAACATAATGATGACCTATTTATTTATGTTGTGCGCAAGTCGTCTGACCTTGGCAACAAATATCGCCATGCATATCGTGGCGATGATTATGATGGTGAGTATAAAAGGCAGTGTTTTTAACAAACTGATCACCAAATAATCGGATAAATTGTGGATTATTAGACAAAATCTCTGGTGTGCCTGCACAACAAATATGTTGATTAATACAAAGCACTTCATTTGTATCCGCCATCACAATATGTAAATCATGGGAAACCATTAAAACGGCACAATTTAATTTTTCTCTGGTTTGATGAATTAATTGGTACAATTCCGCTTGTCCTCCTAAATCAACGCCTTGAGTTGGCTCGTCTAATACTAATAAATGGGGTTTGTTCAAAATAGCCCGAGCAATTAAAACGCGCTGCATTTCACCACCCGATAATTTTTGTAGGATATTTTTTTGTAAATGAGAAATAGATAATAATGAAAGTGCGGTTAAAATTTCGTGTTTTTTCACGCCTTTCTTTAAGGACAAAAATTTTTCTACTGTAATCGGTAAAGTTGGATCGATATACAATTTTTGTGGTACATAACCAATGGATAGCCCTTTTTTATAAATTACTTCGCCTGAGGTTGGGGTAAGCAATTTGAGTAACACTTTTAAAAATGTTGATTTCCCACCACCATTTGGACCAACAATGGTAATGACCGAATTAGGATAAATTCGGAAATTAATATCTTGTAATGCAATTTTTTGTGGAAAACGTACACTAATCGATTTTAATTCGACTAAAGGTTCGTTTATTGCTGAACGAATGGAATGAATTAGCATAAGTGGATATCGGTGGCAAAATAAAATGGCGTTTAACATAGCTTATTTTATGCAATAAAACAAGTTTAAGTGCTTAAAAAATGAATGATATGAGTTATTTACTCATTTCTCTGATTTTTTTATTGTGTATAATGAATTTTCTTTATTTATGCTTGTCATAAAAACAGCCATTTAGAATTAGGATCATTATTATAGTGAAGCAAATCAAGTTAGCTCGTGATAGACGCAAAAGAAAATCTTACATTAAAGCTGGGGTTTTCTTTTTGGCTTTGCTATGCATTATCACAGGGGGAATTCTCAGTTTAAAGGATACTGTAGAGAATAATGAACCTATTAATATTACTTCGACGCAAGAACAAGCTGAATTTCAACATCTCAAACCAACCTCAACTCAATCTGACGAAAATCTAAATAATGAAGATTCATCTTCTATTGTTCAAACCACCTCAGATCAAAATGAAGAGAATGCAACCTCTTATGATGATGAATTGTTAGAAAAGGATGATGAGTCCGACCAAATCGATTTAACTCAAGATAAATTACCTGAAGATGCACAGAATGTATTGGATGATTTATTGGATGCGGTTGATCAAGCAAAACGCATCACCGATCAATTCTCTCATACTATTGTGAAAGGGGATAAGTTAAAAGATGTATTAGAAATGTCTGGTTTAGAAGATGAAACTAGCCAAAAATTAATTGCAAGCTACCCCGAGTTAAAAAATTTAAAACCGGGTCAGCAAGTCTATTGGATTTTAGATAATGAAAATGAACTAGAATATTTAAACTGGCTTATTTCTGAAAGAGAAGAGCGCATTTATGAACGCAAAGAGAGTGGACAGTTTGCGCGTCAAATTATAGAGAAGAAAAGTATCTGGAAGAAAGATGTGCTAAAAGGTCAGATAGAGAACAGCTTACGAGCTAGTTTACAAAAATTGGGTTTAGATAATCGACAAATTCATCAATTAAGCACCGCGCTTCAATGGCAAGTGAATGTAGCCAAATTAAAAAAAGGTGATAAGTTTGCAGTATTAGTATCACGTGAATACTTAGGTGATAAGTTAACTGGTCAAGGTAATGTTGAGGCCATTCATATTGTGGCGAGTGGCAAAAGCTATTACGCCATTCAAGCAAATAATGGACGCTACTATAATCGCCAAGGTGAAACAATTAGCAAAGGTTTCGCTCGTATCCCATTGCAGCGACAAGCAAGAATATCTTCGCCTTTTAACCCTCGCAGACGCCATCCTGTAACTGGGCGTGTCCGACCACACAAAGGAACTGATTTTGCTTTACCTGTGGGCACACCTGTTATTGCTCCTGCTGATGCTGTTGTTGAAAAAGTGGCGTATCAAAGTGGCGGTGCGGGACGATATGTTGTTTTACGCCATGGTCGTGAATATCAAACTGTCTATATGCATCTCAGCAAAGCGCTTGTGAGAGCAGGACAATCTGTTAAGCGAGGAGAACGGATTGCTTTATCTGGCAATACGGGGATTTCAACAGGCGCCCATTTGCATTATGAGTTTCATATAAATGGACGACCAGTTAATCCGATGACGGTTAAATTACCGGGTGGAAATACGGGAATGGCAGATAGCGAACGTAAAACGTTCTTAGTGAGAGCTAAGGCAGTTGAAAGACAATTAAAAATATAAGCATTTATTAGGATAAATAATAAAGCGCGGTGGAAAAATGACTTTTTTTAACCGCGCTTTTGTTTTAGTATTAAGTTCTACTTTCATACATTAAAACAATGAAAAGAGAATCACTTAACTAAAAGTATCGACTTTTTAATAATAGCTGATATAATACAGACAATGTTTATGAATGTTCGTTCATTTTTATTTTGTAATAAAAATGTAAGATTGAACAAAAATAAACCAATATTTAGTTTCTTTGCTTATAAAACAACCAAAAAAGCAAAAAAATGTTTGATTTTTCCTATTTAGGATTGGATAATACGCCCACTTTTGAAATGTTCTTCTTGATATAGATCAAGGTAGAATTGAATTTGTCAAAAGGAATAGGGCAAATTCAACCCTAGTAGGCAAATCTAGTGCTATAAATCTTTATAGCTAAGATAAAATAAAAGGTACATCTTTTGTACTCGGAATTCAGCTGAATCCAGCTGATATTTTTGAAATTAGATGACTAAAAAGTAAGAGGATCATCACAATGAAAAAAACAGCTATCGCATTAGCTATCGCTGGTTTAGCAGCGGCATCAGTTGCACAAGCAGCTCCACAAGAAAACACTTTCTATGCTGGTGCTAAAGCAGGTTGGGCATCATTCCATGACGGTTATACTCAATATGAAGATGCTGCAAATGGTTTAGGTACACTTAAAAACTCTGTAACTTACGGCGTTTTCGGTGGTTATCAAATTTTAAACCAAGACAACATGGGTCTTGCAGTAGAATTAGGTTACGATGACTTCGGTCGTGCTAAATTACGTGAAAATGGCGTAACTTCTGCAAAACACACTAACCATGGTGCACACTTAAGCTTAAAACCAAGCTATGAAGTATTACCAGGTTTAGATGTTTACGGTAAAGTTGGTGCAGCATTAGTTCGTTCTGACTACAAAACTCAAAAAGGTTTCACTAACAACTTCAATGGCGTTGAGCGTACACATAGCTTAAAAACTTCATTACTTTTAGGCGCTGGTGTTGAGTATGCAATTCTTCCAGAATTAGCGTTCCGTGTTGAATACCAATGGTTAAACAACGTGGGTAAATTAAAAAATGCTGATGGTACACGTTTCGACTATACTCCAGAAATCCACAGCGTAACTGCAGGTTTATCTTACCGTTTCGGTCAAGGTGCTCCAGTTGTAGCTCCTGAAGTTGTGAACAAAACTTTCACTTTAAACAGTGATGTTACTTTCGCATTCGGTAAATCAACATTAAAACCTGAAGCTGCTTCTACTTTAGATGGTATCTATGGCGAAATCGCTCAAGTTGCTAGCCCAGCAGTTGCAGTAAATGGTTATGCTGACCGTATCGGTAAAGATGCAGCAAACTTAAAACTTTCTCAACGTCGTGCTGAAACAGTTGCTAACTACTTAGTATCTAAAGGTTTAGATTCTAACGCTGTAACTGCAACTGGTTACGGTGAAGCTAACCCAGTAACTGGCAACGCTTGTGACGCAGTTAAAGGTCGTAAAGCATTAATCGCTTGCTTAGCGCCAGACCGTCGCGTTGAAGTTCAAGTTCAAGGTAACAAACAAGTTACTATGTAATTTGAGATATCTAATTATTAGTTAGATTTATTCCGAAAAGACCTAAACTTAGTTTAGGTCTTTTTCTGTATTATGCGATATTCATTGAACTAAGTTTCAGTTTATTTGTCTTAATACTGATTTTATTTTTATAAAAGGAAACTTTAGAATGAAAAAATGGTTACTTATTCTTGTTGTTGCTGTTGTTGCTGGCTTTACATTAATGTCTAGCTACAATGGTTTAGTGAAAGCTGAAGAAGAAATTGATTCTGTGTGGGCGAATGTTGAATCTCAATACCAGCGTCGTGCGGATATGATTCCAAATTTAGTGAATACAGTGAAAGGTCAAGCTAATTTTGAAAAAGAAACCTTAACAGGTGTGATTGAAGCACGTGCTAAAGCAACACAGGTTAAAATTGATCCAGCAAATATGACGGAAGAGCAATTAACGCAATTCCAACAAAACCAAGATTCTGTTGGTTCAGCGCTTTCTCGTTTACTTGTTAGCGTAGAAAAATATCCAGAATTAAAAGCACATGATGGTTTTAATAACTTACAAGCTCAGTTAGAAGGTACTGAAAATCGCATTAATAAAGCACGTAATGACTTTAATGCGGCAGCAAAAATTTATAACCAAAAAGTGCGCCAATTCCCAACAAAATTAGCAGCGTTGATTTTAGGCTTTAAAGAAAAACCTTACTTTAAATCAACCGCTGGTGCAGAAAATGCACCAACAGTGAACTTCCAATAAGATTAATTGAATTTATATGGGGTTGTTGATTGTTCAGCAACCCTGATTTTTAAAGAAAAATTATGTCGCTATTTTCTCGAATTCCGTTTGATAAAAAACAAATTGAAGCTGCAATTGCAGAATTAGAAAAAAATTCTTCAGCAGAGCTTCGTGTTTATATTGAACGTCATTTACCTAAAAATACCTTAATTTTAGACCGCACTTTAGCTGTATTTAAGCAATTAGATATGCACGAAACAGCAGCCAAAAATGCAGTGCTGATTTATATTGCCTATAAGGATCATCAATGTTCAATTATTGGGGATATTGGTATTCATCAGTTTGTTGGTGAACAATTTTGGCAGCAGCAATGTGACTTAATGATAAGTTATTTTAAACAAAAGCAATATACTTCTGGTGTAGTAGCTGCTATTGAGCAAATTGCTGGCGAGTTGACGACCTATTTTCCTGTTCAAGCTGATGATATTAATGAATTACCAAATGAGGTGATTATTAATGAATAAATTATTTCAAAGTGCGGTATTTTTTTGCTTAGTTTTTGTTAGTGTTTTAGCAAAAGCAGCTGATTTCCCTGCTAGTCCGAATCCATTTCGCTATGTGAATGATTACACTAATACATTATCTGCAGCAGATAATCAGTATTTAGAAAATAAACTGATTCAATATGGGCAGAAGACGAGTTCTCAAATTGCAGTAGTTATTATTCCAACGACTGGCGAATATGAAATTGCGCAATATACAGCAGAATTAGGCGATAGATGGGGAATTGGACGTAAAAAGCTAAATAATGGCGTTTTATTTCTGATTGCTAAAAATGATCGCAAAGTGTTTATTGCTACTGGGCAAGGTTTGCAAGGTGTTTTACCTGATGCTTTTTTATCACAGTTAATTCGCAAGGTGATTTTGCCTTCTTTTAAACAAGGGCAATTTGCACAGGGTATCAACCAAGGATTAGACTATATTATTGCCGCTAGCCAAGGCGAATTTGATGCGGCAAAAGTAGAGTCAGAGGAAAGTTTAGAAGATTATATTCCTTTCTTTATGGTTGTCTTGTTTATTCTTTTTGTTTTATTTGGTGAATTGAGCTGGCGTCGTAAACCTTATATTAGCCCAACCGCAAATCATGATTTACAAAATGCAGCAATCATCGCTGCTTCCGTATTAAATAGTCGAAGACGTAACGGCGGTGGATTCGGAGGCGGCTTTGGAGGCGGTTTTGGTGGAGGATCTGGTGGTGGCTTCGGCGGCGGTGGTTTTGACGGAGGCGGTGCTGGCGGTAGCTGGTAAGCAAGAAGTTGATAATCCCACTCGGTTATAGCATAAAGGAAAAAACTTGTGATAAAATAACCGCACTTTTAAATACGACAAAGGAAAAATAATGGAAACATTAGATAAAATCAAAAAACAAATTGCTGAAAATCCAATTTTAATTTACATGAAAGGTTCGCCGAAATTACCTTCTTGCGGTTTTTCTGCGCGTGCAGTCGAAGCGTTAATGAACTGCCAAGTACCATTTGGGTATGTTGATATTTTACAGCATCCAGATGTACGTGCTGAGTTACCAAAATATGCAAATTGGCCGACTTTCCCACAATTATGGGTAGAAGGTGAATTAATTGGTGGTTGCGACATCGTATTGGAAATGTTCCAAGCTGGCGAGTTACAAACCCTGTTAAAAGAAGTAGCAGAACGCCATCCTCAAGCTTAAGTTAGTAAAGAGCAAGCCATCATATTGATGGCTTGTTTTTATTACAAACTATTCTCATTAAAAACAATTCTTGTGTATTTCATTGCAAATTTCCGCTAGAATATCCCCCATTATTTTTTAGTTCTATTTTAATCTAAGTATCAGATATATCTACTTATTTTGAGGTATAGAGTAAGATTCTATGACAATTCTAGTTTTGGGTATTAATCATAAAACAGCAACGGTGGCTTTGCGGGAAAAAGTAGCGTTTTCGGAAGAAAAGCGTCAAATTGCCCTACAACAAATTCACCAGTTGGACTTGGCTCAAAGCGCGGTCATTTTATCTACTTGTAACCGTACAGAAATTTATTTGCATAACAAGCAAATATCACCAGAAGAACAAGATGTTAGCTTGTTTTTAGATCAAGCTGTTGCTTGGTTTGCTCAAATTCATCAAATTAGCTCAGAAGAATTACAATCTTGCCTTTATTTGCATATTAATCAACAAGCGGTTAATCATTTAATGCGGGTTGCTTGTGGTTTGGATTCATTAATTTTAGGTGAGCCACAAATTCTAGGCCAAGTAAAACAAGCTTATCAATTAACGGAAGAATTTGCTGAGCTGCATCATTTAGCATTAACAGGTGAATTTTCTCGTTTATTCCAACGCACTTTTTCTGTTGCGAAACGTGTGCGTACGGAAACCAATATTGGTGAAAATGCAGTATCTGTGGCTTATGCAGCTTGTAGTTTGGCCCGTCAAATTTTTGAGAATTTAAAATCCTTATCGGTATTATTAGTCGGTGCGGGTGAAACCATTGAATTAGTGAGTCGCCACCTTTTACGCCATGGTGTGAAAAAAATCATGATCGCTAACCGCACTTTATCAAGAGCGGAAGAACTGGTTGCTCGCCTTGATCGCAGTGACAAAATTGAAATTATGCCTTTAAGTGAATTGCAACAAGGATTAAATCAATGTGATATTGTTATTTCTTCTACTGGTGCACCTCATATCTTAATTTCGCAAGAAATGGTTAAACAGGCTCAAAAGTTGCGTAAAAATGCCCCAATGTTATTGGTTGATATTGCGGTTCCTCGTGATGTAGAAGACAGTGTGGGCGATCTTGATCGTATTTATCATTATACTGTTGATGATTTGCAAAATATTATCCAACGTAATATGGATGAACGAGAAAAAGCGTCAGCTCAAGCACAACAGATTATTAATCAAGAATGTCAGGATTTCTTTGAATGGCTTAAAGTGCATCAATTTTCCAATTTAATTCGCACTTATCGTGATAATGCAGAACAAACGCGTCAGGCGTTGTTAGAAAAAGCCATCAATGCGTTACAACAAGGTGAAAATGCCGAACTAGTTTTACAAGAACTAAGCTATAAATTAATGAATAAATTAATTCATTCGCCAACTCAGGCTATGCAAGGAATGGTAAAAGCGGGTAACGCAAAAGGATTACGCAGTTTTTCGCAAGCATTAGGTGTAGAATATTTTGAAAAGTAGCGATAGCTACTTTTTTATTACTCGACAAACGATAAAATTCAGTAATTAATAGGATAAATTATGATTACCTTATATGCATTAAAGCAATCCCGCGCTTATCGTATTGCTTGGTTGTTGGAGCTTTTAGAAGTTGAATATAATCTTGTTTTAATCGACAGGGATAAACAGACCTTTCTGGCCCCAAATGATTTACGTAAAATGCATCCTTTAGGTAAATCCCCTTTAATTCAAGATGGCGAATTGATTCTGGCAGAAAGTGGCGCTATTGTTGAATATTTGCTCAATCGTTATGATGTTCAATGTCGTTTCAAGCCCCAAAATAGCGATGCATCTTATACGGATTATATTTACTGGTTACATTATGCAGAAGGATCAATGATGCCCTTGTTGGTTATGTCATTAATTTTCAACCGCATTGATGCACAAAAAGTCCCATTTTTTGTCAAACCTATAGTGAGAAAAATCACCACAACATTTCGTCATCATTTTTTACATCCTCAATTGAAATTGCATTTAGACTATATTGAACAAAAACTAGCGAATAAAACTTGGTTTTTAGGTGAACAATTAACGGGTGCAGACATTATGATGAGCTTCCCACTACAAGCATTGGTTTATAAAGGTTTAGATAATTACCCAAATATTAATAACTACGTTAAACGCATAACACAAAACAATGCTTATCAAAAAGCTGAAATGAAAATAGGGAAGTTGGAGATATGAGATAAAGCCTTTGATTATCATCAAAGGCTTTATTATTACTCTCTTGCAAGTGCCATAATGGGATCTAATTGAGCGGCTTTTTTAGCAGGCATATAACCAAAGATGATACCTATGAGTGTTGAAAATAACACTGCAGCGATAATGGAGAACATTGAAAATGCCATGTGGAAATTATTAACAAAACTATTAAATACATAGCCAATAATCAATGAAAGAGCAATGCCTGAAAGACCGCCTATGATACAAATAAGTACGGCTTCAATTAGGAATTGTTGCAAAATATCGCTTTTACGCGCACCAATTGCCATTCGGATACCAATTTCTTTTGTGCGTTCGGTTACTGATACGAGCATAATATTCATTACCCCAATACCACCGACAACCAGTGAAATAAAGGCAATAGATGAGATTAATAATTTCATCGTATCGGTTGTACTTTCAAGGGTTTGTTTAATCGTATCGCTATTCATAATAAAAAAATCTTTTTTACCATGGCGAGAAATAAGGTATTGCGTCACACTTTTTTCGGCAACGCTAGTATTTATATCATCATTCACTTTAACGGTAATAGAACTAATTTTGCTACCACCCGTTACACGATACATTAACGTGCTATAAGGCACATAAAGGTTGAGATTGCTTGATACGCCCATTTGACGATTGGAAACGACACCAATAATGCGAAATGGACGATGAGCAAAAAGCACAACTTTACCAATGGGATCTTCATGAGCAAAGATGGCTTGTTTGGCACTTTCATCAATAATGGCGACTTGGGCATTGTGAACGACTTCTTCTGCATTAATTAAACGCCCCATTCTTAATTTCATGCCTTCCACATCAAAGTATTGTTCGCCAATTCCTTTTAGATTTGTTGCCACGAAAGATTTATTGCCATAAATTAATGTGCCTGTGGCGGCATTATTTGGCGTAACCCCTTGCACATAGCTCTGCTTTAATAGAGCATTCGCATCTGCAACAGTTAAATTTTGCATATTTTCAGCACGTCGATCACCAAAGCCTGTACCATTAAAAATGGTCATGGTATTGGTGCCTAATCCATTGATATTCGACAATATTTTTTGTTGAGAACCGTTGCCTAAAGCAACCACAGAAACCACAGAAGTGATTCCAATGATAATGCCCAACATGGTGAGTAGGGAACGCATTTTATGCGCAATAATGGCACTCATCGACATTCGGAATGCTTCAATCAATTGATCTCGGTTAAAGCCAAAACCGCGGTGTGTTTTTGACGACTTTTGTACCGCACTTTTTACATTAGCTTTTTGTTGATCACTAATGATTTCACCATCTTTAATTTCAATAATACGGTTGGCACTTGCCGCAATATTGGGATCATGAGTGACGATAATAATGGTATGTCCTTCCTGATGAAGTTGACGTAAAATGGTCATCACATTTTCACCACTTTGCGAATCCAGTGCGCCAGTGGGCTCATCAGCTAAAATAATTTCACCACCATTCATCAACGCACGTGCAATACTCACGCGTTGTTGTTGACCACCTGATAGTTGATTAGGCTTATTATTTTCTTTATTGTCTAAGCCTAATTTGTGTAATAAGGTTTTCGCTTGTGCAAGACGTTCATATTTGGATTGACCTGCATAAATAGCGGGAAGCGCTACATTTTCTTGCGCTGTTAGCGTGGATAAAAGATTATAACGTTGAAAAATAAACCCAAATTTCTGGCTGCGAAGTTGAGATAATTGCGTTGAATTAAGCGTAGTGGTTTCCTGTCCTGCAATTTTATAAGAGCCAGTGTTGGCTGTATCCAAACAACCAAGGATATTCATCAGCGTTGATTTTCCCGATCCTGATTGACCAATAATGGCAACAAAATCGCCTTGTTGAATGTTCAAAGAGATGTTTTTTAGAATATGAACTTGATTTTCGCCTTCACCAAAATAGCGATTTAATCCATTGATTTCAATAATATTCATTCAATTTTCACCGCACTTTTAGGGTTACAATATACGGGGGCCACGCGTTGAATTTCCCACTTTTTCGCCTTCATTTAATTGCGATAAAATCACTTTTTCACCTTCTTTTAAGCCTGACTTAATTTCAGTTTGGAAATCATTTTGCATACCAATTTCAACCTGTCTTGGTTCCGATTTATTTTCACTCACTAATACATTGACCATGTATTTATTCTGTTGGCGTTGCAATGCCATATTGGGTATGGCTAATACATTTTGGGCTTGCGCGATTTTGATGGTGTTTTCAGTGGTCATGCCAATTCTCAACACTCGATTGGGATTATCAACAACTAAATTTGCATAATAATACACCGCAGTTGGCGAAGTATTTGTTGTGGTTCGCGCATCAGTAATAGTTGTTGTTGCAGGATCAACACTTTCAATCACAGCATGATACTGGGTTGAATAATCAGACAAAATGGTAAAGCTGACTTCTTGTCCTGCTTTCACTTTGGTGATATCTCCCTCAGAAATTTCAGGTTTAATGAGCATTTTGTCTAAATTAGCCACTGTTACAATTGTGGGAGCTGCTTGATTGGCGTTGACGGTTTGCCCTTGTGAAATGGGAATAGAAACCACAGTGCCTGTAATAGGCGATGTAATTTTAGTGTAGCCAACATTCGTTTCTGCGGTGTTGACTTCAATTTCTGCTTGTTTAATTAATTCTTTTAATGCCGCTATTTCATATTTTGCCGTATCTAAACTATTTTTAGCTGCATTAAAACTTTCTAAGGAAGTGGATTGTTGCGCGTATAATTTAGCCTGACGATTATAGCTAGATTGCGCTACATCATAGGCGGTTTTTTTCGCATTTAATTGCGATTGATAGCTCGCTAATACCGCTTTTTTGGTGTTCAACATATTCACTTGAGTGGTGGAATCTATTTCTGCGATCAATTCACCTTTTTGGATATCCTGTCCTAAGGTGACATGTAGTTTAGTAATTTTGCCTGATACCTGTGCGCCGACATCCACTTGATTCAAGCTATGAACAGTGCCTGATGCAATAACCACTTTTTCTAAATTAATGCGTTTTACTTCCTCTGTGAGATAAGTTGTCGCTTTGGTTTTGTTAAAGGCGAAGAAGTACAGTGCTGCGGCAGCACAAAGAAGTAATATGAGTAGAGCAAAAATTTTCTTTTTCATAATGTATTAATCATTTCAATCACAAACAGATAAAGCTAAGTTGAGTTTTATCTAAACAGCAAAATTCTAACATGAATTCAGGCAGAGAAGAAAAGTGCGGTGGATTTTCCTCATGTTTTATGTAAAAGCACGCTTGAATTTAAAATAAATAGGCGCTTGCAAGATAAAGCAAACTTTTGAATTTTCAGGCTAAAACGTGTAGAATGAACAGAATTTTTAACAACGCAATTTAGTACTATGACAACAGAGAATATTGAATTAGAAGAAGCTCGTCCGAGTAACTTTATTACCCATATTATTGATGAAGATTTGGCTTCAGGCAAACATACGCATGTACATACACGTTTTCCACCAGAGCCTAATGGTTATTTGCATATTGGTCATGCAAAATCCATTTGTTTAAACTTTGGTATTGCTAAAGATTACAATGGGTTATGTAATTTACGTTTTGATGATACTAACCCTGTAAAAGAAGATGTGGAATATGTTGAATCTATTAAACAAGACGTAAAATGGCTTGGTTTTAACTGGGAAGGCGAAGTGCGTTATGCATCAGATTATTTTGATCAACTTTATGCCTATGCCATTGAGTTAATTCAAAAAGGCTTGGCTTATGTTTGTGAATTATCGCCAGAAGAAATGCGTGAATATCGTGGTACCTTAACAGAGCCGGGTAAAAATAGTCCATATCGTAATCGTTCTGTTGAAGAAAACTTAGCGTTATTTGAAAAAATGAAAAATGGCGAATTTGAAGAAGGTAAAGCCAGTTTACGCGCTAAAATTGATATGGCATCACCATTTATGGTGATGCGCGATCCTGTGTTATATCGTATTAAATTTGCAAGTCATCATCAAACAGGCGATAAATGGTGCATTTATCCAATGTATGATTTCACTCATTGTATTTCCGATGCGATTGAACGTATTACCCATTCATTATGTACTTTGGAATTCCAAGATAATCGTCGTTTATATGATTGGGTGTTAGATAATATTTCCATTGAACGTCCATTGCCACACCAATATGAATTTTCTCGTTTAAATTTAGAAGGCACTTTAACGTCTAAACGTAAATTGTTGAAATTAGTCAATGATGGCATTGTTGATGGTTGGGATGATCCGCGTATGCCTACGGTTTCAGGTTTGCGTCGTCGTGGTTATACACCAGCTTCATTGCGTGAATTTGCACGTCGTATTGGTGTCACCAAACAAGATAATGTGGTGGAATATAGTGCGTTAGAATCCTGTATTCGTGATGACTTAAACACCAATGCACCACGTGCAATGGCGGTTATTAACCCAGTAAAAGTGATTATTGAAAACTTTGAAGGGGAAGAAATTTTAACGGCACCAAATCACCCAAATCGCGAAGAATTAGGTGTGCGTGAATTGCCTTTCACTCGTGAACTTTATATTGATGAAGCCGATTTCCGCGAAGAAGCCAATAAACAATATAAACGTCTTGTGCTAGGCAAAGAAGTGCGTTTACGCAATGCTTACGTGATCAAAGCAGAGCGTGTAGAAAAAGATGCAGAAGGCAAAGTGACCACTATTTATTGTACTTATGATCCTGACACTTTAGGCAAAAATCCTGCGGATGGTCGTAAAGTAAAAGGGGTAATTCAGTGGGTATCTGCAATGCAAAATTGCCCAGCAGAATTCCGTCAATATTCGCGTTTATTCACTGTAGCTAATCCTGGTGCAGAAGAAGATATTCTTGCTGCAATCAATCCTGACTCATTGATTATCAAACAGGGTGTTGTGGAAAAAAGTTTAGCAAATGCACAACCAGAACAAGCTTATCAATTTGAGCGTGAAGGTTATTATTGTGCGGATAGCAAATACAGTCGTCCAGATCATTTAGTATTTAACTTGACGGTCAGCTTAAAAGAAGGATTTTAAATGAAAAAACTCATGTTATTGATTGCCGGTGTCCTTATGATAGCGGCTTGTTCTCAACCAAAAGATATCTATTTTAATGGTTCAGAAGGCTCTCATTCGGGAATGAAATACGACAAAGCAAGTCAATCATTCCAAATTAATAAATAAGCCTAAAGTGCGGTTAAAAAATCAAAAATTTTAACCGCACTTTTTATTAAGGACATCTCATGCAACAACGATTTTGGGAACAGAAATCTTTAGCGGAAATGAGCGAAGCAGAATGGGAAGCGCTATGTGATGGTTGTGGAAAATGCTGTTATCGTAAATTTATTGAAGGCCACGGTAAGCGTGAGCGCCTGTATTTTACCCGCATTGCTTGTAATTTGCTGGATTTGGACTGTGGCAAATGCAGTGATTATCCTAACCGATTCAAAATTGAGAAAGATTGTACCAAGCTAACCAAGAAAAATTTACCTGATTTCGTTTGGTTGCCTTCCACATGTGCTTATCGCTTGCTTTATGAGGGCAAGCCGTTATTTGATTGGCATCCTTTAATTTCAGGTAAACCAGAATCTGTTAAATTAGCTAATGTGATGATCAAAAATGGTATTCATGAACGTGACGTCATTGATTGGTTTGATTTTGTGATTGATGAAGATCACAAAATTTAGCTAAATCGATTGTGTTTATTTGCCGCCTTGCTAGAATGAAAGCAGAATGATTGCTAAGGCGGTATATGATGTTTTCAGAACAACAAAAGCAACAAGCCGAACAACTCGGTATTTCCTTATCTCATTATGATATTGATGGGCATTTAATTTATGTGAAGCCCGAAACATTAGATTATTTCACCGCGCTTTTTACCCAAAAACGTGACAATTCAACCGCGCAAAACAGCCCCTTATTTGATGATGTTGTTGTGTTAAATGAAGCACAAACAACAGAATATGATTTTCAACATTTCTTTACTTCCACTGTAACTTGCCAACTTGTAGATGAAAATCAGCAAGCCATTTTTGAGCAAAAAGCAGCACAAAAAATTAGCTTGCCTGCGTTATCTATGGGGTATTATCAGCTAAATTTACGCAATAAAAATCAGCAGAAAACCATTCGTTTATTGGTTCAACCCAAAACCAGTTTTCAATCCCCTGTATTACAAAATAAAAAAGCTTGGGGATTGAATGTGCAACTTTATAGTTTGCGCTCAGCGCGTAACTGGGGTGTCGGTGATTTTGCGGATTTGATTTATTTAATTAAAAGTGCGGTGCAATTTGGTGCAGATTTTATCGGTATTAATCCTCTACACAAAATGTATGCCGCTGTACCAGACTGGGCAAGTCCTTATAGTGCAGCTTCTCGTCGTTGGCTTAATCCTATGTATTTAGCGGTGGATCAACTACCTGAATTTGCTTATGCCAAATCGACGCAAAATTGGTTTAATCAGCAGCAACAATATATTGAGCAGCTGCGAAATGAGGATAACGTAAATTATGCGGCAGTTTTTGCGTTGAAATTAGAGGCGCTTAAACAACTCTTTGCATTTAGTAATCGTAGCAAAAGTGCAGAAATCATCGAGCGCCGTCAACAATTCCAGCAATTTATGCAACAACATGGCGAGGCGTTGTTGGATCAAGCATTATTTGATGTGTTAGATCAACAATCACATCAGGGCATGCCAGAAGATGAAAATCAAATCGGTTGGTTAGGTTGGCAGGCAGAATGGCAGCAACTCGATCAAAAACAACGCCAAGCATTACATCAAAAATATCAAGCTGAAGTGCTGTTTTATGCTTGGTTACAATGGCTGACCGAGCAACAATTAGCAGAAGTGCAACAAGTTGCCAAAGATGTGGGGATGCAATTAGGCATTTATGGTGATCTTGCAGTGCAAAGTTCCAGAGGCAGTGCTGATGTATGGTGCGATCCTGAATTATATTGTGTGAATGCAAGCGTCGGTGCGCCGCCAGATCCTCTAGGACCCGTTGGTCAAAATTGGAACTTGCCACCCTATAATCCTTCCATATTAAAAGCAAGAGGATTCCAGCCCTTTATTGAAATGTTACGTGCCAATATGCAATATTTTGGCGTGTTACGTATTGATCATGTGATGGGTTTATTCCGTTTATGGCTGATCCCTGAACATAAAAACGCGAGCGATGGTGTTTATGTGCATTATCCGTTTGATGAGTTAATGGCCATTTTAGCCATTGAAAGTCAGCGTAATTATTGTATGGTCGTTGGCGAAGATTTGGGGACTGTTCCTGATGAAGTGCGGTCAAAATTAAGTGAGTTTTTCATTTTTTCCTATTTTGTGCTGTACTTCTCACAACGTCATGGCGAATTTCCACGCGCTGATCATTATCCAACTCATGCCTTTGCGACCATTGGTACACATGATGTGCCTTCGTTACGCAGTTTCTGGCATTGTCGTGATCTGGAATTATTTAACCAATTGGGCATTTTACAAGGTGATTTCTTGCAACAAAAATATGATCAGCGTGTGCAAGATAAACAGGCTTTATTGAATACATTACATCGAGATCAATATTTACCCGATGATTATCAAGGTGATGCAATGAGTATGGCGATGCATGATCATCTTAATGTCGTCATCCATCGTTATTTAGCCCAAAGTCAGAGTTTATTGATAGGGGTACAGTTAGAAAACTTGATTGATCAGGAAATGTCGTTTAATTTACCAGGTACATCAACAGAATATCCTAATTGGCAACGAAAATTAGCATTACCTTTAGAGCAGATTTTTATCAATCCTCGCATTCAAGCGTTATTGACTGAAATCAACCACAACCGAAATCAACAGTAGGAATGGCTTATGAAAAAATTAGTAGAACAATCCGTAATTAATGCTTTTTTTAATGGTACTCATGCAGATCCTTTTGCAGTATTGGGTATGCATGAAACAGAGCGAGGCATTGAGGTGCGAGTGTTAATGCCTGATGCTGATCAGGTTGTCGTTATTCATCGTGACACCCAACAACCTTTATTAACCTTAGATTGTATTGATGAGCGAGGTTTTTTCTGTGGCGTTGTGCCAGATATTCGAGAATTTTTTGCTTATCAGTTAGAAGTGACTTGGGGTCATGAAAGTCTGTTAATTGAAGATCCTTATCGTTTCCATCCAATGATTGAGGAATTAGATCATTGGTTATTGGCTGAAGGTTCGCATTTACGCCCTTATGAAGTGTTAGGTGCACATTTTATTGAACATGATGGTGTTGCAGGGGTGAACTTCCGTTTATGGGCACCAAATGCAAAACGTGTATCTGTCGTCGGGGATTTTAACTATTGGGATGGTCGTCGTCATCCAATGCGTTTCCATGCAAGTAGCGGTGTATGGGAATTATTTATTCCAAAAGTCACATTAGGACAGCTGTATAAATTTGAATTATTAGATAGCAACAATCATTTGCGTCTTAAAGCAGACCCTTACGCGTTTGCAGCTCAATTACGCCCAGATACCGCTTCACAAGTGAGTGCATTGCCTGAAATTGTTGAAATGACCGAGCAACGTCGCAAAGCAAATCAATCTGATCAACCTATTTCTATTTATGAAGTGCATTTAGGATCTTGGAGACGTAATTTAGAAAATAATTTCTGGTTAGATTATGATCAGCTAGGTGATGAGCTCATTCCTTATGTAAAAGATATGGGCTTTACCCACATTGAATTGTTACCGATTTCTGAATTCCCATTTGACGGTTCTTGGGGCTACCAACCGCTAGGTCTTTATGCACCAACAAGTCGTTTTGGTACACCAGAAGGATTTAAACGTTTTGTTGAAAAAGCGCACAAAGCGGGCATTAATGTGATTTTAGACTGGGTGCCAGGCCATTTCCCAAGCGATACCCATGGTTTAGCGGCTTTTGATGGTACAGCATTGTATGAACATGCCGATCCAAAAGAAGGATACCATCAAGATTGGAATACCTTAATTTATAATTATGGTCGCCATGAAGTGAAAAATTACTTATCAGGTAATGCATTATATTGGTTAGAACGTTTTGGCTTAGATGGCTTGCGTGTTGATGCGGTAGCCTCGATGATTTATCGCGATTATAGCCGTTCTGATGGTCAATGGATCCCGAATCAATATGGTGGGCGTGAAAATTTAGAAGCCATTGAGTTTTTAAAACATACTAACTATGTCTTAGGCACTGAAGCCTCTGGCACAATGAGTGTTGCAGAAGAATCGACTTCTTTCGCTGGGGTGACTTTGCCACCAGAGCATGGAGGTTTAGGTTTCCATTATAAATGGAATATGGGTTGGATGAATGATACTTTATCCTATATGAAACTTGACCCAATTTATCGCCAATATCATCACAGTAAAATGACATTTGGTATGCTATATCAATACAGTGAAAACTTCGTATTGCCTTTATCACATGATGAAGTGGTGCATGGTAAATGTTCATTGCTAGGTAAAATGCCAGGGGATGCATGGCAAAAATTTGCTAATTTACGTGCATATTATGCTTATATGTGGGGTTATCCGGGCAAAAAACTTTTATTTATGGGGAATGAATTTGCTCAAGGTCGAGAATGGAATTACGAAGAAAGCTTGGATTGGTTCTTGCTAGATGATTACCATGGCGGCGGTTGGCATAAAGGTGTGTTGCAGTTAGTGAAGGATTTGAATAAAACTTACAAAAATCACACCGCACTTTATCAGTTAGATAGCAAACCAGAAGGCTTTAATTGGCTTGTTGTTGATGATGCACAAAATTCGGTATTTGCCTTTGAACGCTGTGATAGCAATGGTGAACGCATTATTGTGGTCAGTAACTTTACACCTGTGCCTCGTGAAAATTACCGAATTGGTGTTAATGCCGAAGGCGAATATGAAGAAATCCTAAATACAGATTCAGTTTATTATAAAGGATCGAATTTGGGTAATTCTGGCGTTGTTGTCTCAGAGGAAGTGGAAAGCCATGGAAAAGCGCATTCTATTTCTGTTGTTGTACCGCCATTAGCAACAGTTTATCTCCGTTGGAAAAAAGTGGAGAAAGCAGTGAAAAAAACGCGTAAGCCGCGTCAGCCGAAAGCGGTAAAAGAGGCTGAAATGGGGGCAGAGAAGACTGTTAAAAAAACAAGAACAGTCAAAGCAAAAGCCACAACTGCAGAAAAAACGAAAACCACTAAATCTGTGAAATCTACGGCTGCGAAAGCAGAAAAAGCAAAAACAGCTAAAGCGGATAAAGAAAAAACAGAAAAAGTGGTAAAAGCGAAAGCAGAAAAGGTGGTTAAGGTAAAAGAAGAAAAAACGAAAACAGCCAAAGCTGCAAAAGAGAAAAAAGCAACAGAAAAAACAACAAAGGCAAAAACTGCCAAATAATATTATTTCACTCATTTAGGGCGTAGCGATACGCCCTATCATTTTATTATTGTAGTAGGAATGAACAATGCAAGATTTGCAAACTGAAATGGGAATTCAATTTGAACAACGAAATCAACAATCAGGCGTAAATTTTAGCCTGTATTCATCACAAGCAAGCCATATTGAACTTTGTTTATTTGATGAACAAGACAATGAACAACGCTTCGCGATGCAAGTCAATGACAAACATATTTGGCAATGTTGGTTGCCGAATATCTCTGAGGGGACTAAATATGGCTATCGTATTTATGGCGATAATGAATTAAGCAACCCGAACAAATTAATGCTCGATCCTTACGCCAAAAAAGTGGTCGGCAAACCTGATTTATCTCATTATGAAGCTTGCTCTTGGTTTCTCCTTTCTGATGATCGTGATAATGCACAAAAAGCACCTAAAGCAGTCGTATATCAACCAACAGAATTTGATTGGGAGGATGATAAATCGTTGCAAACACCTTGGGCTAACACAATTGTGTATGAATTGCATGTGAAAGGATTTAGCCAATTACGCGAAGATTTACCCCAAAATATTCGTGGGACTTATGCGGGATTAGCGCATGCAAAAAGCATTGCTTATTTGCAGGATCTTGGTATTACTGCGGTTGAGCTATTGCCGGTCAATTTTGCCATAAATGAACCGCACTTACAGGAAAAAGGCTTAAGTAATTACTGGGGATATAATCCTTTAGCCATGTTTGCTTTAGAGCCTAATTATGCTGCAACAGAAGAACCAGAGATCGAATTTAAGCAAATGGTTAAAAAGTTGCATAAAGCGGGCATTGAAGTGATTTTGGATATTGTTTTTAACCATAGTGCAGAGAGTGAAAAATATTATCCAACTTTTAGTCAGCGTGGCATTGATGATCAAACTTATTATTGGCAAAACGAGCAAGGGCAATATCTGAATTGGACAGGTTGTGGAAATATGCTGGATATTTCAAAACCAGCGAGCAGAGCTTGGGTGTTGGATTGTTTACGCTATTGGGTAACAGAATATCATATTGACGGTTTTCGTTTTGATTTAGCCACCAGTTTAGGCAGAGAAAGCCCTGAATTTAATCCTAAAGCAGTACTATTAACGGAAATGGAACAAGATCCTATTTTAAGCAAATGCAAATTGATTTGTGAACCTTGGGATCTTGGTGAAGGCGGATATCAAGTGGGAAGATTCCCCGCCTATTTTGCAGAATGGAACGACCGCTATCGTGATGATATGCGCTTATTTTGGTTGTGGAAAAGTGGCAACTTAGGCGCTTTTGCTGAACGTTTAGCTGGTTCAAGTGATATTTATCGCAAGGAAAACCAATACCCACATAAAACGTTGAATTTTTTAACCGCACATGACGGTTTTACATTACGCGATTTAGTGAGTTATAACCATAAGCATAATTTGGCGAATGGCGAAGATAATCGTGATGGACGCAATGATAATTTCAGCTATAACCATGGTGTTGAAGGAATGGTCAATGCCTTACCATTGCAGCAACAAAGTGCGGTGGAAAATCAACGATTTTTAACCAGTATGGCATTATTGCGCAGTTTATTATTATCTAATGGTACGCCGATGTTATTAGCAGGCGATGAGTTCGGCAATACGCAATATGGCAACAATAATGCTTACTGCCAGGATAATGAAATTAGTTGGCTAAAATGGCAAAATTTTGACCGCGCTTTATTTGTGGCGACAAAACAAGCCATTCAATTACGTAAAAAAATTGCGAGCTTGTGTCAGGATAAATGGTGGAGCGATGAGAATGTTCGTTGGCTCAATCAATGGGGCAATCCAATGAATGAAGGGGATTGGCAGAATCAGGAAAGTAAAAATTTACAAATTTTACTCGATGAGCAGTGGTTATTCCTTATCAATGGCAAAGATGACATTCAGCATTTTGTCTTACCAGAAGGACAATGGAAAATGCTCGATTTAATTGCCGAAAAAATCGTGGAGGGAGAATGCGAGATTGAACAGATCGGATTACATGTCTTTTCCCGAAAATAACCGACTTTTTTATAAAAATTTGAGGTATATCACAGAAATAAATTACATTCTAACTATAATGGGTTGTAAGGAATGTTGAAATACATCATACCTTAACTGAAACGATTAATTCGCAAATTTTATTTTATGGAGATCTGTTTATGAGCAGCAATATTTCACAACCGAGCAAACACGAATTAGTCAAAGATACTTTAGTATTAATTTTGGCAGGGGGACGAGGTTCTCGTCTATATGAATTAACAGATAAACGCGCTAAGCCAGCCCTATATTTTGGTGGTAACCGCCGTATTATTGATTTTGCATTGTCTAACTGTATTAACTCGGGATTAAACCGTATCGGTGTCATTACACAATATGCAGCTCATTCTTTATTACGCCATTTACAAACGGGTTGGTCGTTTCTACCACAAGAGCGCGGTGAATTCGTTGATATGTTACCTGCGCGCCAACAAATTGATGATAATACTTGGTATCGTGGTACAGCGGATGCGGTTTATCAAAATATGGCGATTATCCGCGACCACTATAAACCAAAATATGTTTTAATTTTAGCAGGTGACCATATTTATAAAATGGATTACGCACAAATGATTCTTGACCATGTTACCAGTGGCGCAAAATGTACAGTTGGTTGTATTGAAGTGCCTCGTGAAAGTGCAAAAGAATTTGGCGTAATGGCGGTTAATGAAAACTTAAAAGTTAAAGCCTTCGTAGAAAAACCAAAAGATCCACCACCAATGGTTGATAAACCAAATTCTTCTTTGGCTTCAATGGGTATTTATGTATTCGATGCGGATTATTTATATAACGTGTTAGAACATATTGTTGATACACCTTATACATCTCATGACTTTGGTAAAGATGTGATGCCGTTAGCATTAGAAGAGGGCGTGTTATATGCCCATCCATTTGATCGTTCTTGCAAAGGTCGAAATACGAATGGATCTATTTACTGGCGCGATGTGGGTACACTTGATAGTTTCTGGCAAGCCAACATTGATTTGGTTTCCGAACAACCTCAACTTGATATTTATGATCCGAGCTGGCCAATTCGTGGTAACCCAATTCAGCCTTATCCATCAAAATTCTTCTATCATCAACCAATTGAACGTCCGGTAGATAACTCATTGATTGCCGGTGGCTGTTTGATTACCGATGCTTCTATTAGTTATTCTGTTGTATTTGACAATGTGAAAGCGAATGAAGGCTCAATAATTGATCATAGTGTTGTTTTACCACAGGTAACAGTAGGTAAAAATGTAACCTTGAGACGTTGTATCGTGGATCGTAATGTGACAATTCCAGATGGTTTGCAAATCGGTGTTGATTTAGAATTAGATAAAAAACGTTTCCGTGTCAGCCAGAATGGTATTGTTCTTGTTACTCGAAGCATGTTACAGAAACTGCAAGGGGAAACGGTATTATCTGAAGAAAATTTAGATTAATCCCTCTAATTGATACGGACGCCATTATTGGCGTCCATTGTTATTTTAGCTATCTTCAAAAAAGAGAATGAAAGATGAATATTTTACATGTGTGCTCTGAAATTTACCCTTTATTAAAAACCGGCGGACTTGCAGATGTATTAGGGGCTTTACCAAAAGCACAAAATCAAATTGGCGATGAAGCAAGGGTATTAATTCCAGGATACCCAGCAATTATGCGTGGGATTCCTGAAACAGTTGTTGTTGCAGAAGTCCATACTTTTGCGGGTTATGTGACATTACGTTATGGAAAATTAGATGATGTGGGTGTTTATATTATCGATGCACCACATCTTTATGCAAGAGAGGGCAATCCTTATCATGACCAATGGTATAACGACTATATCGATAACTATAAACGCTTTGCATTATTAGGTTGGATTGGTGCGGAATTAGCTGTTGGTTTGGATTTTTGGTGGCGAGCAGAAGTTGTTCATTCCCATGACTGGCATGCAGGTTTAACTAGTGCTTATTTGCATTTAAAAGGTCGCCCAGCTAAATCCGTATTTACTATTCATAATTTAGCGTATCAAGGTAAATTCTCCTATCACCATCTTTATGAAATTGGTTTACCTTGGGATATGTTCCATGTAGATGGTTTAGAATTGTATGGACAAATTTCTTACTTAAAAGCAGGTTTATTCTATTCTGATGCGGCAACGGCAGTCAGTCCAACCTATGCAAAAGAAATTACACGTCCTGAATTTGCTTATGGTTTAGAAGGGTTATTATCGACTTTATCTTACCAAGGTCGTTTACATGGCATTTTAAACGGCGTTGATGAACAAGTGTGGCATCCGAATAATGATCCATATATTGAGGATCACTATAAATTAAAATTTATGGGTGGTAAGAAAAAGAATAAACAAAAATTACAAGAATATTTCAACTTGCCTCAAGATCCTGAAGCCTTACTCTTTGTAATGATTACGCGTTTAACAGAACAAAAAGGGGTTGATTTATTACTAGAAAGTGCGGATGAAATCGTTAAACAAGGTGGACAGCTAATTATTTTAGGCTCAGGTTCGCCGAATTTAGAAGAAGGCGTATATGGTTTAACCCAATATTACCCTAATAATGTGGCGGCTAAAATTGGCTACGACGAACCTTTATCTCATTTAATGGTTGCTGGTGGCGATGTTATTTTAGTTCCAAGCCGTTTTGAACCTTGTGGATTAACCCAATTATATGGTTTGAAATATGGTACCTTACCTTTAGTTCGCTCTACTGGTGGATTGGCTGATACTGTTGTTGACAGTTCGAGTGAAAATATCAAAGCCGGAACCGCAACAGGATTTGCCTTTGAGCACGCCGATCCTTATTCCTTACGCCAAGCCTTAATTAATGCCTTTAATCTATGGCAAAAACAGCGTTTATGGTTCAGTGTAAGGGCGAATGCGATGGAGCAAGACTTCAGTTGGACACTGGCAGCAAGAAGCTATCAATCCCTTTATTATAAAATTTAGTTGGATTTTTTATCAAAGTGCGGTTAAAATCCGCACTATTTTATTATATATGTATGGAGTTTATTAATGACAGATCAACTATTTTCCTATAGTCGTCCCGAGGAAAGTGTCGAATCACTAAAGAAATCAATTGTTTATAAATTAGTTTTTGCAATTGGTCGTTCACCAGAAGAAGCAAGCCAACGTGATTGGTTAAACGCAACATTATATGCTGTGCGCGATTTAGTCACAGAAGGCTGGATTTCTACAGCAAGACAAGCTCGTTCAGAAGAAACACGTCGCGTTTATTATTTATCAATGGAATTCTTAATGGGAAGAACCTTGTCAAATGCCTTACTTGCTGAAGGGGTGTATGACATTGCTAAACAAGCATTAAGTGAATTGCATGTTGATTTAGAAGATGTATTAGAAAAAGAAGTAGATCCAGGTTTAGGTAACGGTGGTTTAGGCCGTTTAGCTGCTTGTTTTATGGATTCAATTGCAACGTTGGCATTACCAGGTATGGGATATGGTATTCGTTATGAATACGGTATGTTCCAACAACATATTGAAGATGGTCGCCAAGTAGAGAAACCAGATGCTTGGTTAGAAAAAGGCTATCCTTGGGAATATATCCGTCCATCTAAACGTTTTAACATTCATTTTGGCGGTAATATCCATTTTGAAGGTAAAAAATGTGTTTGGACGCCAGCTGAAGAAATTTCTGCCTTAGCTTATGACCAAATGATCCCGGGTTATGCAACAGATGCTGCTGCAACATTGCGTTTATGGTCTGCTAAAGCGGGGGATAACTTCAACTTGGCGAAATTTAACCAAGGGGACTATTTCGGTGCAATCGAAGAGCGTTCATCAAGTGAAAACGTTTCTCGTGTACTTTACCCAGACGATTCAACTTGGGCGGGTCGTGAATTACGTTTACGCCAAGAGTATTTCTTAGTATCTGCTTCATTACAAGACATTTTGAAACGCCATAAACGTACTCATGGCACCTTAGATAATTTAGCAGACAAAGTGGCTATCCATCTAAATGATACTCACCCAGCATTAACAATCCCTGAATTAATGCGTATTTTAGTAGATGAAGAAGGCTACGCATGGGAAAAAGCATGGGAAATGACCGTTGCTATTTGTTCTTATACTTGTCATACCCTCATGTCAGAAGCATTAGAAACATGGTCTGTTGAAATGATGGGTAGCTTATTACCACGTCATTTACAAATGATTTTTGAAATTAATGATCATTTCTTAACTTATGTGCGTGAGAATGTGACTCAAGATGAAAACTTCATTCGTCGAGTGTCCTTAGTTGAAGAAGGTAATAACCGTAAAGTTCGTATGGGTTGGTTATCTGTTGTTGGTTCACACAAAATTAATGGTGTGGCAGCAATCCACTCTGACTTAATGGTGACATCAACTTTCTCTGATTTTGCACGTATTTATCCTGAGCGTTTCACTAACGTGACTAACGGTATCACGCCTCGCCGCTGGATTGGTGTTGCTAACCCGAATTTATCTGCATTATTTGATAAATATATTGGTAATGAATGGCGTAGAGATTTAAGTCAATTACGCAATTTAGAAAGCTATATTGGCGATGCATCATTCAAAGAAGCTGTTTACAACATTAAACATGTTAACAAAGCAAAATTAGCGGCTTATATTAAGAAAGAATTAGGCGTAACTGTTAATCCAAATGCGCTATTTGATGTACAAGTGAAGCGTATTCATGAATATAAACGCCAAATCCTTAATGTGTTACATATTGTTGCTCGTTATAACGCAATGTTAGCTAACCCTGAAAAAGATTGGACACCTCGCGTGTTTATCTTAGCTGGTAAAGCGGCATCAGCTTACCATGCAGCAAAACAAACCATCAATCTCATTAACGATGTTGCGAATGTGATTAATAATGATCCTCGCTTAAAAGATCGCTTAAAATTAGTTTATATTCCTAACTATAGCGTAAGCTTAGCGGAATTAATTATTCCAGCCGCAGATATTTCAGAGCAAATTTCTCTAGCGGGTACTGAAGCATCTGGTACAAGTAACATGAAATTCGCTTTAAATGGTGCATTAACATTAGGTACATTAGATGGTGCAAACGTTGAAATTTTAGAAAACGTTGGTGCTGACAACGTATTTATCTTTGGTAACACCGTAGAGCAGGTTGACGAGTTACGTCGTAACGGATACCGCCCATTTGATTATTACCAAAACGATGCGGAATTACGTCAAGTAATTGACCAAATTATTGGTGGTCATTTTTCTCCAAATGAACCTAATCGCTATCATCAGCTATTAAGCGGATTACAGTATCATGATTATTATCAATCATTTGCTGATTTCCGTAGCTATGTTGAAGCACAAAAAGTTGTGGATGAGAAATTCCAAAATAAAGAAGCTTGGGTCGATAGTACATTACAAAATATTGTCAATATGAGTTTCTTCTCATCTGACCGTACTATTGCTGAATATGCAGAGCGTATTTGGAATATTAAACCTCTAAAAGTTTAATTAAGTAAAAAAGAAATCCTCGTCAAGTGGCGAGGATTTTTGTTTGGTAAAAATAGAGTTTAAAAAAGTGCGGTGATTTTCACCGCACTTTTATATGGCAAACTATTCTTGTTCGGCTTTTTCTTTTTTGCCTTTATAGACTTTGAAAGCGATAAAAGCAGCAAGTAAGCCTAAGAAAATATATAACCCCGTTTGTCCTGTTTTAATTTGATGGGCGAGCCATTCGCGATTATTGGCACCATAGAAGCCTAGATAAACCCAAATTGGCACAGATATAATGGCAGCAAAGAAATCCAATAGTACAAAGCGAGTATAGCTCACTCGTTGAGTGATACCTGAAACCATATAAATTGGGGCGCGTAAGCCAGGTAAAAAACGAGCAACAAATAAAACACGATTGCCATAGCGTTCAAATTTTTCCCGCACCATCCGCAGACGTTTTACGTTGACAAGTTTGCGAATAGGGCGGAATCTTAAAATTTTGACACCATAAATTCGCCCTAGCCAATACATTGTGCTATCGCCAGCCAAAACCCCAATCATGCTGACCACAAGCATGATGTGCACATTGACATTTTCAGGATAAAGTCCTGCAATAATGCCACCAGAAACAAGCGTAATATCTTCTGGGATTGGCACACCAAATCCGCAAATTAGCAGAACAAATAATACTGCCCAGTAGCCATAATCTGTAAAAAAGCTAACTAATAAATCCATAAAACATCATCCTATAAATACGAAACAAAATGAGATAAATCAAAAGGTTTGGCTTCTCGTTCCATTTTTTCTTCTGCGCTACCAACCATTAACAAGGCAATGATTTTATCATGCTCGGTGCAACCAAAAGCTTGGTGTAATGCCGTTCCTTCGGTCCATTTCCCTGTGATCCAAACATTATCAAACCCCAGACTTTGTGCTGCTAATTGCATAGCATAAACAGCACAACCCGCAGTTAATTGTTGCTCCCAAGCGGGCACTTTTTCTATATGGGGATCAATTTTGGCAACAACCCCAATAATCATTGGTTTGCTACATATCCCAGCGATTTTGCCGAATTGTCGTTCATCTAAATTAAACTCAATCGCTGTTTGCGTTAAGAGGTCAGCTAAAGTTGTTAATCCTTCTTTTTCAATAACAACAAAGTGATAAGGATGTAATCGACCATGATCAGGTGCATGGAGTGCCGCATGAAAGATTTGCTCTAATTGTGCTTTATTCGGTGCTGGTGGCACTAATTTTTTATTTGAACGGCGAGTGGTAAGTAATGTTAAGGTATCCATTATTTTTATAAATTCTTTAATAAAGTGCGGTAGATTCTACCACATTTTTACGGTATATTCCTTGCAGTTTTTTACTATTCACTAGGATATATATGAATTCTCTTTTTCGTTTTTTTAAATTCATTTGGAAAACACTCAATTTTGTTCGCCGCGTGGTGATGAATCTTGTTTTTTTGCTTTTTGTTCTGTTGGCGATTACGGTATTTAGTCTTATTAATTCCAATTCTTCGCAGCAACATTCAGCACAGGTTGATGGCGCATTATGGTTAGCTTTAGATGGCTACCTTGCGGATAATCGTGAACAAGGAATGACTTGGCAACAAGCACTAAATGAATTGGAAGATAAGCCTATTCCTCGCAAAATTTCGACTTTTGATGTGGTTTATACCATTGAGGCTGCGAAACAAGATGAACGCATTAAAGGCTTGGTGCTAGATTTAAATTATTTTGAAGGCGCAGATTTGCCTGCATTAGAATATATTGGCAATGCGATTAAGGATTTTAAACAACAAAAGAAACCGGTAATTGCTTTTGCGGATAATTACAATCAAAGCCAATATTTATTGGCAAGTTTTGCGGATGAAATTTACCTTAATCCAGTTGGCGATGTGAATATTCATGGTTTGTCAGCACAAAATCTTTATTTTAAATCCTTGTTAGAAAAGCTGGAAATTACACCGCACATTTTCCGTGTAGGGACTTATAAATCTGCGGTGGAGCCCTTCTTACGAGACAATATGTCGCCTGAAGCCAAAACCAATACGCAACGTTGGTTAGGTGCTATGTGGGAAAATTATCTGGATTTAGTTGCACATAATCGTCAAATAGATAAAAGTAAAGTGTTGCCGGATTCAGCACAATTCTTAGCAGAATTAAAATCGTTAAAAGGTGATAGTACAGCTTATGTGAAACAACGTAAGCTTGTGACGCATTTTGCTACTCGAGCAGAAATGCAGCAAAAATTAACCGCACTTTTTGGCAAAACTGAGAGTAATGAAATTAAAAGTATTGATTTTGACGATTACTTAGCTTTATTGCCCGATCGTTTTGAAAGCCAAAATGAGCCTAAAATTGCGGTTATTAATGTTGAAGGAGCCATTGTTGATGGCGAGAATTCAGAAGAAGATGTGGGCGGTGATAGCGTTTCTCGTTTATTAAATTTGGCTAAACAAGATAAATCGGTAAAAGCGGTTATTTTACGGGTTAATAGTCCAGGTGGTAGTGCATTTGCTTCGGAAATTATTCGTCAAGAAATTGATAATTTGCAACGTGCTGGTAAACCTGTGGTGACTTCAATGGGGGCAATGGCAGCTTCAGGCGGTTATTGGATTGCTAGCACAACAGATTATATCATCGCGGATAAGAACACCATTACAGGATCTATCGGTATTTTTGCTATGTTTCCGACTTTTGAAAATAGTTTGAAGAAAATTGGGGTAACGGAAGATGGTGTGAGCACCTCGCCATTAAGTGAGCAGTCTGCTTTTAGTCCTTTATCAAAAACGGTCAATGATATTTATCAAATGGAGATTGAACATGGTTATGATAAGTTCTTGGATGTAGTCAGTCGTGGCAGAAAATTAACGAAACAAGAAGTCGATAAAATTGCTCAGGGACAAGTTTGGCTTGGTCAAGAAGCATTACAACATAAGCTAGTTGATGAACTAGGCGATTTTGAAAGTGCGGTGAAAAAAGCGCAAGATTTAGCTAATCAAAAATTAGGTGGCGAACAACAATATGCAGTTGAATGGTTTGTAGAAGAAGAAAAAGGTTTGGCCGCATTGGTGCAATCGTTGCGTAAAGAAATGCGCGTATTATTTGGTCAATCTTTTGCTTTACCAAAAGTATTAGAGCAATATGCTTATCCCTTGCATAATTTAAATCGTTTTAATGATCCCAAAGGGCAATATTTGTATTGTTTAAACTGCGCCAAAGTCAATTAAAAAACGGTCAATATTGTAATTAAATTAATTGGTTATACCTTTTTATTTTATTGTATAATACGGATAATTTTTAAACATATATTATGCCGATTGAAGTAGTATCGGCACAACATAGTAATTAATTCAACCACATTTAAAGGTTTTTTATGAATAAAGTATTTCGAGTCATTTGGAACAAATCAACACAATCTTGGATGGCTGTATCAGAATTAGCTCGCGGACGGGTAAAGTCTAGCTCGAGTAACACTGTTGATTTAGCAAAAATCACCGCAGTATTATCATTGGGAACATTAGCTTTAACACCATTGTCTGCAGAGGCCGCTCGTCAGCTTGCTATAGTCGGTGCACAAAATGTTTATATCGAGACAAATGCTGGTACTGAGACAGATACTAATAAAAAACAGAATATTTTAATTGGAGAAACAGCGAAGGTAGCACAAACATCAATAGGTTCTAGCCAAAGTAAATACAGTAATGCTTATGCAGATAAGAACGTAGTGATTGGTTATGATGCAACTTCAGCAGGTCAACGAAATGTAGTATTGGGTAATAATGCCTCCACATTTGGCGGTGTTTCCTTTGGTTCATCACGCGATCAAATTTCTATCGGTACAAATGCGATGGCAGCAGGGACATCAAGTATTGCATTAGGTTTGGATACTTTTACGAATTCTATTGATGGAATCGCCATTGGTACTTCTGCCAGAGCTAATTCAGAACGATCTATTTCTTTAGGTATAAATACGACTTCTGCGATGGATTCTGTGGCTATTGGTTCAAATGCCAAAGCAGAAAGTTTTCAGTATTCTGTTGCAATTGGTGCAGAGTCTAAGGCGGATGTTGCAGCCACTCAAGAAGGCAATATCGTTGTTAATGGTGTAAATTATGACGGAGCAACAGGAGCTGTTCCATCGTTAGCAACCAGTACTAGAGATAAAAGTTATGTCGTTTCTTTCGGTAACGATACGATTAAACGTCAATTAAAAAACGTGGCTCCAGGTAAAATATCTGCCACTTCCACCGATGCGATCAACGGTTCTCAACTTTACAGTATTACTAAAGGTATTCAAGATAATACTCGCACCTATTTCCACGTCAATTCGACAGATACTAAAAACTTTGATGCAGCAAACAAAAATGCTCAAGCAACGGGTGCGAATGCAATGGCGGTGGGTCCGAATGCAAGTTCTGCCGGGGCTGGTGGTTTAGCTATCGGGGCGAATGCGAATGTGACCAATTCTGCTGGTATAGCCTTGGGTATTGATTCGATTGCCTCTGCGGATGCAGCTACTGCGTTAGGTCAAGGTGCAGCGGCGAAAGGGTTAAACTCTGTTGCTATCGGTCGTAATTCGGTGGTGAATAATCAGTATTCTATTGCGATTGGTGAAAATGCAAATGCGAGCACCAACAATTCTATTGCGTTAGGTCATAATTCAGTGACTGCTGCAACGGGTACGAATAATGATTATGTAAGTAAAAATGATGCTCAGGCTAATGCGAATTTGCCAGCCTTTGCTGGTATTGCGAAAGATACTTCTGGCAGTGTGTCTGTCGGTAAAGCAGGTGAAGAACGCCAAATTCATCATGTGGCAGCAGGACGAATTTCTGCTACGTCAACAGATGCCGTAAACGGCAGTCAGCTCTATCAAATCGCTAATAATACGGGCTTTAATATCAAACAAAATGGCACTGCGAAATCTCGTATCAATAACAATGGCGAAGTAAATTTCACAAATGGCACCTATTCCACCGCAGTTGTGACGGATGGGGAGAATAGTTCAGCTGTTAAATTTGATGTGGTTACCCAAAACATTGATAGTGATGCAACCACAGGTGTGGCGTCACCGAATGGCAGCACCGCAGGTTTAACAACAGCACAAACCGTTTCTGATGCAATCAATAAAGCCGTTGAAAAATCTGGTTGGACAGTTAAAGCGAATAATGATACTGGCGAACGAATCAATAACAATGGGGCGGTGAGTTTTAATAGCGGTGACAATATCGTGGTAGAGCGCTCTGTTAATAACATTACGATTAAAACTGTCCAAAATCCAACCTTTACTGATGGTGCAACGGTTGGCGGAATGCTAAATGCCAATGGGGGTTTGACTGTGGCTGGCTCTAAAACGGTGAGCATGGGCGGAAATAAGATCACCAATGTTCAAGCTGGGCAGGCTGATACGGATGCAGTCAATGTGTCGCAGTTAAATGCGTTAGGCACTAACAATATCAAATTGGCTGGCAACTCAGGTAATACTGATACGCAGGCACTGAACAAATCAGGCGGATTGAGCTTTGGTGTAAAAGGCGATGGTACTTATATCACCAGTAATGCGGCGGGTTCGGATGTTACTTTATCTTTAACTCAAGCAACGAAAGATAAAATTGATAATGCCGCAAACAAAGATTTATCTAACATCACACCAGCTGGCACAACGGTGATTAAAAATGCGGCGAAAGACGCTGTCAATGTAGAAAATGGTACCAATACCGTTGCGTCTAGTCGTGATGTCAATGGCGTTAAAACCTTTAAAGTCGATGTGGATTTATCACCTTATGCGAGAACAGCTGATTTAGGCAATACGCCAATTACCTATAAAGCCAATGGTGCGGGACAGAAATCTACAAGTCTATCGAATGGGTTAGATTTCAAAAATACTAACGGCTTAACCATTGAGGCTAAAGACAATGGCGTTGTGGAATTAGGTTTAGATCAAGCCACTCAAAATGCAATAAATGTGCGTGAAACCGTTAAAGCAGGCACAGGTGTAACTGTAACGGATACCGAAACTAACGCAAGCGGTGGAAAACAATTTACGGTTTCTGTAAATGATAGCCATATTAAAGACAAAGCTAAAGAAGCTATTGAAGTGAAAGGCAATGGTTTAGCGAACGTTACTCCGAGTGTTGATGGTGAGAAACAAATTTACACTGTGAGTGTGTCTGAACAGGGCGTAAAAGATTTAGCAAAAGGGGCAGTCAATGTTACCAGCAATAGCGATATTACGGTTACACCAACAGCGACAAATGACACCAAAACCTTTGATCTTACTCTGCAAAAATCCACCGCAGTAACAGCAGGCGATAACAAAGTTGTGACTTCTGATGCGGTAAATACGGCGATCAATAATTCAGGTTGGAATTTAAAAGCGAATGCAGAAACAGATAGCAAAAAAATTACCAACGGAAATGATGTGATTTTCCAAGAAGGTAAAAACATCAATATCACACGTGAAGAAAATAAAATTGTTGTTAAAACGGTTGATAGTCCAACGTTCACTAATTTAGAAACCACAGGCACAGCGACACTTAATGGCTTAACAATGAAAGCCAATGCTCCTGTGAATATGGGGAACAATAAAATCACCAATGTTGCCGCAGGCGAAGCTGATACTGACGCAGTCAATGTGTCACAGCTCAATGCGCTAGGCAATAACACCCTTAAATTAAACGGTGACAGCACATCTACTAGCACACAAGCCTTGAATAAAGAAAATGGTTTGGAATTTGGCGTGAAAGGTCAAGCAGGCTATATCGAAACCAGTGCTAAGGGTTCAGATGTATCACTCAAACTTTCTGACGCCGTTAAAACGAAGTTAGACAATTTAGCGAACAACGCAAACGACACTTACGCTAACCAAAGTTTATCAAATATCAACGCTGCGGGTATCCAGAAAATTCAAGATCAAGTGGCAATCGAAAATGGTAGCAATACCATTGCTTCAACTCGCAATAACAATGGCGTAAAAACCTTTAAAGTTGATGTAGATCTCACAAAAACCAACCTTGCTTATAAAGCGGATGGCGAAACTACGTCAAAAAACACCGCACTTTCTGATGGGCTAACTTTCAAAAATACCGATGGTTTAACTATCACAAGTAAAGATGGCGGTGTTGTTGAGTTGGGATTAAGTGAGAAAACCAAACAAGATATTGCAATTCGTGAAACAGTGGTTTCAGGCAATGGTGTAACTGTAACGGATACTGAAACTAATTCAACTGGCGGTAAGCAATTCCGCGTTGCGGTGCAAGATGATCATATTAAACGCCAAGCCAAACAAGCGGTGGAAGTGGTTTCAGGCAATACAGCTGATGTGACTGTGGCACCGACCAGAACGGATCTCAAAGATACTTACACAGTGACGATAAATAAAGCAACGGAAGTGACTGAAGGCGATACCAAAGCGGTTACGTCCGATGCGGTGCATAAAGCCATCAATGCGTCTGGTTGGAAGCTTAAAGCCAATGACGAAAATGGTGATGGCGAAAAAATTGCCAACGATGGCGAAGCGATTTTCAACGCAGGCGATAACATTGTAGTGACTCGCCAAGGCAATAAAATCCAAATTGCTACCAACCACAACCCAACCTTTAATAACGGTGCGACAGTTGGCGGAATGTTAAATGCCAACGGTGGTTTGACTGTTGCAGGCTCGCAAACAGTGAATATGGGTGGAAACCAAGTTCATGGCGTGGCGAATGGTACAGTAGACACCGATGCAGTGAACTTATCACAATTAAACGCAACCACTAATAACTTAACGACCAAAGGTTTAGACTTTACAGGTAATGATGGCAAAACACACCGAAACTTAGGTGAAACGGTAAACATCTCAGGCGAAGGAACGACAAAGGGTCAATATACGGGCAAAAACCTCAAAACGGTTGTGAGCGAAGGCAAAGTCGAAATTCAATTTGCGGACAACCCAACCTTTAACGATGTGAAAGCCAATGATGTTAATGCGGCAACAGTGACAACCACAGGAGCGATTACTGCTGGCGGAATGTTGAACGCTAATGGTGGTTTGACAGTGGCAGCGAATAAAACTGTCGATATGGGCGGAAACCAAGTTCATGGAGTGGCAGAAGGTACAGCTGATACCGATGCAGTAAATGTGAAACAGTTGACGGATACTGTGGCGAACTCATCTTGGAATTTAACCAATGGTGCGGTCGATGGTGGAGAAGATGTCACAGATAAAGCGTTGGCAGTAGAAGAAATCAATCCAAACGATCAGTTGAGACTACAAGCGGGTAAAAATATCAAAGTCAAACGTGAAGCGAATGGTGTTGTGACCTATGCGACCAAAGATGATGTGACGTTCACCAATGTGAAAACGGATACCTTAACTACGACAGCGGGTGCAACCATTGGTGGTATGTTAACAGCCAATGGTGGTTTGACCGTTGCAGGCTCGCAAACAGTGAATATGGGTGGAAACCAAGTTCATGGAGTGGCAGCTGGTACAGCAGACACCGACGCAGTGAATGTATCGCAGTTGAATAGTTTACGTGACAATACTCGAACCTATTTCCATGTAAATTCGCAGAAACAAGAAAACTTTGCCAACGCAAATGCGATTGCACAAGCAACAGGCGTGAACGCTTTAGCCGCTGGTCCAAACGCAACGGCAGCCGGTGAGAGTTCAGTGGCATTAGGGGATGATGTTAAAGCGGCTGCGGCGAACAGTGTTGCAGTCGGTTCTGCCGCCTTGGCTGAGAATGACAAATCGATCGCTATTGGTGACCAAGCGAAAGCGAAACATGACAATTCAGTGGCATTAGGTGCAGGTTCTGAAACCGCAGCGATCGGTAACGATCAAAACTATGTGATTAAAGCAGATGATGGCACTGATGGTGCAATGCCTGAATTTGCGGGCGTAGCAAAAGCGACTTCTGGCAGCGTTTCTGTGGGTAAAACAGGAGCAGAACGTCAAATCCATCATGTTGCTGCAGGGCGTATTAGTGCGACATCAACAGATGCAGTCAATGGCAGCCAGCTTTACCATATTGCCAATAACACTGGTTTCAATGTGAAAGAAAACAATGCGGATAAATCACGAATCAACAACAATGGTATGGTCAATTTCGTGAATGGCACCTTCTCAACTGCGGTGGTTTCTGATGGAGAAAATGCTGCGGATGTGAAATTTGATGTTGTGACCCAAGAGATTGATAGCGATGACACCACAGGCGTCGCCACACCAAATGGTGCAACATCGGGGTTAACGACCGCAACGACAGTGGCTAACGCAATCAATAAAGCGGTAGAAAAATCAGGTTGGACAGTAAAAGCCAATGGGGATGAGGGGCAACGCATTAATAACAATGGCGAAGTGAACTTTGAGCAAGGAAAAAACATCAATATCACACGAGATGGAAGCAAGCTTGTCGTCAAAACCATTGATGATGTGAACTTTGCAACAGTCACAACATCAGGCAATGTGAATGTCGGTGGACTGTTAAATGCTAATGGTGGCTTGACTGTAGCGAAGAACCAAACTGTCGATATGGGTGGAAACAAGATCACCAAAGTAGCAGCGGGAACGGAAGATACTGATGCAGTGAATTTATCGCAATTAAACGCAACCACTAATAACTTAACGACCAAAGGTTTAGACTTTACAGGTAATGATGGTTTGCCGAAAACTCATCGTGATTTAGGACAGGCATTGGCTATTGAAGGGGAAGCAGCTACAACGGGTCAATATTCTGGCAAAAATGTCAAAACGGTAGTTTCAGACGGCAAGGTTGCTATCCAAATTGCAGAAAGCCCAACTTTTGTTGATGTTTCTGCAACTAGCCTTACAACCACAGGAGCGATTACTGCAGGTGGTTTATTGACTGCGAACGGTGGTTTAGCGGTTAAAACTGGTACTTCAGTGAATATGGGCAATAACCAAGTTCATGGCGTGGCAGAAGGTACAGCTGATACCGACGCAGTAAATGTGAAACAGTTGACGGATACTGTGGCGAACTCATCTTGGAATTTAACCAATGGTGCGGTTGATGGTGGTGAAGATGTCACAGATAAAGCGTTGGCAGTAGAAGAAATCAATCCAAACGATCAGCTGAAATTACAAGCCGGTAAAAACATCAAAGTCAAACGTGAAGCAAATGGTACAGTGACCTATGCGACCAAAGATGATGTGACCTTTGCAAATGTAACTACTCAGAATTTGAATGTGACTGGAGCAAGTACGCTCAACCAATTAACGGTAAACGGTGCAACCTTATTCAATAAAGGCTTTACGGTTGCTTCGAATCAAACCATTGATATGGGCGGTAATCGTATTCAAAATGTAGCTAATGGTACAGCAGATAGTGATGCAGTGAACTTATCGCAGTTAAATGCAACGACAAGTGGTTTAACAAACAAAGGGTTAGATTTTACGGGTAATGATGGTGAAACACATCGTAACTTAGGTGAAACCTTATTGATTACAGGTAAGGCAGCATCAGGAACAAATTACAATAGTAATAATGTGAAGACGGTAGTAACAGATAAGGGAGTAGAAATCCAGATTGCTGAGAATCCGACGTTCACTAATGTAACAGCGACTAATGTAGATACAACAAACCTTGCAGTGTCAGGTAATAGTACTTTTGGAGGAGAAGGTAAAACCTTTACTGTAAACAAAGGTACAACCATTAATATGGGCAATAACCAAGTGAAAGGTGTTGCGAAAGGAACGGAAGATACCGACGCAGTAAATGTGAAACAGTTGACGGATACGGTAGCGAACTCATCTTGGAATTTAACCAATGGTGCGGTTGATGGTGGTGAAGATGATACTAAACTGACCGAAGCAGAGAAAATCAATCCAAACGATCAGCTGAAGCTACAAGCGGGTAAAAACATCAAAGTGAAACGTGAAGCAAATGGTACAGTGACCTATGCGACGAAAGATGATGTGACCTTTGCTAATGTAACTACTCAGAATTTGAATGTGACTGGAGCAAGTACGCTCAACCAATTAACGGTAAACGGTGCAACCTTATTCAATAAAGGCTTTACGGTTACTTCGAATCAAACTATTGATATGGGCAGTAATCGTATTCAAAATGTAGCTAATGGTATAGCAGATAGCGATGCGGTGAACTTATCTCAGTTAAACGCAACGACAAGTGGTTTAACAAACAAAGGGTTAGATTTTACGGGTAATGATGGTGAAACACATCGTAACTTAGGTGAAACCTTATCGATTACAGGTAAGGCAGCATCAGGAAAAAATTACAATAGTAATAATGTGAAAACTGTAGTGACAGATAGAGGCGTTGAGATCCAGATTTCAGAAAATCCAACGTTCACTAATGTAACAGCGACTAATGTAGATACAACAAACCTTACTGTATCAGGCAATAGTACTTTTGGTGGAGAAGGTAAAACCTTTACTGTAAACAAAGGTACTACGATCAATATGGGGGACAATAAAGTTAGTGGAGTTGCTAATGGTGATATTTCTGCAACGAGTACAGACGCTGTAAATGGTAGCCAATTATACGCAGTAAAACAGCTTGTTGGTGGTAACAGTGGTTCTAATACAACTATTGTCAATCCAGATGGTAGCACAACAACGGTTTCTGTTGCAGAATCAAATGGTTATACCTTAACAACTTATAATGTTGAAAACCAAAAAGAGTATAGAACCAATAATGTTGTTGAAGCTATTGGACGTATGAATGAACAGGGTATTAAATTCTTCCATACCAACGATGGTGTTGTAGATCCTGCAATTCAAGGGGAAAATACGATCGACTCAAGTGCCTCTGGTAAATTCGCAACCGCAGTGGGTTATCAGGCGAGAGCTACGGGTGAAAATGCCATTGCCTTAGGTAAAGGTTCAACTGCTAGTGGAACGAATACTATCAGCATTGGTACAGGTAACCAAGTAACAGGCAATAACTCAGGTGCAATTGGTGATCCAAGCACAGTGTCTGGCGATAATTCCTATTCATTGGGTAATGACAACAAAGTTGCAACCAATAATACCTTTGTGGTCGGCAATAATGTGACTCAAACTGTGGATAATTCGGTCTTCTTAGGAGCTAATACGGGTTATGTAGCTGCTGGAGATACGACTAAGGGCAATATCGCTCACACCTCACAAACTATTGGTGGAACAACATATCAATATGCTGGCGGTAAAGCAGATGAAGTGGTTGGTGTGGTTAGTGTTGGTAATGTAAATTCTGACGGTTCAATGCAAACTCGTCGTATTCAAAATGTAGCACCAGGTTTAGTAAGTGCAGAAAGTACGGATGCGATCAACGGCAGTCAACTTTACAGCTTAACGAGCTTTGTTGACCAAGGCTGGACATTGAATACCGGTGCAGTTAGTGGTACTAATGGTGTTGCACAGGGTTCATCCCCAACTAAAGTTGGATTAGGACATACTGTAAAAGTGAATGCTGGCCAAAATATTGTCATTAATCAGAAAGGACAAGAGTTTAATATTGGCACCTCTATGTCACCGAATTTTAACCGTTTAACCATCAATCCAAATGGTAAAGTGGATATGGGGGGGAATCGTATTCAAAATGTGGGTAGAGCAGTTGCACCGAATGATGCGGTCAATTATGGTCAGTTCAAATCGGAAATGCAATCAGTGGATCGTCGTTTGCGTAGTGGTATTGCAGGGGCGGTTGCGACAGCAGGTTTAGTACAAGCATTTAATCCAAATGATAGCTTAGTAGCTATTGGTGGCGGTACTTATCGTGGTGCAGCAGCTGTTGCATTGGGTTATTCTCGCGTATCGGATAATGGCAAAGTGATCTTTAAAGTAACGGGTAGTGCGAATAACTACGGTGATGTAACTGGTAGTGCGAGTGTGGGCTTTAAGTTCTAATTTTCGCTGATGAAAAAGGCTGTACTTTTCAGTACAGCCTTTATTTTTATCAAAGTGCGGTTAAATTTGGCAGAGTTTTTTAACTGAATTTAATCGCTCATCATTATGATATTTTCTGTTTATTTCGCTGAATAATACCCACCCATTGCACTATAAATCGCATTTTCGCTTTGGATTACCGCGTATTTTGCATTCAAAATGGCGACTTGAGAGGCTTTTTCTGTATTTGCTGCATTTAACCATTCACGCAATTCAGAAACGCCTGCATCATAACGATTTTTATAATATTGCGTAATGCGCTTGTCATAATCATATTTTTTCGTCAAATTCGCGAAATTGCTGACAGATTGTGTATAAGCGAAATAGTTGGTATCAATTTCATTGAGCGCACTGGTAATGCCTTTTTCGTAGCTCACTTTTGCTGCCTCGTAAGCGGCTTCTGACAGTTTTACATTCCATTTAACATGGTTCCAATCTAAGAATGGCAAGCTAATACCTAATATGCCAGATGCCATTGGATTTTCAAATGCATTGCTCACTTTATTACCTGATGATGATAATGATGCACCAAGGCTGATGGTTGGAAACCAAGCTTTTTGCATGGCTTTTGCATCTTTAAAGGCACTGTTAAAGCGGAATAAATTCCCTTTTACATCAGGTCGATTAGCAATAGTTGAAACAGGGACATCTAAATTTACTTTGGCGGTTTTAACATTCAAAATATGAGGAAATTGAATATTTAACGCTTCTTGTGGTTTTAGGTTTAACAAATTGCGTAAGGTTTTTTCTGCTGTTTTACGTGCAGTTTGATAAGTAATCAGATTATTGCGCACCATTAATACCGCTTGAGTCGCTTGGTCTGTGCTTGCACGATCTGCTACACCTTGCGTCAAACGGTTTTGCATAATTTTATTAATACGTTCGTAGTAGCTAATGCTATCATTTGTTGCGCTAATTGCATCATTTAAATAAGCAATTTGGTAATAAGTGACAACTACCGCGTTAATAAGTGATAAACGCGCAGCTTCAAGATTTTGCTGTGTTGCCTTGTATTGCCATTCTTTTGCGTTAGCAGCATCGGCTAGACGTTGCCATAAATCCAATGTATAGCTGACATTTAATGATCCTTTATGGCTAATCGTCGAATTAGCATGTTGATCAATTGGTCGGCCAGCAGATGAAGAGGTTGAACCACTAAAAGATGGTACCAAATCTGCACCTAATAAATTAGCTTGATAAAGTGCCGCGTTCACAGCGATGGCAGCTTTAGCTAAATCTTTGTTATTTAATAATGCACTTTCAACCACTCGATTGAGTTGTGCATCATTATACAATGCCCACCAATTGTCCTTAATATTGTATTGTTGGGTGATTTCAACATATTGCTGATAATCTTGTTGGGTGCTTTGATAGCTATCATTGAGGTTTGCGCAGCCCGCCAAAAAGGCAGAGAGCATTAATCCCATTGTTAATTTGGAAATATTCATCATGTGATACCTTGAATAAAAATGTAAGTGCGGTTAAAAACTTGCTTATTTTTCACCGCACTTTTTTGTGAATTATTACTGAACGTTCGTTCATTTTTGTGTTGTGTATTGTAACAGAAAAAAAATGAGATTGAAATTATTTCAATAAATCATTCATCAAAGGCAAAAAATTTTTATATAATGCAAGCAAGTGCAAAATAAGGAGTAAATCATGACATTAAGAATTGGTATCGTTGGCGCTGGCGGTAGAATGGGGCGACAACTTATTCAAGCGGTGCATAATGCACAAGGTGTGGAATTAGGTGCTGCATTTGAGCGAGCAGGATCTTCTTTAATTGGCAGTGATGCAGGAGAGCTTGCTGGTATTGGACATTTGGGTATTCAGGTTCAGGGTGAACTAGCGCAGGCAGTTGATCAATTTGATGTGTTAATTGATTTTACTCGTCCTGAAGGCACGTTAAATCATATTACCACCTGTGTTACTCATCAGAAAAAAATGATTATTGGTACCACAGGATTTGATGAAGCAGGAAAACAAGCTATTCAAACTGCAGCGGAAAAGATTGGTATTGTTTTTGCTTCTAATTATAGCGTGGGCGTGAATTTAGTGTTTAAATTATTGGAAAAAGCTGCAAAAGTGATGGGCGATTATTGTGATATTGAAGTGATTGAAGCGCATCATCGTCATAAAGTGGATGCGCCTTCCGGTACTGCTTTATCCATGGGCGAACATATAGCTAAGGTTTTAGGGCGTGATTTAAGCAAAGATGGCGTATTTGCTCGACAAGGTATTACAGGCGAACGTAAGTTAAATGAAATTGGTTTTTCAACGATTCGCGCATCAGATGTTGTTGGTGAACATTCTGTTTGGTTTGCGGATATTGGCGAGCGAGTAGAAATTTCACACAAAGCATCTAGTCGAATGACCTTCGCTAATGGTGCAGTAAGAGCGGCAAAATGGATTGCTGATCAGCCTAACGGTTTATATGATATGACGGATGTGTTGGATCTGAATAATTTATAAATGACATAAAAAAGTGCGGTGGATTTCACCGCACTTTTTGTTTCGGAGCGAAATATTATTGTACTAATAAATAGAAATTATTATTGCCACGCTTAATATTTAACGCGATCACAGAAGGTTTTTTATCTAAAGCTTCTTTTAATTCTCTTAAATTATTAACACTTTGACGGTTAACGCCCACAATTAAGTCACCCACTTTTAAACCACGTTGAGCAGCAGAGGAGTTTGTTGCCACTTTCACGATTTCCACGCCATCTTTATGATTATTAAATACTGCACCTTCTAATGCTGGGATTAAATCATTTGCGTCAGAAGACACAGATTGAACTAAATCATCTGATTGTAAGGTCACTTTTGTGGTTTCTGTTTTACCATCGCGCCAGTAGGTTAGCTCAAAGGTTTTACCTGCGCCAGAAGTCGCAATTTTGGCACGCAACTCAGCGAAACTTATAATTTTTTGACCATTAAGAGCAATGATTACATCGCCTGCTTTTAAGCCAGCTTTTTCTGCCGCTGATTTTGGTAATACTTCACTGATAAATGCACCTTGTTGTGCATCTACATTAAATGCTTTGGCTAAATCTGCATTTAATTCGCCACCTTTGATACCTAAAACACCACGACGTACTTCGCCAAATTCAACGATTTGTTGTACTAAATTATTCGCCATATTAACAGGAATAGCAAAAGCAATCCCTGCATTGCCACCACTTGGTGAAATAATAGCAGTGTTGATACCAATTAATTCGCCATTTAAGTTGACTAATGGACCGCCAGAGTTACCGCGGTTTACTGCCGCATCTGTTTGAATGTAGTTTTCATAAGTACCACTGTCTGATCCCATTGAACGACCTAAAGCTGACACAATGCCCGAAGTAACGGTTTGTCCTAAACCAAATGGGTTACCGATCGCTACAGTAAAGTCGCCAACGCGAAGTTTGTCGCTATCTGCCATTTTAACTGCGGTTAAATTTTTCGGATTTTCGAGTTGAACTAAAGCTACGTCAGATTGTTTATCTGCACCGAGGATTTTACCTTTAAATTCACGACCATCATGTAATGTCACAGTAATAGTATCAGCTTTATTGACAACGTGATTATTGGTTAATACATAGCCTTTTTCTGCATTAATAATGACACCTGATCCCATGCCTCTGAATTTACGTGGTGAGGATGAACGACCACCGAAAATATCATCACCAAAGAAACGACGGAATTCTTCAGGAATACCCATATCCATTTGGGAGTTTGCGCTGTCTTTTCCTTCCACATGAATAGATACAACAGTTGGTAATACTTTTTCTAGCATAGGCGCTAAGCTTGGTATTGTTGTCCCCGAAACTTCGGTTGGTAATTGCGCCATGCTTGTTGTTGGCGCTAAAACACTTAGTCCTAATACAATTGCACTTAGGGCAAAATGGATTTTTTTCATCTTCATAAGTTTTCTCCTAAATAAAATAGAACAAATAAATCTCAGTGCTCTATATGACAAAAAAATGGGGCAAATGTTCATAAATTCAAGACTGGAGAATAAAAAAACGCTCCCAATAGGATGGGAGCGTTCTATTTATCGCAAAAGTGCGGTTAATTTTTTAGCACTTTTTATTGTGTCGCTTGGATTGCTGTGAGCGCAATGGTGTAAACGATATCATCAACTAATGCACCACGAGATAAATCGTTTACTGGTTTACGCATACCTTGTAGCATTGGACCAATAGACACTAAGTCTGCTGAGCGTTGTACCGCTTTATATGTGGTATTACCTGTATTTAAATCTGGGAAAATAAATACAGTCGCTTTACCAGCAACAGGTGAATTTGGCGCTTTAGATTTCGCAACATCTTCCATTACCGCAGCATCATATTGTAACGGACCATCAATTAATAAATCAGGGCGTTTTTCTTTTGCAATACGTGTTGCTTCTTTCACTTTTTCTACATCAGCACCTGAGCCTGATGTACCTGTTGAATAAGAAATCATCGCTACTTTTGGATCAATACCAAATGCTTTTGCAGAATCAGCAGATTGGATAGCAATTTCAGCAAGTTGTTCAGCTGTAGGATCTGGGTTTACCGCACAGTCACCATAAACTAGCACTTGATCTGGTAACAACATGAAGAAAATTGAAGAAACAATTGAGCTACCAGGTGCTGTTTTGATAATTTGCATTGGTGGACGGATAGTATTGGCTGTAGTATGCACCGCGCCAGAAACTAAACCATCAACTTCATTTGCTTCTAACATCATGGTTCCAAGAACAACGTTGTCTTCAAGTTGTTCACGAGCAGAAGTTTCAGTCATTCCTTTTGCTTTGCGAAGTTCAACTAAACGATTAACGTAGTTTTCACGAACAGAAGCAGGATCAATTACAGTAATGCCTTTACCAAGTACCACATCTTGTGCTTCAGCAACACGTTGTACATCCGCAGGGTTTGCTAAAAGTACACATTCTGCAATACCACGTTCTGCACAAAGTACAGCTGCTTTAATTGTACGAGGTTCATCACCTTCAGGTAGTACAATGCGTTTTTTAGCTGCACGAGCTAATTCGGTTAATTGGAAACGGAATGCTGGAGGTGATAAACGACGAATACGAGAAGATTCACCAACGATTTGGTTAATGAAATCAGTATCAAATTGTTGGCTAGTGTATTGTTTGATGTTTTCAATACGTTCTTTGTCGTCAACAGGGACTTCTAAATTGAAACTTTGTAGGCTGAGCGCTGTTTGCCAAGTATTGCCTTCAATACGGAAAATAGGTAAACCTGAGGTCTCAAAAGCGCGTTGGCATAATTTATTGATTTGGTTATCAATTTTATAACCACCAGTTAATAAGATACCGCCAAGTTCAATACCATTTGTTGCAGCAAGCGCTGCTGCTGTTAATACATCAGGGCGATCCGCGGAGGTCACTAATAAGCTACCAGTACGGAAATGCTCAACCATATTTGGTAAGGTACGAGCACAGAAAGTAATGCCACGAATACGGCGTGTTTGGCTTTCACCTTCATGAATAATAGATGCGCCTAAGTGTTTGATTAAATCTACAACACGACTTGCCACAAGCTCGGTATTCCAAGGAATACATGCAAGCACTTTAATTGGGCTGGTTGCAAATAAGCGATAAACCTCGCCAGCTTGATTATGGCTATGTTGGAATGAGTCGAAAATTTCAGTTAAATCAGGGCGTGTGCGACCAGTGTCATCAACTGGAGCATTGAATTTATTGATAACCACACCAAGTAGGTTAGGGTTTGATTTACCACCAAAAGACGCTGCCGCTGCTTCAACGCGTTCTTTTAATTCCGCAGGAGTATCTGTGGATGGTGCTACCACTAAAATTATTTCTGCATCTAATGCTTGAGCAATTTCATAGTTAATGCTGTTTGCATAAGAATTTTTACGTGTTGGGATTAAGCCTTCAACAATCACAATATCATTGTCTTTAGCTAATTTTTGATGGCGTTCAACCACTTTTTCTAATAACACATCCGTTTGATTTTGACCGATTAAGTTTTCTGCTTCACTTAACATGAATGGTTCAGCGGTTTCAATACTTGTGCTGGTACGAACGATAGAAGTTGTACGGTCTAATTTATCTTCGCCAGTATTGGGTTGAGAAATTGGTTTTAGGAAACCAATTTTGCTGCCTTTTTGTTCCAAAGCTTCGATTAAACCTAGACTTACACTAGTTAAACCAATGCCACTGCTAATTGGAATAAGAATAATAGTTCTGGACATAATTTTTCCTAAGTTTGAGATAAAAAAGAAACTGCCGATATCTATCGGCAGCTTATTCTATTTGATTAGAAGCAAAGACCTGCAGTGTCTTGTGCAATTACTAATTCTTCGTTAGTTGGAATTACCATAGCAACTGGTGTGTTATCAGCTGTAATAATACCTTCATTACCAAAACGCGCTGCTAAGTTTTTATCATGATCTAATTGGTAACCGAATAATTTTAAGTGACCTAATGCTTTTTCACGAACAAGGGCAGAGTTTTCACCAATACCACCAGTGAATACGATTGCATCTAAACGATCACCAATAACCGCCATGTAAGAACCGATATATTTCGCTAAACGGTAGCAGAATACATCTAAAGCACGTTTTGCTGGCTCTTCTTTGTCGTAGTTATCTTCTGCATAGCGGCAGTCACTAGTAATTTGAGTTAAACCTAATAAACCTGATTTTTTAACTAAGGTTTCTTCAATTTGTTCAACAGACATGCCTAATGATTTATGCATATAGAAAATAATTGCTGGATCTAAGTCGCCTGAACGAGTACCCATGACTAAGCCTTCTAATGGCGTGAAACCCATAGAAGTATCAATACATTCACCATTGCGGATTGCAGCAACAGAAGCACCATTACCTAAGTGGCAAGTAATTACATTGATTTTATCTGCTGGAATACCTAAACGATCTGCAACTTCGCGGCTAACGAAATAGTGGCTTGTACCATGCATACCATAACGGCGAACACCTTTTTCTTTATATAATTCGTATGGCAATGCATATAAGAATGCTTGCTCAGGCATTGTTTGATGGAATGCAGTGTCAAATACAGCAACGTTATTATTTTTTAAATGTGGGAAAGCTTTAAATGCTTCTTGGATACCGATTAAATGAGCAGGGTTGTGCAGTGGCGCAAATTCTGCTGCTTCTTGAATACCTTGAACAACTTCATCAGTAATCACAACTGATTTAGTGTATTTTTCGCCGCCATGAACAATACGGTGACCGATCGCAGCAATGCTGTCTTTTAATTCTTGCGTTAAGATATGAGAAACAATGAAGTTTAATGCTTCACTGTGCGCAGCACCTGCGCCTAAATCTGCATTACCTTTTTCGCCATTTAATTTCCATTTGATACGTGCTTCTGGAAGATAGAAAGCTTCAGCTAAACCTGATAATTTTTCTTCGCCAGAAACAGGATCTAAGATTGCAAATTTTAATGATGAACTACCACAGTTTAAGATAAGAACTAATTTTGACATAAATTAACCTATTATGTAGGGTTGAAATTAAAATGTATTCAGCTCAATTTAAGCTGAACAGAGGTTGAAAACCATCTTGCCGCATAGGATACACTTTTCAGGCTATAAAATAAATTATTAAGCATGGAAAAATGTCAATTTCTTCAAAAGAAATTGATAAATTCAATATTTTTTGAAAAGTGCGGTGTAAAATTTCGTCGTTTTTGCTACATCAGAGATCATTAATGTAACCTAAAATGGCTTTTGTTAACTCAACATAATGACCTTTAAAGCGATGACTGAAATTCAGTAAATAATAAAATTGATATATAAGTTTACGCTCTGCATAGCCATCATCTAGGGGGAACACTTGCTGATAGCTTTGGTAAAATGCTTCAGGGAAGGGTTCAAATAATTCACTAAACGCCAAATCACATTCACGATCGCCCCAATAACAAGCAGGATCGTAACTATATATTTGATCTTTCACTTTAGCGCAATTTTCAATCCATAAGTTACCATGTAACAATGAGGGTTTCGGTTTATGTTTAGCAAGTTTTTTCGCGATCATTGACACGATTTCATCAATATTGCCAAAGTCCAATCCCTTTTCATGACAAATCTGTAATTGCCAACCGATACGTTGTTCTGCAAAAAAGGTTGCCCAATTATTGTGCCACGCATTTGGTTGATGGACGGGGCCTAACCAAGTATCAAAATCTAAACCATAACATTCAGGTCCCTGTACTTGATGTAATTGTGCTAATTCCTTGCCGAATTGAGCAAAATCTTCTTCATCATCTTGTTCAATTGACAAAGCTTCTAATAATAAGAAACTGTGATTTTGCGAACAACCGACCGCATAAGCTTGAGGCACTTTAATGGTATGTGTTTTTGCTAATAGCTCAAGTTGATCTGCTTCTGCGCGGAACATCGAACGATAGGATTTCTCGTTACATTTCACAAAAACGGGTTGCAAACCGTCATTAATCATCCAAGCTTCGTGCATTTCGCCTGTGTGAACTTTGTCTTTTTCTTTAATGTGATAATAAGCACCAAATTGATCTGCTAGTACTTGAGAAACGGATTTCCACATAATTACCCCCTTAAAATAACACGCAACTAGGATTAACTTGATATTAAAGGAATTTTTGTCAATAATCTGTGATGAAGTTCAAATTATAGAAAGAAAAAGGAGAGAATATGCAACTTTATGTTTATGATCATTGCCCTTATTGTATTCGTGCCCGCATGATTTTTGGACTGAAAAATATCCCATTCGAAAAACGCGTTTTATTAAATGACGATGAAACGACACCAATTGGATTAATTGGTAAAAAAGTTGTGCCAATTTTAGTGAAAGAAGATGGCACCGCCATGCCAGAAAGTTTAGATATTGTGCGTTATGTAGATACGCATTTTGGCTCGCCAATTTTATCGGAACAAGTTCGCCCCGCATTAGAGCAAGCAATGAAGAAAATTGGCAGCTATTATAATCATTTATTACTGCCTCGTTTTATTCAATTAGGTTTACCTGAGTATGGCACTGAAAGTGCGGTGCAATATTTTGTGAAAAAGAAAACGGACTTTATCGGGGATTTCGCTGAGAATTTATCGAACAGTCAGCAATATATCGATCAATTACAGCAAGATCTTATTGAACTGGGTAACTTGATTTTGGCTGAAGATAAAGCCAATGGCGAACAACTTTCTTTTGAAGATATTATGCTTTTCCCAATGTTGCGTAATTTAACTTGCGTGAAAGGATTAACATTCCCAACGCATGTTAAAAATTACATTAATACAATGGCACAACTAAGCCAAATAGATCTCTATTGGGAGAACGCTATTTAAGTTTTCAAGCTCACAAAAATTGTGTTAAAATGCACCGCACTTTTGCTCACACATTGTAGGTGTATATCAAAAGTGCGGTGCGTTTTGACGCACTTTATTTAATTAATTTAAATAGTCTTTATTATTGAATTAAAGTAATCTTATAAATCAATTCCGCAATAGTTTGTGCCTGCATTTTCTCCATAATATGTGAACGATGTACTTCCACTGTTCTTATAGAGATATTGAGTGTTTCTGCAATTTGTCTATTAATTTGTCCTTGTAATAATAAATTTAAAATTTCAATTTCTTTATTACTCAATTGCTGATAACAAGTTTGAATGTGGTGACGTTGTGTATTGGCTAGCGTTTTTTCTGTTGCTAATTTTAACGTAGCCTGTAATTGTGAAAACTGAACAGGCTTTTGTAAGAAGTCCACTGCACCTTGTTTTAAGCCTTGTACGGCCATTGAAACATCAGCATAAGCAGTCATGATAATGACTGACATAGTGCTTTGTTTTTCACATAAAAATTGATGTACTTGTCTACCATCAAGCTCAGGCATATTCATATCTAAAATGACTATGGCTGGCTCGAAGTGTGATGCGTTTTCGATGAATTCTTTACTCTTCGACCAAGTTTTCACTTGATATCCTGCTTGTTCAAGTAAAAAGCGAGTAGCATCCAAGACATTAAGATCATCATCTACTAAATGGATCTGCATTTTTCCTCCTTCACCAAAGTTAAAATCACCTCGGCGCCTTGTTTATCTTGGCGATTTTGTAGGTGAATATCACCTCCAATAGTGTGAATTAAACGTTGACATAATACTAAACCTAAGCCTAAACCTTGATTTTTACTGCTACGAAAAGGTACGAAAGGAAAACGTAACTCAGTATCACTAAATCCGGTACCGTTATCTAAAATATGGATGTTAATTTTTTTATATGAAGGATTAACAACAATATGAATTTGACTTGAATGTGCTTGTGAAGCATTTAATAAACAGTTACATAAAATTTGTTCTAATAGAGTAGGTTGTATTCTTATTTTTAATTTTTCAGGGCAACTCAATTGTATTTTACTCATAGCGCTATGTTGCAATGTCATAAAATGGATTGTGCGTTGCAAAAATTTTTTCAGCTCAATACACTCTATATTTTCATTATTTTTTCTTTTTACCCAATCCATCAAATTACGAATAATGTCGGCTGTTTTATCCACTTGGTTAAGGATCTTATCTAAAATTTCCATAGACTTTTTATCTTGTTGTAGTTGTGGTAGATATTTAACGCCCTCGACATACATTCTAATGGCAGATAAAGGTTGATTAATTTCGTGGGCAATGCCTGCGCTCATTTCGCCTAAAATACTTAAACGATCTGCTTGAATAAGTTGTTGTTCATACTGACGCATTTCCTCGTAAGCAGTTTGTAGTGCCTTGCTTTTACGATAAATTTGAATCCTAATCCAAAGATAATTTAATATTAATAATAAGACGATGATAATGATCCAAAATCGATATTGATAAAACCAGTAGCGTAAGCTATCCCATAAATTTTGTTGTGGATGTTTATGTAATTGGCGCAATAGGCTGTCTGCTTGACTGGTGGAATAAGGCGGTGTCCATTGTGGTAAGTGCGGTGGAATTTCACTGAGTAATAGACGAACTAACTGCGCTGCCAGTGATTCTGGCACTTGTGGCATGGCAGCCAGCGACCAATTAGGCAGTAACACCGTGCTAGCAAGGCAATCTAGATCATTCGTTTTACTGTCTAATAAACGGAAATTTTCACTTTTAATTGTCCCTTCTTTCACTAATTCCTCAAAAATACAAACGGGAACAATGGCGCCATCTACTTTTTTCTCTTGTAGTAAAAGTAAAGTGTTATCAACCGGGAAACCAGTAAAAACAAGTTTAAAATCTTTATTTTCAATGAGTCCTTGTTGATAAAATTCGTTATAACCTAATAAAAACCCACCAAAGGCATTTTTTCCAACAGCGCTAATAGTATGAGATTTTAAATCTGACAGTTGCTTAAAATCGCTGTCTTGACGTACAAAAATAGCGCTACCAATTCTTCCTCGACTATGTTGACGAATTTGGCGAGGAGACATCAGAGTCACTAACCAACGTACCGTATTATTATTTTTTAAGTAAAAGAATTGAGCTTGATTCGTGAGAATAAAATCTACACCTTGTGCTTGCTCTTGTTCAAGATCGTTTAGATCGAGAGTGACAAGAGAAAAATATTGTTCAGGTAATTGTTGATTGAGCCAATCAATCCAAGGCTGCCATGTGGTGTGAGCATGAGAGACACCTCGTTGTGCTAATATGCCAATACGCCATTCCTGTGCGTATAGGATGCTAGGTAGTAAAGTACAGAACAAAATAAAGCTTTTCAAAAATAGACCGCACTTTTTCACATTTGTTTCCTTTTTTTGATAGAGATCAAATTCACTTATTTTTTATGTGGAAAACCACAATGGTTTTCTTAGTTAGATTACTGAACAATACGTGAAAAAAAATGATAACTCAATGGAATTATATGGGGAATGATACAAGGGGGAGGAAATGCAAGTAACAAAACGGACTTTTTTGAAAAGTTTATCTGCTTTAACTGTGGGGCAGGCTTTTATTCCTTTCAGCCAAGCTGAAAGTCAATTTCAACCTAAACGGCGTGCAGGTAATGAAAAACATCGTTATGCTATGTTGATCGATTTAAGACGTTGTATTGGTTGCCAATCTTGTACAGTGAGCTGTGCTGTAGAAAATAACATTCCAATTGGACAGTTTCGTACTACTGTTCGTCAGTATGAAGTGAGCTATGCACAACAAGTGAATAATGTGTTGTTACCTCGCTTATGTAATCATTGTGATAATCCTCCTTGTGTGCCCGTTTGTCCTGTACAAGCTACTTATCAGCGTAAAGACGGGATTGTAGTGGTTGATAACAAGCGTTGCATTGGTTGTGCTTACTGCGTGCAAGCTTGCCCTTATGATGCGCGTTTTATCAATGAGGAAACTAAAACGGCAGATAAATGTACATTTTGTGCCCATCGCTTAGAAGTAGGATTATTACCTGCTTGTGTGGAAAGTTGCGTTGGTGGTGCGCGTATTATCGGCGACCTGCTTGATCCCAATAGCCAAATTAGCCAAATGGTAAAAGAATTTAAATCTCAACTTAAAGTACTAAAACCTGAATCAGGCACATTACCTCAAGTATTTTATTTAGGACTTGATGATGCCTTTGTGAGCCAAGTGCAAGGGCAACCTATGTTATGGCAAGGAAAGGAGGCATAGTATGACTATTCGTGAAATTCTTGTTGAACCACAGGGTGTTACATGGTTACCTTGGGCTGTAAGTTATTTTTTCTTTATTGGACTATCGTTTTCCTCTGTATTTATTGCTTTTTTTCTTTATCAGCGTGAAAAGCACATAAGTAAAGAATTTATAGCGATTGGCGTTGCGTTGGTTTGTGCTTTTGTTGCATCTATAGCTTTAATAGCTGATCTGCACCAACCAAGCCGTATAATAAATTTTTATTTACATCCAACACCTTGGTCATGGATGGCATGGGGCGCTTTATTTTTACCATTCTTTATTTTCTGTCTATTAACCTATTTTGTTTGTTTATTGCGTCAAGTTATCCCCATGGACATATTGCCGAAGTGGTTACACGTGCTTTATAAAGGGCAATTGAATTTACCTCGTTGGGTATCAGTATGTCGTCTTTCTAGTCTGATATTGGGCTTATTAATCTTACTTTATACCACCATGGAAGTATTTGTTGTGGCTGCTCATCCATTATGGCATCAGTATTGGTTAATGCCATTGATTTTATTTAGCGTTCTACCAACTGCCAGTATGCTTTGTGAATTTTGTATTCAGCTCTGCTTACCTACGCAGACGTCAACTTTATTACATCGTATAAACTTAGTGAGTTTAGTACTTTTAATCTGTTCGATAATTGGTCTCTATTTCTTCTCAAATCAGACCGCACTGCAGCTCACTCAACTTTGGCAGTCTAGTGGTTTACCTTTAATAATTTGCTTGTTGATTGGCCTATTAATGCTTTTTGTAAGCTTACCAAATAATTTCATCACTCGTTTACTAAACTTATTGATGGCTGTAGGTATGACTTGGCTCGTGCGTTGGGTGCTGCTCATTCAAGTGCAATTGTTATCTAAATATAGTGCAGCCATTCATCCATATACATTAAATTGGGAAGTGGATGGCATTATCGGCATATTGGCTATGTTCAGTTTATGGTTTTTTATTACCTTTGTATTCTGGCAATATGTTTATAGACAACTTTACTTACAGAATGGTGTGCAATCGATGGTAGGGGGACAATATGAATAAGCAAAAAAGAAATTTGTTAAAAGGTGGGTTAGCGGTGGGCACAGCCACTGCATTTTGTGCGGGCTATGTCCCTAAATTAAAAGAAATTGCCGTAGGTCTTACAAAAGGTACTTCGGGAGAAGTAACAAAAGATGCTATTTATGGCAATGCCTTAACTCCTGAATATCAAGTTAAAGATGGACAACTGATTGGTAATAATCAACAAGTTGTGTGCAATACACAATGTATGGGTTGTTGGACATTATGTGGTTTACGTGTACGCGTGGATGTCGAACAAAATAAATTGTTACGTATTAACGGCAATCCTTATCATCCACTTTCTGCCGAAAAATATATCAATTTTAATCAACCAGTTCGTGAGGCAGAGTTAAGCGTAGCAGGGGAAAATGGATTAGTGCAACGCTCAACGGCTTGTGCGAGGGGTTCTGCATTTTTAGAAGGTATCAATAGCCCTTATCGTATAACTCAACCTTTAAAACGCGTCGGTAAACGTGGAGAGGGGAAATGGCAAACTATCAGTTTTGAACAGCTTGTTGACGAAGTTGTCAATGGAGGGGATTTATTTGGTGAAGGTCATGTGGAGGGCCTAAAGTCAATTCGTGATTTAAAAACCCCTGTGGATCCGATAAATCCAGAGTTTGGTGCGAAAGTAAATCAGTTAATGGTTACTTTCGCAGGTCCTGAAGGACGGCAACCTTTGCTTAAACGTTTTGCTAATAACAGTTTTGGTACCATTAATTTTGCTTCTCATGGCTCTTTTTGCGGATTATCTTATCGTGCAGGTTCTGGAGCATTTATGAATGATTTAGATAACAATGCTCATGCGAAACCTGATTGGGATAATGCCGAGTTTATTTTATTTATGGGAACATCGCCAGCTCAAGCAGGAAATCCGTTTAAACGTCAGGCAAGACAATTAGCAAAACAACGTACGGAAGATAATTTTGATTATGTCGTCGTGGCACCACGTTTAGAATTAAGTTCTATTAAAGCTACGGATAATAACCGTTGGATTCCTATTATACCTGGGACGGATCTTTCTTTATCATTAGCTATGTTACGTTGGATTATTGAGAATGAACGCTATAATGCAGACTATTTACGCATACCAAGTGAAACAGCAATGCAGCAAGTAAATGGTGCCAGCTTTTGTAATGCCACCCATTTATTTATTGCCGATCAAACAGATAAAAATTATGGAAAAGCCCTTCGTATTCAAGATTTACAAGATGTTGCAGAACCTGAAAAAGCGGAAGATGGCGATATTATGGTTAAAGACGGTGTCAGTGGTGAATTTATCCCATCGCGTCAATGTCAAAGTGCGGTACTTTTTGTGGACGATTTGGTTCAGTTGAAAGATGGCAGAGAAATCAGAGTAAAATCCGCTTTGCAATTATTAAAAGAATCTTGTTTTGAACAGCCCCTTGAAACCTATGCCGAGCAGTGCGGAGTGCCAGTTGATACTATTATTCAATTGGCCAAAGAATTTACTTCTCATGGTCATCGTGCCTCAGTAGTTACCCATGGTGGAACCATGCATAGTAATGGATTTTATACTGCGTGGGCTATTTTATTGCTCAATGCAATGGTGGGCAATATGAATAAAAAAGGCGGCATGAGTATGTCTGGTGGCAAATTTAAAGATTTTGGTGGTGGTCCTCGTTATGATTTAGCCAATTTTGACAATATGGTCAAACCGAAAGGTATTAATTTAGCACGCAGTAAAAAGTCGTATGAAAAATCTTCTGAGTTTAAACGTAAAGTTGAACAAGGGCAGAATCCTTATCCTGCAAAAGCAGCTTGGTATCCTTTTGCAGGCGGGCAAATGTCTGAAATGATTACCTCTGCTTTACAAGGTTATCCTTATTCCCTTAAAGCATGGATTAGCCACATGAGTAATCCATTGTATGGGATGACGGGAATCCATCATATTACAGATGAAAAACTGCGTGAACCGAAAATTTTACCGCTATTTATTGCGGTGGATGCCTTTATGAATGAAACTACAGCAATGGCAGATTATATTGTGCCAGATACGCATAACTTTGAAAGTTGGGGGTTTAGTACACCTTGGGCTGGCGTGCCAACTAAAACAAGTACAGCTCGTTGGCCTGTGGTAGAGTCAATAAATGGAAAAACTGCAGATGGTGAAACCATCTGTATGGAAAGTTTTATTATTGCCATTGCGAAAGCCATGAACTTAGCAGGGTTTGGTGACAACGCAATTACAGATAAACAAAAAAATTACTATCCATTGAATCGCTCTGCAGACTTCTTTTTACGTGCTGCTGCTAATATTGCCTATGATGGTAAAGAGCCGGTAAACGATGCTTTACCCGAGGACTTATTATTGACAGGAGTTCAGCGTCTGATGCCACAATTTGAGCAGATCTTAAAGCCCGAAGAAGTGATGAAAGTAGCAAATATTTATTGTAAAGGGGGACGTTTTGCTCCTTATCAAAGTGCATGGCAAGAAGACAATATGCAAGCCAAATGGAAAAATTGTTTGCAAATTTGGAATGAAAAAGTAGCTACTGCAAAACATGCACAAACAGGTAAGCATTATCATGGTTGTCCAACCTATTTTGAACCACAATTTGCTAATAATAGTACGGTTGAAAGTCGCTATCCATTAGCACAATGGCCATTTAAATTGGTTTCATTTAAATCCAATTTAATGAGCAGTATTACCGCACCTTTATTAAGACTACATAGCATTAAGCCTGATGGCATTGTTGCCATGAACGAACAAGATGCACAGCAATATGGATTTAGTCATGGCGAATTAGTGCAATTAGCCACACCAGGTGGACAACAGCATGTTCAGATCATCCTCATTGAAGGCGTGATTAGAGGCACTATTGCCATTGAGCATGGTTATGGCCATAAACAATTGGGGGCTACAAGCTATGTGATTGATGGTAAAGAAATTCAAGGTCATACTCAAATTAAACGTGGCGTGAATATCAATGCTCTTGGGGTGTTGGATGATACTAAAGAAATTGCATCACCTTGGGTAGATTGGGTATGTGGTTCAGCTGTAAGACAGGGGATTCCTGCTAAATTAACGAAATTGACTTAATTTACAGCTTAATTTTTCACTCTGTTTTTATTTAATTACATTAATAAAATGGCACAACTAAGCCAAATAGATCTCTATTGGGAGAACGCTATTTAAGTTTTCAAGCTCATAAAAATTGTGCTAAAATGCACCGCACTTTTGCTCACACATTGTAGGTGTATATCAAAAGTGCGGTGCGTTTTGACGCACTTTTTTATTTATCATTAGTTTAGAAATCAACAAGTAACCTCTCGTATGGGTTACCACTGTAAAGGAAAAATTATGCCAATTATTACCCTTCCAGACGGCTCTCAACGCCAATTCGATAATCCTGTTTCAGTTTTAGAAGTTGCCCAAAGCATTGGGGCAGGGCTTGCCAAAGCAACCATCGCAGGGCGTGTGAACGGCGTGCGTCGTGATGCCTGCGACATTATCAGCGAAGATGCTTCTCTGGAAATTATTACTGCAAAAGATGAAGACGGTTTAGAAATTATCCGCCACTCCACTGCCCACTTGCTCGGTCACGCTATTAAGCAACTTTTCCCTGATGTGAAAATGGCAATCGGTCCGACTATCGACAATGGCTTTTATTATGATGTGGATTTAGACCGTTCTTTAACGCAAGAAGATATTGATGCCCTTGAAAAACGCATGCTAGAACTGGCGAAAACCAACTATGATGTGGTAAAAAAAGTGGTTAGCTGGCAAGAAGCCCGTGATACCTTTGAACGCCGTGGCGAGCCGTACAAAATGGCGATTTTAGATGAAAATATCGACCGTTGCGACACGCCAGCACTTTATCATCACGAAGAATATACCGATATGTGCCGTGGGCCACACGTTCCCAATATGCGTTTCTGCCACCATTTCAAATTGATGAAAATCGCAGGGGCGTACTGGCGTGGCGACAGCAAAAACAAAATGTTGCAACGTATTTACGGCACCGCGTGGGCAGATAAAAAACAATTAAGCGAATATTTAACCCGTTTGGAAGAAGCGGCAAAACGTGACCACCGTAAAATCGGTAAAGCCTTAGATTTATATCATATGCAAGAAGAAGCACCAGGTTTGGTGTTCTGGCACAACGACGGCTGGACGATTTTCCGTGAGCTAGAAACCTTCGTGCGTACCAAACTCAAAGAGTACGATTATCAGGAAGTAAAAGGTCCGTTTATGATGGACCGTGTGCTGTGGGAAAAAACAGGTCACTGGCAAAACTACGGCGATTTAATGTTCACCACTCAATCAGAAAACCGTGAATATGCAATCAAACCGATGAACTGCCCAGGTCACGTTCAAATCTTTAATCAAGGCTTGAAATCTTACCGTGATTTGCCAATTCGTATGGCAGAATTTGGTTCTTGCCACCGTAACGAACCGTCTGGTTCTCTGCACGGCTTAATGCGTGTGCGTGGCTTCACTCAAGACGATGCTCACATTTTCTGTACCGAAGAACAAATCGAAAGCGAAGTAACAGCCTGTATCAAAATGGTGTACGACATTTACAGCACCTTCGGCTTCCAAAACATTCAAGTGAAACTTTCCACTCGCCCTGAAAAACGTATCGGTGCGGACGAAATGTGGGATCGTGCGGAAGAAGGCTTAGCAAATGCTTTACGCCACAATGGCTTGGAATACGAAATCCAAGAAGGAGAAGGGGCATTCTACGGGCCGAAAATTGAATTTGCCTTGCGTGACTGCTTAGATCGTGAATGGCAATGCGGTACTATCCAGCTCGACTTCGCCCTACCAGGTCGCTTAGATGCGTCTTATGTGGCGGAAGACAACGGTCGCCGGACTCCTGTAATGATCCATCGTGCGATTTTAGGTTCTATCGAACGTTTCATTGGTATCATCACCGAAGAATACGCTGGTTTCTTCCCAGCGTGGCTTGCACCAACTCAAGCTGTGGTTATGAACATCACCGACAGCCAAGCGGATTACGTGCAAAACGTGGTGAAAGCCTTGTCTGATGCTGGCTTGCGAGTGAAATCGGATCTTCGTAACGAAAAAGTAGGCTTCAAAATCCGTGAACACACCTTACGCCGTGTGCCGTATATGCTCGTTTGTGGCGATAAAGAGATCGAAGCGGGCAAAGTGGCAGTGCGTACTCGCAAAGGTGCAGATCTCGGTACCTTCACAATTGCAGAATTCACCGAAATGCTCAAAAAACAAGTGTATTCTCGTGAATTGAAATTGTTTGGCGAAGAGTAAATCCTCTTTATCTGTAAAAGTGCGGTTAATTTGACCGCACTTTTTTATAATAAGATTTTATCTAAAAAAGTGACTATTTATTACAAAATAATCTAATTATATTGCGGATATTTTAAATGCATTGATTGACATCTAAGATATTTATGGTAATTATTAAATGTACTTGCTTACAGGATTTAGCAAGTACATTTTTTTATATTTTTAACTTATATAACCACTTTAATAAGGAATCTAGCATGTCGTTTTTAAAGCAACTTAGTCGGTTATTGTCAAAATATACCGCACTTTTTATTATTTTATTAGCTGGGGTGACGTTTTTTAAACCTGAACTTTTTACTTGGGTAAAAGGGGATGCGCAAGTACTTATTCTTGGCTTAATTATGCTTTCTATGGGGATGACCTTAGGCGTTGATGATTATAAAATTCTTGCTCAGCGTCCCTTAGATGTTTTTATTGGTACAGTGGCACAATATAGTATTATGCCATTCGTTGCTATCAGTATTGCAAGATTCTTTGACTTATCGCCAGAACTGACGTTAGGATTAGTCTTAGTAGGTTGTTGTCCAGGTGGTGTTGCCTCTAATATTATGAGCTTTTTATGTAAAGGCGATGTGGCATTTTCCGTTGGAATGACCACTGTCTCAACTATTTTTGCACCAATTATGACGCCATTATTGCTCAACTTTTTAGTGGGTGAAACAGTGGATATGGACGGTTGGGCAATGTTCCGTTTTATGTTATTAGTTACCTTATTGCCTGTTGTAGTTGGCTCTCTTTTAAATATTACATTGCAAAAATACAAATGGTTCCAAGATTTGCGTGAATTAATGCCAGGTGTAGCGGTGATTAATTTTGCATTCATTGTTGGTGGTGTTGTTGCTGTTCATGGCAATAAATTCTTACATATCGGCTTTATTATTTTTGTTTGTATCCTATGCCATAATGTGATTGGTTATGTTTTAGGCTATTTGGCTGGCAAAGTTGTTGGCATGAGTAAAGAGAAAAAACGCACATTAGCTATTGAAGTTGGGGTACAGAATGCAGGATTAGCAACAGGATTGAGTGGTAAATTCTTCCCAAATACTGCGGAATCTGCAATTGTTTGTGCTGTTTCTACTGTATGGCATTCTGTTTCAGGCACTGTATTAGCCAATCTATTTATCTGGTGGGATAAACGAAGCAGTAAATAATCTTTGTTCAAGTAAAAGTGCGGTGAATTTCACCGCACTTTTTTATTGGTGGTGATAAAAGGACAAAGAGAGTATGATTGAGCATAAAACATGACATTGAGAGGTGCTTCTATGAACATTGAAAAAGTAAAACAACTATCGCCAGAATTAGCGTTGTATCAATATAATCAAATTCCCGTATTGGAATTAAAACATGCGGTTGGCGAAGCGAAAATTGCGTTGCAAGGCGCACAATTATTAACTTGGAAAGCTAAAAATGAAACTCACTCTGTTTTATGGTTAAGTGATATAGATCCTTTTACTTTAGGTAATGCGATTCGTGGTGGAATTCCTATTTGCTATCCTTGGTTTGGTGCAGCAAAACAACCTGCTCATGGCACTGCACGTATTGCATTGTGGGAACTCAGTGATTATGAGATTTCATCTGAAAAAGTGCGGTTAATTTTTTCCTTATTTGATCAACAAATTTTGCAAGCAAAAGTGGAAATGCAATTTAGCGAACATTGCCAAGTTACCTTCACACATTGTGTCGCTGAACCTGCTCAATTAGCATTACATAGCTATTTTCAGGTGGGCGATATTACGCAAGTTGAAGTCAATAATTTGCCAACGACGGTATTTAATAGCTTAACTCGTGAACAAGATACGGTGCCTGCAACACGCCAAATTGATCAAACAATTGATGCAATTTATCGTTTAGAGCAAACAACACATTATATCAATGATAAGAAATTGCAGCGTCAAATTGAGATTGAACATCAAAATGCCACAGAAATGGTATTGTGGAATCCATGGCATAAAGCAACAAGTGGTATGAAAGCAGAGGATTATCAACAGATGTTATGTGTGGAAACCGCTCGAATTCATACTGAATTGCAATCAGGCGAGAGTGTTTCTGTTTTATTAAAAGTGAACAAAAAATAGTTGTGTTTGCATTGCATAAATCTGCGAGATCGAGTAGAATCTTGCACGTTTTGTTTATTTTTGAACAGTAATTTATTTTCTTCTGAATTGCAGATGAAAGCCTAAGAAAACCAATAGAGGAATAAGACTATTAAAACCGTAAAAAAAGCACCAGTGACGAATCGCCCTAATCGTATTAATGACGAAATTAGAGTGAAGGAAGTTCGTTTAATCGATCAGGATGGCGAGCAAGCAGGTATCGTTTCTATTCAACAAGCCTTATCTATGGCAGAAGCTGCTGAATTAGACTTAGTTGAGATTAGTCCTAATGCCGAACCGCCAGTGTGCCGTATTATGAATTACGGTAAATTCCTTTATGAAAAAGGCAAAGCTGCAAAAGAGCAGAAGAAAAAGCAGAAAGTTGTACAAGTGAAGGAAATTAAATTCCGTCCTGGTACAGACGAAGGCGACTATCAGGTAAAACTACGCAGCCTGATTCGCTTTTTAGAAGAAGGGGATAAAGCTAAAATCACAGTTCGTTTCCGCGGACGTGAAATGGCTCACCAAGACATCGGACTAGATGTGTTAGAACGTGTGAAAAATGATTTAGCTGACATTTCTGTGGTTGAATCAGCACCGGGAAAACTTGAAGGTCGTCAAGCGGTGATGGTGTTAGCCCCTAAGAAGAAGTAATTAGCGCAGTTCAAGTAATAAAGTGCGGTTAATATTTTTGTTGTTTTTAACCCTATTTTATTCGCCTAATTATATGTATTAACGTTAAACAATGCGGAGTTATTAAACAATGCCTAAAATTAAAACAGTACGTGGTGCTGCTAAACGTTTCAAAAAAACAGCGTCTGGCGGTTTCAAACGTAAACAATCTCACTTACGTCACATTTTGACTAAGAAAACGACTAAGCGTAAACGTCACTTACGTCACAAATCAATGGTAGCGAAAGCAGACCAAGTTTTAGTAGTAGCGTGCTTACCATACGCATAAGCGTTTGATTAAGTACAACGTACGATTAGTAAATTTTTAGTTTTTAAAATGTGGGCAAACGCCCAATAGACAATTAGGAGATAAAATAATGGCTCGTGTAAAACGTGGTGTTATTGCAAGAGCACGCCATAAGAAAGTTCTTAAGGCTGCTAAAGGTTATTATGGTGCACGTTCACGCGTGTATCGCGTTGCTTTCCAAGCAGTAGTTAAAGCTGCACAATATGCTTACCGTGACCGTCGTCAGCGTAAACGTCAATTCCGTCAATTATGGATTGCTCGTATCAACGCGGCAGCTCGTCAAAACGGTTTATCATACAGCAAATTCATCAACGGCTTGAAAAAAGCATCTGTTGAAATCGATCGTAAGATCCTTGCTGATATCGCAGTATTTGACAAAGTGGCTTTCGCAGCATTAGTTGAGAAAGCAAAATCTGCTCTTTAATTTTAAAGAATAGAGAATTAGGACGCGAAAGCGTCCTTTTTTATTTGTATTGATTACTCTACACAGATAGTGTTTTTGAGATTTTTTACTCAATAGTAATCAATTTTTACGTTGATATTGCCACAAATATTACAGGCAAATAAATCCCCTTAACTTTATTGAAAGGTAAGGGGGTAAATTAAAATGGTATAATTGTTTTTTGTAAGAGTTAAATAAAACTCATAAAAAAATACCGCACTTTTTATTCTAATTCGCCGCAAAAGCGATAGCCTTCGCCATGAATAGTGGCAATAATTTCTGGTGTGTCTAAATGATCTTCGAAGTGTTTGCGAATTCGACGGATTGTGACATCAACGGTGCGATCATTTTCTTTTAAGTCACGACCTGTCATTTTTCTCAACAACTCTTCGCGAGTTTGAATTTTGCCTGGGTTCTGGCAAAAGTGTAACATTGCGCGGAATTCACTACGAGGCAGTTTGAGGATATCACCTTCAGGATTAATTAAGGCATGTTGGTTAATATCTAAGGCCCAACCATTAAAACGATAATATTCAATATTTTTATCCTGATATTTATCATCTTGCATGGTACGTTGTAACAAATTACGAGCACGAATCGCTAATTCTCTCGGGTTAAATGGTTTTGTAATGTAGTCATCTGCGCCAATTTCTAAACCCAAGATTTTATCTACTTCATTATTTCTTCCTGTTAGGAAAATTAATGCGGTATTGGTATTTTCACGTAATTCCCGCGCGAGCATTAAACCATTTTTGCCGGGTAAATTAATGTCCATTACAACCAAATGGATTTCTTGATTAAGTAAAACGCGATGCATTTGAGAACCATCGCTTGCCTCAAAAACATCATAGCCCTCAGCTTCAAAAATACTTTTCAGTGTGTTTCGAGTGATGGTTTCATCTTCAACAATTAAAATCTGTGGAGTAGTCATGCTTTATCCTTAATCAAAATTTCCATTTACAACATGTTACTACGATAAACTTTTCATATTGTATGAATGTAACAATCTTGCAACAATAAAAATTAACAGCTAGTTGATGTTTTTATGATCTATATCATGAAATGTTAACATTAGTTATTTGCTTTTATCTGTCTGAGGAATTTCAGATTGGCAATGTGGGCAATTTAAAAAATGTTTTTCGTTATTATGCACGATATAGTGCCCCATTTTTTTCGCTTTGGTATCTAAATAGTCGGTGTTATAGCGATTTTCCCCTACATTGAGCGCGACACGTTCTACAATATTGATTCCTGCTTTGCGCATGGTTTCAATTTTATTGGGATTGTTGGTTAATAAACGTACTTGATTAACCCCTAATAATTCAAAAATATCGGCGCATACTGCAAAATTACGTTCATCAGCAGCAAAACCTAAAGCTAAATTTGCTTCGATAGTATCCATACCTTGATCTTGTAGGGCATAGGCACGAATTTTATTAATTAACCCAATGCCACGACCTTCTTCCCGATGATAAATCAATACGCCTCGCCCTTCCTCACTGATTTGACGTAAAGCACTTGCAAGTTGAAAGCCACAATCACATTTTAAGCTGTGCAATGCATCGCCGGTCAAACATTCAGAATGAATACGCGCAAGCACTGGTTGGTTATCATCAATTTTTCCCATTACTAAGGCAACATGTTCTTTTTTTGTATCAGGAAATTCAAATCCAACAATTTTGAAAATACCAAATTCGGTGGGTAAAGTGGCTTCAGTTACAAGCTGAATTTTTGCCATAAGATAAATCCTTATTTTTCTTTTACTTTTGTAATGTTAGAATAGCTTTTATTTTCATAGGATAATTACTATGTTAAAACGTTTGTCATTATATACTTTTTTACTTTGTCTTGTTCCACTTTTTGCTTGGATTTTTTCATGGCAGTGGAATGGCGATGCCAACCTCACTTCTTTTGATTATTTTTTATATTGGATAACTGAAACGGGGAGTGTGCCTTACGCATTAATTACCTGTGTTTTCTTTGTTTTCCTATTTTTACCTCTTTTCCCAACGAAAACACAATGGATAAGTGCGGTATTAATTATGGTTGTTTCCATGATTGTTACTCAAGGTATTAAAACAGCAGCGAAAACAGTTTTTGCAGAGCCTAGACCTTATGTGGTTGCTTTAACTCAGCAAAGTGATATATCAGAAGATTATTTTTATGATCAAACAAGAGATCAACGAGCAGAAATCGTCAATCAATTTTATGTAGATAAAGCCGATGTACCGACTTGGTTGGTTAAACATAGAGCCAATGAAACGGGCTATTCTTTCCCTTCGGGCCATACGATTTTCGCTGCTAGCTGGTTGTTGTTAGCGGTTGGTTTTACGCAGATTGTTGGTCGTCATCCTTTCTTTACATTAGGAATGTTGTTATGGGCGGTGTTGATGTTAGTTAGCCGTTTACGTTTAGGTATGCATCATCCGATTGATTTACTTGTGAGCACCTTATTAGCTTGGCTTGTTCACCTTGTGTTGTTTGCAATTGTACAAAGTCATAATACAAAATTAGAGCAATTGGTTAGAAATTTACTGAAAAAATGCCACATAAACATTCAGTAATAAGTGAGGACATAATGCTATACGGATTAGATATTGGCGGCACCAAAATTGAATTAGCTGCTTTTAATGAAAAGCTAGAAAAATTACATTCTGAACGGGTAGAAACACCAAAAGAAAGTTATGAAGATTGGCTAAATGTCATAGTCGATCTGGTGAATCGTGCCGATGAAAAATTTGGCTCAAAAGGAACTGTGGGATTAGGTTTGCCGGGTTTTGTTAATCATGATACGGGATTAGCAGAAATTACTAATATTCGTGTGGCAGATAATAAACCTATTCTAAAAGATCTTTCTGAACGTTTAGGACGAGAAGTAAGAGCCGAAAACGATGCGAATTGCTTTGCTTTATCTGAAGCATGGGATAGTGAAAATCAGCAATATCCTTTTGTATTGGGATTAATTCTAGGCACAGGTTTTGGCGGAGGATTAGTTTTTGACGGCAAAGTCCATTCAGGCAAAATTGGCATGGCAGGCGAGTTGGGGCATTTACAGTTAAACTATCATGCAATGAAATTATTAGGTTGGGACAAAGCGCCTATTTATGAATGTGGTTGTGGTAATAAAGCTTGTTTAGATACTTATTTATCAGGACGTGGTTTTGAAATGCTATATCGCGACATTCAAGGCGAAGCATTATCTGCAAAAGAAATTATCCAACGTTTCTACGATAATGATAAAAGTGCGGTGCAATTTGTCGAACTTTTCGTAGAATTAGCTGCTGTTTCTATTGGCAACATTATTACTGCTTTGGATCCACATTTAATAGTATTAGGCGGCGGATTATCTAATTTTGACCACTTATATGATGCCTTACCAAAAGCCTTACCAAAACACTTAATGCGTTCAGCGAAGGTGCCATTAATCAAAAAAGCCAAATATGGTGATTCAGGTGGTGTTCGTGGAGCAGCTGCGTTGTTTTTGAAATAAAATAGATAAAACCATAAAAAATAAGACCGCGCTTTTTTAAAGTGCGGTCTTATTTTTATAAGATTTATAAAACAATTGTTTTATTTTGGAAGACAAATAAACGGTCATGTAGGGCGAGATCTAAAGCGCGCGTTAATACGGTTTTTTCTACATCTCGACCTGCTTTCATCATGGCTTCGGCTGAGTAGGTGTGATCCACATCGATAACATTTTGCATAATAATTGGTCCTTCATCCAATTCATTATTAATGAAATGTGCGGTCGCACCAATAATTTTCACACCTCTTTCATAGGCGCGCTTATAAGGGTTTGCACCAATAAATGCGGGTAAGAAGGAATGATGAATGTTAATCACACGATTTGGATAACGAGCGACAAACTCAGGATTTAATACGCGCATATATTTTGCCAGCACGATTAAATCAGGCTCATATTGATCAATTTTTTCGGCCAGTAATCGATCATGTTCAACTCGGCTTAAACCTTCATGGCTGACACAATGGAATGGCACATCAAACCGCTCAGCCAATGTTCTTAAACAATCATGGTTACCAATTACCGCAGCAATTTCAACATCTAAACCACCATAATAAGTTTTCATTAAAATATCGCCTAAGCAATGGGCTTCTTTTGTCACTAAAATAACAATACGTTTTTTACGATCTGCATTAATTAAACGGCAATTTGTTCCTTCTGGTAAACTAAATTTTAAATCCGCTAACAAGGTTTCTTCATTAAAAATACCTTGTAATTCTGTGCGCATAAAAAAATGTTTCGTTTCAAAATCAACAAATTCATTGTTATGAATAATATTTAATTGATGCTTATAACAAATATTCGTAATTTTAGCGATAAGTCCTTTATCATCTGGACAATCGGTTAGCAGAATTTTATTTTCAATCATGCAAGTTTTCCATCGATTAAATAATAGAAAATTGGTATTACTTAGATTTTAAATGCGTCTAATGTTTTACCAGAATCTAATGCTTTTTGAATGGCTTTTGGTGTGCGACCTTGTCCTGTCCAATACTTTTCATTACCTTGTTCATCGACATATTTGTATTTTGCAGGAAGTGGTTGACGTGCTTTTCTAGGTTGTTTTTGTGATACTGAATCTAAATTTAATTCAGATAAACTAATACCTTGTTGTTTTAGTTCTTCTCTGTATTTTTTTATTAATTCTTCACGCTCTTTTTGTTTTAAAAGATTAGTTTCTTCCGCTTGGCGTTTTTCCTCTACAACACGTTGGAATTTCGCCAAAATAGATTCAGCTTGTTTTAAATCAACTTGTTCTAAAAGTGCTCTTAAACTATGTAAGTTATTTAATGATTTGATTAAGTCTGTCATTTGTTATTTTCCTAAATAAGTGAATGAAATTAATAACTGAATAATCATAACTTCATTATTATTTGTTGTAAATATTTTATTATTTTCTCATTTTTCTGAGAAAATTTATCAAAATTTTTGAGAATTGATCTTGCATTTTACAATTATTCAGTTAATCTAAGAGCAACCTACATAGGTAGAGGTGCGACTATTATAAGTACTTTTTCTGAGTGGATAACGATGAAGGAAAAGGAAAGGAATAGCCGCCGAAATCAATAAAAAGTCATTTTTATTGGTTGGTAACGTTACCGAAAGGGACGCTACTGTCATAGTTCATAACTATGGAGCGCTACTGTTAGGGTTGGTTTTCTCTTACCTACCTTTTATTTTAATTATTTCAACTTTGTTGTCCTGAAGTATTTAAGTCAGTAGTTTTCCTTTTATTTATTTACTTTTTAGGTATAACAAAATGGAACTCTTAGATTTCTCAACTTCAATTTGGTCGGTCGTACCACCAGTATTAGCCCTTAGCTTAGCCATTATTACTCGTCGAGTATTATTGTCTTTAAGCCTTGGTATTCTTATCGGAAGCTTAATGTTATCTGATGGTAGCATTTCAACCGCATTTTCTTATTTAACAGATCGCGTTTCTTCGCTTTTATATAGTTTTGATGAAAACGGACAATTTGCGTTAAATGATAGCAATGTGCATATCATTATTTTCTTATTATTACTCGGTATTTTGACCGCACTTTTAAGTGTATCTGGTAGTAATCAAGCCTTTGCTGAATGGGCACAAAAACGCATTAAAGATCGTCGTGGTGCAAAATTAATGGCAGCGTGCCTTGTTTTTGTTACTTTTATTGATGACTATTTCCATAGCCTAGCCGTAGGCGCGATTGCTCGCCCTGTAACAGATCGCTTCCGCGTTTCTCGTGCAAAATTAGCCTATATTCTTGACTCAACTGCCGCACCAATGTGCGTTATGATGCCAGTGTCAAGTTGGGGTGCTTATATTATGACCCTAATTGCAGGTTTATTAGCAGAACACGCGATTACAGGTTATACCCCTTTTGGTGCATTTATTACCATGAGTGCGTTAAACCTATATGCAATCTTCTCAATGATTATGGTGTTCGTTGTTGCTTATTTTGCTTTTGATATTGGACCGATGGCACGTCATGAAAGATTGGCTTTAGAACAAGCGGATGCAGCGAATGAAAATGAAGATCAAGTGAAAGGTCATGTGCGTAATTTAGTATTACCAATTGTTGCATTGATTTTAGGCACTGTGGCAATGATGATGTACACAGGGAACGAAGCACTTGCAGCTGATAATAAACCATTTGATGTTTTAGGTGCGTTTGAAAATACCACTGTTGGTATTTCATTAGTAGTCGGTGGCGTAACCGCATTAGTAGTGTCTACATTATTAATCATTGCAAACCGTAACGTGAGTTTCAATGAATATGCGAAAGCTTATTTATTAGGCATGAAATCAATGATGGGCGCAATTGCTATCTTATTCTTCGCTTGGACAATTAACAAAGTAGTAGGGGATATGCAAACGGGTAAATACCTTTCCACTTTGATTTCAGGTAATTTAAATGCAGCCTATTTGCCAACCTTATTATTCATTTTAGGGGCAGCAATGGCATTCTCAACTGGTACTAGCTGGGGAACCTTCGGTATTATGTTACCAATCGCGGCTTCTATCGCAGTAAATGCGGCACCTGAATTATTATTACCTTGTTTATCAGCTGTTATGGCGGGGGCGGTATGTGGTGACCATTGTTCTCCAGTATCAGATACCACAATTTTATCTTCAACTGGGGCAAAATGTAATCATATCGACCACGTTACGACACAATTGCCTTATGCTTTATTGGTTGCTTTCGCTACCTGTATTGGTTATTTAGTGATTGGTTTTACTCAATCAGGTTGGTTAGGTTTTGCTGCAACAGCAGGCGTATTAGTACTTAGCGTACTTATTGTTAGAAAACGTTAAAATGTGATCTGAATCACAAAGTTAGATAAAATATTAAATTTTTAAAATTTTATAAAATACGGCTTTATCGCCGTATTTTTTTATATTTAGCGGTCTTGTTTTTATTTTATATTGTTCATTCTTGTTATTTTAGATTTAAGTTCTGATTTGTGGTATTTTCTTGCGTAAAAAAGCAATAGACAACTTAATAAAATAAAGTACACTGAGTTTAACTGTGTTAAAAAGCAAATGATTTTAAACAAAACTAAAAAAGTGCGGTTAAAAAGGGAGTGATTTTATGAAGAAATTGTCTGGCGCAGAAATGGTAGTGCAATCTTTGCGAGATCAAGGGGTAAAATATTTATTTGGTTATCCAGGTGGTTCCGTATTAGATATTTATGATGCAATTCACACCCTAGGGGGAATTGAACATGTTTTGGTTCGCCATGAACAAGCGGCGGTTCATATGGCTGATGGTTACGCACGTTCAACAGGCGAAGTGGGGTGTGTATTAGTCACTTCAGGTCCGGGTGCAACTAATGCGCTAACCGGTATTTTTACAGCTTACACTGATTCTGTGCCTTTAGTCATTCTCAGCGGACAGGTAATGTCACATTTGATTGGTACGGATGCTTTCCAAGAATGTGATACTGTTGGATTAAGCCGACCAATTGTAAAACACAGTTTTATTGTTCAGCGTCCAGAGGATATTCCGACAATTATCAAAAAGGCCTTTTATATCGCCTCGACAGGTCGTCCTGGCCCTGTATTGATTGATATTCCAAAAGATATGGTGAATCCAGATAATAAATATCCTTATGAATATCCTGCGGAAGTGAATTTGCGTTCTTATAACCCAACTATTCAAGGACACAAAGGACAAATAAAAAAAGCCTTAAAGGCACTTTTAGTAGCGAAAAGACCAGTGATGTTTATTGGTGGTGGTGTTATTATTGGTAACAGTAGTGACAAGGTCACTCGCTTTGCACAACAATTAAATTTACCTGTTACTTCTTCTTTAATGGGCTTAGGTGGCTATCCGGCGACCGATCGCCAATTCCTTGGCATGTTGGGTATGCATGGCACTTATGAAGCCAATACAGCAATGCATAATGCCGACTTAATTTTAGGGGTAGGGGTGCGTTTTGATGACCGTACCACAAATAACCTTGCTAAATATTGCCCAAATGCAAAAGTGATTCATATTGATATTGATCCAGCATCCATTTCAAAAAATGTACCTGCTGCGATTCCAATTGTTGGTAGTGTGGATAATGTGTTCAGCGAGTTTTTATCCTTATTGCAAGATGACAACTTAGCTAAATCACAGTCCGATCTTACAGAGTGGTGGCAAGAAATCGAACAGTGGAAAGCGAAAAAATGCTTGGAATTTGACCGCACTTCGCAAGAGATTAAACCTCAAGCAGTTATTGAAACTATTTATCGTTTAACCCAAGGTGATGCCTATATTGCATCAGATGTAGGGCAACATCAAATGTTTGCCGCATTGCATTATCCGTTTGATAAACCACGTCGTTGGATTAATTCAGGTGGTGCGGGCACCATGGGATTTGGTTTCCCTGCGGCAATAGGGGTGAAATTCGCTCATCCAGATTCTACGGTGGTTTGTGTTACAGGTGATGGCTCAATTCAAATGAATATTCAAGAGCTTTCCACCGCAACCCAATACAATATCCCAATTGTGATTGTCAGTTTAAATAACCGCTTCTTAGGCATGGTAAAACAATGGCAAGATTTGATTTACTCAGGTCGCCATTCACAAGTGTATATGAATTCCTTACCGAATTTTGCCAAGTTGGCGGAAGCCTATGGCCATGTTGGTATTCAAATCGATCGCGCGGATGAACTTGAACAAAAATTGACAGAAGCTTTTTCCATTAAAGATCGTCTTGTATTTGTTGATGTCAAAGTGGATGCAACGGAAAATGTGTACCCGATGCAAATTCGCGGAGGTGCAATGGATGAAATGTTATTAGGCAAACCAGAAGAGAACGAAGGAGTAGAAAATGCGTAGAATTTTATCTGTATTATTGGAAAATGAATCTGGGGCATTATCAAGAGTCATCGCTTTGTTTTCTCAACGTGCCTTTAATATCGAAAGTTTAACGGTGGCGCCAACAGATGATCCAACACTTTCTCGCATGACCATTGAAGCCTCAGGCGATGAACGTGTGCTAGAGCAAATCGAAAAGCAATTACATAAATTAGTGGATGTGTTTAAAGTCATGAATTTAAGTGATTGCGAATATGTGGAACGAGAAGTGATGTTAGTCAAAATCCGCGCCACAGGTGCAATGCGTGATGAAATTAAACGTCTGGCGGATATCTTTCGTGGTCAGATCGTGGATGTTACTGCGAAAACATATACCATCCAACTGACTGGCACCAAAGATAAACTTGATTCTTTTGTACAAGCCATCACTGAACAAACCAGCATTTTGGAAATCGTGCGTTCTGGCTTAATCAGCCTATCACGCGGTGAGAAAAATATGCTGTAAATTGCCATTCAGTCATAAAAGTGCGGTGGAAAAATAAAGAGTTTTTCACTTTGCGCTTAATAACAATAAGTAAAATCTCCATTGAACTAGCAATAGCAATGGAGATTTTTTGTAACGATGTTTACCTTAAATAAACCAACCTCAGTATTAAAAAACATCAACGTTTTCCACCGCACTTTTTTACTTTTCTTTTATATAAATCTATTTATAACGACTATTTGATTTATGTCAAAAATCACGCCTGTTTTTCTTTCAAATAGGGGCAAGAATTTTCTTTCTGGTGACAGAAAATATATAGTAACTACCACTTATGAGTTATTTTGTATTTATGAGAATTTGGAGTGAGATATGCTTAAATTTAATAAAAAAACAATATTAAGTGGTTTAGCGCTTATGGTGTTAGGTGCAGTTTGTTTGGGGGGCGTGCAATTTATTATGCATAAAACCAATACGCAGGAATTTTGTGTGAGTTGCCATGCTATGTCTTATCCAAAAGAGGAATGGGAGGGCAGTGTGCATTTTTCCAATCGTAAAGGGATTCGGGCGGAATGTTCGGACTGCCATATTCCTGAAGGCGGAATGCATTATGTGAAAGCGAAATTTATTGCGCTTAAAGATTTGTGGTACACCATTGTTGATGACAAATTACCTGATCAAGAAGCGTATGAAAAACATCGCTTAGCCTTGGCGCAGCATGTTTGGGAAGATATGAAAAAGAATGATTCGATGACCTGTCGCAGTTGCCACAGTTTTGATGCAATGGCTTTATCTGAACAAACGGAATCTGCACAAAAAATGCATAAGTTAGCGTTGGAAACCAAACAAACCTGTATTGATTGCCACAAAGGTATTGTGCATTTTATGCCAGATATGCCACAAGATAATAGTGCTGCTGGTGAGCTAACGAAACATGCAGGCGAATTTAGTGCGACGGATAAAATGCTTTATTCCTTATCCATGACCAATACGCAATTAGTGAATGGTGGCGAAGTACGCTTAATGCCTTATACCGAATTGACAAATTGGAAAGAAGAAAATGGCAAAGTAACAGCTAAAATTCAAGGTTGGCAACAGGTTGGTGCTGAATCAGTGGTTTATATGCAAAAAGGCAAACGCATTATGCTCGCCTTGTTAGGTGATGATGCTAAAGATAAAGTGCAAGTATTAAATACGGTTTATGATGAAGTAACAGCTTCTGATTGGAAAGAAATTTCATTTGAAATCACCGCACTTAAAGAAACCTTAACTGCCAATATTAAAGCATTAAATGCTTTTGGTAATAATTTGAATGATGTGCATTGTGGTAGCTGCCATGCGCCGATTTCTGCGGAACATTATACGGCGAATCAATGGATTGGCGTGGTGAATTCAATGAAAGATCGTACTGCCATGGATGCGGATCAAGTACGCGCTGTAACGATTTATTTGCAACGTAATGCAAAAGATATGATAGGGGTAACCCACTAATTATTTTAACTGGACTCCGAGCTTGTTGCCCTAAGTCGAAAGATATGGTCGCAATGCCAGTGGTATAAGGTTACCACCATGGATAAGCTAGAAATAGGTTATCCTCCCAAATTGGAAAGGTGTCTTAATTTTAACTTACTCAATATGAGGTTTAATATGAAAGAGAAAGAAAAAATTAATGCAAAACGTCGAGATTTTCTGCGTAATTCTTCTTTGGGGGTCGCTGGTGCGTCATTGACGACAGGCTCTGTGAGTTCATTATTTTCTGCTCCCGCTCAAGCAGCTGAAAGTCATACTGTATTGACAGCTGCGCATTGGGGAGCGTTGGGTGTTGTGGTTGAAGATGGAAAAGTGGTGAAGTCAGGCCCTGCATTTGAACCTGTGGTGGAAAATGAATTGCAATCAGTGGTTGCAGATCAGCTTTATACAGAAGCTCGCGTGAAATATCCGATGGTGCGTAAAGGTTATTTAGAAGGTAATAAAGATAATAGTCTGCGTGGTCGTGATGAATGGGTGCGTGTATCTTGGGACAAAGCTTTTGAATTGGTGGATGCTGAATTTAAGCGTATTCGTTCCGTTGAAGGTGGCGGAGCAGAGCATATTTTCGGCGGTTCTTATGGTTGGAAAAGTTCTGGCTCATTACATTCTTGCCGTACCTTATTACACCGCTATTTAAATGCAACCGGTGGTTTTGTTGGGCATAAAGGGGACTACTCAACAGGGGCTGCTCAAGTGATTATGCCTCATGTGTTGGGAACTATTGAAGTGTATGAACAACAAACCAGTTGGGAAACCATTTTATCTGACAGTGATATTGTGGTGCTTTGGTCTGCTAACCCAATGACAACTTTGCGTATTGCATGGACTTCAACAGACCAACAAGGTATCGCTTATTTCAAAAAATTAAAAGAAAGTGGCAAACGCATTATTTGTATTGACCCAGTGAAAAGTGAAAGTTGCGAATTCTTAGGCGCAGAATGGATTCCAATTCATACTGCAACAGATGTGCCATTAATGCTTGGTATGGCGCATACTTTGGTTTCTGAGAATAAACATAATACGGAATTCCTGAAAAAATACACAACAGGTTATGACAAATTCGAAGCCTATTTATTAGGTAAAGAAGATGGTCAAGTTAAAGACGCTGAATGGGCAAGTAAAATCTGTGGTGTGCCTGTTGATGTAATTAAACAATTAGCGCGTGACTTTGCTTCTAAACGTACTATGTTAATGGCGGGTTGGGCGATGCAACGTCAACGCCATGGCGAACAATCTCATTGGATGTTGGTGACATTGGCTTCTATGCTTGGTCAAATTGGTTTACCTGGTGGTGGTTTCGGTTTAAGTTATCATTATTCTAATGGTGGTGCGCCAACAGCAACAGGCGGTAGCTTAAGCTCAATTTCAGCAACATTGGAAAACAATAGCGCAAATACGGGACAATCTTGGTTAGCGAAAACCTCATCATTGAGTTTCCCATTAGCTCGAATTGCTGATGTTTTACTCAATCCAGGCAAGAAAATTCAATACAATGGTACAGAAGTGACCTATCCTGATATTAAATTAATTTATTGGGTGGGTGGTAATCCATTTGTTCATCATCAAGATACCAATTTATTAGTCAAAGCGTGGCAAAAACCAGATACAGTGATTGTCAATGAAATTTATTGGACACCAACTGCACGTATGGCAGATATTGTGTTGCCAGCAACTACGAGCTATGAGCGCAATGACTTAACCATGTCTGGCGATTATGCGTCTATGCATATTTTCCCAATGAAAAAAGTGGTTGAGCCACAATTTGAAGCGAAAAGTGACTATGATATTTTCGCTGAATTAGCGAAACGCGCTGGGGTAGAAGATAAATTCACCGAAGGTAAATCTGAAATGGATTGGTTAAAATCCTTCTATCAAGATGCCTTTGATGGTGCGCGTAAAAATCGTGTGTTAATGCCTAAATTTGAGAAATTCTGGGAAGAAAATAAACCTATTACTTTCAACGTAAGTGAAAAAGCGAAAAAATGGTTACGTTATGGTGAATTCAGAGAAGATCCATTACTCAATCCATTAGGTACACCTTCAGGTAAAATTGAAATTTTCTCTGATGTTGTGGCAAAAATGAACTACGATGATTGCAAAGGTTATCCATCTTGGATGGTGCCAGAGGAATTTGCCGGTAATGTAACTGAAGAATATCCTTTAGCATTAGTGACACCGCATCCTTACTACCGTTTGCATAGCCAATTAGCACAAACTTCACTACGTGAAAAATATGCAGTGAATGATCGCGAGCCAGTGTTAATTCATACTGAAGATGCACAAAAACGCGGTATTGCGAATGGCGACATCGTACGAATTTTCAGTAAACGAGGTCAAGTGCTAGCGGGTGCTGTGGTGACTGATGGCATTATCAAAGGCACTGTGGCATTGCATGAAGGGGCTTGGTATGATCCAATGGATCTTGGTGCGAGTGAGCAACCATTATGTAAAAACGGTTGTCCTAACGTATTGACCATGGATATTGGTACTTCAAAATTAGCGCAAGGTAACTCAGCAAATAGCTGTATTGTTCAGCTTGAGAAATTCACCGGCGAAGCGCCAGAAGTAACCGTATTTAAGCAACCTAAAATGGCAAAAGCTTAAGTTAATATGAAAGCAAAAGTGCGGTGAAATTCACCGCACTTTTTTGTTTTCGATATTTTTTATTTACTTGCTTCAAAAGCTTGCTGTAAATCAGCGAGGATGTCATTAATGCTTTCAATACCACAAGAAAGGCGAATTAATCCTGCGGAAATCCCCGCTTTTTCTAACTCAGCTTCATTTAATTGACGATGCGTTGAACTGGCTGGATGTAAGGCACAAGTGCGAATATCTGCCACATGCACTTCACGAGAAATTAATTTTAAGGCATTTAGCCATTTTGCTGCAGTTTCACGCGTGCCTTTAATTTCAAAGGAAATCACACCGCATAAGCCATTCGGCAAATATTTTTGTTTTAAATCATAGTCTTGAGAATTACTTAATCCCGGATAATTGACTTTTACCACCTGAGGATGTTGTACAAGGAATTCAGCAACAGCTTGTGCATTTTCATAATGGCGTTGCATACGAACCGCAAGGGTTTCCATGCCAAGATTAAGTAAAAAACTGTTTTGTGGTGCTGGAGTGGCGCCTAAATCACGCATTAATTGCACACGCGCTTTTACAATATAGGCTGCTGCACCAAAAGATTCCGTATAAACTAAACCATGGTAAGTTTGATCTGGTGTGCTTAATTGGGGAAATTTGCCATTATTCCAATTGAAGTTACCACAATCAACAATAGCACCGCCAAGCGCCACTGCATGACCATCTAAATATTTGGATGTGCTATGAATAATAATATTTGCACCAAATTCAATAGGGCGACAGAAATAAGGCGTAGCAAAGGTATTATCAACTAATAGTGGAATATCTGCTGATTTTGCTAAAGCAGCAAATTTTTCAATATCTAATACCCGTAATGCAGGGTTAGCAATAGTTTCTGCAAAAACAGCTTTTGTATTTGGGCGAATCGCTTTTTTCAATTCCTCTAAAGGCAAATCTTGATCAACAAAGGTTACATCAATCCCCATTTTTTTGAACGTGTGGGCAAAGAGATTATAGGATCCGCCATAAATATAAGAAGCAGAAATAAAATGATCGCCAGCTTCAAGGATATTTAACATCGCGTAAAATACAGCCGCTTGCCCTGAAGCAGTACACATGGTTGCCACACCACCTTCAAGTGCGGTTAATTTTTCTTCCGCTGCGTTAGTGGTTGGATTAGACAAACGCGTATAGAAATATCCAGACGCTTGTAAATCAAATAACTTACCAATTTCTTCTGCAGAATCATAGGTATAGGTTGTACTTTGTACAATTGATTGAACGCGAGGTTCTCCGTTTTTAGGCTGATAACCAGCGTGTAAACATTGTGTTGCGAAATCCATATTGTCTTCCTTGTTTATTATTATTTGAAAAAAGATTCAGATAATATATATGATAAAAGGGCGTATTGCTACGCCCTTATATTTTTAAGATTAAAAGTAAAATTATTTATCTTTCACTTCTTCAAATTCTGCATCAACGACATCATCATTTGGTTTACCACCTTGCGCTTGTTGTGCTTGCGCTTCAGGTTGTGGTTGAGCAGCTTGCATTAATTTCTCAGAAACTTGAATTAATGCTTGTACTTTCGCTTCGATATCCGCTTTATCTTCACCTTTCGCCGCCGCTTCTAAATCTGTAACCGCTTTTTCGATTGGTGCTTTATCTTCAGCTGATAATTTATCGCCCACTTCGCTTAATTGTTTACGCGTACCATGAACTAAATGATCTGCTTGGTTACGAGCCTGTACTAATTCTTCAAATTTACGGTCTGCTTCCGCATTTGCTTCTGCATCACGTACCATTTGTTGAATTTCTTCATCGCTTAAACCTGAAGAGGCTTTAATCGTAATTTTTTGTTCTTTATTAGTACCTTTATCTTTTGCAGATACATGGATGATACCGTCCGCATCAATATCAAAGGTTACTTCAATTTGTGGCATACCACGTGGCGCAGGGTTGATACCCTCTAGGTTGAATTGACCTAAAGATTTATTATCTGCTGCACGTTTACGTTCACCTTGAAGTACGTGAATTGTCACCGCACTTTGATTATCTTCAGCCGTTGAGAACACTTGTGATTTCTTAGTCGGAATCGTGGTGTTTTTCTCAATTAAGGTTGTCATCACGCCACCCATGGTTTCAATACCTAATGAGAGTGGAGTAACATCTAATAATAGAACATCAGTTACGCTACCTGATAACACACCGCCTTGTACTGCTGCACCTACTGCAACTGCTTCATCTGGGTTTACGTCTTTACGTGGTTCTTTACCGAAGAACTCAGCCACTTTTTGTTGAACTAATGGCATACGAGTTTGACCACCCACAAGAATCACATCATCAATTTGTGAAACACTTAATCCTGCATCATTTAATGCCACTTTAACAGGTTCCATTGAACGTGCCACTAAATCTTCCACTAATGCTTCTAATTTCGCACGTGTTAATTTAATGTTTAAGTGTTTTGGACCTGTTGCATCTGCAGTGATGTATGGCAGATTTACATCGGTTTGTTGTGCTGATGAAAGTTCGATTTTCGCTTTTTCGCCAGCTTCTTTTAAACGTTGCATCGCTAATGGATCGTTACGTAAATCTACACCTTGTTCTTTTTGGAATTCATCTACTAAATAGTTAATGACGCGGTTGTCGAAGTCTTCACCACCTAAGTGTGTATCACCATTGGTTGCTAATACTTCAAAGGTTTTTTCGCCACCTACTTCATCAATTTCAATAATAGATAAGTCGAATGTACCACCACCTAAGTCATATACTGCGATAGTTTGGTTGCCTTTACCTTTATCTAAACCATAAGCTAATGCAGCTGCAGTTGGTTCGTTAATGATACGTTTAACTTCTAAACCTGCGATACGACCAGCATCTTTTGTTGCTTGACGTTGCGCATCGTTAAAATATGCAGGTACTGTAATAACCGCTTCTGTTACGGTTTCACCTAAAAAATCTTCCGCTGTTTTCTTCATTTTTTTCAATACTTCAGCAGAGATTTGTGGAGGTGCTAATTTATCGCCTTTTACATCAACCCAAGCGTCTCCATTATCCGCTTTGATAATTTGGAATGGCATAATGTTTACATCACGTTGTACTTCTTGATCTTCAAAACGACGACCAATTAAACGTTTGATTGCAAATAACGTATTTTTCGGGTTTGTTACTGCTTGGCGTTTTGCTGGTTGACCCACTAAAATTTCATTATCATTCGTATAAGCAATGATTGACGGGGTTGTGCGATCGCCTTCTGCATTTTCAATTACGCGAGGTTTGTCGCCATCCATTACAGCCACACAAGAGTTGGTTGTACCTAAGTCAATACCAATAATTTTTCCCATTTGTTTTTCTCCTAGTTTTAAATCTGTTTTCACAACGCTTTTGTTATGAGCTTGCTTGCTATACAAAATGTGGATTGTTTTTCTCTTTTCAAGAGCATTTTTAAAAATTTTTGTTTTTATTTTATGCCATTGATATAAAAGATAAGCTTCACATGGGTAACAAAATAAGGCTGAATTTTGTGATTTCAAGAGAAAAGTTAATAAAAATTCACCGCACTTATGCTAAGATAGCCAAAATATAACCATTCTTTTTAGTAGGAAATTGAAATGAAAAAATCAACGATTGCATTAGCGGTTGTCGCTATTTTGGGAAGCGTTTGGGCGGGTGGTGCTTGGTACACAGGTCAAAAAGCGGAAGCTGAATATCAACGCCAAATTGAAGTGGCAAATACCAAATTAAAACAACAAACCTTAACGAAAGACGTAGATGGCATGAATTTCTATGCACAAATTGAAAATGTTAAATTTGAGCGTGGATTTTTTAGTTCAGATTATCGTTATGATTGGGTAATGAAAATCAATGATATGGATTTCAATCTTCCACTTGAAGGTAAGTTTTATCATGGTCCAATCCCATTAAATCATTTAACGCAATTTAATTTAATGCCAGTGATGTTTTCTGTTACAGGACAACTTGTGAACAATGAACAAACACGAGCAATTTTTGAAGCGACAAAGGGCAAGTCTCCGTTCTTTTCTCAAGCTGCTGTTTCTTATGATCTTCAAACCAAAGGCTATGTTGATATCAATTCAGGTAATATGAAGTCATCGGGCGTTGAAGCCAATTGGGATAATGGCAAAATTAAGTTTGATGTAGATAAAAATGGACTTGGCAAATCAGAAATGGAGATGCCTAAAGCTGATTTATTATTGTCAATAAACGATCCTAGATTGGCCACCATTAAAATAACAATTGATGACCTAAAAGCGCATTCAGATGTGAAAAGTACTCAGTTTTCAACGTTATTTGATGGTTTTGTGAAAGCAAATATTGGACAAATTCAATATGATTATACTTATCACGAAAATGTGCCTGAAAAATCAAGAGTGCAAAATTCGGTATTTAAGAATATTGCTCTTGATTATAATAGCAAGTTAAACAACGATTTTATTGATAATGGTATTAAGCTAGATTTTGAATTTTTTGCCAATGAACAAGCATTAGGTAAATTTAAATTGAATGCAGAAGTGAATCATTTATTGGCTTCTGCGACAGATGAAATACAAAAAATATCTGCGGATAATGAAGCAGAATACCAACGTTTAGGTTTAGAGGTATTACAAAATGAACCGCACTTAAAAATTGATGAATTAAGTGTAACCAATGAAAAAGGAAAAATTGAAGCGGACTTAAATATCAATGTGGCGAAAGTGGATTTAGCAAAAGTAAATTCAGCGCCTTTGAGTTTATTTAAAGAACTAGCTTTACATGCTAAAGCAGATAAACAAGCTATTAGCCATTTATTAAATCAATTAATTCAAGTGGGCAAAGCTAATATGGATAAAGCAAAATATGAGAAAAACATCGAATTAGCAGTGGACTCTTGGATTGATGAAGCGAAACAACAAGGCATACTCATTGAGAAAGAGGGTAAATTGACCTTAAACATTGAAGCTCAAAAAGAAGGTCTTAATTTTAATGGCTATGTAATTTCAGAACAAGACCTAAAATTCTTCTTACTCGGCGTACTAATGAAATTTGCTCATTAAAACGAAAAAAGTGCGGTGAATTTCACCGCACTTTTTTATTCATTAAAATTTTTCTTTCCAATAGCCTAACCATTCTTTCAGCAATTGCATGTTGGCATTGATTGCGCCGGCTTGAGGGATAAAATGCATATAATTAAGTCCGTAGCTTTCTGGGGTAACGCCATTTCCTACACTAGCAGGTAGAACAATAAATCCTTCGCGTTCGAATAACAATTTGGCACGTTGCATATGCCATTGATTTGTGACCAAAATAATTTTTTTTATACCTTCTCGTTCAAGCATTTCATAACTGAATTTGGCATTTTGTATGGTATTTAACGCGCGTTCTTCCAACCATTTCGGTTTAATGCCAAAAAAGGTAAATAATTCTTGCCCCATGACTGCCGCTTCAGAATTGCCATTTGGACTGGCACCACTGATTAAAATAGGTAATTCAGTTTCTTTATGTAAATAAGCCGCATAACGCATACGTTCTAGCACTAATCCCGGAACAGTTAAGCTACGGTAAAGTTCTTTGCTATCTCGTAGTCCACCGCCTAGTACGACAATGGCTTGGGCTTGTTGGTAATCTGCAACGGTTAAGTTATCCTCTTTGGTTAGGCTATCATTGAGCCATTGAGCCGTATAGGGAATGCTGACAATGTACAATATGCCAATGCTGAGAAAAGCACTTAAAAACGCCATTTTCTTGCATTTAAATAATAAACATAACAGAGCAAAAATGCCCAAAATAATGACGTTAAAAGGGGGAAGTGCAATCGCACTAAGTAATTTAGTTAATTCAAACATAATCGTCCTTAAAATAGGCTAAAAGTGCGGTTATTATTACGGAAATATTGCACGAACTCAATCACTAAAATACTGTCAAATAATTAGCCAAAATGCTATGATATGGCAATTTTTTAGGAAGGTAAAAATGAACCCAATTCTCGTTGAATTAAAACAAAAATTACAAAAAATTGAACAACTCATTGTTGATAAAAATGACGTGCTATATTTCGATTATCCGCTGCATTTAAATGTGGGAGATTTATTAATTTATGCAGGAACTGAACAATTTTTTAAAGATTATCAGATTAATGTTCGTTTAAGACGTGCATTACAAGCGTTTGATATTGAAGAAGCAAAAAAATATGTAACGGAAAAAACCACGATTCTTTGCCATGGTGGTGGAAATTTTGGTGATCTTTATCCGAGCATTCAAAAAATGCGTGAAGATTTAGTGCAGGCATTTCCAAATAATCGCATTATTTTAATGCCACAAACCGCGCATTTTTCTCATTCTCAAGCTATGCTTGCTTCCGCTGCAATTTTTTCTCAGCATAAGGATCTGCATTTATTTGCCAGAGATACAAAAACCTTTGCGCTTATGCAAGCGAACTTTTCAGTCAATACTTATTTATCACCAGATATGGCGCATCAGCTGTATGGCATTTTGCCACAGAAAAATGTACAACAAAAAACAGGGAAAATCCTTTATTTTTTGCGTAAAGATATTGAAAAAAGTCATATTGAATCTGAAGTGCAGGCGAAATTATCCAGTAATGATGATGTGAAAGATTGGGAAGATATTTTATTACCAAGTGATTTGAAATTTGAATTATGGTGTAGCCGTTTTTCTAAACTTGCTAATAAATTTAAATTACCATTTGTTAAAAATAAAGTTAACGATCTTTGGTATCAGCATGCTTTAAAAGTTATCCAACGTAGCCAAGATATTTTCTTAAACTATGATGAAGTGGTAACAAGCCGTTTGCATGGGCATATTTTTTCTTGCTTATTAGGTCTGCCAAATCAAGTCTGTGATAACTCTTACGGTAAGAATACGGGCTATTATCATCAATGGACGCAAGAGATTAGCTACACAAAATTATATGAAATCTAGTATGCATTTAATTAAATTAATTAGTGTTACTTTGCTAAGTATGGTGCTGACAATGGTCAGTGCCTTTATTCTTGCCCGTTTTTTGTCCGTTGAAGATCGTGGTTTACACCAATTATTTATTACTTCCGTATCCTATGTGGTTACCATTGCAACCGGTGGAGTCGGTTTCGCCTTAGTGTTAAGCATGCGTAATAAGCAATATCAAGGATGGCAAGGCTATTTAGTCGCCTTTTTGATTTTATCTTTAGTTGTTGCTTGTCTTGCCTTAGTTTTATTTGATTTTACCAATTATTCCGTATTGTTTATCGTCAATGTTGTGTTAACTGCTATTGCGACCGTTACTTTAGAAAAAAGTAAAAGCGATCCTGCGTTACGCATTTATCGCAAAATTACCTTGCAACAACCAATTTTGTTGGTCGCCGTTTATGGTATTGCTTATTTAATTTTAAAAGAGCAACCTTTGGTGATTGCGCTCTATTTATTTACCTTGTATAGCTTGGTGCAAGCCTTGTTATGCTTGCATTATTTATACCAAATTCATCGTGGATTTATTCAGCATAACCCAGTTCAACCTATTGATAAAAAATTCTTTTTTACTACTTGGTTTAAACAAAATTTATTACAGCTGTTTGGTGCAACGACCGTTAATTTAGATAAATTTTTGATTACATTATTTATGGGCAACTATGTGCTAGGGCTTTATACGGTCTGTATTGCTTTTGATAGTTTGCTTACCCGTTTTATTAATATGTTGGCGGATTATTATTATTCAGGCTTAATTAATCATTTAAATCGACTCAAAGCGGTATTGGTAATTGTGGTGTTAATGAGTATTTCTGCGGTTATTTTAGTACCGTTATTGGCCGAACTTGTTATCGTCTTTTTCTTTAGTGCGAAATATGCTGAGGTCGCGCCAATTTTAGTTTGGTTTATTATTAATTCGATTTTGGCGGGATTATCTTGGGTGCTATCGCAAAATATGCTATTGCAAGGTAAACAAATCTTATTATTTACTCGTCAATTGATTTCTATTGTGGTGTTTACCCTTTTATTTTATGTGTTTAGAGAACAACAACTTTATGGTGTGGCTTATGCCTTAATTGGCGCGAGTGCAACCCGATTAGTGATTTCAATTATTTATTATTTTAAATATCCGATCACAGATTTATTAAACAAAGAACAAAATTTAGAACAAAAAAGTGCGGTGTAAAATGAGAAAGTTTTTAATTTCCTTAGCAAAAGATGTACAACGTCGAGAGCTATTTTTCTCCCAACCTGATACGGCGGATTTTGAAGTGTTTGATGCCGTCAACACAATGAGTTGGTCAGAGGAACAGCTAGAAAGTTATTTTGATATCGACAGTTTTAAATTAGCTTATGGTCGTGCCGCAACTAAAGGTGAAATCGGTTGTACATACAGTCACTTAGATGTGTATAAGCTGATTATAGAAGATGAAAACATTGGTGAAGACGAATATGCACTTGTTTGTGAAGATGACGCCTTATTTGCCGCAAATTTTCAGCAAAATTTAACCGCACTTTTACACCAAAAGCCAAAGGCCGATATTATTTTAGTTGGTCAGTCAAAAATTGCAGATTTTAATGACAAGGAACTTTGCATTAATTATCCAACCACTTTTAAGTCATTACAAAAAAGTATTGAAGGTACGCCTTATCGCTATGCTTATCCTTATAAAAATTATTTTGCCGGCACCGTTGCTTATCTAATTAAAAAATCGGCTTGTCGCCGTTTTTGGCAGGAAGTGGAACAAAGTTGTTCAGTGTATTGGCTTGCTGATGATTTTATTTTATTTGGTAAAAGATTTGGCTTGGATATTGTTGTTGTACGTCCCTTAATGGTGATTGAGAATCCGGTGTTGGTGAGTAATTTATCGAGCACAAGGGCTGAAAAGAAAAATAATTTAGCTAAAAAACTCATCAAGTTTCCAATGAAGAAAGTCATGGCGATCATGAGAAATTTATCATGTCCAGTTTAATCAGTCTCTTTTACCTTTATGATCCTTGGTTATGGCATATCGTCCGCATGAGTTTGGTGGCGGGCATTTTTGCTACGCTGTTGTTAGGCTATAAATGGTATAAAAAAACATTAAAGCAATTTGTAGTGCCAGTGGATAGCCTTCTGGTAATTTTAGCGTTAATTGCGATTTCTGTTGTTCCTATGTTAATCAATGGCACCCATGAATTGGGTGTGGTTAGCATGTATGTTAAAGCATTGATTTTATTTGTCTTTGGTATTGTTATTTATAATTTGTTTTATCATAAACAAACAGGACAAATGCAGTTCATCAACGATCTCAAAATAGGGGTTGGTGTGCAATCTGCGCTAGGTTTACTTGCCTTAATGGGCATCCCATTATTTATTAGTATTGCGTTGGGAACAAATGCGGATTATTTTCTACCGCGCTTTCAAGGTTCAGAACAGGAATATCGCCTATATAATTTCACTTCTTCGGCGTTTTTCCAACTCAGTGCATTTTATTTAATGCTGTTTCACTTTTTATTAGCCTATGCGCATAAACAACATAATTTAAACCCTGTTTATGTATTTTTATTGCTTTGTATTGGTTTGATTTCGGGCAGAACTTTTTTAGTTTTTTCGGTGGTAAGTTTGGCGTTGTATTTTAAATGGCGTTATTTACCAGCCATTATTGCTTTTGCTGGACTTGTACTATTCCTAGTCATTGTGTATCCAACGAATATCTATGTTGAACATGCCTTAGAACCAGTGATTAATCTTATTCAAGGCGGACAGCGTTTAAGTTCTTCAACGGATACGCTCATGAATAAGCATTTGTTTATGCCTCAGTTAAAGCAATTCATTATGGGCGATGGGCAATATTATGTGAACGGGATTAGCTATTATGGTGGTTCGGATTCAGGCTTTATTCGTCAAGTGTTATATGGTGGCGTCGGTTATATGCTGGCTTGTTTACTTTTTACCGTTTACTTCATCAAACGTATTGCGGATAACTGGTTTAATGGCAGCTGGAAATTTATTTTATCAACGCTATTTTTATTAAGTGTATTGAATGTTAAAGCGGATACCTATGCTTATCCGGGAATTATGTTTATTTTTCTAATGTTTATCTCTTTATTTGGTCATAAAGGGAAACAATTTCTATTTGAGCAAAAATAATGTTTAGTATTATTGTCCCTTCTTATAATCGCAATGCTGAAGTGAATGCATTGCTAGCAAGTTTAGCACAGCAAACGGTGCATAATTTTGAGGTGATTGTCATCGATGATTACTCACCAAATCCCATAAAAATAGACCGCACTTTTGATTTTGATGTCACGCTTATTCGCAACCAAACGAATTTAGGTCCTGCGCAAAGTCGCAATATTGGTGCGGACGCAGCGAAAAATGATTGGCTTTTGTTTTTAGATGATGATGATCGTTTTGCAGATAATAAATGTGAAATTTTAGCTGCAAATATCGCTGAAAATGCACAGTGCAATTTTCTATATCATCCTGCAAAATGTGAAATGGTGAACGAAGGCTTTTTCTATACGACAAGTCCATTTCCACCATCAGAGATAACCTTGGATAATATTTTATTAGCCAATAAAATTGGTGGGATGCCGATGATGTGTATTCAGAAAGCATTTTTCTTTCAATTAGGTGGCTTAGATACTCAATTAAAATCTTTGGAAGATTATGATTTTGCGTTGAAATTAGCCTCTAGTCCTGATTTACATGCCATATTAGTGGCTGAGCCATTAAGTATTTGTGCATTTCATACCAAACGTTCTAGCGTATCAACGAATACGACTAATACAGAACAGGCAATAAAAATTATTGCGGAACGCTACGTGACGACGTCACAACAAAAGCACAATTTTGCCATTAATTCTTTGTATATGTTAGCTTATCCCAATGCGATGAACCTTTCTCGTAAAGCGGCAAGCTATTATTTTAAGATGTTTAAATTAAGCCATAATGTGAAGCATTTAATTATTGCCATTGTGAGCTTTATTTCTCCAAGTTTAGCCATTAATTTAAAACGGTTCGTATAATGAAATTTTCAGTATTAATGTCCTTATATATTAAGGAAAAGCCTGCTTTTTTAGCAGAAAGTTTGCAAAGCCTCGTTGAGCAAACATATCCAGCGGATGAAATTGTCATTGTGTTAGATGGTCCAATTACCGCTGAATTAGAAAATGTATTAGCGGAGTTTGCGCCCAAATTACCATTAAAATTAGTGCCTTTAGCGCAAAATATGGGATTAGGAAAAGCGCTAAATGAAGGCATTAAACAGGCAAGCAATGAATGGCTATTTAGAATGGATACCGATGATATTTGCTATCCTCAGCGTTTTGAAAAGCAAGTTGAATTTATTCAAAACAATCCAGATGTTGTTTTGTTTAGTACGCAAATAGCGGAGTTTGATGAAGATCCAAATCAAATTATAGCGATTCGAGAAGTGCCAGTGGGCTACGAAAATATTGTGAACTTCAATCGCTTGCGTTCGCCATTTAATCACATGACGGTAGCTTATAAAAAATCAGTGTTAGAAGAGGTTGGCGGTTATCAGCACCATTTATTTTTAGAAGATTATAATTTATGGAATCGTATTATTGCTAAAGGCTATAAAGTAGGCAATTTATCTGAGGTGCTACTTTATGCAAGAACGGCTGGAAATGCGATGTTTAGTCGTCGTAGAGGATTGATCTACGCAAAAAGTGAATGGAAACTTTATCAGTTGAAACAACAGCTTGGAATTCAAAATGGGTTGTCTGGATTCGCTACATTTTTACTGCGTACTTTACCCAGATTAATGCCTGTTTGGCTTGTAAAATTAATTTATAAATTTGTTCGTAAATAGGAAAGCTTAATGAAAACTTTATTAAAATCCACCGCACTGTGTCTTGGTTTCGCATTGGTAGGCTGTTCTTCTCAGACAACAAATCATGGATCATTATCGCCATTGGCCGAAAACGCGGTGTATAACAAAGACCGTAATCTCAGCCATTTTAATGATTATGTGCAATTTTTGAAACGTAAAGCGGCAGGTCAGGGCGTTTCAGCTAAAACATTAAATGCACAGCAGAATATTCGTTACATAGAAAGTGCGGTGCGTTTAGATCAAAAACAAGCGGGTAATGCGGCGAGACGAAAAAATCAGCCTCCATTGCCACCTAATCCAAATGGTGCAACGAATTACATTAATAAGCATTTAACACAAGGCAAAGTGAATAAAGCAGAAGAAAATTATTGGGATGTCCGCACTCAGTTGCAAAAAGCCAGTAAGCAATATGGCGTACAGCAAGAGTTTATCTTAGCTTTATGGGGAATGGAGAGTAGTTTTGGTTATTACCAAGGTAACTACGATGTGTTATCTGTACTCGCCACATTAGCCTTTGATGGTCGTCGTGAAAAATTATTCAGTAAAGAATTTATTAATGCGATGAAAATGCTCGATCAAGGTCATTTAGATCGTGCGAAAATGTTAGGCTCATGGGCAGGAGCCATGGGGCAAACGCAATTTATGCCAACATCTTATTTAAATTATGCGGCAGATGGTGATGGAGATGGTCGCAAGGATATTTGGCGCAATGAATATGATGTTTTTGCGTCCATCGCTAACTATTTGCATACAGTGGGTTGGAATGACAATTTACCTTGGGGCGTTGAAGTCGTTTTAAATCAACCGCTTGATTTATCCATGGCAGGAACTGAGAAAAATAAAGCACGCTCATTGGCTTATTGGCAATCTCAGGGCGTGATGTTAAAAAATGGCAATGAAGCGCAAAAATTAAATGCATTATCCAATGCTGATTTGTGGCTTGTTCGTCCAGATAAAGAGGTTGGACGCGCATTTTTAGTTTCTAACAACTACCGCACAATCCTAGATTGGAATCGTTCTAATTATTATGCGTTAAGTGTCGGAATGTTTGCTGATCGTATTAAGCAAGCGTTGTCATTGCAGTAATAATCAAAATTAGATTTCATCTTTATAAATAATTTAGGCATAGTAAAAACTATGCCTAAATTTTTAATATCAAGTAATTATTCCACTTTAACAATCCAACCTTCTGGCGCAGGTTTATCGCCAAATTGGATGCCCACAAGTTCATCGTAAAGTTGACGAGTTACAGGCCCCACCTCTGTTTCTGAGTAGAAAACATGTAATTTATCATTATATTGAATACCACCAATTGGCGTGACCACCGCTGCTGTACCGCAAGCGCCAGCTTCAGCGAAATTATCTAATTCATCAATATACACATCACCTTCAATGGCTTCCATTCCAAAACGTTCTTTAGCTAAATAGAGAAGTGAATATTTAGTAATACTTTCTAAAATAGAAGGCGATTTTGGCGTGATAAATTTATTATCTTTAGTGATACCAAAAAAGTTGGCTGAACCTACTTCTTCAATTTTAGTATGAGTAGTTGGATCTAAATAAATACAATCTGCAAAGCCTTGTGCTTTTGCCTGTTTACCTGGATACAAACTTGCTGCATAGTTACCACCGACTTTCGCGGCACCTGTACCTTGTGGCGCGGCGCGATCATAATGAGAAACCATGAAATTGGTTGGTTTTAAGCCACCTTTAAAATAAGCACCAACAGGGCAAACAAAAATAGAGAAGATATATTCCGGCGCAGGACTTACTCCAACATTGTCACCCACACCAATGACAAAAGGACGCAAATAAAGGGTAGCGCCAGAACCATAAGGACCCACCCATTCTTCATTGGCTTTAACCACTTGTTTACACGCATCGATAAACATTTCTACTGGAATTTCAGGCATTAATAAACGGCGACAGCTACGTTGCAGGCGTTTACCATTTTCATCTGGACGGAATAAATTAATTGAACCATCTTTAGTACGATAAGCTTTTAAACCTTCAAAACATTGTTGACCATAATGTAATGCAGTAGAACCTTCGCTAATATGTAAAACATTATCAGTGACTAATTCGCCTTTCTGCCATTCACCATTTTTCCAATAGGCTAAATAACGATAATCTGTTTTAATATAATTAAATCCAAGGTTATGCCAATCAAGATCTTTCATAGATATATCCTTTAAGTTGTCATTTGCAAAGCTGTTAAGATTTGATAAATCTACACCATTATCATAGGCTTGAAAACAATTATTTGAGATTTTGCGAGCGGAAGTGTAAAATTTTAACATAAAAAAACACCGCACTTTTGTGCGGTGTTGTATCCCTAAAAACAGGGTAAAATATACAGGAAGTTAATGAATTTCTAATTAGCTACTAGAAATTCAGTTCGGTTGCCCGAACAATATGCAAACACAACATAATACTTAACTAAAAGTCGGAACTCTTAATCAATTAAGGAATTACCAATCATTAAGTATGGCGGTAGTATAGGGATTAGATTGAAGTCAGACAAATGAGAAATTTTTATCTGATGGATAAAAAAAACTAATCCTTTCCGAATATAAATTATTATTACAAAAATTAAGATTAGAGAGAAAACTATGTTTAAACGTTTGCCTCCCCTGAATTCACTGAAAGCGTTTGAAAGTGCTGCAACCCACTTAAGTTTTACTAAAGCAGCGGATGAGCTCTTTGTGACCCAAGCTGCAGTGAGCCATCAAATAAAACTGTTAGAAGATTTTTTAGGCATATCGCTCTTTATTCGAAAAAATAGAACCTTAGAATTAACCGATAAAGGCAGAATTTATTACAACGAAATTTCCGCTATTTTGCATAAATTAGCGATGGTTACCGAAGATTTAGTTTCTACGGGCAAGTCTTATCTTAATATTAGCGTCCCTCAAACCTTTGCGATTCAATGGCTTGTTCCTCGTCTTATGTACTTTAATCAGCAACATCCTGATATTGAAGTTCGAATACGTGCCACCGAGCAAGACGAAGGATTATTAAATAAAGATATTGATGTGGCTATTTATTATGGCTACGGAAACTGGGATAATCTGCAAGTCGAGTTATTAGCAAATGCCAATCTGGTGATGTTGGCATCGCCAAAGTTATTAGCTGAAATGCCAGTGAATTCGCCAGAAGATTTGCAATTGCATAAACTCATTCATATTCATACCAGAGAAAACTGGCAGATGATGTCCCATCATTTGAATATCGATTTACCCAATGTGCAGCAAGGCGCGTTATTTAGTCATACATTTATGGCATTACAAACCGCGGTTTATGGGCAAGGTCTTGTGATTGCGAATCAAATGTTAGCGCAACAAGAAATTGATCGGGGCAATTTGCAAATTGTGTGGCCAACTTCATTATTAGATCCAAAATCTTTTTATGTGGTAAATAGCCAAACAAGGCATAATGAAAAAATTATTCAAACATTTCGTGATTGGATCGTGCAAGAAATACATAAGGAAAATTAATGGGAAACCGCTTTTTATCTTTAGCCGCTTTAAGTGGCTTTATTGTCGTGGCCTTTGGTGCCTTTGCCAGCCATGCATTACAAAAACAATTTGACATGCAACAATTAGTTTGGCTTGAAACTGGTTGGAAATATCATGCTTTTCATACTATTGCATTATTGGTATTAGGTTTTTATCTGTCAGCAACAACACACCAACCTCAGCCAAAATGCCGTAAAAGTGCGGTGAATATTATTGGATTTTCTTGGACAATAGGCATTGTTGCCTTTAGTTTTTCTCTTTATGCCATGGCAGTATTCAATACCAAATCTATGGCGATGATTGTGCCAATGGGCGGTATTGCATTTTTAGTGGGATGGGCAACCTTATTTTATGTTGCTTTGCGTTCAAGTGTAGCGAAAAAGGGAAATGAAATTGAATAAATTAGCCTTATATTGTCGTGCTGGCTTTGAAAAAGAAGTGGCCGTAGAAATGACTGACAAAGCTGCTGAACGTGGTGTATTTGGTTTTGCGCGTTTACAGGAAAATAGTGGCTATGTGATTTTTGAATGTTACCAAACGGGTGAAGCCGATCGTTTAGCGCGTGAGATTCCCTTTCAACAACTGATTTTCGTCCGCCAGATGATAGTAGTCTCTGATTTATTGGATGAGCTTAACCCAGAAGATCGCATTAGTCCTATTATTGAAAAATATCAACAAATTGCACCGCACTTTGCTTCGCAATTAACGCATAGCGCAGATATTTTGGTGGAAACTGCGGATACCAATGAAGCAAAATCGCTGTCCACCTTTTGTCGTAAATTTACGGTGCCGTTGCGCCAAGCGTTGAAAAAACAAGGCTGGTTGCAAGGTAAATCCAGTAAAAAAGGAATTACATTGCATTGTTTATTTACTGCCTCTCATGCTTGCTATGTTGGTTATTCTTACAATCACAATCATTCGACTCATTTTATGGGTATTCCTCGCTTGAAATTCCCTGCTGATGCGCCGAGCCGCTCAACGTTAAAATTAGAAGAAGCAATTTTAACCTTTGTACCAAGAGAAGATGAAACTAAGCGTTTAAATGAAAATATGATTGGTGTTGATTTGGGCGCTTGCCCAGGCGGTTGGACATATCAATTGGTGCGTCGTGGTTTGTTTGTGTATGCAGTGGATCATGGCAAAATGGCGGCTAGCTTGCATGATACTGGACGTATTGAACATTGTTCAGAAGATGGTTTTAAATTTCAACCACCTAAGCGTAAGAAAATCGATTGGCTTGTATGCGATATGGTGGAAAAACCAAGTCGTATTGCGGATTTGATCGGAAAATGGTTGCTGAATGGTTGGTGTAGAGAAACCATTTTTAACTTGAAATTACCTATGAAAAAACGTTATCAAGAAGTACAGCAATGCTTACAACAATTGTCGGATAAATTGAGGTCACAAGGGTTGGCATTTCAGCTACAAGCGAAGCATTTATATCATGATCGTGAAGAAATCACAGTGCATATTCAACTGAAAAGCGCGGTGTGATTTTTAGGAGTTTTAATGAAAATTGCGTTGGGAATTGAGTATAACGGCAAAAATTATTTTGGTTGGCAGCGACAAGATAAAGTCTTAAGTGTACAAGAAGAATTGGAAAAAGCTTTGTCATTTGTGGCGAATGAGCCAATTGAAGTTTTTTGTGCAGGGCGTACAGATAGTGGCGTTCATGGTACTGGACAAGTGGTGCATTTTGAAACCAATGTTATTCGTCCAGATAAAGCTTGGGCATTTGGTACCAATGCTAATTTGCCCGATGACATTGCAGTCAAATGGGCAAAGCCTGTACCTGATGATTTTCATGCTCGTTTTAGTGCAAAAGCTCGTCGTTATCGTTATATTTTATATAGCCACAAATTGCGTTCTGCCATTTTGCCTTATGGTGTTACACATACGCATTTGGCGTTAGATCATCAATTAATGCATCAAGCTGGACAAGCATTGTTGGGGGAGCATGATTTTTCTTCGTTCCGCGCGGCACAATGTCAATCCAATACACCTTGGCGCAATGTTCATCATCTGAATGTGTATCGTCAAGGAGATTATATTATCGTAGATATTCAAGCTAATGCCTTTGTGCATCATATGGTGCGCAACATTGTGGGCAGTTTGATGGAGGTGGGAGCAGGTCGTCAGCCGGTGGAATGGATGTCTTGGTTATTATCACAAAAAGACCGCACTTTAGCAGCGCCGACGGCAAAACCTGAGGGATTATATTTAGTGGATGTGATTTATCCACCTCAATTTGACTTGCCTAAAACAGCGTTAGGGCCTTTGTTTTTACCTCAACAGTTATAAAAAAGACCGCAAAAGTGCGGTCTATTTTTTATGAGTTTTTATTCTTCAGTTTGATAAGTTAAAGGATATAAATCTAATTTTGCCATTAGCAACTGATCATGATCTTCTTCTGGGTTTTCGGTAGTTAATAATTTGTCGCCATAGAAAATCGAATTGGCACCAGCCATAAAGCAGAGCGCTTGCATCGCTTCAGGCATATCGCTACGACCAGCAGAGAGACGTACAAAACTATTTGGCATAGTAATACGTGCTACAGCAATAGTGCGTACAAATTCCGTCCAGTCCAAATCTTCTGCATTTTCTAGCGGTGTGCCTTCCACTTTGATAAGTTGGTTGATTGGCACGCTTTCTGGTTGCGGATCTAAGTTAGCCAAGCTAGCAATTAACCCAGCTCGTTCAGGACGGGTCTCATTCATGCCCACGATACCACCACAGCAGACCTTTAATCCAGCATTACGCACTTTTCCAAGCGTATCCATGCGATCTTCATGATTACGAGTATGAATAATTTTGTTATAGCGTTCAGGATCTGTATCAAGGTTATGATTATAATAATCTAGCCCTGCGTCTTTTAAGCTTTCAGCCATACCTTCTTCTAATAAACCAAAGGTACCACAGGTTTCTAGTCCTAATTCTTTCACCGCACTGATAATTTTAGAAACGGTATCAATATCTTTCGGCTTTGGACCTCGCCAAGCAGCGCCCATACAAAAACGGCTTGCGCCACGCGATTTTGCAATACGCGCTTTTTCCACGATTTCTTCAACATCTAACATGGTTTGTCGTTCTAAGCCCGTATCATAGCGAGCTGATTGTGGGCAATATTCACAATCTTCAGGGCAACCGCCCGTTTTAATTGAAAGCAGGGTAGAGAGTTGAATTTCTTGTGGGTTGAAATGTTGGCGATGAACTTGTGCTGCTTTAAACACCAATTCCATAAATGGCATTTCAAATAATTCTTCCACTTGGCATTTGCGCCAATATTGTGCAGTTGGATGTGGGGTGAGCTCGTTTTTACCTTTTAAACGCAGATTGTAAGTCGTCATGTCATCTCCTTTTCTATGAACAACTTAAGAAAGAAGTTCGATTTTACTCATAGTATGAATATTGGTCAAATAGCGAAAGCTTTTTTAAAGGCTAAATAATAGATGAAAAACGCATTAAAAATAAACCGCACTTTTACAAAATAATTCTGATCAGATCTCATACTTTTCACAATAAAAAGATACTAAAAAGGCAAAAATTGTGGTTAAATAGGCAAGATTTTTATTTAGCAAATTTAAGGTTAAATATGAGCTGGATTGATAAAATTTTTAGTAAATCACCTTCATCTTCTTCAAGTAAGAAATCAAATGTACCTGAAGGTGTATGGACAAAATGTACTTCATGTGAGCAGGTTTTATATCGTGATGAATTAAAACGTCATTTGGAAGTTTGTCCAAAATGTGGTCATCATATGCGTATTGATGCACGTGAACGTTTAGAAGCGTTGTTGGATAAAGACAGCATTGTAGAAATTGCTGCTGATCTTGAGCCAAAAGATATTTTAAAATTCAAAGATTTGAAAAAATATAAAGATCGCCTTACAGCAGCACAAAAAGAAACAGGCGAAAAAGACGCATTAATTACCGTTTCTGGTACCTTGTATGGTATGCCAATTGTTGCCGCAGCCTCTAATTTCAGCTTTATGGGCGGTTCAATGGGCTCTGTTGTAGGTGCGAAATTTGTTAAAGCAGCAGAAGAAGCCTTAGAAAAAAATTGTCCTTTTGTTTGCTTTTCTGCAAGTGGTGGGGCTCGTATGCAAGAAGCCTTATTCTCATTAATGCAAATGGCGAAAACTAGTGCAGTATTAGCGAAAATGAAAGAAAAAGGTGTGCCTTTTATTTCTGTGCTAACAGATCCAACTTTAGGCGGTGTTTCTGCAAGTTTTGCAATGCTAGGTGATATCAATATTGCAGAACCAAAAGCATTGATCGGTTTTGCTGGTCCTCGCGTAATTGAACAAACAGTACGTGAAAAATTGCCTGAAGGTTTCCAACGCGCTGAGTTTTTATTAGAGCATGGTGCGATTGATATGATTGTAAAACGCTCAGAAATGCGTGAAAAATTAGCAAGCGTATTAAGTAAATTAATGCATTTACCTTCGCCGTTTGTTGAACCCGAATTACTTTTGGAAGATAAAAGCGAAGCATAAATAAACACAGGATAAACTGATGTTACATAATGTAAAAGCCATTTCGCCAACGCTGAATTCAAGCCTAGACGAATGGCTTTCTTATTTAGAAAATAGTCATTTTAAAGCAATTGATTTAGGCTTAGAACGGATTAAATCTGTTGCGCAAGCGTTGGATTTGTCACATCCAGCACCTTATGTTATTACAGTTGGTGGCACCAATGGCAAAGGCACAACTTGTCGTTTGTTGGAAACCATTTTATTAAATGCGGGTTTAAAAGTCGGCGTTTATTCTTCTCCGCATTTGTTACGTTATAACGAAAGAGTGCGAATTCAAAATCAAGAGCTTGATGATCAACAACATATTCAATCTTTTGATTTTATTGAGAAAAATAAAACCCAATCCCTCACTTATTTTGAATTTAGTACCTTGTCTGCATTGCATTTGTTTAAACAAGCCAATTTGGATGTGGTCATTTTAGAAGTGGGATTAGGTGGTCGTCTGGATGCAACCAATATTGTTGATAGCCATTTAGCTGTCATTACCAGTATTGATATTGATCACGTTGATTTTTTAGGCGATAGCAGAGAACAAATTGGCTACGAAAAAGCGGGGATTTTTCGTGCGAATTGCCCTGTGGTGATTGGCGAACCCGATGTACCAAAATCAATGACCGATCATGCAAATTCATTAAATTGTTCTGTTTTCTGCCGTAATCAACATTGGCAATTTGAAACTTCTGAGCAATCTTGGTGTTGGCAAAGTGAAAAAGTGCGGTTAGAAAATTTACCGTTTTGCCAAATTCCGTTAGCTAATGCCGCTACCGCTTTAGCAGCAATTCAATGCTTACCTTTTGCGATTTCAACGGATCTGATCAAACAATCCTTACAACAAGTAGAATTGGTTGGTCGTTTTCAACGCATTAAACCTGAAGCGCTTAATCCAATTGCAAAATTAGCGCAGAAAAATTTGGCTGATTTACCACAAGTGATTATTGATGTGGGGCATAATCCACATGCAGCACGTTATTTAGCAGAAAAATTAACCGCACTTAAAACAGAAATCAAGGGCAAAATCATTGCTGTATGCGGTATTTTGAAAGATAAGGATGCGCAAGGTGTGATTGCCCCATTATTGCCTGTGATTGATCATTGGTATTCTGTGGGTTTAACAGGATATCGTGGACAAACAGGGGAAGAATTGTTACAAAAATTGCAACATTATGCACAACTTGAAGGAAAGACACTATCGGCGCAAGCGGCAGAATCTGTCTTATTAGGTGTAAAAAATGCGGTGCAAAATAGCACAAAAAATGATTTACTACTTGTGTTTGGCTCTTTTTATACCGTTGGGGAATTTTTGCAAATTTAGCGATAATAAAAAAGGGCGATTGCCCTTTTTTAAATTAAATGTGTTGCATCGTTCACCTTTTCAACAATAAATCGTGATTCATTTTCATCTTGATGATAATGCACCACTGAAATTGAGGTGTTTTTTAACGACGCACAATATTTTTTTTCTCGGTGAGTTTGCCAAGTTGCACCCTGTAATAATGCGATTAACAAGCGTAATGTATGCCCATGTGATACCACTAGAATATTGCCTTCATGGTGAATTTTGATGATATCTTGTAATGCACTATAAGCACGTTCCGCCAATTGTTGCCAAGTTTCACCGCCATTGCAAAGTGCTTTGTAATTAGCGGGTTCGTTCAGCATTTGTTGAAATTCTTCTAGCTGTTTAATTTGGGTAACATCTTGACCTTCCCAACTACCGAAATGGTGTTCATTTAATCCTTTGTGTTGAAATAATGGAATGGGGCGTTGTGCTAAGATATGTTGTGCGGTATCGATGGTGCGTTGTAAACAGCTTGAATAGGCAGCAACGAATGGAATATGGGATAAGGCGACGCCAGTTTTTATTGCACCTTGAACACCTTCTTCTGTGAGGTCGGAATTGCCTGAACCCTGTACTAAACCTTGTTCATTCCAAAGGGTGCGTCCATGGCGAATAAAATAAAAGGTTAATGCTTTTTTCATTATAGGCTTCCTTAACATAAAAAGGGGGTAAATTTATGATTGAAATTATATATCAACATTCAGATTTTATCATTATTAATAAACCCGCAGGGTTATCCGTTCATAAAGATGATGGGCAGAAAGGTTTAACTCAACTGGTTGCGGAGCAATTACAATTACCACAGGTTTGGCTAGTTCATCGCTTAGATAAAGCCACATCGGGTTTGTTAATTTTAGCCTTAAATGCACAAAGTGCTGCAAATTTTGGTGTGATGTTTGAACAACATCAAATTAAGAAAACCTATTTGGCATTATCCATGCAAAAACCAAAAAAGAAGCAAGGATTGATTATTGGTGATATGGAAAAATCCCGACGTGGAGCATGGAAACTTTGTCAAAGCCGAGAAAATCCAGCGATTACACGATTTTATTCCATAAGTTGCGAACCGAATCTACGTTTATTTGTGTTAAAACCACAAACAGGTAAAACGCACCAATTAAGAGTGGCAATGAAAAGTTTAGGCAGTCCAATTTTAGGTGATGCGCTTTATGGCGGAAATGTTGAAAATATTGACCGCACTTATTTGCATGCTTATGCCTTAACATTTAATTATCGTAATGAACCATTACATATCATTTGTCCTGCAAAGTGCGGTGAATTTTTTAATAAAAATACGGTACAGCAACAAATTGAGCAGTTAGATTTAAATCACTGAATTTTTAGCAAAAAAGAGTTGAAAATTTCAGCTAATCACTTATGATTTGAATGTGGAAAATCCTTTCCATACTACACAAACTTAATAAGGAAAAACAAAATGGCATTAGGTTGGTATGAATTAAAATTAGCAAATGACGGACAATTTATGTTCAATTTGAAAGCAGCAAACAGTCAAGTGATCTTGACGAGCGAACTATACAAAAGTCGTGCAGCTGCGGAAAATGGCATTGCTTCTGTACAAAAAAATGGCGTAGATGAAAGCAATTTTGAATTTAGAATGACAAAAAGCGATCAGCCGTATTTCATTTTAAAAGCAAAAAATCATCAAGAAATTGGTCGTAGCCAATATTATTCTTCACAAGAAGCAGCGAAAAAAGGTGTTCAGTCTGTAATGAACAACGCTGCAACAACAGAGATTAAAGATTTAACTGCAGAATAATTCAAGTAAAGCCATTCATTTGAATGGCTTTTCTTTTAACTCTCCAATCATTTCATTAATTGCATTACATAAACGATCTCTATCGTGACGATAAATCACATCGTCAGCATTTAATTTTCGAGCCAACACATTGATATGGGATAAATTTGCTTCCTGAGCCAGCTCTGGCGGTGTAATCACGCCATGAATAATAGGTTTACCAATTAGGCGATGAACCCAATCAATACGATCTTTAAGAGATAAGCGGGCGGCAGGGCTATGCTCAATTCCTAAATTATCAATAAAAATTATTTTTGCTGCGGTGATTTGTAGTGCATTGATAATTTCGGGTAAAAGAAGCGTTGGCATAATACTAGTAAGAAAACTGCCAGGACCTAATAAAATGACTTCTGCTTGTAAAATCGCATTGACAGCTTCGGCTGAAGCGGGAACCTGAGGTGATAAAAATAAAGATTGCGGTACTTCATTTAGGTTATCGATTGCCACTTCGCCAAGAATTTGCTCGCCAGAATGAAGCGTAGCACCTAAATGAACGGGCTGATCGGACATTGGCAATAAATAAGATTTAACGCGTAGGAAATTACGAATAAGATTAATGGCTTCAGTTGGGCGGATATGCATATCTTCTAAAGCTTTTAAGATTAAATTACCCAAATTATGTCCTGCGAGTTCGCCGGTACCGCCAAAACGATATTCAAAAACAGAAGAAGCAGTGGTTGGATTCGCGATAATTTGATTCAGGCAATTGCGTAAATCCCCCCAAGCAATGCCGCCATGAGCATCACGAATTCTGCCAGTTGAACCACCATTATCAGTAGTGGCAACAATGCCTGTTAATTTTTCTTTAAGGAAACTAAGTGATGACATTATGCGTCCCAATCCATGTCCTCCACCAATGGCGACAATATGTTGGAGCTGCTGTAAATGTGGGTGTTGCTGTTCTGTCATTCATTCGTCCTTCTGAAAAGTGCGGTGATAATTTACCATTTTTTACTCATTTCAAAAAACACTATTTTTTATTTAGATGGTTATATATTTTTTTATACAAAACTAAATCAAAAAAAGATGAGATTTATACCACAATCCAGTGAATTTCAGGCTTTTATATTGTACTTATAGTTTAACTCTTTTAGAATAAAACCAATTTTAGTACCGAGCTTGTGTGCCTAAGTTCTATGAGAATAGGGCAGCAATGCCAGCAATGAAATCTATTGCTCAGGGATATGTTGGAAACAATCTATCCTATTTATTTATAAAGGTATCTTATGCAAACTATTCCAATTCGACATTTGGACAATCGATTAGTCGATCCTTTTCAACGTGAATATTATTATTTGCGTTTATCTATTACAGATGTGTGCAATTTTCGTTGCAACTATTGTTTACCTAATGGTTATCAACCCAATCCAGAACGAGATAAATTTCTTTCTTTAGATGAAATCCGCCGCGTAGTGCAAGCTTTTGCTGCCATGGGAACGGAGAAAGTTCGGATTACGGGCGGAGAGCCGACGTTACGCAAAGATTTTATCGAAATTGTTGAAAATATCACCGCACTTAATCAAATTCGTAACATTGCGTTGACTACCAATGGCTATCGCATGGCTAAAGATGTGGATGCGTGGCAAAAAGCAGGTATTACTTCAATTAATGTCAGCGTTGATAGTCTTGACCCTCGCCAATTTTACAGTATTACTGGCGAAAATAAATTTCATGATGTAATGAAAGGTATCGATCGTGCTTTTGAAATTGGTTATAAAAAAATCAAAGTCAATTCAGTATTGATGAAAGATTTAAACCATCATGAATTTGATCAGTTTTTAGCTTGGGTAAAAGACCGACCTATCCAAATGCGATTTATTGAATTAATGCAAACGGGTGAAATGAACCATTTCTTTGAAAAATATCATCTTTCTGGGCAAATTCTGGCAGATAAATTAATTAAACAAGGTTGGCAATTATTGCCAAAAGCGCGTTCTGATGGGCCAGCAAAAGTCTTTGCTCATCCTGATTATCAAGGTGAAATTGGTTTGATCATGCCTTATGAAAAGAATTTCTGTGCAAGCTGTAACAGATTACGGGTTTCCGCCAAAGGCAAATTACACCTTTGTTTATTTGGTGAAGAGGGCATTGATTTGCGTGATTTGTTACAAAATGATCAACAGCAACCTCTTTTGCAAGCAAAAATTTTCTCTGCGTTACAGGGTAAGCGTGAACACCATTTCTTGCACCAGGGTGATAGCGGTATTCGAACAAATTTAGCCACCATTGGCGGATAAAAGGAAAATTATGACAGAATTTACACATATTAATCATAATGGCGAAGCCAATATGGTGGATGTTTCAGGAAAACAAGATACGGTGAGAGAAGCGCGTGCAGAAGTTTATGTGACAATGTCACCAGAAACATTAGCGTTGATTATGTCGGGCAATCATCACAAAGGAGATGTATTTGCCACCGCTCGTATTGCAGGAATTCAAGCAGCAAAACGTACTTGGGAACTTATCCCATTATGCCATCCTTTGTTATTATCCAAAGTCGAGGTAAATTTAACCGCACTTCCTGAAAGTAATCAGGTGAGAATTGAAAGTCTGTGCAAATTAACGGGCAAAACTGGGGTAGAAATGGAAGCTTTAACTGCCGCAAGCGTAGCCGCATTGACTATTTACGATATGTGTAAAGCGGTACAGAAAGATATGATTATTTCTGGCTTACGTTTGTTGGAAAAGTGCGGTGGAAAATCAGGAAATTTTATTGCTAAATAACGCAGCGAAATAAGAGACGAAATCATGTTGAATATATTATTTTTTGCCCAAACAAGAGAGTTGATTGGCGTAGAGAAAATGACGCTAGAAGCGGATTTCCAAACCGCAGATCAAGTACGTGCGCATTTAGCACAGCAAGGCGATAAATGGGCATTGGCATTGCAAAAAGACAAATTATTGGTCGCAATTAATCAAACCCTATTACCTCTTGAAAGCGCGGTGAAATCTGGCGATGAAATTGCCTTTTTCCCACCTGTAACGGGAGGCTAAATGCAAGATATTCAAATTTGTGTGCAACAAGCACCTTTTGATCAAAATAAAATCTATCATTGGCTTTCTGAACAACATTCTGTTGGTGCGACCACCATTTTTGTGGGTAAAGTGCGAGATTTAAATTTGGGCGATACGGTGTCCAGTTTATTTTTAGAACATTATCCTGCCATGACAGAAAAAGCCCTCACCGAAATTGTGATGGAAGCCAAACAACGCTGGGATATCCAACGAGTTGCCGTTATCCATCGTATTGGTTTATTGCAAACGGGTGATGAAATCGTATTAGTGGGCGTCAGTTCTGCACATCGAGGCGATGCCTATGCTGCCAATGAATTTATTATGGATTATCTTAAAACCAAGGCGCCATTTTGGAAAAAAGAGCAAACCAACCATGGCGAACGCTGGATAGAAGGTCGTGAAAGCGATCAACAAGCCGCACAAAAATGGTAAAAGAAAGGCTAGGTATTTCCTAGCCTTATTCATAACCATGTCATTTTTCCCATTCAAACTCCAATAATATTGCCAGTTTTGTCTATGGCTTTAGCAGCGTTTTGGATAAAACTTCACAAAAATACACCGCACTTTTACTTAAAACACAGTATAATAGCCCGACGAAATATAGAATAAGAGAACAGTATGAAATTTATATCTTTTAATATCAATGGATTAAGAGCAAGACCTCATCAGTTAGAAGCGATTATTGAAAAATACCAACCTGATGTATTAGGTCTGCAAGAAATTAAAGTTGCCGATGAGCAATTTCCTTATGAATTAGTGGAGCATTTGGGTTATCACATTTATCATCATGGGCAAAAAGGGCATTATGGTGTGGCATTGTTATGCAAACAAGAGCCTGTAGCGATTCGTAAAGGTTTTCCTACCGATGATGCAGATGCGCAAAAACGCATTATTATGGCGGATTTAGAAACAAAGTTTGGTTTATTGACGGTGATTAATGGTTATTTTCCGCAAGGAGAAGCGCGTAACCATGAAACGAAATTTCCAGCTAAGCAAAAATTCTATGCAGATTTACAACAATATTTAGAACAAGACCATACAAAAGAAAATCCTATTCTCATTATGGGTGATATGAACATTAGTCCAACAGACTTAGATATTGGTATTGGCGAAGAAAACCGCAAACGTTGGTTGCGTACTGGCAAATGTTCCTTCTTGCCAGAAGAACGTGAATGGTATCAACGTTTGTATGATTATGGTCTAGCAGATACTTTCCGCCATTTAAATCCTACAGTAAATGATCAATTTTCGTGGTTCGATTATCGCTCAAAAGGCTTTGATGATAACCGCGGTTTACGCATTGATCATATTTTGGCAAATCAACATTTGCTTGAGCGTTGTGTTAACACAGGGATTGCATTGGATATTCGCGCGATGGATAAGCCGTCTGATCACGCACCAATTTGGGCTGAATTTAAATAAAATAGGGATATTATGGATCTACAACGAGATATCAATGAAGCGTGGAAATCGTACCGTACTTGGTTAAATGAGAAGCCTGCGATTGTTTCCGTTAATATGCGATTAATAGAGAAATTAATGGACAAGCAGCCGGATGAATATGTGCAAATTGCTTACGTTTATCGCAATTATGAAGCGGATGAAAAAGGTTTGCCCGAAGACGATTGTTGTAGTGATGTGTTTAGCCACCTTATGAAAACCATTGCTCAAATGCAAGCGTTACCAAATGTGTTGTACGCAGGACATGTGCTATCGGGCGGACGTAGTCAAATTTTCCTCTATTTCAATGATAAAGCTGATTTTTTAGAAGCATTAGAACAAGTAGAGTATGATGAATTGGTTATTCAACAAGATACAAATTGGGATACCTATTTTGAATTTTTGATGCCAAGTCCATTGGAAGAAAAATTCAGCCAAACGGAAGAAACCTTAAGTATTTTATCTCGTGAAGGTATTGATTTATCTGCGACTCACACAATTGAACACCGTTTCCATTTTGTCGAAAAAGAAGATATTGAACGTTTTGTGGAAAAATGTGCTTTATCGGAAGTACGTTTCGATACCTTAAAATATACGGAAGATCCAGTTCAAATTTTTGATGACATAGTAGAAATGGAAAATGTCTATTTGGTCAAAGTTCAGCAAGAAATGGCATTTAATTCAAAGGAAATTTTTAGTGTTGTTGAATTTTTTGAACAAATGGCAGAGGAGTTTTCAGCACAATACTTAGGCTGGGAATTTGATTATTCGGCGCATAAAGGCAAATACTTGAATTAAGATGGGCGAGGAAACTCGCCCAAAACTTTTCTTTTTTTCACCGCGCTTTTACGGTCTTTTTGATTGTAAAATGGTTGCTCTGTCTTCATTCCATTCTAATTCAGCGATAGTGGCAGGTAAAAATGACACATTATTTTTACCGCATAATTCTAAAATAATGTCACTGACTAGGGGTAAATGCGAAATAAGTAAAAGCTGTTTTACCCCTTCCGCGCGTAATACATTTAAATAAGATGCAACGACTTCTGCGCTGCCATATGGCGTAATGCCATCCCAAGTTTCCATTTTATGCGTTAATTGTTGTTCAAAAACCTGATTGACCAGAGCAAAGGTTTGTTGTGCACGAACAAAAGGGCTCACCAATACCTTATCAAAGGAAAGTGCGGTGTTTTTTAACCAAATTCCTTGCGAATGACTGGATTGTTGTCCAAATTGCGTTAACGGGCGTTCAGCATCTGATTTTGCAAAGATTTCCGATTCGCCATGACGCATAATAAAAATTTTCATAAAAACCTCAGGAAAATACTCGTCGTCAAATATTAATCGTAACTTTATATAAAAGTCAAAAAGAAATTTTATGTAGTTTTTCTAGCTTTAAATAGGGTTTAGGCATATAATGTGCGACAGTTTTCTGACCAGAAAGTAGGCGATAAGCTTTGGTTAGATTGAGTAAAATGATTTAAATTGATGGCAAAAAATAACGGAGAGCGTAATGTCAAGAAAATTAAGAAGAACGAAAATTGTATGTACAATGGGGCCTAGCACAGATAAAGGAAATAATTTAGAAAAAATCATTGCAGCGGGTGCTAATGTTGTACGTATGAACTTTTCTCATGGTACGCCAGATGATCATATCGGTCGTGCAGCAAGAGTACGTGAAATTGCAAAAAGATTAGGTAAACAAGTTGCAATTTTAGGTGACTTACAAGGTCCGAAAATTCGTGTATCTACTTTTAAAGAAGGCAAAATTTTCTTGAATGTTGGCGATAAATTCGTTTTAGATGCAGAATTACCAAAAGGCGAAGGTCATCAAGAAGCTGTTGGTTTAGACTATAAATCATTGCCACAAGATGTGGTTCCTGGCGATATTTTATTATTAGATGATGGACGTGTTCAATTAAAAGTCTTATCCACTGAAGGTGCAAAAGTATTCACTGAAGTAACTGTTGGTGGTCCTTTATCTAATAACAAAGGGATTAACAAATTAGGCGGTGGCTTATCTGCTGATGCCTTAACTGAAAAAGATAAAGCAGATATCATTACTGCAGCTCGCATTGGTGTGGAATATTTAGCGGTGTCTTTCCCTCGTTCAAGTGCAGATTTAAACTATGCCCGTCAATTAGCAAAAGAAGCAGGTTTAGATGCGAAAATCGTTGCGAAAGTAGAGCGTGCGGAAACGGTTGTTGATCAAGCTGCAATGGATGACATTATTTTAGCGTCTGACGTTATCATGGTTGCACGTGGTGACTTAGGGGTTGAAATCGGTGATCCTGAATTAGTTGGTGTTCAAAAGAAATTAATTCGTCGTTCTCGTCAGTTAAACCGCGTTGTGATTACCGCAACTCAAATGATGGAATCGATGATCAGCAATCCAATGCCAACTCGTGCGGAAGTTATGGATGTTGCAAACGCAGTATTAGATGGTACGGATGCAGTAATGCTTTCAGCCGAAACAGCTGCAGGTCAATATCCATCAGAAACAGTTGCTGCAATGGCAAAAGTGTGTTTAGGTGCTGAGAAAATGCCAAGCATTAACGTTTCTCGTCATCGTGTAGATGGTGAATTCACCACAATTGAAGAATCTGTTGCGTTCTCAGCAATGTATGCAGCGAACCATATGAAAGGCGTTGCAGCAATTATTGCGATGACAGCTTCTGGTCGTACAGCAAGATTAATGTCTCGTATTAGTTCTGGGTTACCAATCTTTGCGTTATCTAAAAATGAAAAAACATTAAATCTTTGTGCATTATACCGCGGTGTAACACCAATTCATTTTGATAATGAAACCCGCTCAGCAGAAGGTGCTCGTATTGCAGTACAAATGTTGAAAGAAAAAGGTTTCTTAGTTTCTGGTGATTTAGTTTTATTAACTCAAGGCGATGCGTTGAGTAATGGTGGTACTAATACTTGCCGCACATTAATTGTTGAGTAATAAATAAGATAGACGTAAAAAACGGTGAGAAATTCACCGTTTTTTTATAGGTATATATTTTATCTATCCGTTGATCCTACCAGTAAATTTCAGTAAAACTTGGAAATTAAAGCAAGATTTATGCTATAATAGTCGCCCCTTATATTGAGGGTACTGAATTTTAATCACCATTATATTCTATTTTAGTCGTCGGAGGACTAGATGAGTAGCGCTGCAAACAAACGTTCAATAATGACTCTTTTTTCTGATAAATCAGATATTTACTGCCATCAGGTTCGTATAGTTTTGGCAGAAAAAGGTGTAGCGTATGAAACAGAGCAGGTGGATCCTCAAATGGTCTCTGAAGATTTAATGGAATTAAATCCTTATGGTACTGTACCGACTTTAGTTGATCGTGATTTAGTGCTATTTAATTCTCGCATTATTATGGAATACCTTGATGAGCGTTTTCCTCATCCACCATTAATGCCAGTTTATCCAGTAGCTCGTGGTAAAAGTCGTCTTTTAATGATGAGAATTGAGCAAGACTGGTACCCAACCTTATTAAAAGCTGAAAAAACTGAAGGCGCAGATCGAGATAACGCATTAAAGCAATTAAAAGAAGAAATGCTTGCTATTGCACCTATTTTTAATCAATTCCCGTATTTTATGAGTGAAGAATTTAGTTTAGTGGATTGCTATATCGCACCATTATTATGGCGTATGCAAGAACTAGGCGTGAAATTTACTGGTACAGGAAGCAAAGCGTTAAAAGCCTATATGGATCGTGTATTTGATCGTGATTCATTCCAACAATCTGTTGGCAGATTAACACCTAAAAATTTAATGGATGATAAATAATGGCAATGGAATATAAATCGTCCCCGAAACGACCTTATTTATTACAAGCCTATTACGATTGGTTGATTGATAATAGCTTTACACCTTATTTAGTTGTCGATGCAGATTATCCTGGTGTTTTAGTTCCACAAGAATATGTAAAAGACGGTCAAATCGTATTAAATATTTCGCCAGGTGCTGTGGGCGGTTTTTCTTTAGGCAAACAAGCTGTTGAATTTAATGCGCGCTTTCAAGGCATCCCTCGTAATATTTACATTCCAATGGGCGCAGCTCTCGCTATTTATGCTCGTGAAAACGGCGATGGGGTGATGTTTGAACCTGAAGCGGCTTATGATGAAATGAATTTAGTACCAACAGAGCAGCCAATTGGCTTTACCGATGTTGTGGATAAACCGAAAAAAACATCAGCTTCATCGACAAAGAAAAACACGATAGCCTCAGTATCTCATTTGAAAATTATTAAATAGTGTATAAAAAGTAAAAATCCACCTGCATAGAAGGTGGATTTTTACTTATTAAAATTAGGAGTATTTATGTTTGATTCTACATTTTCAAAAATTCTTGCTGGGTTTTGTTTATTAGATAATGAATCAACAAATAAATGTTATGAGAGATTGGAAGAGCAAGAACAAAGAGAAACTAAACGTCTATTAGCTCAAGCAGAAAAAGATTTACAAGAACTGAAAGCAATGGTTACTAATTTTGAAAATAATAAAGTTAATAGGTTAAGCGAATTATCACAAAAAGAAAAAGAGATTAAATCAAAAGAAAAACCAAATAAAAATATCTTTTTTTGGAGCAATTTCATCAATAAACTCAAATAAAAAGCTGTGTCTTTACCTCAATTTTCTCATCTATACTTTCTTACATTGAGCTATAAAATTACTTCATAGTTGTATAGCTTGCCTACTTAATTTGAAATAATCAGAATAGTTATAATGTTGGCTTATGCTATCTCTTACACTATGCGCTATCCACTTCTTTATTTGTGAGCTGTTTAGTTATACGTGCCATTTTTTAGTTATACGATATGTAAAAATAAGAAAATCCCGAAAAGCCTTGATATGCAAGGGTTTTCAATGGTTTTAGTTATACGGTTTTTTGCTATATGCTAACAGTATAACTAAACGTATAACTAAAATCATCAGTTTTTATTAGTTTATATCAGTCAGGATTAGGCAATAAAAAAGCCTTGAAGTGTTGATTTTCAAGGCTTTATCGGTCTATTTTAGTCTGTATTGTTTAACGATTTGGTGGAGCTGGCGGGAGTTGAACCCGCGTCCGAAATTACTCTACCTTCAGCACTACACGTTTAGTCTGGTCTTTAATTTCGTAAATTGACTGCGGACAGACACGCCATCAATAAACTAGCTTTATTCAATTTAGTGCTTCGATCCTAAAGCGGCGGCTTCAACACGATCTCGTTTGGGTTTGACTCCGCTTGATCCCCGTCTTACGAGCGGAAGCTGGGGAGCGAAGGCTATGAGCAGGTTATTAAGCTGCTAAAGCGAATTGTTCGTCGTTTGCGACTATTGTTTTGCGGTTTATTTACGAGGCCTACCGCACCTCGACGTGCACCTTGGGCTTCGCCAATCCCGTCGAATCCAGAATCAGCCCCAAAAAGTGCGGTTAGTTTAGCAGAGATTTTGATAAAACTAAAGAAAAATGCACCGCACTTTTATTTCATGCTTATTGATTACACAATGATTTTATTGATTAAATCGGAATGGAAGAAAAGAATACCAATAAAATCGGTGGGGCAATATTGGTCACAAAACCGAAACTAATGGCTAGTGGCACCACTTCTAATCCGCCTGCACGTTGAATAATGGGTAGCGTACAATCTAACGCTGTTGCGCCCGCAATACCAACGGCAGTGGAACGGTATTTAAAGATAAAGAAGGGAATAATAAATAGACTTAGAATTTCACGCGATAAATCGTTGAAAAAAGCAATGCTACCAAATTCCGGTCCCCAAGCATTATTGATTACCACACTTGATAAAGAATACCAACCTAAGCCAGATGAAATAGCCAATCCTTGCGTTATTGGAAGTTTCAAGAACAATGCGGATAACATGCCACCAATTAATGAAGTTATGATCATGATCAAGCCGGTGTAAATACCTCGTTTATTGAAAATTACTTCGCGTAGAGCAATGCCATTATTGCGTAATTGAATACCAATAAAAAAGATGAGCGTGATTAATACATAGGTGCTAGTACCAAAAGGTAACGTGATGGCATTTTGGCTAAAGAAACCGACAATAAAACCAATAAAGACCATTGAGCAAAGTTTTAGGCTATCGATCAATAATTTCCAACGCGGTGGCATATTGGTTGATAACTGTTTCAATGGTGCTGGGTTTAATTTATCGAAGGTGAGTAAACCTGCCATATTACATAATGTGATAATGGCACTAAACACAAAGGCTGAAAAACCAATGATTGGTAATTTGGTGGCGACGTCCTCTAATTGACCGAGAGAAATACCCATAATCAGCAAAATCATATACAACAAAAGCATCACGATTTTGTTGATAATTGCTAAAAATGTTTGATTTTTTGATTTAATCAAATATCCCAAAAACATTGGGATTAACACAATAAGTAAACCGTTTAACATTCTATTTCCCACCATTCATAAAGCAGTAAGTATAGCATTATTAAAAATAAGTTTTAAGATAATTTTACTGGTTGGTTATACAGTTTTGTGGTAAAGTGCGGTGAAAAAATAGAGTATTTTTAACCGCACTTTTATGGCGAAATTACGAAAAATTATTCATATTGATATGGATTGTTTCTACGCAGCAATTGAAATGCGAGAAAATCCAGCATTAAAAGATAAACCCATTGCTGTGGGTGGCTCAGCGCAGAATAGAGGTGTGCTAGCTACCTGTAATTATGCAGCGAGGGCTTTTGGCTTGCATAGCGCCATGCCGACAGCACAAGCATTAAAACATTGTCCTCATTTGGTGCTATTACCTGTCAGAATGGCGTTGTATAAACAAGTTTCTCAACAAATTCATCAGATTTTTCGTCGTTATACCGATATTATTGAGCCATTGTCTTTAGATGAAGCCTATTTAGATGTAACGGATTGCCAAAAATGTTCAGGCTCAGCCACTTGGATTGCAGAAGAAATTCGGCAAGCGATTTTTAATGAACTGCAATTGACGGCTTCTGCTGGTGTCGCGCCGTTAAAATTTCTAGCTAAAATTGCCTCAGATCAAAATAAACCTAATGGATTGTTTGTGATAGAACCGGAACAAGTGAATGAGTTTATTGCACATTTACCATTAAAGAAAATTCCCGGCGTGGGAAAAGTAACCAATGAACAGCTTGCCAATTTAGGTTTGATCACTTGTGCCGATGTGCAAAAACAAGAACTCGTCACCTTGTTACATCACTTTGGCAAAATGGGAAAACGTATTTGGGATTTCAGCCATGGCATTGATTTGAGGGAAGTGCAAGTTCATCGTGAACGTAAATCTATCGGTGTTGAGGTGACATTGTCACAGAATATTTTGCGTATTGAACAATCAAGAGAAATCATGGAGCAGCTATACGTTGAATTGGAACAGCGTATGTTAAAAGTGAAGCCGGATATTGCGTTAAGTTCGTATTCTAAAATGGGCATAAAGCTAAAATTTGATGATTTTCAAATCACCAGTTTAGAAAAAAGTGCGGTTAAATTTGAGCAACAAACTTTCCACCAATTATTACAACAAGCTTGGCAACGTAGTCAGGGTAGAACAATAAGATTAATTGGTCTTTATGTAAATATTCCAACACAACTACAAAGCAAACAAATGTGTTTGTGGTAAAATGTTCAAAAATTTTAACGAAAGGAATAAATGATGCAACAAAATGAAGAAACCCATAAATTAGAAGATATTATTGCGATTTTTGAGCAATGTTTTTTTGAAGAATATAACACGAAATTAGTGAAAGGCGGGGATGAGCCTGTGTATATTCCCGCAAATGAAAACGTGCCTTATCATGCAATTTATTTTGCGCGTGGTTATTATAGTAGCGCGTTACATGAAATTGCGCATTGGTTGGTTGCTGGTAAACAGCGTCGATTATTAGAAGATTTTGGTTATTGGTATGAACCTGATGGGCGTTCAACTGAGCGTCAACGTGATTTTGAACAGGTTGAAGTAAAACCGCAAGCGATTGAATGGATTTTAGCTACTGCAGCGAATTTCCGCTATTTTGCGAGCGCAGATAACTTAAATGGTAATCCTGGCGATACTTTACCGTTTAAACAAGCGGTTTATGATCAAGTAAAACTGTATGCGGAAAAAGGGTTGCCTAAACGAGCTGAAACGTTACGCAAAGCATTGGCCCACTTTTATCATACAGAAGATTGTATTGATTTAGCTAAATTTGATATTAGTCGTATTTAACGACTAATTGGCGGAGGCAATGGCTCTGGCGAGCCTAAAAAGTGCGGTTCTTTTTCGGTCAATAATTCCCATACCATTAAGAATCGCGCTAACATTTCACGCAAACGGACTAAAGTATAAATATCGGGGTTGTCCGCAGCAAAACAAATGGCGTTAATATTGTGATAATTTGCAATAAACAGCGCCCGTTCACAATGAAAACGTTGCGAAATAATCAACATAGGTTCCGCTTTAAACACTTCTTTCGCGCGAATAATACTATCAAGCGTTCTGAAACCTGCATAATCAGGAAATAAAAACTGTTCTTCAATGCCCATCTTAATTAAATCTTTTCTCATGGTGCGAGGTTCATTGTATTGCAATGTGCGGTTATCACCACTGAGCAGAATATAATCAATTTTTTTTGCATCAAATAAGGCTTTGGTGCTTTCAATACGGTGATTATAAAATTGATTAGGGGTATTTTTTGCAACGTATTTGGCGGTGCCGAGTAAAACGGCATAGGGGCGATAAGGTGTGTTGTCTATTTGATCATAAATTTGCGATTTGACGCTATAACCAACAAATTGATCCACAGCAAATAAACTGATTATGCCTAAGCTTATCAACGCACTGGCACTATAAATAAGTCTTTTTGTGAAGGATTTATAAGGGATGTTTATCATTGGGTTACAGCAATAGGTGTAATCTATCCATGTTCAGAATATAAGTACCATAAAGAAAAGTGCGGTGAAATTCAAGCGAATTTTCCAAAATAAATTTTAGCCATCTAAACGTCTAAAATTTCTTGACAACTTAGGTACACGAAGGTAGTTTATAACTATTCAACTATAGGAACGCTTTCGTTAATGGAATAGTAATGGCTGTAAAAAAAATCATTTTATTTGCGCAACAACCTTTAAATCTTGCTTTAGGTGGTGAACTTAAACATATTGAAGTTGCTTATCAAACTTACGGTACGTTAAACGCAGATAAAAGTAATGCGATTTTATTATGTCATGCATTAACGGGAGATGCAGAACCTTATTTTGCTGAAGGCGGATCGGGTTGGTGGCAACACTTTATGGGAGAAGGGTTGGTTTTTGATACCAGCAAATACTTTTTTATTTGTTCCAATGTGTTAGGCGGTTGTAAAGGCACAACGGGGCCATCTTCAATCAATCCCGACAGCCAAAAACCTTACGGCAGTCAATTCCCACATATTGTTGTACAGGATATCGTTCAAGTACAAAAAGCACTCATTGATTATTTGCAAATTCCTCATTTACATGCTGTTGTTGGCGGATCATTTGGTGGTATGCAAGCTACACAATGGGCAATTAATTATCCTGATTTTATGGACAATGTGATTAATCTTTGTTCTTCTTTAACCTTTAGTGCTGAAGCTATTGGTTTTAATCATGTGATGCGTCAGGCGGTGATTAACGATCCTAATTTTAATAATGGCGACTATTATGACGGCGAGCCACCTCACAAAGGACTGGCAATAGCTAGAATGTTAGGTATGTTGACCTATCGGACGGATATTCAGTTAGCCAAAGCATTTGGGCGCGCGATGAAATCAGAAGGGCAATTCTGGGGGGATTTGTTCCAAGTCGAAAGCTATTTGAGTTATCAAGGCAAGAAGTTTTTAGATCGTTTTGATGCCAATAGCTATTTGCATTTATTACGAGCTTTAGATTTGTATGATCCTGCATTGGGGTTTGATAATATGCAACAGGCACTTTCTCGCATTAAAGCGCGTTATACCTTAGTTGCAGTCGCCAATGATCAATTATTTAAACTGGTTGATTTACACAAAAGTCGTCATTTATTAGAACAAAGCCAAGTGAATTTACAATATTTTGAATTTGAATCCGATTATGGCCATGACGCTTTTTTAGTGGATTATGACATATTTGAAGGGAAAATTCGGGCAGGATTAAATTAATCCTGCTCGACAACAGATTAGCAAGGTAACTTGATTTCTCGAATTGCCATATTCAGCCCATCGATCATTAATAAACGACCGCACAAATTCTTGCCAATATTTAACCGCACTTTTATGGCCTCTAAAGCTTGAATAGAACCTACAATGCCGACAATAGGAGAGAGCACACCAGCCTCAACACAGGTTAACGCGTTCTCGCCAAATAATTGGCTTAAATTGCGATAAGTTGGGGATTTCGGTTCATAAGTGAACACCGATATTAAACCTTCCATTCGAATTGCTGCGCCTGAAATCAGTGGAATTTTGGCTTGTTGGCAACAACGATCTAGCTGATTTCGCGTATCCACGTTATCAGTACAGTCTAAGATCACATCAAAGTGCGGTATAATTTCAGCGAGTTTTTCTTCGCCGAGTAAACCGTTAATGGTCTCAATTTGAACGTGAGGATTTAATTGTTGCAACGCGATTTTGGCAGATTCCACTTTTGGCATATCTAAGCGACTATCATTATGCAAGACTTGGCGCTGTAAATTCGATAATGAAACAGTATCGAAATCTAATAAAGTTAAATGGCCCACGCCTGCAGTGGCTAAATATTGGCTCGCTGCACAACCTAAACCACCTAAACCAACAATTAACATTCGACTGTCTTTTAATTTTTCTTGCCCGTCAAAGTCCACCGATTTGAGAATAATTTGGCGGTTATAACGTAATTCTTCTTGATAACTTAATTCAGCCATATTAACTCAACAAATAATTAAAGGGTTCAATGGTCACATTTTCACCAATTGCAACATTACCGCGTTCTTGTTCCAAACGAATAAAACAATTGCTTTTCACAAAAGAGCTAAATAAATGAGAACCTTGGAAACCCACTGGCTCAACTTCAATTTGACCTTGTTCATTCACTTGATAAAAGCCACGTTGGAAATCTAGGCGCCCAACTGCTTTTTTCATCGGTTTTTTAGCAATAGCGGGCAATGTTTGAGGAGGAACATAATTTGCACCTGATAATTTTGCAATAACAGGTTGCACTAATTGATAAAAAGTGACCAAAGCAGAAACCGGATTTCCTGGTAAACCACAGAACCACGCTTGAGGCAATTTACCAAAGGCAAAAGGTTTGCCCGGTTTAATTGCTAATTTCCAGAAATTAATTTCGCCCACATTTTCTAAAACTGTTTTGGTAAAATCAGCTTCACCCACAGAAACACCACCACTAGTAATAACTAAATCAGCTTGTTCTTGTGCTTGCATAAATGCTTGCTCAAATTGTGCTGGATTATCAGGTAAAATGCCAAAATCCAATACATCGCAACTTAATTTTTCTAACATTAAGCGTACAGCAAAGCGGTTAGTATCATAAATTTGTCCTGATTTTAATGGTTGCCCAACAGGAACTAATTCATCGCCAGTTGATAAGATAGCCACTTTCAGACGAGGATATACTGCCACGTTTTCAATACCCAAAGAGGCTAGGAGTGGCAAAGAAACTGCGGTGAGTTTTTCGCCTTTTTTCAACACAACATCACCCTGAGACACATCTTCGCCAATGCGACGAATATTTTTCCCTAATTTAGGCATTGATGAAAAGGTTACAGTGCCGTCATCATTTAAGGTAACTTCTTCTTGCATAACAACTGCATCCGTCCCTTCGGGAATCATTGCACCTGTCATAATTCTCACCACACTTTGTTCTTGCCATTCAGCAGAAAAAGGATTGCCAGCAAAGGATTTTCCCGCAATTTCTAATTTCATGGATTGTTGTAAATCCGCTAAACGAACTGCATAACCATCCATTGCGGAATTATCAAAAGAAGGCACGTTAATTGGAGAAATAATATCTTCAGCACAGATGAAATTAACTGCTTGATGAATAGGTAATTGAAATGTTGTATTTGGACTTGGAAGAGTAGTTAATATTTTATCAAGAGCTTGATCTAACGTTAGCATAATGAAATCCTTCTCAGTTTCAATTTTGTTCTTTATTTTATACTAAAACTTTTCATACTGCCTAACGAATATTCTCATTTTATTCTTGTAAGAATGTTTGCTAGAATAGCCGATTATTTTGTATGGGAGTTACAAATGGGCAATATTTCAGTAGAAGCAGCTAAAGTGCGTAATGCTTTAGTTGAAAAGGGGATTGAAACCCCAATGATTGATATTAATTTAACGCAAACCAAAGATGAACGTCGCACTCAAATTGAAAGCAAAATGCGCGAAGTGCTAGCGTTAATTGGTTTAGATTTAAAAGATGATAGCATTGAAGAAACACCTCATCGTTTAGCTAAAATGTTCGTTGATGAGATTTTTAGCGGTTTAGATTATGCAAATTTTCCTAAAATCACCAATATAGAAAATCGTATGAAAGTCAGCGAAATGGTGTTAGTGAATGATGTAACATTAACCAGCACCTGTGAACACCATTTTGTGACTATTGATGGCACCGTTTCTGTTGCATATTATCCCAAAAAATGGGTAATCGGTTTATCTAAGATTAATCGAGTAGTAGCGTTTTTTGCTCAACGTCCGCAAGTGCAAGAACGTTTAACTGAACAAATTTTATTAGCATTTCAAACAATCCTTGAAACTGAAGATGTCGCAGTTTATGTAAAAGCAACGCATTTTTGTGTGAAATGTCGTGGGATTAAAGATAGTAATAGTTACACCGTCACCTCAGCATTTGGTGGTGTATTCCTTGATGACAGAGAAACTCGCAAAGAATTCTTAACACTGATCAATAAGTAAAAGTGCGGTCAAATCTAGCTACTTTTTATAAATAAACATCTAAAAATGGGCGTAATATTAACGCTCATTTTTATTATCTAAATTTATTCACATCATCAGATTTCATTGAAATATATAAGAACAATTCATTGCTTTTTAAATATCTTATAACACAGCTACAAACATATTAAAGCCAATCTTAATATATTTATATGATCGGTCGCTTAAAATTATCCAACATTTCTTATCTAATCATAAAAACTTCTTATTAAAAATAAATTTCGTTAACTTCAATTTCAGTAACAATCCATACTGAAAATCATTTTATTAAAAATAGAGGACACAAAAGTGACTTGTTTAATATTTAATTTAACATAATATACATTATGCGAAATTAGTTACAATGTTAGCGAAAACTACGTAATAATAAAATCATTGAGTTATAAACTGTATTGATAGCCTAGTTTAACAAGGCAATGAAATGGAAAATTGAAATGATTTAAGGCGGAAAATGCCGAAATATATCCACAAATGCGGGTACGTCCTCGTAAATATTTTATTAGTAGATCACTTTACTAAATATGCAGAGCACTAATAAAATATAACGAAAAAATTAATAGATTACCGCAGAATATTATGCTAGAGTCCAAATATTAGAATTCCCGAACTTATATGGTTATTTTTTTGAACTAAAATAAAGAGGCTATATGAATAATAAAACATCTGAAATGATTAAATGTCCATTTTGTTTTACTGAATCCGAGCGAGGTATCTCTGTATGTCGTGGTTGTCAAGCAACAGTTAAATATGGAGAAAGTGTACTCCCTTATTTCGTTATATCGCTAGTTGTAGGTTTAGTAGGCGGATTTTATCTATTGCGTTTTTTGGGAGAACATATTTTTACATCAATACAACATTTAAGTAAAACTGCTGGCTGGACTTTATTTGGCATTATTGCAATAGTACTATTTTCATTGTCCCTTTATGCTTTACTAATCTATGTTAGAAGTCCTGATGCAAAAAATAAGGTAACATTTTATAGATATATGCCTAAATAATGTAATAAAGCCGATATTCGTCGGCTTTATAAACCTTTATTGATGGCATCAATAAATTCTTTATCAAACTCCTCTTTATCTAAAATACCATCTGCATAATTTTCTGCGATTTTCCATAGTTCTTTTGATAAAACTACGCCATCGAGTTCAAGAGTTGCCTTTGCATACTCAATAGCCTCACGTCTAATGCGTTTTTCAGCTTCTGAAATCATAATAATCACCTTTTATAAAATTTTGCTCTTATAATTGATATTTATAAGTAAGCTCGCATACTAAAATCATATTGTTGAATTTGATCAGCTGTTAACAATCCCTTTTTATGTAACATTTCTGCTGCCCATTTCCAATCAACACAAGGACGGTAATAATGGCAAGGAAAGGTTTGGATTCCTAATGCGATATCATCAATAATTAAATCACCAAACGCTTTTGGTGAACTGGTAAATTTATGCTGCTGTGGATTAACATTAATCCCATATAGGCTAATCTTATTTTGTTTAAACCAATTCAGCGCATCTTCTAAATAACAATCTTCTGCACGCATGGTAAATAAAATAAGGTTATGTCCATTTTTTACTAAATCTCTGAGCACTTGCGCTGCGCCAATATCTTCGCCAACTTTAGGAAAGCTATGCGTCACGCAAGTGCCATCAAAATCAATCAAAATATTCATTATTTCTATTTTATGTTACATTGTCACTTAAAGTAATTTTGCGGCATATTCATAAACTTGATGTAATAATGCTAAGTTTTCGGGATTATCGGCATTTAAATTAGCTAATTCTTGCATTCTTTGCTCAAAATCCACCGCACTTTGTTCTAATTTTCGACGACGATAACGTTCCCATTGCAATTGTTCAGTACGATTTAATGTTTTAAAGAAATGTCTTGCACGATAATGAAACAATAAATCAGGGATTCGACTATCTTCAAAGGTTAATCCCGATTCCCCAAGTTTTTCCGCCGGCAATTGACGCAGAATCGCCATATTGTTTTTATCATTAAAACTAAAGAAACCGTTATATAGCTCAGTTTCTACGTTGTCACTTTTCTCAAAAATGCGTTCATCCCTGAAAATATCCTCTACTTTTGACCGCACTTCATTTGATTGGCGTAACTTCTGTAGATTTTGCAAACAATATTCTCTATCAATACCTAAACGTTGTGCATTTTCAGGTAATAAGGTTTTTGCAGGAGCAAGAATTGGGCATTTATTAATATGAACCAGTTTTAATGGCACCGGTAAAATATCCTGTTCCAATAATTCTGCTTTAGGCGTATATAAATTTTGTCGTAATTCCACCGCACTTTTATGCAATAAATCCGTTATATCTGCACTTAAATCACAAACGATCACTGCATTTTTGTTGATTGGGTGCCAGGCTAAAGGCACAACCCAAGCCGTATTGCCGCGATAATTGCCCAACATCCCCGAAACATGAACCAATGGCGTCATATTAGCAGTATCAATAAGTTGCTCTACTGCCCTTTTTTCCCTGTTTTCAAAGAAAAATTGAAACAGTTTAGGTTGTTTTTCTTTGATCAATTTTGCCATTGCAATAGTGGCATACACATCTGCCATTGCATCATGGGCGTTACTATGCTCTATGCCATTTGCCTGAGTTAATTTTTCTAATCGAAAAGACGGAACACCTTCATCGTCAAATGCCCATTCAATGCCTTCTGGACGTAATGCATAGCAAGCACGCACAACATCCAATAAATCCCAACGAGAATTACCATTTTTCCAGCTGTATTCATAGGGATCAATAAAATTACGATAAAAGGTATAACGCGTCATTTCATCATCATAGCGAATGTTGTTATAGCCCATTACGCAGGTGTTAGGTTGGCTAAATTCCGCTAAAATACGGGCTGCAAATTCTGGTTCCGGTAGTCCTTTTTCATTACATTCCTGCGGTGTAATACCTGTTACCAACACCGCTTCTGGCGAAGGTAAATAATCATTGGTTTGCTTACAATACAACATAACTGGCTCACCAATAATATTAAAATCCGCATCAGTGCGAATGCCTGCAAATTGTGCGGGGCGATCGCTAGCAGGATTCACCCCGAAACTCTCGTAATCGTAAATAAAAAAGCTAAATTCAGACATAATAAATTGCTTTAGTAGAAATTTGGTAAAATTCTAGCACAGATTAAAACTCGGAGGAAATGCACCGCAGTTTTAGCAAAAAATAAACCCAGCGATTTTGCTGGGTTTATTTTTTATATGATATTTATCTTAACTTCTTCGTCTCCATACACCAGATTTGTTGGTAGTGATATAGACGAGCCAACTTAAGAATCCCCCAATAGCGAATATCCATACAAAGCCTTTTATGGCCACATCTGTAAATTCCATTATAAGAAGAATGGTTGGAAAAAGCATTAGGGCTATCATAAACGCCCATCCTCTGATAAGTTTTTCACGTACCACTTCTTTACGTGAAAGATATTCAGCTTGACAACCTGTACAAACTGTAGCACTAGCTGGAACTACTGTGTTACAAAAAGGACATTCTCTACTATGTGACATAATGTTTCTCCATGCGACTAAAAAAATTGAAACCTTACTATTGTAAAAAAAAAATAAGATGTCAATGGAGAAACTAAAAATTAAGTAAAAAATTAGGCTACAAATTAAACGAGTTTTTCGATATACATTAATCCAATCGCTAACATTCCCAAACCAATGCCGATAATGTTGACTTTACTTAAGCGTTCTTTAAAGATCATTGCACCAACTACTGTACCTAAGCAAATCACCCCTAAATCCATGGTAGCAAACACAATAGTTGGATTTTGTTTAAAGTATTGATGTGCATAAATGTAGAATAAAATATTACCAAAATTCAATCCGCCAAGAATTAAACCCGCAATAAAACTCGATACAGACCATTTGGTGCGTTTAAATAATAAATAGCTAAACATCACCATAGCTGCCAAGACGAAAGCAATAAATAAGGTATTCGGGAAAGCGCCCCCCATTAAAGCCACTTTTTTGAATAAAACGCCAGACAATCCCCAAATTAACCATACGCCCGCTAATGCCAATGCGGCTTTTAAGCTATTTTCCACCGCACTTGCAGGTTTGAATAACAGGAAAAACAACGCAAAAAAGGCAACCACTACCCCACCAATTCGCACATGGCTTAATGTTTCGCCAAAAATGACGACAGCAGCAATAATTTGTAAAAATAGCGCTAAACGTTGTGCTGCATCTGTTCTCACAATTCCGCCAAACTCAACGGCTTTTGACATAACAATAAAGCCAACAGGTAAGATGATCCCTAAAATCAAGAAAATAGGTTTTGCTTCGCTTTGCAAGAAAAATTCCGTAAAACCTAAATCGCCGAAATTAGGTTTTAGTAAAAAATAGCTTAAAGAAAGTGCCATAATGTAACCAAAGGCAACCATTTGTTCTGTTACTACGTTAAATTTTTTGCTTAATTTAAATAACACTGAAACAGAAACGCTACATAAAATAGCAAGAATAAGATAATGCATTGAGAACCTCTTGTTTTTTCATTATCAAGTATGGATAAAAATTGAGTATGTTAAATTTCATGTTAAACATAATAAAAGTGCGGTTAAAAATCAGAAAATTTTAACCGCACTTTCAAATTTATTCTGTGGCGCCAAAGCCTCGCAAACCAACCACATGAACTTGCTCTTGGTTACCTGAAATCTTACGCACCAATTTATAGGTTGTACCTTTTTCTGGACTAATATTTTCAGGAGCAGCAATTAATAATTGCATATCCAAACGTTCACATAATTCAAACAAGGTGGAAATAGATTTTCCGTCTAAACGCGCTGCTTCATCTAAGAATAACAAGCGACAAGGCACAATATCTTTGCCTCGCATGCGGCGGCTTTCTTCTTCCCAACTTTGTACGACCATTAATAGAATAGACATCCCCGTACCAATGGCCTCACCCGTTGATAATGCACCACTTTCCGCACGCAACCAACCATCAGCACCACGATAGACTTCCACTTCTAAATCCAAATAATTACGATAATCCAACAATTCTTCGCCAATGGTTTGTGCAGTACGTTGTCCCATATCAATATGCGGATTTAATCGTTGATATAATTTCGCAATAGCCTCGGAGAATGTCATGCGATTATCAGTAAAGAGATCTTGATAATCGCCACTGTTACCTGATAAAGCATCAAGTAACATTGCATGCGTATCACGAATATTCACCATCAAACGAACTGATTTCACTTGACCAAACGAAATATTTTGCAATCCTTGGTTAAGCATACGAATACGATTCTGTTCACGTTGAATGGTTTTACGCATAATATTCGCTACACTTTCAGAACTAATGGCTAATTTTTGTTCGCGTCCTGTTAATTCGTTAGTGAGACGATTTAACTCAATTTCCATTTGTTCGATCGCATCAATTGGATCATCTGTTTTGATAATATCTTGACGAATACGCTCGCGTAAATGTTGATATACCGCAATAAAGAATCGCACTTTGTTTTCAGGTTTACGGCTATCTTCAGAAATTCGCAATGCATCACGCAAATATTCATTATCAGCAACCGCCTGACGTAATGCACCCAAGGCTTTATCCGACATAGAACGTAGTTCATCAGTGGATAAATAAGCTAATTCGCGACGATTTAAACGTTTTTCCACATCACTATTGCGTGATAAACGCATTACCACACACCAGCTGACTTTCGCGGCAACCACTAATTCACGCTGTTGCTTATAATCACGTTCTGCTTTGCGAATTCGTCGGTTAAGATTTTCCGCTTCACTCTCAATTAATGTTAATTGTTTTTCAACATAAGAACGGCGCTGACGATTTGCGGAAAGTTGTTGGTGCAATTCTTCTCTACGATTTCTCGCTCGCTCTTCTGCACCTGCATCAGCTCTTACACCCAGCTCATTTACTTCGCTTAATAACTCTTTTAGCAAATCATTTTTACTATTAAACGCACTTTGTAATTCAATAAAAATGCGATTGTAATCAGCAAATTGTTTTTGTTTTTGATGTAATTGCTCGCGTTGTTGTTCACGACGCGCTTGTGTTTGTTCTAATCTGCTGCGTAATTGTTCATTTAGTCCATTGCTTTCTGTTTGAACTGTTTCTTTATAGTCAAAATGCGTTTTACGTTGCATAACATCTGCTAAAGCAAATACTTTTTGTTGTACTTGTTTTTGCAACATAGTGCTTTGGGCTAAATCTTGTTTTAAGCGCTCATAATGTTCCGGATCACTTTGTAATGTCGCCGCTATTGGTTCAAGTTGTGACAATGTCACCCCATGCTGACGAATGAAATGTTCATCTTGTTCAGCAATGTCTAGTTGTTCACGACATTCTTCAATGCGATCGACTAAACTGTCATCTGCAAGCAATGCCAACTGAGGAATTAACTTATTCAACAATTGCATTTTTTCTTTTGCAGAATCCAATTTTAAACGAATTTGTTGTTCTTCCGTTGAAAGTGCGGTTAATTCTCGCTCAATTTCATTGCGCTCTGCATTGATTTCACGCATGATCTCTTCTGGATTTGGCAAGAACGCCAATGCCAAATGCAAGCCAACAAATTGACTGAAATGTTCATGTAAACGTTGGCATTTTTGCACATCAAATGCACGTTGTGCATATTGTTCCGCCACTTCATCACGTTGAATTTCTAATTCAGCTAAGTGTTTCTCGCGAGCCGCACGTCCAAATAATGGAATTTCAGGGAATTTTGAGTAACGGACTTCACGATCTGACACCTGAACAACAACACCATTGGTCAATTCTTGTGCTGAAAGAACGCTATCATCAAACGCTGCTGGATCACCTTCAATTAAATATAAATCTTCAGGGCAATCATCTAAATGTTCTAACTGATCTTTAATCGCATTTAAATCACGCACCACAATTGCATGGCGCGCTGGTCCATATAATGCTGAGAAATAAGGAGCGTCTTCAAAGGAAACATCATCGTAGAGTTCAGATAAAAGCACGCCGCCAAAGCGTTCAGCTAACACATTTAAACGCGCATCTTCTGAACCATCTGGTTGGCTTAAACGAGAAATTTGTTCATCTAATTGATGGCGCTTTTGTTCTAGCTGATCGCGTTGAATGGTTAACTCACGCTCTTTAACCAATTGTGCTTGCATGAAATTCATCACATCTTGGCTATCAGCAAATTTCTCACCAGATTGTTCTTCTAAACGTTCCAATGCGGCTTGTGCAGTCAACCAAGCTGGTGCTTTCGCAGATTGTTGTTGATGCTGTGTTATTAGCTGTTGTTGTTTTTGGCGTAAAGTCGAACGTTGTTCTACATGATCTGATACTGCACTGGTTAAATCCTCAACTAATGCTTCTTGTTCTGCATAACATTCTTCTAATTCATCACTTGTTTCAAGCTGCATATTGGTACGTTGATTAAAATCTGCTAATAAACGCACCGCACTTTGTTGTTGTTGATAACGCTGTTCTAATTCATGTAATTTTGCACGTAATTGTGGAGTTTGCGCAGCTTGTACTTTTTGGCTTGGATATTCTGCCAATAAGCTTTTTGCACTTTCCCAAGCTGCAGAACGAGGTACTTCACCAGCCACTTTGCATACCAATTCATAGGCTTTGTCAAATTGTGATTTTGCTGCCTGAGAAATTGACATTTTTTGTTCTAATTCAAGCACTTGTTCAGTTAATGTTTCCGCTTGTGCTTCAAATTCTCCATGATAATCATCAATATTTTTGACGCTTAAATCAGCTAAACCACAGAGATTTTTTGCTTTTTCTAATGCTTGAACGGCTTGTTGATATTGCAACGCGCGTGTTTGTTGAGCATCAAGTGCTTGTTGATAATCCGCCAATTGAGAACGAATTTGATCGATCTCTTGTTCCACTTGATCAAACTGTGCTTGGCTTTCTTCTAGCTGTTCATTGGCGGTTTCAACCACCATTTTTTGCTCTTCTAATTTTTCGTTTAATTCAGCTACATCACCTTGATAACGTTCGATTTTTTCTTGATGACGTAATGCATTAAAAATAAGATTGAGCTGATCAGAAGCACTTTGATAATCCACTTCCAATGTTTTCTCACTTTCCGTTAATTCCGCGGCTTCACGACTTAAATCAATTAAACGATGTTGTGATAATTGTTGCTCAGATTTGGCTTGATACCATTCTTTACGGAAAGATAAAGCGGTGTGGATATTTCCTTCACGCTCATTCGCATTACGCATATAATCAGAAGCAACATAATTGGTGGTTTCTGTAATTAAATGCTTAAATAAATCACGATCAGCTTGGGTTAATTTAATGGCTTCCAATGTCATACGGTTTTCACGCAATGCACTTTCCATATCCTGAAAGGCTTTGCGAACGCCTAGGTTTTCAGGTAATAGATAATCACGCAATGATTTTGTAATAGCGCTAGAAATACCACCGTATAAAGAAGCTTCAATTAATTTATAGAATTTGCTTCGATCAGAAGAAGAACGTAAACGTTTCGGAATAATACCTAAATCAAACATCATGCCATGATAATCAGTAATGGAATGATATTGTTTAAATTGTCCGCCAATTTGCTCTACTTTGTCTTTTAATTCATTTAGGTTTAATACTTTCGCTTGGCGATCATTAATCACTTCAGTAAAAAGTGCGGTTGGATTTACCGCTAATTCCACGCCTTGCAAACTAAAGGTTTTGATATCTACTTTTTTATCACGACCTGCAATTTGCTGTAATCTCGCCCCCACTAAAACACGTTGATGGCGAGAATTGATGGTATCCAATACCGCGTAACAGACGCCTGGACGCAATTTACCATGTAAACCTTTATCTCTCGAACCGCCACTGGCGCCCGCTTCAGTCGTATTACGGAAATGTAACAGGGTTAAATCAGGAATTAATGCCGTCACAAATCCAGCCATAGTAGTTGACTTACCTGCACCATTTCCCCCTGAAAGTGTGGTGACTAATTCATCTAAATCGAATGTACGCGCAAAAAAACCATTCCAGTTAATCAATGTTAAAGAACGGAATTTGCCACGTTCTACTTGCGTAGCAGAAACTGATGAAAGTGCGGTCAAATTTTCTTGAGTTTCTTCCACTTCAACATCAGGCATAGCTTGTTCTAATTCATAATCAGCCATTATTCTGCTCCTTCTTGATTATCTTCATCTTCTTCAAAATCTTCATCATTTTCCACCGCACTTTCATCTAATGAGGTTTTTAATGCGGCTTTTTCAGCCTGTAATGATTGTGGATTTGCTGCTTCACCATCACGAATTAAACGTAATTGTGCTTCAATTGGATCATCGCCGGCACGCACTTCCGCACCAAAACGGAAAACCGATTCTGAAATAGTAAATTTACCGCTATTTTGCTCACCTACAGTATGTAACATACCTAAACGGCGTAAACGTCCAATGGCAGCTCTGACTTTTTCCGCTAATTTTTGTTTATCCAAATCAGATCCACTGGCTCGCAAATTAATAGCTTTTAATAATTTGCTTTCATCTGCAAGGTTCAACAACTCATCATACACTTCTTGTATGGTAAAAATACCTTGCTGTGCCAAGCGTTCTGGGCTGAGATACAAATAACACAAGACTTTCCCCACTAACATTTCTAACTCGGTTAGCACTGAACGAGAAATTAAGGTCGTAGCTTTGGGACGCAAATAGAAAAAACCTTCTGGCGCACGAATTAACTCAACGTTATAGCGACGATAAAAACTGTCTAATTCATGTTGAAATTCGGCCAAAAAGGCGTAGTTATCTAAATATTCTTGCCCAATATGTTTACCTGAGCGTAATTGGCTATCAACGGTCGGAAACAATGGATTGGCAATTGCGCTCGCCAATTTAGTTGAAATGAAGTCTTGAAGATTGTCTGTCATTGTTTTCTCTTTATTCAATTAAGAAATTTGTCTGTAAAAATAACAAAAGTGCGGTGAAAAAAATCACAAGTTTTACGGATTATGCGTATTCATCAATAATATGCGCTTGCACTTCTGCACCATGTTGGTTAATGGCTTTCCAATCAGGATAAATACCGCTTAAATCATCTTTCGCTAAACCTAAACGCACTGCCTGTTCGACGATAATGCGGGCAACATCAAAATGTTTTGATAATGGGTAGTTTTCCAATTGTGTTTTGAGCACTAGGCTGAGATCAATTGGGCGATTATGTTCACGATATTCAATGAGTAAATTCTGCATGTGTTCAACAATTTGATCATGTAAATCAGCCAAAGATTCATATTGCAACTCTTCTGGCAATTCACCTAAGGCGTCTTCACTATTCAACACTAATTCTTCATCGCGTAAATCCACTAAGCGTTCAGCTTGAGCAGTCCATAAGAACCAAGGATGATCAAAATACTGATGAATTGAGGTACGTAATCGTTGGCTAAACACTCGATTTTTATCTAAATCAATTGCTGTACGAATAAATTTATGCACATGGCGGTCATAACCAATCCATAAATCAATGGCTTGTTGCCCCCAGCTAATAATGCGGTCTAATTTGGCTTGCAAATCGGTAATCAGCTGATCAATAAAATACAAATTATCCTGACCGATCACACAATCTTGAATTCGCAGCAACTGTGCTTGTAATTTATCGCCTGCAGCATTTAAAGTGTCTTGTAATTCGCGTAAATTGCCAGAAGTTTCATCTAATAAACGTTCACAACTTGCAATAGCTGCTTGCCAATCTTTACTTAATAATTCTGCGATTTCTTCTTTAATACTTTGTTGATTTTCATCCATGATGCGTTGAGATAAATCAATGCTATCGAAAATTTCTGCCACAGAATATTTTAACGGTGCGAATACCTGACGACGCCAAAAGTATTCATCTTCATTTTTTTCAATTCCCTCTTCCGCTGATTCAGAAGCACGTTGGATCTCATCGGCAACAATGGCCAATTGAACAGAAAGACGTAATGCAGAAAACTCACGTTGGCGGATATAATAATCGGATACACCAACACCCAGCGGTGTTAAACGGTAAATAGAAAGACCATCAGTAAATTCGCTACTAAAACGATTGAGGAAACGTTGTTTCACTAAATCATTAATGGCGTTATTGGCACGCGTCGCCACGTTATCAGAAAGTTCAAATTCCGTTGAAACACGACGGAAAATATCGACTAAATCACTTTCTTGCATTTCGCCATCAATTTGTTCATTGTTATATAAGGCAATGGCGAGCAAAAAAGACAAACGCTCTGTATTTAAATTTAACGAAAACTCGCGCTCTTTTGCCCAAGAAACCAATTCAGGAATGGTTTGTGATGTTTCTAACATGAAAATTTCTCACAACACAGAAAATAGATACAAAATTAGGCGAAATTATACAGGATCTTTCTCTTTTTTGTAAGATTTGAATAAATGAAAGACATTTGTCATCGTTGTTTAAAATAAAAATCCCTATCTTTTTATTGAAATTTTTTCATTACGCCTTACTATACGCAAGTTAACAAAATCTGAAGATAGCAATGAATATGAACGATCAGAATCAAGAAAAAAAACAAACCTATAATTTTAATAAACTACAAAAACGCCTACGCCGCAATGTTGGCAATGCCATTGCAGATTTCAATATGATTGAAGAAGGCGATAAAGTCATGGTCTGCCTTTCTGGCGGCAAAGATAGCTACACCTTATTAGATATTCTCTTAAATTTAAAACTAAATGCGCCTGTGCATTTTGATATTGTGGCGGTGAATTTAGACCAAAAACAGCCGGGTTTCCCAGAACATGTATTGCCTGAATATTTACAAAGTATCGGGGTGGAATACAAGATTGTAGAAGAAAACACCTACGGCATTGTGAAAGAAAAAATCCCTGAGGGCAAAACCACTTGTTCGCTCTGCTCTCGTTTACGCCGAGGCATTTTATACCGTACCGCAACGGAATTAGGCGCAACCAAAATTGCATTGGGACATCATCGTGATGATATGCTTGCCACTCTATTTTTAAATATGTTTTACGGTGGCAAATTAAAATCCATGCCACCTAAGCTCATTAGTGATGATGGCAAACAAATCGTAATTCGCCCTTTGGCTTACTGTAAAGAAAAAGATATTGAAAAATATGCGATTGCCAAACAATTCCCGATTATTCCTTGTAATCTTTGTGGATCTCAACCCAACTTACAGCGTCAAGTGGTGAAAGAAATGCTTAACACTTGGGATCGCCAATATCCAGGGCGATTAGAAACCATGTTTAGCGCTATGCAAGATATCGTGCCTTCGCATTTATGTGATCCAAAACTCTTTGATTTTAAAGGGATTAAGAAAGGACAAACATTAGATGGCATTCAGGGCGACATTGCTTTCGATAAAGAAGAAATTACCTCACCAATTTTTGATGAAGACGAAGCATTTTCCGAACAACAACTCATTCAATTTAAAGAAATCAGCTAAAAAGTGCGGTGAAATTCACCGCACTTTTTTTAGATATTTGATTTTTGTCACAAAAATAAAAAATCAAGATTGACAGAAATAGAAAAAATTTTTATTTTAAAACTCCATTTTTCATTACATTATACTAAGGTTTAGTTATGTTTTGGTCATTTCTATCTGCATTTCTTATTGGTAGCCTACTTGGCTTTGTCTTTCAACGTTCCCGTTTTTGCCTTACTGGTGGTTTCCGCGATATGTATATTGCGAAAAATAATCGCATGTTCTACGCCTTACTTATCGCCATTTGTGTGCAAAGTATCGGTGTGATTAGTTTGATGGAATTAGGCTATATAGGTTCACCTTACAAAGATTTTTCCGTTGTATCCATCATTATCGGTTCCATCATCTTTGGCATGAGTATCGTCCTTGCCAGCGGTTGTGCAACTGGTACATGGTATCACGCGGGAGAAGGTCTAATTAGTAGCTGGGTCGCATTGATTATGTACATGATCAGCGCAGCAATGATGCGCTTAGGCGCGTTAAATCCAATACAAAAATCCATGGGACAGTACGTTAAAATCAATGATAATTTAGCGGCAAGTTTAGGGATTTCTGTTTGGTGGCTAGTTGGATTACTTACGGTTATCACGTTATTCTTAGTGTATAAAACCTTAAGCAAACCTCAACTTAAAGTCGCCACATTGCCTCCACGCTATACTGGATTGCGTCATTATCTATTTGAAAAACGCTATCATCCTTTCGTCGCTGCTATTTTTATCGGTTTATTAGCTTTTGCTGCTTGGGTGGCAAATAGCATGAACGGTAAAACTGCAGGCTTAGGCATTACCGGGCCTTCCGCGAATATTATTAGCTTTTTAGTTACTGGCGATGAAAAAAAAATCAATTGGGGCGTATTTTTAGTACTCGGCATTATGTTTGGTGCTTATATCGCCGCCAAAGGCAGCCATGAATTCAAATGGCGAATGCCTGATTTAAGAACATTAAGAAACAGCGTTATTGGCGGCTTATTAATGGGTGTTGGTGCGTCATTAGCTGGCGGTTGTACTATCGGCAATGGCTTGACTGCAACCGCTGTGATGAGCACAAAAGGCTGGTTATCATTATTGTTCATTATTTTTGGTACTTGGATTATGAGCTACTTTATGTATGTTCGTCCAAATCGACATTAATTACAAAGGAGAAATTATGCGTTACATTCTTGATACAAATGGTCATCTTTGCCCTTTTCCACTAATGGAAGCAAAAAAGAAAATTGTTGAACTCGACGTTGGCGATGAACTGCTAATCCAGTTCACTTGTGCAGAAGCAACAGAAAACCTACCACGCTGGGCAGCGGAAAACAATTATCCTGTTACTCATTTTGCCCAAGTCGGCGACGGCATGTGGGAAATTGCTATTCAAAAAAGTTAAGTCAAAAACCACCTTTATTAGAAGGTGGTTTTTCATTAGTTCAGTAAACAAAAAGTGCGGTGAAATTCACCGCACTTTTTTCGTAATCGCTTTATTGTGGGAAATTTAATAATTTCTCCCGATAATATTGATATTGTTTCTCCCGTAATTCGATTTCACGCGGCAAGCCGTCGCTGATGGATTGGGTGAGCGTGTCGAATTTATCCAAGATCTCTACGATTTTGGCTTGGGTTTCAAGGGGTGGGATGGGGATTTTATAACTGGAAATCATCTGCAAATTTAATCCCCCACGAGTTCCATTGCCCGATGAAATTTGTCTTAAATTTTCATATTGTGTATTTAAAAAATGGAAAACATAATCAGGGTTGATTTTTTGTTCATCAAAAACGATTGCCGCCAAAGATTGGTTGGTTGTTAAATCAAGTCTAATTCTCGCAACTTTTCCACGTGTTTTCCCTTGCCCTGCCAATGCAATAACCACCGAATTTTTAGGTACAAATTTTGCATTAGAATTTTTTAAGCCCAATTCTGTTATAAATTTCTCTGTTGCATATACTGTTCCCAAATTCACTTCCCCAGAACTCATCCAAGGAATATCACCATTTTCCCAATACTGGGAAATATCTGTTTTCGGTGTTCCGCCAGAGTAAATTCTTTCCGCAACTTCACCCAATGTTTTCCATACAACTACCGCTCTCCGCTGTCGCTCGCTGTCGCTCGCTGTCGCCAGAGAGCCTAACTCACCATTTTCAAACGTCAAGAGCAAATCGCGATAATACTGATATTGTTTTTCACGCAGGGATAATTCAGCTTTCAGCGTAGCTTTCAGCTCGGTTAATTTGTCAAGTATTTTTACAATTTCTTTTTGTAGGGAAATTGGGGGGATTGGGATTTGTAACGTTGCTACATCTTTAGGATAAACGTGTGGCACACCTGAACCTTTTTTCATTCCAAAAATTTTCATTTGATTGCTTAACAAAAAATGATAAACATATTTTGTTAATAATAAGTTTTCATTTGGTTTAACCGAAAAAGCATCGCTGACAAAAATCGGTTCATTCCAATACATTACGAAACCTGCATAAGCCCCACTGCCTGCTACGGTAATTATTTCTCCATTTCTGTTGAAATCGCCTGTAAAATATGCAGGTTTTTGCCCACCGCTGATTACGGGAATGTTTCCTACAGTTGCACTTTTAGCTGTGATTGTTTTTCCCCTTTCTAGCTCAGCTACTTCCCCCAAAGGCTTCCACTCCACTTCGGCTTGTTCAATCAGTTGTAAGATATTATTTACGTTCATTGTTATCTCATTTTTTCGTATTTGGTAGGATGGGCTTTAGCCCATCAATTCGAATAATTGTTTTTTTGATGGGCTAAAGCCCATCCTACATTCTATCGGTTAATCATTTTCTGATGGGCTGAAGCCCATCCTACTGATGTATTTGCAAAAAATTAGTATTTTTTGACCCGTTGTGTCTGACTGTTAATTTAATTTTCCGCCGATTTGTTTGAATTTTTCGACAAATGCCGACACTTTTTCAAACACCCGTTGTTTTAAGCCAAGGTATTTCGGGCTGAGCGGGCTGATTTTCGGCAGCATTTCGTTTAGCTCTGTGCCGTTTTCGCTGGCGTATTCACGTTTGAGCGAGGTGGTTAAATAGCGTTTGGCGGCGGCATCATTCAGATTTTCATCAAGAATTAAGGCTTCCGCTTCTTTTTGCAATTCGGCTTGGGCGAAGGCAAAAAACGCGTCAATCACATCGGCTTTATGCTCAAACTGGGTTAAATCGGTTTGTTCGATGAAGTCCACAATCAAACTTTCTTTGGCTCGGTTGCCAAGGCTGGCTCGAATGGTGGTGCGAATGTCATCAATCAAGGCTTGCTTGTTATCCGTTTTTTTATTTTTCTCGAAAATCAGTTCTAAGATGTAATCTAAGTTGATTTCTTGGGATTTAAGCAAATCCACTTCAAACACCACATCATTCCAATCAATGCTGCTTTGTGTTGGCTGATCACTTTGGGTTTGGCGGTATAACCAATCACGAATATCGTGATAGGTTGAACGATAATCCTGCTCTTGATGTGCTGAAAGCGGAGCATTTGGCGTTAAATAGCTGCCTTCGGGTTCTTTTAGCACATTTTCAGCGGTGTTTTGTTGTTTAAATTCCACATATTCATCATAATTTTGTAGCACATTATCTAAACGCAGGTATTCGCCAAATAATTTCACAAAGGCTTTTTTATCGTTTTCAGTTGTGATCGCTGCAGGATCAGGGAAACGGGTTTGCAGCTCTTTTACCACGTCTAAATAGCCACGACACTGCTGCCCTTTGGCATCTACATAACCATACATATAGTCTTTATAACTGCGTTCTAACACAATAGTAGGGGCTTTTTCTTCCCCTTGAGCATTGGTTTTACCAAAGAGTGAAATCGCGTCAATCGTCGCTTGCTCTAAATCTCGGAAAGTGACGATATTGCCGAAGGTTTTGGTGGCGTTATAAATGCGGTTGGTGCGTGAATAAGCTTGAATTAAGCCGTGATAACGCAGGTTTTTATCCACAAATAAGGTGTTGAGTGTCGGTGCGTCAAAGCCTGTTAAGAACATGCCCACTACAATCAATAAATCAATCTGCTGATCTTTGACTCGTTTGGCAAGATCGCGGTAATAATTTTGGAAACCTTGGCTATCTAAACGGTAATTGGTTTTAAAATAATCATTGTAGTCGTCCATTGCCGTCTGCAGAAACTCTTTTGACGAGCTATTCATCGCCGTCGGTTCAAAGGTTTCATCACTAATCTCGCCCACGGCATTTTGTTCTTCATTGGCGGCAAAAGAGAAAATGGTGGCGATTTTTAACGGATTTTCTACCGTACTTTGTAGCTCTTTAAAGGTTTGATAATACAGCTTCGCCGCTTCAATACTGCTAACGGCAAACATCGCATTAAACCCTTTGTTGCCCACATTCAAGCGGTGCGTTTTTTGTTTAAAATTGCAAAGGATATATTGAGCAATTTCCCGCAAACGCTCTGGATGCAAAAGGGCTTGGCGGGTTTCAAGTGCGGTTAATTTTTCGAGATTTTGCTCTGTTTCAGCATCTCGGAATTGTGGGCGGACATCGTTGTAATCCACTTTAAATTTAAGCACTTTTTCATCACGAATGGCATCGGTAATCACATAGGAATGTAGCAAATCGCCAAATACTTCGGCAGTGGTGCCGCCGTCCACCGAATTTTCTTCAAAAATTGGCGTGCCAGTGAAACCGAATTGACTGAATTTTTTGAATTTCTTTTTCAGATTTTTTTGTGCTTCACCAAACTGCGAGCGGTGACATTCATCAAAAATAAACACCACATTTTCTTGATAAATCGGCAATTTATCTTCGGATTTCATCAAGTTGTTTAATTTTTGAATGGTGGTGACGATGATTTTGTTGTCGTCTTTTTCGATATTGCGTTTCAGCCCTGCGGTGCTTTCCGAACCATTCACGCTGTCGGGCGAAAATCGCTGATATTCTTTCATCGTTTGGTAGTCCAAATCTTTTCTATCTACCACAAAAAAGACTTTTTCCACAAATGGCAAATCCGTCGCCAAACGGGCGGCTTTAAAACTACTTAAGGTTTTGCCCGATCCTGTGGTGTGCCAAATATAGCCACCGCTGGATAATTCGCTCCATTTTTTATTTTGATAGGCAATATTGATCCGCCATAAAATCCGCTCTGCTGCGGCGATTTGATACGGACGCATAATCAGCAGGGTATCGCTCACGTCAAACACCGAATATTTGAGCAAAACATCCAGCAGCGTGCGTTTTTGGAAGAAGGTGGCGGTGAAGTCTTTTAAGTCTTTAATCAGGCTGTTGTCCGATTTTGCCCAATTCATCGTGAAATCATAGCTGTTTTTATCGCGTTTGGTGGTGTTGGCAAAATAGCGGGTGTCTGTGCCGTTGGAAATCACGAAAATTTGCAGATATTTGAATAAAGAATTGTCGCTGTTAAAGCTTTCTTTGCTGTAACGATGCACTTGGTTAAACGCTTCACGAATGGCGACACCGCGTTTTTTCAGCTCGATTTGCACCATCGGCAAGCCGTTGATCAAAACGGTTACATCATAGCGGTTGGCATAGCTGCCTGTTTGCTCAAATTGGTTGATGACTTGCAATTTGTTTCGGTTGGGATTTTTCTTGTCGAACAAATAGATATTTTGAATCCGCCCGTTATCAAACACGAAATCATAAATATAATCATCGTGGACTTTTCGAGTTTTATCGATCAGATTTTCAGACGGCTTGTCCAAATACTCCGCCACAAACCGCCCCCATTCGGCATCACTGAACTGGGTATTATTCAACATCTGCAACTGCTCACGCACATTGGCAAGCAACGCCGTTTGGCTGCACAAATCCGTGCGATATTCATAACCTTGAGCTTGCAAATCGGCAATAAATTCCCGCTCCAAATCGGCTTCCGTTTGATAATTACGCACCTGCTCGATCGGCGTGTATTTGTCTAGGATGATAAAGTTGTTGGTTTCGGTGATGGGGGTGGTTGTCATAACTTTGGCCTTAATATTTCTCTATTATTAAGTTTTGTGTTCTTAGTTTTGGATTGAGCAAATCAGTTCATATTTTAATTCTTCAGAATAATCATCTTCATTATTAATAATGGAATTGATCAATTTATATAGAAGTTCTTTAGAAATTTTACCTTTAGCCAACCAAACCACAATATTTTCCATTTCTGAAACAAATCTTCTAACACAATAATCATATCCATTTAATTCCAAGAAATAAGCACCTAAAACCAAACTTGAACGCTTATTTCCATCACAAAATGCATGTAATTTGTTAATCGAATACACAATGTGAGTTAACTTATCTTCAAAATGTGGATAATAATCATCATTTCGAATATGCTCTAATACACTTTCTATTTTCCCATAGCCTTCAGGATACACACCAGATAAACCACCAGATTGTTCAATAATCCAATCATGTGTTTGTATGGCGTGTGTAGCATCAAAATATAAAACTTCAATATTCATTTATCTATCCTTCAAGCGTTTTAATACAGCTAAAGTTTCAGGATCAGACAATTGTTCTTGAAGAGAACGACTTTTTTCACCTAGAAACTTGTCAAAATCACCTTGTGGAACAGCTTGAATGTATTGTTCTAATTTATGATGCAGTGCATCTCTAAAACATAGATCTCGGCTGGACATTTTGATTCTTGCATCAAGGATAAAAGGTTGCATAAAAGGGTTTTCTTCGGCTTGGGAAATTAAGTCATCCAATTCTTTTGGAAATAGCTTTCTACCTAATTTTTCAGATAAGTTTTTCATTTGAGCTGCCAAACCGCTTTCAAAACTGGCGATGGCAGTAAGAACCTCTGCATACATGGTATCTCTGGCTTTATCTTTTTCGCTTAATTTGAGAATTTGTTTGTATTCTTTGGCTTTCTCTCGAAAAACAGCTTGGTAAATTTTATCGGTATAAATGCCGTATTTGTGATTACCCATTTCCAGATAATCCCTTAAAGCGTCAGTAAATAGCTTGCGATAGCTCTCTTCTGTATAGGCGGATAAGAGGTAGTTTTCATCTCGTTGATTGATGTATTTGGTTGAGCCACCAGCTTTTTGGTTAATTACATCCATCACCATATCCAGCATTTTGCTGCGGATGAATCGGGCTCGTTCGCTTTCGGTAACCAGCATGGCAAGATTTAAAACTGCACGAAAGCTAAAGATGCCTAAAGAGGGAGCTCTGATGTTGATGTCGACGAAATCTGTTTCGTCGACATAGACTGACTTCAATATTTTCAAGGCTTTGCCTTTGATAATACGATAGCCATTTCTAGCCAATTCTTCTCCGTTTGCTGCTAAATAATTATCAATAGTTCTTTCTGTAACCTCTAAAATTTCAGCAACTTGTGCTTTGGTAAAGACGGTTTCATTTTCAAATTGCAATCCACCTAATTGCAAATGCTCTTCTAGCTTACTGATAGCATAATGATTGTTTAGTACATTATTTCTAGCAACTAAAGATATTGTTAATTCACTCATTTTTATTCCCCTCAATCTCCATCACAATCTCATCAATCTCGCCACGCAAGCAGTCAATTTTGGCGACAGTCTCGCGGATGTCCTGATTTAATACGGCAATATCGATGACTTCGCGAGTGTCTTTGGCTTCCACATAGGAGCTGACCGCCAAATTGTAGTCATTATCGGCAATAGCTTGATAATCCACCGATTTAGCGATGTGTTCCACATCAGTTTTATCAGCAAACAGTTTGAGAATCTCGCCGATATGTTCATCGGTCAGCACATTATTATTGGTTTCTTTTTTGAAAAAGCTACTGGCATCGATAAACTGGGTTTTGCTGTCTGTTTTGGATTTTGAGAGCACCAAAATATTGGTAGCGATACTGGTGCCGAAAAACAGATTGGGAGCAAGGGCAATCACGGTTTCGACATAGTTGTTGTCCACTAGATATTGACGGATTTTATGCTCGGCACCACCACGGTAGAAAATGCCCGGGAAGGTAACAATCGCCGCCCGTCCTTTTGCCGATAAGTAATTTAACGCGTGCAAAATAAAGGCAAAATCGGCTTTGGATTTCGGTGCCAGCACGCCTGCGGGGGCAAAACGGTCGTCATTGATTAAGGTGGGGTCGTCTGAGCCAATCCATTTTATGGAATACGGCGGATTAGACACAATCGCATCAAAAGGTTTGTCGTTTTTGAGTTTCGGGTCGGTTAAGGTGTCGCCCAGCTCGATATCGAATTTATCGTAGTTGATGTTATGCAAAAACATATTCATCCGAGCGAGGTTATAGGTGGTGTGGTTGATTTCCTGTCCGAAAAAGCCTTCTTCGATAATATGGTCGTCAAATTGTTTTTTTGCTTGCAACAACAACGAACCGGAGCCGCAAGCAGGATCGTAGATTTTATTGACGGTGCTTTGTCCGTGTAGGGCAAGCTTGGCAATCAGTTTGGACACATTTTGCGGTGTGAAAAATTCGCCACCCGATTTGCCTGCATTGGCAGCGTAATTGGAAATCAAAAATTCATAAGCATCGCCGAACAAATCGATTTCATTATCCGAAAAATCACCGAAATCCAATTCTGACACGCCTTTTAAAACGGCAGCCAAACGGCGGTTTTTATCGGCAACGGTATTGCCCAAACGATTCGATGTGGTGTCGAAATCGGCAAACAAACCTTTGATATCGTGTTCGGAATCAAAACCTTGTGCAGAATTTTCAATTGATTGGAAGATGATGGCTAAATCGGTGTTTAAACTTTCATTGCTGTGGGCTGTTTTCACCACATTTTCAAATAGTTGGCTAGGATAAATAAAATAGCCTTTTTCTTTAATAATATCGTTTTTTAACTCTAAACTTAAACGAGGATCATTATCGGAAAAACTTGCATAGTTTAGACTGCTATCTCCCCTTTCCATATGAGCGATAAAATGCTCACTAATAAAACGGTAAAACAGTGTGCCTAACACATATTGTTTAAAATCCCAACCGTCTACCGATCCACGTACATCGTTCGCAATCTGCCAAATGCGACGGTGCAGTTCGGCTCGTTGTTGTTGGCTTGTCATATAAACTCCATAGCATTATTTATAATGCTTCAAATAATACAGGTTATTGAAATATCAATGCAACAATATACATGAAATAAAATAGAAACATACAACGGATACTTAGTACAAACAAAAAGTGCGGTGAAATTCACCGCACTTTTTTTAATTCTTTGACTAGCCTAGAATTGGCACAATTTTCGTTGCATGAGAGCCTTTTTCGCCATGAACAACTTCGAAATTCACTTTTTGCCCTGCTTTTAATGAGCGATAGCCTTCCATTTCAATTACGGAAAAATGAGCGAAAATATCAACATCACTTCCCTCCGCATTAATAAATCCGAAACCTTTCGCATTATTAAACCATTTAACAACTCCAACTTCCATAAGATACCTCTAATTATAATTACAATTATTCCATAAGGGAAAGGAATAGGCTTATGCCCAACTTCTCTCATAGTGCCAAGAAAATAATCAAATATTTTTTTCTTCTCTGCAACCATTAAAAACGTAAAATTCGACAGTGATCACAAAATTTCGTTACTTAATTTCTTCCCTAGGATATAACAGCTTGATTTTTTAATGATAAACATCATTTTTTTAACAAAAATACGTTGGATTTTTTGGTAATTCATTGAACTTAAGGTAAACTAAACGCGCCTTTGTAACCTAATTTTATTTTGGAGATAATAATGACAAAAATTGCCTCTATCACTGATGTACTTAACGGAAAAGTAGGCATTGGTGAAACTGTCACTGTGCGCGGTTGGATTCGTACTCGTCGCGATTCTAAAGCAGGACTTTCGTTTTTAGCTGTTTATGACGGTTCTTGTTTTGCCCCAATTCAAGTGATTGCAAATAATGATTTAGCTAACTATAACGAAGAAATTTTACGCTTAACTACGGGCTGTTCTGTTATTGCAACTGGTGTGGTTGTGGAATCGCCAGCCGAAGGTCAAGCTGTGGAACTACAAGCACAATCCGTTGAAGTGGTGGGTTGGGTTGAAGATCCAGATACTTACCCTATGGCAGCGAAACGCCATACTATTGAATATTTGCGTGAAGTAGCTCACTTACGTCCTCGTACCAATATTATTGGTGCGGTTGCGCGTGTACGCCATTGTTTAGCACAAGCTATTCATCGTTTCTTCCATGAGCAAGGATTCTTCTGGGTGGCAACACCTGTTATTACTGCGTCAGATACGGAAGGTGCTGGCGAAATGTTCCGCGTTTCCACATTAGATTTAGAAAACTTACCTCGTGATGACAAAGGTGCGGTGGATTTTTCTCAAGATTTCTTTGGTCGCGAAGCATTTTTAACCGTATCTGGTCAGTTAAATGCTGAAACTTTGGCTTGTGCTATCAGTAAAGTATATACCTTTGGACCAACATTCCGCGCAGAGAACTCCAATACTACTCGTCACTTAGCTGAGTTCTGGATGATGGAACCAGAAATGGCATTTGCTGATTTAAATGATAATGCGAAATTAGCTGAAGATATGTTGAAATACGTGTTCCGCGCAGTATTGGATGAACGTCGTGATGATTTAGAATTCTTTGCGAAACATGTTGATAATGAGGTGATTACGCGTTTAGAAAAATTTGTTGCTTCTGACTTCGCACAAATTGATTATACTGATGCTATCGACATTTTATTAAAATCAGGCAAATCTTTTGAGTTCCCAGTATCTTGGGGTATTGATTTATCTTCTGAACATGAACGTTATTTAGCGGAAGAATATTTTAAATCGCCAGTGGTGGTAAAAAACTATCCGAAAGATATTAAAGCATTCTATATGCGTTTAAATGATGATGGTAAAACTGTTGCCGCAATGGACGTTTTAGCACCTGGAATTGGTGAAATCATCGGTGGTTCACAACGTGAAGAGCGTTTAGATGTGTTAGATAAACGCATGGTTGAAATGGGATTAAATCCTGAAGATTACTGGTGGTATCGTGATTTACGTCGTTATGGTACAGTGCCTCATTCAGGTTTTGGTTTAGGTTTCGAGCGCTTAATTGTGTATGTAACAGGTGTTCAAAACATTCGTGATGTGATTCCATTCCCTCGTGCACCACGCAATGCAAACTTCTAATTAATACTAGAACAAAAAGGAGAACATTATGTTCTCCTTTCTTTTATCATTTATTTCATTTCTAATGTCATGCCATCAAATAGGCGTTTAATCGCATTATTATCTTTCGCTTGCTCCGCTTGTTCTACAACATTTCTAGTTAAGTGCGGTGAAAAATACTGAATAAAATCATACATGTAATTTCTCAGGAAAGTGCTATGCTTAAATGCAATTTGCACCATACTTGAATTAAATAAATCACTTGCATCAATCGCTACCAAATCACTGTCTTCGCTGGTGTATGCCATAGAAGCCACAATTCCTACGCCTAAACCAAGGCGTACATAGGTTTTGATCACATCCGCATCTGTTGCGGTAAAAACTATGTTAGGCAAAATGCCTGCGCTATTAAACGCATGATCTAAGTCCGAAACACCGGTAAAACCAAAGGTATAAGTAATTAGTGGATATTGCCCTAGCTCTTCTATTTTCAATTTTTTCACCTGAGCTAATGGATGATCCTTACGAACAATAACAGAACGATTCCATAAATAACAAGGTAATAAAATCACATCATCAAATAAATAAGGCGCTTCCGTCGTAATGGCTAAATCCACTTCGCCAGATAAAAGCGCATCACATAATTGATTAGGCGAGCCTTGATGAACATGCAAACTCACATGAGGGTATTGTTTAGAAAATCGCTCAATTACCGCTGGTAGCATATAGCGTGCTTGCGTATTTGTGGTAGCAATACGCAACACTCCATGATTAGGTTGGGTATATTCATCCGCAATGGCTTTAATCGCTTGGGTTTTGACTAATAGTTCACGCGCAATCGCAACTATTTTTTTGCCCGCTGGCGTCAACTCTTTAATATGTTTACCATTACGTTCAAAAATTTCTAAACCTAATTCATCTTCTAGCAAACGAACTTGTTTACTGATACCGGGTTGCGAGGTATAAAGTGCTGCAGCCGCTTCGGTAACATTTAAATTTTGATTAACAATTTCAACGATATAGCGTAATTGCTGAATCTTCATAAACTTTCTCTTTTTTAACCGCGGTTATTTTTATAACGTTTGCTTAATTCGCCATAACGTTTTACCGCTTTACGAATTTGGTTTGTTTTAGGACGACGTTTGACTTGCGTTACATCTAATTTTGTCTCTGTTTCAGGTGGTAAACCCACTAATTCACGTAAATAATTCACGCTTTGTAGATCCATTTCTTGCCAGCCTCCGCGTGGTAATGATTTCATTAATTGAATATTACCATAGCGGATACGAATCAAGCGGCTCACTTGGATACCTTGGCTTTCCCATAAACGACGCACTTCGCGGTTACGTCCTTCCATTAAAGTGACATCAAACCATTGGTTTAATCCCGTTCCACCCATCGCTTTAATTTCTTTAAAATTCGCTGGGCCATCTTCTAATTGCACGCCTTTACGTAAACGTGCAATCATCGCATCATCAACTTGACCAAATACACGAACCGAATATTCACGTTCCACTTCTTGACTTGGATGCATTAAACGGTTGGCTAATTCACCATCGGTGGTAAATAATAATAAACCTGATGTATTGATATCCAAACGACCAACAGCAATCCAACGCGCTCCTGTTAAGCGAGGTAAGCGATCAAAAACTGTTGCACGTCCTTCTGGATCATGGCGGGTACAAAGCTCGCCTTCAGGTTTATAATACATCAATACACGACATACTTCTTTTTGTACTGCATTCAAATTAATTAAATGTCCATCAATACGGATTTTAAGCCCTGAATGTACTGTGACGCGGTCACCTAATGTAGCAATTTTACCATCAACACTTACTCTACCTTCAGCAATAATCGTTTCAATTTCACGACGAGAGCCTCTTCCCGCACGAGCAAGGACTTTTTGTAATTTTTCTCCTGATACCGTTGCTTTCTTTTCTACCAGAGTTTCAGGTTTTGGTTTACGCATTGGGAGCGGTTTTCGCTCAAAAGACGCTGCTTTTTCTTTGTTTTTATCTGCAAAGCGCGGTTGTTTTTGGCTGAGTTTTGATGAGGATGATTTTGTTTGAAATTTCATAAAGATTCCTTATATTGTCGCTTTCACAAGCGTCATTTATTAAATAAAGGGTGTAGTTTCACCACTGCCTTCTCGTAAAATACGAGGTGTATCTTCGGTGAGATCCACAACAGTTGTCGGTTGTTGCCCTAAATAGCCACCATGAATAATTAAATCCACTTGGCGTTCTAAATAATCGCGAATTTCTTCAGGATCAGACTGTGTAATATTCTCTTCTTTTGGCAACATTAAAGAACAGGATAAAATCGGTTCACCCAACACTTTCAATAAATCGAGTGCGATTTGATTATCAGGCACGCGCAAGCCAATGGTTTTACGCTTTGACGTCATCAAACGACGAGGCACTTCTTTGGTGGCCGTTAAAATAAAGGTATAACGCCCTGGCGTATTATTCTTAATTAAACGATATGCCACATTATTGACCGTTGCATAATGGGATAATTCCGATAAATCGCTGCAGACTAAGGTGAAATTATGATCCTCAGGTAGCTGACGAATGGCAACAATTCGGTCCATAGCGTGCTTATCACCAATCATACAACCCAAGGCATAGCCTGAATCTGTGGGATACACAATCACACCACCATTGCGTAAGATTTCAACGGCTTGATTAATTAAACGAGCTTGCGGATTTTCGGGATGAATATAAAAAAACTGACTCATAGTCTGTTGCGATATATATAGTACGATTAAAAATTGGTGGAATTATACTCTATATAACAATAAGTTGAAAATAGAATTACCACAAAGTGCGGTGTAAATATTACAAGTTTTAGAGATAAAAAAATTGCAAGCCTTTCGACTTGCAATTGTAAACATAAACGAGAATATAAAATTAACGTTTGCTGTATTGTGGACGACGACGTGCTTTGTGTAAACCCACTTTTTTACGTTCAACACGACGTGCATCGCGAGTTACGAAGCCTGCTGCACGTAATACTGGACGTAAAGATTCGTCGTATTGCATTAATGCACGAGTGATACCATGACGGATTGCACCCGCTTGACCAGAAATACCACCACCAGTTACAGTGATGTAAAGGTCTAATTTATCAGTTAACTCAACTAATTCTAATGGTTGACGTACGATCATACGTGAAGTTTCACGACCGAAATATACGTCTAAAGAACGTTGGTTAATGGTGATGTTACCATTGCCCGGTTTGATAAATACACGAGCTGAAGAGCTTTTGCGGCGACCTGTGCCGTAATTTTGATTTGCTGCTGTCATTTTCTTGCTCCGTGATTAGATATCTAAAACTTGTGGTTGTTGTGCTGCGTGATCATGTTGAGAACCTGCATACACTTTTAACTTACGGAACATTGCACGTCCTAATGGACCTTTTGGCAACATACCTTTTACCGCGATTTCAATCACTGCTTCTGGACGGCGCGCAATCATTTCTTTGAAAGTCGCTTGTTTAATACCACCTACATAGCCAGTGTGCCAGTAGTAAATTTTGTCGTCTTCTTTACGACCAGTTACTGCTACTTTATCTGCATTGATAACGATGATGTAATCACCAGTATCTACGTGCGGAGTGTACTCAGCTTTATGTTTACCACGAAGGCGACGAGCTAATTCAGTCGCTAAACGACCTAAAGTTTTACCTGTCGCATCTACTACATACCAGTCACGTTTAACTGTTTCTGGTTTTGCTACAAAAGTTTTCATTAATTTAATTACCAATATTAAATATTAATACCCAGTGTTCTAGCGATAAATTGATTTGCTGAACACAACCATTGATCTTAATCAGCACCCCTTCGAGTGTGATCTCGACGAACAATGCGTGGCGGGAAAACCACTACATTCACAGGGTCGCGAAATTATACATAAACAGATAACAAAATGCGAGTTTTTTGTGCAACTTTTTCAATATTTTATGTAAATTTAATGAAAAAGAGATGGTTAAATCAGAAAAAAAGAAAAATGCCTTATTTTCACCGCACTTTTTCCATTGCAACTCCCCCATTTTGCATAAAAATTTTTTTATTAATCTTGTGATCCAGTTCAAATAAATCAGGATTGAAACAAGACAAATTCACATTTTCTCGGTATGATAAAACTGTTTTGTAACTTGATAAACAGGAGTGATTTATGCAACCTTGGACAACTGAAATGTGGCAAGCCGCAGGGATTGGGTTAGTCGTTGGTATCGTGATTGGTTATTTATTAATTCGTTTAACCAAAGGATCTGTGAAGAAACAAGCGGCGACGGAAAATGAATTGCAAAAAGCCAAACAAGCACTTGAAGAGCAAAAACAACAATTGGAAAAACATTTTTCTGAAAGTGCCGATTTATTCAAAACCTTAGCGCAAGACTACCAAAAACTCTATCGTCATTTGGCAGCTTCTTCTGAGCAACTGCTACCAGAAACCAATAAAGGCTTGTTTTTACAAAACTTTATGACCTCTACCAAAACAGAGACAGCAGTAAATGAAGAAGATCAACCAAAAGACTATACCGAAGGTTCTTCTGGTATTTTGAAAAATTAAGAAATAACTGTACTATCTAACAAAAATGAGAGCTTAATAAGCTCTCATTTTTTATTTCTATTTTTTAATATCAATCATGTTGCCGATTATCATTGGCCTGTTGCAATAATTGGCGGCTTTCTTTCATAAATTGTTCCGAGTAGTCGCCAAACCATTGTTTTACTTGGTTGAAGGTGTCAACGAAACCTGATTTATCATTTTGCTCAAAAAACGCAAGACTTTGTTCGTAGCTTTGTTTTAAGCTTTCGATGACCGTTAAATTTTCGGGTTTATCCATAATAATGTCGGCATAAAGCTCTGCATCCTGTGCAAATAATCGCCCAATCATTGCCAATTCTAAGCGGTAAATCGGCGAAGATAAGGCCAACAAATTGGCAAGTTTAACAGGTTGCTTGGATAAATGTAATCCGTTGGCAAAGGTAGCAAAATGGCGTAAGGCTTGGATATAAGTCATGCTGTGATCATGTTCTGCCGCCTCAACTTGATAAATTTTTGCCCCCCAAATAGCAATTTGTTGCAATAACCATTCGTAGCGTTCAGGATAGCGTCCATCACAACGCACCACCACTTGTTTTGCCATACTGGCAATATCAGGCCCAAACATTGGGTGTAATCCTAACACCGCGCCTTTATGCACTACTAACATTTTTTCTAATGGTTGACGTTTAACAGAAGTTAAATCTGTTAACAGCATATTTTCAGTTAAATAAGGCGCTAGTTTTTCAATCACTTCGATGGTTTTAGCAATAGGCACACAAACAATAACCACATCGGCATTTGCCAAAATTTTATCCGCACTTTGCCAATCCTGCGATTCCAAACTTTGTACTTCATAGCCTGATAAACGGAGAAAACGGGCAAATAAACTGCCTAACTTTCCTTTTCCACCCACAATCACGATTTTTTTGATCGCTGGATTAACCGTTTTAAAACCGAAATGATTTTCGCTGGTGTAGGATTCTCGCATTAAACGACGCAGTACATCTTCGATTAAATCGGCGGGTACGCCTAATTTTTCCGCCTCTTGACGACGTGCTGCCAGCATTTCCGCTTCACGTTCGGGCACATAAATAGGTAAACCATGTTGATGTTTTATTTCGCCTACTTTTTTGACCAATTCAAGTCGTTTGGCAATCAGTTGCAACAATGTGCGATCCACATGGTCAATTTCCGTCCGAATATCTTTTAATGCTTCCATAAAATTCCTCAATAAATCAGGGCAGATCTGCTCTGCCCTATAAACCGCGGTGTATTTTTAGCGAGTTTTTAATGTTGTCGCTAATCTGCGTAAGAGTTGATCCGTTGTTTGCCAATCAATACAAGCGTCCGTAATAGAAACACCGTATTGCATATTGGCAACTGGCTGATCAGCGCTTTGATTGCCTGCATTAATATGACTTTCAAGCATTAAGCCAATGATGGAACTATTGCCTTCAACAATTTGTTGTAATGCATTTTCTGCCACCAACGGTTGACGGCGATAATCTTTATTTGAATTACCATGGCTGCAATCAATCATAATGGCGCTTGGTAATCCTGCTTTTTCTAATGCCTCTTCGCATTGTTTCACAAATTCGGCTTCATAATTTGGGGTTTTACCACCACGCAAAATCACATGACCGTCAGGATTACCCTCTGTATGTAATAAGTTAACCTGACCTTGTTGGTTAATTCCAATAAAACTGTGCCCAGCTGAAGCTGACTTAAGCGCATTAATCGCAATATCTAAGCTGCCATCTGTACCATTTTTAAAACCAACCGCCATGGACAAACCTGAGGCTAATTCACGATGCGTTTGTGATTCTGTTGTTCTCGCACCAATTGCTGACCAACTAAATAAATCCGCTAAATATTGTGGCGTCATAGGATCAAGCGCTTCCGTTGCCAGTGGTAATCCCATTTCAACCAACTCTAACAATAATTGACGAGCAATATGTAATCCATGTTCAACATCAAAAGACCCATCAATTTTCGGGTCATTGATTAACCCTTTCCAACCCACAGTAGTTCTTGGTTTTTCAAAATAAACACGCATGACGATATACAGCTGATCTTTTAACTCGTCGGATAAGGCTTTTAATCGTTTAGCATAATCCAACGCAGCAATGGGATCATGTACAGAACAAGGGCCGATAACCACTAATAAGCGCGGATCTTTTTTATGAATAATATTTGAAATATCACGACGATGATTTTCAATTTGGCTGCGTAGATTTTGTGGTAATGGCAATTTTTGTTTGAGTTCTGCTGGTGTGATGAGGACTTTTTCACCTACGATATGGACGTTATGGATACTGTCTTTGTTCATATTGCTTCCTTGTAAAAAAATGGAAATTATTTATTACACAATGTAATAAATAAATTACAATACAATATAATAAATAGCAACCTATTTTTCTCATAAAAAACGCAATAACACTAATTTAGTATTATTGCGTCATATATTGATTAAAGTGCGGTAAGATTTTGTAACGTTTTATCACGAACAACTGTTATGATTTCTTTACGTTCTTGTTGGCTAATAATATGCAAATCACCAAATAACTGGTGTTCAATTTCTGTGATACCACAAAAATTAAACAACCCATTAACCAAGCAAACATCCAATGCCTGAGCAAAACCGTTATTTTGATATTCTTCTAAGCTACTGCCCATATTAATAAATTGCTGCATTTTTTTGCCTTGCAATAAACCAACAGAACCTGTTTCATCGGTTTGATAAGCAAATCCATGGGTGAGAACACGATCAAGATAGCCTTTTAAAATAGCCGGAAATCCCATCCACCAAAGAGGATAAACTAAGGTGATAAAATCCGACTCAAGAATAAGTTGTTGTTCGTAACGAATTTCTTCCGGTACGATACCCCGCGCTGCCCCTTGCATTTCCTCATAAGATAAAACAGGATTGAAATTTAATCGGTATAAATTTCTTACAATGGTTTCAACCCCTTGTTTTTCACTCACTTCAACGATATTGTCGACTAAGGCTTGCGTAAAACTTTCTTTGTTAGGCTGAGCTGAAATAATTAAATGCTTTTTCATAAATTCACCTTTTTAACAACTAAGGTAATGCCTTGAACAGATAAGACTTCAATAGTATTCCCTACTTGTAAATGTTCATCTCCAGCTTGCTGAATTCGCCAAGTAGTATCGCCAAAATGCCCTCGACCAATACCATTGCTAGCCATTTCTTGTACTGTTCCTTTCATTCCAATCATGGCATGATCTCGTTGATTCAGAACAGAATGTTTTTCATCTGCTTTATCTCGGTTATGTTGATATTTCCACCAAGCGATACTTAATACTGTTGCCAAAATCGCATAAAGTATTCCCAATGAGGTCAGAGATAAATCAGGAAAAAACTTCATTATACCTGCAACAATAATCGCTGCTAATCCCCACCAAAGTAAGAAAATACCCGGCATAACAATTTCAGCAATTAATAATAGAAAGCCTAAAATAAGCCAATGCCAAACTGTCCAAGTCACTAACCATGCCATAGTCATTCCTTATTTTTTATCGCCTTTTAATAATTCAGCAATACCCGCAACAGAACCGATTAGATTGCCTGCTTCTAATGGCATTAACACCACTTTGCTGTTTTCTGCACCACCAATTTCTTTTAATGCTTCAGTATATTTTTGCGCAATAAAATAGTTGATTGCTTTGGTATCCCCATTTGAAATCGCGTCTGAAACCATTTGTGTTGCTTTTGCTTCAGCTTCCGCCGCACGTTCACGCGCTTCTGCTTGTAAAATCGCTTCTTGTTTTTCCCCTTCCGCTTTCAAAATACGGGATTGTTTTTCCCCTTCTGCACGTAAAATCTGCGCTTGACGAATACCCTCAGCTTCTAAAATTTCCGCACGTTTATTACGCTCCGCTTTCATTTGCGCATTCATAGCTTCACTTAATTCACGAGGTGGACGCACATCACGAATTTCAATACGCGTAACTTTTACACCCCAAGGATTTGTAGCTTCATCCACGATTGCCAATAAACGACCATTAATGCTGTCCCGTTGCGATAACATTTCATCCAGTTCCATACTACCAAGTACTGTACGAATATTGGTCATTACCAAATTCACAATCGCCTGCTCTAAATGATTGACTTCATAAGCCGCACTGCGTGCATCAATCACTTGAACAAAACAAACAGCATCAATAGACACATTGGCATTGTCTTTAGAAATGACTTCTTGTGATGGAATATCTAATACTTGTTCCATCATATTAATTTTGCGTCCAACGCGATCAACAAAAGGCACCACAAAGTTTAAACCTGGTGTTAAGGTTCTTGTATAACGACCAAAACGTTCAATTGTCCAATGATAACCTTGTGGTACGGTTTTTAAGGTTGAGTATAAAATAACAGCAACTAAGATAATAAAAATCAAGGTTGCTGAAGGTAGTCCATCAAAAAATTCCATATTTTTTCCTTTTGAAGTAATAAATTTGTCTAAAACTATAGCATTTTACACCGCACTTTGCACATACTTATAACCCTGATTATCAGGGATAAATTCAAATAGGTGCGTAATGCAATTGGGTGCATCTTGCTCTTGATGGGAAACAAACAGCAATTGGGTCTCGCTATTATTAACCAATTGTTCAATAAAACATTTGACCAGTTGGCGATTTAATCCATCCAATCCTTGTAAAGGTTCATCTAAAATTAAAATTGGCGGATGCTTCACCATGGCTCTGGCGATTAGCAATAATCGTTGTTGACCCCAAGATAAAGAACGGAATGGCTTTTTCACTAAACTTGCCATATTTAAGCGCTGTAACCATTGCATTGCCCTTAGTCGCAACGCATCTGGCACTTGTTGATAAACACCAATGCTATCTAAAAATCCTGAAATAATCACATCTAAAGCCGAACAATTCACTCGATAATCCATGTGTAATTGGCTACTGATATAACCGATTTTCGATTTAATCTCCCAAATGGTTTCGCCACTACCTCGTTGTCGACCAAATAAACGTACATGATTACTATAAGCTTGCGGATGATCGCCTATTAAAATAGATAGCAGAGTTGATTTTCCTGCGCCATTAGGACCTTTGATCCACCAATGTTGTTTTGGTTGTACCGTCCAATTTAAATGATGCAAAATGATTTTATCGCCATATTGAATAACCACATCTTGTAGTTCAAAGTGCGGTGTATTTTGAGGAAGTTTTATTGGGGCGCCATGAGGTTCAGGCAAAGGCACATTTATAGCATCTTCCGCATATTGTAATTGTTGGAAAATACTCTGCTGCTCAACAAAGGCTTTTTCGCCTTGCAATACCAATTCACAATCATGTAAAACGGCAATAAACTCCACCGCAGTTGGAATATGGTTAAATCGATGAGTGATTAACACAATCGCCATGTGTTCGGCAAGTTCTGTTAATAGCTGTTGCCAATCGCGCACAGATTGTTGGTCCAATCCCTCAAAAGGTTCATCTAAAATTAATAAATCGGGATTAGACACGAGTGCTTGTGCCAATAGCACTTTGCGACTTTCTCCCGTTGATAATTTAATAAAAGCGCGATCTAATAAATGGGTAATATTTAATAATTCTGCATATTTCATGCATAAGGTAAGATCGTTTTCACCATTTAAGATGATTTGTTGCGCAGTTTTGCCCAGATAGTCGGGATCTAAAGTGTCATTGTTCAGTTCACGAAAAGTTTGCTCAACAATTTGTTGCTGATTTTCAAAGGAAATTGAACGAATACGATGGAATTGATTTTGATATTCACCACTATATAAAGGTAATTTTCCTTCAAGAGCTAACATCAATGCGGTTTTACCACTGCCATTTCCACCAATGACAAGCCAAATATTGCCTTCTTTGATTTTAAGTTCTGGGATCGTTAAATAGCGATGATGAGAAAGTAAAAATTGTCCCTGCCTAATGTTTAAAGCACACATGAAATATTCCTTTATTTATTAAAAATAAAAGAAATAATAACCTGAATTTGAAAAGAAAAACAACAGATAGCAAAAAGGCTAAACCGAAGTTTAGCCTTTTGAATATCAGAAAAAAATCAAAATTATTTTTGATAAAGTGGTGCTGGACCAGTTGAACCTGCCGCAGGACCTTGACCTTCGATACGTTGTTTTAATACAGTACCTGAAGCTTTGATCTCAACACGACGGTTTGGACGTAAGCAGTCTTTTAATTCTTTTCCATGTGGATATTCAGAACAAGCTTTAACTTGGTGAGCTTTACCTAAACCAACAGCTGTGAAGCTTGCTTGAACGCCTTGTTCAATTAAACGTGCTTTAACACGATTTGCACGACGTTGTGATAAATCTAAGTTATATGCAACTGAACCTAAACGGTCTGTGTGACCTTCGATTAATACATCTTTCGCACCAGAAGATTTTAATTGTGCTGCTACGTTGTCAACAACTTCTTTACCTTTTGGTGTTAATGTATCTTTGTCAAAGTCAAATAAGAAGTCACCGCTTAAGCTGAATGATGAGTTGCCATTACAACCATTTGGATACCAGAAGAAGCTTTGTGCGTTCATGTTTTTGTCAAATAATACTTTGTATTGACAGATTTTGTGAACACCGTTTTCACGATAGTTGAATGCGAAGTCCCATTCACGAACACCGTAAAGACCTTCTGCAAAATGTGGACGACCTAACAAGTTATAAAGTTGGTCTTTGTTCATGCCACGTTCAACCATACGAACGTTGTCCCAGTTTGGCCATGAACCAAATTGTGAACCATCGTGGTTAAATCTTGCTTCGTCGATTTTTGGCCATACTAAATTAGCAACTGCTTGTTCTGGAGTGTCACCTGCTGGTTGACCTTCATCAGTTATTTTACTTAAGTTGCCACAAGCTGCTAATGTAGATGCAGCCACTGCTGATAAGATAAGATGTGATAATTTCATTCCTATTACCTTGTTATTGATTAATAAAAGTAAGTACCCTAAAACCTTTATAGCATAGATTATGAAATAACCATTTGCTATAAAAATACATGGCGTATAGTAAGATCAAATCGCCCCAATGTAAACTAAAATTCTCCTCAAAACCCTATTTTTTACCAATATTTACCAATAATTTACAAAAGGGTACGATTATTTTGATGTAGCCAATTTAATAACAGATTATTTGTACTTGATTCTGCTTGTTTACCTAATTTTTGGATCAATGATTTCTTCTGTTTATATTGTAAACCAATCACTGATTTATCTTGCATTGCTTGTAAAATCACATCATCACTGGTCAGGATTTCATCGACTAATTGTAGTTCAAGTGCTTGTTTGCCAAACCAATGTTCGCCAGTAGCAATTTTCGTTATATCCAACTGCGGTCGATTTTCAGTCACAAATTGTTTGAATAATTCATGGGTTTGTTCTAATTCTTGTTGAAATTTTTGTTTACCTTTTTCCGTATTTTCACCTAATAAAGTGACGGTTCTTTTATATTCACCCGCAGTCATTACATCTACATCCACTTCATGTTTTTTCAATAAACGATGAATATTAGGTACCTGAGCCACCACGCCAACAGAACCCACAATAGCGAAAGGCGCTGATACAATTTTATCAGCCACACATGCCATCATATAACCACCACTTGCCGCAACTTTATCTACTGCAACAGTCAATTTAATCCCTTTTTGTTTTAAACGCGCAAGCTGAGATGCAGCTAAGCCATAACCATGGACAACACCGCCCGGACTTTCTAAACGCAGTAATACTTCATCTTGATTTGGATTTGCGACATTTAAAATCACATTAATTTCTTCTCGTAATGCTGTTGTTTCAGAGGCATGAATATCGCCTTTAAAGTCAATAACATACAAGATCGGCTTTTGCGTTTTTTCAATTTGTTCGCCTTTCTTTTTCGCTAATTTATCTGCTTTAGCCTTCGCTTTATCCGCTTTTTTCTGTGCTTTTTCTGCCTCTTTCAATTCATCTTCTGTTAAATGAAAATCACGCAGATGCTTTGTATTTTCTTCATATTCTTTACTTAAATCAGTAATTTGCAGTTCGCCTTGATGTTGATCTTTTTTCTTTAAGGCAATAATCATAAATGCAATACCGGCAATGACTAATAAAATAGTTAAAATTTCTAAAATAAAAATGCCATAACCAACAATAATGTCAGACCACATAGTTTCTCTTTCTCCTAAAAAATCATAAAAAATGCACCGCACTTTTTCATTAATGGCGTAATCCTACACCACGACTAATCAAATAATAAGCAAAACAATATAAGCATAGAATGAATAAGCCCAATACAACAAAGGTATAAACCAAAGGCACATCAGAAATGCCTAAAAAACCATAACGAAATCCATTAATCATATAAACAATGGGATTTAATTTGGACACTGCCTGCCAGAATTCCGGTAATAATTTAATGGAATAGAATACACCGCCCAAGTAAGTTAAGGGCGTTAACACAAAAGTCGGAATGATACTAATGTCGTCAAAAGAACGGGCATAAACCGCATTGATTAATCCACCTAAAGCAAAGGCTGCGGTTGTCAGCAATAATGTCAATCCGATGGCGAACCAAGAATAAATATCAAAGGAAACGAAGAATAAAGAAACTATGGTGACTAAAATACCTACACATAATCCCCTCGCCATGCCGCCAGCCATATATCCCAAAATAATAATATGTGGTGAAGTTGGTGAAATTAAAAGTTCTTCCACATTTTTGGCAAATTTTGTGCTGTAAAAAGATGAAGCAACATTGGCAAAGGAATTGGTCAATGAAGACATCATAATCAAACCTGGCACAATAAATTGCATATAACTAAATCCGCCCATTTCGCCAATACGGCTGCCAATAAGCTGACCAAAAATCACAAAATATAATGTCATCGTAATTACTGGTGGAACTAAGGTTTGTACCCAAATTCGCGTAAAGCGACGAATTTCTTTGTGTAAAATTGTATTGAAAGCAACCCAAGCAAGTGGCATTATTTCTCTCCTCCATTCGCTTGATTAAAAGACATATTGACGAATAATTCCTCTAAACGGTTGGCTTTATTACGCATACTTAACACCTGAATTCCCTGTCCACTCAATTGAGTAAATAAAGCATTTAAACCTTGCTGGCGTTTCACTTCCACTTCAATCGAATTATCATCTAATGGCGTGACATTGTAACCTTCGACTTTAGGTAATGAAGAAGATTTATCTAAATCCAACACAAAGGTTTCCGTTTCCAATTGCGCCAATAAATCTTTCATTGACATCGTCAATAACAATTTACCTTGTTGAATAATGCCGATATGGCGACATAACATTTCAGCTTCTTCTAAATAATGGGTAGTGAGAATAATAGTTGTGCCTTGTTGATTTAATTCACGCAAAAATAACCATAAACTGCGGCGGAGTTCAATATCCAGTCCAGCTGTTGGCTCATCTAAAATTAATAATTTTGGCTCATGCATTAAGGCTCTTGCGATCATTAAACGTCGCTTCATCCCACCAGATAATCGCATAGCTTGCTGATCGCGCTTTTGCCATAAATCTAACTTTTTCAACCAAATTTCCGCACGTTGTAATGCTTCTTTTCTAGCAATACCGTAATAACCTGCTTGATTGACTAAAATATCAATCACTTTTTCAAATTGGTTAAAATTAAATTCCTGTGGCACCAAACCAATTTGTTGTTTAACTTGGTTTAATTCCGTATCCAAATCATAATCAAAAACTTTCACTTGTCCGCTTGTTTTATTTACTAACGAACTGATAATACCAATGGTCGTTGATTTTCCCGCGCCATTATGTCCAAGCAACGCATAAAAATCGCCTTGATTAACCACAAGATCAATGCCTTGCAATGCTTGAACGCCATTTTTATAGCATTTAGTCAAACCAATTATTTCTAATGCAAACATAAAATTCTGATATTCCTCTATTTTGGCTCGCCATGATACAGATTTTTATGCCTGCAAGCAAAAAACAATCTTAAATTCCACAAAATAAATTGTTGCTTAATTCATCACTTAAACATTCCCACACTTGACAATATTTTATTGTACTAGTTTAATAGTTCTAAATTACAAATTTAGGACGTATTATGTTTCAACCTTATATCCAAGTTTCGCAACAAAAGATTTCATATCATGCAGATTTAGTTTCTGTTTTTCACACATTATGTGCTAACCAACCTCATAGTCTATTATTAGAAAGTGCTGAAATAACCAGCAAGAACAGTTTACAAAGTTTATTGTTAATTAATGCTGCGGTAAAAGTACGCTGTGTTGGTCAGCAAGTCACTTTCACTGCGTTAAGCGCAAATGGGCGCACCGTATTAAATCATTTAAGATTAGGCTTGCAAGGCATTGCGACGCATAAACAACTTAACGAAAATTGTTTACAAGCCACTTTTGCGGCATTAAATCCTCAGTTAGATGAAGATTCTCAATTACAAGCCACGTCTATTTTTGATGGTTTACGCCAACTAAATCAACTGTACTCTCACAGCCAAACGCCTATTTTTCTCGGTGGATTGTTTGCCTATGATTTAGTTGCCAACTTTATTCCAATGGAACAGATCACCTTAAAAGAAGACAATCTGGATTGCCCTGATTATGTTTTTTATTTGGCAGAGCAATTGTTACGTTTTGATCACCAAACACAACAAGCTACATTACAAACCTTCTGTTTTAATGCTAATGAAGCAGAAACATTGCAACAAAGTGCGGTGAAAATTCAGCAAGATTTACAACAATTAAATCCTTTACCTCAAGCACAACAATCCAGCTTAACTGATATTAATGTGAACTTTGATGATGATAAATTTAAGCAAATTATCACCGCACTTAAACAACATATTTATCGTGGTGATGTGTTTCAAATTGTGCCTTCAAGACGTTTTTCATTGGCTTGTCCAAATCCGTTAGCAGCCTATCAACAATTAAAACAAAGCAATCCAAGTCCTTATATGTTCTTTATGCAAGATCAAGATTTCACCCTATTTGGTGCATCGCCTGAAAGCGCGTTGAAGTATTCACAACATAATCGACAATTGGAAATTTATCCAATTGCAGGTTCTCGACCTAGGGGTTTTAACGCAGAAGGACAAATAGATCCTGAATTAGATGCTCGTCTTGAATTAGAACTGCGTTTAGATAAAAAAGAAGTCGCAGAACACATTATGTTGGTGGATTTAGCAAGAAATGATATTGCACGAGTCTGCGAAAGTGGTACACGCTATGTTAAGGACTTAATGCAAGTGGATCGCTACTCTCACATTATGCACTTAGTGTCCCGAGTAGTCGGAAAACTTCGTCCTGAATTAGACGCATTACACGCTTATCAAGCCTGTATGAATATGGGCACCTTAACTGGTGCACCAAAAATTAAAGCCATGCAACTGATTTATCAATTTGAACAACAAAAACGCCACAGCTACGGGGGTGCTGTGGGTTACTTATCTTCTGACGGTAATTTTGACACCTGTATCGTCATACGTTCTGCCTTTGTACAAGATGGTATTGCTTATGTACAAGCGGGTTGTGGTGAAGTCCTTGATTCCGATCCGCAAATGGAGGCGGATGAAACCCGACATAAAGCACAAGCTGTGCTGAACGCAATTGTTAAATCAAACCAAATGTAAGGAGAAGAATATGGCTAACATCGTTTTTTTAGATAACTTCGACTCCTTTACCTATAACTTAGTCGATCAATTTCGCACATTAGGTCATCAAGTGAAAATCTATCGTAATAATGTAGATTTAGATTTACTCGAACAAAAATGTTTAGAGAAAGAAACTATTTTGGCATTATCGCCAGGGCCAGGGACACCTGCAGAAGCGGGCAATATGTTGCCATTGATTGAACGCGTGAAAAGTGCGGTGCCAATTATTGGTATTTGTTTAGGACATCAAGCCATCATTGAAGCTTTTGGTGGAAAAGTGGTTTCAGCAGGCGAAATTTTGCATGGCAAAGTGTCACAAATTCAACATAACGAGCAAGCCATGTTTGCTGGTTTACCTAATCCAATGCCTGTTGCGCGTTACCATTCTTTAATGGGCAGTGAATTGCCTGAGGAATTGGTGGTAAATGCCCAATATCAAAACATCATTATGGCGGTACATCATCGTAGTTTACCCATTTGTAGTTTTCAATTTCACCCCGAAAGCACTTTAACTGTGCAAGGATCAACGTTATTAGCACAGTCTGTGAGTTGGCTTTTGCAACACAATAAAAGCAAATAAGAAAAAATAGCCACTCAACAAATAAGGAATGAAAAAATGGAACTTGAACAAATTCTTAATACATTATTTGAAAATAAAGCGCTCACAGAACAACAATCTTCAATTTTTTTCACCGCGGTTGTGAAAGGCGAAGTGGCGTCGGAACAACTTGCAGCTGCTTTAATCGCATTAAAAGTACGAGGCGAAACCATTGATGAAATTACGGGAGCGGTTACCGCACTTTTAACCATGGCTCAGCCCTTCCCCACGCCTGATTACCCAATTGCCGATATTGTAGGCACAGGTGGAGACGGTGCCAATACTATTAATATTTCCACTGCATCAGCTATTGTCGCTGCGAGTATGGGACTGAAAATAGCAAAGCATGGCAACCGTAGTGTTTCCAGTTTAACTGGTGCCAGCGATGTATTAACTCATTTAGGCGTGAATGTTGCAATGAGTACAGAAAATGCACGTCGTAGTTTAGATGAAAACGGTTTGGCCTTTATTTTTGCCCCTCAGTATCATACAGGCTTTAAACATGCAGCACCTGTACGCCAAGCCTTAAAAACCCGCACTATTTTTAATATTCTAGGGCCACTGATTAATCCTGCTTCACCTAAAAGACAATTATTGGGCGTATATAGTCCGCAATTATTAAAGCCCTATGTAGAAACTAGCGCCCGTTTAAAGCATGAGCACAGTATTATTGTGCATGGCAATGGCTTAGATGAAGTCGCCGTTCATGGCAACACACAGGTGGCAGAATTGCAACATGGTCAAATTAAATTCTATGATCTGTCACCAAAAGATTTTGGTTTCAAAACCCAAGCGTTATCTGAACTGCAAGGTGGTGAGCCACAAAAAAATGCAGAAATTATCACCGCACTTTTACAAGGCAATGGTAAAGAGACGCAAAATCAAGCTATAGCAATGAATACAGCGCTATTAATGAAACTCTTTGGTTATCAAAATATTAAACAAAATGCAGAGCAAGTATTAGCACATTTATCAACTGGCAAAGCCTTTGACACCTTACAACGCTTAACTATGTATTAATGGGTATGAATGGAATAAATATGAATACACAACCGACTATCTTACAAAAAATCATTAAGGATAAACTTGTTTGGTTAGAACATAAAAAGCAACAGGTTCCGTTACAACAATTTCAACAAAACATTACAAAATCTGACCGCAGTTTTTATCAAGCTTTACAGCAAGGTCGCCACAGTAAATCCGCATTTATTTTGGAATGTAAAAAAGCCTCGCCGTCCAAAGGATTGATACGTGCAGATTTTAATCTAACCGAGATTGCACAAGTTTATAAAAATTATGCCAATGTCATTTCTGTATTAACAGATGAGCAATATTTTCAAGGTGATTTTGCTTATATAAAACAAGTTCGTGACATTGTCACTCAACCGGTATTATGTAAAGATTTCATTATTGATGAATATCAGGTTTATTTAGCACGTTATCATCAAGCCGATGCGATTTTATTAATGCTTTCTGTGATTGATGATAAAACTTATCAAAATTTATCCGCACTTGCGCATCAATTAGGTATGGGCGTATTAACCGAAACCAGCAATGAAGCTGAATTTGAACGCGCATTAGCATTAGGGGCCAAAATGATTGGTGTAAATAATCGAGATTTACATGATTTAACTGTTGATCTTAATCGTGTTGTTCATTTAACAGAAAAATTTGCCCAACATATCCCCGATGATGTGAGAATTATTAGTGAATCTGGCATTTATACCAATCAGCAAGTTAAACAATTAAGCCAAGTAGCTCATGGCTTTTTAATTGGCAGCAGCCTGATGGGAAGTATCGATTTAAATAACGCAGTCAGAGCTATTATATTTGGCGAAAATAAAGTTTGTGGCTTAACCAGAACACAAGATGTGAAACTAGCCTATGATTGTGGCGCTTTATATGGCGGGCTCATTTTTGCCGATAAATCACCAAGGCAGCTTTCCTTACGTCAAGCACAAGAATTGGTGACCGCTGCCCCATTACGCTTTGTAGGCGTGTTCCAAAATCAACCCATTGATTTTATCGTTACAATTGCCAAGCAGCTCAATTTATTTGCGGTGCAATTACATGGTGAAGAAAATACGCAATTTATCACCGCACTTCGCCAACAATTACCAGAGCATATTCAAATTTGGAAAGCGATTTCAATTGATGTAAATCAGCAAAGTGCGGTGCAAATTTCCTCAATTTTAGCGATTGATCGCTACGTGTTAGACAGCAAAACGACTACTCAACAAGGAGGTACTGGGCTAAGTTTTGATTGGTCCTTAATTCCTAATGAACAAAAAGAAAAGATTTTGTTAGCAGGTGGAATTGGTCCACAAAATATTGAACTTGCTTTAGCACAAGGCTGTGTTGGGGTTGATCTCAATTCAGGCGTGGAAAGTCGTAAAGGAATTAAAGATAGTGAAAAACTCCGCCAAGTTTTCGAAAAGATAGGAGCCTATTAAAATAATAAAAAAAGTGCCTCATACTGAGGCACTACTCGGAAAGCAAAATATATCTGGCTATTTGTTATAGCACTTATTCTAAGTGCGGTAAGAATACATAATCACTTAGGCTATATCAAACACCAATATTTAATTTTGTGACATAGCTCACGCAAATTATTTTATTTTGCTTAAATTTTATTTAGCTAAGAAACCATATTGTACAAAAATGTCTTTTGCTTCTTTAGATTTTAAATAATCTAAGAAACCTTGTACTTCTGCATTTTTGTGATCTTTTACAATCGCCACAGGGTATTGCACTGGTGGATGAGAACCTTCAGGGAACATCGCAACCACTTTCACTTTTTGGCTCGCTTTCGCATCTGTACTATATACGATACCTAATGGACTTTCGCCTTGTTCAACTAAAGCTAAAGCAGCACGTACGTTATTCGCGCGAGCTAATTTATTCTCTACATTAGCCCATTGTCCTAAATTGGTTAACGCAGTTTTTGCATAAATACCCGCAGGTACATGATCAGGATCGCCCACTGCTAAATACGTATTATCTAAATGTTTTTGCCATTTATCTTTTGTTAAATCTACTTCTGACACTTTGCTGTCTTTTGGTGCAATCATCACCAAACGGTTATTAACTAATACTGCTTTACTGCCTTCATCAATAGCTTGTTTTTCAGAAAGGTAGTTCATCCATTTTAAATCAGCAGATAAGAAAATATCCGCAGGTGCACCTTGCTCAATTTGTTTTGCTAATACTGAAGATGAAGCAAATGAAAATTCAATTTCTTCTTTTGGTTTTTGTTTTTTATATTCATCAGCGACTTGCTGTAACGCATTTGTCATTGAAGCTGCAGCAAAAACAACCACTTTTGCCATTGCGCCTTGTGCCATAAATAAACTTGCCATTAAAATTAAGGCTGCCTTTTTGTGTTTACGAATCATACATTTCTCCTTGTTTGTATTTGTTTATTCGCTGTATGAATAATTATATAACAATCAATAAAATAAAAGCTACTGCAAAGTCAAGATTTCTTATAGAATATAAAAGGAAATAAGGAGCAAATAATGAGTACTGAAATTCTGCTAAGCATAAAATTGCAACAACAACTCTTTGTTGATCCAAAACGTATTCGATTATTAAAAGAAATTCAAAAATGTGGCTCAATTAACCAAGCGGCTAAACGAGCTAACGTCAGCTATAAAAGTGCATGGGATCATTTGGCTGCAATGAATGAAATTAGCCCTCGCCCTTTGTTAGAACGTAATATTGGCGGAAAAAATGGTGGCGGAACAGAACTCACCACATATGCCGAACGTTTATTACAACTCTACGAATTACTTGCACAAACGCAGCAAAAAGCCTTCCAAATTTTGCAAGACGAAGACATTCCGCTAAATAGTTTATTAACGGCTACAGCACGCTTTTCGTTGCAAAGTAGCGCAAGAAATCAATTTTTCGGCAAAGTGAAACAATGCATCATTCAACAACTTAATGCCCTTGTTGAAATTGAGCTGCCTGAATTAGACAAGCCAATTTATGCTGCAATTACCCAAAAAAGTGCGGAGCGTTTACAGTTAGTTTGGGGTAAAGAAGTGATGCTCATGGTTAAAGCCCCTTGGGTAAATATTTTGCTTCATCCAAGCGAAGAGCAAAATGTATTTAGTGCCCAAGTTCAATCTATTGTGGATAAAGGGAATAATCAGGAAATTTTGCTTTCCATTAATTCTCATCTTGAAGTCTGTGCCAATGCACATCAAGAACAACAATTAACAATTGGGCAACAAGTTTGGTTAAAAATTGACCCAGAACAAATTATCTTAGCGACGCTTTATTGATATTCATCACAAAAATCAAATTTTCAACTTGATTTCAATAAAAAATAACGCATAATTTATCTAGATGATAATTGATATTATTTAGATTACTAATTATGCGTTTTATTTTTCATATTTTGTGGATCAGTTTTCTTTTTATTAGCAACCTCGTCCATGCCTCTGACTTCCAAGCCTTATCCGAAGATATAAAAACACGTTTAGATAAAACCGCCCAACTCTACCAACAAAATCAAATTGATGATGCGCGCACTGAAGTGCAGATGGCGTATTTTGAAGTATTCGAAAACCTAGAAGGTCCAATTCGTATTAATTTTTCTGCCCAAAAGAGCTACCAAATGGAAGCTACTTTTGGTGAAATCCGCAAAATGATCGGTGAAGGAAAATCACAACAAGAAATTCAAGATAAAATTCAATGGCTGAAAAATGAACTCGATGCTGTGGTACCCTCTTTATCTGATGGTCATCAACTCAATGCAGAAGGTCAGCATAACACCTACGAAAATCAACAAATTTCTGCTTATTGGCAGCAAAGTTTTAAAATGTTAGATGATCTTTTAGCTGATGCCATTGCCGCTTATCAAGACAACCAACTCACAGATGCTAAAAAGCTCATTCAACAAGCGCAATATGACGGCTTTAAAAATTCTGAAATGGAAATGTCGATTCGCAATAATCGCGGTGCAGATATTGCGGCCAATATTAATCAACAATTCTATGATTTAATCAAGCTCAGCGATCAACCTGAGCAAATTACCGTTTTAGGCTATCAAATCACCCAATTGCTACAAACTATTGAAGAACAATTGCCAAATCTGCCAACCACACGAGATGAGCAAAATGCGCAAGCCAACGAAAGTGCGGTGCAAAATGAACAAGATTTGGATTGGCATAATATCAGCCAACAGGTAAATCAAGGTATTCAACAAGCTATTCAAGCTTACCAAACGGGCAATGGGAAAAAAGCTATGTTGATGGTGCAAGATACCTATTTTGATATTTTTGAAGCCAGTGGCATGGAAAATAAAGTGGGTTCGCGTGACGCGAATTTTAAAACCCAAATTGAAGGTTATTTCACGCGAATTGTAAGTCAAATCAAAGCCAATGCACCTGTGGATACGTTACAACAGCAAGCGCAAGGCTTAAGTGAGGATTTAGCCAAAGCGGTTACGATGTTACAAGGTGAAACTCAATCTGATTGGTCAATGTTCTTATACAGCTTGCTGATTATTCTGCGTGAAGGCTTAGAAGCACTATTAATTGTCGCAGCAATTGTCGCCTACTTAGTGAAAAATAATCATCAAGATAAATTACCAACTATTCGCAATTCGATTTACGTTGCCCTCGTTGCTAGCTTAATCACTGCGGTGATTTTCCAATTAATTTTTGAGAATTCAGGACAAAATCGTGAATTATTAGAAGGTATTACCATGGCAATTGCGGTGGTAATGCTGTTTATGATGAGTTATTGGCTACTGTCTAAAGTGGAAGCACAAAACTGGAAACGCTACCTTGAAGGCAAACTAGATATGGCATTAAGCACTGGTTCCCTAATTAGCTTATGGATCACCAGTTTCCTTGCTGTTTATCGCGAAGGGGCAGAAACCGTTCTGTTCTACTATGCGTTAGCAAGTGATGTACATACTTTCGCCGGTTATATTTATTTATTGGCGGGCTTTGTAGTCGGCGTGATTATCCTCGCTATTTGTTACGTTATTATGCGTTATAGCGTGGTCAGATTACCACTTAAACCTTTCTTTATGTTCACTGGCAGTTTCTTGTACTTAATGGCATTTATTTTTGCTGGCAAAAGTGTCCTTGAACTTATTGAAGGAAAATTATTTGAGCCAACCCTACTGAGCAATTTCCCTGAAATTAGCTTGTTAGGCATTTATCCTTATGTGGAAACCTTAATTCCACAAGGCATACTGATTATTGCTGCTATCTTTGCTTTCTTTTATATGCGTAGAGAAAGAAAGTTAGCAGAAATATAAAATACCCAAACGAAACTTACTACATTAATTAACCTAACCCAAAAGGAAATTAAGATGAAAAAAACCTTACTTTTAACCGCACTTACTGGTATTTTTGCAGTGTCCTCTGCTCAAGCGTTTAAAGAGTACCCAATTGGCGAAGCGCAAACAATGAACGAAATGGAAATTGCTGCGGTTTATTTACAACCGATTGATATGGAACCTCGTGGTATGGGTTTATCAGCTGCAAAATCTGACATTCACTTAGAAGCAGATATTCATGCAACTAAAGGTAACAAAAATGGTTTCGGTGAAGGTGAATGGATGCCGTATTTAACCATCAGCTACACGCTTGTGAACACCGATACTAACCAAAAACAAGAAGGTACATTTATGCCAATGGTGGCTGGCGATGGTCCTCACTATGGCGCAAACGTGAAAATGATGGGCGTAGGTAACTACAAATTAACCTATCATATCGAACCACCTTCAAAAGCAGGGTTACACCGTCACACAGATAACGAAACAGGTGTAGGTCGTTGGTGGAAACCATTTGATGTGAATTATGAATTCAAATTCACAGGTTTAGAAAAATAATCCTAACATAAATTATTGGTGGGGCATTGTCCCCACCCTTCTGCTTTATTATGTCATACTTTTTTACTACGCTACTCCAATCCTTACTTCCCACAGCACTTTTACTCGCCTGTGCGTGGTCTGCTTTTAACAAAATAAATATCAAAGCGCTTATTTGGACAAGCCTTATCGCAATTGCAGTGGGTATTTCCATTGCCTCAATGCTTTCCTTTAATCAAATTACCTTATTAAGTCTAAATAGCACTGCAAGCATTGTTCTTGTTTTATTTTTATTTAGTCAATGTCGCCCTATAAAATGGCTAAACAACATTTGGCATTTTTTACTCTGCACACTTGCAGCAATGCAATGGGCCAAAAATCCCAATATTAATGCCATAACGGCGACTGATGTCATCAATACTGATTTTATTTTACATCTAAGTGCGGTCATTTTTGGCTTACTTTTCTGCCTATTTTTAGCCGCATGGCTCTACATTTTGCTCAAACAAGTGAAAACAGAACAAAAACTCACCGCACTTCGTTGGAGCTTATTATTGATATTAAGCGCAATACTCCTCTCTCCGTTATTTGGTGATATATTGCTCGGTTTAATGAAATTACAGGTGATTGAACTCACTAAAACTCGCCTCAGCCTTGTTGCCAAAACTGGCAATATTATTAATTATATCAACTATATTTCAGCTGGATTAGGATTACTCATTATCAGTTTATACGCTATCAAATTCCTATTTCCGCGTAAAAAAGCCATTCAGCTTAGCGAAAATCCTATTGAGAAACGCCAAAAAACAGCAAAATATATCCAATCTCGTCGCATTGTTATGTGGGGATTATTCAGTTTTCTCTTTATTTTAATGAGCCAACTTTATTGGGATAAATTCGCTTCTCAGCCATTACAATTATCAGAAGCAACACCAGTAAAATTAGATCAAAATCAGCAAGTGAGAATTCCTATTGAGCAAGTGAAAGATGGTAACTTGCACCGTTTTGTTTGGGTGGCAGATGATGGCAAAGCAGTGCGATTTTTCATTATTAATCGTCTTGAAGATCGCTTAAGTTTAGGCGTGGTTTTTGACGCTTGTCTATTATGTGGCGATCAAGGTTATGTCATGCAAGATGGCCAAGTTGTTTGCGTCGGCTGTGAAGTGCGAATGTTTAAACCATCCATTGGCAAACCGGGTGGTTGCAACCCTGTTCCTATTGAAAATTGGCAGCAAACAGAAAACGAAGTCATTATTGACCGCACTTCTTTGGAAATGGGGCTGAATTTATTTTCTACAGTGCTAGAAATTGAAGTGATTGACCCTGTAGATCAAACAAAACTCATCAATACGAAAACGGAATTTAAATATAATTTCAACAATAAAACCTATTTCTTTGCCAATGAAAAGAACTTGGAATTATTCAGAGATAAACCGGAAAACTATGTGAAGGAGGAATAATGTTAGGGAGAATGTTATTTCAATCTTGGAAACATGGTTTAAAACGTAAATTATTAGCGATTATTACGATTTTCTTAGCATCGGGTTTAGTGTCTGCGCTACTTGCCGTTTCCATTGATATTGGCGATAAAATGGCAAAGGAACTTAAATCCTATGGTGCCAATATTTTAATTGAGCCTGCCAGTAGCGCTATTCTGCCTGAAATGGCTGAAAATAAAACCTCTTTGGCAACGCAAGATTTTATTGATGAAAAAGAATTACCTAATATTAAAGATATTTTCTGGCGCAACAATATTGTCGGCTTTGCTCCCTTGCTGACAGCAGAAGTCACCGCAAATGGCAAAGATAAAATTCCTATTTTAGGCACCTTTTTTGATCATAATATTGCTGTTCCTGATGAAGAAGATTATCACACAGGGCAAAAAATTATCAGCCCTTATTGGCAAGTAACAGGCGAATGGGTTGATGATCACAATGGTGACTTTACTGATAACGTGCCTACCTTAATTGGTACACAGCTCGCAAAAAGTAAACAATGGCAAATTGGCGATAAAATTTCCTTAAGTTATCAAGATCAAGAAGTGCAAACGCAGCTAAATGTTGTAATTAAAGGTATCGTGGCGACTGGCGGAACAGAAGAAAATCAATTGATTATGCCATTAAGTGCGGTGCAAAATTTATTAGTTTTGCCAGGCAAAGTGCAAGCAGTTAAGGTATCCGCTTTAACAGTGCCTGAAAATGAGCTTTCTCGCAAAGCACGTTCTAATGTAGATGCGTTGGCTCAAGAAGAATATGATCTTTGGTATTGCACCGCCTATGTTTCCTCAATTGCACATCAACTGGAAGAAGCCATTTCTGGTGCGGTTGTACGCCCAATTTGGCAAGTCGCTGCTTCAGAAGGCGTGGTAATTGAAAAAATCCAATTATTGCTTGGCGTAGTCACAGTTGCAGCCTTAATTGCAGCCGCTATGGGCATTGCTTCATTAATGACAACATCCATTATTGAACGCAGTAAAGAAATTGGCTTAATGAAAGCCTTAGGCGCTTACCAATGGCAAATTACACTCTTATTTTATTGTGAAGCCGCAATCAGCGCCATTATTGGCGGATTAGTTGGTTGTATTGCAGGTTGGGCATTAGCAAAATTTATAGGAGCGACCTTATTTGGTGCACCATTAGATTTTGCTTGGATCGTAGTACCTTGCGTACTCGTGCTAGCCATCCTAATTGCACTTATTGGCACTTGGTTCCCTGCTCACCGTATTGCAAAACTCTATCCTGTGGAAGTACTTTATGGGCGTTAAGAAAAACTCTTCAATGTTTTGGCGATTAGTTTTCCAAGCGCTTCGCCTACGCTTACAACGTGTATTTATTATTTTTGCTGCGTTAACAGTAGGAGCTAGTATCGTTACAGCTATGTCCGCGGTTTATTTTGATATTAATACCAAAATGTCCCAAGAATTGCGTACTTTTGGTGCTAATTTCTACATTGGCGCCAATGATGCCGGCTTAATTCAAACGGATATTGTTGAAGAAATTATCAATCAAGCACCGCCAAATCTCATTACTGCTAGCAGTGCCTATTTATATGGGGTTACGCGCAGTGAATTGGAAAAGATTGTATTAATGGGTGTACAATTTGAAACCTTAAAGCCACTTTCACCCTATTGGCAAGTTGAAGGCTCAATGATTGGAGTGAGCTTTGATGATCGCAATGCGATGATTGGTAAAACCTTGGCTGAACGGCTTAATCTTAAAGTGGGTGATAAAATCACCTTAAGCAAAACCGCGGTGGAAAAACAGAGTTTTAAAATTAAAGGCATTGTAGAAGCTGGCGACGCAACAGACAGTATGCTCATTGTTAATTTGTCTTTTGCACAAGATTGGTTAGAAAAAGATGGCTTAGCCAGTAATGCCCTTTTCATCGTCAAAAATGATCAGGGTCAAGTAGAACAATTTGCCCAACAATTGCAAAAAGATTATCCCCAATTAGATATTCGCCCAATACGTAAAGTGTCTTCTTCTGAAGGGCAAATTTTGGATAAAATTAAAGGATTAATGGGGCTAATTTCTGTGGTTATCCTTATTCTTGCCACTTTATGTGTTAATACGACCCTCATTGCTATCGTCGGTGAACGGGCGAAAGAATTTGCCCTACAAAAAGCATTAGGGGCAAAACGAAAAGATATTATTACGCAAATTGGTACAGAAACCCTTATTATTGCCATTGCAGCCATTATTACAGGTCTCATTTTAGGCTATATCTTGGCACAAGTGCTGGGATTAACCGTTTTTAAAGCGAATATTGATATGCGTTTGCCTGTCATCCCGATAACCTTTATTTTGTTACTTATAGTGGCATTTATTGCAGTTATCGTACCGACAAAGCGCGCCTTAAATGTGGAAATGGCAAGCGTATTAAAAGGAGAATAGAATGGCAAATATTGTCATTGAAACACAGCATTTATATAAACGATTTGGGCAAGTTACCGCGCTTGATGACATTAATATTCAAATTCATCAAGGCGAATTTGTGGCAATTATGGGCGCCTCAGGCTCTGGAAAAACCACATTAATGAATATTCTCACAGGGCTTGATACCGCTTCTGAAGGTAAAGTAATACTGGATGGCGTTGACGCAGCGCAACTTGATGAAGTGGGTCGTCAACGCTTTCGTGCAGAAAAAATTGGTCTCGTTTTCCAACAATTCCATTTAATTCCCTATTTAACTGCCTTGGAAAACGTTATGCTTGCTCAGCACTACCATAGCGTCATTGATGAGGAAGCGGCTAAAGCTGTATTGGAACAAGTAGGATTAGAACATCGGATACATCATCGACCAAATCAACTTTCTGGTGGCGAACAACAACGAGTTTGTATCGCAAGGGCATTAGTCAATCAGCCGCCCGTTATTTTTGCCGATGAACCAACCGGTAATCTTGATGAAAAAAACGAACAGCTTGCCTTACAACTGTTACAAGATCTCAATAAACAAGGGCGTACAATCGTGATGGTAACCCATAATCCAGAATTAGGTAAACTAACCCATCGCACCATTTATTTACAACATGGTAAATTTTTACGAGAAGAACATAATGAAATTTAACTTTTTACTCAAGTCTATCTTATTAAGTGCGGTGCTTTTGGGCGTAGTTTCTTGCAAGGAACAGGTCGCGGAAATTGGACAAACCGCACCTGATATTGCCGCTTTTGATTTGCAAGGGAATAAAGTTGAACTAAAACAATGGCAAGGAAAACCTATTTTACTCAGTTTTTGGTCTGAAAGCTGCGGAGTTTGCTTAGCGGAATTAAAAGAATTTGAAAAATTATCAGCCCAGTATCCGGATCAACTACAAGTTGTAGCAATTAATACGGATGGCAATAAAGGCAATACGCAAGCCACTGTACAAAAACGCCAAATTCAGCTCACTGTCATTAAAGATCAAATGCAAATTACAGGTGAACGCTATCAAATTGTTGGCACACCAACCACATTTTTTATTGATTCAGAAGGAAAAATTCGCTATAAATTCGAGGGGCTTATCCCGAAAAATAAATTAGAACAACTTTTTACTCAAAGCTAACATTATGAAAAAATTGATTTTATTAACCGCACTTTGTGCTGTTATTTCTACTACTCAAGCACATACTCCCGACATGAAACAAGGCGAACGTACCTTCCGCCAAATGTGCTCAACTTGCCATGGAAGACAAGGTGAACGCTCTGCATTAGGCCAATCTGCTATTATTAATAAATTGCCAGCAGATGAAATTGTTACTGCTTTACAAGCACGCAAAAAAGGCGAAATTATGGGGGCAGGCAATAGCGCCAAAGCTCGCCTCAGCGATCAAGATATGCAAAATATTGCAACTTATTTAGAAAGTTTAGCGCAAAAATAATTATGCTTTTATTCAAAAATCCTTGTTATTTCATATACAAGGATTTTTTATTTCCTTTTTCTCAGAATTCACTTCTTTTCTTCTCTAAAAATTTTTTAAAACGCCACTTTACTTTTATATACTAGTTTAATAGTATATTAATCAAATTCAAACTTATCCATAGGTAATAATATGTCTGAAACGATTTTAGATCCTTATTTTGGCGAATTTGGTGGTATGTATGTACCAGAAATTCTCGTCCCTGTATTAAAACAACTAGAAAAAGCCTTTGTCGAGGCGCAACAAGATCCTGAATTTCAACAAGAATTACAAGATTTATTAAAGAATTACGCGGGTCGTCCCACAGCTTTAACTCTCTGCAAAAATTTAACGAAAGCAACCAAAACAAAACTCTATTTAAAACGCGAAGATTTGTTACATGGTGGCGCACATAAAACCAACCAAGTATTAGGGCAAGCTTTATTAGCTAAACGCATGGGAAAAACTCGAATTATTGCCGAAACAGGTGCGGGACAACATGGCGTTGCCACTGCCCTTGCCTGTGCGATGTTAGATTTGCCTTGCCGAATTTATATGGGCGCAAAAGATGTGGAACGCCAATCACCCAATGTATTCCGTATGCGTTTAATGGGGGCAGAAGTCATTGCTGTACAAAAAGGTTCTTGTTCACTTAAAGACGCTTGTTGCGAGGCTATGCGTGATTGGGCTGCAAATTATGAAGATACCCATTATTTAATTGGTACAGCAGCAGGTCCTCATCCATTTCCAACAATGGTAAGAGAATTTCAAAAAATGATTGGCGAAGAAACCAAACAACAAATCTTGGCAAGGGAAAATCGTTTACCTGATGCGGTGATTGCTTGCGTAGGTGGCGGCTCGAATGCAATTGGCATGTTTGCTGATTTTATCGATGAGCCATCAGTGAAATTAATCGGCGTGGAACCCGCTGGCAAAGGCATTGAAACAGGACGGCATGGTGCCCCATTAGGCCATGGAAAAACTGGCATTTATTTTGGAATGAAGTCACCAATTATGCAAACAGAAGACGGACAAATTGAAGAATCTTACAGTATCTCTGCAGGTTTAGACTTCCCTTCTATTGGCCCTCAACACGCCCATCTGCAATCCATTGGACGAGCGGAATATCCAAGCATTACAGATGATGAAGCCTTATTTGCTTTTAAAGAATTAGCACAACATGAAGGCATTATTCCTGCTTTAGAAAGTTCTCACGCCCTTGCCTATGCGTTAAAAATGGCAAAAGAAAACCCAGAAAAAGAGCAACTTTTAGTAGTTAATTTATCTGGACGAGGCGATAAAGATATTTTTACTGTTGATAAAATTTTTACTGAAAGAGGAATTCTCTAATGGACCGTTTTGCACAATTATTTTCAAAATTAAATGCTAAACAACAAGGTGCTTTTGTTCCTTTTGTTACCCTTTGCGATCCTGATTTAGAACGTTCATTTGACATTATTTGTACATTAGTTGACAACGGTGCCGATGCATTAGAATTAGGTTTCCCATTTTCTGATCCTCTGCTCGATGGTCCTGTAATTCAAGCTGCCAATAATCGCGCATTACATTCAGGATGTAGCACAAAAGAAAGCTTTGAATTATTAGCAAAAGTGCGGTCAAAATATCCTGAGATTCCAATTAGCCTATTACTCTGTGCAAATTTGGTCTATGCTCAAACTTTAGACGGATTCTATCAACGCTGTGCTGATGTTGGCATTGATGCCGTATTGGTTGCCGATATTCCTTTACTTGCCGCTCAGCCTTATATTGAAGCCGCACAGAAATATGGTATTCAGCCCGTATTTATTTGCCCTCCGAATGCGGATGAAAATACCATAAAAAACATCGCGCAATATTCTCGGGGTTACACTTATCTGGTATCTAGATCTGGCGTAACCAGTGCCGAAAATCAGCAGCAAGCCAACAATTTAGATAACCTTGTTGAGCAATTAAAAAAATACAATGCACCACCGATTCTGCAAGGTTTCGGCATATCAGAACCTCAGCAAGTCAAAAATGCCTTATCCATGGGCGTTGCAGGCGCGATTTCTGGCTCCGCAACAGTGAAGATTATTGAAGATAATTTAACTAATCATCGCCAATGTTTAATTGAACTTGCTCAATTTGTGCAACAAATGAAAGCGGCAACCTCATTGTTAACATAAAAATAAAACGTCCCATTGAGGACGTTTTTTATTTGTATAAATTCCCTTCTTTCTTATCGCAATCGTTTGCCTAAAATGCGCCTATTATGCTATTCTACGCAAGTTTTTTATCCCTATTCATGGATTCCAAATATGTCTAATACTCAACCAAAAATTGCCATTGTGATGGGCTCAAAAAGTGATTGGGCAACCATGCAAGAAGCCACTCAAATTTTAGATCAATTACAAGTTCCTTATCATGTTGAAGTTGTATCTGCACATCGTACGCCTGATAAACTCTTCACCTTTGCTGAACAAGCAGAACAAAATGGATATAAAGTCATTATTGCTGGCGCTGGCGGTGCCGCTCACCTCCCAGGTATGATTGCAGCGAAAACCTTAGTCCCTGTATTAGGCGTGCCAGTCAAAAGTTCTATGTTAAGCGGTGTTGACAGCCTTTATTCTATTGTTCAAATGCCAAAAGGTATTCCCGTTGGTACGTTAGCTATTGGTCCAGCAGGCGCAGCAAATGCAGGTCTTTTAGCTGCACAAATTTTGGCCGCGTGGGACAATAATCTCTTATCTCGTTTAAAAACGTTTAGAGAAACTCAAACAAATTCTGTGCTAGATAATCCCGATCCGCGTGATTAATTTCCTATCTTTCATACAGCAGGAATAATAAATTTTATGCAAAAAAGTGCTTTATATCCAACCGTTTACGTTCTTGGTAATGGTCAATTAGGTCGTATGTTACGCTATGCGGGGGCGCCACTTGATATTGACGTAGTACCATTAGCATTTGATGACCCAATGTTTGATTTAGCGCCCAATAGCATTATTACGGCAGAAATTGAACGTTGGGCAGTGACACCATTAACAGAAATGCTCGGCAATCATGATAAATTTGTTAATAAGAATGTGTTTGCAACCACAGCAGATCGTTTTAGCCAAAAATCATTATTAGATGAACTAAATTTACCGACTTCACCTTGGTGTTTACTTGAAAGTGCGGTGCATTTTGAACAAGTTTTCAATGAAATTGGCGATAAAGTTGTAGTTAAACGTCGTACTGGTGGCTATGACGGGCGCGGTCAATGGATTGTAACGAACGAAAATAAAGACGTGATTACAGATGATCTCTTTGGCGAAGTTATTGCTGAGAAATTTATTCCCTTTGATGGCGAAGTATCCATTGTTGGTGCTCGTTTTAAAAATGGCGAAACACGTTTCTATCCTGTAACACATAACTTACAGCAAAATGGTATTTTACGTTACAGCGTAGCAGACAGTTCAAACCAGCATTTACAAGCTCAAGCGGAAGAAATGCTGGGTAAAGTAATGCACAAACTCAATTATATTGGTGTAATGGCAATGGAATGTTTTGTTGTCGGCAACAAATTATTAATTAATGAGCTTGCCCCTCGTGTGCATAATAGTGGACATTGGACGCAATTAGGTTGTTCCATTAGCCAATTTGAATTACATCTGCGTGCGTTATTAGATTTGCCTACTCCTGAATTACAGGTTTTTGCCCCAAGCGTGATGGTCAATTTAATTGGTACGGAGCATAATCCTCAATGGTTAAATACGCCATTTAGTCAGCTACATTGGTATGGCAAAGAGGTTCGTCCTGGGCGTAAAGTAGGTCATATTAACCTGACACATATTGATAAAAATGTATTAATTGCGCAGCTGAATAAACTAAGCAAAGAATTACCTGAGGATTATCAATCGGGGATTAATTGGGCAATCGCAAAATTAAAATAATATTAATAAATTCATACATTCTTTGTTTTATGTATAACAATAAAGAGAAATTGTAATATTTTTTCAAAAAATAGTTGCAATTTCCCTTTCTTTTACAGTATAACCATAATCACAAATACAACATTCTATAAGGACTATTACTATGTTTGAAAATATTACGCCTGCGCCAGCAGATCCTATTCTAGGTTTAGGTGAAGCTTTTAAAGCAGATTCTCGTCAAGAGAAAGTCAATTTAGGTATTGGTGTTTACAAAGATGCCAAAGGCAACACACCAATTATGAAAGCGGTTAAAGATGCCGAAGCACGTTTGTTTGAACAAGAAACAACCAAAAACTACTTATCAATTGACGGTGTAGCAGAGTTCAATGCTCACACTCAAGAATTGTTATTTGGCAAAGATTCTAACATTGTGAAAAGCAAACGCGCTAAAACTGTTCAAAGCTTAGGTGGTACAGGCGCATTACGAATTGCGGCTGAATTTGTTAAACGCCAGACAAAAGCACAGAATGTATGGATCAGTTCACCGACTTGGCCAAATCACAATGCTATTTTCAATGCGGTAGGTATCACCATTCGTGAATATCGTTGGTATGATGCGGAACGTAAAGTCTTAGACTGGGATAACCTGATTGCAGACTTAAGCAATGCAGGAGAAGGTGATGTGGTGTTATTACATGGTTGCTGCCATAACCCAACAGGTATCGACCCAACTCCAGAGCAATGGAAAGTGCTAGCTGATATGTCAGCGAAAAATGGTTGGTTACCACTATTTGACTTTGCTTATCAAGGTCTTGCAAACGGCTTAGAAGAAGATGCGGTTGGTTTACGTACTTTCGCAGCAAACCATAAAGAATTATTAGTAGCAAGTTCATACTCTAAAAACTTCGGTTTATATAATGAACGCGTTGGTGCATTCACGCTCGTAGCAGAAAATGAAACTGTGGCAGCAACAGCATTAACACAGGTTAAAACCATTATTCGTACACTTTACTCAAACCCTGCTGCACATGGTGCTTCAGCAGTTTCTGTGGTATTAAAAGATCCTGCACTACGTGCTGAATGGGAAGCGGAATTAGCAGAAATGCGTACGCGTATCAAAGCAATGCGTTTCAAATTCGTTGAATTACTTAAAGAATTTGGTGCAGAACAAGATTTCAGCTTTATTACTGAACAAAATGGTATGTTCTCTTTCAGTGGCTTAACTGCTGAACAAGTTGATCGCTTAAAAGAAGAATTCGCAATTTATGCAGTTCGCTCAGGTCGTATAAATGTCGCAGGAATTACTGAAGATAATATTCGTTATCTGTGTGAAAGCATTGTAAAAGTGCTTTAATACTCATCATAAAAATACCGCATTTCATCAAAGTGCGGTATTTTTTATCTTAATTTCACCCTCAATAATATTCTCATTTAATGCATTAAACATACTTTGTATAGTTTCAGCATTAACCTTATGCTGATTTTCAAAGAAATTCATCATTCGATACACTTCTCTTTCTAATCCTAAATGCGCTGCTTTTGTTAAAGTGCGGTGGATTTCTTGCACATTTACGCCAACATTACTAATCACGATCAAAACATGCTTTTCAGGAAAACGATCACAATAGCGAAAAGCATATTGTAAATATTGATAAGCTTTTTTCTTCGCTTGCTGGAAACGTTGCTCTGTCCAAATATATTGCCCTTTTTCACTTAAATAACGATCATTTTCAACATGAAAAATCTTAGCCTCTGGATAATCTCTTTTAAACTCGACCATTTTTTGTTTTGCGAAAGTCGTTTTACCAGACCCTGAATGACCGCGGATAATAATCAGTTTTTTCATAAATAAACCTATGACATATTGTTTTAGCAAGTTTACATAGAGTATTTCTACAATATTCAATTTTTAGCTTATTAAATTTTATATTATCATTAACCTTTGCAACATATTAAATTGTTCTCCCCCATTTAAATTCCCCTTGTTCATTTGTACTCTGCCCTTATATTAGGTACAATCCCTCATTATTTTTGCATTGGAAAAATTATGACAAAGAAAAAAATAAAACCAGGCTCGAATACAATTGCATTGAATAAACGTGCTAGACATGATTATTTTATAGAAGAAGAAATTGAAGCAGGATTGTCTTTACAAGGTTGGGAAGTAAAATCCATGCGTGCAGGCAAAGCCAATATCAGCGATAGCTATGTGATTTTCAATAACGGTGAAGCCTATTTATTCGGCGCGACTATTCAACCGCTTAGTGTAGCTTCTACTCATATCGTTTGCGATCCGACAAGAACGCGTAAATTGTTGTTAAATCAAAAAGAATTAGCCTCGTTATTTGGTAAAGCCAATCGTGATGGCTATACTATTGTTGCCCTTTCGCTTTATTGGAAACAGGCTTGGGCAAAACTTAAAATTGGTTTAGCAAAAGGAAAAAAATTACATGATAAGCGGGAAGATATTAAAGATCGGGAATGGAAACTACAGAAAGATCGCATTATGAAGAATGCAAATCGTGGATAATCTGTTACAATCCTTATGTAAAATTTTTGTAAACTAAATGGAGAATATAATGGCACAGGATCAAGATCCTTGGGCAGCACCCGGAACGAATAATTCGTCTGGACAAAAGCCTGATAATCAACGTGATGAATCACAACAAGGTTCATCAGGTTCTCATCGACATGAGCAATCCCCGCCTGATTTAGAAGAAGCCTTCACTAATTTATTAAAGAAATTAGGTGGCAATAAAAACAAAGGCTCAAATTCAAATCAAAGCAATAATTTGCCTGAAATGAAAATAGGTAAATTACTGCCACTTGCTGTTGGTATTGGTGCAGTAATTTGGGGATTAAGCGGGTTTTATACCGTAAAAGAAGCGGAACGTGGTGTGGTAACACGTTTTGGACAATTACATTCGATTGTACAGCCTGGTTTAAACTGGAAACCGACTTTTATCGATCAAGTGTTGCCAGTTAATGTTGAGCAAGTAAAAGAGCTGAAAACCCAAGGTTCTATGTTGACGCAAGATGAGAATATGGTGAAAGTGGAAATGACGGTGCAATACCGCGTACAAGATCCTGCAAAATTCTTATTTAGTGTAACCAATGCCGAAGACAGCTTAGGGCAAGCCACAGACAGTGCTCTACGTTATGTGATTGGTCACATGACAATGGATAACATTCTGACAACAGGTCGTGCTGTTGTGCGTGAAAATACGTGGAAAGCACTAAATGATATTATCAAACCTTATGATATGGGTTTAGAAGTCATTGATGTGAACTTCCAATCTGCTCGTCCACCTGAAGAAGTGAAAGATGCATTTGACGATGCGATTAAAGCACAAGAAGACGAACAACGTTATATTCGTGAAGCTGAAGCTTACGCGCGTGAACGTGAGCCAATTGCTCGTGGTAATGCACAACGAATTTTAGAAGAAGCAACTGCTTATAAAGATCAAATTGTGCTTGATGCTAAAGGGGAAATTGAACGTTTCCAACGTTTATTGCCTGAATTTAAACTTTCTCCTGAAGTATTAAAACAGCGCCTATACATTCAATCCATGGAAAAAGTGATGGCTAAAACGCCGAAAGTGATGATGGATTCAGGTAATAATATTACTGTATTACCATTAGACCAAATGTTGCGTGGTAAATCAGAAAATGTACAAGAAAACACACCAAAAGCCATTGAAAGAAGCGCTCCAGTACGTTCTGAGCCACAAAGTGCGGTGAATTCTCAGCCAGTTTCTGAATCTTACAAAGGGGCAAATACAGAACAAGAACGTAGAGGGAGATTTAACTAATGCGTAAATTTTTAACGCCAATTATCATTGTTTTAGGTTTAGTCATCTACTCTAGTGTTGTTATCGTACAAGAAGGTTCACGCGGTATTATGTTGCGTTTTAGCAAAGTACATCGTGATGCAGATAATAAAGTGGTCGTGTATAACCCAGGTTTACATTTTAAAGTGCCATTTATTGATAACATCAAAATTTTAGATGCACGCATTAAAACTCTTGATGGTCAGCCAGACCGTTTCGTTACTGTAGAGAAAAAAGACTTATTAGTAGATTCCTATGTAAAATGGCGAATCAGCGATTTTGGTCGTTTTTATACAGCAACAAGTGGCGGTGACTATAACCGCGCTTCTAGCCTATTACGCCGTAAAGTCAACGACAGATTACGTTCAGAAATTGGTTCTCGTACCATTAAAGATATTGTCTCTGGCACCCGAGGCGAATTAATGGAAGGAGCGAAAAAAGCATTGAATTCAGGGCAAGATAGCACCGCTGAATTAGGTATTGAAGTAGTTGATGTTCGTATTAAACAAATCAACTTACCTGATGAAGTGTCTTCATCAATTTACCAACGTATGCGTGCTGAACGTGACGCGGTAGCGCGTGAACATCGTTCACAAGGTAAAGAAAAAGCCGCTTTTATTCAGGCTGATGTAGATCGTAAAGTCACCTTAATTTTAGCCAATGCCAATAAAACAGCACAGCAATTACGCGGTGAAGGCGATGCCTTAGCAGCTAAACTCTACTCTGATGCTTTTAGTCAGGAAGCTGAATTCTATGGTTTCTTGCGTAGTTTAAAAGCATATGAAAACAGCTTTACCGGTTCTGAAAACATGATGATCTTAAAACCGGGTAGTGAGTTTTTCCGCTTTATGCAATCACCAACAAAATAAATAAAAATACCAGCCTAATCGTCCAATGATTAGGCTTTTTTCATTGAGATTTTAGCTAAAAAATAGTAAAGTAACGGCTGTCATTTTTTGAAATACAACAGGAAAAGATTATGGGAAAAAGTGTTGTTATCCTTGGCGCTCAATGGGGCGATGAAGGAAAAGGTAAAATCGTTGATTTATTAACAGATCGCGTTAAATATGTTGTTCGTTATCAAGGCGGACATAATGCTGGTCATACATTAATTATAAACGGTGAAAAAACCGTATTACGTTTAATCCCAAGCGGTATTTTACGTGATAACGTGACCTGCTTAATTGGTAACGGTGTTGTACTCTCCCCTGCTGCATTAATGCAAGAAATGGGCGAATTAGAAAGCCGCGGTATTAAAGTGCGCGAACGTCTGTTAATTTCTGAAGCTTGCCCATTAATCTTACCTTACCATATCGCAATGGATCACGCGCGTGAAGCGGCATTAGGTAATAATAAAATCGGTACAACGGGACGTGGTATCGGTCCAGCTTATGAAGATAAAGTGGCACGTCGTGGTTTACGCGTTAGCGACTTATTCAATCGTGAAAAATTCGCAGAAAAATTAAAAAATATCTTAGAATACTACAACTTCCAATTAGTGAATTACTACAAAGTAGAACCTGTTGACTACCAAAAAACCTTAGATGAAGTCATGGCAGTAGCAGATACATTAATTGGCATGGTAGCTGATATCAGCACTATCTTAGATAAAGCACGCAAAAATGGCGACAATATTTTATTTGAAGGTGCTCAAGGCACTATGTTAGATATCGACCATGGTACTTATCCATTCGTAACGAGCTCTAATACTACTGCTGGCGGTGTGGCAACTGGTGCAGGTTTCGGTCCTCGTAATATCGACTATGTATTAGGTATTATCAAAGCTTACTGTACTCGTGTTGGTGGCGGTCCATTCACCACTGAATTATTTGATGATGTAGGCGCAGAAATTGCACGCAAAGGCAATGAATTTGGTGCGGTAACAGGTCGTCCTCGTCGTTGTGGTTGGTTTGATGCAGTAGCAATGCGTCGTGCAATTCAAGTCAACAGCATTTCTGGTTTCTGTATGACTAAATTAGACGTATTAGACGGTTTTGATGAAGTGAAAATCTGTGTAGGCTACAAACTACCAAACGGTGAAGTGGTTGACTTTGCCCCACTTTCAGCAAAAGACTGGGAAGGTGTGGAACCAATTTACGAAACTATGCCAGGTTGGAAAGAAAATACCTTCGGTGTCACTGATGTAAACCAATTACCAGAAAATACCCGTAAATATGTCAAACGTATTGAAGAAGTAACCGGTGTTCCTGTAGCTATTCTTTCAACAGGTCCAGATCGTGTTGAAACAATGATTCTACAAGATCCATTTGCCGCTTAATCTTTCTATAAAAATCTCCTTTCAATTGAAAGGAGATTTTTTATGCTCAGAAAATAACATAAAAAAATACCGCACTTTTGTGCGGTATTTTTAGTTGGATAATCTTATTTTTTACCTAGCTGTGGTAAAACTGATTCTTTACCAGAAATTAATAACCCAGCATTTGCATAAATACCTAATTTATCGCGTGTATCCACGATATCTAAATTACGCATTGTTAATTGACCGATACGATCGATTGGATCAAATGGTGCATTTTCCACTTTTTCCATACTCAAGCGTTCTGCTGCATAGGTTAAGTTTGGTGAAACCGTATCTAAAATTGAGTAGTCATTACCACGACGTAGTTCTAAGGTCACTTCACCTGTAATTGCACGCGCGACCCAACGTTGTGCAGTTTCACGTAACATTAATGCTTGCGGATCGAACCAACGACCTTGATACAATAAACGACCTAAACGTAAACCATTGATACGATATTGTTCGATGGTATCTTCATTGTGAATACCGGTGACTAAACGCTCATAAGCAATATGTAATAATGCCATTCCCGGCGCTTCATAAATACCACGAGATTTTGCTTCAATGATACGGTTTTCAATTTGGTCTGACATACCTAAACCATGGCGACCACCAATACGGTTTGCTTCTAAGAACAGTTCTACTGCATCACTAAATGTTTTGCCATTTAATGCGACAGGCACACCTTCTTCGAAACGAACGGTAACAGTTTCCGCTTTCACTTCAACGTTTTCATCCCAGAATGCGACACCCATAATTGGTTTCACGATTTTAATGCCTGTGCTTAAGAATTCTAAGTCTTTTGCTTCGTGAGTCGCACCAAGCATATTTGAGTCAGTTGAATATGCTTTTTCTACTGACATTTTATAGTCAAATCCATTCGCAATTAAGAATTCAGACATTTCAAAGCGTCCGCCTAATTCGTGGATAAATTGATCATCTAACCAAGGTTTGTAAATTTTTAAATTAGGATTGGTTAATAAACCGTAACGATAGAAACGTTCAATATCATTACCTTTGAAAGTGGAACCATCACCCCAAATATTTACATCATCTTCTTTCATCGCAGAAACAAGCATTGTACCCGTAACTGCACGACCTAAAGGCGTGGTGTTAAAATAAGTAATACCACCAGTAGAAACATGAAAAGCACCTGATTGAATTGCCGCAATACCTTCATGAGCAAGTTGTGCTCGGCAATCAATTAAACGTGCTTTTTCCGCACCATATTCCATTGCTTTTCTTGGAATCGCTTCATAGTCTTCTTCATCTGGTTGACCTAAATTCGCGGTATAAGCATAAGGTACCGCACCTTTTTGGCGCATCCACAATAAAGCGGCACTCGTATCTAAACCACCAGAAAAAGCGATACCGACTTTCTGACCAACGGGAAGATTTTGTAAAATAGTGTTTGACATACATTATCCTATTGTTGCTGATTACTTGTTAAAAAATCATTTTATTATCGGTTAAAAATTTCGAATTTTCAACCGCACTTACATGGAAAATGGATCTGGATATTGATAAACAAAATCCAGTTCCTGACAAATTTTATTCGCTAAAATAATACGTTTTGGATCTTGCTCAGAGCACTTAAAGCGCGCTGGTTTTATGCCAAATTTCTGCGCCATTGCTTCGTAATATTCCGCTCTCGTTGGATGTTTCGGTGCAACCAAATGATATAATCGATGACCACTACGAGTTTCAAGCAAACTTTGTATTGCTCTTGAGCAATCCTCTAAATGAACAAGATTCACCGGCATATTGCCTAAGCTCACGTCCTTATCTGCCATTGAATATACGGGATGACGATCTTCACCTATTAAGCCACCAAAGCGCACAATATCCACATCAATATCTTGTAATTGAAACAACATTTGTTCCACTTTATATAAAGCTGAGTCTGTGTTTGGCTGCGATTTTTCATCAAACTCCCCTGCTTCCATATTAAATACGGACGTGGAGCTAATGAAAATAATATGATGTACACCGCACAACAAGGCTTCATGAACTAAATTTTCAATGCCTTTGATGTAACTGTCTGCATCAAAAAAATACTCACTAGGTGGAATATTTATCACTAAACTATCCACCGAAAGCAATGCTGCCAGATCATCGGGATCGGCATTAATTTCAGGATCTAACTGCAGTTGATAGGTTTCCAAACGCCACAAACGCATTTCATCAACGCCGTCATGGGTGCGTTTACTGCCTTTCACATCCCAACCAAGATTGCGTAAATCGCGCGCTAAAGGCAATCCAAACCAACCTAAACCAACAATAGCGACAGATCGCATACTACTCCTTAATTCAATGAAAAAGTGCGGTGATTTTTCAAAAAGTTTTGAAAAACACACCGCACTTTTGTTTATTTAGTTAATAAATCTAGCGCTTCTCGATATTTTGCAACCGTTTTTTCGATCACATCTGCTGGCACTTTTGGTGCTGGAGGCTGTTTATTCCATCCGCTATTGTTTAACCAATCACGCACGAATTGTTTATCAAAAGATGGTGGATTTGTGCCTTCTTTATAAGTCTCAATCGACCAAAAACGGCTTGAATCTGGTGTTAATACTTCATCCATTAACGTTAATACACCGTTTTCATCTAAACCAAATTCAAACTTAGTATCACAAATAATAATACCTTTTGTTAATGCATAAGCCGCAGCTTCTTTATATAACTTAATCGCAGATTCTTTCACTTGCGCTGCTAATTCAGCACCAATTTGGCGCTCACATTCCGCATAACTGATATTAATATCATGATCGCCCACTTCTTCTTTGCTTGAAGGGGTAAAAATAGGTTCCGGCAATTTACTTGCTTCCACTAAGCCTTTTGGTAATTCTAAGCCACAAATTGTGCCTGTTTGCTGATAATCTTTTAAACCTGATCCCGTTAAATAACCACGCACAATACTTTCAATTTTAATTGGCGTTAATCGTTTACATACAACTGCGCGATCTTTTACTAAATCTGCTTCTTCTTTTGGTAAGACATCATAAACTGTGTCACCAGTAAAGTGATTAGGCATAATATGTGCTAATTTGTTAAACCAAAAATTAGAAATTTGCGTGAGAATTTCCCCTTTACGTGGAATAGGATCATCCAAAATCACATCAAACGCAGATAAACGGTCTGTTGCCACCATTAACATGCGTTTATCATCAATTTCATAAAGATCACGCACTTTACCTGAATAAATTTTTTTAAGACTTAATTCCTTCATTATGTTGCCCTTATCATATTGTTATGAAAATTTCCGCAAATTATACCGCACTTTTCATTAAAGATAAGCAAACGATTGCATTTTTCTTAAGAAAATTTTTTAAGGAAAAAACGGAACAACAAAAAAGCCCTTTGTATTAACAAAGGGCTTTTATCTTTCAAAACAAATTACGCACGTTTGAAATCAATGTGAACTAATTTTGGTTTGAATGGGTGACGTTGCATTGCTTGTACTTTTACAGCAACTTCTTTACCATTGATAACCAATGTGATCACTTCTGAATAGAAGCTATCATGAGCTTGCGCGTTGTTTAATTCATCGTGGTTTAATACGATTGAAACTGGCTCTTCACTACCACCGTAAACGATAGCAGGGATTTGACCATTGTGACGCAGGCGGCGGCTCGCACCCTTACCTTGCGCTGTACGAACTTCAGCGTTAAATTTAAATGCCATTTTATGTTCTCTTTAAATAAAAAGTTAAATTCAGAAATTGCAGGCGACCCAGCAATTCCCCAGTGTTTAGCTCAAAGATAAACTTTGAGAGGGCGTAATTATAATCAAATTTCATGAAAAAGCAAATTTTATGTGCTTCTTTTAGCTGTTAAATTCAAAAATTACGCCATTTTACACCGCACTTTTAAGCTATTGTTTTTCTACAATCGTTTCTTTTTCTGCTTCATAATGCTGATAAGTTTTATAAAAAAATGCAGATAATAAGATACCAAGCATAACAATGAGTTGAATAAGGCGTTTTTTTGTTAATTTTTCAGCTGGCATAGGCTTTCTTTCACTATTTATTACTTCTTTATTTACTATTTTAATGCTATCATTTATTGAGTTAGATCAATTTTATCACATTTTATTATAAATATTGGGAACATAATGAGTATTTTATCTTCAGAACATCGCATCGGACGCCGAATTCAGTCAGGTGGTTGTGCTATTCACTGCCAAGACTGCTGTATTAGTCAATTATGCATTCCATTTACTTTAAACAAACACGAACTCGACCAACTTGATAATATTATTGAACGTAAAAAGCCGATTCAAAAATCACAAGTTATGTTTAAAGCTGGAGATGAATTAACCTCTCTTTATGCTATTCGTTCTGGCACCATAAAAACCTACACCATTAGCGAAACAGGCGAAGAACAAATTACCGCTTTCCACTTACCAGGTGATTTGGTGGGTTTTGATGCTATCACAAATATGCGCCACCCAAGCTTTGCGCAGGCATTAGAAACTGCCATGGTGTGTGAAATTCCTTTTGACATTTTAGATGATCTTTCAGGAAAAATGCCGAAATTACGCCAACAAATTATGCGTTTAATGAGTAGTGAGATTAAGAGCGATCAAGAAATGATTTTGTTACTATCAAAAATGAATGCAGAAGAACGTTTGGCAGCTTTCATTTACAATCTATCTAATCGTTATTCTAACCGCGGTTTTTCTGCTCGTGAATTCCGTTTAACCATGACACGTGGTGATATTGGTAATTACCTCGGTTTAACCGTAGAAACCATCAGCCGCTTATTAGGACGTTTTCAAAAAATGGGAATTCTATCGGTGCAAGGGAAATACATTACGATCAACGATTTGCCACAATTAACTGAAATCGCTGGTATTAACCGCACTAAAATTCAATTTGTTGATTAATAGATTCAGGCTGATATTTCAGCCTGTTTTTTTTATTGAGGCATATCACATTTTGACATACTCTAACTTGTTATTTATTTCAATCTACTCTATGATGAACTAGAGTCGTGACTATAACGTAATGGAGGTTATGATGAAATTCAATAATATTTTAGTGGTACTCAACCCTGAAAATGAAAAACAATATGGACTTGCACGTGCAGTACGCTTAGTTAAAGAACAAAAAAGCGAAAATCCTGTTAACATTACCGTATTTTTACCCATCTATGATCTTTCTTACGAAATGTCAGCGTTACTTTCTTCTGAAGAAAGACAGGAAATGCATCAAACGGTTATTACACAACGCCAAAAAGAGTTACAGCCCTATTTGGATAAATATGCCGATCCGATGATCAATTTCCGACCTGTTGTTGTATGGAACAGCAACGAAGCCGAAGCGATTGCGGCAGAAATTGAAAATCAAAATTACGATCTTGTCGTTAAATACACCAAAGAAGAAGAAAGCCTCACTTCCCTTTTCATTACTCCAATGGATTGGCAATTATTACGCAAATGCCCGACTCCATTATTAATGGTTCGTGATGGAGATTGGAAGCACCAGCGTCGCATTTTAGTTGCGGTCAACGTATCTGGTGATGAAGAATATCACGAGCAATTTAATAAAGAATTAGTTTCCTTAAGTATGGACTTAGCGGATCAATTAGAACGTGGTAATATTCACTTAGTCAGCGCGTATCCGCCGACACCAATGAATATTGCCATTGACTTACCAGAATTCCACACTGCTGAGTACATTAATAGTTTACGTGGTCAACATTTATTAAATATGAAAGCACTACGTCAACATTTCGGTATTTCTGAAGATCATACACATGTACGAGAAGGTTTCCCTGAAGAAATCATTCCTGAAGTAGCGAAAGAATTGGAAGCCGAATTGGTTGTATTAGGCACCGTTGGGCGCACAGGACTCTCCGCCGCCCTGCTCGGCAATACAGCAGAACATGTGATTAGTAAATTAAAATGCAATTTACTTGCCATTAAACCGTCGAAAAAATCCTAATGAATTGAACAAAAAAGTGCGGTTAATTTCACCGCACTTTTTGTTTTTATAGAGAAAAGCAAATGAATGAAACAACAAACAAACTAACTCCTGATGAAGCAATTGATATCGCCTATGATATTTTCTTAGAAATGGCAGCAGAAAATCTCGATCCTGCTGATGTTTTGTTATTTAACCTACAATTTGAAGAACGTGGCGCAGTCGAATTTGTTGATACTGCTGATGATTGGGACCAAGAAATTGGCGTATTAATTGATCCTGAAGCCTATGCTGAAGTTTGGATTGGCCTGGTCAACGAACAAGATGAAATGGACGATATTTTTGCTAAATTCTTAATTTCTCATCGTGAAGAAGATCGCGAATATCATGTAATTTGGAAGCAATAATGTACGAAAATAATCAAAGTTTAAAAGAATTAAAACTCGGTCAAAAAACGGAATATCAATCAATTTATGACCGCACTTTATTACAACCTGTTCCTCGTGCACTTAACCGCGATAGCTTAGCTATCACAGAGGTCCAACCTTTTCATATTGGTGCAGATATTTGGACAGCTTATGAAATTTCATGGTTAAATAACAAAGGTGTACCACAGGTTGCCATTGCTGATGTTGAAATTGATTTTCGCTCAGAAAATCTTATCGAATCAAAGAGTTTTAAACTTTATCTCAATAGCTTTAACCAAACAAAATTTGATTCTTGGCAGCAAGTGGAACAAACCATGCAACAAGATTTGAGCGATTGTGCCAAAGGTGATGTCAAAGTGCGGTTAAATTCTTTAGCTTTTTATCAAAACCAAGCCATTGCAACCTTAGCTGGCGATTGCATTGATGATCAAGATATTGAAATAACAAGCTATGATTTTAACGCTGATTTACTACAAGGTTGCACACAGGATCAACAAGTTGAAGAATATTTAGTTAGCCACTTATTAAAATCTAATTGTTTGATTACTAGTCAACCCGATTGGGGAACAGTGCAAATTCATTATGTTGGTAAACAAATTGATCGTGAGAAATTATTACGTTATTTCATTTCTTTCCGTCAACACAATGAATTCCATGAACAATGTGTAGAGCGCATTTTCTGTGATTTAATGCGTTTTGCACAACCAGAAAAATTAACTGTCTATGCGCGTTATACAAGACGAGGTGGGTTAGATATTAATCCATTCCGCTCTAATTTTGAGTCAGTTCCTGAAAATCAGCGCTTGGCAAGACAATAAAAACACATAAAAGGATGTACTATGAAACGAATTGAACAGCTTTTTGCCAACAATCACAGTTGGGCATTGCGCATGAAAGAAGAAAACTCGCTTTATTTCAAAGAGTTAGCAGAACATCAAACGCCACATTATTTGTGGATTGGTTGTTCTGATAGTCGTGTACCTGCTGAAAAGCTGACAAATTTAGAACCGGGCGAATTATTTGTTCATCGTAACGTGGCAAACCAAGTTATTCATACCGACCTAAATTGTCTTTCTGTTGTGCAATATGCTGTCGATGTGCTGAATATTGAACATATTATCATTTGTGGTCACACTAACTGTGGTGGTATTAAAGCAGCAATGAGCAGACAAGATCTTGGGTTAATCAATAACTGGCTATTACATATTCGTGATATTTGGTTTAAACACAGCCATTTGTTAGGTAATTTAAGTCCTGAAAAACGCGCAGATATGTTAACCAGAATTAATGTTGCAGAACAAGTTTATAACCTTGGGCGCTCCTCTATTGTACAATCAGCTTGGGCGCGTGGTGCAAAACTCTCTTTACATGGCTGGGTATATGATGTCAACGATGGTTTTTTAGTGGATCAAGGGGTATTAGCAACCAGCAGAGAAACACTTGAAATTTCATATCGCAATGCTATTGCACATTTGCTTACCCTAAGTGAAGAAGATGATATTATAAAGAAACCATTAGAAGAAAAGTAAACGAAAAAATACCGCACTTTAAAGTGCGGTATTTTTTTACTTCGTTTTTATAATGCTTTAAGAATGTCATCAACGCGTTCTTTGGCATCACCAAACAACATTTGAGTATTTTCTTTAAAGAATAATGGGTTTTGTACGCCCGCATAGCCAACAGCCATTGAACGTTTAAATACCACAACATTCGCTGCTTTCCATACTTCTAATACAGGCATACCTGCGATTGGGCTATTTGGATCTTCCATTGCCGCAGGGTTAACCGTATCGTTCGCACCAATAACCAATACCACATCGGTATCAGCGAAATCGTCATTGATTTCATCCATTTCTAATACCACATCATAAGGTACTTTTGCTTCCGCTAATAATACGTTCATATGACCAGGTAATCGGCCTGCAACTGGGTGAATACCAAAACGCACATTAATACCACGATCACGTAGTTTTTGCGTAATTTCAGCCACTGGATACTGTGCCTGTGCAACAGCCATACCATATCCCGGAGTGATGATAACAGAGCTTGCATTTTTCAACATCTCTGCCACTTCTTCAGCTGTGGTTTCACGATGTTCACCTTGTTCTTCATCGCTTGATACTTGAACGTCGTTACCGAAGCCACCAGCAATTACGCTGATAAATGAGCGGTTCATCGCTTTACACATGATGTAAGAAAGAATCGCACCTGAAGAACCCACTAATGCACCTGTTACGATTAATAAATCGTTGCTTAACATGAAACCGGCTGCCGCTGCTGCCCAACCTGAGTAAGAGTTAAGCATTGACACGACTACTGGCATATCCGCACCACCGATAGATGCCACTAAATGCCAACCGAATGCAAGCGCAATTGCGGTCATTAATAATACAGGGAAGATATTATGTGGATTGTTTAAAAATGCCACCATTAATAATGCAGAGAACACTAACGCAGCTAAATTTAATTTATGGCGATGAGGTAGCATTAAAGCTTTAGAATTGATAATGCCACGTAATTTACCAAATGCAACCACAGAACCTGTGAAGGTTACCGCACCGATAAAGATACCTAAGAACACTTCAACATTGTGGATATTCGCTAATACTTCTTGTTTCGCTTCGAAAGCTGCTTTTGCTTTTTCTAATGCTTCTTCGCTAATAAATGCGGTGCCTTCTGGCGCAACAAAATCAGGCGTGATATGTAAACCAAAGCTATTGAAACCTACTAAAACAGCCGCTAAACCAACGAAGCTATGTAAAATAGCCACTAATTCAGGCATTTCAGTCATTTCAACTTTAAGTGCACGTTGAATACCTAGCACACCACCTACAGCCATTGCGATCAGGATCCAAAATTCACCATTTGTTGCAGGACCGAAAATAGTCGCAACTAACGCAATCGCCATACCGATAATGCCATACCAACAACCAGCTTTAGCGGTTTCATGTTTAGAAAGACCGGCTAAGCTCATAATAAACAGTAATGCCGACACAATATAAGCGGCTTGTACAAGACCTACTGACATTTACTTTCTCCTTAACCTTTTCTAAACATAGCAAGCATACGTTGGGTAACTTTGAAACCACCAAAAATATTGATACTTGCCACTAAAATTGCAATAAATGCTAATATGCTGACAAAGAAGCTGCCTTGCGCAATTTGCAATACCGCACCAACGATAATAATACCTGAAATAGCATTGGTTACCGCCATTAATGGTGTATGCAGTGCATGGCTTACGTTCCATACAACATAGTATCCGACTACGCAAGATAAAACGAATACGGTGAAATGAGAAAGGAACTCAGGTGGTGTGACTGAAGATAAACCAAGGAACAATAACGCAATTACTGCCATCACACCAAATTTAATGCGAGGATCTGCTGGTTTTTCTTCTTTTTTCGCCACAGGTGCAGCTGCCGCTTTTTGTTGCGGTTGAGCAGAAACCTGAATTGGCGGTGCTGGCCATGTGACTTCACCATCACGAACCACTGTTACACCACGTAATACCACATCGTCAAAATTAATATCAATTTGACCATCTTTATTTGGCGCTAATAGTTTCAATAAATTCACTAAGTTTGTGCCGTAAAGTTGGGAAGATTGAGTAGGTAAACGTGCAGGGAAATCAGTATAACCAATCACTTTCACTTGGTTATCTGTAACGAAAATTTCATTTGGTTTGGTGTATTCACAGTTACCACCTGTTAATGCAGCTAAATCCACAATCACAGAACCTGGTTTCATTGAATCAACCATTTCTTTAGTAATAAGGCGAGGCGCTGGTTTACCCGGAATCGCAGCGGTGGTAATGATAATATCCACTTCTTTCGCTTGTTCCGCATAAAGTGCCATTGCACGACGGTTAAATTCTTCAGACATCACTTTTGCATAGCCATCGCCTGAACCGCCTTCTTCTTCGAAATCAATTTCTAAGAAGTCTGCACCCATTGATTTTACTTGTTCTTTTACTTCTGGACGTGAGTCAAATGCACGAACAATCGCCCCTAAGCTGTTAGCTGCACCGATAGCGGCAAGACCTGCAACACCCGCACCAATCACTAACACTTTCGCAGGAGGCACTTTACCTGCTGCCGTAATTTGTCCAGTGAAGAAACTACCAAATGCGTTTGCGGCTTCAATAACCGCACGATAACCCGAAATATTTGCCATTGAAGAAAGCGCATCTAATGCTTGTGCACGAGAAATTCGAGGTACCGCATCCATGGCTAACACATTAATTTTCTTAGCTGATAATTTTTGCATTAATTCTGGATTTTGCGCAGGCCACACAAAGCTTACTAAGGTGGCGCCCTCTTTAATGAGTGCAATTTCTTGTTCTGTTGGCGCATTTACTTTAAAAATAATATCAGCATTCCAAACCTCTTGTGCTGAGCCAACTTTAGCCCCAGCAGCTACAAATGCTTGATCTTCAAAACTTGCCTTAAAGCCCGCATCATGCTCAACGATAACTTCAAAACCTAATTTTAAAATTTGTTGAACCGTCTTTGGCGTTGCCGCAACACGAGTTTCATTATCAAGCAGTTCTCTAGGTACACCAATTAACATAATGTTTCCTTCAAATTGGTTGATTTTATTTCCCTGAGGAAAATCCTCCTCAAGCCCGAATATGACAAAAAGTCAAAGCTTTCTAAATGTATCTTAAATGCCAAGAAATTGAAAACAATTTTTACAGGAAAAAGAAGTAAATTTGACTTAAATTAGAAAATAAATAAAACAATATAAAAAAGAACCGCACTTTATCTAAAGTGCGGTGGAAAAAGGAGGAATTTTATGAATTATCTTTCATTGTGAATTTCAAGATTGGTCGCGTCTTTTTCTCGCTTTGTTTTCGCGCCATCATTACGTTTAGCTGCAATATTATCCAAGTATTCCGGAGTCACATCACCTGTCACATAATGTCCGGTGAAAACAGAGGTATCAAACTCACGAATTTTTGGATTTTCCTGCTGAACAGAAATCTGTAACGCTTCTAAATCTTGGAAAATTAAGCCATCAACACCAATCAATTTCGCTACTTCTTCTACATTACGATTATAAGCAATGAGTTCGTGCTTGGTTGGCATATCAATACCATACACATTCGGGTAACGAATTTCTGGTGCAGCTGAAGCAAAATAAATTTTATTAGCGCCAGCCGCTCTTGCCATATCCACAATTTGTTCAGACGTTGTGCCACGCACAATCGAGTCATCTACTAATAACACATTTTTGCCTTTGAATTCAGAAGCAATGGTATTTAATTTACGACGAACCGCACTAATACGTTGTTTTTGCCCTGGCATAATGAAGGTGCGACCAACATAACGGTTTTTCACGAAACCTTGGCGATAAGGCTTATTCAACACATGAGCAATGCGTAATGCAATATCATTTGAGGTTTCTGGCACTGGAATAACCACGTCAATATCAATATCCTTCCATTCACGCGCAATTTTCTGCCCTAAGCGTTCGCCCATATGCACACGAGCTGCATAGACTGATACACCATCAATGGTACTATCAGGACGTGCAAAATAGACGTATTCAAAAATACAAGGACACAATTTTGGATTATCCGCACAAATTTCAGAATAAATTTGATGATCAAAGGTGACATAAACTGCTTCACCAGGTTCAATATCGCGAACAAATTCAAAGCCCGCGGTATCCAATGCAACGGTTTCTGAAGCAAACATATATTCCATTTTGCCATTTTCTTCACGCTGACCTAGCACTAATGGGCGAATACCATTTGGATCACGAAATGCCACTAGGCCATGGCCAATAATCATCGCAATACAAGCATAAGCGCCTTTAATATCTTGGTTAGTCGCACGAATCGCCGCGAAAATATCATTTGGCGTTAACTGTTCTTTATCAATTTGATCAATATGATATGCCAAAATATTTAATAGAGATTCCGAGTCAGAGGTGGTGTTCACATGACGACGTGCTAATTTGTAAAGTTTGTCCTTTAATTCTTGTGAATTGGTTAAATTCCCATTATGGACTAAGCTCAAACCATAAGGTGAATTCACATAGAATGGTTGTGCTTCTGACACGCTAGAACAACCAGCAGTTGGGTAACGAACATGCCCAATACCTGCATTACCTTGTAATCTGTTCATATGAACTTGCTGGAAAACGTCACTTACCAAACCATTGGCTTTACGTAAGCGGAAACAATTTTCGTCATCGATTGTAACAATACCTGCTGCATCTTGACCGCGGTGTTGTAACACCGTTAATGCATCATAAATAGATTGGTTAACTGGGCTTTGGCTAATGATACCGACAATACCACACATGGAAACGACCTTTTATTGAGTTGGATTTAACGTTGAATTTAAGAAACTAGAACTGGCTTGTAATTGTTGGAAAAACCATTCTACAACAAAGCCAAAGTGCGGTATTAATTGAGACGATTTCCACACATCGCTTTGTTCAAAATTAGTAAAGGTATCCACAAAAAACAATAACGCGGCAACGATTAATACGCCACGTAAGAAACCAAAACAGGCACCTAAAATACGATCTGTGCCTGATAAACCTGTTTTATCCACTAATTGTGAGATCACATAATTGACTACGCCCCCCACAATGAGCGTTAAAATAAATAAAATACCAATGGCAACGCCATTGCGTACATATTCTGATTGGATTTGAGTTAAGAAATTGGCAAGGTAAGGATAAAATTTGCTTGCAACAACAAACGCCACTACCCAGCAAGTAAGGGACATGACTTCGCGCACAAAACCGCGCAATAAACTCACAATCACAGAAAAGGCAATAATGCCAATAATAACATAATCAATAACAGACATAATCACTTCAAAATATCGAATTTTTTAACCGCACTATTCTACCCAAATCATCTAAAAAAGAAAACGTTTGCGTAGAATAAATTTCATTAAAGTTCATTCCAAAAATCAGTAGACAAATGCTGCTCCGCTTTTTGCAGCAATAACGCTAAATCTTGATAAGTGGGCTTTTCAACAGGCATAACCGCAACATTTTCTTTGCATAATTGCGAAAAAAGTTGCTGATATTTCACCGCACTTTGTGGCGATAAAGCTTGGGTTGCCCGTTTTCCCAACCAATATAATCCCTGCAAAGGGAGGCAAAGCGCAAAAAGTGCGGTCAAAATCGCAGCAGTTAATGCCACGAAATGATGTGGTGCTAACATTTGTTGCCAAACAATCGCAAACACTGCAATAAATGGCATCATTTTTTGTGCAAACGTTGTGGCTTTAATTACCCGATTTTCAGGAAATATTGCCCCTAATTTAGGGTGCATTGGCCAAGTTTTTAGATAAGTTTGCCCTTGGTTAAAAATAGTCAATAAACTCATTGCTAAAAAAAGATAAGCCATTCTTGAGAATGGCTTAATTAATATTATTTGCTACGTACTTTCCATTGTCCATCAATAAAATCGACAATCCATTTGGTTTGTTTACCATTTTTTTCGGAAGTCACATATTGACGTTTTTCTTTACGACTAAAGCGCACAATAGCTTCATTTCCTTCAGGATCTTTAGCCGGCGCATCAGCTAAATAGCGTAATTTTTCTGGTAAACGATCTCGATATAATGCTAATTCTGCCACTTTTGGTGCGCGCGTCTCTCTTGATTTAGGGAAATTATGTGCTGACATAAACACCCCACTTGCACCATCTCGCAACACAAAATAAGCATCAGATTTTTCGCATTTCAATTCAGGGAAATGTGTTGGTTCTTCTTTTGGTGGCGCTACTTCGCCATTTTTCAAGATCTTGCGCGTATTATCACAGCTTGTGCAAGCCATGTATTTACCAAAACGACCTAATTTCAAGTGCATATCTGCGCCACATTTATCACATTCAACAATTGGCCCATCATAGCCCTTAATTTTAAATGTGCCTTGCTCAATAAGGTAGCCATCGCAATTTGGGTTATTACCACAAATATGAATTTTTCTTTCAGGATCAATTACGTAGCTATCCATGGCAGATTCGCATTTCGGACAACGTTTACGTGCCATGAGAGCCTTAGTTTCACTTTCGCTATCCAGTACATTGAGCAATTCAGCTTCTGGAATTAAATTCATTGTGGTTTTACAACGTTCTTTCGGTGGTAAAGCATAGCCTGTACAACCTAAGAAAACGCCGGTACTTGCAGTACGAATTGCCATATTACGTCCACAAGTTGGACAAGTGATTTCTGTTGGTACCAAACTATTGGGTTTCATTCCACCTTCAAGTTCGTCTAATTCCGCTTGACTTAATTGATGAGAAAAATCTTTAAAGAATTGGTTTAATTCTATTTTCCAATTTTTACTACCATTAGCAATTTTATCCAAGGTATCTTCCATGTTGGCAGTAAAATCATAGTTCATCAAATCAGCAAAGGATTGATTTAAACGATCTGTTACAATTTCGCCCATTTTTTCTGCATAAAAACGACGATTTTCTGTACGTACATAGCCGCGTTCTTGAATGGTTGAAATAATTGCAGCATAAGTTGATGGACGACCAATACCGCGTTTTTCCAATTCTTTTACTAACGCCGCCTCAGTAAAACGTGCTGGTGGCTTAGTGAAGTGTTGACTTGGTAACACTTGTTGTAAACTGAGTAATTCTTTTAATGTTACCGCCGGTAATTCTTGATCCTCTGGCGACTTACTCATTTGTGGCAATACTTTGGTCCAACCATCAAAACGTAAAATACGCCCTTTTGCTTTTAACTCATAATCGCCCGCACTAACAGTTAATGTCGTACTATCATATTGTGCCGCTGGCATTTGGCAAGCCACAAACTGACGCCAAATCAGATCGTATAAACGCTCTGCATCTTTTTCCATACCCGTTAATTGGGCGGCAGAAATATTGACATCTGAAGGACGAATTGCTTCATGGGCTTCTTGCGCATTTTCTTTGCTGGAATAGAAGTTTGGTTTAACTGGCAAATAATCTTTACCATAATTACTATCAATATAACCACGCACCATATTCAACGCATCTTGACTTAAATTTGTTGAGTCTGTACGCATATAAGTAATGTAGCCCGCCTCGTATAAACGTTGCGCTAACATCATGGTTTTCTTCACACTAAAGTTTAATCTTGTGCTCGCCGCCTGCTGTAATGTCGAGGTAATAAATGGCGGACGCGGTTTTGAATTTGTCGGTTTAGTCTCTAAGTCTGATACTACGAACTCAGATTTTGTTAAAAAATCCACCGCACTTTGAGCTTGTTGCTGATTTTTAGGTTCAAATTTTTTATTTTGATAAGCCACTACATCCAAACGAATTGGATCTTTTTTCGCTGTTAAGCTATCAACTACAACATGCCAATATTCTTCTGGCTGAAATGCTTTAATTTCGCGCTCACGTTCGACTAATAATTTCACAGCAACGGATTGAACACGTCCTGCAGATAAACCACGAGCCACTTTTTTCCATAGCAATGGCGACACCATAAAACCAACAACGCGATCTAAAAAACGACGGGTTTGTTGCGCATTCACGCGATCCATATTTAGTTGTTCAGGGTGCTCAAATGCTTGTTTAATGGCATTTTTAGTGATTTCATTAAATACAACACGACTAAAACGCTCATCATCGCCACCAATAACTTCGCGTAAATGCCAAGCAATCGCTTCTCCTTCTCTATCCAAATCGGTTGCCAGATAAATATGATCCGCTTTTTTAGCTAATGCTTTCAATTCAGCAACCACTTTTTCCTTACCAGGCAAAATTTGATAATTGGCTTTCCAATCATGATAAGGATCCACGCCCATACGTTTTACAAGGGATTGTTGTTCCTTCTCTGCTTTAATGCTCGCTTTTTGTTCTGCACTTAATCCTTTAGTTGAAACAGGTTTCGCTTTCTCACCAGTACTACTTCCTGCAGTGGGTAAATCACGAATATGCCCAACACTCGACTTCACCACATACTCATTACCTAAGTATTTATTAATGGTTTTCGCTTTAGCTGGTGATTCCACGATAACTAAAGATTTACTCATATATTTATTACCTAATTCACTTAATTTGTGTAAAATTTTAAAAATTCTATTTATATTGCCTAACGAGAGGTTATTAGGTCAATATTTTTTTTCAAAAAGGGGGATAAATGGATAAACTAAATGCAATTTCGGTCTTTTGTAAAGTCGTAGAAACGCAAAGTTTTACCCAAGCCGCTGCCCATGAAAACATTTCCGTTGCCATGGCAAGTAAACTCGTTGCACAGCTCGAAGAACAATTACAAATCAGATTGTTACAACGCACAACAAGAAAAATCTCCACAACGGAAGCCGGCTCTCTCTATTACCAAATGTGTCACCCCTTGTTAGCGGAATTAAAAGAAGCGGATGAAAGTATCAGCAATCTTTCAACTTCATTACAAGGTAAATTAACCATTTCAGTGCCAATGGATTTTGGTCTGCGATTTATTGCCCCTAATTTATCCGCCTTTGCGCAAGCTCATCCCAACCTACAAATTGAAATGGATTTTAGCGATCGACGAGTCAATTTAACGGAAGAAGGCTATGATATGGCACTACGTATTGGCAGATTACGCGATAGCTCTTTAATTGGAAAAAAATTATCAACCAGCACCATTCATTATGTTGCTTCTCCTGATTATTTAGCCAAACGTGGCATACCTCAAAATGCAGAAGACTTATTGCAGCATGACTGCCTACTCTATAAAGCCATTGGTAACCAAATTTATTGGGAATTTACTTTGCCCGATGGACAAACCCAACGCCTAAAAATGCATTCCAATATGATTTCCAATAACGGTTCAACCTTAGTGGAAATGGCAAAAGCGGGGCTAGGTATTATCAAAGCACCACATTTTCTAATTAAAAAAGAACTTGACTCTGGCGAACTTGTGGAAGTATTAGCCCATTATCCTAAACAAACGATTGATTTAACGGTACTTTATCCAAATCGTCGTTATTTACCTGCAAAAGTAAAAGCCTTTATTCAATTTTTAGAAAGCTTAAACTTATGCAAATAATGTGGCTATTTGAGCAATACTAAAACACCGTTAAAATTGACCGCACTTGTTGCGGCAAGGCTAAGCCTTTTCCGAGTTCAATCCAACCACAAGGGAAATGGAAATCAGATCCTGCCGATGCTAGCAAGTCAAATTCATTTGCCCAACGAGCAAGTAATTGGCGTTGATCTGGCGATTGACCACAACCCGCCACTTCAATGCCATCTCCGCCCCATTGCTTAAAGTCCGTAATCAGTTTTCGAATCCAACGGTTCGTCATGGTATAACGCAAAGGATGCGCAATCACAGCTAATCCTCCCGCTTGATGAATCACCTTAATTGCGGTTGGAATATCAACCCATTCCGATTTTACAAAGGCTGGTTTTCCCCCTGACAAATAGCGTTTAAACGCCTGCTCTTGATTATTCACTACACCAATTTGCATCAGATAACGCGCATAATGTGCTCGCGTCACTTCGCCCGACGCTAATGCTTTCGCCCCTTCAAAAGTATTGGGAATCCCCATTTTGTCAAATTTTTCCCCAATGGCTAAAGCACGTTTTAATCTTAATTCTGCTTGTTGCTGTAAAAGTGCGGTCATTTCTGGCGAAGTTTCATCAAAATTTAACCCTACAATATGAATACCGCGGTTTTCCCATAGCGTTGAAATCTCAACCCCATTAATCAATTTAATATGATGGCGCACCGCAGCTTCTCGTGCTTCGGCTAAACCTGAAATACTATCATGATCGGTCAATGCTAATATGTTCACGCCCATTTCTGCGGCACGTTGCACCACTTCCGTAGGTGTTAATACGCCATCAGAGGCGGTACTATGGCAATGTAAATCGTAAATTTGTTCAATCATTCTTTTCTCTAAAGCAAATAAAAAATGCGGTAAAATCCACCGCACTTTTTGTCGTTTGTGATTATTTTATTGCGCTAACCAGCGCTTTTATTAAAGCTGGTCCATGGTAAATCAATCCTGAATACACCTGTAACAATTGGGCTCCCGCCTCTATTTTTTGTTGTGCATTTTCAACACTATCAATGCCACCACTACCAATAATTGGAATGTCACCTTTTAATTCTTGCTGTAAACGGCGAATAATTTCAGTACTTTTATGTTGTAATGGCTTACCGCTTAATCCGCCTACTTCTTGCGAATTTTTTAACCCCGCAACTGTATCTCTGCTAATTGTGGTATTGGTTGCAATCACACCATCCATTTTGTGACGACGTAACTGATCCGCAATTTCTACCACTTCTTGTTCCGATAAATCTGGCGCAATTTTCACTGCAATCGGCACATATTTATTGTATTTATCCGCTAAAATATGTTGACGTTCTTTAATGCTTTTTAATAAATCTTCCAACGCATCACCATATTGCAGTTGGCGCAAATCAGGCGTGTTCGGTGAGGAAATATTTACCGTAATATAATCTGCATAGTTGTAGGCTTTATTTAAGCAGAAAATATAGTCGTCTTTACCATATTCAATGGGGGTAACTTTGTTTTTACCAATATTTATTCCTAAGGTGCCATCATATTTTGCTTTTTGCACATTTTCGATTACATAATCGATACCTTTGTTATTGAAACCATTGCGATTAATGATTCCCTCCGCTTCTACAAGACGAAATTGACGTGGTTTCGCATTGCCATCTTGTGCTAATGGTGTCACCGTTCCCACCTCAATAAAACCAAATCCCATTGCACCAAAACCATCAATGGCTTCGCCATCTTTATCAGCACCCGCGGCTAAACCAATTGGATTTTTGAATTTAATGCCCATTACTGTTTTTTCTTGACCTTGAGGACAAGCCAGCAGTTTTTTCAAAGCAAAATTCAGCACAGGATTACTCGCCAAATGCAAAGCTGAAATGGCTAAATTATGGGCGGTTTCAGGTTGTAATGCAAAAATACCTTTGCGGAGAATTGGATAAAACATAGGTCATCATCTCATTAGCAAATAAATAAAAAGTGCGGTTAATTCTACCGCACTTTTTCTGTTTACTCTAGATCTTCGTTACTGCAACGCTTTCTCAATTTTTTCATATAAATCTTTGGATAGATTATCTAATTCAGATAAGCGCATTAACGCACGTTTCATTAACGTTTGTCGTTGGCTATCATAGCGACGGAAACGAATTAATGGTTCAATTAAACGAGCCGCAACCTGAGGATTACTTTCATTTAAACGTACCAAGACCTCGGTCAATAAACGATAGCCTGAGCCATCAATGGCGTGAAAAGCACGTAAATTGTGATTAATAAAGCTACCTACTAAGGCTCTTAAGCGGTTTGGATTATTGAAGTTAAAACTTGGATGATCCATTAAACGTTGAATGAATAAGCTGTCCGCATCAGGTCTCGTCGCTTGTAAATTAAACCATTTATCCATGACTAAACCATCTTTTTTCCATTTTTGCTCAAAATCGCTGAAAATATCATCGCGACAAACGAGCTGCGCCTTGCTTGCGGCATTTAATGCTGCCAGAGTATCCGTCATATTATCCGCATATAAATAATGCTGATTAACTAAGCTATTACCAAATTCAGTGAACGCCAAATAATGCAAGCAAAGATTACGCAAAGCACGCAATGCAATATCTTCTGTCGTGATTTGGTAGCCTTGTAACTGAATTTTGCGATATAGCGCTAACCACTCATTTTTCAGACTATTGGCTAAGGCACGCTGCATAAAATCACGTACTTTAGCAATGCCTTCCGGATCAATAATATGGAATTGCTCCGCAAACTCCACTTCTTTTGGCAAGGTAAGAATTAATGTGGCTAATTCAATATTTTCTTCATATTGGGCTAGCACTTGTGAAAGTGCAGTTAAAATTTCTTGAGAAAATTCAAGCGATTGCTCTTGTTGATATAATTGTAACAAACGGCGTAATTCACTGGTCAGCAACATCTGCGCGGCATCCCAACGAACAAATTCATTCTGTGAGAATTTAAGCAATGTGATTAGTTGTGCCGTACTGTAATCATAATCCAATTTCACTGGCGCTGAGAAATCGCATAATAATGCCGGCACAGGGCGACTGCTAATATCATGAAATTCAAAGGTATGTTCATTTTCAGTGAGATGTAATAAATCCCCTGTTAATTCCCCGTTATTCAACAAGGTGAATGGCATACCATTTTGTGCATACAAAGCAATCTTTAACGGAATATGTAAATTAGCTTTGCTTAATTGATCCGCAGTTGGTGGTGTCATTTGTGACACCATTAATTTATAAATGCGATTTTTCTCATCATAGCTGTCGGTAATAGTTAATTCAGGCGTGCCTGATTGACTATACCAACGACTGAATTGTTTTAAATTTAATCCTGACGCTCGTTCCATTGCAGAAACGAAATCTTCACAGGTGGCCGCTTTACCATCATTTTCAGCAATATATAATTTCATGCCTTGTTGGAATTGCTTTTCACCTAACAGCGTATGCAACATACGAATGACTTCTGCCCCTTTTTCATAAACAGTCATCGTATAAAAATTGTTCATTTCTAATACTTTTTCAGGGCGAATTGGGTGCGCCATTGGACTAGCATCTTCCGCAAATTGTGCGGTACGCAACAATTTCACATTGTTAATACGATTAACTGCTCGAGAACCTGTATCGGAAGAAAATTCTTGATCGCGGAAAACCGTCAAGCCTTCTTTTAGACTTAATTGGAACCAATCTCGACAAGTCACGCGATTTCCCGTCCAGTTATGGAAATATTCATGAGCAATCACGCTTTCAATGGCGAGATAATCTTCATCCGTTGCGGTTTCAGGGTTAGCTAACACAAATTTAGAATTGAAAATATTTAGCCCTTTATTTTCCATCGCCCCCATATTAAAGAAATCAACAGCAACGATCATGTAAATATCGAGGTCATATTCCAAACCAAAGCGTTGCTCATCCCATTTCATTGATTTTTTCAAGCTTTGCATTGCCCAATCTGCACGATTAAGATTACCGCGATCCACATAGAGTTCTAATGCTACTTCTCTGCCACTTTGCGTAGTAAATTTATCTTGTAATAAATCAAAATCGCCAGCGACCAAAGCAAACAAATAGCAAGGCTTAGGGAAAGGATCCTGCCATTCAACCCAATGGCGACCATCTTCTAATTCCCCATTTGCAACACGATTACCATTGGATAATAAATAAGGATAACGCGCTTTATCTGCCGTAATACGCACGTCATAACGGGCTAATACATCGGGACGATCGAGCGTGTAAGTAATTTGACGAAATCCCTCTGCTTCACATTGTGTACAAATCGCTTCGCCTGATTGGTACAAACCTTGTAACGATGTATTTTCTGCAGGAAGCAAATTCGTCACAATTTCAAGTTCAAATTGCGCTAAATCCTGCTGACTTAAATCAAGGGTTAGACTTTCGCCATCTTTCTGATAAGCTGTAAAAGCATTGCCATTTAATTTAATCGAAACAAATTGAAAACTGTCTCCATCTAAACGTAATTGTTTAGCTTCAGGATTTAATCGTTCAAACTGGCTAATTGCAGTGACTTGGGTATGTTGAGGATCAAGTTGGAAATCAAGGAAAATATGCTTAATGGTAAAATCAGGCGTTTTATAATCTTTTCTGTATTTAGCTTTAGACAACATAGGGATATCTCAAAATCAGATAAAAAATTTGTACTTAGGATAGGTCTTTTACTGCGAAGTTGCAATAGGAATTAAAAAAGTGCGGTGGAAATTACCGCACTTTTGAGCATTAAATTCGGCGCACTTGCCAAAAGGTTTTGGTCCAATAGGGACTATTTAAAGAAGAATAAATCACACCGCCTTTAGTGGAAGCGTGTAAGAATTTATCCTCTTTAACATAAATGCCTACATGGTAGCCATTAGGTCCTCTGCCCGTTTTGAAAAACACTAAATCCCCAGTTTGTATTTGAGAACGAGGCACTTTTTTGCCATAAGTTGCTTGTTCTGTTGTTGTACGAGGTAAATGAATATTAAAACGATCCATAAAGGTCGTTCGGGTAAAACCAGAGCAATCCACCCCAGCTTTTGTATTACCACCCAGCATATAAGGCGAACCAGCCCATTCACGCTGTTGTTCACTTAACAGGGTAATAACCATAATGGGATCATCTAGCTGCCCTTTGTAATTTATACCGTCATATTCAGAACGATTTAGTACATGATTAGAAGAGGAGCAACCCGCAAGAATAAAGGGAAAAAACAAAGCAAATGCTTTTAATTTTTTAAAATAATGCATTTTATTTCCGTTATAAATCGTCAAAAAAGCTACCTAAATTGATAGCTTTTTTAATGACTTTAATCTTTTGGTTTAGCCTTTTCTACACGAGAACGCAATTTTTGTCCTGGTCGAAACACAACAACACGACGCGCGGAAACCGGTACGCTTTCTCCTGTTTTAGGATTTCGTCCTGGGCGTGTTGCTTTATCGCGTAATTCAAAATTACCAAAGCCAGATAATTTAATATCTTCTCCACGCTCTAGAAAACCTCTAATTTCTTCAAAAAAGTTTTCAACTAACTCTTTTGCTTCCATCTTCGTTAAACCATGTTTGACGATCAGATTTTCTGCAATTTCTACTTTTGTTAAAGTCATAATTAATCTCTCAAGTATGCATTAAAACGTTGTTTTAATTCGGCTAATACAACAGAAATTACCGCATTAATATCCTCTTCTTCCAAGGTTTTTTCAGTGTCTTGAATAGTTAAGCTAATCGCTAAGCTCTTATGACCTTCAGGTACACCTTGACCTTGATAAACATCAAATAAATTCACTTGGGTTAATGTCTTGCCTGCAACAGCTTTACAGCTATCAATAATATCGCCGGCTGCCACGTTTTCTGCGACAACTAAAGCTAAATCGCGGCGGTTAGCAGGGAAACGTGAAATTTCTTTCGCCTGAACCACAGAACGATTCGCAATCTTATTCCAAAGAATTTCAAACACCACAACTTTGCCATTTAAACCAAGTTGTTGGCTTACTTTTGGATGAAGCGTGCCGATAAAACCAATTTCTTCGCCATTAAGCATAATAGCGGCTGATTGTCCTGGATGTAAGGCTGGGTAAGATTTTGCAACAAATTTCACCACATTGCCTGTTGCTGTTAACGATAAGATACTCTCTAAATCGCCTTTTAAATCAAAGAAATCAACAGATTCCGCTTTACCTGTCCAATGTTCCGCTTTTTTACTGCCCGTAATCACTGCAGATAACACTAATTCTTGACGCACACCAAATTCAGCACTTTGATCTGGAATAAAGCGTAATCCTGTTTCAAATAAACGAACGCGCGTTTGCTGACGATTTTGGTTATATTGTACCGCACCTAACAAACCACTTAATAGAGACAAACGCATTGCTGACATTTCTACAGAAATTGGGTTAGGTAAAATCAATGCTTCTTGTTGTGGATGTAATAGATTCTGTACTTTTGGATCCACAAAGCTATAAGTAATGGCTTCTTGGTAATCCGCGTCCACAAGTGCGGTCTTAATTCGTGCTAAATCTAAATCCGCTTCTTTATGCTCTCTCATTCTTAAATGCGCTAAAGGAGCATTGTTTGGAATACTGTTATAACCATAAATGCGAGCCACTTCTTCGATGAGATCTTCTTCAATTTCAATATCAAAACGCCAGCTTGCTGAAGTTACCGTCCAAACATCATCGGCATAGCTTACTTCTAAACCTAAACGTTGGAATATCTCAGTCACTGTCTCAGTTTCAATATGATGACCAAGTAGTGCATCTAATTTGCTACGACGCAATTGTACTTGATTTAATTTTGGTAAATCCGCTTCACTCACTGCTTCACAGATCTCACCAGCTTCACCACCACAAATATCGATGAGTAATGCTGTCGCACGTTCCATGGCGTGACGTTGTAACTCAAAATCCACACCACGCTCAAAACGATGAGAAGAATCTGTATGTAAGCCATATTGTCTTGCTCTACCAGCGATAGCTAAAGGTGCAAAGAATGCAGCTTCTAAAATAACATCTTTAGTTTCTGCATTAACGCCACTGGCTTCACCACCAAAAATACCAGCCATTGCTAAAGGACCTTTTTGGTCCGCAATCACAAGAGTATTTTCTTTTAATTTAGCCGTTGAACCATCTAATAATACAAGTTCTTCCCCTGTTTTAGCCATACGTACTTGCACTGGTTGAGCCACTTTCGCCATATCAAATGCGTGCATTGGTTGACCTAATTCCAACAAAATATAGTTAGTGACATCCACTACAGGATCAATGGAACGAATACCGCAACGGCGCAATTTCTCTTGTAACCACATTGGCGATTGAGCTTGTACATTTACATTTTTCACAACACGCAATAAATAGCGAGGGCAAGCTTCTGGCGCATCTACTTGCATTGCAACCTTATCAGCAATTGTTACTTTTGCCGCTTCAAACTGCGGTGCATTTACAGTAGATTTATTCACAACGCCTACTTCACGAGCAATACCCGCAATACTTAAACAATCGGCTCTATTCGGGGTTAAGCTAATCTCAATGCAGTTATCATCTAGTTGTAAATATTCTCTTAGGTTAACACCTACGGGCGCGTCTTGTGGTAATTCAATAATGCCATTTGACTCAACTGAAATACCTAACTCAGTGAAAGAACAAAGCATTCCTTCTGAAGGTTGACCACGTAATTTGGTTTTCTTGATTTTGAAATCGCCAGGTAATAAAGCACCTTCTGTTGCACAAGCTACTTTTAAACCTTGACGGCAATTTGGCGCACCACATACGATATCTAATAAACGATCACTACCCACATTCACTTTGGTCACGCGTAATTTATCCGCATCTGGATGTTGTGCACATTCCACTACTTCACCAATCACAACGCCTGAAAAATCACCTGCTACTTTTTCCACACCATCTACTTCTAAACCAAGCATGGTGATTTGGTCACATAATTGATCCGTATTTACAGCAGGATTCGTCCACTCACGAACCCATAATTCACTAAATTTCATCTATACTCTCTCTATTTTAAAACTCTAAATGATAATCCCTTAAATACGGTGTCATTAAATTGCACTTCCAATGTGTAATTTCCAATTGGATCTTTTTTATCGAAAATCCAGCATTGGTGAACAGCATTATTTTGAATTGCATTTTTTGGAATAGTGAAGCTCACTAAATGTTCTTTTTTATCTTCAGAAGATTGGATATTAGCTTGTCCTTTAATATTCAGCTCCATTGCATTAGGTGCTTTAAAAAACTGATGAAACGTATTTTGTTCTTTAATTTCGACATTGCCAACAACAACACATAATTCTCTCATCTTAGAACGAGAAAGTGCATTGCCTTCCAATAATTTTCGTTGTTTACCAGAAGTATCAAAGATCTGTAAGACTGCTAAAGGTTTTTTAGCTTCAATCGCATTTTGAATTTCGTTTTTTTGTTCATTCGCCAATGCCACTGCAGAGAAAAACACCAATCCCATTGCCATTAATTTTTTCATTATCCTATCTCCTATTTAAACTGTTTTAAGAAGCGTAAGTCATTTTCAAAGAAAGAACGTAAATCTGTGACGTTGTAGCGCAACATGGTTAAACGCTCAACCCCCATACCTACGGCAAATCCAGAGTATTCATTTGGATCAATACCTACATTACGAAGTACATTAGGATGAACCATACCACAGCCTAACACTTCCAACCATTTGCCATTTTTGCCCATTACATCCACTTCAGCAGATGGTTCTGTAAATGGGAAATAAGATGGACGGAAACGCACTTGTAAATCTTCTTCAAAGAAAGCGCGTAAGAAATCATGCAACAACCCTTTTAACTCAGTAAAGTTGGCTTTTTTATCTACATAAAGTAATTCAATTTGGTGGAACATTGGTGTGTGTGTTTGGTCGTAGTCGTTACGATAAACACGTCCCGGAGCCATAATACGAATTGGCGGCTGCATTTTTTCCATGGTACGAATTTGCACACCTGAAGTTTGAGTACGTAATAACAACTCAGGGTTAAACCAGAATGTGTCATGATCAGCGCGCGCAGGGTGATGTTTAGGAATATTCAACGCATCAAAGTTATAATAGTCACTTTCAATTTCTGGACCACTTTCTACTGAAAAACCCAATTCAGAAAAGAACTTTGTAACTCGCTCAATAGTAATAGAAACAGGATGCAACCCACCCGTTTCTACTTTGCGACCCGGCAACGAAACATCAATACGTTCTTTTTCTAATTGCGCATTTAATGCTGCCTGCTCTAACTGTTCTTTTTTTAGATTTAAAATATCCAATACAGCTTGTTTTGCTTCATTAATTTTTGCACCAACAGCTGGACGTTCATCTGCAGGCACATCACGTAGCCCTTGCATTAATTGAGTAAAATGCCCTTTTTTACCGAAATATTCTACTCGGAAATTTTCTAAAGCTTCTAATCCTTGATGATGAAGCTCATCTAACACTGCTTTCGCCTGTTCTGTAATCTGTTTCAGGTCTTGCATACTATCCTTCTTAACCTCAAGATTTATCGTTCAAAATTGCCATAATGATAATATTAACTCATTAAAAAATCACGCAATTTCTCATAAAAACTGAATTTTTGACCGCACTTTAAAAAAAATTCAAAAATAAAGGGGCAAAAGCCCCTTTTCAAATAGAAAATTAATTATTTGACCAACTCCGTTTTCATATAAGTCAAACGATCAATATTTGTAATGAATTTACCAATTTCCTGTGTTTCTGGTTTATATAAATAAGGGATTTCACCGAGTAATGGCGCATCAATTTTCTCAGTGAGAATATCAATAATTTCTGCATAATGTGCCAATCCTGGATTAATGCGATTCGCTACCCACCCCAATAATGGTAATCCCGAATTCATAATAGATTGCACAGTTAATAAAGAATGATTAATACAACCTTCTTTAATCCCTACCACCAACACAATTGGCATTTGTTGTTTTTTCGCCCAATCCGCAAAACTAAAATGTTTATTAATCGGCGAAAGCCAACCAAAACAGCCTTCAACTAATACAGTTTGATATTTATTGTTCAAACGAGAGAGATCTTTATCCAATTTCTCAATTTGAATTCGCTCACCTTCATCAGTAAAGAGCGGAATAGTATGCGCAAAAGTATAGCTATTAATATCTTGATAGCTCACTTTTTGGTTGGTTGCATCAATTAAGGTTAATACATCTGAATTATTTTGTTCCCCATAATCGCTTTCTTGCTGAACAAAATCAGGCGTTTCATCGCCTTCTTGTGCACAAGCGATAGGTTTATATCCCACAATTTGCACATCTGCCGCTTGTAAGGCTTGAATAATTGCTCGGCTAGCAACGGTTTTCCCCACATTCGTATCTGTGCCAGCGACAAAAAAACAGCTCATAATTTATTTCCTCGAATATAAAACAGGCAAATTGTAAAATAAATTTAACAAATAGATGTTGAGCTAACGCAAATTTTTCTTATTTTTTACGGATTTTTATCGCAATTTATTGATCTATAACAAATCTTAAGCCACTTTGTCGTTTGGTATTTTTTTGCACCGCACTTTTCCAAACCGCTTCTGTACAGAAAACCGTAAACTGCTCTTTTGCTCTGGTTACTGCGGTGTAAACCAATTCTTTACTCAATACAGGATTCATTTCGGGTGGCAATACTAAAATCGTATGCTCAAATTCAGACCCCTGCGATTTATGCACCGTCATCGCAAATGCTGTTTCATATTGAGTAGGAATACGGCTACGCGAAATTAATCGATAGCCTTTGCTTGTATCGAAACAAAGTTGATTTTTACCAATATACAAACCAATATCGCCATTTGATAATCCCGTATTATGATCATTTCGCGTAATCATAATAGGTTTACCAATATACCAATCACGTTCATATTGAAAAGACACCAATCCCGCATTTTTTAACTGTTCGGCGATCTGCTTATTTAATTGCTCAACGCCGAAATGCCCTTCACGAAGTGCGGTTAAAAAACGGATCGAATTAAATTTTTTGAATAATTGTTGTAAAAATGCTTCATCTGTTCTATTCGGATTTTCGGTTAAGAACAATAAATAATCTTGATATTTTTGCACCGCACTTTGTGTGATTTGGCTTACACAATGCTGCACATAGTTTGCTGATTCCGTCTCTTGTGATGGATAACATTCAATATCCACTCGCCCTTTGTTAAATTGTTGTTGCAGAATAGACCAACTCAATTCTCCCGCTTGTTTATCTTTTCGATTAATCGCAGTCGCTAATTGTCCGATACCTGAATCTTGGCTAAAACGGCGGCTATCGGGTAAATAACATAAACAATTGGCTAAAGGGTGAAGAGGTTGTGAACTGCTTTGCAAATTTTCATCAGTCACAGAAGTGAGATATTCGGTGAATTCATATCCATAGCAACCTATCATTTTTTGACGCTGTTCATCATAATACATCCCCATAAATTGCCCTAGCTCACCCAAAATTGCTCCTGCCTCCACCGAAGCCAGCTGATCTTTATCGCCTAATAAAATCAATTTGCAATTTGCTGATAATGCTGCACGCAGCTTGTCCATCATAGATAAATCGATCATAGAAGCTTCATCCACAATCAATACATCATAAGGCAAAGGATGATTTGCATTGTAAAGCGGTTGCTCGCTAAAAGGTCGAACACCAAGCATTTTATGCAAGGTTTGTGCTTGAGTAATTGTCAGATTATGTTTTAACTCAGAAATAGCCTTTTTAAGCGCCTGACTTGCAAATTCTTTTGCAATACTTTCATCTAATCGGGTAGCTGCTTTCCCTGTTGGTGCCGCCAAACCAATTTTCAATTGACCATTATGTAATTCTTGTAACGCTAATAATAAACGAGCAACCGTATAGGTTTTGCCGGTTCCTGGTCCGCCTGAAATCAAACAAAAAGATTGGCGCAGAGCAATGGCGACCGCTATTTTTTGCCAGTTAGTTTGTTCACTTACAGGCGCAAAATAACGCTGTAAAATCGTTTTAACCTGTTCTTCATTAAAGAAAACTTGCTCTTTTTTCACCGCACTTTTAATAAAATCAGCTAAACGATATTCATCTTGCCAACTGCGATAAAAATACAATGCATTATGCTGAAAAACCAAAGGAGCAATTTTATCCAAAGGCGCACAACTAAAAGCAATATGATCTTGCAAGCTATTTGCCCATTCAGACATGGGAAGATGTCCTATTTTCTGCTCAATTTCTGCCATATAATCCACGTCTAATTTGGCAAATCCCAATCCGAAATAATTACGTTGCAGATCTTTATCTAAAAATAAACAGGTATTGCCCTGCGATAAACTATATTGGCAAAGTGCAGCTAATAAAATGGCGAGATCTTGCGTTTCCTTAGGATAATCAAAACCCTTTTGTTTCTCTGCAATAAATTTTGCGAAATAATAATCAGCTCGGCTAATTCGCTGCTGTTGGCAAAGTTCTTCTAAAAGTTTAAGCATTGAATAATCCCTCTAATTCATTGATGAGCTGATAACTTGGGCGATCAAAAAAGAGGCCATAGTCAGTATTCTGTCCATTCATTCCACGTAAAAACGTATAAATGACGCCACCAAAATGGGTTTCATATTGGTAATCAGGCAAACGAGAACCTAAATAGCGATTTAATGCTAAGCAATAAAGCAAATATTGAATATCATAATGATGATTTTCCATCACCTTATTTAACTCATCGCGATGATAAGCTTGTTTATTCTTGCCCAAAAAGTTGGATTTGTAATCCACAATGTAATATTTGCCCTGATGTTCAAATACTAAATCAATAAAGCCTCGCAGCATGCCTTGAATATCATCAATATTTAGCGGTTGGCTGGCTAATTTATGGTGCTGTTTCAATATGCGATTGAACGTTTCAGCCTTAAAAGTGCGGTGTAAATTAAAGTAGAATTGCATTTCTTTTAAGCAATGTTTTGGCTGCAATTGCGCTAGGCTGAGATCATTATCAGCCAATAATGGCGTATGTAAAATCTGTTCAATCCATTGATGTAATGGTGCTTGCCAATTTTCATCTAATTGCAATTGCTGGCAGAGCTTAGCGATATTTTCTGCATTAATCGCTTGATTAAAAGGCTGTTTTTCTAAGAAATGATGTAGCAATGTGCCCACATAGCTGCCTTGTGGAAAATCAACGGGACGGTATTGTTCAGGATAATCTTCCCAACCGTCTTCTCTATCTAAAAGATTGGCTTCATTTTTTAATGGTATCAAAGTTTGATCCTGATCTTTGGCAAGATCAAAAACAGCTAAATTTTGCACCGCACTTTGTGATTGCTGCTTGTGCAAATTATTTTCATGATTTCGGATCAATCCAGTAAAACTGGACAATTGCCAGTTCATCTCAATATTACCTGTAAAAGTTGCAGCTTGTAATTTTTCCGTTGCTTCGATGGATTGATACTCAATATATGTAAACTGTTGTTCTTCTATTTCTTTAACCACAACGTCTAGCCCATTTTGTGTCAATGAGTTAAGTAGTTCCAAAGTATTATCTACCTGATCTGGCTCAATTTTCCCTCGACTTAACACATACCAAATAGAAGACCACTTTTCGCTAAAGAACGTTGGCAACGTAATATTTACCTGCTCTTCCGCTCGCGTTAATGCCACATAGAGCAAACGAATTTTCTCCGCCTTCTCTTCATCCAAGCTAAGTTCATTTTGAGTACCATCTATATTCCAGTACCGCTGTTCAGTTGTTGCATCATAATAAGTAGCAAAATCGCTTTTATGTGGATTGGAAAAAGCTAAGAAAGGCAACCAAACTAAAGGATATTGCAAGCCTTTCGATTTATGAATGGTGATGATTTTCACGCGTTCATTTTCACTTTCTAAACGCTGTTGTTGCTCATCTTCTCGCGCTTCTTGATTCTGAATTTGTAACTCAAACCAACGTAATAAACTCGCTTCCGTTTCATTTAATGGCGCGGCTTGTTGCAATAATTCAGCTAAATGTAAGAGATCAGTTACTCGACGTTCACCATCTTGCATTGAACGTATTTTGTCTAAAATGCAGCGCTGATGTTGATCTTTTGCCAAAAAGAGTTGATACAACATCGCCAATACACCTTGGTTCAACCAACTTTTTTGATAATATTCAAATCGCGTAACCCAACGATCTAGCAAATGATCATCAAGTTTAATTTGTTGAATTTCTTTTTGTGTTAAAGCAAAAATACTGGTCGCAAGGGCATTTAAAATCGCGGAAATATTCGTTGGATTTAAACAAGCTGCAAGAATATAGCTCAGCTCTTGCGCTTCATCTGTATCAAAAACATTACTACGATCTGACAAATAAACCGAGGCAATACCGCGATCTGCCAATGCCAGTTTAATAAGCATTGCTTCATGCCAACTTTGCACTAACACTGCGATATCATTATCTTTAACTGGAGTCGTTTTTTCGCCTTTCTCAAAAACTGCTGTATTTTCCACCGCACTTTGCTCCCCACAAGAAGAGGTTTGCAACCATTCGGCAATGGAATTCGCGCAAGTGTCGGCAAAAAGTTGTTTGGTTTCCGTCCCAAGTAAAGTGATATCGCCCTTTTTTGATGTTTTTTGTCTATCACCAATATGAAATATCATCGCTGGCTGCTTTTTGCCTTGAAATGAGAATCTTGTCTGTGAACGAAAAGCCTCGACAGGCAAGAACTCAATTTCAGAATATAAAAAAGGCTTAGGCGTAAAATTAAATAAATGATTGATGGCTCTCACTAATGGTTCAGTAGAACGATAATTACGCTCTAATGTGAAACGTTTTGCCTGCTTCGATGCATTTAAATAGGTAAAAATATCAGCGCCGCGGAATTTATAAATGGCTTGTTTAGGATCGCCAATCATGATAAAGCCAGTATCTGATTGATGTTGATAGATTTTCTTGAAAATTTGATATTGACGACTATCAGTATCCTGAAACTCATCGATCATTGCAAAAGGATATTGGCTACGAATTCGCTGAGCAAGCTCATCACCTTGCGTTGACATTAATGCATCACGCAATAAACGCAGCAAATCATCGAAACTTTTTTCCTTATGATCTTGCTTATATTCATTTAAACGCGTTGTTAGCCATTGAATGTAATGATAAAGTACTACATTTTTATATAGAGAAAAATTGATTTGCTGAACTTCATCCACCAAACTAAATACGGGATGAGATAGTGGCTCTGCGCCTTCTACTAAATCATATGTATCAAATCGTTGTTGAGAAAAATATTTCGTCAAACCTTCTGGTAATTTTATCTGATAAGTATCATTTGCCCATTCATTAATCTTACGTATTGCCAATTCAAACCAACGCCATTGGGACGGTGTATTATCCCCTTTTGAACGATATCTTTTATATAATTCTTCTCTTAATAAACCGGTAACTTCCTCTACTTTTTCTAACCAAATCTGTTTTAAATCAATGATTTTTTGTAATTCAGGATCAAGGTAAGTAGTCAAAAATTCCGATAACGTAGGCGTTAATAAGTGCGGTTCATTTATGCTGACTTTTGGTAAATCGCCTTTTAAAAAAGATTGCACATTGCTCAACATCTTTGAGGGCGATTGTAAGTATTGATGAATAAAATAAGTGGATAAGTAAGAAGTTGGATAAAATTGCTCTCGCCAAAATTGATTGCTCAATTGTTGCAATAATTGGTTTTCGTCTTTGGTTAATTCTAATTCGAAATGAATACCTGAATGGAACGCATATTGCATTAAAACGCGGCGGCAAAAGCCATGAATGGTATAAATAGAAGCTAAATCTATATTTTGTTCAGCTAAACGTAAACGTTGAATAGCAATATCAAGATCATCAATATAATCCAGCAAATCAATTAAAGGCTGATTATCAGCAAAAATCGCCTTTATCATTTGCTCTTTATTGTCTTTTGTTATTTGCGCTCGTTGCTGACAATACTGCTCAAGTTGTTGTTTGCAAAGATGGATACGTTCTCTAATTCGTTCTTTTAATTCTTGTGTCGAAGCTTCAGTAAAGGTTACCACCAAAATTTCATTTACCGTTAAGGCTCGAGGAAAATTATTCTCACCCGCCTGTAATAATAAACGAATATACAACGAAGCCATGGTATAGGTTTTACCCGTTCCAGCCGAAGCTTCAATTAATGAGGTGTGGATTAAGGGAGTTGTCACATAATTTAAAGACGCAAATTCTGACATAAATGAAAATAAATAAGGCTAGCAATCATTATTGCTAGCCTATCATATTATGAAGGTATTTTTAATTAGAAATTGATCACTTTATCTGCCCATAAAGTCCAAGCAGAAACATCGTCTAAAGTCCCCACAGACACACCTTGAACTAAAGGTAAATTTGTAATACCGCGTGCTTTAGTACAGCTTGTGCAAAGTTTTGCTTCAGCGCCTAAACCTGTTAACACTTCTAATGTTTGTTGCACATTGTAGCCATCATTTGGATTCTGACCCGCTAGACCAGCTAACACCGCATCAGAAAAGAAAAAGGCTTTCACTTCCACTTCTTTGCCAAATTCTTCCAATAAATTAACAGCATAGCGTAAACCATTAAAGGTTTTCTCTGTACCATAAGGTGATTCATTAAAAATAAATAATAACTTTTGCATAACATTCTCCTAGGAATTAACCAACCCAAATAAATTTAATTAAGAATAAAATCGAGACTACCCATACCGAAGCATTCACTTCTTTAATTCTACCGCTAAAGGCTTTCATAATGCAGTAACTCATAAAACCAAATGCAATACCTTCGGTAATTGAATAGGTAAATGGCATCATTACTGTTGTGATAAACGCAGGTGTCGCTTCTGTTAAATCATCCCATTTCACTTCAATTAAACTAGAAGCCATTAAGATCCCTACGAACACTAATGCACCTGCCGTTGCATAAGGCGGCACAAGACCCGCTAATGGCGAGAAGAAAATAGTTAACAAGAAAAGTACGCCAACAACGACCGCAGTTAATCCTGTACGTCCACCAACAGATACGCCAGAGCCACTTTCAATATAGGTACTAATGGCCGAAGTCCCCATAAATGTCCCCACCATTGCAGAAGTACTGTCCACCAACAAGGCTTGTTTCATTTTTGGAAAACGTCCTTTTTCATCAGCAAAACCTGCTTTGGTTGTAACCGCAATTAATGTGCCGGATGAATCAAATAAGTTGACTAATAAGAAAGAGAAAATAATCCCTGCTAAGCCAACATCAAGGGCCCCCATCACATCCACTTGACCAACAACTGCGTCAAGACTTGGTGGCATAGACATCACACCATTAAAGCTCACCGCAGGATCAAACATCAATGCAAGTGCGGTGATAATGACGATAGAAATTAACACACCTGAATGAATTCCTTTGGCTGCTAATACCACAATAATAAAGAAGCCCAAAGCGCCCATTAATACTTTAGGATCATGCAAGTCACCCAATGCCATCAAGGTTGCAGGATTGGCGACTACTAAGCCCATATTTTTAAATCCAATCAAGGCGATAAATAAACCAATACCCGCACCGATGCCCACTCTCAATCCTAATGGAATGGCAGACATAAACCAGTAGCGCACTTGTAATACCGTCAACAAGAATAAGCCAACCGATCCTAAGAAGATAGCGCCCATCCCCACTTGCCAAGAATAGCCTAATTTAGATACAACGACATAAGCGAAGAACGCATTTAACCCCATTGCTGGCGCTAAAGCGATAGGTAAATTACTAAATAAGCCCATCGCAATGGTACCAAAAGCGGCGATTAAACAGGTGGTAACAAATACCACTTGTGTATCCATGCCTGCCACGCCCAAAATAGAAGGGTTAACAAAAACAATATAGACCATAGTAAAAAAGGTTGTGATACCAGCGATCACTTCCGTTTTTACATTTGACCCTTTTTCTTTTAGCTGAAAGAATTTTTCCAACATAATTTTTCCTTAGTTTTGTGACAAATCTAATGCTCCTATCAAAACCTGCTTAATAAGCAGATGGCGATAAGCTCATTTTTTCTAATAACTGCACTGTTAAAAATGCCAAGCTGAAACGCTGATCATCAGCAACGGTCCAAAATTCTACGCCATTTTCCACCGCACTTAAATCACTAATATGCAATTTTACTTTTTCCTCATGCGCTTCTCTTTCTCCATTTAACACTGGCGTCATTTTTTCCTGTTCAACTTGAATAAAATCATTTTCACGCCAATTTTGCATGAAGTTTTCCGTATCTAATCCATAGTTCGAAACTAATGTCACTTTTTGCGCTAACCCATAAAATACAGGCACTTGAATACTATGGAAAACCACATTAATAGAAGGAAATATTTTCTGAAATTGTGTGGTTAAACTCGCCATAGAATGAGGGAAAACATCAAAAGCAAAGCGAGGTTCATTATCCTCTAATGGAATACCATTTAACAAACGAGCTGTTTGCCCCGCTAATTTCTCAACAGTTTCACTGTTTGTATAAGAAGTAGGTAATAAAGAAGTGGCAAAGACGGAATGGATCTCAGCTTGCTGAAGAGTTTGCGCTAAAACCAAAGCTAATTGACTCACTTGAGGATCTGGCAAACACACTATATTACGTTGTGACAGGTTAGCTAACTGCTCATCATTCACATTTGGTACAACAACAGGCACACCTGAAATACTTGCACAAATCGCTTTCATATCAATAACGATAACACCCGCTTCCGCTGCATCCGCAATTTGTGCAGCCTGTGATACATCACCAGCAAATAAAAGATATTGATAATTCGACCAATTCAGATCCTCAGTAGATAATTGTTCTACTGCGCGATTATTAAAACGAATTCCTTGTTCCTCACTAAAGGGATAAATTTCCCAAATCGACAGCTTTTCAACTGCAATCTGCGATTGCTCTAAAAACTCAACCACTTTCTCACATAGCTCAAATTCTGCTGCAACAAGAAGATTTAACTTATTCATTTTTTCATCCTGACATTATAAAATAACTCGCCTATTCTACTGATTTTTAGGATAAAAATAAAATGACACCCGCAATAGATTTATTAAAAAAGCACAAAATTCCTTTTACATTACATAGCTATGATCATGATCCTAATAATACGCATTTTGGCGATGAAGCTGCGGAAAAATTAGGTATCTCACCCTCACAATCTTTTAAGACCTTATTAGTCGCCGAAAATGGAGATCAAAAAAAGCTCGCTTGCTTTGTCTTACCCACCGCTAATATGCTCAACTTAAAGAAAGCCGCCAAAGCCATTGGTGCTAAAAAAATTGAAATGGCAGACAAAGAGATGGCACAAAAAAGTACAGGATATTTAGTCGGCGGCATCAGCCCATTAGGACAAAAGAAAAAACTGAAAACAATTATTCATCAAAGTGCGGTGGAATTTTCACACATTTTTGTATCCGGTGGGAAACGAGGACTTAGCGTTGAATTATCGCCCAATGACTTAGCACATTTACTCAATGCGCAATTTATCGACATTGTAGATGAAGAATAAAATAAACCGCAATAAAATATTCGTAAAGTAAAAAATATTTAGTAAAATAGCGCCCTTTTTATTGCTATCGGAAATCTACGATGAAATTATTAAACATAGTTATTTTTACTGCGTCTTTCTCTATGTTAGCTGCCTGTAGTAGCAGTTATTCATCAACAGCAGATGAAAGCCTCAAACCTTACAGTGTTTATGGAAGTGCGACAAAACGCATCAATACGACTCAATGTAAAGATGTTGATGACTGGTATTTAGACGGATATCGCGTGGGTAAATCCTTCAACCAACAAAAACAGCAACAATTAGAACAAAGAGTCCATTTTTGTAAAACAACTGTTGCACAATTGTCTGCTGAATTGAAGAAAAGTTGGGATCAAGGCTTTGCGATTGGTTATAAAGAAAGCAGTCATCCTCAAGTAACAAAAAACACAAGAAAACAAAAAGGAAAAAAACGGAAAAAATAACTTAATTTCACACTAAAAAAGAAGGACTTGATGAAAATTAAATCAAGTAATTCTTTATTTAGAGTTTATACTTGAAACTATTTTTCATCATTGTATAATGCTGCTCGAAAAATAGTTTCAACACTTGCCAGTGTGACGAAATTGGTAGACGTAGCGGATTCAAAATCCGCCGCCCTTAAAAGCGTGTCGGTTCGAGTCCGACCACTGGCACCATATTGCCTTTTCTACTCTTTCGTAATCTTCCCAACTCTTACACTAAACCCCTTGATACATAAGGCTTCATAGCGCATTTATCTTTTCTATTCTTTCGCGTTCTTATCAAATTATACATTTACAATCGCGGATTTTTGTAGGATATTTAGTAGGATAATATTGTAGGATAGCTTTTAAATATCAAAAATCACTAAAAATATCCTACAAAGAACGTGGCAAGGCTTGAGGGGTAAGGCATGGCAAGGGGTGGAAAATCTTTAACTGATACACAAATAGCAAAGGCAAAACCAAAACTAGAAAATGGGGCGTTAGTTGAAAACTGTCTTTATGATAAAGTCGGCTTGCAATTAGTTGTTACCCCAAAAGGTCGCAAGATATGGCGGTTTAACTATTGTAAACCTATCACAAAAAAGCGAACTGAAATAAGTCTAGGCAAATATCCCGAAATTTCACTACAACAGGCGAGAAAGTTACGAGATGAATATTTAGTCTTACTTGCGCAAGGTATAACCCCAACATTCTTGTATCCGAACCTGCGCGAGCGATCACATTCACAATATCTGCTGCTTTAGCATTTGCGTTGTCTGATAAATGATTGATCACATCGCCAAAACGTGCCATTTCCTTGATAGGCTTACCGAGTACGTTTGCCATTGTTGCCATTGCCGTCCCTGCATCGCCTGCTGCCATATCAAAAGCAACACCCATTTTGGCTGCGTCCTGCGCATAACCAAGCAAATATTCTCGAGCGATACCAGCTTGTCCTCCTGCTGCCACAATCGCTGCTATTTCCTCGCCAGCCATCGGAATTGTGCGCGTTAATTGCAGAATATCTTGCCCCATTTCTTTAAACTGTTTTGGGCTATCAAAATTGACAACCTTTTTCACATCTGCCATTGCGCTTTCAAATTTTATCGCGGGCTGTGCTGCTGCAAGAATGGAGCTTGCGGTAGCAGTTCCCAAAGAAATAAGAGAGCCAGTACTTAATGCTGCATTTTTGAATAATGCTCCGATACGTTGTCCCGTAGTTTGTGTATCATCTCGAAATAGCTTTAGACTGTTTCGCACATTTCTGATGCCCGAAATCGCGCCACCAACAGAGGCTCCGATGACTAAAGATATTGCTAAATTAGACGACATAATTTATAGTTCCCTTTAAATGTAGAGGAGAAAAAGTATGATATTGAAAGCACTTTTTGAGTTCATTGAGGATGTACTTATCTTAATCGGCGCTTGTATTTTGCTGCTCATCCTATTCATTGGAGTGATGATTGCCTTTCATTTCTATCCAATTATCACAAGTATTATTGGAGGTCTTATTGTCTTTGGCTGTGTTGGCGCGTTATTAGAAACGATACTAACAAAAAGACAATTAGAACTCACATCAGAATGGTTTGCTTATACAATAGCAGCTGGGTTATTGCTTACTGCTATCGGTTTCGCCTTTTACTATTTCACCAAAACCACCGCAGTTATCTGCGCTTTTATTTTGCTCGGTTTGATTGTCGAACAAGTCGAAAAACACAAAGCTAAAAAAGCCACGTCATAGCGTGGCTTTTGTATATCCTGCTTTAATTTGGCGGTTGGCTTGTTCCATCCAAGTTTGTAGCTCCGCTAAGCTCATTTGCTCAATTTCGCTGACATTCCAACCATACCACCAAGCCACATCTGCAATCATTTCATCAAGCTGACTACTAGTTACTTTCCCTTTTGCATCTCGGCAAAGGCTTTTTGCACATTGGCATAGTCAGCAATATCCAAATCATCTAAATCTTCAGGGACTAATCCTGTAAGCAATGCCAGCATATAGACTTCTTTGTCCGCATCGCTACCTTGTAATTCGTTCATTCGCTTGATGTCGCGCACTTTAGCTCGGCGTACATTCAACTCAGTAATTTCTTTGCCTTCGCCGTCACGAATAGGGAAAAGCAATTTAATTTTGCGATAGAGATTAATTTCTTTGGTTAGTTCAGACATAAAAAAACTCCTTAGTGGTTGTTAGATTTCACTAAGGAGTTTAATTAAATTGCGGTTAAATTGATTTTAAACCAGTTTAAAGATTTACTGACCAATATTGGTGCGGTATTTGCGCAATACATCTTCGCCATTAACGCGCAGGATATTAGCAAACGCATCATAGAACAAGATTTCTTTACCATCCACCATTTGCTTAATAGAATGGATTTGGAAACTGTCTTGATGTTCGGTTGCCTCTTTATTTTTTAGGCTACCACCTGTGGTTTTATTAAAACTCACATTCATCACCGTAACCATTGGCACTTCAGCCTCTAAGCCGCGCGAACTGAAGACCTGCAAGTTGGACCGCACCATTAATTGCACGTTTTTAAACGGATTATAAGCACGTGCGCGCACTTCAGGATAAAAGCTATCCCAAGTAACCTCACCTTCTAAGGCGTTCATGCCAGCTGGCAATTTAATTGTACCAATAAGCCCCAAACCTTTATGTTCAATTTGTTCGAATTCAATGTCTGGCAACTTGAACTCTTTGGCTTTACCCAATAAGGAGTTGCCATCCATATAAACATTGGCGTTGACGATTTGATTAATTGTAGTACTCATTTATCACTCCTATTTTTGTGATACCAAATTGACCAGATATTTACGGGTCATCACCGATTTATTGGTAATGCGCTCCCCAGGGATTTTTGGAGTGTAGTCATAAACCAATGGGATTTGTCCCTCACTAAAGGCATTGACGAGATCATATTCATGGTCAAGTCCGACACTATAACCCACCAACGATTTTTGCGAACGCAGGAAGGTATCCAAGGTTTCGATAAAACTATCAATTAAGGCATCATCAATCGGTTTATCAATGTATTGCAATTCGGCTTGACGAATACTTTCGTCGATAATATCACCTGTGCGTGATGCCACCTCAAAATTGCTAATATGAGTGACCGTTGGGTAATTAGATGAACGGTTACCTGTATCGAAGATACCGAAAATATCTGCTGTATCAGAGGTGAATTCGCCTGCTCGGAAAATTTCGATCAGTTCCACGCTTACTCCTATAAGCAATTCGCTTTAATAAAGTTTAGCGTAGCGAAAAAATGATGAGAATAATTTTAAAGCACTTTAAAGATTAGTCTGTTTCTTTACTGCTTTTTAAAATTCCAGTTAAAGTGGAAAGTGGGATAGCGTTAAAATGGCGTTAAAATGGATTAAATGGCGTTTAAATTTTTTTAGATGATAAATTACAACATAACTCCACTGAGAGCGATTGTGGCGTTATTTTAATAATTATTCATTAGCGCACAAGTTGATTAATTTGTCGTTGCAAAAGTTCGGTGGCTTTTTGTAATAATTTCTCGCCATCTTGTTGATTAATGCCAAGCCAAGGACGTGCAGGAATAGTTACTTTATGTCCTTGTCCTGCTTTACCACCAAATTGGTGCAGTCGTGCGTATGGCATTTCCGAACCAAACTCTACACCGCGATCATCAAAATTATAAGCCAGCCGATCAGCAAGATTACCATCTTGGCGCAAAATCTTACGGCTTTTACCGCGTTTTGCTTTGGCAACCAATGTTTTCGGCGCAAGTGGCTGCCATTTTTTGCCATCAGGATCAACTTCTAACTTAAAGCGTTCAGTGTGGATTTTCTTTAAGGTTTCACCGAGCACACCGTAGAGCTTTCGAGGGTGTTTGAGTTGCAATGCTATACGCTCAAGCTGAGCTTGGGCTTGGCTGTCTTTGAGTGTAATTTTGATCATAGTTGATGATCTCCGTAGCTTGAATTAATGACTTAATTATGTATAAACAAACGCTTATTGTTGATTAAAAAATCGTTTGGGCGTATATTTAACTTACTCACAGGGGGTTTCCTACTGGAAAGGTTACGCTGTAAAAGGGGTATTATCCTGTTCGAATCAGGCAAACCTGTGAGTTAATCTAAATTCCCCCATAATAACTCAAAGTCGTATAATGCGGTTTTATCCTTAAATATACTCCCAGTCGTCACCATATTAATTTTAGCCATTTGCTTTTTACCGCTTAGTTTGTCTTTCAATCTGACTTCATAGTCCATTTTGATTGCCACTTTTCCTTTGTCGGTTTCATAAACAAAGAGTAAGGTATCAAGGTTTTTTGCTGGATTTTCAAAACCCTCTTTCGGTTGTAATAAAATCGCTTTTGGCTGACGCAATTTCTCAGGCAACTGTTGCCAAAATTCTAATGGTAACGCAATGCTTTCGTTTTGTTTAAGCTCTCGCAATCCATGCAATACATCTTTATCTCGTACTGCAATAACCGCACTTTGCGGCGATTTATCAAGTGCAGTTAATTTTTCGATGACTTTTTCAGGTAGTACGCCGACGTATTTCATCTCGCCACGTGCAACTTTTTCAAAGCTGACGCGCTGCACCATTGCCGACATTGATTGGTTTAACATCGCCACAGTTGCAGGATATTTTATCATCACATCTTTAATCAATAGACTGGCGAACTGCGGTGTAGAATTAGCGAGTTTTTGAAAGAGTACCTTGTCAATTTCCGCATTTCGCCCAGCAGTGAGTCTGTCAAAATCATGGGGTACAAACCCCACATCATAACCTTTCGGCAAATTCACTATACGTGGATTGCCAGCACGTACGCCTACCCATTTTTCTTGATATTCAATTTCCACTGGAGGACTGACAGTTTTGCCCATGTTTTTTAAATCTGCTTCATCATGGGCAATGACGGTGCAATGGCAGCCATAAGCTTTGATTGGGTAGTAATATTTCCAAAATGGATCGCTCGCAGGACGAATGGTGCCATCTAAATCAACGTGTGCTTGGCGAGGATGGGCATTGTCATTGTGTTGATATTCCCAATAAGGTAGCACATCAGCTAGTTCTAAATGCTGTTTGAGGCGACCGCGGTTGTATGCCCCATAAACATTGGTGTCGTAAATAATACGTGTGCGCCAATTACGTCCGCCTTTGTATTGCCAACCTGTGTTGTCCACAATCTCGTCAAAGTCTTTGCGAAATTGTGACAAAGTGGCGCCTTGTTCTATGGCGTTATCAACAGCCTGCCTAAAAGCGTCCACGATTTCATTACGATTTGCACCTGCGACCACGAAAAAATAATCATGCTCTTCGCCTTGAATATCGAGGTAGCTTTCTGTTGGCAGGTTTATTTTCTTGGCAAAATAACGCGCTTGCTCTTGGAATTGAAATGTCATTTTTGCTCCTCAATCACCGCATATCGACCTGCTAACTCTGCGACGGTTGATGCCCACGCTAACACTTCTGCGTATTCCACGAAGCTGAGTTCAGGGATCAGGCTATCCAGTTGATGGCGAAAATCCTCCAAACTATCTGCTTGCTGAAGTCTATCTTGGATAGCTTGCATCCAATTTTCCACATAGGGTTCGCCTTCTAACTCAAGCTGTTCTACGATACCGTCTGCAATATTGGGTGGTAGTTGGGGTTCGTTAAATTGTGCGGACTTTTGCACCGCACTTTCAGATGAGAGTACAATATCACCTTGTTCAAAACCGTAGGTCCGCGCGAGATATTGTTCGGTAAATTGCACGCCCATACAGCAATGAATTTAGTAGTATTAATTAACCTCACAGTATAAATAAAGCCTTTCGTTATTTATCGAAAGGCTTTAATTTTAATTATTTCTAATAGCTATTATTGTTTTTTAATGCCATGAATTTTGACTGCTACACGTCTATCTGGTTGTAAACAAGCTGTTAATGCTTTTGTGGCTTTTTCGCCAACGCAATCCTTAGTTAAAGGCATTGTTTCACCTGCACTTTCAACGCTCATTGGCACAGCTATTTGTTTATCTGCTAAATACTGTTTTACTGTATTTGCTCGTTTTAACCCCAACTCATAGTTATATTTTTCACTACCTAAACGATCTGTATGACCAACTAAGTGAATATTCTCTACTTTCGCATAGCCTGAGGTTAATTTATCTGCTAATTGATCTAATTCTACTTTTCCTTTTGGTAATAAATCTTTTACATCTGATTTATCAAAGCGGAATAATGCATCTGCGGATAAATTCACTTCTTCAGTCTGTACTGGAGGACACCAGCTATGCTCTACATCTTTTAATTGTGAACAAGCCGTTAAGCTTAACAATGCACAAGATAATAAGGTTAATTTTACATTTTTCATATTTCTTTCCTTATTTGATAAAGGGAAGATAAAACCTCCCTTTACCTCATCAAATTACCAGTTATATTTAATACCTAAAGAACCACGATATCCATCACGTCTTTGATGTTTAGAGAAACTACCTTCATAGTGAGCATCTAAATAAACGTAAGCTTTTTGAGCAACTGGATATTGCACTCCAACACCTGCATCCCACCAAGTTTTTGCATATTTTTCACGTAACTTATCTTGTCCGATTTGAACAGACTTCATATTAGTGAAATCATGCAATATATTTGCTGTTACATAGAATGTTTTCGTTCTATTATCTTCTGTTGGTGCGTTGTATGCTAAACGAACTCCAGCGCGACCTCTCAAGCCAAATGTATCGCCTTGATCAACTTTTTTACCTTGTTCATCAGTAAAGCGTTTTAAATCAAGATATTGTGCAATTAATTGTGCTTGTGGCTCAATTAACCAGCCGCCTTCTGTTTTACCTCTTTCACCTAATGCATAAGGGCGACCAACTTCAGCAGAAAGTAAGTAGCTCATACCTTTATTTTTCGCACTAACGTTATTTCGAGAAGTATATTTATTATTGATAAATGAAACTTGACCAACTAAATCAACATAACTGCCATTTGCTGCATAACGAGTATGAGTCAAACCAAAGCTCCAAGATTTAGATTTACCTGAACCAGTAAATTTATCATCAACAAGTTTTGCATTCACTCTTCTTTCATCATCAAAGAAGTTCGTTTTCGCTTGTGTATATGTTGCGTAAACACCAGTTAAACGATGACCGTTCTCTGCAGTACGTTGTACAGCAAAATCATGCCCAAGTTGAACACCAAATAAATTTGTATCAAAATTTAACCGCACTTTTCCATCAGCTTCTAAGTGCGAACCAAAAACTCTTGCCCAACTTTGTCCTTTTACATCACTTCCACAACGGCTGCAATCATCCCAAGCTAATGTCTGATTTTCACCACGACGCGTATGCAATGTTGCAATCGAAGCATAACCCTGTTCTAAGTTTACGCGAGGCATTTGTACATAACCTGAAACAGATTGCGCATAAATAGGGGTTGGTTTCGGTTGTGGTTTCGGCTCAGGTTTAGGTTCTGGCTTCATCCCTGGTTTAGGCGTTGGCTCAGGTTCTGGCTTCGGCTCAGGTTTAGCATCTGGCTGCGGTTCAGGTTCTGGCTCAGGCGGAATAGGATTTACCGCAGTAATGGTCCAATAATACTCACGTACCATTTTGCCGTCTTTTTCCACAGTTCGTTCTGCTAACTGTAATTCTCCAGCACCCGTTGTTTGTGCTGTTCCTTCAAAGGCATGGTTATTACCTGCACTAAGATCATGTACACGAACAACAACTTCACTGTTTTTATGTAAATCTGCTGCAATAGAACCAATAGAGCCATCAATTACGTTTTCTGCACTACCGTCAGCTTTAACCGTAACAACATTAGTTCTTCCAGAAGCAGCCCCTTTAATTTCAAATAAATCCGATTTAGAATTTTCACCATTCTCACCGCCTGGCGAATTCCATTCCGTATTCACTTTTAAGGTTGCACCAGCAGCACCTGCATAATTGCCTTCAAGGGTTAACACATCATTGTATCTATCATTCGCTAAGGTAATCACCCCACCGTTTTTCAAAATACCATCTGTATTTGTACCATCACTAGTTAAACGGACTGTATATTCAGCACGATTTAGAGGACCTTTTGCTGCTAAATCTTGAGCAGCCACTAAATTTGCAGTAGCGGTCTCTATTGTTTTTTGTTTTCTAACATTAAATTTCTCTACAGACTCATACCAAGCTCTTTCCATATTATTAGCTTTATTTAATGCATCTTGTGCAGCAGCAACGCTATCATCTAGCTCTGCTTGTGTTAAAGAAGACATTTTAGACGCATCTAATACACCGCCATTATTTAGATTTACACTATTTGCAGTACTAATGTTATCGCCTTTTTTCTTTAATTCCCAAGTGGCGTCATCCACATTCATAATTAAAGAAGACGATAATTCTTTATGCACTAATCCCACAACTTTTGCTTTCTTTTCAATGTTAGCAGTTAGGCTAGAAGAATTATCTTTTTGTCCTTGCACTTCAATTAACCAACCTTTATCTGCGGCAGTTGCTAAGGATTTATCACCTGTTAAGGTAAATGTCGCATTTTGAACATTAAAAGAGCCTGAATTTAGCTGCGATGAAAATTTAGAGGCATACCCAAAACTTTCATCTCTCACTTGTTCCGCTTTGACTTTAACTAAACTAGCATTCTCTGAATTTGTTTGCAGTTTTGTATTATTCAAAATAACAGATTGATCAATGCCATTCTCATTACGGGAGGCTTTAATTTCTCCCAAAATAGTTTCCGCTTGTAATTGATAATCTTGCGTATCAAAAACAATCGCAGAGTTGCCTGAATGAATTAAAGATTGTTCTTCCGTTTTCTCCCCGGTTACTTTCAATTGAGAAGAGTTACCAAATAAACGAATAGCAGCAGAATCTTTTGTCTCCGTGGTATCCACCACTAATTTGCCATTAGCAATTACTGAAGAACCTTTCTCACCAACAACAGTGCCACCATCAAAAGGTTTACCAATTTTAATACCCGCCGAGTTAATACCATTCGCTGACACCTTAATTTCTGTATCGCCATTAAATGTTGCTTTCGAACCATGGCCTGAAATATACAGACCAACTAAATAATCACCCGCTTTAGCTACACTGCTATCCGTCACATTAATATTAACCTTACCATTTGAGGTAAACTCAGGTATAGCACCATCAGTTCTATAAATTTTTAAGCCTGATAATTGATGACCGAAAATAGCCGTTGCTGAAACCCAGCCACTACCTACAGTTCTTCTTGAGTATTTAGTATTAGGCGTATTAGTGACATTGATTTCCGCATTTTCTACGGTTAATAAGGATTTATCCGCACTACTACCTCCAGCATAATTATAGCCAACGGCAACGCCATATCCTGCATTAGAATCTGCGGGTACTGAATATGCTTCAGTCTCACTCGCCAAAACAGCATTGACTAATAAATCTTTGATTTGTGTATCTGACTTAGATCTAACAATGATACCTTTTGGGCGATTATGAAGATTTGTTCCGACTGGTTGGTAATTGATGGAAACTTTGCCGTTTGCAATTAAATTACCATTAGTAATATCAAAACCTCTTGGTTCTGATTCATTTCCAGTTTGTAAGTTTAAAGTAAGAGGATCATTCAATGTTGCGGTTGCTGCATTACCGATACTAATTGCAGAACCGCCATTAACTGAAAGATCTCTCACGCCACCAACTAATGTTGTATCAGTAGTAATTGACTCAGGATTACTCGGTGCTGCACTAACAGAACTAATGACACTTGCAGTAAGTAACACAGCTCCCGCTGAAACTTTTCCAGCTCGTTTAGCTAATTCAGAACAAGCCACATAAGTTTGTGTTGCTACACACCATTTTGATTTGAAAATTTTATTCATGGAAAATCTCCTTTATCGATCATATTTCTGCTTAATTATAATACAAATAAAGATCAATTAACGAACAGATTTTTGTTAATAAATGTAAAGACATGAATAAAGTAGGGATTTAAAAACAAAAAGTTTGAGTGTTTTGCTGAACTAGAGCGTACTATTCACGAATACGTGCATTACTACAACAATGAGCGTATTCAAGTGAAATTAAAAGGACTAAATCCCGTACAATACAGAACTCAGTCCTTCAATTAAATCAGTCTAACTTTTTTGGGGCAGATCAAAAGATAAGCCTTTTCAATACTATGGACGACTAATTTGAAATAGCCTTTGGCTGTTTGGCTTCTTTTTCAAACTCTTCAAATTTTTTTCCGTCTGGTAAAAGCCATTCAGAAGGTTTTAGTAATTCCTTTTTGATGTTTATCTGCTCTAACCAAGAGTAAAGTGATTGGAATGCCTTACTATCTTCCTCATAGTTATTTTTAAATCTCCCATTACCTAATATGCGAACAGCATCAAAATTACCGATATAGACTACTTCACCTTGCTTAATACTAAACTCAAACGGCTCTTTTGGCTTTTCGGCAGGCTTCCCTTGCGTACGAATAAATTCCCAAGAAGTGAATTTATAATTTCCTTCAGGTAATTCAAATGCACGAAAGAATTTTCGCACTCCTCTTTTCTTTAATGAAAAGAGTTCATCCCAATCATTTACAACTAAAACAGTCTTTTTATTATTTATATCTTCTATAGTAAAAGAGATTCCTGTCGCAGTAAAAAGAGCTCGATCAGTCACTGCTAGGAGAAGAACCCCTTTCTCTTGAAGATTTGGTTTTCCATATTTTGAGATTCCATTTGTTGTAGAACAGGCACTTAGCACTAAACTCAAAAATACAGAAAAAAGTAGGAAAATTTTTCTAATCATAATCTTTACTCTCCGATTAAAGAAAGACAGTCCATTCTAAATGAGCTGCCTCTATCTTATTTAATAATTACAACGCTTCAATCGCTTGATACTGCTGTTGCAGTTTTTCCAAGCCTTCAGCGTATTCCGCCATTTTGGCGCGTTCTTTGTCGATGACTGCTGGTGGGGCTTTGGCGACAAAGGCTTCGTTGGCGAGTTTGTTTTCAATACGTTGGATTTCGCCTTGGTATTTTTCAATCTCTTTATTCAAACGAGCCAGTTCTGCGTCTTTGTTGATGAAACCTGCCATTGGCACAAGCACTTCGGCGTTACCCACTAATTTCGCTACGGAAAGTGGGGCGGTGGCGCCAGCGTCGAGTGCGTTCACACTGTCGAGTTTCGCCATTGCCTGCAACAAGCGGTGGTTTTCTGCCAAGATTTTACGATCTGCGTCGGTGATGTTGCGAACGAGTAAATCTAGCGGTTTGCTTGGAGCGATGTTGCTTTCGGCACGAATGTTACGCACGGCGACGATGATTTCTTTCAACCATTCGATTTGTGCCACCGCTTCATCGTCCACAAGGCTTGCGTCAAATTTCGGGAATGGTTGCAACATAATGGTGTCGCCTTCCACGCCTGCAAAGCCTTTCACTTTCTGCCAAATTTCTTCGGTGATGAACGGGATCACTGGGTGAGCTAAACGCAATAATTTTTCCAACACGTTCACCAGCGTAAAGCACGCACCGCGTTTTTGTGCATCCGAACCGTTGGCGAAGACTGGTTTGGTAAGTTCCAAATACCAGTCGCAGAATTGGTTCCACGTGAATTCGTAAAGGGTGTTCGCTGCCAAGTCGAAACGGTATTGCGAAAGGGCGGTACGGAAGGTTTGCACGGCGTTGTTAAATTCTGCTTGGATCCAACGATCCGCCAAGCTGAACGCTTTTTCGCCTTCGCCTAATTCTAAGTTGTTGATATTCATCAGGGTAAAACGGCTAGCGTTCCACAATTTGTTGCAGAAATTGCGGTAACCTTCCAAACGTTTCATATCCCAGTTGATGTCACGACCGTTGCTCGCCAACGCAGCCAACGTGAAACGCAATGCGTCCGTACCGTGAGCAGAAATGCCGTCTGCAAATTCTTTGCGTGTGGCTTTGGCGATTTTTTCCGCTAATTGCGGCTGCATCATATTGCCCGTGCGTTTTTCAAGCAGATCTTCAAGGCTGATGCCGTCGATCATATCGATCGGATCCAACACGTTACCTTTCGATTTGGACATTTTCTGCCCGTTTTCATCACGAATTAGCCCCGTGACATACACAGTTTTGAACGGCACTTGCGGCTTGCCATTTTCGTCTTTGATGAAGTGCATCGTAAACATAATCATACGCGCAACCCAGAAGAAAATGATGTCAAAGCCCGTGATCAACACATCCGTTGGGTGGAACATTTTTAGATCCTTGGTTTGCTCCGGCCAGCCAAGAGTGGAGAACGTCCACAAGCCTGATGAGAACCAAGTATCCAACACGTCTTCATCTTGTTTTAACACTAAATCCGCAGGCAAGTTGTGTTTCGCACGCACTTCCGCTTCATCACGCGCCACATACACATTGCCTTGCTCGTCATACCACGCAGGAATGCGGTGCCCCCACCAAAGTTGGCGAGAAATACACCAGTCTTGAATATCACGCATCCAAGAGAAGTAGAGATTTTCATACTGTTTCGGCACGAATTGAATTTCGCCATCTTCCACCGCTTTCACCGCCACTTCCGCCAGCGGTTTCACGCTCACATACCATTGGTCAGTAAGCATTGGCTCAATTGGCACGCCACCACGGTCGCCATAAGGCACTTTCAAATCGTGCGGTTTGATTTCCTCTAACAAGCCAAGGGCTTCAAAATCCGCCACAATTTTCTTACGCGCCGCAAAACGCTCTAAGCCTTGATAATCCGCTGGAATAAGTGCGGTGTAATTCTCAAGAATTTTACCGTCTGAACCGACGATTTCCGCTTCCGCACGAATATCGGCGTTCAGTGTCATCACATTGACCATTGGCAAGCTATGGCGTTTGCCCACTTCGTAGTCGTTGAAATCGTGGGCAGGGGTAATTTTTACCACGCCCGTACCAAATTCACGATCCACATAATCATCGGCAATAATTGGAATTTCACGATTGGCTAACGGCAACACCACGGTTTTACCGATAAGTGATTGATAACGTTCATCTTCTGGATGAACCGCCACCGCCGTATCGCCCAACATTGTTTCAGGACGCGTGGTCGCCACCACTAAATAATCCTTGCCGTCTGCGGTTTTCGCGCCATTTGCCAACGGATAGCGGAAGTGCCAAAGTGAACCTTTGCTCTCTTTGTTTTCCACCTCCAAATCAGAGATCGCCGTGTGAAGTTTTGGATCCCAGTTCACAAGGCGTTTGCCACGATAGATCAAGCCTTCTTCGTGCAAACGTACAAACACTTCTTTCACCGCATTGGACAAACCTTCGTCCATTGTGAAACGCTCACGATCCCAGTCAATTGAGTTACCCAAACGGCGAATTTGTTGGCTGATCGTACCGCCTGAATAAGCTTTCCAGTCCCAAATTTTTTCGATGAACGCTTCACGCCCATAATCGTGGCGAGTTTTGCCTTCTTCCGCAGCAATTTTACGTTCCACCACCATTTGGGTGGCAATCCCAGCGTGGTCAGTCCCTGCCTGCCACAAGGTATTATTACCTTCCATACGGTTAAAACGGATCAGCGTATCCATTAAAGTCTGCTGGAAAGCATGCCCCATATGCAATGAACCCGTCACATTCGGAGGCGGAATGGCAATGCAATAACTTGGCTTAGTGGTATCTTCCGACGGTTTAAAATAACCGCTCTCTTCCCAGTGTTTATACAGGGCTTGTTCTACTGCTGACGCATCAAAACGGTCAGCCATTTCAAAGGTTTTTGTCATTGGTTTTTCTCTTGATCTTTATTTTCAAAATCTAAAATTGTAGGGTAAACCCAAATATTTATTGCATCTTCTGCAAGTTGTCACCCCGCTAGCGCTCGTGTCCACACGAGTGCTTTTCTAGTCAAAATTACAGCACTCGTCAAAGACGAGCGCTATCTATTTACATCGCTGACAACGGATCACAATGTTGAAAATTTTTGCACTTTATTTCTCAAATCTGCCTCTTGTAGCCATTTGCGTTAATTTTAAAAGTAGTCCAACGAGCTAAATCCGCTCAAGAATACTCAACATTTCATCAGGCAAATAGGCTTTTACTTGTTGTTTTAGAGAGTCTGGCACGCCGTAAAAGGCTTCGGCAATGGATCCTGTAATCGCTGCCAATGTATCGGAATCACCTCCTAAGGAAATCGATAATCTCAACGCTTGTTCAAAATTTTCGCTTTCCAAAAACGCGATGATAGCAGGCGGCACAGAGCCTTGACAACTCACATCAAAGGTGTAATTTGGGCGAATTTCATCGCAAGTACTGTTTAAATTATAGCCAAATAGCTCAATAAATTGCTTAATTGCCGCTTTGTTTTCGCCTTTACGAGCCAAGAAAATGGCGGAAGCAACAGCTTGTGCCCCTTTAATTCCTTCTGGGTGGTTGTGGGTAATGTCTGCGGAGCGTTTGGCGTATTCCAACACGCTTTCCATATCCTCACACAACCAGCCCACCGCTGAAACTCGCATCGCGGAACCATTGCCCCAGCTATTATAAGGTTGTGGTTCAAAACGGGGGTTTAGCCAACGGCAAAACATTCCACCATAGCCCGCATTGCGGTATTTGTTGCCCCATTTCCGTACTGTATCAGGCAAATCAAGTTGAAAGCCACTCAATGCCCATTCTGAAATAGCGACGGTACACACCGTATCATCAGTAAACTTGCTAGCAGGGGTAAAGAGTTCAAAATCTGTGCCTTTGTAGTTATTCCACTCAAAACGAGAGCCGATAATATCGCCGATTGCTGCACCTAACATAGTTATTCTCCTAAATGTTGTTTATAAATTATGGCTATTCAAATAATGCTAATGTCAGTATAAACAACTGGTGCGACAGGTTGTGTCTCATGACATCTATTTCTATTAATTTCAGGATAAAAATCGACCTTAGAACTTAAATGCAAATTCTTTGTTTAAATCAGAATAACCTATCATTTAAACAACATCAGGGGCAATTGCCCCTGTATCACTTAGTTAAGCTTATTTCAATACTGCTAAAGCGGCTTCGTAGTTTGGTTCTTGTTTAATTTCTGGCACTAATTCGCTATGTAGCACGTTATTATTTTCATCTAACACGATCACTGCGCGTGCAGTTAATCCAGTTAATGGGCCCGTTACCATATCCACACCTAATTGTGCATGAACTGCTTTGTTGCGGAATGAAGATAAGGTTAATGCGTTTTCAATACCTTCTGCACCACAGAAACGTGCTTGAGCAAATGGTAAATCCGCAGAAATGCATAACACAACGGTATTGGTTAAATTTGCGGCTTGTTGATTAAACATACGAACTGAAGCTGCGCAAATGCCTGTATCAATACTTGGGAAAATGTTTAATACTTTGCGTTTACCCGCAAAATCCGCTAATGCCACATCCGCTAATTCATTATTCACTAATACAAAGTTTGCAACTGTTTCACTTGCTTTTGGGAAGTTACCCGCTACTTCTACTGGGTTGCCTGCTAATGTAATTTGACTCATAAGTTTGTCCTCATAATAAAAATAAAATCCCCGTTCCCACCCATTTTTATTCAGATCAACACAGGGTTGTTACAATACAAAGTATGTGTACCATGTCACTTGTACGGAGCAAAAGTTGTTCAGAAAAAAATGAACTGCTCTTCGTTCTCGTAATGGTGTTTTTTGTGTTCGCCTCTGAATAAAAATACCTAAAATTTCACCGCACTTTATTCAGATTAGATCTCGTATTGCCAGTTAGCCTGTTGCACTAAAACATCTAACTCGCGGTGTTGTTTCGCAAGTTGATCCGCTTGCTTGCGAATAGCCTTAATGTCCACCGAAGCCAAGGTTTTAATTTCACTGCGACTATAACGATCTTGCTCTGGTAACGCTGACTCAGCTAAACGAATTAAGGTTGAATGTTCTTCTTTTAATCGATCACGTTTGGCCAAAGCTTGTAACATTGTTAAACCATTGGATAGGCTAATTGTTTGATTTGCTTGGTTAATTTTCACCACTAAAGTTTCCAAACTATCCGCAGTTTGTCGATATTCTGCCAATAATTCCATTGGATTTTCCGCAGGAGTTTCGCCTTCTTGGTGCTTCGCATTTTGTTGTAATCGTTGTTGAAGCTGTGCTAAACGACGTTGTGCATCTGCACGTTCCATTAATGCTTCTGCTAATTTCATATAAATCCTTATTTCGTACTCTGTTCTGTCGATAATTGCCAACCCTGTTGTCTGAGTTGTTTATAACGTTCTCGCGCCAATACTTTTTGTTGTTCATCAGCGGGAACAAAATCAATGAGTTGGTTAAAACTATTAATAAAATCCGGCAATTCTCGTTGTAATAAAATGAGCACATCTCGACGCTGTGCATTACGTTTGCCTTTCCAGCTAATTTCAATCGGTGTGGCATAATTTGTCACTTCACCTGAAAGATTGTGTGGCACAAATTGCTCGGGTTCTCGCTGCCACAAAGCTTCATCTAAACGCAATGCTTGTTGCTCTGTTTCACAAGCGATTAATACTCGCTTGCCTGCTCGCCATATTTCAGCGGACAAATCGCAAGCAAGCGCTTCATCAGGCGAAAGTTCGCCTTGATATTCTGTGGAAGAGAGAAGATAAAATGTTGCTTGCTTAGCCATGCGACTTTCCGTTGAATAAGAAACTGATCTGCGAGATTCTAACTAAGAATGAGGCAAAAATAAAGGTTTTACTTGTACTTAGGCAAAAATCACAATAGACTACCACCACTTCATAAAGTGGGTAAATTTACCCGCACTTTTTAGATAAAAAATTCTCATACATATGTTAGTTTCTGATTTTTATTTTGACTTACCCGATGAACTGATTGCTCGCTACCCAAAAACAGAGCGTAGTTCTAGCCGATTGCTACATTTGGATGGCAAAAACGGTGAATTTTTTCACCGCACTTTTACCGATATTCTTGATCTTATCGACGCTGGTGACTTGTTAATTTTTAACAACACACGAGTGATTCCTGCGCGTATGTTTGGTCGTAAAGCCAGTGGCGGAAAAATTGAAGTGTTGGTAGAGCGCGTATTAACCGAAAGCACCTTTCTCGCGCATATTCGCTCAAGCAAAGCGCCTAAAGTGGATAGTGAATTATATTTGGGCGAAGATAAATTAGGCGAAGGCAAAGGAATCAAAGCCATTATGCGAGGGCGACAAGATGCCTTATTCGAAGTGGAAATTGTGGATAAATCCACCGCACTTTTAGATTTATTACAGCAAATCGGGCATATGCCATTGCCTCCCTATATTGATCGTCCAGATGAAGACAGCGATCAAGAACGCTATCAAACCGTTTATAACAAAGTACCGGGCGCTGTTGCTGCACCAACCGCTGGTTTACATTTTGATGATGCGCTATTAGAAAAGCTCAAAAATAAAGGAGTAAATTTTGCTTTCGTCACCTTACATGTTGGCGCTGGCACGTTCCAACCTGTTCGAGTGGAAAAAATTGAAGATCATCATATGCACGCCGAATATGTTGAAGTGAGTCAAGATGTGGTAGATGCGATTTTAGCAACTAAAGCCGCAGACAAGCGTGTTATTGCTGTAGGCACAACTTCTGTTCGTTCTATCGAAAGTGCAGCTTTAGCAGCAGAAGAAAAAGGCTCAAATGAATTAATTACGCCTTTTTTTGCTGACACGTCTATTTTTATTTATCCAGGTAAAAAATTCCGCGTTATTGATTGCTTAATCACCAACTTCCACTTACCTGAAAGTACGTTGATTATGTTAGTTTCCGCCTTTGCTGGCTATGAAAATGTGATGAACGCTTATAAAAGTGCGGTGGAAAATCGCTATCGTTTTTTCAGTTATGGCGATGCGATGTTCATCACTAAATAATATGTAAAAATTTAAATTAATTTCGTTGAACTGTTTATTCGACAAAAGGAAAATACATGAAATTTAACCTAAAAACCACGAGTGGCACAGCTCGTCGTGGAGAAATGATTTTTAAACGCCCACAAGGCGAATTTTCGGTACAAACGCCCGCCTTTATGCCTGTTGGTACTTATGGCACTGTAAAAGGCATGACGCCTGAAGAAGTACGAGCCACTGGTGCAGAAATTCTATTGGGTAACACTTTCCATTTATGGCTCCGCCCAGGGCAAGAAGTGATGCGTAAACATGGGGATTTACATGATTTTATGCAATGGCATCGTCCAATTCTAACGGACTCTGGCGGCTTTCAGGTATTCAGCTTAGGTAAACTACGTAAAATTAAAGAAGAAGGGGTCCATTTCCAAAATCCAATTAATGGCGAACGTATTTTCCTATCGCCTGAAAAATCTATGGAAATTCAATATGATTTGGGTTCCGATATTGTGATGATTTTCGACGAATGTACACCTTATCCTGCTACATTTGATTATGCTAAAAATTCAATGGAAATGTCATTGCGTTGGGCACAGCGTAGCCGTAATCGTTTTGATGAATTAGGTAATCAAAATGCGCTATTTGGTATCGTACAAGGCGGCACTTACGAAGAATTACGCAAAATTTCGGTAGAAGGTTTGGTCAATATTGGCTTTGATGGCTATGCTGTCGGCGGTTTAGCTGTGGGCGAACCTAAAGAAGAAATGCACCGTATTTTAGAATTTGTTACTCCATTATTACCACAAGACAAACCACGCTATTTAATGGGCGTGGGCAAGCCTGAAGATTTAGTGGAAGGCGTACGTCGTGGCATTGATATGTTCGATTGCGTTATGCCAACCCGTAATGCACGTAATGGACATCTATTTGTCAGCGATGGCATTGTAAAAATCCGCAATGCCAAATATAAAGATGACACCACAGCCTTAGATCCGGAATGTGATTGTTATACCTGTAAAAATTACACCAAAGCTTATTTATACCATTTAGATAAGTGCGGTGAAATTTTAGGTGCAAGATTAAATACCATTCACAATTTGCGTTACTACCAACGTTTAATGGAACAAATTCGTACAGCGATTGAACAAGATCGTTTTGAACAATTTGTAACAGAATTTTATGCCAAAATTGGCAAAGAGGTTCCGCCATTACAACAGGAATTAGCCAATGATTAATTTAGCACCTGAACAATTTGCTAGCTGGGAGCAACCGATTGATATGCTTTATGCTTGCCATAATCGAGTAAAGAGTTTCTGTCGCCAATTAGCGATTTTGCCAGAATATTTACAGAAAAATGGTGTTAATCAAGCTGTAAAAAATGATGTTCAGCAAATTCTGACCTATTTTAATGTGGCTGCTCCGCTGCATCATGATGATGAAGAAAAAGATTTTTTCCCTGCGCTATTGAAATATGCACCTCAAGCACAGAAAAATATTGATGAATTGGAAAGCCAACACATTGTGTTACACAAGAATTGGGATAATCTTTCCATTCAATTGCAAAAATTATTGGATGATGAAATCAGCCATATTGAGCCAGAACTGATTCTTCAATTTATTTCAGGTTATGATGTACATATTGCCTTAGAAGAACCCTTGTTCGCTTTAGGTCAACAACATATCCCTGCGGAAGAATTAACGACTATGGGTCAAATCATGGCAAATCGTCGTAAAATTTAATGGAATATCAGATAGATCTCCGTCAATACCATTGCCCTCTGCCACTGTTTATGGTGCAAAAGGCAATGGAGCAATTGGAATCAAAAGCGATATTATGTGTCATCCTAAACCACACAAGTGCGGTGCAAGATTTTAAAGTTTTATGCGATAGGAAAGATTATCGCTGGATTTCTTGTCAGAAATTAACCGCACTTGGATGGCAAATCAAGCTACAAAAGCCTTAGCTTTTCCCTTGATTTTGTGGTATTTTAGCCACCTCAATTTTTATTTATCAACTTTATCAACTAAAAGGAAATTATCATGGACGCACAACAAGGCAGCCCAATGTTAACTGTGATTATGCTTGTCGCATTTGGTTTAATCTTCTATTTTATGATTTACCGCCCACAAGCGAAACGTAACAAAGAGCACAAAGCGTTAATGGAATCATTAAACAAAGGCTCTGAAGTTTTAACTTCAGGTGGTTTAATCGGCAAAATCACAAAACTAGCAGATGATGAAGTAGTGATTGCATTAAACCCAACAACCGAAGTAACAATCAAACGTAACTTTATCGTTGCAGTATTGCCAAAAGGTTCAATCAAATCTCTTTAATTCCAATGAAGGTTATTAACTTATGTTAAACCGTTTTCCTTTATGGAAGAATCTAATGGTGATCCTCGTGATCGCCATTGGTGCTTTATATGCGCTTCCAAATATTTATGGCGAAGATCCTGCGGTACAGATTTCTGGCGTTCGCGGACAACAAGCCAACGAAACCACATTAAACGATATTCAACATCTACTTAACGCCAACCAAATTGAACCAAAATCATTGTTATTAGAAAATGGATCAATCTTAGCGCGTTTCCACGACACCACAGCGCAATTACTTGCTAAAGATAAAATTGCTGAAAAATTAGGAAATAGCTACTCTACTGCCCTAAACCTTGCGCCATCAACACCTGAATGGTTAAGAAATATTGGTGGTAATCCAATGAAATGGGGCTTAGACTTGCGTGGTGGTGTTCGCTTCTTAATGGAAGTAGATATGAATACTGCGCTTGGCAAACGCCAAGAGCAATTACAAGATAGTTTACGTACTGAGTTACGCAAAGAAAAATTGCAATATTCTGCTATTAAAGCAGGGGAAAATTTCAGTACGCTTGTGACTATCATTAATCCTGAAAAAGTCTTTGCAGCACAACAATTCTTACGTAAACAACATCCTGAATTAGAAATAAATAAAGTCTCTGATAACACCATTTCTTTAAGCCTTTCTGAAGCAGGATTAAACACCTCTCGTGATAATGCAATTGAGCAAAACCTCAGTATTTTACGTAAACGTGTTGAAGAATTAGGTGTGGCAGAAGCTGTTATTCAACGTCAAGGTGCTGAACGTATTGTTGTTGAATTACCAGGTATTCAAGATACCGCACGTGCAAAAGAAATCTTAGGTGCAACTGCAACCTTAGAATTCCGCATTGTAAATGGCAATGTTAGCCCTGAAGCACTCTCTCGCGGCGTTGTGCCATCAGATACTGAAATTAAATTTAACCGAAACGGTCAGCCTGTTGCCCTTTATCGTAAAACCGAATTAGGTGGTGAACATATTACCAATGCAACAGCGGGTATTGACCAACAAACTTCTACCCCTCAAGTGAGTATTACTCTTGACAGCGAGGGGGGGAACATTATGGCAGATATCACTCGTTTGAATTATAAAAAACCAATGGCAACCTTATATGTAGAATATAAGGACAATGGTAACAAAGACGAAAATGGTAAAGTCATCTTAGAAAAACATGAAGAAGTCGTGAATGTGGCGACAATTCAAGGGATCTTCGGTAGTAAATTCCAAATTACAGGTATTGATAGCCTAGCTGAAGCACAAAACCTTTCTGTTTTATTACGTTCTGGTGCTTTAACTGCCCCTATTCAAATTGTTGAAGAACGTACTGTTGGACCTTCATTAGGGGCTCAAAACGTTGAACAAGGCTTAAAAGCAGGTCTTTGGGGCTTGGCTATCGTTATTGTCTTCTGTTTAATTTTCTATAAATTATTTGGTTTAGTAGCAAGCCTTGCTCTTTGCGTCAATATGATTTTGGTAGTAGGTTTAATGTCACTTCTTCCAGGCGCAACCTTAACCATGCCAGGTATTGCAGGGATTATTCTTTCTGTGGGTATGTCCGTCGATGCAAACGTATTGATCTTCGAACGTATAAAAGAAGAAATCCGTAATGGAAGACCAATACAGCAAGCGATTCATGAAGGATATAATGGTGCTTGGACATCAATTTTTGATGCTAACCTCACAACAATCCTCACCTCAATTGTACTCTATGCGGTAGGAACTGGTCCTGTGAAAGGCTTTGCGATTACACTTTCATTAGGGGTTGCAATTTCTATGTTCACAGCAATCACTGGAACCCGTATGCTAGTCAACTGGTTATACGGCGGTAAACGTGTTGAGAAATTATCCATTTAGCAAGGAGAGAAATTGTGAGCTCAATTAAATCAAAACATGAATACCAAGGTGTTTCCTTGCCATTCCCATTAATTCGCTTTATGAGATACCGTAAATTCGGTTACATTTTCTCATTATTGATAACCAGTTTCTTCCTGTTTACTATTTTTACAAAAGGGTTTAACTGGGGGCTTGATTTTACTGGTGGTATGGTGGTTGATACCCATTTTTCACAAGCAGTAAATCTTGACAATATTCGCTCAAGCTTAGTGGAAAATAATATTACTGGTGCATTAGTGCAAACATCAGGCTCAACAAGTGATGTTATTATTCGCTTGCCGACGTCTACAAGTGATGCACAAATGAGCAGTAAAATTAAAGAAATTATGACCGCACTTGATCCTAATATTCAAATCAGAGCGGTTGAATTTGTAGGTCCAAATGTAGGGGAAGAACTGACTCAAGGAGCTACTTATGCGATGTTAGCAACCCTTGTGATGCTACTTGCGTATATTGGGATGCGGTTTGAAGTGCGCTTAGGCGCAGGTGGTATTTTAGCACTCGCCCACGACGTGATCGTTACATTAGGTATTTTCTCTTTCCTACAAATCGAAATGGATCTGAGCTTCGTTGCTGCGATTCTGACGGTTGTGGGTTACTCGCTCAATGATAGTATCGTTGTATTTGACCGCGTACGTGAAAACTTCCGTAAAATTCGCCGTATGAGTAGTGAAGAAATCATTGATATTTCTTTAACGCAAACCTTAGCGAGAACAATGATTACTTCGGTAACCACGTTATTCGTGGTATTCGCCTTGCTCTTTTTCGGTGGTCCAACAATTTATAGCTTCTCATTAGCCTTATTAATTGGTATTGGATTTGGTACCTATTCATCGATTTTCGTTGCGATTGCAGTTGCATTTGATCTCGGCTTAAAACGTGAACATATGCAAATCAAAATTAATGAAAAAGAAGATTGGGAAGAAGGTTTCTAAATACACAAAACACAAAAAACGCCACAATAAAATGTGGCGTTTTTTATTGAAAAATTTGAACAAAGTGCGGTGAATTTCCTTCTATTTTATATATCATTTAAATAATATCGTTTCAGTATTAAATAACACTTACTAACTCATTAGTGGTATGCTAGAATCGATACTCGAATGATGGTATTTTATACATAACCTCATTTGGCGGGGATATCATCAAGATATCCCTTTTTTATTTTGTTGGAGGGAATATATGATGGCTCAAGCAAAAAATCATATTGAAGTAAAACTCGGATTTAAGTGGCAAGGTTTACTCATCGCCATTTTAGTGGGATTGGCGATTTGGTTTTGCCCAACTCCTGAAAATTTATCACCTAAAGCATGGGGAATGTTAGCTTTATTCGTTGCAACCATTGTTGCAATTATTGCGAAAGCGATGCCTATGGGGGCTGCTACTCTCGTCGCTTTAGTGGTAAGTGGTTTAACGGGATTAACACCACTTTCAGCCAAACAAGGCGATGTTGGTATGCTTTCAGGCTTTGCCAATGGTACTATCTGGTTAATTGGTATTGCCATGTTTTTATCACGTGCCGTCATAAAAACAGGCTTAGGGAAACGCATTGCACTCTATTTCGTAGCTCGTTTTGGTAAAAAAATGATGGGTGTTGCCTATGGTATCGCCTTAGCCGATGTAATTATCGGACCTGGTATTCCGTCAGCATCTGCTCGTGGGGGCGGTATTATGTACCCTATCATGCAATCCATTGCTGATGCTTACGATTCAAAACCTGGCCCAACGGCTCGCCGCGCAGGTGCATTTTTAGCAATCGCTGTATCACAAATTGATACCATAGTTTGTACTATGTTCTTAACCGCTATGGCAGGAAACCCGCTTATTGCCGAACTAGCCAAAGGGCAAGGCGTTAATATTTCTTGGATGACTTGGTTCTTAGGTGCCATTGTTCCAGGTATTGTGAGTTTAATTGTCTTGCCTTATTTTGTGTATCTGATTTATCCACCAGAACTCAAAAACACGCCAAAAATGGCAGAAATGGCAAAAGAAGAACTCAAAAATATGGGACCTATGAGTAAAGCAGAAATCATCCTTGCTTTAGATTTCGTTTTACTTTTATTCCTTTGGACTGTTGGTGATCTTGTTTTCCATATTCCAGCTACAGTTTCTGCCTTTATTGGCTTAGTCATTTTATTATTTACTAATATCATGACGTGGAAAAACATTGTCGAAGAAACAACCGCTTGGGATACTATGTTCTGGTTTGCTGTATTAGTTATGATGGCAAATGCATTGAATAAATACGGTGCAATTGCGTGGGTGTCAAACCATATCGCAAATTCAGTAGGAACATTTAGCTGGCCTATTGCATTCTCTATTTTGGTACTGGTTTATTTTTATACCCGTTACTTCTTCGCCTCTGCTATGGCGCATATTTCAGCGATGTATTTAGCCTTCTTGGCAGCTGCTATCGCAGTAGGGACACCACCAATTATTGCGGCAATTGGTCTAGGTTATACTTCTACGTTATCAATGAGCTTAACACAATATGCTGGCGGTCCAGGGCCTGCATTATATGGTTCAGGTTACAACAGCACTGGGCAATGGTGGGGAGTAAGCTTCGCAGCTTCAATTGTCTCACTCATTATTTGGTTTGGTGTTGGCGGTATTTGGATGAAAATGTTAGGTTGGTGGTAATTCCATCTCCCAATAATCAACAAGGCAAAGTTTAATCACTTTGCCTTTATTTTTGCTTAAAAGTGCGGTGGATTTTCTGCTATTTTTATTCGTTATGTTTATGCTTTTCTAACCAGTAGAATAATCCCAAACAACTTAATAATAAAATCAGTGCTGTAACTGCACTTTCATCACCACGATAGCTGCCTAATTGTTGATAAAGCAAATAAGGCAGTGAACTAAAGTCTTGATTACCAAATAATGCGATCGCCGTAAAATCGCCCAGAGACAGACAACAAGCAAGTGCAAAAGCATATTTCATTGGTGCCGATAAACTGTGCCATTCAATTAATTTGAAACGTTGCCACCCCGTAATGCCTAATGACTGACAAAGTTTTTCATAATGGCTCAGATTATATTTCATTGGGCTTGCGAGAATACGAATTACAAAAGGCAATGCCATCACAGAATTACAAAAGATCAGTAAAATAAAGAGATGAATTCGGGTAAAGTCCCATTCTCTTAACCATAAGAACAGTCCCATAGCGAGCAATAACATTGGAATCGCTAAAATTGCCAAACTAAAATGGATCATTCCATCAGAAAATCGTTGAAATCCTAACCAATATAATCGTCTTGACGCTAGCAATAATGATATTGCCATAACAACAGATGCCAGCGCGGATAAAGGAGCGATACTCATTGAATAAGTGACTGCTTTCCATAACGCGACTTGTTTCCATGCAGTCAAAATCGCCTCAGATGAAACCGCACTAATCACAATATTCATTAAGGGTAAAAGTAAAAATAAGCTCGTGATGAATATCAATGTAATCTGCCAGTATTGTACCCATTTTGATTGGTGCGCAACCCAATAGCTACGTTGGCTTAGTTGTGTTTCTGCTGTTGGGCTAAACCAACTGCTTAATAAAAATAATAGGATACAAAAAACAAATTGTAATAATGCAAATTGCACCGCTTTGGGTAAATCAAAATCAAATATGATCGCTTGATAAATAGCGACTTCTAATGTGGTGTACTTAGGTCCACCGCCCAATACAAGTACAATAGCGAAACTGGTAAAACACAGCATAAAAATCATAATAAATACGGGCAATATTTGTTGTTTTAAATAGGGAAGTTCAATCCAACGAATAAATTGCCAACCGCGTAAATTGATCTGTGCTGCAAGCTGATGTTGTTGATAAGGAATTGATTGATATGCTTGCAAAAACAATCGGGTTGCTAAAGGAATATTAAAAAATAAATGCGCAATCAGAATCCCTGTCAAACCATAGATAGAAGGCGTCCAACTAAAAGCGAATTGTTTACTTAATCCGCCTAACCAACCAGATGCACCATAAACACCAAGGATACCGAAAATAGCAACGAGTGAAGGTAATACAAAGGTCAATGAAAATAATCTGAGTAAGACACTTTTGCCCTTAAAACTTTGATAGAAAAAAGCGCGGGCAAATAGTAATCCAATAATCAGAGATAACAAAGCTGATAATGAGGCTTGAGTTAAGCTAAAAGAGATAACTTGATAAATATAAGGATCTTGCCATACACCTTGCAAAACGTTGTCGCCAACTTGCCAAACCGCGCGCAAGCTAGAAAAATAAACAGACAATAAAATAGATAAAACGATCAAGGCAGCAATATAATGCTGCCAAGATAAACGCGGTAAATTTTGTTTAACGGCAATCTTTATTGACTTAAAATCGATTGCCATGCCGATGTCCATTGCTTAATGTTTTGCTCTGTTACTTTTTCTGTATTCAGGCTTTTCACCTTAAACTGTTGTTGTTTTAATGCATCAAAATGTGGCTCTACTTCTGTTGCAATCACAGAAAGCATGACATTTTTCTGACTAATCTCTTTTTGTGCTGCTGGTGATAGGACAAATTGGATAAATTGATCCGCACATGGATTATCATGCCTTGCAATTTTCGCCATAGTATCCACTTGATACAAAGCTCCTTCACTAAAATCAGTGGCAACATATTGATCAGTTTTATCATTAAGCACATGGTAAATTGGCGAAGTATTGTGACTAAATACTAGATCTGATTCACCTTTGAGGAATACACCGTAAGTTTCGCTCCAACCTTTACCCACTGTTACCGTATGTTTCGCTAAGTTTTTCCAAGCTTGTTCAATTTTATCTGCGGGATAAACCACATTCATCCAAGCTAATAAACCACGCCCCATACTGCTAGTACGAGGATCTTGATAAATGATGCGCAAGTCCTGACGCTCAACTAATTCTTGCAAACTTTTTGGTGGATTTTTCAATTTGTTCTTATCATAAATAAAGGCAAATTGACCAAACTCATAAGGAACAAAAGTTTGATCTTGCCAATCAAATGGTAGTGAAAGTGCGGTTAAATCTACTGATGTTTTTGCAAATAATCCTGTTTTTTGTGCAGCTTCCATTTGGAAATTATCCAACCCTAACACAACGTCCGCTTTGGTTTTCTTTCCTTCTAAACGAAGACGATTTAATAAAGTATTTCGGCTATCGAACACTTGATAATTCACTGAACATTGTGGGAATTGTTTTTCAAACAATTGTTTCACTTCTCCACCCGGTCCCCATTCAGAACCAAAAAACTCTTCAGAATACACATTGACAGTGGTGCTATTAGCAAGTACAGAAGTGGAAAATAAAGAAAGTGCGGTGATAAAACCATATGTTTTGTTAGACATAAAAAATCCTCTAATCAAAAATTAAAGGAATTTAAGTGCGGTCAAATTTTGTTAAAGTTGACGTTTCTCAAATCCCTACGCTGATATTAATCGGTTCAGGTTCAACGGGTATTTTCTCAGCCAATGAATATTAGCACCCCGATGAGAACGGTTTAGTGTAAGTGTTTTTGCCCAAACTTAGCAATAAAAATCTATACCTTAATTCGTCTTTTAGGTAAATTCGCAATACCATCCCAAACTAAAAGCGCAACGGCAATAAGTAAACAGATCATTAAAAGGTAAGAATCGCTTTGTAAGCTTTCACCAATTAAGAAAGAAACACATAACATGAAAAAAGGTTCAAAATATCCTAATAATCCCAATAAATTAATAGGTAAACATTGGCTTGATAAAATATATAACCCCAGTGCTAAACCACCTACAGCACCAAGCAACGCAAGCCAGAGATAGATATGAGGATTTTGACTTTGAATCCAAACCATATCCGTTTGGGAAGCAAAATAAATTGAAGCGGGTACCAGTAACAACATTTCAAAAATAAAACTGGATAAATGCAGCACATTAAAATATTTTCTTACAGCAAAATAGACGGGATAGCCAATACAAACCAAGCCCGTTTCCCAAGAGAAAACGCCCGTCAAAATCACTTTACTTAGCACGCCGATAGCTGCAAATAAAACCGAATAAGTCTTTATTTTAGACATCCGTTCTTTATAGAAAAAACGCCCAATTAATACCATAATTAAAGGCATTAATAGATAACCAATTGAAACCTCAATGGCTCGATTATGTACAGGCGCCCATACAAATAACCACATTTGCACACCCATAGTGGCACTTGTAAAAAGCAGAACAATAAATAAGCGCGGTTGATTTTTTACTTGGATTAAAAATTGAAAAAAGGCTTTGTGCTGTTTCAAGCTGTAAAGTAGCACAGCTAGAAAAGGTAAGGTCACTAACGTTCGCCAGCCAAATAACATTTCGCCTTCCAGCGGTTGTAGCACCGTAGAAAGAAAATACACAATGCCGAACAATAAAGAGGCAATGATAGAAAACGAAATCCCTTTAATCATATATTTATAACCGTTCTAATTTTGCTAAATGCGCAATAAGCCACTTAATGCCTTGACCTTGGAAGGCGATTTGTAATCTAGTGTTGTTATCCGCACCTTCGACATTAATAATGGTGCCTTGGCCAAATTTCTCGTGGCGCACTTTTTGTCCTGCTTTCCAACCACTATTTTCGTCCACAAAAACTCGGCTAGAATTCACCGCACTTTGATTGTAGGCGCGGGTTACTGTACCACGTAAACGCACCGCTTGGATACATTCATCAGGCAATTCACTAATAAAACGCGAAGGGATATGGCGTTCTTCTTTACCATATAAACGGCGGCTTTCAGCATAACAAATAGTTAATTTTTGTTTTGCTCGTGTAATGCCCACATAAGCCAAACGACGTTCTTCTTCTAAGCGCCCTGGTTCCTCTAAGGATAAGAAACTCGGGAAAATGCCCTCTTCAACTCCTACCATAAAAACACGAGGAAACTCTAACCCTTTCGCTGAATGTAAGGTCATCATCTGAACACTTGCTTGATGCGGATTGGCTTGTTCTTCGCCCGCTTCCAATGACGCGTGCGTCAGAAATGCAGTTAAATCAGACATATCTTCCGCATCATCAGGTTTAATAAATTCTCTCGCTGCAGACACTAATTCAGCTAAGTTCTCAATACGTACTTCGCCTTTTTCGCCCTTTTCTTGCTCATACATTTGATATAAACCAGAATGTTTAATCACAAAATCGGTTTGCTCAAATAATGGCATATCCATACTATCTTGGGCTAATGAATTGATTAATTCCACAAAACGTAATAACGCGGTGGCTGCTCGCCCTGCTAACATATTCTCTTGCATCGCAATTTGCGTGGCTTGCCACAGAGTGACTTCTCGCTCTCTGGTCAGTTGACGTAAGGTATCTAAAGTGCGGTCACCAATTCCTCTGGTTGGTGTGTTAATCACACGTTCAAACGCAGCGTCATCATGTCGATTATTAACTAAACGTAAATAGGCCAAAGCGTCTTTAATTTCTTGGCGTTCGAAGAATCGCATTCCACCATAAATGCGATAGGGAATTTGCGCGCGAATTAATGCTTCTTCTAGCACACGAGATTGGCTATTGCTACGATAAAGCACTGCACAATCATCTAATTTACCACCATCTTCTAACCAAATTTTAATTTGCGATGATACAAATAAGGCTTCGTCTAATTCATTAAATGCCGCGTAAATTCCCACAGGATCACCCTTATCGCCATCCGTCCATAAATCTTTACCTAAACGGTTGTCATTATTAGCAATCAGCTCATTTGCAGCTTGTAAAATATTGCCTGTGGAGCGGTAATTTTGCTCTAAACGAATAGTTTGAGCTTGATGGAAATCATCTAAAAAATGCTGAATATTTTCAATTTGTGCACCACGCCAACCATAAATTGACTGGTCATCATCGCCTACAATCATCACATTTGTGTTCTGACCGGCTAATAATTTGATCCAAGCATATTGAATTTTGTTGGTGTCTTGAAACTCATCCACCAGAATTTGACGAAAACGGCGTTGATAGTTTTGTAAAATGATGGGTTTGGTTAAAAAGAGCTCATAAGCTCTCAATAGAATTTCAGCAAAATCCACTAAACCTGAACGATCGCAAGTATCTTGATAAATTTGATAAATTCGAACCCACTCTTTCTCTTGCCGATCATTCATATGATCAATTTGATGAGGTCGCAATCCTTCATCTTTTTTCTGATTGATATACCAACAAGCTTGTTTAGGCGGAAATATTTTTTCATCGTAATGATGTAACTTCAATAAGCGTTTAATTAAACGCAATTGATCTTCACTGTCTAAAATTTGGAAATCTTGCGGTAAATTTACATCAGCATAATGAGCTCGTAATAAGCGATGAGCAATGCTGTGGAAAGTGCCGACCCACATACCAAACAAACTATGTTGTGAATATTGCGCAAGGGTTGATTGAATACGATGACGCATTTCAGCCGCAGCTTTATTGGTAAAAGTGACCGCCATAATACCACCTTCCGAAATCCCTTCTACTGCTATGAGCCACGCAATACGATGAGTAAGCACACGCGTTTTTCCAGAACCCGCGCCAGCCAGTACCAAATAATTGCCTAAAGGTGCTGCCACCGCTTCACGTTGCTTGTCATTTAATCCATCAAGAAGTTGCGAAATATCCATCATCTATTATTTATCATTACTATCTGTTTATATTTACAGTGCATTATAGAGAAAACTTATAAAAAAACAACCGCAGTTTTATCTACTTATTCGTTGGGATTGTCCCAAATTAAACGCTGTTCGCCATGATAAACCGTTGCTCGCCCTTCTCGCACAAAACCTAATAAGGTTAAATCAACCTCTTCCGCCATGTTTACCGCAAGCTCTGTTGCTCCTGAAATAGCCGCCAGAAGCTCAACACCACAGGTTGCGGCTTTCTGCACCATTTCGTAACTCGCTCGGCTAGTGACCAAAATAAAGCCCTGCGGTTTATTTGATTTCGCTTGCCAACCTAATAATTTATCCAAAGCAACATGGCGTCCCACATCTTCGCGAATAGCTAATAAATCGCCTTGAATATTAAAAAAGGCTGCGGCATGCGTTGAACCTGTTTGCTGACCTAATGTTTGAACTTGATACAATTTATTTAAACAGCTATCTAACAAATGCAAATTGAGCTGTAAAGTGCGGTCTAATTTGGGTAACTTTTTCGTGACTTGTTCTAATTGTTCCGAACCGCAAATCCCACACCCTGTTCTGCCTGTTAAAGTGCGGCGTAGTTCTTTTAAACGAACAAAACAACGGGTTGCCAACTCGATCTGCACTTCAATGCCATTGCAGGTTTCCACAATATCGATACCATAAATATCCGACGGTTTATCAATAATGCCTTCGGTTAAAGAGAATCCATAAGCAAAATCCGCTAGATCAGTTGGAGTGCACATCATGACCGTATGAGAAATACCGTTATAAACTAAAGCAACAGGCACTTCTTTAGCCAGAAAGTCCTCTTTCTCCTTTAAAACCGCGGATAAGTGAAAATCATTATCAATATGTTGATTATTTGTTAATTTTTTGAAAAATTTAATTGTTCTTTTTGTAATCTGTGTCAAAATATACCTCATTGCTAAAAAATGGTTATAGATTTCATACGCTAACATAAGGTATGCTACTCACAATTTCTGTGCCCTGTTTATTTTAGGGACAGAAAAACCATTACGCAAATAATTCTACTAAACTTATTTAACGAATCTTTCCACCCTACTTCCAATTTTGGATAAGGATTATCTATGCAGATCACAAGACGTAAGTTCTTTAAGGTCTGTGCAGGTGGTATGGCGGGGACATCTGTTGCAGCATTAGGTATGTTACCTACCGCTGCATTAGCCGCACCTCGAGAATACAAACTATTACGCACTCGTGAAACGCGTAACACCTGTACATACTGTGCTGTTGGCTGTGGTATGTTGCTATACAGCCTAGGCGATGGCGCAATGAATTCCAAAGGCAAACTCATTCACATTGAAGGGGACCCAGATCACCCAGTAAGTAGAGGGGCATTATGTCCTAAAGGCGCAGGCGCATTAGATTATGTAAATAGCGACCGCCGCGTTAAATATCCTGAAGTCAGAGAACCTGGCTCAAAAGAATGGAAACGCATTTCTTGGCATGAAGCAATTGAACGTATTGCTCGCCATGTAAAAGACGACCGAGATGCTAACTTTGTTGAGAAAAATGAAAAAGGCGAAACTGTCAATCGTTGGATGACAACGGGTTTTCTAGCCGGCTCAGCTTGTAGTAATGAAACCGGTATATTAACCCAAAAATTTGTGCGTTCTCTCGGTATCGTCTTTACCGACAACCAAGCGAGTATCTGACACGGACCAACGGTAGCAAGTCTTGCTCCATCATTTGGTCGCGGTGCGATGACAAACCACTGGGTTGATATTAAAAACTCTGATTTAGTAATTGTAATGGGCGGTAACGCTGCGGAAGCACACCCTGTTGGTTTCCGTTGGGCGATTGAAGCCAAAAAACAAAACGGTGCGAAGTTAATGGTGGTGGACCCACGCTTTAACCGCTCTGCAGCTGTGGCAGATATTTATATGCCTCTGCGTCCCGGCACTGATATTGCTTTCTTATCTGGCGTTATTCGTTATTTATTGAAAAACGATAAAATTCAACACGAATACGTTAAGCACTACACCAATGCGGCATTCTTAGTAAATGAAAACTTCAAATTTGAAGATGGTTTATTCACTGGTTATGACGAAGCCACTCGCAAATATGATCGTTCAACTTGGTCATATCAATTCGATGCGGAAGGTAACGCCAAACGTGATTTAACCTTACAAGATCCTCGTTGTGTCATTAATTTATTACGTGAACACGTTGAACGCTATACACCTGAAATGGTAGAACGTATTACGGGTACATCACAAAAAGATTTCCAAATTTTCTGTGAAGAAATTGCCAAAACCTCTGCACCAGATAAAGCAGCAACATTCTTGTACGCTTTAGGTTGGACGCAACATACAGTTGGCGCCCAGAACATTCGTACCATGGCAATGATTCAATTACTACTTGGTAACATTGGGGTATCCGGTGGTGGTGTAAACGCTTTACGTGGTCACTCAAATGTACAGGGTATTACAGACTTAGGTTTATTCCCTGCTCGTTTACCAGCTTATTTACCTCTACCAGGCGAAGCTGATAGTTCTTTAGAAAAATTGTTGAAACGTATCACACCAAAAACAATGCTTAAAGATCAGGTCAACTACTGGAAGAACACGCCTAAATTTATGGTAAGTATGTTGAAATCATTCTATGGTGATAAAGCAACGCCTGAAAATGAATTTGGCTACCATTATTTACCAAAATTACCATTAGGTGGCACTGATCATTTCCGTTACATGGAAGATATGTATCAGGGCAAAGTCAATGGTTTCTTCTGCCAAGGTATGAACCCTATTGCTTCTTATGCAAATTCACAAAAAATGATCAAAGCATTAAGCAAGTTAAAATTCCTAGTTATCTGTGATCCATTGATTACTGATACATCAGAATTTTGGAAAAATTACGGTGAATACAATGATGTGAATCCTGAAGAGATCCAAACTGAAGTTTTCCGCTTACCAACAACTTGTTTCGTAGAAGAAGATGGTTCAATTGCTAACTCTGGACGTTGGTTACAATGGCACTGGAAAGGTGCTGAACCACCAGCAGAAGCAAAAACAGATGGGGAAATTCTTTCTGAATTACGTGCTGAACTTATCCATCTTTACCATAAAGAAGGCGGTAAAGCACCATTAGAACCACTTGAAGCGATGTCTTGGGATTATGCAAATCCACTTGAGCCAAAACCAGAAGAAGTGGCAAAAGAAAATAATGGTTATGCCCTAGCAGATCTGAAAGATGAGAATGGCAATATCATCCTGAAAAAAGGTCAGTTACTTTCAAGCTTTGCTCAAATGCGTGATGATGGTACCACTTCAGGTGCTTGCTGGATTTATACAGGTCAATGGACTGAGCAAGGTAACCAAATGGCGAACCGCGATAATTCAGATCCATCAAACTTAGGAAATACATTAGGTTGGGGCTTTGCATGGCCGTCAAACCGCCGTATTCTTTATAACCGCGCAAGTGCTGACTTAGCAGGTAATCCATTTAACCCTAAACGTCAATTAGTGAAATGGAATGGTAAAAACTGGAACTATGTGGATATCGCTGACTATGGTACAGCACCACCAAATAGCCCTGTATTACCATTTATTATGCAACCTGAAGGTGTTAGTGGTTTATTCGTACGTGAACGTATGGTTGATGGGCCATTCCCAGAGCATTACGAACCAATGGAAAGCCCAATTGGTACAAACCCACTGCATCCAAATGTAGTATCTAGCCCAGTGGCACGTATCCTAGATAATGATAAAGCAGATTTAGGTACTAATGATGAGTTCCCTTATGTAGGTACAACTTATCGCTTAACAGAGCATTTCCACTATTGGACAAAAAATGCGTTACTCAATGTAATTGCTCAACCAGAACAATTCGTTGAAATTAGCGAAGATCTTGCGGCTGAAAAAGGCATTAAACAAGGCGATACAGTAAAAGTGTCTTCAAAACGTGGCTATATCAAGGCTGTGGCTGTTGTCACAAAACGTATTCGCACCTTAGTCGCTGATGGCAAACCAATTCACACAGTGGGTATTCCAATTCACTGGGGCTTTGCAGCCACAACTGGAGCGAAAAAAGGTTTCTTTGCCAATAACTTAGCGGTGCGTACAGGTGATGCTAATACTCAAACACCTGAGTCAAAATGTATGTTAGTTAATATTGAAAAAGTGGGGGCATAATATGGGTGTAGTTCAATCTCAAAACATTATTAAGGCCTCTGCAACTTCAAGCCTAACTCCACCACCACAAGCGCGCGATCACCAAGTTGAAGTCGCTAAATTGATCGATGTAACAACCTGTATTGGTTGTAAAGCTTGTCAAGTTGGTTGTTCTGAATGGAATGATTTACGTTCAGAGCCAGAAGCTTGCGTTGGTGTTTATGACAACCCAATCGATCTTAATGCAAAAGCATGGACTGTGATGAAGTTCAACGAAGTGGAAGAAAACGACCGCTTAGAATGGCTGATTCGTAAAGATGGTTGTATGCACTGTGCAGAACCGGGCTGCTTAAAAGCCTGCCCTGCACCAGGCGCAATTATCCAATATGCGAACGGTATTGTGGATTTCCAATCCGATAAATGTATTGGCTGTGGTTATTGTATCGCAGGTTGTCCTTTCAACATTCCACGCATGAATGAAGAAGATCACCGCGTTTATAAATGTACACTTTGTGTAGATCGTGTTGCAGTTGGTCAAGAGCCTGCTTGCGTGAAAACCTGTCCAACAGGTGCAATCCGTTTTGGTAGCAAAGAAGAAATGCTCGACTACGGTGAAAAACGCGTGGCAGATCTGAAATCTCGTGGCTATAAAAATGCGGGTATTTATAATCCTGAAGGTGTGGGCGGTACGCATGTAATGTATGTGTTACATCATGCAGATAAACCTGAACTTTATTCTGGTTTACCAAAAGATCCTAAGATTGATCTCGGCGTCCAAATTTGGAAGGATATCTTAAAACCAGTCGCTGCGGTTGCAATGGGTGGCTTGGCATTAGCTGAAATTGGTCACTACCTCGTTGTTGGTCCAAACAATGAAGAAGATGTTGAGGATCACAGCGAAAAATTTGAGCAAGAAGATAAGGAAGGGGGCAAATAATGAGTCACTCAGAAAAATTGACTGAAATCACGAATGATACCAAAATCATTCGTCATAAAACCCCTTCACGTTTAAGCCATTGGTTGTTGGTAATTTGCTTTTTTACCACCGCACTTTCAGGGATCGCATTCTTTTTCCCTGACTTTGCTTGGCTAACGGAAATCTTAGGTACGCCTCAAATCGCACGTGCAGTACACCCATTTACAGGGATAATCATGTTTGTTGCGTTCTGGATTTTAGTGGTGATTTACTGGCGCCATAATATTCCAGAAAAAAACGATCTTCGCTGGCTTAAAAACGTGGGCGAAGTCCTAAAAGGTAACGAACATGCGGTTGCTTACAACGGCAAATATAACTTAGGGCAGAAAATGTTATTCTGGACATTGATTCTCGCAATGATCACCCTATTAGTAACGGGTATCATTATGTGGCGTCAATATTTCAGTCACTACTTCCCTATCCCTGTTCTTCGCATTGCGATTTTACTTCACTCTGCAAGTGCATTTGCCTTGTTCACTGGTATTATGGTGCATATGTACATGGCATTTTGGGTCAAAGGCTCAATTCGCGGCATGGTTGAAGGTTGGGTAACTGTTCGTTGGGCGAAAAAACACCATCCTAAATGGTACAATGAAGACGTGTTGCCTCAATTAGAAAAAGAAATTGAAGCGAACAAAAACGCCAAATGATAACAATCAACTAATCAAAAAGTGCGGTAAAATCTACCACACTTTTTTACAACAGATGTAGAACTATGAGTATTCGAATTCTTCCTGAAAACGAGATTAGACAAGCGGCACATTCTTTCCAACAACCTGCGCTGCTTTTTGCTAATCCTAAAAATCTTTATCAACGCCGAGCCAAACGCCTACGGGAATTAGCTCAGCAACATCCTTTTGCAGATTATCTGAATTTTGCCGCACAACTTGTGGACGCACAATTACTCATTCTGCAAGAAAATCCCTTACCAAAACAAACATTGTCCACTGCGGAAACCTTGCCATTAAACATCAAAACATGGCAACGTGATACAAAATGGCGTGAATATTTAACCGCACTTTTAGCGGAAATGAAGCCTCATGCCAATGAACAAATTTTGGCAACGATTGACTGGTTAGAAAAAGCATCCCATGATGAACTTGAACAATTAGCGGATAAATTACTGGCACAAGATTATGCCAATGTATCCAGCGATAAAGCCATTTTCATTTGGGCCGCATTATCGTTATATTGGTTACAACTGAGCCAACAGATTTCACATAATGCTAATATGGAAAGTAACGATGGCTTACATCATTGCCCAATTTGTGCATCTGCACCAGTAGCAAGTGTAGTGCATTTTGGTTCAGCACAAGGACTGCGTTATTTGCATTGTTCCTTATGTGAAAGTGAATGGAATGTTGTACGTGCAAAATGCTCTAACTGTGATCAATCAAAAGAACTTAACTATTGGTCGATTGATAATCAAGCAGCAGCCGTTAAAACCGAAAGCTGTGGCGATTGCCATAGTTACTTAAAAATTCTCTATCAAGAGAAAGATCCACAGGTTGAAGCAGTAGCTGATGATCTAGCAAGTCTTTTCTTAGATATTGAAATGGAAGAAAAAGGCTTTGCTCGCAGTGGACTGAACCCATTCATATTCCCCGCTGAATAAATAATAAAAAAGCAAGGATTTTATTTAATAAAGCGCGGTCAAAAATAAGAAAAATTTGACCACGCTTTTTTAGTTTATCGTTTCTTAAGTACAACAAAAAAGCACCTTTCGGTGCTTTTCATTAAAATAAATAACCTAACAAGTTATTAGAATTGGCCTGTTAAATTCAAACTTACATCCCAGCGTACTGGTCCATGGTTCACTTTGGTGACTTTTGGCATTAACTCAAGACGGAAGTTCTGGTTAAGTTTGTATTCAACACCTGTCGCAAATGAAATTGACGTTTTGGGCATGGTTTTGCTGTGGGTCATTTCACCTAAATATTGGTTGTAGGCTTTCATTTCTGGGTGTTTTTGCTTGAATGCTGTTTCCACTTCTAATGCCGCTAACCAATTAAGTTTCTCTGTGACCGCTTTTTTCACATTTAAACCTGCAAATACGCTGATATCTTTGTAGCTTGCTTTACCATAGCTGATTGGGAAAGCAATATCTGTTTCATTGTAGGCATTTTGTGCTAAGCGGCTGTGGCGTACACCTGCATTCCAACCTAATGCAAATTCTTTACCTTGGTAGTTTTGACCTAAGGTTAATGACAGCATTAAGCCTTTAAAGCGTGTTTTGCCATGACCTAATTCTGTACCCGCTAACATTGGACGGTCTACGTTCATTTTATAGTTGCTGAAGCTTAACGCTGGGCGAATATAAAATTCGGTAGTGTCGTTGTATTTATTTTTCCATTGTGCGTGCACGCTTGCGCCGTAGTTGTTTTTGTTACGGTGATAGCCATCTGTCCATTTTGCATAAACTGTATGATCTAATACAAAACCTGCTGACCAGTTTTCAGTGAAGTTATAGGCACCACTTACGCCAACTTTCACTTCTCTCGCATTTTGACGACCTGCTAAATTTGAACGTGCTGATACGCAATAGCTGCCTGCTTGTTCGTTTTCAATATCACAACCGTTTAATAAACTGCGTAAACCATAATATTGGTTTTCAAACATGTTTAAAGTGCTTGCTGCACGTTTCGCTACGCTTTCACGGGTTTTCGCCGCATCAATTGCAACAGTATCAAAATCATTTTTTGGTTGTTCAGGCTCAACTTGAGGTGCTACTTGAGGCTCTATTTGTGGTTCTTCTTTTTTAATTAATTTCCATAATGTGACGGCATATTTACCTTCTGCGTTAGTCGATAAACCAGTCATCACTTCACCATCATCAGACATCGCATATACAATACCTTGATCTGTATCTTTTTGACCTAAAGTACCTAAATCTTTAGTTTCTGACCAATCTTTGCCAAACCAAATTACAGGACGATATTCCCTACGGAAATCATTACCTCCCTCAAGTTGAGGACCAGCAATTGAACCGCCTAACACCGAACCATCTTTATTTGCTACTTGTAATATAACTACACTATTAGGATCTGTTTTACCATTTAATGTTTTGCTAACAACCGTTTTTTTCTCATAATCAGGTCCTGAATACACAATATCGTGATTCATAATCACATTACCATCAGGGCTAACTTTAGCAAGTTCACCACTCACTAAACCAGAAATCCCATCTGCATATACGCCATCTTTAAAAAAGATAAGTTCTTTCTTTTTACTATAATTCTCGCCATAATACACTGTTGGGTTACCAAACTTAGTTAATAGCACTGAGCCATCATGGTTACGCCCAACAATTGGAGCGAATTTGCCTATAAATTTTTCTTTAACCACTTTATGATCAATAGGGGTTCTCAACTGAATGGCATTATCATTTCCAATACCATAGAGTAAGCCACTTGGTGTAACGCCTAATAAGGTATAATTCTCTGTCTCAGGGACTTTATGCTCAATCCATTTATCCCCTTCACGCACAGTATAAGTATTAAAATAATGAACAACAATAGAACCATCATAACTGAGCGTTGGCACACCGTTATCTACATCCCCTGAAATAATGTGTTTTTTACTAAAATCATCGCCAAAAAATATTCTTGAGGCAGTTTCCTGAGCACCAGAAAAATCTGCCGCAAACAACACAAGCACTTTTCCATCACCACTCATTATTGTATTTTGTTCTAACACACTTCCATTATCTGCATTAAGAATATGAGCAAACTCACTACCGATCTCAGTACGTGAGATTTCCTCTGGTGTTTTGGCAGTGGTTAATGAGCTAGCATAAACCGCCCCTGTTGCTAATGTAGAGGCAATCACTATTGCCAATTTTGTTTTTGAAAACATATTATGTGTTCCTTATAAGATTAAATATTAAATGAGAATATTACTGAAATATCCTTTGTTGACTTAATAACATTTGTTAAACAATTAAGTTTCATTGATAAAGCTCATCAACCCAAACTATACTGAGATTTGATTTACTTTAAACGGGCGAAATTGTACAAAAAAAAACAACTCGACTACTAATTAATCATCTTTTTGTAAAAAAATGAGTAAATTTATCAAAATTGAACGGGAAAATGATTGATTTAATCAAGTGCGGTAAAATAAATGCTATTTTACTAAGTTCTGACTACGCAAACGATGAAATGAAGCCTGATGTTTTTTACTGGTCATGTTCCTTGCTTTTTTATTGAATAAATACTTTTTTAATTCAATTTTGTGATAAGATTTCAGGCAGTTTTGACTTTAATAGGCAGAGAAATTTTATGCTACCTCGTTTAAAAGATGTGCCCCAACTTAATCCTGTTGTGGCAGATTATTTACAAGATCTACAACAACAATCTTTTGAAGGCGATATTGCTTCAAATTATGCCGATCGTCTCAGTCTTGCCACTGATAACAGTGTTTATCAATTACTTCCGCAGGCTATTTTATTTCCTAAATCCGTTGCTGATGTGGTACGTCTTACTAAATTAGCACAACGCGAAGCATACCAATCTTTAACTTTCACGCCGCGTGGCGGGGGTACTGGCACAAACGGGCAATCTCTGAATAATAATATTATCGTTGATTTGTCACGCCATATGACTGGCATTTTAGAACTCAATGTCGAACAACGTTGGGTAAGAGTACAAGCTGGTGTCGTAAAAGATCAACTGAATCAATATCTCAAACCTTACGGATTGTTTTTTGCGCCCGAACTTTCTACCAGTAACCGAGCAACCATTGGAGGCATGATTAATACAGATGCTTCGGGGCAAGGCTCATTACAATATGGCAAAACATCCGATCATGTGCTTGGCTTAAAAAGCGTATTAATCAACGGGGAAATTTTAGATACAAGTGCGGTGAAAACAGTGCAATTTTTACAGAATTTACCTGATAATCTTTCTGCCCATGGAAGACAATTACATGAAGAAATATTCAATCGTTGCCAACAAAAACGTCAATCGATTCTCAATGATCTGCCGCAATTAAACCGTTTTCTAACAGGCTATGATCTTAAAAATGTCTTTAATGATGATGAAAGTGCCTTTAATTTAACCCGAATTTTAACGGGCTCCGAAGGTTCCCTCGCCTTTATATGCGAAGCGGTGTTAGATTTAACCCCAATTCCGCAATATCGCACCTTAATTAATATTAAATACAGTTCCTTCAATGCTGCATTACGCAATGCGCCTTTTATGGTTGCAGCCAATGCGCTATCTGTTGAAACTGTAGATAGCAAAGTGTTAGGTTTAGCGAAAGAAGATATTATTTGGCATTCCGTCAATGATTTATTAACTGAAGAACCTGAAAATCCAATTTTAGGTTTAAATATTGTGGAATATGCAGGCAATAACCAAGCAAAAATTCACGCACAAGTCACCGCACTTTGTCAGCAATTAGACCAAAAAATAGCACAGAAACAGGATAACATTATTGGTTATCAAGTCACTTCAGACCTTGCTTCTATTGAACGTATTTACGCGATGCGTAAAAAAGCGGTGGGATTATTAGGTAATGCAAAAGGTTGGGCAAAACCTATTGCCTTTGTTGAAGATACCTGCGTGCCACCAGAGCAATTAGCGGATTACATCTTAGAATTTCGTGCTTTATTAGATAGCTACAATTTACAGTATGGCATGTTTGGACATGTTGACGCTGGTGTCTTGCATGTTCGTCCAGCCCTTGATTTGACGGATGTTGAGCAAGTAAAACTATTTAAACAAATCTCCGATCAAGTTGCCGATCTCACATTAAAATATGGCGGTTTAATTTGGGGTGAACATGGTAAAGGCATGCGTTCACAATATGGGGAAAAATTCTTTACCCCAGAACTTTGGCAAGAATTACGCTATGTGAAGTTCCTCTTTGATCCACATAATCGCCTCAACCCAGGCAAAATTTGCACACCACTTAATTGCGAAGATGAGCTCTACTCTGTTGCTGCAACCACAATGCGTGCAGATTACGATCGCCAAATTCCGATTCAAATACGAGAAGAATTTTCTGGCGCAATGAATTGTAATGGTAATGGACTTTGCTTTAATTTTGATGTGTATAGCACCATGTGTCCTTCGATGAAGGTTAGCCGAAACCGTTTACTTTCGCCAAAAGGTCGCGCTGCTATGGTGCGTGAATGGTTACATTTAATGGCAAAAGAACAGGTTCAACCTGAGCAATTAAAATTTAAACAAAGCAACATAAAACTCAGTGAGTTTGTTCAAAAAATCAAAAACACATTGAAAAAAGACAAAGAATACGATTTTTCTCATGAAGTGAAATCGGCAATGGATACTTGCTTAGCCTGTAAAGCCTGTGCAAGTCAATGCCCAATTAAAATTGACGTGGCAAGTTTCCGTTCAAAATTCTTTTACTTTTATCATCAACGCTATGCACGCCCAGCAAAAGATTATGTGGTGGCGAATTTAGAAGTTGCAGCGCCTTATATGGCGAAAGCACCTCGTTTTTTCAATTTCTTTACCAAAGCAAAACTGGTACAAAGTGCGGTGGAAAAAACTTTAGGAATGGTGGATTTACCTCTACTTTCCCAACCTAATTTACAACAGCAATTAGTGCAAATTGGTTATAGAGATAAACCGCTCGAGCAATTAGAATCGCTATCTGCGCAAGAAAAAACCAATATGTTGTTTATTGTGCAAGATCCTTATACTTCTTATTACGATGCTAAAGTGGTAGCTGATTTTGTTGAGTTATGCCAAAAATTAGGTTATCAACCGATTGTGCTACCCTTCAAACCAAATGGGAAAGCACAACATATTAAAGGCTTCCTCAATCAATTTGCGCAAACTGCTCGCAATCAGTCCGCATTTTTGAATCGAGTGGCAGATTTAGGGATTCCATTAGTTGGGGTCGATCCAGCCATTGTTTTGTCTTATCGTGATGAATATAAAGAAGTTTTAGAACATGAACGTGGCGATTTCCAAGTCTTAACATCGCACGAATGGTTAAGCGCTCAGCTGAATACTGAAGTATTCAAAAGTGCGGTGCAAAATCGTGAAATTTCTGACCGCACTTTAGCTGCAGAAAGTTGGCATCTATTCCCACATTGTACTGAAGCGACTGCAATGCCAACCAGTCCAAAAATATGGCAACAAATTTTTGCTGCTTTTGGAGAAGAACTACAAATTCATACGGTGGGCTGCTGCGGTATGGCTGGTGTCTTTGGTCATGATTTAAATAATCAAGAGATGTCAAAACAAATCTATGATATTTCTTGGCAAAAGAAATTACAGGGAAAAAATCCACAACGTTGTTTAGTCACTGGCTATTCTTGTCGCAGCCAAGTAAAACGATTTGAACAATTTACCGCCTTGCACCCAGTGCAAGCATTATTAACACTTTTTAAATAACGATTAACATTAAGGAAAGTAAAATGGCGATTTGGAAACGCGAATTTAGCTTACAAGACCTCAATGAAGGCTGTAAGCATTGCGCGATAGAATATCTTGGCATTGAATTTATTGCCAAAGGCGATGATTGGCTTGAAGCAAAAATGCCTGTTAATGAAAAAACAATGCAACCTGTAGGCATTTTGCATGGTGGTGTGTCAGCGGCACTAGCAGAAACCGTCGGATCATTAGCAGGTTATTGTTGCACCGAAGAAGGCAAAATCGTGGTAGGAGCTGAAATCAACGCTAGCCACTTGCGTCCTGCTAAAAAAGGGGGCTTTGTTATTGGTAAAGCTTATCCAATCAAAATTGGACGCACACTTCAAGTATGGCAAATTGACATTCGTGATCAAGAAGATAAACTATGCTGCACTTCACGTTTAACACTTTCGGTAATAGATCATAATGAATAAAAAAATTGGTATTTTATTAGCCAATCTGGGCACACCAGATGCACCAACTCCAGAAGCCATTAAGCCTTATTTGCGTCAATTTTTGACAGATCCTCGCGTTGTGGATCTGCCTAAATGGCGCTGGTGGCCATTACTTAACTTTATTATTCTTCCACCTCGTTCAAAACGAGTTGCAAAGAATTACCAATCGGTGTGGACAGAACAAGGCTCGCCTCTCTTAGCAACCACCAAGCAGCAGCAAGAAAAATTACAGGCTTATTTTGCACAACATCATGCTGATTTAGATATTGAAGTGGAAATTGGCATGAGTTATGGCAATCCTTCCATTCAAAGTGCGGTGCAAAAATTAACAGATTTGAATGTGGAAAAAATCGTTGTGTTACCACTGTACCCACAATACAGTAGTACAACTACTGCTTCCGTTTTTGATGCCTTTGCTGATGCATTGAAAAAACAGCGCCATATTGTGCCTTTTGACTTTATTCATTCTTATCATTTAGATGAAAACTATATTTCAGCTTTAGTGCGTTCCATCAAAGCGAAAATGCAAGAAGATGAGTTTTTACTGTTCTCTTATCATGGTATTCCATTAAGTTATGAACAAAAAGGCGATTATTATCGTGAGCATTGTCGTCAAACCACCATTGCAGTTGTTGATCAACTCGGTTTGAAAGAAACGCAATGGCAAATGACCTTCCAATCACGTTTTGGAAAAGAAGAATGGTTACAGCCTTATACGGATGAATTTATGCAAAATGCAGCAAAAAATGGCATTGAAAAAATTGCTGTTGTTTGTCCGGGATTTTCTGTGGATTGTTTAGAAACCATTGAAGAAATTGATGAAGAAAATCGTGAATATTTCTTAGAACATGGTGGCAAAACCTTCCAATATATTCCGGCATTAAATGCAGATGATGACCATATTGCAATGATGGCAAATCTTATTCTTACTAAAATCAACTAATAAATAACAAACGGAGCAATGTTTTCATTGCTCCCCATAAGGATATTTATGACAAACCCATTATTAGAAAATAATACATTACCTCCTTTCTCAAAAATTGAACCTCAACATATTCAACCTGCGGTAGAGAAATTAATCCAAGATTGTCGTGATGTGACAGAACAACTATTAAAGCAACCTGAGCCTAGTTGGCAAAACTTTTACTTGCCATTAGCAGAAGTGAATGATCGTTTAAGTAAAGCTTGGTCGCCAATTGGTCATTTAAATGCGGTGAAAAATAGCCCTGAATTACGCGAAGCCTATCAAGCGTGTTTGCCGTTATTATCGGAATATGGCACTTGGGTTGGGCAACACCAAGGACTATATAATGCTTATCTCGCATTAAAACAAAGCCCAGAATATGAACATTACGATGTGGCGCAAAAAAAAGCCATTGAAAATAGCCTGCGTGATTTTGAGCTCTCTGGTATTTCCTTACCAGCAGAACAACAAAAACGTTATGGCGAAATTGCTGCTCGTTTATCCGAATTAAGCTCGCAATTCAGCAATAATGTGCTTGACGCTACAATGGGCTGGGAAAAAATTATTACCGATGAATCACAATTAGCAGGCTTACCAGAAAGTGCATTACAAGCTGCTAAACAATCGGCTGAAAGCAAAGGTATGACAGGCTATCGTTTTACCTTGGAATTCCCAAGCTATTTACCTGTAATGACTTATTGCGAAAATGCTGAATTACGCGAAGAAATGTACCGCGCTTTTGTCACTAGAGCCTCAGATCAAGGCCCAAATGCAGGTAAATGGGATAACTCAGAAATCATGGGTGAAATTCTTGATTTACGCGTGGAATTGGCTCAACTGCTTGGATTTGAACGCTATACCGATCGTTCACTTGCCACCAAAATGGCAGAAAATCCACAACAGGTTTTAGATTTCCTTGAAGATCTAGCAAAACGTTCTAAGGATCAGGCAAAAAAAGAACTTTGTGATCTGAAAAAATTTGTGCAGCAAGATCAAGAATATATTTATTTACAACCTTGGGATATTTCGTTTTATAGTGAAAAGCAAAAACAAGCCCTCTATTCGATTAATGATGAAGAATTACGCCCGTATTTCCCAGAAAATCGTGTTCTTTCAGGATTATTTGAATTGATCAAACGTATTTTTAACATTAATGCGGTAGAACGCTTTGATGTTGACACCTATCACAAAGATGTTCGCTTCTTTGATTTGGTGGATGAACAACATCAAGTGCGTGGTAGTTTCTATTTAGATTTATATGCTCGTGAAAATAAACGTGGCGGTGCTTGGATGGATGATTGCGTTGGTCGCAGACGTTTAGCTGATGGTTCAATTCAAAAGCCCGTTGCCTATTTAACCTGTAACTTCAATGCACCTGTGGGCGACAAACCTGCATTATTCACACATGATGAAGTCACTACCTTATTCCATGAATTTGGGCATGGTATTCATCATATGCTCACACAAATTGACGTGGGTGATGTGGCAGGTATTAACGGCGTGCCATGGGACGCGGTGGAATTACCAAGCCAATTCTTAGAAAACTGGTGCTGGGAAGAAGAAGCACTCGCCTTTATTTCAGGACATTATGAAACTGGAGAACCGCTACCAAAAGAAAAATTAACTCAATTAATCAAAGCGAAAAACTTCCAAGCGGCAATGTTTGTTCTCCGCCAATTAGAATTTGGTTTATTTGATTTCCGTTTACATCATCAATATCAAATTGGTCAAACCAATCAAATTTTGGATACATTAAACCAAGTAAAACAAGATGTCTCTGTTATCAAAGGCGTTGATTGGGCAAGAACACCACATAGTTTTAGCCATATTTTCGCTGGTGGTTATGCAGCCGGTTATTACAGCTATCTCTGGGCAGAAGTGCTATCTGCAGATGCCTATTCACGCTTTGAAGAAGAAGGTATTTTTAATCCAGTAACAGGTAAATCCTTCCTAGATGAAATTCTGTCTCGTGGTGGTTCTGAAGAACCAATGGCATTATTTGAGCGTTTCCGCGGTCGCAAACCAACATTAGATGCGCTATTACGTCATAAAGGGATTGAATAAACTTTATGGATATGGATATCAATCAGCAAAATTTAGAACAAGCGATTCTTACCGCTGTAACTAATGAAGTGGTTCCTGCTCTGGGTTGTACAGAACCCATTTCATTGGCGTTGGCGTCTGCTATTGGACGCCAGCATTTAGGCTATATTCCTGAACGTATAGAAGCAAAAGTATCGCCTAATCTCATGAAAAATGGCATGGGCGTTACTGTTCCTGGTACAGGTACTGTGGGATTAGCCATGGCTGCTGCTATCGGCGCAATTGGAGGCGAACCGAACGCTGGATTGGAAGTATTAAAGCAGATTACTGCAGAACAAGTTAAGCAAGCCAAAGCCATGCTAAGTGAAGACAAGGTCTCCGTTTCAATTTTTGAAACAGAGCATATTCTTTACTCAGAAGCGAATTTATTCTATCAAGATGATATCGTTCGTGTTCGTATTGCTGCTCATCACACCAATGTGATTTATATTGAAAAAAATGGTCAGTGCATTTTTAGCAAACCTTGCGCCGTAGAAAATGATGAAATTGCAGATATTTTCACCGCACTTTCCGCAAAAGATCTGTTCGATTTTTCAATGAATGTCGAGTTAGAAAAAATCCGTTTTATTGAAGAGGCAGCAAAACTCAATAGTGCACTTTCACAAGAAGGCTTACGCACTGATTACGGTTTGCATATTGGTCGCACGTTGCAAAAACAAATTGGTATGGGATTAATTAGCGACGATTTGCTCAACCGAATTGTTATTGAAACCACTGCTGCTTCTGACGCAAGAATGGGCGGAGCCAATCTTCCTGCGATGAGTAACTCAGGCTCAGGCAACCAAGGCATTACTGCAACTATGCCTGTTGTAGTGGTCGCGCGTCACATCAATGCAACGGAAGAGCAACGTATTCGTGCACTATTTTTATCTCACTTAATGGCAATTTATATTCATAGCAAACTCCCAAAACTTTCTGCCCTTTGCGCTGCCACTACCGCAGCAATGGGAAGCTGCGCTGGTGTTGCTTGGCTATTAACTGGGAAATTTGAAAGTATTAGCATGGCAATCAGCAGTATGATTGGCGATATCAGTGGCATTATCTGTGATGGTGCGGCAAACAGTTGTGCAATGAAAGTGTCAACCAGTGTCACTTCGGGTTATAAGTCTGTTTTAATGGCATTAGATAACAGTCAGGTCACAGGTAATGAAGGCATTGTTGAGCATGATATTGATCGCTCCATCAATAACTTATGTAATATTGCCTCTCGCAGTATGCAATATACAGACCGACAAGTGATTGAAATCATGGTCAGTAAACCGAAATTAACATAATCCATAAAAAATCCTACGTTCATTCCATTTGCGTAGGATTTTTTGTTATGATAAATCAATATTTTAAATACAGGAGGTTATATGGCAATTTTAGTTACAGGCGCATCAGCAGGATTTGGTAAAGCGATTTGCTCAGCCTTTATCAATGCAGGCTACAAAGTCATTGGTGCAGCTCGCCGTTTAGATAAATTACAAGCACTACAACATGAACTCGGCGAAAATTTCTATCCGTTACAAATGGATGTGTCCAAAACACAAGAAATTGACACCGCACTTTCGCAATTGCCAGCTGAATGGGCTGATATTGACTTATTAGTGAATAATGCAGGGCTCGCATTGGGATTAGAGCTTGCTCACCAAGCAAAATTTGACGACTGGTTGACCATGATCAATACCAATATTGTGGGTCTTACTTATCTTACTCATCAAGTATTGCCTAAAATGGTCGAAAAAAACAAAGGACATATTATCAATTTAGGATCTATTGCGGGGACTTATCCTTATCCAGGCGGCAATGTCTATGGTGCAACCAAAGCTTTCGTTGAGCAATTTAGTTTAAATTTACGAGCGGATCTTGTTGGTACAGCTATTCGTGTTACCAATATTGAGCCAGGCTTATGTGGCGGTACTGAATTTTCCAATGTCCGTTTTAAAGGTGATGATGAAAAAGCGGCTGATCTTTATAAAGGCGTGCAATCCATTCAACCAGAAGATATTGCCAACGCAGCGCTTTGGATTTACCAACAGCCTGCCCATGTCAATGTGAATCGCATTGAAATCATGCCTGTAGCACAAGCTTTCTCCCCTCTCAAAGTGGTCAGAAAATAGAAAAAAATAAACCGCACTTCAAAGTGCGGTTTATTTTTTATAAGTTTTGAAATGTAATTAAACGAATTTTTCGCCTAATTCAATATCCGCTTTCAACTGCGGTAACATAGCGTCTAACTGCTCTTTTTCAAACGCACTTAATGGACCAATTGGTAACAATGCTTCAACACCTTCTTTACCAAAACGAATTGGTTGAGAGAAGAAACGAGCATATTCGCCATCACCTTCCACATAAGCACATTCAACAGCTAATTCACCACGTAAACCACGAACTAGTGCTAAGGTAAAGCGTGCTGCTGCCATAGCCATTGATAATGTTGCTGAGCCAGCGCCTGCTTTCGCATTTACAACATCAGTACCTGCATTTTGGATACGTTTAGTTAATTCAACCACTTCTTCATCGCCCCAAGTTGCATATTGAACTTGTGAAAGAAGAGGTAAAATTGTTGTACCTGAGTGACCACCAATGACTGGTACACTATTGCGCTCAACTTCTAAGCCTTTTTGTTCTGCAATGAAGGTTTCAGCACGTAATACGTCTAAGGTGGTCACACCAAATAATTTACGTTTATCATATACGCCTGCACGTTTTAATACTTCAGCAGCAATCGCAACAGTGGTATTAACTGGGTTAGTAATGATGCCAATACAAGCTTTTGGCGCAAATTTAGCTACATTTTGGACTAAATCACGAATGATACCTGCGTTGATGTTGAAAAGATCTGAACGATCCATACCAGGTTTTCTTGCCACACCCGCAGAGATCACAACAACATCTGCACCTTGTAAAGCTGCACCAATGTCATCGCCTGCATAGCCTTCAACTTTAACCGCGGTGGAAATATGGCTTAAATCTTTTGCCACACCCGGTGTCATAGGTGCTACATCATATAATGCTAGTTCTGAACCAGCTGGAAGTTGTAATTTCAATAATAATGAGAGTGGTTGACCAATACCACCTGCGGCACCTAAAACTGCAATTTTCATTTTTGTCTCCTTAAACATCTAAAAATTAGGGCTTATAAAAACTGTGATCAATTTTTATGAGTGCTAACTCTATTTGATTACCTCCTAGTTTACGTATAAGATCAATATAATTCAAATAGCAAAATCCAAATTTGAGATCTACTTCAAATTTTACCGCACTCTTTTTTCCACAAATAAATAATTTCAATTTTTATTGATTAATTTTGCATTTTTATGCACAATTTATGCAAATCAATTGAATAATGAAAATCTATGACTCAACAAAAAAATGATAGCTTAACAAATGCGTTTAAAGCATTACTGGCACAAGAACGTTTTGGTTCTCAAAGTGAAATCGTTACCGCTTTGCAAGATATGGGCTTTGCGAATATTAACCAATCAAAAGTTTCACGTATGCTGACTAAATTTGGTGCAGTACGAACCCGAAATACAAGAATGGAGATGGTGTATTGCTTACCTAACGAATTAAGCGTACCAAATACAAGTAGCCCTCTCAAAAATCTGGTTTTAGATATTGATTACAATTCATTATTAGTAGTTGTAAAAACAAGTCCTGGTGCTGCACAGTTGATTGCACGTTTGCTTGACTCCGTAGGAAAAGCAGACGGTATTCTCGGCACTATTGCAGGCGATGATACAATTTTCATCACGCCCACTCAAAATACAACAACAGAACAGTTAATCAAAAATATCCAACGTTTATTTGAAAATTCGTTATAGCATGGTTATTTTTATTACAGGGGGAACAGGTTTAATTGGGCAAGCCCTTGTCAGAAAATGGCTTGCACAACATCATCAAATTACAATATTAACCCGCTCTCCGACAAAAGCACTTGCCCTATTTCAACATCACCCACATTTAACTGCGGTAGATTCTTTGCCCGTTTCTCTACAAGCTAATGTAGTCGTTAATTTAGCTGGGGAACCCATTTTTAATAGACGTTGGAGTAATAAACAAAAAAAACGGTTATGGGATAGTCGAATAAAATTAACCGAAAAATTGACCGCACTTATTAATGCTGCCAACACACCTCCAGACTGTTTTATTTCCGCTTCGGCTTCTGGCTATTATGGCAATACAGGAGAACAAGCAATAAATGAACAACAGCCAGCAGACCATTCTTTTGTTGCATCCCTTTGTCAACAATGGGAAAAAGCCGCGAAATCTGCCAATACGCGAGTCTGTTTGTTAAGAACAGGTTTCGTCTTATCACCACAAGGTGGGGCATTGCAAAAAATGTTACCCCTATACCAATGCGGATTTGGTGGAAAATTAGGTAATGGCAAACAATTTATGCCTTGGATTGCTTTAGAAGATATGGTGAATGCCATTGATTTTTTAATTCATCATCCATCTTGTCATGGTGCTTTCAACCTCAGTGCACCCAATCCTGTCACAAATACGGAATTTAATCGCTTATTGGCTCGCCAACTAAAACGACCTTATTTTGCTCAGGCTCCCGCCTGCTTATTAAAATTGCTCTTAGGCGAACGTGCAGCTTTATTGTTAGACAGCCAAAATATGCAACCGCAAAAACTATTACAACAAGGTTTCCACTTCAAATATTCCCAATTACAAGACTATTTCTCGGCGACATTTGGCAAGCCTAATATTAATGTATAAAATGGTGATTTGAAAAATTATCTAGGAAAACTATGCAGGCAACTTATTCAAACGACAAAATCGATCATGTTTCTCGCTGTTGTGAATGCGATGCCTTAGTTGCTATTCCGCATTTACAAAAAGGTGAACATGCGGTTTGTCCTCGCTGCCAGCATGAATTACAATCGCAAGATCATTGGTCGCTAAAACGCTGCTCAATTATTGCCTTTTCTATTCTCATTCTCATGCCTTTTGCACTGAACTACCCTTTATTAACTATTCATTTGATTGGTGTTAATGTTGATGCGTCAATTTGGGGAGGTGTTTGGAAAATGGCAACAGAAGGCTATGCCTACACTGCATTTTTAATTTTCTTATGTGCGGTATTTATTCCTATCGCTTTTTGTCTTTTGATTATCTTGTTACAGTTCTCAAAATTAATGGGAATCAAACCTCGCAACCTATTGATTACATTAAATTATATAAAACCTTGGGTCATGTTTGATGTGTATTTGGTTGCAATTGGCGTAACAGCATTTAAAGTGAGAGATTATGCAAGTCTCTCTTTTGATATTTATTTAATTGCCTTTTTGGTTGTGGCACTACTGACAACCTTGCTTTTTGCCAAAATTGAGCCAAGTGCATTGTGGGATAACTTTTATCCTCAAAATGTCAAATATTCCGCAAAATCCTTAAAAAATACACCGCACTTTTGTATTCATTGCCAATATACTTTTGAGCAACCTATAAAAAATCATAAAAATGAGGATCGCTGCCCTCGTTGCCATAGCGCGCCAGAAAAATCAGCGGATATCAGTCTACAACAAACTTGGGCAGCACTTTTAGCTGGCATGATAATGATCTTCCCTGCTAATATATATCCGATTTCTTATATTGCGATGAATAATCTTTCTACTGGAGATACGCTCATCTCGGGCGTTATTTCCTTTATTGATATGGGTAGCTATTTTGTCGCTTTTATCGTGTTTTTTGCGAGTATTTTTGTGCCAATCAGCAAAATTATTATTATGCTCTATTTGCTGTTTAGCATACATTTCCGTTGGCAACATTCTTTAAAATGGCAACTGAAATTGTTTCATGTTGTTCACTTTGTTGGGCGCTGGTCCATGCTTGATTTGTTTGTACTCGCCCTCATGATGTCATTAGTCACACGCGGGCAAATTATCAATTTTTCTGTAGGACCTGCCGCAATTTATTTTGGTTTATCGGTATTTTTAACTATGATCGCAACGACCACTTTTGATAGTCGTTTACTTTGGAAAATTTATGACAAATAATCATCAAATTCATTCAGCAGAAGAAACTTCAGTAGCACAAAAGCTACCTGAAGCAAATGTGAAAAAAAGCCGTCGTATATCGCCATTTTGGTTACTGCCTATCATTGCATTAATTATTGGTGCGACCTTATTCTTCCAAATCATTAAAGAGCAAGGCGAAACGATCCATATTACTTTTGCAACAGGTGATGGTTTAGTTGCCAATAAAACGCAAGTTCGTTACCAAGGATTACAAATTGGTGTAGTTAAAAAAGTGAATTTTGCCGATGACTTAAAAAGTGTAGCGGTCGAAGCTAATATTTATCCTGAAGCAAAAACTGTTTTAAGAGAAACAACGAAATTTTGGTTAGTCCAACCAAATGCATCTTTAGCTGGGATTTCAGGTTTAGACACCTTAATTTCTGGTAACTATATTACGCTTCAACCGGGTGAAGGCGATTATAAATATGATTTTGTGGCGGAAACAGAAAGTCCAATCGCTCAAATTGATGATGGCGATTTATTAATTCGATTAATTTCAGAAGATTTAGGTTCTATTTCCCCTGGCGCTGCTGTTTTTTATAAAAAACTTCCTGTGGGTAAAGTATTAAAATACGGCTTTACGCCTGATCAGAAAAACGTTGAAATTCACGTAGCCATTGAGAAAGCCTACAAAAATCTTATCAAAAAAGACAGCCGCTTTTGGAATATCAGTGGTATTCGTGCTGATGTTGATTTTAGCGGAGTAAATATCAATGTGGATAGTTTGCAAGCTGTCGTTCAAGGCGCCATTACCTTTGACTCACCAGAAAAAAGCGAACTTGCCAATCAAAATGAACAATATACTCTCTATCCTGATCTTCGTTCTGCTCAACGAGGTATCGAAGTTGAAATTACACTACCCAATGATTCTTCATTTAAAGAAGGCATAACCGAAGTCTATTTACAAGGATCGCCTGTGGGCATTATTTCTTCCATTGACGATGCAGATGTCAATGATGACTATATGGAAGGCACCTTATTGTTAAATCCAAGCATTAAGGATTCATTACGCCAAACCACTCAATTTATTATCCATTCGCCTAAACTTAATTTGGGTAATTTAGAAAAATTACCTGATATGTTGCGTGGTGTTTATTTAGAAATGATTGCGGGTAAAGGCGAACCAAGCACTAAATTCAGTGCACTAAGAGAAGATGAATTATTGCTTAATCAGCCCAATACGCTCATTTTGACCTTAACCGCGCCTGAAACCTACGGCATTAACAAAGGTGAATATATTTATTACAACAATATTAATATTGGGCGATTAATCGAACAAAAAGTAGATATCGATGGCGTACGTTTTAAAGCTGTGATTTCACCTCAATACCGCAATTTAATTCATGCTGGCACACAATTTATTGCCGCCACGAATTTTGATATTTCTTTCGGATTAGATGGATTGAAAATGCATGCTGCACGACCAGAAAAATGGTTGCAAGGTGGCGTTCGTATCATTTCAGGAAAACCGCATGGCGAAGCCAAAACAAGCTATCCAATTTACAAGGATCAGTCTCATGCAGAAATGGGGTTAGTCAGCACAAATTTAAAACCAAGTATTACTTTGCAAACCAAACAATTACCAAGTATCAGCAAAGGTTCCTTGGTTCTTTACCGCCAATATGAAGTGGGACAAGTATTAGAAGTGCGTCCATTAAAAGAACACTTTGATGTAGATATCGCCATTTATCCTAAATTTGCCCATTTATTAACACCAAACAGTCGTTTTTGGGTAGAAAGTGCAGCACAAATTGATATCACACCAAAAGGCATTAGTATTCAAGCAACGCCTATTGCTCGTTCGTTAAAAGGTGCTATTAGTTTTGATAATCATGGTAGCGGAAAAAATACCGCCTTGTATGCAAGCGAACTGAAAGCAAAATCTGCAGGACAAATCATTACACTAATCACAGATGATGCCACAAATCTCAGCACTGGCATGGATCTTCGCTACATGGGATTAACCGTAGGTGAAATTGAGGAAATTAGCTTAGATAAAGCTACAAAGAAAATCAAAGCTAAAGCCTTAATGAACCCAAATTATATGTCGATTGTGGCAAAAGAAAACAGCGTATTTAAAGTCATTTCGCCACAAATTTCTGCTGGTGGAATTGAGAATATAGACAGCTTATTACAACCTTACATCGACATTGAAGCAGGAGCTGGTAAATATAAAACACAATTTAATTTATCGGATAACAACAATTCCAAAGCTCTGAAATTCACACAAGGTTTCCCGATTATTTTGGAAGCGAATGATGCGCTAAATCTTACTGAAGGCTCGCCTGTGATGTATCGTGGTGTGGATGTGGGTAAAATTCGCCAATTAACACTTAATAATTTAGGTGATCGTGTATTGATCCACATTGCAATTGCACCAAAATATGCTCATTTAGTACGACAAAACTCGCAATTCTGGATCACAACAGGTTATTCGGCAGAACTTGGTTGGTCTGGCATTGAAGTAAATACAGGATCTGTCCAGCAGTTATTGAAAGGCGGTATATCTTTCTCTACCCCGTCGTCAACTGTTGTTCAACCTCAAGCAAAAGCAAACCAACGATTCTTACTGCAAGTGAAAACTCCGAAAGACGCGAAGCAGTGGAATTCAGGTGTGCTAGCCGAATAAACAATGATAAAAAAGACCGCACTTTTCATTATAAAGTGCGGTCTTTTTCCGATTAGTTTTCAATAAGTTACTTATACAGTTGCGTTGCTAGCTGCGCTATTTTTACAATCGTTTCTACTGCACTTTGCATACTTTCCAAACAAATTAATTCATGCTTACTATGGAAATTATAGCCACCGGTAAAAATATTCGGACAGGCTAATCCCTTCTCGCCTAACCAAGCTCCGTCCGTTCCCCCGCGAATTGCTTTATGTTGCGGTGAAATACCACATTCACGCATAGCACGATCTGCTAATTCAATAGCTTGTGGTACTTTTTTAACAGTCTCATACATATTTTTATAGCTATCAGTAATCTCTATTTGAATTGGATGGAGCAAGCCTTTTTCCTGATTAAACTGAGCGACATTGCTTAACAAAAATGCCTTACGCTGTTCAAATTGTTCCGCATCGAAATCACGAATTAAATAATGTAATTCCACTCGTTCAATGTCACCAGAAAAACGATGTAAATGGAAAAAGCCTTGTTTATTCTCTGTTTTTTCTGGTACTTCCTGCGCTGGAAGCTGTTGTTGAAATTCACAAGCTAATGCCAATGCATTCACCATTTTTCCTTTCGCATAACCGGGATGAATATTGCGACCCACGAAGGTAATAGTGGCACTTGCTGCATTGAAATTTTCATATTCCAATTCCCCTAATTCGCCACCATCAATGGTATATGCCCAATCGCAAGCGAATTGTTCTAAAGGGAAATGTTGCATACCCAAACCGATTTCTTCATCTGGTGTGAAAGCGATGCGTAAATGACAGCGAGGCTGATTGCTCTCTTTTAAAATAGAAAGTGCGGTGATAATTTCTGCAATTCCAGCTTTATTGTCTGCGCCTAATAAAGTTGTACCGTCCGCAACAATTAAAGTTTTACCAATTAATTGGTGCATAAATGAATAGTAAACGGGGCTAATAAATTCCTCACCAATGCCTAAAGCTATATCACCACCGCGATAATTTTGGATCACTTCAGGCTTCACATTTTTGCCACTGCAATCTGGTGAGGTATCCAAATGTGCAATGAGTCCAATTGTTGGCGAATTTGGCACATTGCCTTCTAAATAAGCAGTTAAAACGCCTTGTTTAGAAAGTTGGATATCAGTTAAACCAATAGCTTGTAATTCTTGTGCTAAATGTTGTGCTAACTTTAACTGTCCTGAAGAACTTGGCGAACTTTTGGCACCGATTTTAGCCTGCGTATCAAATGACACATAATTTAAAAAACGTTCGAGTAAATATTGTTGCGAAGTTTGCATAATTCTCTCCTTATGGGAATTGATTATGCAAAAACATAAAGTGCGGTGCAAATTTTTTACGAAAAATTACACCGCACTTTTACCTAAATCAAATTTTATAAAAATAACACTTTCTATTACTGTTCAAAATTAATACGATTCTGTAAATTATTTAAACAAAATGATATTCTTCCCTTTTCATTAAGTCGTAATAGCTATATCATTACTGTTTGAAATTTCGGTGCTTATTTATCTGACAAATAAGCGTTTTGCTTCTATTCAAACTAATCTCATTTTAGTTTTTCAGGGAGAAAACCAAAGCTAGTGGAAAAAACTACTAAACCTATCGTTGAGCTACGCTCGCTTAAAAAAGCTTATGGTGATAACACTATCATCAATGACTTTAACTTAACCATTAACCATGGTGAATTTGTCACCATTTTAGGTCCTTCAGGCTGTGGTAAAACCACCGTTTTACGCTTAATTGCTGGTTTTGAAGAAGCGAATGCGGGTCAAATCATTATTGATGGCGAAGATGTTACCAACATTCCTGCTGAAAATCGCCATATTAATACGGTATTCCAAAGTTATGCATTGTTCCCACATATGACAATTTTTGACAATGTGGCTTTTGGTTTACGCATGCAAAAAGTATCTGAGGCAGAAATTAAGCCTCGTGTAATGGAAGCATTGCGTATGGTTCAGTTAGAAGACATGGCTGATCGTAAACCTGCACAACTTTCTGGTGGTCAACAACAACGTATCGCTATCGCGCGTGCCGTAGTAAATAAACCGAAAGTATTATTACTGGATGAATCACTCTCTGCATTAGATTACAAATTGCGTAAAAAAATGCAGAACGAATTGAAATCATTACAACGTCAATTAGGTATTACCTTTATTTTCGTTACTCATGACCAAGAAGAAGCCTTGACGATGTCTGATCGTATTATTGTGCTGAAAAAAGGTCATATTCAGCAAGATGGTTCACCGCGTGAAATCTATGAAGATCCGAAAAATTTATTCGTCGCGAAATTTATCGGTGAAATTAATATCTTTGATGCAACAGTGATTGAGCGTAAAGATGAAAAACGTGTTCGTGCCAATGTTGAAGGCAGAATTTGTGATATTTACACCGCACTTGATGTACAAGCTGGACAAAAATTAAAAGTCTTGTTACGTCCTGAAGATATTGTGATTGAAGAACTAGATGAAAATGAAAGTTCCAAAGCAATTATTGGGCACGTAGCGGATCGTAATTATAAAGGGATGACATTAGAATCTAATGTGACCTTAGATCACAATGGTATGAACGTATTAGTCAGCGAATTCTTTAATGAAGACGATCCAAATATCGATCACTCTTTAGGTCAAAAAGTGGCTCTCACATGGCACGAAGGCTGGGAGGTTGTATTAAACGATGAAAACGACCAATAAGTTCCAGAAATTCGCTGTTGGTATCATCTTTGCTTGGTTAATTTTCTTTGTTTTTGCACCAAACTTTTTGGTGTTTATTGTGAGTTTCCTCAGCAAAGACAGTAGTAATTTCTATGCCTTACCTTTTACCTTTGAGAACTATACGCGCTTATTTGAGCCATTGTATGGCAAAGTGGTATGGAACTCATTGTATATGTCGCTCATCACGACGATTTTATGTTTAGTGGTTGGCTATCCTTTTGCATTTATCATGACCAAGATAAATCCAAAATACCGCGCTTTTTTAATGTTTTTGTTGGTACTTCCATTCTGGACAAACTCATTAATCCGTATTTATGGTATGAAAATCTTTCTTGGCGTGAAAGGTGTACTAAACGAAATCTTACTCTCTATTGGTTTGATTAGTGAGCCTATTCGTATTTTAAATACTGAAGTAGCAGTGATTATTGGTTTAGTGTATTTGCTATTACCATTTATGATCTTACCGCTCTACTCTGCTATTGAGAAATTAGATCTTCGCCTACTTGAAGCGGCAAAAGATTTAGGCGCAAATGCGTTCCAACGTTTCATTAAGATTATTATCCCATTGACTATGCCTGGAATTATCTCTGGTTGCTTATTAGTATTGCTACCAGCGATGGGGATGTTCTATGTAGCCGATTTACTTGGTGGAGCGAAAGTCTTATTAGTGGGTAACGTGATTAAGAGTGAATTCTTAATTTCACGTAACTGGCCATTTGGTTCAGCAATTAGTATTGGCTTAACGATTTTAATGGCGTTGTTAATTATGGTTTATTATAAAGCCAATAAATTATTGAATAAGAAAGTGGAGTTAGAATAATGGGTCGCATACTACGTAGTTTCTTTATGTTGGTTGTGTACGCCTATTTGTACATTCCAATTGTTATCTTAGTTACCAACTCTTTTAATACAGACCGCTATGGTTTGTCATGGAAAGGTTTTAGCTGGAACTGGTACGAACGCTTATTTAATAATGATACTTTAATTCAATCTGCTATCCATTCTGTTGTTATCGCTTTTGTAGGTGCAACCATTGCAACATTAATTGGTAGCTTAACCGCTATTGCTCTTTATCGTTACAAATTCCGCGGTAAACAAGCTGTAAGTGGAATGCTATTTATTGTGATGATGTCGCCAGATATTGTTATGGCAGTATCTTTATTAGCGCTATTTATGATGGTAGGCATTTCATTAGGCTTTTGGTCATTGCTATTAGCACATATTACGTTCTGTTTACCTTATGTTGTAGTGAGTGTTTATTCTCGCTTAAAAGGCTTTGATGTGAGAATGTTAGAAGCAGCAAGAGATTTAGGTGCAAGTGAAGTAACGATTTTACGTAAAATTATTTTACCATTAGCGTTACCTGCAATTGTTTCAGGTTGGTTATTAAGCTTTACACTTTCATTAGATGATGTGGTTGTATCCTCATTTGTAAGTGGCGCAAGCTATGAGATCTTACCACTCAAGATTTACTCATTAGTAAAAACTGGTGTAACGCCTGAAGTCAATGCATTAGCAACCATTATGATCGTGCTTTCTCTTGCTCTTGTCTTATTAGCGCAATTAATTGGCAAAAAAGATAAAGCCTAGACAAAATAACGATTTACACATAAAATAACGCCGGACATTAGGCCCTAAACCGAAGTCAGGCGTTTTTTTATTTCTTCGAGAAAAAGAAGGACGGATTTTACTCTTAATTAATTCATCACAGGAGATGATCTAAATGAAAAAATTAGCAGGTCTTGTTGCAGCTGGCCTAATTTCAGTTGCATTACCAGCTGTAGCAAGTGAAGAGAATACAGTAAACCTCTACACTTGGACCGAATATGTACCAGATGGTCTATTAGACCAATTTACTCAAGAAACTGGTATTAAAGTGAATCGTTCAAGTCTTGAATCAAATGAGACAATGTTCGCTAAAGTGAAATTACAAGGTGCAGGTTCTGATAGCTATGATGTTATTGCGCCATCAAACTACTTCGTGTCAAAAATGGCTCGCGAAGGTATGTTAAAAGAACTTGATCACAGCAAATTACCTGTTATTGCAGAATTAGATCCAGATTGGTTGAATAAAGATTACGATAAAGGTAACAAATATTCTTTACCACAATTATTAGGTGCACCAGGTATTGCATTCAATACAACTGCTTATAAAGGTTCTGATTTTACTTCTTGGGGTGATTTATGGAAAGCTGAATATGCAGGTAAAGTACAATTATTAGACGATGCTCGCGAAGTATTTAACATTGCATTATTAAAATTAGGTAAAAACCCTAATACCACTAATCCAGATGAAATCAAAGCAGCATACGAAGAATTATTAAAACTTCGTCCAAATGTCCTTTCATTCAACTCTGATAACCCAGCAAGTTCATTTATTGCAGGCGAAGTTGAACTAGGTCAATTATGGAATGGTTCTGTGCGTATCGCTAAGAAAGAAGCACCAGGTACTATCGACATGGTGTTCCCAAAAGAAGGTCCAGTATTATGGGTTGATACATTAGCAATTCCAGCTAATGCAAAAAATTCAGATGCAGCGCACAAATTAATTAACTATATGTTAGGTGAAGCAACTGCTGAAAAATTAACGTTAGAAATTGGTTACCCAACCTCTAACTTAAAAGCAAAAGCTAAATTACCAACAGAAATTACTCAAGATCCTTCAATCTACCCTACAGCTGAAATCTTGCAAAATTCTTACTGGCAAGATGACGTAGGTGAAGCGGTTGAGTTATACGAAAAATACTATCAAGAATTAAAAGCAGCAAAATAATTGCTATACAAAAGGCTTTCTTAATTGAAAGCCTTTTTATTATCCTCAAAAGTGCGGTGTAAAATAACAAAGTTTTCTATTTCCATAAATTTCACTTGCATATTCATAAAATTGAATATAAATTCAATATTAGTGAATAAATATAAGGATTTATTATGCGTAGTACTGAGTTAGTCCATTGGTTTCGCCAATCAACCCCCTATGTGAATATGCACAGAGGCAAAACCTTTGTCATCATGCTTGATGGCGATACCATTGCAAGCCCTAATTTCATTAATATTATTAACGATATTCGTTTACTACATAGTCTTGGGATTAAACTCATTATTGTTTTTGGTGCTCGTTTACAAATTAACGAATTATTACAACAACATAGTATTGTTCCTCAATATCATAAAAATATTCGCATAACGGATCTCAAAACCCTTGATTTAGTGAAGCAAGCTGTAGGCAAGCTAAATTATGATATTACCTCTCGCCTTTCTATGCGTTTACCTCACGCACCATTGCTCAATGTGGTCAGCAGTAATTTCATTCTTGCGCAACCTATTGGTGTGGATGATGGAGTTGATTATCAATTAAGCGGTAAATTACGCCGCATTGAAACTGAAAATATCAAACAACAATTAGAACGTGATGCCATTGTATTAATTGGACCTGTTGCCCCTTCTGTTACAGGCGAAAGTTTTAACCTGCCTTTTGAAGAAATTGCCACTCAAGTGGCGATAAAAATTAAAGCGGAAAAATTAATTGGCTTTAGTTCAACACAAGGGATTTTGGACAAACAAAAACAAACCATTTCCGATCTGCTACCACAACAAGCCGAAGAATATTTAACTCATTTTATTCAAAAAAATGAATACCACAGTTCCCAAGCACGTTTCTTGCAGGCTGCTATTGATGTTTGTCGTTCAGGAGTAAAACGTTCCCATTTATTAAGCTATGAAGAAGACGGTTCTTTATTACAAGAGCTATTTACGCGTGATGGTGTGGGTACGCAGCTTTCTATTGAAAATTCAGAAGATATTCGCATTGCAACAGCTCGCGATATTCCGGGATTACTTCAATTAATTCATCCGCTTGAACAACAAGGTATTTTAGTAAAACGTTCGCGTGAACAATTAGAAATGGATATTGAAAAATACACCATTATTGATCGTGATGGTGTTATTATCGCTTGTGCTGCACTCAATAGTTATCCTGAAGAAAAAATGGCAGAAATGGCTTGTGTTGCAGTTCATCCTGATTACAGAAATTCATCTCGAGGCGATATTCTCCTCGAAGCGATTCAAAAAAGAGCAATCAATCAAGGAATTGAAAAATTATTTGTGTTAACCACAAGAACAGTGCATTGGTTCCAAGAACGTGGCTTTAGAATGGCAAACGTGGAAGATTTACCAACAGAGAAAAGAGAAAATTATAACTATCAGCGTCGTTCTAAAATTCTTATTCTCAATCTATCCCAATAAAAAATAAGAAAAAACACACCGCACTTTTCTTATATTTTTCCAACAAAAAAGCCCTTAATTCAATTAAGGGCTTTGCATTTCTAAATGAAATTAGAAACGGTAACCTAAACCTAGGAAGTAAACCATTGGGTCAAGTTTTACTTTTTGTGATACTGGTGCACCACCTAAATCAAATTTTGCAGTTGTTTTGATTTTTGCATAATGCATTGCTGCATTTAAGAACAAGTTATCTGCTAAATTAATATCAACACCTGCATTAGCAACTACGCCCCAAGAATCTTTTAATTTGAGGTTTGTCATGCCTGGTAACACTTCTTTCTCACTGAAGAAAGTAGTGTAGTTCACACCAACACCTACATATGGACGTGCTTTCGCATCTTTATCTAAGAAATAATATTGTGCATATAAGCTTGGTGGTAAATGTTTAGTTTTAGCAACAACAGTATTACCTAATTTGATGCTATGGCTAAATGGTGTTGCGGCTAATAATTCCACACCAATGTTATCAGTGATCATATAAGTCGCTGTTAAACCTAATTGTGCATTAGAATTCACATCTAAAGATAAAGGTGCAGCTTGTTTAGCTCCGCCAATTGATAAATCTGAATTTGAAGTTTTAGGCACAACTAATACGCCACCCGCACGAACAAGAACACTGCCTGCTTCGTGAGCCATTGTTGCACCACTTACTAATGCTGCTGCTAAACCTAATGCTAAAGCTGTTTTTTTCATCATAGACTCCTTAGTTAATATCCACAAAAAATATACGTCATTAAACGTGGAGTTAAATATACTTCTTTTTGAGTACAAAAACTGTGATCGAGATCATAAAACAATAAAAAAGTTAAAAAAAGATAATGTTGATTGTCTATTTTTTAATTTTTTACTTAAAACCTTATTTTTGATATAGATCAATTTTAACTTTTTTATACTTTTTCCATCAAAGCAGGTATAATAGACAACCAAATTTTGCCATATTTTATAAGGGATATTATGCCAATTAATTTCACGCAACTTTTCAAAGATAGCTGGCATTTTTTGCAAAATCAGCGCCAATTTTCTATCACTTTTCTTGTTATTTTAAGTTTAAATACATTGATGGCAATCCTATTACATCCAACCGTTGCTATTGAAAATGCCGAAGCATTAACTCAAGAACAACGTATGGAAATTTTATTACAGCAAACCCAAAATGCAGATGGCCGCTTAATCACCGTTGTTCAATTTTTAGTGGGGCTATTTATTTCTTATTGGGGAATATTAACTGTCCATAAAATTAGTCAACGTGAGTTTCAAGGTATTATCCCAACCGCAATCTCTCATTTACCTCGTTTATTGGGAGCCATCATCATGGCGCTCATGATTTTAATTCCTGTATTAATCAGCATTGTTTACTTAGCAACTGCTGTACTTAGCCATCTATTTCAAGGGGTTGAACCAATATCACCACTTCCAGCATTAATTTTGGTTATTATCGCCAGCTGGTTAGCAATCCGTCTTTGTTTATCCCCAATTGCTTATTTAAGTAATAATTCTTCCTTTAGAAATACGTTAAAAGTGAATTTTCAATTAGGTAAGAAAGGCTATTCATCCTTATTTTTTTACTGTGTCATCAACTATTTTCTTGCTACTATATTGAATGCGCAAATTGCATTATTAGCTCGTAATGAAGTGATGATGATTTTAGCAGTCGTCCTCACTTCTGCTCTCAACCTCTTTTTAATGGTATTTAGCTATCGTTTCTATCAAGTTTTCACGCAAAAGGCATCATAAATGAAACAACTTTTAGAATTTATCCCACTGATTTTATTCTTTGTGGTATATAAATTAGCAGGCATAAGAGAAGCGGCAATCGTACTGGTTATTGCCACAATGATTCAAATGCTAATCTTAAAATTAAAATATAAAAAAATCGAAAAACAGCAAATCATTCTAGGTGGGTCTGTTGTCTTCTTTGGTTTGCTGACTGCTTATTTTGATGATATTAAATATTTGCAATGGAAAGTCACATTAATTAATGCTCTGTTTGCCGCTGTCTTATTAATTGGTCAGTTTGTATTTAAAACCCCATTGATCCAAAAATTACTCGGTAAAGAAATTCAATTACCAACTGCGGTGTGGAATCGCTTAAATTTAGGCTGGGCATTTTTCTTTATTCTTTGCATGCTGACCAATATATATATCAGCGTTTTCCACAGTGAATACTGGGTTGGGTTTAAATCATTTGGCTTAATTGCGATGACTTTAGTTGCAACGATTATCACTGGACTTTATATTTATCGTTATCTTCCGCAAGATAAGGAGTAATTTATGAGCTGTACGCTATCAAATGAAAATGAACACCGTCAACCTAAGGGTTCATTATTGCTAAGAACATTAGCAATGCCATCAGATACCAATGCTAATGGCGATATTTTTGGTGGTTGGATAATGTCACAAATGGATATGGGCGGTGCAATTTTAGCGAAGGAAATTGCCAAAGGTCGAGTTGTAACAGTTTGTGTAGATAAAATGACTTTCCTTCATCCTATTGCGGTGGGAGATGTAGTATGTTGCTACGGACAATTAGTGAATATTGGTCGAAGCTCAATGCAAGTAAAAGTAGAAGTCTGGATTAAAAAAGTGTTCCAAGGCTCGCGTGAACGCACTTGTGTAACAGAAGCGCTATTCACATATGTTGCCATTGATAGCAACGGTAAACCAAGAATAGTACCAAGAGAAGATAACCCAGAGTTAGAACAAGCATTAAGCCAAATGTCATTATAAAAGGAGAAAGGCAATGGAATACTATGTTATTTTTGCACAAGATAATCCAAACACATTAGAACAACGCTTAGCTGTACGTCCTCAACATCTTTCACGTTTGGAACAATTAAAAGCCGAAGATCGTTTATTAACCGCAGGACCAAATCCGAGTGAAGATGGTAGTTCCATAACTGGTTCAACAGTGATTGCAAAATTTGAATCCTTACAACAAGCTCAACAATGGGCGAAACAAGATCCTTATGTTGATGCTGGCGTTTATGGCGAAGTGATTATCAAACCATTCAAAAAAGTATTTTAATTACCGTTCTCACAGTAAAAACAAGATTTTTATAGCTCATAGAAATCTTGTTTTCATTATTTTAACTTTATGCGACTTTTTATTGCCGAAAAACCCAGTCTCGCTCGCGCTATTGCCGACGTATTGCCCAAACCTCACCAACGAGGTGACGGTTTTATCCGTTGTGGCGAAAATGATTATGTCACCTGGTGTGTTGGTCACCTCTTAGAGCAAGCAGAGCCTGATGCCTATAATCCTAATTTTAAGCAATGGCGACTAGAACATTTGCCTATTGTTCCAGAGAAATGGCAATTAATTCCGCGTAAAGAAGTGACAAAACAACTCAATATTGTGGAAAAACTGATTCATCAAGCCGAAGTATTAGTGAATGCAGGAGACCCTGATAGAGAAGGTCAACTGCTTGTTGATGAAGTTTTCAGTCACGCCAATTTATCAGCAGATAAACGTGATCAAATCCAACGCTGCCTAATTAGCGATCTCAATCCAAGTGCGGTAGAAAAAGCAATCAAAAAATTACAACCGAATCGTAACTTCATTCCGCTTGCCACATCGGCATTAGCGCGCGCAAGAGCAGATTGGTTGTATGGTATAAATATGACTCGCGCTTATACCATTCGTGGACGACAAGCTGGCTACAATGGCGTATTGTCTGTTGGCAGAGTACAAACTCCTGTATTGGGACTTATCGTACGGCGCGATCTTGAAATAGAGAATTTCCAACCAAAAGATTTCTTTGAGGTTGTTGCCAATATCTCTGCCGATGAAAAAAGTGCGGTTATTTTCACCGCACTTTGGCAGCCAAGCAAAGCCTGTGAAGACTATCAAGATGAAGATGGACGTGTACTTTCTCAAGCCCTAGCTGAAAACGTGGTCAAACGCATTTCTCAACAACCTGCAGAAGTCACCGATTACGAAGATAAGAGAGAAAAAGAAACCGCCCCCTTACCCTATTCTTTATCTGCATTACAAATTGACGCTGCCAAACGCTTTGGTATGTCAGCGCAAGATGTACTAGATACTTGCCAAAATTTGTATGAAAAACATAAATTAATTACTTATCCACGTTCCGATTGCCGTTATTTACCGACCGAACATTATGCTGATCGCTTTGCGGTTATGAAAGCAATTTCTGTGCACAGTTCAAACTACCAAACAATGCCGCAAGTGGTTAATCCAGAACAAAAAAACCGTTGTTGGAATGATAAAAAAGTCGAAGCACACCACGCAATTATCCCAACCGCACTTACTCGCTCTGCACAATTAAGCTTAGCGGAACGCAATATTTACGAATTAATTGCTCGACAATATTTATTGCAATTCTGCCCTGATGCTGAATATCGTAAAAGCAAAATCACACTCAAAATTGCAGGCGGCACTTTCATTGCTCAAGCTAGAAATTTACAGATTGCAGGTTGGAAAACATTATGGGGGAAAGAAGATGAGGATCAACAATTAGATCCAGCTTTACCTGTAGTAAAAAAAGGACAAATGCTCTTTTGTCAGCAAGGCGAAATTGTCAGTAAAAAAACGCAACCGCCCAAACCTTTTACAGACGCCACTTTATTGTCCGCAATGACAGGCATTGCTCGTTTTGTGCAAGATAAAGAATTAAAAAAAATCCTTCGAGAAACCGACGGACTTGGCACAGAAGCAACGCGTGCAGGCATTATTGAATTACTGTTTAAACGTGGATTTCTATACAAAAAAGGACGGAATATCCATAGTACAGAAGCAGGAAGAATTCTAATTCAAGCCTTGCCTGACATTGCAACCTTACCTGATATGACTGCTCATTGGGAAGCGCAACTTAATGGAATAAGCAAAAAAGAAATGAGTTATCAACAGTTTATGTATCAACTCACCCAAATGTTGCCTGATTTGGTTCGCTTCGTCAATTTTTCAGCTTTACGACAACTAAGCCAAATCGCTAACCAAAACAACACTAACAAAAATAAAAAACCAATAAAAACAACAGGTAAAAAATCCAAAAGTGCGGTGAATTCCGCTTAGATTTTCAGCAAGTACGCAAAAATCACTTGATTCACCAATGAATATTCGGTAATATCGCCACGTTTTATTGATTACAAATCCTAGCAGAGAAGAATTTAGAATGTATAACGCATTATTATTTGTTTATTTAATTGTATCTATCATCATGATTGGATTAATTTTAATCCAACAAGGAAAAGGCGCTGATGCAGGTGCTTCTTTTGGCGGTGGTGCTTCAGGTACAGTTTTCGGTTCTGCAGGTTCAGGTAATTTCTTATCTCGTTTAACTGGCATTCTTGCTATTGTATTTTTTGTTACAAGTATTGCTATTGGTAACTTAAATTCACATCGTGGCAATGTAACCCAAGGTAAATTCGACGATTTATCACAAGCAGCAGAAAAAATGCAACAACAAAAAGAAGTTGCACCAGTATTAGAAAATAAAAACGCAGATATCCCACAATAAAAAGAATTAAACGCTCTGATGGTGGAATTGGTAGACACGCTATCTTGAGGGGGTAGTGTCCATAGGACGTGCGAGTTCAAGTCTCGCTCAGAGCACCAACCCTATAAACCTAGCATTCAGCTAGGTTTTTTATTGCTCACAAAAAATATCCCTCAAATGAGGGATATTCAAAAAGTGCTGAAAATTCACCGCGCTTTTACTTTAATACGGTTCTTAATGCTTTTCCTATATCAGCCAAGCTTTCCACGACAATAACTCCAGCATCTTTTAATGCTCTAATTTTATCTTTAGCCGTCCCCTTGCCACCATTTATAATTGCGCCAGCATGCCCCATGCGTTTTCCTACTGGAGCAGAAATACCGGCAATATAACTCACTACTGGTTTGGTAATATAATTTTTAATAAATTCAGCCGCCTCTTCTTCTGCGGATCCGCCGATTTCACCAATCATCACTACTGCTTCCGTTTCGGGATCTTGTTCAAATAGGCGTAGGATATCAATAAAACTTGAGCCTGAAATTGGATCGCCACCGATACCAACACAAGTGGATTGCCCAAATCCTTCTTCAGTGCTTTGTAATACCGCTTCGTAAGTTAATGTGCCTGAACGTGAAACAATGCCTACTCGTCCTTTTTTGTGAATATTCGCAGGCATAATACCGATTTTACATTCATCAGGCGTAATAATGCCTGGGCAGTTTGGTCCAATCATAAACACGCCAGTTTGGTTTAACTTTTGTTTAACCTGTAACATATCTAAAGTTGGAATACCTTCTGTGATACAAACGATGAGCTGAATACCCGCATCAATCGCTTCTAAAATCGCATCTTTACAAAAAGGGGCCGGCACATAAATCATAGTTGCAGTTGCACCTGTTTCTGCAACCGCTTCTTTTACAGTGTTAAATACGGGCAAACCAAGATGAACTCTGCCACCTTTACCTGGAGAAACGCCACCAACTAAATTCGTGCCATACGCTAATGCTTGTTCGCTGTGAAATGTACCTTGTCCACCAGTAAAACCTTGGCAAATCACTTTGGTTTGTTTATTAATTAAAATTGACATACGGCTCCTTATTTCACTGCATTTACGGCTTGTTCTGCTGCATTAGCTAATCCTTTAGCCGCAATAATATTCAAATTAGTTTCTGCTAGAATTTTACGCCCTAACTCTGCATTATTGCCCTCTAAACGAACAACAACAGGGAGAGAAAGCCCTACTTCATTAACAGCGGCTATAATTCCCTCTGCAATTAAATCGCAACGCACAATGCCACCAAAAATATTGACCAAAATGGCTTTAACATTTTTATCCGATGAAATAATTTTAAATGCCGCCGCAACACGCTCTTTTGTAGCACTTCCACCAACATCGAGGAAGTTAGCTGGCGCTCCACCATAATGTTGGATAATATCCATCGTTCCCATTGCAAGACCTGCACCATTCACCATGCAACCAATATTTCCTTCAAGGGATACATAGCTCAAATTCAGGTTTTCTGCTTCTGCTTCACGCGCATCTTCTTGTGTAAAATCTTGCATAGCTTTGAGATCTGCATGGCGAAATAATGCATTGCTATCTACTACAATTTTTGCATCTAAACAATGTAAATCGTCGTTCGATAAAATAACTAGCGGATTAATTTCGACTAAATTGAGGTCTTTTTGCATGAATAAACGCGCAAGATTTGTAAAAATCTGTGTAAATTGCGAAATTTGTTTACCAACTAACCCTAATTTAAAAGCAAGCTCTCTGCCCTGATAATCTTGTGCGCCAACAATAGGATCAATAGCAACTTGATGCAGTAAGTGCGGTGTTTTTTCTGCGACTTCTTCTATGTCCATGCCGCCTTCTGTTGATGCCATAAATACAACACGTTGCGAGCTACGATCCACAATCGCACTTAAATACAGCTCTTTTTTGACATCTGCGCAGCCTTCAATATAAATGCTATTCACAAGCTGACCTTTTTCATCTGTTTGAAAAGTAACAAGATGTTCCCCTAAAAACTGTTCAAAAAAAGACCGCACTTCTTGAGCTGATTTGACAACTTTCACACCACCCGCTTTGCCTCTACCACCAGCATGTACCTGACATTTGGCAACCCATTGCGAGCCACCTAATTTGCCAACGGCTTCTAAAGCTTGCTCAACAGATTGACAAGCATAACCTTCACTTACCGGCAAGCCATATTGGCGAAATAATTGTTTTGCTTGATATTCATGTAAATTCATTCTTGCTTTCCGTTAAAATAAAAATTGATTTGCTAATTAAATATCCAATAACAATCTTGTTGGATCCTCAAGTAATTCTTTAATGGCAACTAACGCGCCGACACTTTCTCGTCCATCAATAATACGGTGATCATAGGATAATGCCAAATACATCATAGGACGAATGACCACTTGTCCATCCAAAGCAATTGGGCGTTCTTTAATGGTATGCATACCCAAAATCGCACTTTGTGGTGGATTAATAATTGGCGTTGACATCAAGGAGCCAAATACACCACCATTGGTGATGGTAAAATTGCCGCCCGTTAATTCTTCTACACTCAATTTACCATTTTGTCCTTTTTCCGCCAATGTTTTAATGGCTTTTTCAATCTCTGCCATACTGAGCTGATCGCAATTGCGTAATACTGGCGTAACCAAGCCACGAGGCGTAGAAACCGCAATGCTAATATCAAAATAATTGTGATAAACAATATCATCACCATCAATACAAGCATTAATTTCAGGGTAGCGTTTCAAAGCTTCCACAACCGCTTTCACATAAAATGACATAAAACCTAATCTAACGCCATGGCGTTTTTCAAATTTTTCACCATATTGTTTGCGTAGCTGCATAATAGGTTGCATATCGACTTCATTGAAGGTGGTGAGCATTGCTGTGTTATTTTTTACTTCCAATAATCGCTCCGCAACACGCTTACGTAATCTGGTCATCGGAACACGTTTTTCTGTACGCAAATCTGCGGCAGAAAAATCTTGCTCAATTTGCACCGCACTTTGCATCGTCTGAGCTTGACTAATGGCCTGGTTAATATCTTCACGCGTAATACGACCACCCACGCCAGAGCCTTGAATATTATCAATATTCAACTCATGTTCTGCAATTAAACGACGCACACCAGGACTGAGATCATTATGATGATCCTGCTCTGATGAATGCGTTAACGCACCATTATAACGTTCAGCAGGTGTTAATTCAGGTGCTTTTATCACATCTTTCGTTTGTGAACCAATCATAGCCACTGTGCTTAATTTCGCTAGCACCTGATTGCTGACAACTGTTGCACCTTCCGCCTGTTGAATACTTTCTAATACACCATCTTCTGAAGCAACAATCTCTAAAACAATTTTATCTGTTTCAATTTCCGCTAAAATTTCATCACGACTCACCTTATCGCCAACGTTTTTATGCCATTTCACAACCGTTGCATCGGCAACACTTTCAGGTAAAACAGGAGTAAGAATATCTAACTGGCTCATATTGTGTTCCTTTTATTTTTATAACGTTAGTGCTTCATCAATTAAGGTTTGTTGTTGTTTTTGGTGCAACGACATATAACCAACAGCAGGCGATGCCGAGGCCGGTCTGCCAACATAGCGTAATTTAGCGTCTTCTGGAATACTTTGTAAGAAACGATGCTGACGACAATACCAAGCGCCTTGGTTGAGCGGCTCTTCTTGGCACCAAACATAGTCTTTCACATGAGAAAACTTCGCTAAAATAGACCGCACTTCGTCTAGTGGATAAGGATAAAGTTGCTCCAAGCGAATGATTGCCACATCCGTTTGCCCATTATTGCGTCGCTGTTCTAATAAATCATAATAAACTTTTCCAGAACAGAGAATAACACGTTTTACTAAGGTTGGATCAAGTGGCTCAATTTCATCAATCACATTTTGGAAATGTCCATGTGTTAGCTCTTGCAATGACGATACGGCTAATGGATGACGCAATAAGGATTTTGGCGAAATCACAATTAACGGTCGGCGCACTTTACGCAACATTTGACGGCGCAATAAATGATAAATTTGAGCGGGCGTTGAAGGCACACACACTTGCATATTCTGCTGTGCACAAAGTTGTAAATAACGCTCTAAACGTGCCGAAGAATGTTCTGGTCCTTGCCCTTCATAGCCATGAGGTAACAATAACACCAAGCCACACATTCTGCCCCATTTTTGTTCTCCCGAACTGATAAACTGATCGATAACCACTTGTGCACCGTTGGCAAAATCACCAAATTGAGCTTCCCAAATGGTTAATGTTCTTGGTGCAGCGGTGGCATAACCATATTCAAATGCCAATACAGCTTCTTCAGAAAGTACCGAATCCCATACTTCAAAACGCCCTTGTCCATTGTGTAAATGTCTGAGCGGAATATATGTCGTGCCATCTTTTAAGCTATGTAAGACAGCATGACGATGGAAGAAGGTTCCACGTCCAGCATCTTCACCTGATAAACGAATGTGATGCCCTTCATCTAATAAAGTGGCATATGCCATGGTTTCCGCCATGCCCCAATCTAATAATTTTTCGCCTTTTGCCATAGCAACGCGATCAGTATAGATTTTTTCAACACGAGCATTTACAGGATGTGTTTCGGGATATGAGGCAATTCTTAAGGCTAAATCTTCAAAACGTTTTGCATCAAAATGGCTATCAAATTCGCTACTCCATTCTTGTGTTAAGAATTTTGACCAATCCATTGTTTCGGTATCCATCTCACGCCATTCAGACACCACACAATCACCACGATCTAAAGCATCACGATAATCATTAACTAATTCAATAGCTTGTTCAACGCTAATCACCCCTTCTTTAATCAGCCGATCCGCATACACTTGTCGAGGTGTTGGGTGCTTTTTAATTTTTTCGTACATAATGGGCTGGGTTGCAGAAGGTTCATCTGCCTCATTATGCCCATGACGACGATATGACACGAGATCAATAAAAATATCGCGTTTAAATAAGGTACGAAATTCCACCGCCATACGAGCAGCATAAGCCACTGCTTCAGGATCATCACCATTTACATGAATGACTGGCGCCTCAATCATTTTAGCGATATCCGTACAATATTCTGTCGAACGCGTATCTTTTGGATTTGAGGTCGTAAAACCAATTTGGTTATTGATGACCACTCGAATAGTACCACCGACTTCATAACCTCGTGCCGCCGACATATTTAAGGTTTCTTGCACAACCCCTTGTCCAATAACAGCACTATCGCCATGTATAGAAATAGGTAATACTTTTGTGTAATCAGCATCCTTAATACGCTTTTGACGTGCACGCACCGATCCTTGCACAACGGGACTTACAATTTCTAAATGGGAAGGGTTAAATGCCAAAGCCAAATGAATTAATCCATCTTCCGTCATAAAATCAGAGGAAAATCCCTGATGATATTTCACATCTCCCGTACCATTGCCATGATGTTTTCCTGCAAATTCATCAAATAATTCCGCAGGACGTTTACCCAAGACATTAACCAACATATTAAGGCGACCACGGTGTGCCATACCCATCACTATTTCAGTAATGCCTTGCTTACGTCCATGACGAATCATTTCTTTCATCAACGGAATAAAGGCATCACTGCCTTCTAATGAAAAGCGTTTTGCTCCGGGGAATTTGGCGCCAAGATAACGTTCTAAGCCATCAGCGGCAGTCAGTTCTTGTAATAATTTGTGTTGTTCTTGAGAGGTAAAGTGCGGTCCATTTCGCCAATTTTCTAAACGTTTTTGCAGCCAAGTACGCGCTTCAAGATCATTGACGTGCATAAATTCTAAACCGATGGTATCGCAATAGGTTTTCTTTAATGCAATCCCCAATTCTCTTAAGGTAATTTTATCTTTACCAAAAACATAGCCACCGATATCAAAAACTTCGTCTAAATCATCATCGGTAAAACCATAAAAACGATAATCCAGGGTAGGCGCTTCCGTTTGAGGACGCAAACATAGGGGATCCAAATTCGCGTGTAAATGCCCTCGATTGCGGTGCCCATTTACCCATTGCAACACTTTGACCAAACGTTTGCTGACATTAGGATCGATAACCTTCACGCCATGGGGTGATTTCTCACGTGCTAAACGACGAAAATAATCTCTAACAGGTGAATGAGCTTGCTCTTGTGATGTAGATTGCGCTAAAAGTGCGGTCTCTTTTTGCCAAGAATCAAAAATACGACACCAACTTTCTTCAACAGAAGTTGGATCTTGTAAATAATCTTCATAAAGCGCTTCAATATAGGATTGATTTCCGCCCGCCAATGCACTCTGCGCTAACCATTGTTGAAGTGACGTATTTTGCATAGTTTGTTACCTGATTACCCTTGAACTTCTTATTATACATAGAATTTCTGTTTTGAAAATTCTCTCTAATTTACACCGCACTTTTATATTCAATCGCGATTAAAAAACTTGATCTATCTCACAATTTTCATGATTTAACAATTTTTTTACATTATTTTTTTAGAAATTATAGCGACAAAAGCAACAAAATAGCGTTATATTTATAAAGGTCCAATTTTGGCGTATAAAAATAATAAACTTAAACACAACATAATAAAGAAGGAAAGCTTATGTCTGATTTAACAGCTAAACTTAGTCTGAGCGATGGTCGTGAATTTGATTTGGAAGTACATAAGGGCACATTAGGCTATGAAGCCATTGATGTTCAAGCTCTCAGTAGAAATCAACTATTCACTTATGATCCTGGTTTGGTTTCTACCGCCATGTGCCAATCTGAAATTACCTATATTGACGGTGAAAAAGGTATTTTATTACACCGTGGTTATCCCATTCATGATCTTGCAATGAATGGCGACTATTTAGAAGTGGCTTATTTGTTACTGTACGGTAATCGTCCAACCGCAGAAGAACGCGAAGAATTTAATGCGAAAGTACGCAATCACACCTTGGTGCATGAACAAATTTCTCGTTTCTTCCATGGTTTCCGTCGAGATTCACACCCAATGGCCGTAATGTGTGGGGTAAGTGGTGCGCTTGCGGCATTCTATCATGATGCGTTAGATATTAACCATGAAGAGCATCGTGATTTAACAGCTATTCGTCTATTAGCGAAAATGCCAACCTTAGCGGCAATGTGTTACAAATATTCGATCGGTCATCCATTTATGTTCCCACAAAATCGTTTATCTTATGCGGGGAACTTCCTTTATATGATGTTCGCTACCCCTTGTGAACCTTATGAAGTCAATCCTGTATTAGAAAAAGCCATTAACCGCATTTTTATCTTACACGCAGATCATGAGCAAAATGCATCAACCTCAACGGTGCGTACTGCAGCCTCTTCAGGTGCAAATCCATTTGCTTGTATTGCTGCAGGTATTGCTTCCTTATGGGGACCTGCTCATGGTGGTGCCAATGAAGCTTGTATTCGTATGTTAGAAGAAATAGGTACTGTCGATCGTATTCCTGAATTTATTGCACGAGCAAAAGATAAGAACGATCCGTTCAGATTAATGGGATTTGGTCACCGCGTATATAAAAACTACGATCCTCGTGCAAAAGTCATGCGTGAAACCTGTCACGAAGTGTTAAAAGAGTTAGGTGTTACTACTCCATTACTTGAAGTAGCAATGGAACTTGAACGTATTGCACTGACCGATCAATATTTTATCGATCGTAATCTTTATCCAAACGTGGACTTCTACTCTGGCATTATTCTGAAAGCCATTGGTATTCCAGTCTCAATGTTTACCGTTATTTTTGCCTTAGCGAGAACAGTAGGCTGGATCGCCCACTGGAAAGAAATGTATAAATTTGGCAACTTAAAAATTGTTCGCCCTCGTCAAATTTATATCGGGGAAGAACAACGACCATTCACAAAGCTTGAAAAATAATTGGAGCAACATGAGAAAAAATAAACCGCACCCAAAAGTGCGGTTTATTTTTCATAAGTTTTTAGCGCCAAGCTTTAAATTGGTTAATTAAACCGTTAGTTGAGCTGTCATGGCTTGAAACTTCTTCATCTCCAGATAATTCAGGAAGGATTCGGTTTGCTAATTGTTTACCTAATTCAACACCCCATTGGTCAAAGCTGTAAATGTTGAATAAAATACCCTGAACGAAGATCTTATGTTCATAAATTGCAATCAATGCACCTAAACTAAATGGGGTAATTTTTTGCAATAAAATGGAATTAGTTGGTTTATTTCCGGTAAAGATCTTAAATGGCACTACATCTTTCACTTCATCTAATGATTTGCCTGCTTTCACAAATTCCGCTTCAACTTCTTCTTTGGTTTTACCAAAAGCTAATGCTTCTGTTTGTGCAAAGAAGTTAGATAACAATTTTTCATGATGATTTGATAATGGATTATGTGTTTGCGCTGGCGCAATAAAATCACAAGGAATTAAAGTTGTACCTTGGTGAATTAATTGATAGAACGCGTGTTGACCATTAGTGCCCGGCTCACCCCAAATAATTGGACCGGTTTGATAGTTATCAATGACATTACCATTACGATCCACATATTTACCATTTGATTCCATATTACCTTGTTGGAAATATGCCGCAAAACGATGTAAATATTGGTCATAAGGTAACAATGCTTCTGTTTCAGCACCTAAGAAATTGCAGTTCCAAATACCAAGTAATGCTAATGTCACCGGAATGTTTTTTTCAAATGGTGTTGAGCGGAAATGCTTATCCATTTCATGCGCACCTTCAAGCAATAATTCAAAGTTTTCAAAACCAATTGAAAGTGCAATAGATAAACCAATGGCAGACCATAAAGAGTAACGACCACCAACCCAATCCCAGAAACCAAACATATTGTCTGTATCAATACCAAATTTAGATACTTCTGCTGCATTGGTTGAAAGCGCGGCAAAATGTTTGGCAACGTGTTTTTCATCTTTTGCAGTTGCTAAGAACCAATCACGCGCTGATTGTGCATTAGTCATGGTTTCTTGCGTAGTAAAGGTTTTTGAAGCAACTAAAACAAGTGTTGTTTCTGGATCCACTTTTTTGAGCACTTCAGCAATATGCGTGCCATCTACGTTAGACACAAAATGCATGGTTAAATGATTTTTATATGGGCGTAGCGCTTCTGTTACCATGTAAGGTCCTAAATCAGAACCACCAATACCAATATTAATCACATCAGTAATCGCTTTGCCTGTATAACCTCTCCACTCTCCCGAAATCACGCGGTTGGTAAAAGATTTCATTTTCGCTAACACTTCATTCACATCAGGCATGACGTCTTTGCCATCAACAAAAACAGGTTTGTTGCTACGGTTACGTAATGCGGTATGTAATACAGCGCGGTTTTCTGTACGGTTAATTTTTTCACCGGTAAACATTGCTTCAATTGCTTGATCCAATGCACATTCTTGAGCTAATTGACGCAATAAAGTTAAGGTTTGTTGGTTAATATTATTTTTTGAATAATCCACCAAAATTTCATTATTGAAGGTTAATGAATATTGGCTAAAACGATTTGGCTCTTGCTCAAATAAAGCTTGAATGGTCGTTTTACCAAACTGCTCACAATGTTGCTCCAATGCTTTCCAAGCGGAAGTTTGAGATGGGTTAATATTTTGCATAATGTTTTCCTTCTTTAAATGAGTACAACTAGCCTATAAATTAATCAAATCATACCAAAAAGTGCGGTGAAAAAGTGAAATATTTTTTAAAATCTCTCACTAATTTGATCTAGTTCATTAATCCACATATTCTGTCAAAACACGCGGCGTGAGTTTTGTCATCAGCTCATAGCTCGACATTCCCGTAATTTGCGCTATTTCTTCTAACGGCAATTCTTTACCCCATAGGATCACTTCATCACCCACTTTATCTTTACAATCTAAGCCGAGGTCAACCGTTACCATATCCATTGAAACCCGTCCAACAATTGGTACTCTACGCCCATTCACAAAAACAGGCGTGCCTGTTGGAATCCCTCTTGGATAACCATCACCATAACCGATTGCTACCACACCAATTTTTGTGTCCTTATCGCTAACCCAAGTGCCGCCATAGCCCACAGGTTCCCCTGCTTTATGTGTTCGTACCGCAATAAGCGATGAAGTTAATGTCATCACTGGTTTAAAACCGTAAATTTCACTTGGTGTGTCTGTTGGCGATACGCCATACATGATAATGCCAGAACGAACCCAATCTAAATGCGAATCAGGCCAGAACAAAATCCCACCGGAAGCTGCAATAGTTCTCTCCCCGACTTTTCCTTCAGTAACCTGTAAGAAACGTTCTAATTGAATTACAGTGTAATCGGATAAAATTTCATCCGCACGACTGAAATGGCTAACAAAGCCAATTTCATTTTGAACATTCGGACATTTCATCAATTCTTGATAAAAATAATCCACTTCGTCCAAGTTCACGCCAAGGCGGTGCATACCTGTATCAATTTTTAACCAAACACGTATCGGATAAGGCAAGTCCGCTTGTTTGAGCGCTTCCAACTGCTCATGGTTATGAACAACGGTTTGAATATTATTGACCGCAATCACAGGCAAATCTGTCACAGAAAAAAAGCCTTCTAATAACAAAATAGGTTTAATAATGCCATGTGAACGCAAACTCAATGCTTCTTCCAAACGCGCCACGCCAAAACAATCCACCATGGACTCGACGGTATTCGCGACAAATTCAACACCATGTCCATAAGCGTTGGCTTTGACAACTGCAATCACTTTACTTTTAGGCGCACGTTGTTTAATTTTTTGAATATTATGTTTTAAAGCTGCTGAACTAATTTTTACTGTTGCTGGTTTCATTTTATTTTACTCATCGTTATTTACGGCAGGTTCAAATAACCTTCGCCGATTTCAATTATTCTTCCACCAATATAAATGTGTTGCTGTTCATCTAGTCGCAATGAAATCCGATTAGGACGCCCCATTTTATCGCCTTGATGAATGATGTAATTTGCGGGGAATTGTTGTTGAGAAAGGAAATAGGCACCCAAATTTGCCGCTGCTGATCCAGTGCCACTATCTTCCAAAATCACGCCTTTTTCAGCATAGAAAAAACGGCTAAAAATTTGACCGCACTTTTTATCTTCATACCAAAGATAAATGCCAATATGTTCATTCTCTTGCTGGCAAATCTCGGCTAATTTATCGGAATCAATGTTAATGTCATCTATCGATGTGCGATGATTAAGTTGTAATAACAATTGTGGTGATCCTGAATTGACCCAATAAGCCGTCGGCATAATCATTTCTTGAGTTAAACCTACCGCTTTAGCTAATTGTTGTTGATTGGCTTGGCTAGGACGAATTTCATAGTCTGAGAGCATCATCTCAACTCGGTCATTTTCGATTTGTATCTGTACAGGTTTCACTTGCGTGTTTAGGATAAAGTGCGGTGATAAATCATGCAGTTTTTGCAATACATAAGCACAACCTAATGTTGGATGACCTGCCAATGGCAATTCATATTCAGGAGTAAAAATTCTTAAATTTGCCACCGCACTTTGCGCAGAAAAAGCAAAAACAGTTTCGCTGAGGTTAAATTGTTTTGCAATTTGCTGCATTTCCTGATCTGTTAATCCATCAGCTTGTGGAAAAACAGCCAATGGATTGCCTGTAAAATGACTTTCAGCAAATACATTCACTAATTTGAACAAATACTTTCGCATATCAATTGCTCTTTTTATTATGCTGAAAATTAATACTCGTCAGATAGTTGATAATCTTTCGCTGCGTTATCAAAACGAGCAAATTGCCCTTGGAAAATCAATGGCACACGTCCAATCGGACCATTACGATGTTTACCAATAATGATTTCCGCTCGGTTGCGATTCTCATCTGTGGTTTCGTTATACACCTCATCTCGATAAATAAACATAATCAGATCCGCATCTTGCTCAATGGATCCCGACTCACGCAAATCGGAGTTCACTGGTCGTTTATTCGGACGATTCTCTAAGGATCGGTTTAACTGAGAAAGCGCAATCACTGGCACTGACAATTCTTTCGCTAGAGCTTTCAATGAACGAGATATTTCGGCAATTTCTAAGTTACGGTTTTCAAATCCAGGCGCTCGCATTAACTGCAAGTAATCCACCATAATTAAGCTTAGACCTTTATGCTCACGATGAATACGGCGAGCTCTTGAACGCAATTCTGTTGGTGTTAATCCCGACGAATCATCAATATACATATTCGGCTTATCACGCATCATGCCCATGACACTACCAATTTTAGCCCAGTCATTGTCGCCCAAGCCCCTTGCTTCACGAATTTTGTTCAATTCAATACGAGTCAAAGAAGCCAATGTACGCATCATAATTTGCTCTGCTGGCATTTCTAAACTGAAGATCAACACTGGTTTCTCCGCTAACATAGCGGCATTTTCACACAAATTCATGGCGAAGGTGGTTTTTCCCATAGAAGGGCGCGCAGCAACAATAATTAAATCCGCAGGTTGCAATCCTGATGTTTTCGCATCCAAATCGGTAAATCCTGTACTCAATCCTGTTACCGATTTATTCTCTGCTTGACTTAACAATTCGATTTTATCTATTGTTCTACTCAAAATTGAGGTAATTTTTTCAGGTCCGTCATTTTTAGAGGTACGACTTTCAGCGATTTTAAACACTTTCTGTTCTGCTTGATCTAAAAGCTGTTTAATATCTTGCCCTTTCGGTTGATAGCCTAATTCCGCAATATGATTTCCCACTTCGATCAATTCACGCAAAATGGCTTTTTCACGCACAATCTCAGCATAAGCATTCACGTTCGCTGCACTTGGCGTATTTTTGGATAATTCAGCTAAATAAGCAAAACCACCAACATCATCTAAAATTGCTTTGCTTTTTAAAGCTTGCTCTAAAGTCAAAATATCAATTGGCGAATTTTGTTGCATCAACAAATCCATTTCTTGGAAGATCAAACGATGCGCTATCGCATAAAAATCAGCGGCAACAACACGTTCAATCACATCTTCCCAATAAGAATTATTTAACATGACAGCACCCAATAACGCTTGCTCCGCTTCTAAAGAATGAGGAGCCATATTGAGTTGTTCAAACTGTTTATCTTTATGAGATGGTTGCTTTGCCATGTTTATACCTTAATGCAATTAAAATTCTGATTATCATATACCAAATCGCCCTTCGATTTAAGCGAATTATAATGAAAAAGCGCGGTGAAAAATCCGACAGTTTTACAGATGATGGAAATAGATTGTATTTAAAATGATTATTCCTATTAAATTTCGTTATAATCCTTTTTATTTACATTAGAGGAATACAATGAAAACAATTTATTTGATTCGCCATGCGGAAAGTCTAGCCAATGCGGGCGGGAAAAGTATGCAGGATTGTGATATTCCATTAAGTGAGCGAGGTCAGCAACAAGCAGTGCAATTAGCACAACGTTTACCTCCTGCCAATTTGGTGTTTACGTCGGCATTTCTACGCACTCAGCAGACCGCACAATATTATTTACAACAGCAACAACTGACAAGCCAAGTTTTACCTATTCTGAATGAATTTTCTTATTTAGCTTTTGAAGAGATTGATGGCTTAAATGCAGAACAACGCAAGCCAATCAGTTTGGCATATTGGGAGAAATCCGATCCCTATTATAAGTGCGGTGAAAAAACAGATAGTTTTGCTGAATTTAGTCAGCGTGTTGATTTATTTTTGCAACAAACCAAGAATTTTCCCGATCAAACTTGTTGTTTTACCCATGGTATTTGGATTGCATTATTAGTGTGGAAATTATTAGGTTTCAATACGAAGACTGCTGAAGATATGCGCGCATTTCGCCAATTTCAGTTGCATTTGCCTATGACAAATACGATGATTTGGGAACTCAAATTAGACGAGCAACAAAATGGCATAATTCACTGCTCCGCTTTGTAATTGGTGCAAAATTCCTTTATACTAAGCGCAATTTTTTAACAATGATTTAATCAACAAATAGGATTTTATTATGGGATTCTTAACGGGTAAACGAATTTTAGTTACTGGCTTAGCTAGCAACCGCTCAATTGCATACGGTATTGCTGCAGCAATGAAACGTGAAGGTGCAGAATTAGCATTCACTTATTTAAATGATAAATTACAACCACGCGTAGAAGAATTTGCCAAAGAATTTGGTTCTAATATTGTTCTTCCATTAGATGTGGCAACAGATGAAAGTATCCAAAATTGTTTCGCAGAATTAAGCAAACATTGGGATAAATTTGATGGTTTCGTACATGCAATTGCCTTTGCACCGGGCGATCAATTAGATGGTGATTATGTGAACGCAGCAACGCGTGAAGGATATCGTATTGCACATGATATTAGTGCATACAGTTTCGTAGCAATGGCACAAGCTGCTCGTCCATATTTAAATCCAAATGCCGCGTTATTAACATTAAGCTATTTAGGTGCTGAGCGTGCAATTCCTAACTATAACGTTATGTGTTTAGCAAAAGCGTCTTTAGAAGCAGCAACTCGTGTTATGGCAGCGGATTTAGGTAAAGAAGGTATTCGTGTAAATGCCATTTCTGCAGGTCCAATTCGCACACTGGCAGCTTCTGGTATTAAAAACTTTAAGAAAATGCTTTCTGCATTTGAGAAAACTGCCGCATTACGTCGCACCGTTACGATTGATGATGTAGGTAATTCAGCAGCATTCTTATGCTCAGACCTTGCATCAGGCGTAACAGGCGAAGTATTGCATGTGGATGCAGGCTTTAGCATTACAGCAATGGGCGAACTCGGCGAAGAATAATTTTTCTTTTTATTAAATAGGGACAGGCTAAGCCTGTCCTTTACTTTTCATAGACAATTTCAAATTATATGTTCCAAAATAATCCTCTACTTTCTCAACTTAAACAACAAATTCGAGACAGTAAACAACAGGTTGAAGGTGTGGTTAAAAGCACTGACAAAGCCTATGGTTTCTTAGAAACCGATAAAGAAACCTTTTTCATTTCGCCAGCAGAAATGAAAAAAGTCGTTCATGGCGATAAAGTAAAAGCAATTATTGAAGAAAACGACGGCAAAAAACAGGCTGTTCCAGAAGAATTAATTGAACCAATGCTCACTCGCTTTATTGCGAAAGTGCGGTTTAATAAAGACAATAAATTGCAAGTATTGGTTGATCACCCAAATATTAATCAACCCATTGGTGCAACACTGAACAAAGCGGTAAAACAGCAATTACAAGCGGGTGATTGGGTTGTAGCCAGTTTAAAAACGCACCCTTTACGCGACGATCGCTTTCTCTTTGCACAAATCAATGAGTTTATTTGTACAGAAAGCGATGAATTTGCGCCTTGGTGGGTCACACTCGCTCGTCATGAACAATCACGTTATCCAGTACAAGGTCAAGATCAATATGAAATGCAGGATACACAAACTCGTGAAGATTTGACCGCACTTCATTTTGTAACCATAGACAGCGAAAGTACGCAGGATATGGATGATGCCCTTTATATTGAAAAAATTGAACAAGCTGGACAGCAAACGGGTTGGCGTTTAGTGGTCGCCATTGCCGATCCTACCGCTTATATTCCTATTGACTCACAAATAGAAAAAGACGCACGTCAGCGTTGTTTTACTAACTATTTACCAGGCTTCAATATTCCTATGTTGCCACGTGAATTGTCTGATGATCTTTGTTCATTAATGCCGAATGAAGTTCGTCCAGCACTAGTTTGCTACATTGAAACCGATTTGGCTGGGAATATTATTAATTCGCCTTATTTTGTATCCGCGCATGTACAATCTCGTGCAAAACTTGCCTATAACAAGGTATCCGACTATTTAGAACAAGTGGAAAATGCATGGCACCCCGAAACAGAAAGCATTCGTGAGCAAGTTGAACAATTACACCAATTTGCATTAGCACGTATTCAATGGCGTAAAACCCATTCACTGTTATTTAAAGAAAAACCAGATTATTCCTTTGTTTTAGCAGAAAACGGTCATGTGCAAGAAATCAAAGCCGAATATCGCCGAATTGCTAATCAAATCGTGGAAGAATCCATGATTATTGCCAATATTTGTTGTGCCCATTATTTACATGAGCAAACACAAACAGGCATTTTCAATACGCATAAAGGATTTGATAGCAAATGCTTAACGCAAGTGCATAATTTCTTAATGAATAATTTAGCCAATGATGACAATCGTGCAGAATTAGAACAACGTTATTCCGTAGAAAACTTGGCGACCTTAGAAGGCTATTGCCAAATGCGCCATGACATTGAGCCATTTGCCAGCGATTATTATGAATTCCGCTTACGTCGTTTCTTAACTTTTGCTGAATTTAAATCGGAATTAGCACCGCACTTTGGACTAGGTCTAACAGGCTACGCTACTTGGACTTCACCGATCCGCAAATATTCAGACATGGTCAATCATCGCTTAATTAAAGCAACATTAACGCATAAGCAGTATGAAAAGCCAAGTGAAGAGATTCTCGCTCGCTTACAAGAGGCGCGTCGTCAAAATCGCTTAGTTGAACGTGATATTGCCGATTGGCTATATTGCCGTTATTTAGCTGAAAAAGTTGAAAACAAACCAATTTTTGCTGCTGAAGTGCAGGATGTTACTCGCGGCGGTCTGCGTGTGCAATTATTGGAAAATGGAGCAAGTATTTTTGTGCCAGCTTCAACTATTCATCCAAATAAGGAAGAAATGGAAGTAAATGCAGAACAAATTGCACTCTATATTCAAGGTGAAGCAAAATATAAAATTGGCGATCTTATAAAAGTGCAACTTATTGAGGTAAAAGAAGAAACCCGAAGTCTAATCGGTAATCTGGTTGAATAGTAATTAAATAGAAAAAGTGCGGTTAAAAATACCGCACTTTTTATTTCCAATATGTTCTAATTTCTTCCCATTCTAAATCATAATAATGCCAATACTTTTCTCGCAATGGAATATCAATATTAGTCAATTTCCAAGGTTTATGTGGACCAACATAATGAATAATATTTGGCGTATCATTTTGTTTTAAATATTCAATACAATGAGTTGAAGGAAGAGCTTGGAAGTTATAGCTCTCATCTAATATTTTCCATCTACCTTTTAATACAATATTCAATACATCCTGATCTAAATAAATAACTTCTGGATGATTGTTTGTTAAATATTCAGTTAATGTAAATAACTCATGTTCAATATTTTCTTCACGCCATTGCTGATTATTAATTAACATAACCCCTGAATTAAAATAAGGTTTAATATCAGGATGACCAATATAACCACAATGAGTACGGGAATTTAATCCTGAATCACAAGCTGCCATTAACAAATATCCTGAAAAATCTGAGAAATACATATCCTTCAAAGAACCTGTCACAACGAGATCAGAATCAAGATATAAAGATCTATCCATCGGTAGTTCAGGAATTAAATAACGATAAAGTCCAGCTTCTGAAATATGAGGTAAGTGCTTAAATTTAAGATCAGAAAAAAGAGATTGCTTAACTTTCACATCTAAAATACGGCTATCAAAGTAATCTAATTTTTTACTTAAAATTTTTATCCATTCTTTGGGATAATCCTTATTAAGCAGATAAAAATCGACATGCTTATCATTGCAACAAATAGATTTAATCAATGTTTCTACTTGATTAGAATAATTAAAATCAGCCGCAAGAAAAATATTTATTCTTTCCATTTTTCAATCACTTTTTTATTGAATTATACATATTGGCTCATATTAGTTTTATTTTATAAATAATTCACCATTCTACTAGGTCGAATTATATTGTGTTGATCTACTTCTGCTACCCCTAAAAACACATTCTCTGGAGAGAATAAACGAACAGGTCCAAACAGTTGTTGTGGGTTTTCAAATTTAACTCGTTGCCCGAAACCAACGGCTTTGGTTTGTTGCTGGTCTAAACACAATTCAGGTAAATTTGCCACTGCGGTATCCATTGGCAATAACTGTTTATCAAGTTCATCCAGAGAAGCATTTTCCGCTAAATGTTGTAGTTCTTCAAAACTCATCATTTTATCACGTGGATACTGTGCAACAGCAACACGACGCAGCATGGTAACATGTGCACCACAACCAAGTTTTTCACCTAAATCATCCACTAAAGTACGAATATAAGTGCCTTTGGAGCAATGCACTTCTAAGGTTAAATAAGGTGCTTGATACTCAATAAACTTTAACTCAAAAATGGTAATTGGACGCGCCTCTCGCTCAACGACGATACCTTGGCGGGCATATTGATATAGCGGTTTGCCATTATGTTTTAATGCCGAAAACATGGTCGGTACTTGCAAAATGTCGCCTCGAAAATCATCAAGTGCGGTCAAAATTTGAGAAGTTTCTACATTTAATTCACGTACTTGAACCACTTGTCCGTCTGCATCGGAAGTGTCTGTTCTCTCGCCTAATTTAGCGGTGACCAAATAACGTTTATCCGAATCTAACAAAAACTGTGAGAACTTTGTCGCTTCTCCCAAACAGATCGGCAACATACCCGTAGCCAGCGGATCTAAGGCACCGGTATGACCTGCTTTGTTGGCATTAAATAAGCGTTTCACTTTCTGCATAATATCGTTAGAACTTATGCCTTGCGGTTTATCTAACAGAAAAATGCCGTCAATATCACGCCCTTTTTTACGCGGTCTTCTACCCACAACTATTCCTTTTCGCTCTCATCAGCAACATGGCGCGCTTCGTCATTACGGATAGTTTGTGTCACTAAGTTGGACATACGCATACCTTCCACAAGGGATTTGTCGTACATAAAACGTAGCTCTGGCACAATACGTAAACGCATGGCTTTGCCTACTAGGGTACGAATATAAGGACTGGCTTTTTCTAAGCCTTTCATTCCTTGCTCAATAGCCGCTTCATCATTATCAAATAAAAAAGTGACAAAAATTTTGGCATAGGCTAAATCTTTAGACACTTCCACATCGGATACAGTAACCATACCAATACGCGGATCTTTCACTTCTCGCTGTAAAATCACAGCCACTTCTTTTTGTAATTCTTGTGCAACACGATCTGCACGACTAAATTCTCTTGCCATTCTCAATTCCTAATTTATTCCTTATTTAAAGTTGGCGAATTATAACAAACATTTCATTTTTTTGCTAAAGTGCTCATTTTTTTACTTTCTACACCACAAATTTTCTTCTTTCTGCGTTATTCCAATCCTGCCCTATTTTTAACATGAAAAATATCAATAAAAAAGATTTAAAAACTACAAATCAAACATTTCACAACCATTTATAAAAACCACAGAGCCAAAAACATAAAATAACACAACACATACAGGATATTATTTCATTTAACCCTATTGTTTTTATTCCTGTTTTATGATTAAAATCAGACATCATTAATCTAACAAAGAAAATAGGAACCATTATGACGCAACAAGTAGAAATGAAATCCAGCTGGAGAAGTAAACTATCTGCCATGGGACCGGGGATCCTTATGGCATCTGCTGCAGTAGGTGGATCGCATATCATTGCATCAACACAGTCAGGTGCAATTTATGGCTGGCAATTAGTGATTATTATCGTATTAGCCAACTTATTTAAATATCCATTTTTCCGTTTTGGCTCGCAATATACGTTATCAGCAAACAAAACATTATTAGAAGGATATCAAGAAAAAGGGCAAATCTATTTATGGGTATTCTTTATCCTAAATGTCTTTGCAACCATGATAAATACGGCGGGCGTGGGAATTGTTGCTGCGGCGATTTTAAGCTTTATGCTACCAAAATCTTTAGGGTTAACTATTCCACAATTAAGCGTTATTGTTATTGCTTCTACTTGGGGATTCTTGTTGCTTGGTAAATATCGTTTATTGGATAAAGCCTCAAAAGCAATTATGATTGCATTAACCCTTTCCACTGTTGCAGCGGTGATTATCGCAGCATTTAAAACAAAAGTTGTGGCGCCTGATTTTATTGAACCATCGCCTTGGAATTTAGCTTCCTTAGCCTTTATCGTAGCCTTAATGGGTTGGATGCCTGCCCCAATTGAAATTTCAGCCATTAACTCCATGTGGGTGGTTGCGAAAAAACGTTTTACTAAAATTTCTTATCAAGACGGTTTATTCGACTTCAATGTGGGTTATATTGGCACCGCACTTTTAGCCCTTGTTTTCTTAGCATTAGGTGCATTAGTGCAATATGGTACTGGTGAACAAGTGGAACAAGCTGGCGTGAAATACATTGCTCAATTAATTAAAATGTATGCCTTTGCCATTGGCGATTGGTCTGGTATGTTAATTGCCTTTATCGCTTTCATGTGTATGCTTGGCACAACCATTACCGTTATCGACGGATATTCTCGTGCAAATGCGGAATCTTTCCGCTTATTAATGAAGAAAACTGAACGCTCGCAAGCCGCATTAAATATTTGGATTACACTTGCATCTGCAATTGGTATCATCATTATTACAATGTTTATGAGCGATGTTGCCACTATGCTACGCTTTGCTATGATTTGTTCATTCGTTTCAACCCCTGTCTTTGCTTGGCTAAATCTATCTTTAGTATTAAAAGGGGAACACAAAGTGACTGGTGGACTATTCTGGCTATCCATTATTGGCTTAGTTTACTTAACCGCTTTCACTTTACTCTTTATTGCACATCAAATGGGTTGGTTAAGCTAAAAAAGTGCGGTCAATTTCCACCAAGTTTTGAATATAAAACTTAATAAAAATTCACCGCAGTTTTTAAACATAAAAAAGGCGTATTCAATACGCCTTTTCTCTTTTATATTAGATTGAACGTTTTACTTCAACCACTTCAAAGACTTCGATTTGGTCGCCGACTTTCACATCATTGTAGTTCTTCACGCCAATACCACATTCCATACCATTACGGACTTCTGATACGTCATCTTTGAAACGGCGGAGAGATTCTAATTCGCCCTCAAAGATCACCACGTTATCACGTAATACGCGGATTGGGTTGTTACGTTTAACCACACCTTCAGTTACCATACAACCTGCAATTGCACCGAATTTCGGATGACGGAAGACATCACGCACTTCAGCTAAACCAATGATTTCTTGTTTGAATTCAGGTTGTAGCATACCGCTCATCGCCGCTTTAATTTCGTTCAACAATTCATAAATGATTGAGTAATAACGTAAATCAATATTTTCGTTTTCAATCACTCGACGCGCTGTCGCATCTGCACGAACGTTAAAGCCAAGTAAGATTGCATTTGATGCTGCTGCTAATGTCGCGTCAGTTTCGGTAATTCCACCTACACCAGAACCTACAACTTTCACTTTAACTTCAGAAGTAGAAAGTTCGTTTAATGATTGGCAGATTGCTTCCACAGAACCCTGTACGTCCGCTTTCACGATGACATTCAATTCAGCCACATCACCTTCAGCCATATTAGTAAACATATTTTCTAATTTCGCTTTTTGCTGACGCGCTAATTTCACATCGCGGAATTTACCTTGACGGTATAAAGCCACTTCACGTGCTTTTTTCTCATCACGCACAACTGTTACTTCATCACCCGCTGAAGGAACGCCAGAAAGACCCAATACCTCAACAGGAATTGATGGACCAGCTTCGGCGATATCTTTACCATTTTCATCACGCATTGCACGCACACGACCATACTCAAAACCACAAAGTACGATATCGCCACGGTTTAATGTACCTGATTGAACAAGGATTGTTGCGACTGGACCACGACCTTTATCAAGGTAAGATTCAATCACCACACCACTTGCCATGCCGTCTTTAACTGCGGTTAATTCCAACACTTCTGATTGTAAAAGAATGGCTTCTAATAAGTCATCAATCCCCATCCCTTTCTTCGCAGAAACAGGGACGAATTGCACATCACCACCAAATTTTTCTGAAATCACTTCGTGTTGTAGTAATTCTTGCTCTACACGATCTGGGTTAGCTTCTGGTTTATCAATTTTGTTCACTGCAACAACAATAGGTGCACCAGCTGCTCGAGCGTGCTGAATCGCCTCGATAGTTTGTGGCATCACACCATCATCCGCAGCCACTACAAGCACCACAATATCCGTTGCTTTTGCACCACGTGCACGCATTGAAGTAAAGGCAGCGTGTCCCGGAGTATCTAAGAAGGTAATCATCTTACCGTCATCCGTTTCCACATGATATGCGCCGATATGCTGCGTAATACCACCCGCTTCGCCTGCAGCTACTTTTGCTTTACGAATATAGTCAAGCAATGATGTTTTACCATGGTCAACGTGACCCATAATGGTGACTACAGGTGCACGAGTCACTTTTTCCGTATTCACATCACGATCTTCCATTAAAGATTCTTCCAATTCATTTTCTTTACGAAGAATCACTTTATGTCCCATTTCTTCTGCAACAAGCTGTGCAGTTTCTTGATCGATCACTTGGTTGATTGTCACCATTTCGCCCATTTTCATCATGGTTTTGATGATTTCAGTCGCTTTTACTGCCATTTTATTCGCAAGTTCTGCAACAGTAATGGTTTCACCGATAATAACATCACGAGAAACTGGCGCCGCTGGTTTGGTAAAGCTTTGCTGTAAGGCACTGCCTTTCTTATTTTGCTTACCTTTACCTTTCATGTCTTTTTGGTTACGACGATCTGATTGGCGCTCATTTTTATTGCCATTTTCATCGTCGCGTCCACCTTTTTTCGCTTTAGCAACTTTATTTTTGCCACCACGATTGCGGTTTTCTTTACGGCGTTCTTCTTCATCTTCCGCTTCAAGCGCATAGCTTGAAGTAAAGCGATAATCTGAGAAATCTTCGCTAGAATGATCCGCACTTTCATTGCGTTCTTCTGCTGCATAACGTTTTGCTTCTTCAGCAGCTTTACGTGCTTGTTCTTCTGCTTTTTGACGCGCTAACTCATCGGCTTTACGACGCAATTCCGCTTCTTCTGCACGACGTTTTTCTTTTTCAGGATCAACCGCTTTTGCCGCTTTTTTCTCAGCTTCCGCTTTGTCCGCTTTAGCTTTTTGTTCCGCTTGTTTTTTTGCTTTCTCTTCAGCTTCACGTTTCGCTTTTGCTTCTGCTTCTAAACGAGCTTTCTCTTCAGCTGCTTTTGCTTCCGCTTCTTGCTTCGCTTTTAATTTTGCCGCTTCTGCTGCTTTTTTTGCCGCTTCCGTATCAATCTTACGTGATTTACGGACTTCTACTTGTACTGTTTTTGCTTTACCGCCATTGGTAGTTGCGCTAACAGTGGTTTTCTCACGACGTTTTAAGCTCAATTTTTTTGGGGCTTCGTTCTGATTATCACTCATTTGATCCTCCTTATTCTTAGCTGAACCAGCAGATATTACGTGCAGCCATAATTAATTCCGCTGCTTTTTCTGCGCTTAGCTCTTCAATATCTGCTAAGTCATCTACACCCTGTTCAGCTAATTCTTCTAGAGTAGTAATTTGTTTCTCAGCAAGTTTAAATGCAATATGGCGTTCCATACCTTCAAGATTTAATAAACGATCTTCAATATGTGCCGCTTCTAATGCTTTTTCTTCTGCAAGTGCGGTTGCTGTAATCACATTTTTCGCACGAGTTTGTAATTCTTCAATTAAATCTTCGTCTTCTAAACCATCAATAGCCGCTAATTCGCTCACTGGCACATAAGCCAATTCTTCCAATGTAGTAAAGCCTTCATCAATTAAAATTTGAGCAAACTCATCATCAATTTCAAGCGCACTCATGAAAAGGTTTAGAATTTTGTTATCTTCTGCTTGGTGTTTTTGATCTAACTCATCGGTTGTCATCACATTTAATGTCCAACCGGTTAATTGTGTCGCTAAACGCACGTTTTGACCATTACGACCAATTGCTTGCGCTAATGCACTAGCTTCAACCGCGATATCCATAGAATGATTGTCTTCATCTACAACGATAGAACTTACATCCGCTGGCGCCATGGCATTAATCACAAATTGTGCCGGATTATCATCCCAAAGTACGATATCCACACGCTCACCACCTAATTCATTAGTAATCGCTTGAACACGCGCACCACGCATACCAACACAAGCACCTACAGGATCGATACGTTTATCACTGCTTTTCACTGCAATTTTCGCACGAGAGCCAGGATCACGAGCTGAACCTTTGATTTCAATAATTTCTTCGCCAATTTCTGGTACTTCTAAACGGAATAATTCTTCTAACATCACAGGTTTAGCTCGAGTCACAAACAATTGAGCACTCTTACTTTCAGGGTTAACTTTGTAAAGTACACCACGCACGCGGTCACCTGGACGGAAGTTTTCACGAGGAATCATATCTTCACGCGTAATCACAGCTTCTGCTTTGGCAGGATCTTCTTTGTTACCAATTAATTCAAGTATAATTGAATCACGATTCACTTTTTTCACTGTACCAATAACAATTTTGCCTTCTTCCGCCATAAATTGTTCAACCACTTTAGAACGTTCAGCATCGCGGATTTTGGTGCTAATCACTTGACGAGCGGTCTGCATTGCAATACGGTCAAAAGCAATAGATTCAATTTGATCTTCAATATATTCGCCTAATTGAATTTCCTCATTATCTAAACGAGCCGCTTCTAAAGTAATTTCTTTTGTTGGATTAACCACTTCTTCAACCACTAACCAACGACGGAAAGTATCAAACTCCCCTGTTTTTGGATCGATAACAACTCGAACATCAATTTCAGAAGGTTTATCCACACCTAAACGCTCTTGCTTTTGCGCGTGTTTTTTCTTAGTTGAAAGGGCAATAGCGCTTTCCAATGCTTCAAAAATCACTTCTCTTGGTAAGGCTTTTTCATTGGACACAGCTTCTGCTGCTAATAAAATCTCTTTACTCATTTTTTCTCCAATTCTTTATCAAAATATGTTAATCATTAAAATTTTGCGACAACGTTGGCTTTTTGAATATTACCAAAAACAAAGGTTTGTTCTTGATTATCAACGATTAAGGTCAGCATATCGTTTTCAATTTTCTCTAATTTACCCTGCCATTTACGACGATCTAACACTGGAATACGCAAATGAATCACGATATCTTGTCCTACATAACGCGCATATTGCGACAAAGTAAATAAAGGACGATCTAAACCTGGCGAAGACACTTCCAAATTGTATTTATCGGCAATAGGATCTTCTACATCTAAAATCGCACTCACTTGACGACTCACGTCAGCACAGTCTTCAACGGTTACACCGCCCTCTTTATCAATGAACAAACAAAGGGTCATAAAACGCCCTGCTCGTTTACATTCAATTCCCCAAAGTTCACAGCCTAAATCTTCTACAGAACCTTGAAGCAAATCTGTTAATTTTTGTTCTAATGTTGCCATTTTTTCTCCACAATAAATTCAAGCTGATATCAAATAAAACAGGGCATTAGCTTGATTTCAGATATAAAAAAAGGGCTTAAAAGCCCAGTATAAAACATCCAAATTTTATGTACAAAAAAACCCAAATACTGCATTTGGGCTTCACTGAACCTTTATTTCCTTTCTGCTTAGAAAGTGGTTGCGGGGGCCGGATTTGAACCGACGGCCTTCGGGTTATGAGCCCGACGAGCTACCAAGCTGCTCCACCCCGCGTCCGAAATATTGGCTGTATTATACGGAAATTTTTTAATAATTCAAGTATTTTTTAAAATCCAATGCCAGTACCGATATTTACACCCGCACCACCAGTACCAATTCCAAAACCGCCACCGACAGTACAACCAGCCACAAGAGCTGCCATCAATACAGCTAACATCATTTTTTTCATTTAATATCCTCCAAACCAATGAAATAATTTCGTGCAATATAATAAAGATGCTAACATTAAGCAAATAATTATTTATTACATCGCTAAAATACATTGCTAAAATATATTACTAAAAAAGTGCGGTGAATTTTCATCAAATTTTTAAAGGATCTTTTATGTTCAACAAAATCAAACTCTTCCTCTTTTTATTACTTGGCTTATGCGTTGCCATGCCAACATTCGCCACACCACTTTCGCTAACAGAACAAGAAGTCAACGACTATCTAGCGAAAAAACACGAAGTACAAGACAAAATCGGTTTCCCGGGTTTATTCAGCATGGATTACAAACTCAAAAATGTGAACGCTAAAATTGGACAAAATAATTCGGGACGTGTCGAATTGAGTGGCTCAGTTGATAGTAGTCTGGTATTACATAAAAAAGCACTGGTGGGAAAATTAAACCTCAGCTTTGACACTATTCCTTATTATGATGCTCAAAAAGGCGCAATTTACCTCAAAGATCTACGTATTCTCAGTTGGTCAGGCGAACCCGATAGCTATATGTCCGAATTACAAAGTATCATGCCATTCCTAAGTCAAAGTATCGCCGCATTACTCGAAAGCATGCCAATTTACACCTTGGATGACACCAAACCACGCGATGTGATTATCAAAAAATTTGCTAAAGGTATTAAAGTTGAACCAGGCAGATTATCTTTAGAAACCAATGTTCTATAAAAAGTGCGGTGGATTTTGGGAAAGTTTTAGGGCGTATTAAATACGCCCTTCTTTTTGCCTAAAAATGATTTTTACTCTTGACTCAACTCATCCGCCAATATTTCTGCTTGTTTCAGCACGTTTTCAATGGCGGCAGCTTGCTGATCGGGCGGGTATTTGTAGCGTTGCAAGGCTCGGCGGACAAGCACACGCATTGCCGCCTGAACGGATTGTTTGAACTGCCAATCAATCGTTACCGAACGGCGGATATTGTCGGTGATTTCCTTCGCTAAGTTTTTCAAAGTATCATCGCCCAGCTCGCGAACGGCACTTTCATTTTGAGCAAGGGTGTCGTAAAACGCCAATTCGCTCGGCGTCAGCCCCAATTGTTCGCCACGTTGTAACTGTTCGTTCAAAAATTGGCTCAAGCGAATCAGCTCTTCAATCACTTCCATCACCGTCAGGCTTTGGTTATGGTATTTGTTCAAGGCTTCTTTAAGCCTTTGTTCGAAGTCTTTTTTCACCGCCAGATTATTGGCGGCTTTGCTGTTGATTTCGCTTTGAACATAACGTTCCAAAGCATTTGCCCACAGTGCTTTTAAGCCGCTTTCACGCACCATTTCCAAAAAATCGTCCGACAACAGATTGATATTCGGCTGTTCTTTTCCAAGCAAACTCACCAAATCCACCACGCCTTCGCTGGTCACTGCTTGGTTGACTAATTTTGCCAACTGCAAAGCCCTGTCAGTATTGCCGCCTGCCACTTTTTCTTTGGAAAGCATCGCACGCACGCCGTCATAAAAGGTGATTTCTTGGCGATAGCTCGCCACTTTCGGCAAAGCGTTGCACAAATTCAAGCCTTGACGGGCTTTTTTTGCCGTCTGCAGAAAAGTTTTCAATCTACGTTGATCGGGCTGCTGCTGGTCTAGGGCTAAAATATGGTTGGCGGCTTGTTGCAATAATACAAACAGCCGCTTGTCGTCCTGCTCCAAAAGTGCGGTGGCAATATCAAAGGTTTTGCCGTCCGACTGTGTGGCAAACTGCCCCCGCAAAATATCCACATATTCGAGCATTTTTTGGAAAACATCTTCCACCTGTGTGGCAGGCTCGCCCTTGCTGCCGGCATTGGTGTAGCGTTTGGTCGCCTCTTTGAGCTGCTCGCTCAAGCCGACATAATCCACGACCAAGCCGCCGTTTTTATGGGCGAACACACGGTTTACCCGTGCAATTGCCTGCATTAAATTATGCCCCTGCATCGGTTTGTCGATATACATTGTATGGCAGCAAGGCGCATCAAAACCGGTCAGCCACATATCCCGCACAATCACCAATTTGAGCGGATCGCTTGGGTCTTTAAAGCGTTTTTCCAGCACCTTTTTCTGCGGCTTTGAGTAAATATGCTGCTGAATATCGGCAGGATCCGACGCACTGCCCGTCATCACAATCTTAATCGCCCCCTGATTGACATCATTAGGGTCGCTGCCCCATTCGGGACGCAGTGCGACGATTTTGTTATACAGCCGCACACAAATTTCCCTGCTTGCCGCCACAATCATCGCCTTGCCGTCTAATAATGCGGTTCGATTTTCAAAATGCTGAACCAAATCTGCCACCAGCTGATCCAAACGGCTATCGTTGCCCAGCAGTTTTTCTTGCAAGCGGAATGCTTTGGGGTTGTCGTTTTCTTCGTCAAATTTGTTCGCCTCTGCCATTAATTCGGCAAACTCGGCACTTTCACCCAAGCGGATTTGGCGTGCTTCGTAATAAATCGGCACCGTCGCCCCGTCTTCCACTGCATCTTTGAGATCGTAAATCGACACATAACGTCCAAACACCGCCCGCGTGTCGCGGTCTTCCAATTCAATCGGCGTGCCGGTAAAACCGATAAATGCTGCAGACGGCAAGGCATCTCGCAAATGTTTGGCATAGCCGATTTTCTGCTGATTGCTCGCCACCCCCTGCGTTTTGTCTAAAGCCATCTGCTGTTTGACAAAGCCATATTGGCTGCGATGGGCTTCATCACTGATCACAATAATATTTTTCCGCCCGTTTAACACAGGATGAGAAAATTCACCTTCTAGCAAAGCGAATTTTTGAATGGTGGTAAAAATAATGCCGCCTGTTTCCCGCTTCGCCAGCTCTTCCCGCAAAGCATCACGCCCGTCTGCCTGCACAGGTTGCTGACGAAGCAATAACTCGCCCTTGCTGAAGGTTTCAAACAATTGCCCGTCCAAATCATTGCGGTCGGTAACCACCACGATGGTCGGGTTTTGTAGCTGCGGTAACGCCAATAATTTTGCCGCATAAAACAGCATTGAAATCGACTTGCCCGACCCTTGCGTATGCCACATCACGCCGATCCGCCCGTCGCCCTGCTCGCTGGTTGCCAATAAAGTGCAGTCCACCGCTTCATTCACACCGTAAAACTGATGGTATGCCGCGATTTTTTTAATCCATTGGCTGCCGTCACGCTCAAACAAAATAAAATTTTGCAGATAATTGAGCAACTGCTCCGGCACAAACAGCCCCTGCACCAAGCCTTCCAACTCGTTTTCAAACACAAGGCGGCGGCTCTTGTTTTTCTCGTCCACCACACGCCAAGGATTGAACCGCTCGAAATTCGCCGTTAGCGACCCAAGCCTAGCATCAATCCCATCGCTAATCACCAACAGCTGATTAAACACAAACAGATCGCCGATTTCCTGCTTATAGGTTTGCAACTGATGAAAAGCATCAGCCAAGGTCGCATTTTCTTTCAGCGGATTTTTCAACTCAAACACCGCCACCGGCAAACCGTTGATATAACAAATCACATCGGGGCGGCGGTTGCCCTTTTTACCTTTAATCGTTAATTGGTTAACCGCCAAAAAACGATTGTTTTGCACTTGAGCAAAATCAATCAGGCGGGCAAATGCCGTTTTTTGCTCGTCGTTGTCCTGATACGCCACCCGCACGCCTTGGCGTAGCCAAAGATACGCCTGCTGATTGCGTGCCGACAGTTCGCTGATATCCGCCCGGCATACCGTCCGCACCACTTCATCCACCGCATCAGACGGCAACTCGGGATTGAGCCGCCCCACCGCTTCACGTAATACAGGCTCAAACACCGCCTGATCGGCAGCCGACCGCCACGCACCGTCCGTTCCAATCTCACGCCCGAAAGCATAATCCCAACCCAATGTCTGCAAGGTATCCAAACAATGCTGTTCTATGGTGTTTTCGTTTATTTTCATTGGTGATCCTTAGATTTCTATAATAATTGCTTATCTGTAGGGTGTATTGCATACGTCCCAAAACCCCAATACCTAACTTCGGGATGAATTCCAATATCGCTAGGGCGTATGCAATATGCTCCTACATTTCTAGGATGTTCGCTATTCTGTGATAATTACCGATTTCATACACATCAAAACAAACCATGATTTTCAAAAGTTTTGTGATCTCTGTCGAAAAAAACAAATACAAAATATACCGAAATTGTATTTTTCACTTATGATTTAAAAAATTGTTAAATATTATTTACTATGCAACATCAACGTAAAAATCCCCGTGCCAATTGGCATAACTATCAAAATGGTACATTTTTTATTACCGTTTGTACCAAACATAAACAACATTTTTTTGGTTCAATTTATAATGAAAAAATGCATTTATCTCCATTGGGTATAAAACTTGATGAAATTATTTCCAACACAATAAACATACGCAAATCACAATATATTGAAATTCCGATTTATGTAATTATGCCGAATCATTTTCACATATTGATAACCTTAAACACGGATTTTGATATTTCACAACACCATTTCCACAGTTCCACACAAAATATCTCAGCAATTATTCGCGGAATTAAAGGTGCATTATCCAGTTATGCGAAACAAAACAATATTCCATTTGAATGGCAATCAAAATTTTATGATCGTATTGTTCGCAATGAACAAGAATTTCATAATGTTTATGAATATATCCAAAATAATGTCATAAATTGGAATAATGATGAACTGTTTTAATTATGTTTTTGGGCGTATGCAATACGCCCCTACATATCTATAATCTCCACCATTCTATGGTAATTCCTCGTCTGTAGGGACGTATTGCATACGTCCCAAATTTCTTACAACGGGTCAGATCTTTGGGGAAATTTGCAAAATTACTCTTTGTTTTTAATTATAGGAATTTTATCAATTAATTTTTCTATAATGATTTGATAACTATCGTTATTTTTATTTTTACTTAAATAATCAACAGGATTATCTTTCATTACATCAATAATTGCTTTTAATAGTTCTTCCTGCATTCTGTTTTTGATTTCTAAATCTTTAGAGCCAAAGTCCCGATCATTTAATGCATTCATATAGTTAATATATGATCTTGCAATTACTCTCTTGTGCAGATAAATTTGTGCAAATTTTCTATCCTGTTTGATTTGCCATATTAGAAATAAAATTACAATCAAAAATGGGGCATAAATCACAAATCGGATAAAAAACTGACCATATACATCACTATGATGGTATATAAAAATATATTTTAAAATATCAGAAATAATAAAGATTGATGAAAGTAAAACTACATAAAACAAAAACTGCTTAAAGAAAAGCCAATTAGCAAACCTTTCATATTCATCACTAAATTCCTTATCTAATTTCCCAATTGAAAATACTTGTCTATTTTGTGCGGACTTATCATTTCTTTCTTTTTCTGCTTTTTGAAATTGACTATCAGATTGCTTATATAATTCAACCCAGAAATTAATATTTGGGATGTCATTGAAATAGATATTTAGTCTTTCAAGGTTATCTATTATTCTCCTTGAGTCTGAATAATTAATGAAATTGATATTTTTTTGAAAAATTTCAGATATTTCTTTAGTCTTTAGATAGATTTCTTCATTACTTTCTATTAAAGCCAATATTGGCTTATTAAAAAACTTATCTAATTCATCAATCAAATTGGAAACTTCTTGCTTGTCATCAAAGTGATCAAAATCAAAACTCTCATAGTTATAAAAAATGTATTTCCAACATTCTAAAATTTTGTCATTATCATAAATAATGGTCATAATTCAATCTCCCCACTCAACAACTTCGGTAACAACAAATCCCTAACTTCAATTAAAAATTCATTTTCACCACTATTTTTTAAAATTTTTTCCAATAAGGGGCTAACATACTGTTCAAATGCAATATGTAAATTATCGGTTGCTTTAATAACAGAATAATTTAACAGCTCATTCGTACTTATATTTGCTTGTGCCGAACCTTTGGCATTTGTTTTTGCATATTCTTTAAATTTTTCTTGCCTAACAGTGCAATATAAAAAATTGTAATAGGTATACTTTTCATGGATACTATTAGGGATAAATTTAGCAACGCGTTGATTTAACATTGCTGATTTATGCTGCGGAATGCGTCCAACTTCTCCAACATATCCTGTTAATCCCACTAAAATATCACCTTCTTGCACATAAAAATTAGTGTACCCAACCACTTAAACTGAGAAATTAGGACTTATGTTGAATTAAACGGGATTATGTGGGCGGAAGGCTTATGGAATGGGGGTTAGTGCGATGCTAGCCCCCTTTTTTATTGGTTGGTTTTAAAATGAGAATTTTTTAAAACTTTTTCAAGAAAGTGGCAAATAACCACTTGAAGTGAGAAATTTAAATATGGCTTTAAAAACCATTAAAATAGGTTTAAAAATCTCGATAGCCTCGAACGACTTGCCCTATTACGATAAGTTCGTTGGCTTCTTCGGCGGTTAGTATAATGGGGGAATAGAATTTGTTGTCACTCAATAGCTTAATGCCATTAAAATCAATCTGCACTTTCTTAACCCACATACTGCCTTGGTGGTTAATCACATAAATTCGCCCTTCTCTTAATTCCTTTTTAGAACGGTCAACAATAATCTCTTCACCGTCTTTTAGCGTTGGATACATACTCTCACCGCTAACTAAAAACATCGCGCAATCGTCTGCTTTTAAGCGTCTTGCAGCTAACCAAGAGGCTTCCACCTTGGTTCTTTCAGATGCTTGTTCATCATTAAATACTCCAAAACCTGCTGAAACTTTTACTTCTCTATAATCATCAATCCAAATAAAGTTATCTTCTTTTTCTGGAATAAAATTTATATCAGGCTTTTTTGCTATTTCTATTTGCCGAGCGCTCTGTCCTGTTACTAACCACTGAAGCTCTACATTACCAGCTTCAGCTATTTTGATTAAATTTAGTCGGGATGGATCAGCTTCGCCTTTCCTCCATCTTGCAATAGTTGATAAGGTTACTCCTGTTTTACGAGCAAATTCACTTGGACCATTTAACTTCTCTATAACTAAATCAATTCTTGCTGGAAAATCATCTTCGTAATTATTCATATCTGAATACCTCTACATGCCGTAATAGTTAATGTTTTATATCTATTACGTTTTCTATTAATAAAAAATACTCCGTAATAGATAATTTAACTGCTTGGTTTATCTGTAATAAACCTAACTTGCAGTACGATATTTAAACAAATAGAACTATAACGGCAAATATTTGCTTGTTATTACTAACTATTACGGTTAATATATACCTCAATAGATACAACAACAAAGGTGTATTAAATGAGTGTATTAAGAACATCAAAAAAAACCGTAGAACAAGACTGGCATAGAGCAGATATTCTAGCGGAATTAAAAAAATGTGGTTGGTCGTTACGAGCTTTAGCCAAAGAAGGAAATGTTAGTTATAACACACTGAAATCTGTTTTGGATAAACCCTACCCTAAAATGGAAAGATTGATAGCTAATGCTATAGGAATTTCTCCAGAAATTATTTGGGCAGGGCGTTTCGCTGAACGTAACAAACGACCTATGTTGCACAATAAGTTCTGATTTTAACCATAAAAGTTATAAAAAGGAAACATTTATGGAAAAAATGGCTTTAAAAACTCATTATTCTGTATATGAATTAGCTGATTTTAATTTAACAGCTTTACCTAAAGCACCTAAAAATATTTTAGAAAAAGCCAAAAGAGAAAACTGGCAATCACGCAAACGCAAAGGTAAAGGTGGCGGACTTGAATATGCTCTCATCTCTTTACCTGAAAATGTGCAAGCTGAAATAGCTATCAAACAAAGTCAACAGGTTAAACTTGCTCCTGTCATCGCACAGCCACAGCCGACCTTAGATGCTCAAATACTTTGGCAAAGCTATGAACAAGCCACAACAAAAACACAGAACAAAGCAAAATCCAAACTCAGTGCCATATTGGCGTTAGCTGCTTTAGTTGATGCTGGTATCAACCTCATGGAGGCATTAGCGCTTGTTTGTCACAAACATAACCAATCTTGTGCTGATACAAATGAAAAAACTATTTCAACTGGCTCATTAAAACGCTGGTGGTATCAAGTAAAAGATAGCGACAGAGAACTATGGCTGCCACTGCTTATTACCACGCAAGGTCAAAATGGCGAAAATCGCGAAGCAGAATTCACCCCACAAGCTTGGGCATTTTTCAAAGCGGATTATTTCAGACCTGAACGCCCACAATTTGGCAGTTGTTATGAACGTTTAAAACGCGCAGCTGCAGCAAATGGTTGGACTATCCCTAGTTTATCAAGCATTAAACGCAAAATTGAACGTGAAATTCCTCGCATTCATCAGGTGTATTTACGCAAAGGCGAATATGCCATGAGCCGAATGTATCCCTCATTAATCCGCTCTGTTGAAAGTATTGAGGCAATGGAATGGATCAATGGCGATGGTTATAAACATAACGTCTGGGTGGAATGGCATAACGGCGATATTTTACGCCCGAAAACGTGGCTCTGGCAGGATGTACGTACACGCATGATCTTGGGCTATCGCTGCGATGCCAGTGAAAACACCAATATGATCCGTCTAGCCTTATTAGATGTAATTAACAAATATGGCATACCAAAACATTTAACCATAGATAACACCAAAGCTGCCGCGAACAAGAAAATGACAGGTGGTGTTAAAAATCGTTATCGCTTTAAAGTGCGTGAAGATGAAGTGCAAGGCATTATCCCTGCGTTAGGCATTGAGTTGCACTGGACAACAGTGCGTTATGGCAGAGGTCGCGGTCAAGCAAAACCAATAGAACGTGCGTTTTCACATGGAGGTTTAGGCGAATTAATTGATAAACACCCCGCTTTAGCGGGTTATCACGCAGGTGAAAATGCACTGGATAAACCTGACAACTATCAAGGCAACAAAGCTGGTGCGAAATATGAGGATTTTATTTTAGCACTAGAAGAAGGCATCCAAATGTTTAACGAGCGTCTTAAACGTGAAACAGAAGTTTGTCGCGGTGAATTGAGTTTTAAACAAGCCTTTGAACGCGATTTTGCCTTAGCACAAAAACGCTACGCCACACCAGAACAACTGCGCTTCTTGCTCACATTACATGAAGAAGTCCGCTTAGAAGATAACGGCACATTTGTACTGAAAGCAGGTGGCAAAGTCAACAACCTATACAACCGCTACGAAGCGTATGAATTAATCGGCATAAATCATCGCAAAGTGGTTGTGCGATATGACCCGAACAACCTACACGACAAAGTATGGGTATATAGCCTTGAGGGCGAATATCTCGCCGAAGCGACTTGCTCATTAGATGCCGCATTTGGTGATACCCAAGCAGCGCAAGACCATAGTCGTAAAGAACGCGAATTTGTACGCCATAACAAACGTGCAGCAAAAGCTGCATTGGAAATGGATATACAAGAAGCGGCACGTTATCTACCTGATGTTGAAATTGATGACAGTCCAATTGAGCCAAAAATTTGGGATGAAATACAAACTGTCGGCAATGTATATCGCAAGGTAGAAATCGTTGAAGAGGAAGAAACGGACAATGACGATGCTTTTTACAAAGGATTGGCAATGTTGAAACAAGAAAAAGGGCTTTAAAGGAGTGTTATAGATGAGTTTAGTTGAGCAAATCAAACAAATTATGGTGCAAACAGACATTAGTCAGGCACAGATCGCAAAAGAGATTGGCTACACCTCAGCAGTATTAAGTAGTTATTGTAACGGGCGCTACAAAGGCGACGTACAAGGCGTAGAACGAGCAATCGAAAACTGGTTAAAAAGCCGAGAGCAAAAACAAAAAATCTTTGTGGATGCACCGCACTTTATTGAAACCGAAACCGCGAAAAAAGTCTGGTCTGCGTTAGATATGGCGAGATTACTTAACACCATGGTTACCATTTACGGAGCCAGTGGTGTAGGTAAAACCAAAGCCAGTCAAGAATATGCCAAAACATATAGCAATGTGTGGATGATTACTGCGAGTCCTGCGCGTGCCACCCTAAGCAGTATTTTATATGAGTTAGCCTTAGAGCTAGGCGTTAATGATGCACCACGTCGTAAAGACAAATTAAGCCGCGTGATTTGTAAAAAATTAAAAGGCACACAGGGATTAGTCATTATTGATGAAAGTGACCATCTCCCTTATGACGCGTTAGAAGAAATTCGCATCATTCAAGAAGAATGTGAGGTCGGTATTGCGTTAATAGGCAATGACAAAGTGTACACAAGAATTCAAGGTGGCATCAATCAAGCCCATGAATACGCACGCCTTTGGTCGCGTGTTGGTCGCCACTTCCCTTTTAAACGCACCTTAAAAAATGACATCAAGGCAATTGCTAAGGCTTGGGGATTAGATAACAGCGACAAAGGTTTAATGGACGTCTTATTTGATATTGGTGGTAAAAGTGGCGGTTTGCGTAGCCTCACGCAATGTTTGCGCCTTGCCGCTATTAGCGCAAAAGGACAAGGTAGCCACCTTAATTTAGAGCTGATTTTAAATGCATTAGCGGACTTAAAAGGAGAAGCAAAATGATCTTACTTGACCATCCAAACTCAGTGTTAAGAGGTAATAACAAACTCACAGTGGAATATCTAAATCAAGTGCAAAAATGCGTTGAAAAACTGGATGAAATGGGGCTTACGGTCACCAATATCCACTTTGAAAGAATTAAACCCACAGTGCGAGTTAAAACCTGTACGCAAACGAAAACCTTGCAAAAAAACAAACAAGCCATCTGTTTTATTAAAGGTAACGATGGCGAACGCTTTAACGAATTTCAGATGCTTGTCGAAGGCATCCGCGTTATCTGGCGAGATTATTTACATTAGGAGGAAACATAAAAAAAACAATCGTCATTCTCACCGCATTTTTGTTGATAGGCTGCGGCGATGTAAAAAGTTACATAAAGGAAGTCTGTATTGGTGGTGTCGTTTATTTGGTTTATAACGGCTTTAAACAAGGTGGCATCACCCCGAAAATCAACGCAGATTATTACCCACATACCTGCAACACACAAACAACAGCTATACCACAATAACCAACAGGAGAAAAAACATGGCTAAAAAAGCAACCCGAATTAAAACCGACACCCACGCAGTGCGCCTACAAAGTCGTGACGACGTGGAGTTGGCAATTAAACAAATCGGCGACTTACAGCGTCAACTTGAACAAACCGCCATCGAACAAAACAACGAACTGGCAGCTATCACCGAAAAATATGCCCCCGCATTGACCGCACTTAAAGAGCAAATTGAGCCAGTGCAACAGGCGGTGCAAGCATGGTGCGAAAGCCGACGGGATGAACTTACGCAAAATGGCAAAACCAAAACAGGCGTATTTAACACAGGCGAAGTGCAATGGCGCCAACGTCCACCAAGTGTGGCAGTACGCGGTGCAGACAGCGTGATTGAAAGTTTAAAAACTCTCGGATTAGTGCGTTTTATCCGCACCAAAGAAGAAGTTAACAAAGAAGCCATGCTTAATGAGCCAGAGTTAGCCAGCACAGTGGCAGGCGTCACTATTAAAACTGGCGTGGAAGATTTTGTCATTACCCCGTTTGAGCAGGAAGTTTAAAACCCTTTTCAAAGCCCTTTTAAAAGGGGCTTTTATAAAGTGTTTTAACCAATAAAGGAGCCAACATGAACCCAGAGCAACGACGCCGATTTGATTATTACAGCAGAAATGCAGCAGAAAATGAACGCCAAGGCAGATATATGGACGCCATGCAACAATGGTCATCTGCAGCGCGTATTGCACAAAATCCTGAAAACCGAAACTGGTGCCAAGCGCGTTATGAATGGTGCCACCGAATGATAACCCGACCTTATGAGGACTAATTATGCCTAAGTATGTAGCCAGATTATATTGCGTAGTCGAAGTCACCGTTGAGGCAGAGAGCATTGAACAAGCCATGCGGCAATGCGATCTCAACGACACTGAATTAAACAGCCTACCGCACAATATTTGTGAAGTAGATGATGTGATTGAGTTGGAGGAGCTATGACAAAACATGATATTGCCCAAGAAGTGATTGATATCCAAACTATCTTGGAATGTGCCAAAGACTGCGCCCTCGAAGATAAATTACAAGATGCCAAGCAATTACTCAACACCGCGTTGTTGGAAATAAAAAAACTCGGCATACAAATTAGCGCAAACTAAAAAACGTAGGATAGGCTTTAGCCTATCAATAATCTAAATAAGAACAAATTAACAAGGGGAAAACAAATGACAAAAGATGAATTTTTTGAAAAAAATTCTTTAGCTGGTAGTTTGGCTATATTGGCTTTAGATGAAAATGACGATAGTGCAAACTTTTGTTATAACGGTTTGCTACTTTATAGAGAACTTACATTAGAAGAATGTTTTGAAAAAATGTTCGATGGAGATCCTGGGATAATAGATGATATGACCGAAGACTTTTACTTAGATTGGATTATAAGTGAATTACAAGGAACAATTGCAAGAGCTAAGAGAGCCAAACAATTTGTCAAAGAGTTAAAAAAATCAATAAAGGCTAAATGAGCATGCACTACACCAAACCCAAATTAATCCAGCTCATTCACATTGCTAAGCAACGCTTAGCAATGGATGAATATACTTATCGTACCCTGCTATTGCGCATAACAAATAAAGAAAGCACAAAGGAAATGACAATAACGGAGCTGATGAAAGTTTTTGAGGAAATGAAGAAAAAAGGTTTTAAACCAACCAGCAGACGCCATCATTCACCACGCACACATCAAGCAACAGCGCGTAGCAACATCGCCAGTAAAATTCGTGCAATTTGGATTGATATGGCGAAACAAGGCAAAGTGCGAGATGGTTCAGAACAAGCGCTCAATACTTGGGTGCGTTCTGTCGCCAACCCAATACTGCAGCAACAAAACAGACCGATTGCATTAAATGTCGGGGCGCTAGAAGATGATATAGCAACAATAGTGTTAGAGCGTTTGAAAAAATGGCAAACCAGAGAATAATTCAAATTGATAATAACTTTTTTAACCGTCAGAAATGGCGGTTTTTTATTATAATTCAATATGTTATTTTTAACTATGTTCTAGGTTGTTAAAATATTTCACATCAAGCGGAACAAAAACGATATAATTTTAACCAGTATAAAAGCCATAAGATGAGGGAGGCAAAATGAATGAACAAATTGAAGTGTTTGAGGAAAAAGCCCCTGAAATATTAGCGGATTTAGCCAAACACATTGAAACAGAATTAATCGAAAAAGTAGCAGCAAATGATGATTGCTGGCATGAAAAAGCAAAACAAATTAGTGTAGAAATCGCCCACAAAATAGCACATGCTTGGGGCGGTGAGGTTATTTATATCCCACGCAACCTTGTCCTTATCCTCAGCGAGCGAGACCGACAAATTTGGCGAGAATTTAATGGTTCAAATCATCGTGAGTTAGCGCGCAAATATGATGTGTCTATGGCATGGATTTATCAAATCGTGAAGAAAATGCGCAAAGAAGAAATCGCGAGAAGACAAATAGCGATGTTTCCTGATGAAAATTGACTTTAGTCAAGAAAATACGCCTAAAAGGGCGTTTTTTTATAGGAAAAGTAAACAATAGGTGTAAGATTATTATGTCATTTACTATGGAGAATTAATATGAAGAAATTACTAATAGTTGCATTAAGTTCATTGGCTATTACTGCTTGTGGAGAAAAATAAATTACCACCTCGGATCTTGTTTCAACATTAAAAAGTAGCGGTATTGAAATAAATGACGTAAAAGATCTAAAAGCTGATGAATTTATGGTAAAAGGGTTCAAGGAGCGTTTTGCATTTTCTATTCCAGAAGTTGCCCCTAAAGGAGGGCAAGCTTTTATTTGTGGAGAAAAAATGCATTGTGATCCTGTATATGCTTATTTTAATGCATTAAAAGATTTAGCAGGTCCATATTTATATCAATCGCCTAATGGTAAGGTGGTTATTCAGTTAAATTCAGGATTAACTCCAGAAACAGCTCAAAAACTAGAGCAAGCGATTAAAAAGTATTAGCCATTCTTTAAATCGCTTTAATATTCCAATTTAACTCTCTGTTTTAAACTCCCTTTAAATCAAATTTAAAGGGAGTTTTTTATGGCATTACCTATCAATAAAATCGTCATCCATTGTTCTGCCACTCAAAATGGTAAACAGCTTGGCAGTGCAACAGAGTCCGCCGCACAAGTTATTAACCGATGGCATGCCAAACGAGGCTTTAAACGCCATCCTATCCGAATTAAACAATTCAATGCGCACTTAAAACATATTGGATATCACTTTGTTATCGATACAGATGGCACTCTCACAACGGGTCGTCAAGTTGGCGAAACGGGCGCACATGTACAAGGACATAATCTGAACTCTATCGGGATTTGCCTTGTTGGCGGCATTACTCCTGAAGGTAAAAAACATGGTGAATACACGCCAGCACAATGGCGCACCCTGCATCAATTATTGCGTCATCTCGAAAGCCAATACCCTCATGCACGTATTTGTGGGCATCGTGATCTTAGTCCTGATTTAAATGGCGATGGCACTGTTAGCCCAAATGAATGGTTAAAGGCTTGCCCTTGCTTTGATGTGTGGCAATGGTTAGACAGTGAACAAGTGATTAATTATGAGCATTTATTCGAGGGGTAACATGAAAAAAATGAGCCGTAACGCCAAGCGTAATAAACAATTAAACAAAGGTTTAACTGCAGCAACATACTTCTATCGTATTTGGGGACGATAATAATGAAACTGAAAGAATTAATCACTAATGACAATGGTCGCCTTTCAACTACTGCATTCATCCAATTCTTTGGTGCATTGTTAATGGCGATTATTCTCGCCTACTCGGTTTATTTGGATCGGTCAAATGTATCTGAATTATTTATGACATTCGCTATTTTTTGTGGCGGTGGCGTGGCAACAAAAGGTTTTGCCAATGCCTTAAGTAATCGAGGAAGAGAACAATGAACATCCTGATTATCGTCTTAATAGTTATTGGCATCTTATTTTTCTTATTTTGCTCTTGGAAATTGAAACAAGCCAACCAGCGAATAGATGACTTGTTCAAGGAAAACCAACAATTACAAACCGAAAAAGAGATTGCGGTAACCCAAGTGAAAAATCATCAAGTAAGGAAACAATATGAACAAAACTCACGTCATTCTGACCGCACTTCTGTGCTTGACAGCTTGCACACCGAAGGCGACTTACGTGATTAATAACAGTTGTGCAGGTTTTAGTCTTATTACAGCAAGCCGACAAGATACAACCGAAACATTGCGTCAAATCTTAGTGCATAACCGCACCTATCGTGCCATCTGTGAAGCTGAGGATAAGAAATGACGGAAATACTTGATTTTGTCCAAAAGCATTGGGCGATTGTCATGGCAATTTGTGGTGCAGTATGGACGTATTTTTGGCTAACCATGGACAGTAAGTATGCACGCAAATCGGATGTATCCGAGTTGCGTAGAGCCATAGCAGACAATGAACGGAATTTATCCGAAATTAAAGGGGAATTACGCCACTTGCCCACTACTGCTGATGTGGCTAATTTGCGGTTATCTATATCAGAAATGAAAGGCGAAACTAAAGCATTGAATGCCACAGTGCAAAGTTTGATCCATCAGGTAGAGTTGCTTGTAGAGAAAGAGGTTAATAAAGAATGAGAAAAGATATTTTCGCGCAAGATCAGCGCCTAGTTATATTACGATCATTAGTGGAAGCAGGCTATGATGCCAACGAATCTATCTTAGATGATTGTTTATCTTTATATGGTCATCATATTAGCCGCGATTTAGTTCGTAACCATTTAAATTGGTTAGAAGAACAAGGACTAATTACCATTGAGCGATTGCAGAATGATTTTATGGTCGCAAGAATTACGCAAAGAGGTTTAGATGTCGCCAATGGCGAAGCTCAGGTTGATGGCGTAAAACGCCCTCGCCCTCGAACTTAAACTAGATTTTAAGGAGTTTTAAATGACAAATAAAACAACTCGAGGGCGTGCTAGCAAAGTGGATTTGTTACCACCGAATATCAAAACCCAACTGGCGATGATGTTGCGTGATAAACAATTCTCGCAGGCTCAAATACTTGAAGAGATTAACGACTTGATCCGAGATTGTGGTTTGAATGAAAGTTATTGCTTAAGTAAAACAGGCTTAAATCGTTATGCAAACCGAATGGAACAACTCGGGGCAAAAATCCGCCAAGCACGTGAAGTGGCAGAAGTTTGGACAAAACAATTTGGTGAAATGCCCCAAACCGATATTGGCAAAGCCTTAATGGAAATGGTTAAACAAATTGCCTTTGAAACGTCACTGAAATTAGGTGAGCAAGACGGTGGTATTGAGCCTAAACAGTTGGCATTGCTGTCATCTGCCATTCAGCGCCTAGAGCAAGCGGAAAGTTTGAGTTTTAAACGCGAACAAGCTATTCGTCAGGAAACCATTAAACGTGCGGCGGAAGCAGTTGAAGAAGCAGGAAAACGAACTGGGGCGAATATGGATGATGTAGCCAAAATGGTAAAAGCAGTTTATGGAATCGAATAACACAATCCTCTATGAATATCAACGTCGTTGGCTCCAAGATGAAAGTCGATTTAAGGTTGCCATGTTCTCACGACAATCAGGTAAAACCTTTACCACGACACTAGAGATTGTCTTGGACTGTTTAGAAGCAGAAGCAAAAGGCGAGAAAACCCGTTGGGTTATCCTTTCTCGTGGTGAACGCCAAGCAAAAGAAGCCATGAATGAGGGGGTAAAGCGCCACCTTGAAGCTATGGGGATTGTTTGTGAAGTATTAGAGGTGCCTTTTAAAGAAGATACAACTATCAATGCCCTTGAAGTTACCTTCCCCAATGGCTCAAAAATCACCGCACTACCCGCCAATCCTGATACTGCTCGTGGTTTCTCAGCAAATGTCTTTTTAGATGAATTTGCCTTTCATCAAGATAGTCGCGAAATTTGGAAAGCGCTCTTCCCCGTTATATCTGCTGGTTGGAAATTACGCGTGGTATCCACCCCAAACGGGAAAGGTAATAAATTCTATGAATTGATGACCGATTTACAAAATACCGAATGGTCACGTCATAAAGTGGATATTTATCAAGCTGTAGCAGATGGTTTGCCTCGTAATATTGAGCAGTTGCGCAAAGGCTTAAATGATGAAGACGCATGGGCGCAAGAATTTGAACTCAAATGGTTAGATGAAGCAAGCAGCTGGTTATCTTACGATTTAATTGACGGTGTTGAACATCCTCAAGCAGGTATTCCAGAACACTACACTGGTAACCCCTGTTTTGTGGGAATGGATATTGCCGCGCGCAATGACTTAACGGTGATTTGGGTAATCGAACAAGTAGGCGATGTTTATTGGACTCGTGAAATTATTACCCTAAAACGCACCGCACTTCGTGAGCAACTCAGTGAACTTGAGCGCGTATTTGCCGAATATCATGTTATTTCCGCCTACTTAGACCAAACAGGTATGGGTGAAAAAATGGTGGAAGATGCGCAATATACCCATGGTAAAAACCGCGTACAAGGCATGCTGTTTAATGTAGCAACAAAACTCAATATGGCAACCATCGGCAAAAATGCCTTTGAAGACCGTAAAATCCGTATCCCTCAAGGCGACAATGCCCTACGAGAAGATTTGCACAAGCTCAAAAAAGTGATGGGTTCAACAGGACAGCCACGCTTTATTGCAGAAAGTGATAGTCAAGGACATGCCGATAGAACATGGGCGTGTTTTTTAGCGCTCACAGCGGCGCAAGATGCCGTAGTTACCCCAATAAAAGCGCATAGCCGCAAAGCGAGAACTACTACAAAAATAACAGAAGGTTATTAATATGCCAAAACAACAAGATTTAATCAGCGTTATTGCAACACGTGCCAGTGCTATCGACTTTTGGTCATTTATGCACTATTTGCCCAACCCTGATCCAGTTTTAAAGAAAATGGGTCGTGATATATCCGCTTATCGTGAAATCCTCTCAGATAGTCATGTGGGCGGTTGTGTACGTCGTCGTAAAGCAGCCATTAAAGGCTTAGAATGGCGCATTACGCCAACAGGCAATCAAAAAACAGATGATGTTTTAACCGCGCTTTTTAATCAGTTGCCACTTGCCAATATCATCAATCAAATCCTTGATGCAGCCCTCTTTGGTTATCAAGCGTTGGAAATTATGTGGGAATATGACAATGGTATGTGTTTACCTGTGGATATTGTCGGCAAACCGCAAGAATGGTTTGTGTTTAATCATGACAATGAACTCATGTTGCGAGATAAAGAACATCGCGACGGTAAGCCATTACCTGAAAAGAAATTCCTACTTGTGACCCAACAAGCAGATTACATCAACCCTTATGGTAGAGCCGATCTTGCACTGTGCTTTTGGGCTGCCACCTTTAAAAAGGGCGGGTTTAAGTTCTGGTTGGAGTTTGTAGAAAAGTATGCCACCCCTTATTTACTCGGCAAACACCCTCGCCAAGCACAAGTTCACGAAATTTCAGATCTTTTAGATAGTCTTGAAAATATGGTGGGGACAGCGGTAGGTGCTATCCCTAATGATAGTAGCATTGAAATTTTAGAAAGCGGCTCAAAAAGCGGTAGCTCACAAGTCTTTGATGACTTTTTGAAATACTGCAAGTCAGAAATTGCCATTGCGTTGTTAGGTCAAAACCAAACCACAGAGGCAGAAGCAAATCGTGCCAGCGCAATAGCGGGTTTTGAAGTAACGCGTGATATTCGAAATGATGATGCAAGCCTTGTGGAAAGCACATTTAATCAACTGTTGCAGTGGATTTGTGAACTCAATTTCCACGTGGAAACCTTGCCAAAATTTGAACTCTATGAACAAGAAAGCATTGATAAATTGCAAGCAGAACGCGACCAATTGCTCGCCAATATGGGCGTGCAATTTACCGAACAATATCTCGCGCGGACCTACGGTTTTGAACAAGGTGATATTGTACTTTCCTCTGAAAGTGCGGTGCAAAAGTCCGCACAATTTAACGAACCCCAACTACCACCCAATATTGCAGACGGTATTGTAGAACAGCTTGAGTTAGAAGGCGAACCCTATGTGGAACATTGGATGCAAGCTATCCAAGACAGACTTCAGCAAGCAGAAAGTTTGGAGGATTTCCGCAATCAACTGGATAGCCTGATTCCTGAACTCAGCTTCGCGGAATACGCAGAAGTGTTAGCGTGGGCATCAACCGTCGCAGAGTTAGCAGGTCGATATGCGGTGATTGAGGAGCAAAAATGACATTTCAATTCCAAGAGCAAGCGCGTTATTTTGCCAAGAAAATAAACTTGCCCACAGAAAGCTACCTCGATATTCAAGGCGAAGAGCATGATTATTTTTTCGTGGTCGCAGGTGCAAATCGTAATGAAATCGTGGACGCTTTTAGGCAGGCTGTTGATAACGCCATAGAACAAGGCGCCACTTTGGCACAATTTCGCAAAGACTTTGACGAGATTGTGGACAACACAGGTTGGCAATACAAAGGCGGACGTAATTGGCGCACACGTATCATTTACGATACCAATGTTTATGGGGCATACAATCGCGGTCGCCTCAAACAGCATTTAGAACTAGCGGATGTGCTACCTTATTGGGAATATCAACACAATGACAATGCCCATCCTCGCCAAGCACACGTTGATTTAGATGGCACCATTCGTCCTGCGAGCGATCCATTTTGGAAATATTACTACCCAATCAAAGCTTATGGCTGCCATTGCACCGTCATTGCCCATGATGAAGCAGATTTAAAAAACATGAGCAAAACTGTCAGTCCTCCAGTGGAAATTGAATATCAAGAAAAATGGGTAGGCGTACGTGTTGGCAATCCACGTATAGTGAATTTGCCGAAAGGTTATGATGTAGGCTTTGCGCCGCATAATTTTGAGAATTTAAAGCAAGATCGATTAGATAGCGTGGATAAACTGCTTATGCAAAAACACGTTACTTCTGATCCGAAATTTACCGCAGCAATGGTGGGTGATTTACTTGAGAGAAAGGAAATAGCGCAAATACAAAGTAAATCTGTAAAATCTTGGATTAGTCAAATTGATAGTGCTCAAGATGATAAGGCAATGCGATATGTTGAGAATTTAAAATTACTCGGTGTATTGCCTGTAAAAATCATCGAAAAATTGGAAAAGTTAAACATAGCACCACAATCAGCAATTATTGCAATGGAAAAGGGCGACTTAAAGCACGCATTAAGAGAATTAAAAGATAATTTCAATATTGCTGTACCACTATCTTTTTGGGAACAAATTGCTGATAAATTAAAACATCCAAAAGCAATTCTGCTAGAAAAGCAGCAAGAAACACCAACTTTGCTTTTTATTTATGAAATCGAAAAAACAAAATTGGCAATAAAAATCAACTATGACGCAACCCTATTTGATCGCATTAATGGCAAGCGAAACAATATCAAGTTAAATCGTATAATCACGGGAAGTTTATTTAAGGATACAACTGGGCTGAAAAGCAGTTTATATGAATTATTAGAGGGGAGTTTGTAACGACGAAGGACTCGAACCTTATAATGTAGGTTATTAGCCTACAACCTTTACCAACTAGGAAACTATCGTTACAAACTTTATTAAGGACTATTGCCTGCAATAAACGTCGAATTCGAACAGCATAAAGTGGACTAAGCCACGACCTTTACCATTAGGAAACTATTATTGCAGGCTTTGTAGCTAGACTATACGCCCAAACGATTTTTTAATCAAATACTTTAGTGGCACTTATACCACCGAAAGGATGAAGTTCTCCAACTTTCGCGTGGGTTATCAGTGGATTACCCACAACGGCTGTTTGCAGAATGTCCAAGAAATAATCACCGCTACCGTAAAGTTTGATAAATTGTTCAGGTTTGATTGTGGCTATTTCAACGCCATTTTCAACAAGGGATCGCGCCTCCGTATTCATTTGTAACACGGTTTGTTGAAATTGCTGTTTATCAAAAATCAGACGCAATACGCCATCAAGCTCGCTGTATTCGGGGCTGACTGTCCAACGATAATCCGCGATAGGAATATCCCAATAAATCTCAAACTCTGTAACAGTCTGAGTAAGCGGAGAATAAATAGCGGCATCATCAGGCATTCCACATTCACAAGTGATGGGATAATAGCTCGTATTATTGTTCATTTCTTCAGATAGGGCTAAGAAATCAAATACGGTACATTCGTCCCCTTCTAAGTGATAGCCATTAAACTTAGGTTGTATAGCAATGTCTATTGCAGGCTCATCATCAGCTTGAAAATACCGAATTTGATAACCCAGCTCTGTTTTTAACTCATAAACCATAAGGCAATCTCCAATGATAAAAATTACCCTCAATGATACGCAAGCAGCACAATCCTTGCAACAAATCGCCAACCAACTCAAACACCCTCGCAAGCTCTACGGTGTACTCGGTGAAACCTTAAAGAAAATCCACACTGAACGCTTTAAGTTAGAAGTTGATCCTGATGGCAAAAAATGGCAGCCACTTGCGCCAAAAACATTGGTTGCCAAAGCAAAACGCGGTAAAAGCCGTAAAATTTTGCGCCAAGATGGTAATCTTGCTGATCGGCTGGCTTATAATTTTGATGATCGCGGTGTAGAGTTTGGTTCGGAAATGCCATACGCACGACTGCACCAATTTGGTGGTAAAGCAGGACGAGGACATAAAGTAACTATTCCTGCACGTCCTTGGCTTGGCGTTAATCAACAAGATGGCGAGAAATTATTACAAAAAGCCACCGCACTTTTGCAACAACAAATTAATCAACTTGTGCGCTAATGAATAATTATTAAAATAACGCCACAATCGCTCTCAGTGGCGTTATGTTGTTTTAGATATACAATTTATCATCTAAAAAAATTTAAACGCCATTTAATCCATTTTAACGCCATTTTAACGCTATCCCACTTTCCACTTTAACTGGAATTTTAAAAAGCAGTAAAGAAACAGACTAATCTTTAAAGTGCTTTAAAATTATTCTCATCATTTTTTCGCTACGCTAAACCTTATTAAAGCGAATTGCTTATAGGAGTAAGCGTGGAACTGATCGAAATTTTCCGAGCAGGCGAACACAAGTCTGCCAATGGCAAAACATTCAACATCTCCAGAGATGATCTGCAGTTGGTCGTTGATAACTACACACCTGAATTTCACGAAGCGCCAATGGTTGTTGGTCACCCCAAATTAGATGCCCCAGCTTACGGTTGGATTGAATATCTTGAACTGGATGGCGATACCTTAAAAGCCAAACCAAAAGGAGTGGATGCGGAATTTGCTGAGCTTGTGCGCTCAGGCAAGTTTAAAAAAATTTCAGCCGCGTTTTATTTGCCTAAATCAGATAGCAATCCAAAACCTGAAGGTTATTACTTACGTCATGTCGGCTTTTTAGGTGCCATGCCACCCGCAGTTAAAGGTTTAAAAGATCCTGTATTTAATGATAGCCAAGAGGATGTTGTTGAATTTGGCGAATTAAGTTTATGGGCAAATGCAAACCTTTGGTCACGTATGCGGGATTTTTTTATTGAGAAATTTGGCTTGGAAGAAACTGACCGCGTACTGCCGAGCTGGCAAGTACAGGATTTGCATAATGAAGCCATACGTGAAGATTTAAAACAGACCAATAGTGCCGAAATTGTACCGCACTTTAATGAACCATTTTTAACCCCTGAAGATGACAAGCCACAAGGAGAAACTATGTCGCCTGAAGATCAACAAAAAATGGCTGAGCTAGAAGCCGAAAATGCACGCCTAAAAGCCGAGCAAGCCGAAGCTAAAAAAGCAGCCGAAGCAACAGCAAATGCTGAATTTGCTGAAAACTTAGTCGCCACAGGAAAACTTACACCAAAACAGAAAGATGCAGCTATTGCATTACTGAATACTGATTTTGATGCCCCTGAATTTGGTGAAGCGGATTTTAAAACACAGTTAAAAACCTTTTTAACTGAGTTGCCAAAGTCGGTGGAATTTAACGAAGTGGCAACCAAAGAAAATGCGGTAGAGCCACAAGATGACAGCGTGGAATATGCCGAAGGCACTGATCCAGCCTCCATTGAAGCAGATCAGAAAGTTCGTGCATATATGAAAACGCATAACGTCGATTATGCAACTGCCTTCAACGCAATTTACCAATAAGGAGTAACTTAATGAGCACAGCACATAATTTGCAAAAATTACGCGTTCAAGACCCTGTTTTAACCAATCTGGCACAGGGATACCACAACAATGAACTCGTCGGCGAATTTTTAATGCCGACCGTCGAAATTGAAAAAGAAGCGGGCAAAATTCCGCAATTTGGTCGCCTTGCATTCCGCTTACCAAGTACAGTGCGTACATTACGTGGTGCATCCAACCGTCTTGACCCAGAAGACATCACAGCAATTGATGTTGCGTTAGAAGAGCATGATGTGGAATATGCCATCGACTACCGCGAAGAAAATGAGGCAATTTTCTCTTTACGCCAATTTGCTCTCAACACGACTCAAGATGTGATTGCCCTTGGGCGTGAAAAAGAAATAGCAGCCCTTGCCCTCGATGAAAGCAAATATGCTACGACAAACAAAGTAGTATTAAGTGGTACATCCAAATTCACCTCTGATACAGCAGATATTTTCGGTATCTTCGATACAGGTATCCGCGCAATCAAACGTTCTATTGGTCGCAAACCGAATGTATGTGTGATTGCTGGTGATGTATGGGAAGTTCTAAAAGACCACCCAAAAGTCATTGAAAAACTAAAATATTCTCAAGTAGCGATTATCACACCTGAAGTCTTTGCTAAATTAATTGGCATTGAAGAAGTAAAAATTGGTGAAGCGGTTTATGAGCAAAGCAGTCAACTGAAAGATATTTGGTCTGATGCTGTCGTGCTTGCTTATGTACCAACGCGAGCTAAAGGTAGCAAAGGCACTGTCTATGAACCATCTTATGGCTACACTGTACGTCGTCATAAAGGGTTGTTTGTCGATAAGTACCATGAAAATGGGGGCAAAATTGAGGTGATCCGCACTACAGATATTCATAAGCCACATCTTGTGGGTGCTTCTGCAGGTTACTTAATTAAAAAATGCATAAGTGCATAACTCCATCATTAACACCGCATTTAACCTTGCTTAAACACCCATTAAATGCGGTGTATTTTGTAAAAGAATTTCATTAGGAGAAAAACAATGGAACAAAAACTGGCTTATTTAGTCGTGGCAAGTACGGCGATTTTGCATAACGGGAAACGTTATGAACAAGGCAATAAAATTGAACTGACTGATGACGAAGCAGAAAACTTATCTCTCTATATTGAGCTAGATAAAAGCGAAGTCGAAAAACAAGCGGCAGAACGTAAGACTGCTGAAGATAATGCCGAAAAAGCACGTTTAGCTGCAGAAACAGCTGCTAAGAAAGCAGAGGCTAAAGCTGCAAAAGAGGCAGCAAAAAAAGCTGAACATAACGGAGACGATAAATAATGTACATATCGGTACAAGATTTAAATGAGGTGCTAAGTGAGCGCAGTTTGATTGAATTATCAAATGATAGCTCTCGTGCAACGGATGTTAATCAGCAAGTGTTAGAAAAAGCCTGTTTACATGCAACTGAAATAGTAGATGGCTACTTACGCTCACGCTATATCACCCCATTAAGTCAAGTACCGACTATTGTGCGTAATATCTGTTTGCAACTGGCTCGTTATTGGCTTTACTCGCGTCGCCCAGAAGGCAAGGGATTTCCTGACAATGTGAAGGAAACCTATAACCAAGCCTTAAAAGATTTAGAACGTATCCAAAATGGCAAATTACATCTAGGGTTAATTGAATTAAGCGCCACAGATGATAGTTTGCCAGCAGTGGCGAAGTTCCAAGTGCGTGGCGCAGAAAAGCTTGATTTGTCGGGGTATTAAATGTCAGCAACCTTGCCTATTTTAACCAGTATTCGTGACCATTTGCTTGAGCAGGTAGAGCGTTTTGCGGTAGAGCTTTTTCCTGAAGATGTAGCGAGTTACTACCTCAAAGACGAACTAGGTGCGATTTTGGTGCAATACGCAGGCTCGAAGTTTGAAAGCTTAGATAGCGTGGACATTGTCCAACAACACCGTCTTGTGCATATTGCCCTTACAGTGATTGCGCGTAGTCAACATGATGACAGTGGTGCTTTAGATATCCTCGACAAAGTGCGGTTAAAAATAGTGGGATTTTGCCCTACAAATTGTACTGCATGCCAACTCGTCAGCGAGGAATTTGCAGGCGAAGCAGATGGTCTTTGGCAATATCAACTCATCGTGCGAACGGAAACTTGGCAGGTGCAACAAATTACTGTGCCTGATCTACCTAAGTTTGTCTCTGTACACTTACGTCGTAAAGATCAACCTGTACGTCCCGATTTAATGTTAAAAAAAGAGTAATAAGAGGAGAAATGTATGCCATTTCATCATGGTTCTGAAACCCATCGCGTCAACGGTGGATCTGTCCCTGTACGTGTCGTTGACAGTGCCATTATCGGTATTGTAGGTACTGCCCCGAAAGGTGTTGTCAATGAGTTAACCCCTTGTATGACGCGCAAGGACTTTGCACAATTTGGTACGATTTTAGGACAAGGGTTTACCTTGCCTGATGCCTTCGATATTTTAGCGCGTTATGCGGCTGGGCGTGTATATGTAGTTAATGTACTTGATCCAACAAAGCATAAAAGCACGATTGCGAGCGAAGAATTAACTGTCGATAGTGCCACATTGACTGCGCGTACTAGCAAACAAGGCTTGATTAATTTAACCCTAAGCAGCAATTCAGGCAGCTTAAATGAGGGGGCGGATTATCGCGTCAACCTTGAAACAGGCGAAATCACCCTAAGTGCTGCACAAACTAATCTCACTGCAAATTATGATTATGCCGACCCATCGCGTGTTACCGAAGATGACATCAAAGGCGGTGTAGATAGCTTAACTGGCAAACGCAAAGGTTTTGAATTATTGCGTGATGGTTTTAACCTTTACGGTGCTGATGCCAAAATCCTTATTTGCCCTGAGTTCGATAAAACAGCAAGCTGCGCTGCCGCCTTGGCGACCTTGGCTGACCAATTGCATGCTAAAGCCTATATTCAACTCCCGAAAGGCACAAGCCTTTCTAAAGCAATTCAAGGACGAGGACCTCAAGGCACAATTAACGCTGCAGCAAGCAATGAAAATGTGCGTCATTTCTTCCCTTATGCCATTGGCTCGACCAATAGCTTAGAAAGCTTAGCCACACATGCGGCAGGATTGCGTATGTGGGTGGATGTGGAAAAAGGCTACTGGTTTAGTACGTCTAACCACGAATTACGTGGTGTTATTGGTATGGAATTACCGCTTACTGCTCGCGTGGATGATATCCAGTCGGAAACTAATAACCTAAACGCAGTGGGTATTACGACCATCTTCAATAGTTTTGGTACAGGTTTTCGTTTATGGGGTAACCGTTCATCTAATTACCCAACGGTCACTCATATTAGCAATTTTGAGGTGGCATCACGCACAGGTGATATTATCGACGAAAGTATTCGTCAAGCCGAATTGCAATATATTGATAAACCGATTGATGATGCCTTAATTGATAGTTTTATCGAAACCTTGGATACCTTCCTGCGTTCGCAAAAATCGTTGGTGGGTTATAGTGTCGGACTTGACCATGAATATGATCTCGTCAATGCCTTTAGTGAGGGACAAATCCCGTTGGTTTATGACTACACCCCAAAAATCCCTGGGGAGCGCATTACCAATAAATCGGTGATGACCCGTAAATATCTGGTCAATTTGGTATCACAAAAATAGGAGTGATAAATGAGTACTACAATTAATCAAATCGTCAACGCCAATGTTTATATGGATGGCAACTCCTTACTGGGTAAAGCCAAAGAGTTCAAGTTGCCAGACATTGAATTCGAACAAATTGAACATAAAGGTTTGGGGCTTATTGGTACAATTAAATTGCCAGCTGGCATGAACGCCTTAGAAGGTGAGGTTACTTGGGATAGCTTTTATCCTGAAGTGCGCGCACGTGCTTATAATCCGTTTAAAAACGTGCAATTAATGGCGCGGTCCAACTTGCAGGTCTTCAGTTCGCGTGGATTGGAAGCTGAAGTGCCAATGGTTACGGTAATGAATGTGAGTTTTAATAAAACCACAGGTGGTAGCCTAAAAAATAAAGAGGCAACCGAACATCAAGACAGTTTCCAAATCCATTCTATTAAGCAAATGGTGGATGGTAAAGAAATCTTGTTCTATGATGCGTTTGCTAATATCCTGCGCGTTAATGGCGAAGATGTATTGCGTAAATACCGCACCAATATTGGTCAGTAAATCTTTAAACTGGTTTAAAATCAATTTAACCGCAATTTAATTAAACTCCTTAGTGAAATCTAACAACCACTAAGGAGTTTTTTTATGTCTGAACTAACCAAAGAAATTAATCTCTATCGCAAAATTAAATTGCTTTTCCCTATTCGTGACGGCGAAGGCAAAGAAATTACTGAGTTGAATGTACGCCGAGCCAAAGTGCGCGACATCAAGCGAATGAACGAATTACAAGGTAGCGATGCGGACAAAGAAGTCTATATGCTGGCATTGCTTACAGGATTAGTCCCTGAAGATTTAGATGATTTGGATATTGCTGACTATGCCAATGTGCAAAAAGCCTTTGCCGAGATGCAAAAGGGAAAGTAACTAGTAGTCAGCTTGATGAAATGATTGCAGATGTGGCTTGGTGGTATGGTTGGAATGTCAGCGAAATTGAGCAAATGAGCTTAGCGGAGCTACAAACTTGGATGGAACAAGCCAACCGCCAAATTAAAGCAGGATATACAAAAGCCACGCTATGACGTGGCTTTTGTAGCTTTGTGTTTTTCGACTTGTTCGACAATCAAACCGAGCAAAATAAAAGCGCAGATAACTGCGGTGGTTTTGGTGAAATAGTAAAAGGCGAAACCGATAGCAGTAAGCAATAACCCAGCAGCTATTGTATAAGCAAACCATTCTGATGTGAGTTCTAATTGTCTTTTTGTTAGTATCGTTTCTAATAACGCGCCAACACAGCCAAAGACAATAAGACCTCCAATAATGCTTGTGATAATTGGATAGAAATGAAAGGCAATCATCACTCCAATGAATAGGATGAGCAGCAAAATACAAGCGCCGATTAAGATAAGCATATCCTCAATGAACTCAAAAAGTGCTTTCAAGATCATACTTTTTCTCCTCTACATTTAAAGGGAACTATAAATTATGTCGTCTAATTTAGCAATATCTTTAGTCATCGGAGCCTCTGTTGGTGGCGCGATTTCGGGCATCAGAAATGTGCGAAACAGTCTAAAGCTATTTCGAGATGATACACAAACTACGGGACAACGTATCGGAGCATTATTCAAAAATGCAGCATTAAGTACTGGCTCTCTTATTTCTTTGGGAACTGCTACCGCAAGCTCCATTCTTGCAGCAGCACAGCCCGCGATAAAATTTGAAAGCGCAATGGCAGATGTGAAAAAGGTTGTCAATTTTGATAGCCCAAAACAGTTTAAAGAAATGGGGCAAGATATTCTGCAATTAACGCGCACAATTCCGATGGCTGGCGAGGAAATAGCAGCGATTGTGGCTGCAGGAGGACAAGCTGGTATCGCTCGAGAATATTTGCTTGGTTATGCGCAGGACGCAGCCAAAATGGGTGTTGCTTTTGATATGGCAGCAGGCGATGCAGGGACGGCAATGGCAACAATGGCAAACGTACTCGGTAAACCTATCAAGGAAATGGCACGTTTTGGCGATGTGATCAATCATTTATCAGACAACGCAAATGCTAAAGCAGCAGATATTGTGAATGTGATCGCTCGCGCAGGTTCGGATACAAGAATGTTGGGGTTAACCGAAAATCAAGCTGCCGCATTGGGTTCAACTTTTCTTTCAATGGGTAAAGCCCCTGAGCTGGCAGCGCAAGCCATTAAAGGGATGAGTGCCTCTTTTGCAGACTTAAAGGCTGGAAAGCACGCCAAAGAATTAGCGATGTTAGGATTAACACCTAAATCTTTTGCTAAAGCAATGAATAAAGACGCGCAAGGCGCGATTTCAGATTTTATTGAGCGCGTGAAGAAATTGCCAAAAGACAAGCAATACCCAATCCTCGCCAAAATGTTCGGTCGCCAATATGCCGATGACATGATGTTGTTGGCACAAAACACCGCGGAATACAACCGTCAGCTCGGCTTGCTTGAAGAGCGCGATGAAAACGGAAATTTGAAATATATCGGCTCAATGGAGCGAGAATTTCAAAACCGAAGTGCAACGACTGAAAACAATTTGCAACTATTGAAAAATAGTTTTACTGAAATTGGGAACACGATTGGCGAAAAATTACTTCCTGTTATCAATACCTTTGTCAATTGGCTCAAGCCGATAATTTACAACATTGTCGAATGGATTGATGCTAATTCTGAGCTGGTTACCATGGCATTGCAAGTTGGCGGTGCAGTTATTGGGGCTGCAGGGGGATTTTTAGCCATGAAAAGTGCTTTATCATTAGGATTAGCAATCCTTCTTTCATTTAAATGGGGCGTGGTTAAATTATTTTCAGGTGTTGTACGACTTGCGGTTGGATTGGGGCGTACCATTGTCTATATCGCCAAGGCAAGTATGTTTGCGTTCAATCTTGGCAAAATACTTGCAGGCTTATTGTTCAAAGGGATTGTTTTTGTTAGCAAAGCAGCTTGGGGGCTAGCTAAAGTTCTCGGCGGTGCTTTAGTGAAAGGCATTACCCTTGCTGGTAAAGCTATGCTTTTCCTCGGACGTGCTTTAATGGCAAACCCTATCTTAATAGTGATCGGTATTATCGCTGCAGCTGCTTATTATGTGTGGAGCAACTGGGCAACCCTTCAACCGAAATTCCAAGCCCTTTGGCAAACCATTACAGGCTACTTTGAAGGCGCCTGGCAATGGATTAAGGGTGCGTGGTCTGGAGTTGGAGAATGGGTTTCTTCCGTTTGGGATAGTGTAACCATCTATTTCAGTAACCTTTGGGGAAGTGTTACATCTCTATTCTCAGGCAATTTTAACCAACTCGGCAATCTAATCCTTGCTTTCAATCCATTGGCGCTCTTTCAGCAAGCTTTTTCAGCTGTCCTCTCATGGTTCGGAGTTGATATGCCTGCCATGTTTACCAACTTTGGTAAAAATATCATCGACGGTTTAGTCAATGGTATAAAAAACACATGGGAAAGTGTGAAACAAAGTGTGTTGGACCTTGGCGGTAATATCACTTCTTGGTTTAAGGAAAAACTGGGTATTCACAGTCCTAGCCGCGTATTTATGGGGTTTGGTGTCAATACTGTTGAAGGATTGGCAATAGGTTTGGATAAAAGCGCCCCTATCGCTACCCAATCTATCGCCAAAATTAGCGAACAGATGCAACAAGGCATGTCGGCAGAAACTGCGCTAAAAATGACCGCGCTTTCTTCACAAGCTGAAACACAACCTTATCAATCCTTACAACAAACCTATCAACAACACCAAATTGAGAGAGATACACAAGGACGCGAAGCGATTAACATCAACTTTAACCCAACCATTCAAGTTAATGGTAGTCAGGAAAAATCAGGATTATTAAACGATATTCAACAGGGCTTAAATATGAGTTTAATAGAGTTTGAACAGCTATTAAATCGCGTATTAGATCAACGTCAACGGAGGGCTTATTAATGTATTTTATGCTCGGCAATATTTCCTTTGAGCCTGCCAATCTCACTGATTTTAATGAAACCCATGCAGCTGAATTTGCTGAACATCAGGTGTTAAAAGGCAAGCCACAACTGCAAGCCATGGGGGAAAAGCTCATTGAGTCACATTTTACCTTGCGTTTGCATTATCGCTTAGGTGGCGTAGAAAGCCGCTATCAAGCCTTATTGGAAGCACAATCTAAGCAAGAAGCACTCGCGCTCATTTGGGGACGAGGTAAATATCGAGGTAATTTTGTGATTACCGCTATTAGTTCAACCACACTATTTACTGATGCTGAAGGCAATGTGCTCTGTCGTGAAATGGATATCAGCCTAAAAGAATATGCTGGAGAACTTGAAAATAATCCTCTCGGTGCGGCGTTGAATTTGTCTAGTGGCTCATTGTTGGGGTCGTTATTGCCTGCAGGTATAACTAATGGTTTGTCACAGGTCAAAAATGCGGTGCAAAAAGGGCTGGAATATTACAATCAAGGTAAACGTATTGTGGATGAGGTGCGTAATACTGTCGCCTTGGTACGTCAATTTGCTGATAATCCTTTGGCGGCAATTAATCACTTACCACACGCCCTAACGGGTTTAGATCAGGCTTTAGGCTGTTTTAGTGAGGTGAAATTACTGTCCAATATATTTTCTGAGGCACAAAAGGTACTCCCTATGGTCGCTGAATTCGGGCAAGAGGTTGCCTCGATTTATGACGAACTCAACACTATGCGCCAGCATTTCAGTGGTGCAAATACAGAAAACGCATGGGATGATTGGTTTACTCCTGCTGATACCGCATTAAATAATGTGAATAATAGTATGGATATGCTCGCGCCACGCGTGGCGAAAATGACAGCTTGGATTGTATTGCGCAGCGATGAAACAATAGAAGAAACGGAGACAGATAATGGCACAAACCTATCTTAAGCACATCGTCAAACAAGGAGAGCGTTGGGACAGTCTTGCCTATCATTATTACGGTAACGCCTGTGAATACAGTCGTATTATTGATGCCAATCCTCACATCAGCCTATGTGAAATGCTACCCACTGGTGCGGTGTTGTTTATCCCCGTTTTGCAAGTTAAAGCAACTAATAATGCAGATATGCCACCTTGGCTAAGAGGTCGAGATGAGTAATGTGCCACAACCTGATTTTTCACTTTTTTATGAGCAAACCAATATCACTGCCGATATTGAGCCTGATTTAATTGAGCTTAATTACACTGATTATCTTGAAGGGCAATCGGACGAGCTATCTGTTGAGTTTTACGACAAAAGCGGAAAATGGATTCGCCAGTGGTTCCCAACACAAGGTGATAAGCTCAAAGCCGCAATTGGCTACAAAGGCACGCAACTCGTAGATATTGGTGCATTTGAAATAGATGAAGTGGAATATCGCTACAAACCCTCAACTATTCAGTTGCGCGCGCTTAGTACAGGGATTAGCAAGTCCAATCGCACCTTAAAGCCAAAAGCCTTTGAAAACACCACTCTTGCACAAGTGGTAAACAAAGTGGCAGAACAGCTGAAATTGAAAGTGGTCGGCAAAATCAAACACATCCCGATTAAACGTATTACGCAATATCAAGAGCGGGATGTGGAATTTTTAGCTCGTTTAGCACGTGAATATCATCATAGTTTTAAGATTGTGGACAATCAGTTGGTATTTACTGACAAATCTGAGTTAGGTGTCAGTGAACCTGTGTTGATATTGGATGAACATGATGTGCTGAGTTTACGCCTACGTGACCGCATTAAAGATACCGCCAAGGCAGTGGATATTAGTGGTTATGATGCCAATGGTAAAAAACTAGTCAAAAAACGTAAAAAATCCACCGCGCTTCGCCCTCAATTGAAACAAGCACAAACCGCAAGTGGCGATGTGTTGAAAGTGGTGACACGCGGTGAAACACAAGAACAAATTGATGCACGTGGTGAGGCGGCATTAGCGGAACAAAATGACGACCAATCTGCAGGTAATATCAGTCTTGTAGGTAATCCAAAACTCGTGGCTGGCGCAACGATAGAATTACGCAACCTTGGTGTGTTTTCGGGTAAATATCTCATCAAGTCCTCGCGCCATCGCTTTGCAAAATCACAGGGGTACACCACAGACATTGAAGTGCGTCTGCTCGAATTTATCCCCGATGATTTAAACCTAACGGAAGCCAAAAATGAAACAACCAACCCATAATTTCGGTGCAACCTATCAAGAAGGCATTGTCAGTGCAGTAGATGCTGCCAAACACAAAGTGCGGTGTAAAATCCCTGCACTTGAAGACTTGGAGACTACATGGTTGCCGTTTCTTACACCTAATGCAGGTGGCAATCAGTTTTACTGCTTACCTGATAAAGGCGAGCTTGTGGCAATACTACTTGATGCTCGTGGTGAAGGCGGTTGTGTACTTGGTACGATTTACAACGAGCAAGATCCTACTCCGACACAAGATAATGCCATGTGGATGAAAAAGTTTAGTAACGGCACTGAGATTTCCCATAATCGCAAAACAGGCGATGTCATTGTCAATACCACTGGCAACGTGATAGTAACCGCAGGTCAAGCCATTGTGCATGCGGATACACGAGTCAATGGTAATTTGCATGCTACAGGGGCTATCACTTCAGACACCTCTGTTGATGCGCCATCTGTTACCTCTAACGGTGTTGTATTGGATAGCCACCGCCATAACGGTGGACCAACACCTGACAAATAATTCTTTAAACCAGTTTAAAATCAATTCCTTGTTATAGCCTGTATCCTCAGGCTATGAACACACAAGACAGTATCTATTCAACCCATTGGCAACTTTCACCACATGATGATAAATCAGCGGTGGTGCAAGGTGTTGATGATATCCATCAGTGCATAGCTAACATTCTTGCCACGCATAAAGGCTCGGATGTGCTGCGTCCTGAATTTGGCTCTGATCATTTTCGTTATATTGATGCGCCTGAAGATGTTGCTATCCCAAATTTTGTGCGCGAAATCACCCAAGCGCTACAACGCTGGGAAAAACGCATCAACATTGAACAGGTGTTAATTGCAGGCTCAGCTCCTCACTTTACTTTTACTGTGCTATGGATGTTGACCGATGCAGTCTATCCCGAAATTCATGCGACAGAGGTAAGCCACAATGGATATTAATAACCGCTACGACATTAAAGTGGTGCCTGAAGATGTAAAACAAATTCTCGCCGATAGCATTGCGAAATATGAGAAAGACACAGGCAAAATGTTGCAACCTGCTCATATTGAACGCTTGATTATTAATGTCTATGCCTTCCGCGAATTATTAACTCGTAAAGGCATTAACGAGGCATTTCGTCAAACCTTTCCACAAACCGCCACAGGCATTGCTCTCGATTTATGTGGTGAAACCATGGGGTGTTACCGTTTAACAGACAAACCAGCACGTTGTATTTTACGTTTTTCAGTGCAAGGCGTTCATCAATCCATTCTTATTCCTAAAGGCACTCAAGTCGCCGTTAGTGATGATCTTTATTTTGCCACATTAAATGATGATGTGATCACTCCACTCATTTCATACGTAGAAATTGAGGCTGAATGTAATCAAGTGGGATTGAAAGGCAATGGTTGGGAAGTGGGACGCATTAAAAATCTCAAAACTGCACTAAATTCCACTGTAGTTGAAGTGCGTAATGTCGATATTTCTAGTGGCGGATTAGTCCGAGAAGCTGATGATGACTATCGCAAGCGCATACTCGCAGCACCAGAGGCATTTAGCTCGTGCGGCTCAATCGCTGCTTATGATTACCATACGCGAGCAGTTTCACAAGCCATTGCGGATGTCAATATTGCTACACCTAAAGGTGGGCTTGTGCGTATCACTGTACTGACAAAAACGGGACTCCCTGATAGTCGCCTGTTGCAAGATATAAAAAAACACCTCAGCGCAGAACGCTTGCGCCCACTTTGTGACACCGTAGAAGTTATCGCACCAACTCAGCGAGATTATCAAATTCGCGCAGAATTAACCTTGTTAGATGGCTATCGCGAAGACGTTGTTAAAACCAAAGCAAGAGACGCACTGCAGCAATATTTATCGGACAAAACCAAAAAGCTAGGAATGGACATTGTGCCAAGTGCCATTATTTCGGCATTGCGTGTTGAAGGAGTTTATGATGTCAACCTTATCCAACCGAGCAAAACAGTCGTCGCAGACAATGAATGGGCAAACTGTACAAGCCTAAGTATTGAAGTCGCAGAAGGACGCACTAATGGCTAAGTTGCAATATGCAGATATTATCGTTAATGACCCTAAATATACCGCACTTGCAGATTTAAGCTTACGTTTAGGGCAATTAAGTACTCAGCAAATTATGACAACGTTAGTTGAGTTGCTAGGAGATGAATTTACCCCCTTATTAGCGGAAAAATGGAGTGTAACAGGCTATGACGGTGAGTTTGTAGCGGAAAGCGAAGGCTCGAAGCAAGCATTAATCAAAAATGCCATTGAACTGCATCGACGTAAAGGCACGCCAAGTGCTATCCGAGAAGTATTGCGCAAACTTGGTTTTGGTGAAATCGAAATTGACGAAGGGTTAAAAGATCGTGTTTATGAAAACACCAATGTGACTCGCATACCAACTGAAGAACGCTGGGCGCATTATGCTATCCGACTCACTCAACCTGTCACTAATGAACAGGTTGCCAATATCCGCAAAGTGTTGCGTAATTTTGCCCCCGCAAGATGTATTTTGGCAGTGCTGGACTATAAAGCTGCAGCAATCCGATACAACAACAAAGCGCGCTATGACCGCACTTATAACCATGGCTCTAACTAATTTTAAAGTAGATTAAAGGACGTTTAAATGGGATTTTTTGCACAAGTAAAAAAATGGGTAAATCAAGTTTACCTCATCGAAGAAAATGACCCAGTACATGGTGGTGAAAAAGGCATTACCAACCGCCCACTACGTGAACTGGCGGACCGTACTGAGTATTTAAAAGCACATTTACAGCCTAAGGACATTAGCGCAAGCAGTAGCAATACCTCTGATACACAAGGTCATAGCCACGCCATCGACCAAGCCAGCACCACACAAAAAGGGATTGTGCAACTCACCAATGACACAGGACTGGATAGTGAAAGCTTAGGACTCACCGCCAAAGCGGGTAAAAAACTGGCGCAAATGATTGCAACAGTGCAGCAAGCATTGGGTAACTATATCAAAAATGATAAAAAATCCGACTCAGTGGCAAGTGATTCCTCTGACAATGTGGCGACAAGCAAAGCGGCGAAAACTGCCCACGATAAAGGTGTTGAGGCATTGAATAAAGCTAATGATGCAAACGATAACGCCAACGGAAGAGTAAGCAAAAGTGGCGATACAATGACCGGCAACCTGGAGTTTGACAGTAGTTATAATTTTGTCAGAGGCAAAAAAAATGGTGTTAATAACTGGTATGTGGGTAATCAGCGTGAATCAGATGACGATATTGCATTACATAGTTACGCTTATGGTTGGGGTATTTATATCAAGTCGGACAGAATAGAGGCTAATAAAGATTTATATGTGGATCAGTACAGGGTACACCATAATGGCAATACTTACCTAGATGTTACAACTAGCCAATATGGGGGCTTAACTATTATCCGTCCAAGTCGCCAAGATAAAATGATAATAGAGAGTAATAGCAATAAATTTGTACTTTATCGGAGAGATATCAATAACAGCAGAAATTACTACGAAGTATCAGTCCCAGAAAAAAGTGGCACGCTAGCTCTCAAAGGCGATATTGCAATATTAACGGGGGCGGTAGGTAATAATTCAACTTTACCACTACCAGCGGGATTCAGTGAAAATGAATGCTACTTTCACATATCAATCCGACGCAGTACGGAGTTAAGTAAATTGGACGGTAGAAACCCAAATTATATGGTATTAGATTATTACCTTACAGGGAGAGTGGTTACAGCTAAAACTTACAGTATAAATGGTACACACACAGAACCGGGTACTGGCAGAAAATACGATAATGCCAGCGTCAATTATATTGTGATAGGAGTGAAAAAATAATGTACTACATTTTTAATCAACAAGGTGATTTTGTGGCAAGTTGCAATCTTGAGCCAGATTCTGCGGATTTGATGAGCCGAAACGAGACTGTGGTGCAATCAGAGGATATTTTTGATAATCCAGTGTTAATCAACGGGATAATTGTAGAGCAATCCCCTCGACCTAGCTCCTATCATAAATTACAAAATGGCATTTGGGTGATTTCAGATGAACATCAAGTCCAATTAAAAGCCGAACAACAAACACAAGTCTGGGAGCAAATCAAACAAAAACGCCATGATAATTTGCGCGGTGGTTGCTATGTTAAATCGGTGGATAAGTGGTTCCATACTAATGATGAAAGCCGTCAACAATACATTTTTATGCGTACCCTAGACCAGCTACCGCCAATCCAATGGAAAACCATGGATAACAGTTTTGTGACACTCACTAAAGCGTTATTGGATGAATTATCTATGCAAATGCTACTCAATGAGCAAGCAGACTTTACCAACGCTGAACGCCACAAGGCGCTGATGGAGCAAGCGGACACCCCCCTTGATTATGATTTTAGCACTGGCTGGTCGGCGGTTTATCAAGGAGATTAACTATGGAGGCACAAATCTATTTGGCTCTCTACAAGGGCAAAAAAACGGGTAAAAATCCCACCGCACTTTTGGCACGCTTTAGCGACTGGCTTACTCGTAAATTGACCAAGGGTATCTACTCCCATTGTGAGCTTGTGGTTGAGAAGAAAGAGTTTGTTGGTGGAGATCCATACCCTTACGTTACTTATGATTGTTATTCATCCTCTATCCGTGATGGCGGTGTGAGGTATAAAAATATGTTGCTAGACCGTGACAAATGGGATCTGATTCCGATAAATATGATATCCGAGCAGCAAATCATCCGCTATTTTAATCAGACTAAAGGCGCAAAATACGACTGGTGTGGCGCGTTTGGCATTGTATTTGGTGTTAAGCACAAACGCAGCCGATATTTTTGCAGTGAGTGGTGTTTTAACACCCTTTTTAACAGCACCGACGGGTGGCGATTTAGCCCAAATGATTTAGCAGAGATTGTAAGAGGACTTAACAAATGACCAAAGTAACTCCAGCGTATTTAAAAAGCCTAATTGTTAACACTGAGTACGTGCATCAAGGTGTACTCACTATCTGCACGCTCACCCTTAAAAACGGCTTTAATGTTGTGGGGACAAGCGCTTGCGTGGATGAGTCAAACTACAATCAAGAGGTGGGCGATAAGGTGGCATTTGAGGATGCCTTTGACAAAATTTGGGTGCTAGAGGGCTACTTGCTCAAACAAAAAATGTATGAGCAAAAACAACCTAGTCAAGTTAAATTACGCAATGGCAATGCAGCTCAAATCGTCCATGAGAGCGATTTTGGCAAGTTATTGGTAGTTGAGTTTAACGGAGATGAGCTACCACCTACCCATTGGCATAATGCCGATGGCTCTTATTGGGCAGATGCACAAAGTGATTTAGATATTGTGGAGGGGGTAGATGGATTACACTAAAAATAACAAACAAACAAACAAACAAACAAACAAACAAACAAACAAAGCGTAGTCCATTTTAAACAAGCTCCGCTACCATTTATTGGGCAAAAGCGCATGTTTTTAAATCACTACAAGCAAGTGTTAAATGATAATATCCCCAATGATGGCGAGGGGTGGACAATTATTGATGCCTTTGGCGGTAGCGGTCTATTAAGCCACGTAGCAAAACGTATCAAGCCTAAAGCACGCGTTATTTACAATGATTTTGATAATTACGCTGAGCGCGTAGCACATATTGATGATATCAATCGCTTGCGACAGCTTATTTATCCACTACTGGCAGATGTGCCAAAACAAAAGCGTTTGTCGGCAGAGTTAAAACAACAAATCATCAATGTAATTAAAGGTTTTGATGGTTATATTGACAGTCATATTCTTTGCGCATGGCTACTATTTAGTGGTCAACAGGTAAGGGGTTTGGATGAGTTGTTCAAAGAGGATTTTTGGCACTGCTGTCGCCAAAGTGATTATCCAAGTGCAGATGACTATTTAGATGGGATTGAGGTAGTTAATGAGAGTTTTCACTCTTTACTGCCCAAGTTTAAGGATGACCCCAAAGCGCTATTTATGCTTGACCCACCATATTTATGCACCCATCAAGCTAGTTACAAACAAGCGCGCTACTTTGACTTGGTTGACTTTTTACGGTTGATAGATTTAACCAGACCTCCATACCTCTTTTTCAGCTCAACCAAAAGCGAGTTTATACGGTTTATTGATTATCTAATCACAGATAAGGTCAAAAACTGGCAAGCCTTTGATAATGCCCAACGCATTGCTATTAACACCTCAACAAGCTATGCGGGCAAATATGAGGATAACTTGGTTTATAAATTCTAGTTTAAACGCCTTTTAAGGACATTTTTAAAGGTACTTAAATCTCAAAAATCTTAGGTAACAAATAACCACTTGAACTGAGAAAATGCGCTAAAAATCGTTTCTCACTTCAAGTGGTTATTTTTCTCAAATTTCGCGGTCGGCAACAATTAGGTCTGGAAAATTGATTTTCTTCACTAACAAATCCATTTCCTTCTACTTCAACAATCATTGGTTTAACGGAACCAATTTTTATGACAGGTAAGCCTTCATCAGTCCATTCGCTACTTTTGAATGCATATCCGTTTCTCATTGATGAAATATCAGACAAAACGCTAATATCCCACCCCTTCGGCACTTCTACACCATCAATCACATCCAATTCGCTGGGGAACTGGTGGGCGAGTTGGGCGAGTTTGTTGTAGTCTTCGGGGTGGGTTTGGCGGTAGGTGGCAAGTTCGGCGGGGGATTTTCCGCTGATGATGCCCATTGCCGCTTGGTCGGCTTGATCGTCCGTTGCCCCTTGTGCTTTGGCGGCGGCTTTGGCTCGCACAGGGTCGAAGTCGATAAACCAGCTTTTAAAGATGGCTTGGGCGATCTGTTCTAGGGTTTGGTTGATTTGGGTGTTGAGTTGGATTTTTTGGTCGAAAGCACTTAAAAATGCCCCTACATTTTTTCTGTTCTCTTTATCAGGAAAGTTAAACTCAAATTCTGATAAGGATTGCCAAGAAACTCTCTGCCTTCCCGATGTTCCTTCCATTCGTGATTTGGCATATTCTCTAAATTCAGGTAATTGAGCAAAATAATATAAGTAATCTTGATCAAATTCTGGTTCCTTGGCAGACATAACAATAAACTCTGTTGAACCAAAAGCAACTTCATCATCTTTTAATTCAAAAACTTGAGCTGTTTTACCATTTTCTAGGCAGGGAGTTATACGAGCAAATAAAACGTCGCCATTTTTAAACTTTGTTCCAGAGCCACTAAATTCTTTTAGTTCAATTTTCTCTATATATCGTGCATTAGTAGGCAATGAAGCCATTTCTATAAAAGATGTTACAGTTCCCTTTTTTAAAGATCTTGTTGGGTTAAATACCACAATTTCTGATAACTTACTCATACCCCAACTCCTTTAAATTCGCTTTGATTTTGGCTTCCAACTCGGCACTTTGTTTAAATTGTTCGGCTAAACAAGCGGTGAGTTTTTGCATTTTGTCGCTAAAAGGTATGCCGTCGTCTTCCTGTTCGGCGGTGCCGACATAGCGTCCGGGGGTGAGTACAAATTGTTGTGCTTCAATTTCGGCAAGTGTGGCGGAATAACAATAGGCGGCTTGGTTTTCATAGCCGTCTGCAGCTTGCCATCGGTGGTAGGTGCCGGCGATGTGGGCGATGTCCTCAGGTTTGAAATCCCTTAAAACGCGGTCTTTCATATAGCCGATTTGGCGGGCATCGATAAACAGCACTTCGCCTTTACGTTTCTTGCTTTTGTTTAAAATCCAAATGCAAGCGGGAACAGTCGCATTAGTGAATAGATTACTAGGCAAAGCAATCATTGCTTCAACTAAATCAGCATTGATGATGTTTTTGCGAATCTCGCCTTCGTTATTTGTTTGGCTAGACATTGAGCCATTGGCAAGCAGCAATGCCATTTTGCCTTTGGGCGATAAATGGTAAATCATATGTTGCATCCAAGCAAAGTTAGCGTTGCCTTCAGGTGGTTTACCATATTGCCAGCGAGGGTCACTTTCGAGCTTGGCATTCCACCACTCTCTCATATTAAACGGCGGATTTGCCATCACGAAATCAGCACGCAAATCAGGATGTTGTGGATTACGTAATGTATCAGCACTGCCTTTGCCAAAGTCGAACTCCAAACCACGAATCGCCATATTCATTGCTGCCAGTTTCCATGTTGTTGGATTGGATTCCTGCCCATAGATGGAAACATTGTTGATATTGCCCTGATGGGCTTGGATAAAGCGTTCGGTTTGCACAAAAAAGCCGCCCGATCCCATTGCTGGGTCGTAAATTCTGCCTTGGTAGGGCTCAATCATTTCGACAATCAGGGAAACAATGGATTTCGGGGTGAAATATTGCCCTGCACGCTTACCTTCAGCAAGAGCAAATTGCCCGAGAAAATATTCGTAAACGTGCCCGAGAATATCTTTGGCGGCAAGGTGCAGTGGCGTGCCGTTGTAATCTTTGGCGGTAAAACTGGTGCTGGAAAATAAATCGACCAAGCCGATTAAGATGCTTTCATCCACATTAAAGGGGGAGATGCGTTGGATCACGCCTTTGAGTTTGTCGTTGTGATTTTCAATGGCTTGGAAAGCATCATCAATCAAATTCGCCACGCCTTTGAATTTATCGCCCCAAGGCAGCGGATCGCCGTTATTGAATTTGACGACTTTGTTGAGATTATTCCAACGGGCTTTTTCCGGCACGATAAAGACGTTGTCTTTTTGGTAATAATCGGCTTGGTTCAATTCATCGGCTAAAAGTTGTTGATATTCGCTGTCGCTGTAGCCTTCGGGCGAGAGATAAAAGGGATTGTCAGGGTCGGTCAGCTCTTGTCGGATTTTTTCGCGTTGCTGTTCGAAGGTGTCGGAAACGTATTTGAGAAAAATCAAGCCGAGCACAACGTGTTTATAGTTGGCGGCATCGAGCTGTTGGCGGAGTTTGTCGGCGGATTGCCAGAGTTTGGCATCGAGTTCGTTAAGAAAGGCTTGTTGGGCGGCTAGAATTTGAGCCTGCTGTGCTGTGCTGTGCTGTGCTGTGCTGTGCTGTGCTGTGCTGTGCTGTGCTGTGCTGTGCTGTGCTGTGCTGTGCTGTGCTGTGCTGTGCTGTGCTGTGCTGTGCTGTGTCATAATTTTAAACCTTAACCATTTGAAAGTAAAGAAAAAAGTCAAAGAAAGGACATTTAACCTTATAAATATTGGTTATATTATACCTGTTTATAATAAAGATGGTAGAGGGCAGGTTACATCGCCTATTGGCATAGGTGATGCTTAATCTAAAAACGAGGATCTCTGTTGATCTTATATCCTCGAGAAGAAAAATTTATCTTTTTTACACCGCACTTTTTAAACTAGCCACAGTTTCGGCACTGGATATCTCGTTCGATTGGTTGGATTGGTTGGTTTATGGGTTGATTATCTAGTTGGCTAAAAGTGAGTTGTAGTAAGCTTTCCACGATTTTTTCGTGATGTTGTACACTGCAAATCACTTTATTTTCTAATAAATCGAGCATTTCATGATTGCCAAATGTCGCGATAGCTAATTGTTTTGGAATGGCTTTGTATTTGGCGAGCAAGGCTTGGAATACGCCGCGTAATAATGTTAAAGAAGTAACAAAAATCGCTTCTGGTAATGGATTGTGCTCAAGCCATTGTTGCATAATTTGGGCAGCACTTTGTTTGTGGAATTGTTCAGCATATAAAAACTGTGCAGAAATCGACCGCGCTTTTAATGCTTGGCGAAAGCCTTTTTCTCGTTCACAGCTTGTCGCTAATTCTGGCACTGCACCGAGGAATAACACGTTATTATAGTTGTTTTGCAATAAATTTTCCGCTAGACGAAAAGCGTCTTGTTCATCATTGCTTAATACATTCTGTACCTTGTCCACCATAATTTTTCGGTCGAAACCAATGATGGAAACTTTATCTGCCTGCTGTTGATAAAAAGGATCATCAGAGGCTAAGGCGCTAGACACAATGAGGGCATCCACTTTACGACGTAGAAGTTGTTGAACACAGGCTATTTCATTTTGCGCGTTGTCGTTGGTGCAACCGATTAATAATTGGTAACCTTTTTCGCGACAACGATTTTCTAATAGATTGGCGATTTGCGCGTAGCTGATATTTTCAAAGTCTGGAATGATTAAACCGATAGTATTGGTTTTGCCAGCTCTTAAACTGGCAGCAAGGGCATCAGGTTTGAAGTTATGCTCTTTAATTAAGGCGTTGACTTTAGCAATGGTTTTATCGCTCACGCGATATTGTTTCGCTTTGCCATTGACCACATAGCTTGCTGTTGTGCGTGATACGCCCGCTAATTTTGCTAATTCATCTAACTTCATCCTAATCCTTAACCATTCCGTCCATAAAAATGAGGGGAACGATTATAAACAGATCATTTAATACAAATAAAGTATAAATCTTCCGAAGTTTGATCAGGATCGCAAAATTTATCTTCTTTTTTAGTCAAAATGTTCTAGCCCGTATTGATAAAGGGCATTTTTTTTGTAGCCATATAATTCAGCGACAATTGCTGCTGCTTTTTTTAATGGTAATTCTTGGCTTATCAGTTGTAAGGCTTTAATAGCTTTCGGTTCAAATTCTTCCTCTGCCCTTTGTGTATTTCCTTCCACAATCAACACCATTTCGCCTTTGGTTCGATTCGCATCCTGTTGCAACCATTGACGTAATTGGCCAACTGCATCGCCGGTTATGGTTTCCCATGTTTTTGTAATTTCGCGAGCAAGCACAACATAACGTTCTGCCCCAAAAACGCTTTCTATATCTTCTAGGGTATCCAAAATGCGATGGGTACTTTCATAGAAGATTAAAGTGCGGTCTTCTTTGACTAAGTTTTGTAATTTATCTTGTCTTGCTTTGCTCTTGGCAGGTAAAAAACCTTCGAAGCAAAAACGATCTGAAGCAATACCAGAAGCACATAATGCAGTAATAGCGGCACAAGCACCCGGCACTGGCACCACTTTAATGCCTGCTTGACGACATTTTCTCACCAAATGAAAACCTGGATCGCTAATTAATGGCGTGCCAGCATCAGAAATCAGCGCAATATGGCTCCCCTGTTGCAGTTTTTCTACCAATAAATCCGCTTTTTGCTGTTCATTATGATCGTGTAAAGCAAAAAACGGCTTTTTAATCGCGTAATGGCTCAACAATAAACCGCTGTGACGCGTATCTTCCGCCGCAATTAAATCTACTTGTGCAAAGGTTTCTAAAGCGCGCTGGCTAATATCTTGCAAGTTGCCAATTGGCGTTGCCACTATATATAAAATGCCTGAATTCATCATTTTGTGTCTTCTTTTATTGCTTTTAATCGATGAGAGAAGTAAGATCCTACCATCTTTCTGACGAGGAGTAATTATGACTATTCTATTACAAGGTACTAAATTTAAAAAACGTTTAATGCCACTTTTATTTCCTGTGATGTTAGCCGGCTGTACCAATCTATTTGGCAGCAACTTTGCAGAAGTATTAAAAAACGACGCCAATGCTAGTTCTGATTTTTATATGAATAAATTAGAACAAACTCAGGATCTTGAAGATAAACAAACCTATAAATTACTTGCAGCTCGTGTATTAGTTACTGAAAATAAAATTGCACAAGCAGAAGCCTTATTAGCAGAACTTGTGGATTTAACACCAGAACAATTATTAGATAAATCATTAATTGAAGCTCATATTTCTGCGCTTAAAAATAAAAATAGCAATGCAGAAAACCAATTAAGTTCAATCAATTTAGCTTTATTAAGCCCATCACAAAAAGCACGTTATTATGAAGTGGTTTCTCGTGTGGCAGAAAATAAACGCGATATGATTGAAGCGGTTAAAGCGCGTATTCAAATTGATGCCTTACTCACAGATGTGCAACGAAAACAAGAAAATATTGACCGCACTTGGGCATTATTGCGTAACACCAATAAAGGCACTATTAGCAACACTTCAGCGGAAGGCAATGCAGCTTTAGGTGGTTGGTTAGCCTTAGCACAAGCTTACAATGATAATTTGAATAATCCATCTCAACTTAACCAAGCATTACAAACTTGGAAAGCGAATTATCCAAATCATAGCGCAGCTTATTTGTTCCCAACTGAACTCAAAACCATGTCTAATTTCCAACAGACGCAAATCAATAAAGTAGCATTGTTGTTACCATTAAGCGGTAATGCTCAAGTGATTGGCAATTCTGTGAAATCAGGTTTTGATAGCGCGCGAGGTGATGCAGCTGATATTCAAGTTGATGTGATTGATACGGTAGATAAAGATATTCCGACAATTATCGAACAAGCCAAAATGTCAGGCGCGAAAGCGGTTGTTGGTCCATTGTTAAAAGCCAATGTGGATGCGGTATTAAATAATCCAAATGCAATTCAAGGGTTAAATGTGTTGGCATTAAATGCAACAGCAAATGCTCGTGCCGTAAACCAGCTTTGCTATTATGGATTAGCTCCAGAAGATGAAGCAGAATCAGCCGCAAACAAAATGTGGGATGATGGTATTCGCTCACCATTAGTGATGGTACCACAAAGTGATTTAGGGCAACGCACAGGTAATGCATTCACTGTACGTTGGCAACAACTAGCTGGCACAGATGCGAATATTCGTTTCTATAATAGTGCACAAGATATTGCCTTAGCTTTAGAAGAAGGGGTATCAAAAGAAGCGCAAGCCATGTATATCGTTGCGTTAAGTGAACAGCTTTCTGAAATTAAATCTGTGATTGATAATGTCAATCCAAATTTAAAACTTTATGCAAGTTCACGCATTAATTCATCCAATAATACACCAGAATATCGTTTACAAATGAATGGATTACAATTTAGTGATATTCCATTCTTTAAAGAAACTGATTCTGAGCAATACAAAAAAATTGAAGCACAAACAGGCGGTGATTATTCTTTAATGCGTTTATATGCAATGGGAGCTGATGCTTGGTTATTAATCAATCAATTCAATGAGTTACGCCAAGTACCAGGCTATTCAGTGAGCGGTTTAACTGGTAAATTAAGCGCGGGGCCAAACTGCAATATTGAACGTGATATGACTTGGTTCCAATATCAAGACGGTAATATTCACACCTTAAAAAATTAAGATGTTCTCTTCTAAACGTCAACAAGGGGCGCAGTTTGAATATCAAGCTCGCCTCTTTTTAGAAAATCAAGGGCTACAATTTGTCGCAGCTAATCAGCAATTTAAATGTGGCGAGTTGGATCTCATTATGCGAGATGGCGAAACCTTGGTGTTTGTGGAAGTTCGCCAACGTAAAAATGATCATTTTGGCTCTGCTATTGAAAGTGTGGATTGGCGTAAACAACAAAAATGGCTTGATGCGGCAAGTCTTTGGCTCGCACAACAAGGACAAAGTTTAGAAGATGCAGATTGTCGCTTTGATTTAATTACCTTTGAACAAAGTCCCTCTTCAATTGAATGGTTACCTAATTTCCTTGAATAATATGTTAAACAAAATTAACGATCTCTTTGCTGAAAATATTCAAATTCAAATTGCAACGTCAAAATCTCTCGCCAATCAACTTAATGTGGCAACGCAACATCTTGTCAGTTGCTTACTGCGTGGTAATAAAATTATCGTGTGTGGTATTGGTCGTTCTTATGCTAATGCGCAATGTCTTGTGGCAAATTTACTCAATCGCCACGAATTAGAACGCCCAAGCTTTCCTTCAGTATTACTAAATTTAGATAGTGCGGTGGGTTCTGCCATTGTTTTTGATAATCCATTGGAACAATTATTACAACGCCAATTTAACGCGGTGGCACAACAGGGCGATATCTTAGTTATTCTCTCTCCTTTTGGTGATGAATTACCGATTATCAATGTAATCAATCAAGCCTTTACCAAAGAAATCCCCATTATTGCTTTAACGGGTGATAATGCGCACCACTTGCGCGGTTTATTAAGTGAAAATGATTTGGCTCTTTCTGTGCCTAGCAATAAAGAAAGCCGCATTTTAGAAAGCCATTTATTTATGATTAATTTATTTTGTGAATTAATTGATCACCAATTATTTACACAAAATAGTTGACAAAGTAGCCCTAGCACAACACACTAAGGCAAACAAACATTGAAGGAGAAATGGTCAATGAATATGAAAACATTTAAGAAAATCAGTCTGTTATTAGGTGCTACTTTTCTTTTACAAGGTTGTATCGCTTTAGGTTTAGGTGGTGCTGCAGTAGCAACAAAAGTAGGGACCGATCCTCGCACAATGGGGACACAACTTGATGATGAAACCCTCGAATTTAAAGTTTATGATGCTGTAACCAAAGATGAGCAAATCAAAGCGGAAGGTCGTGTGGTTGTGGTTTCTTATAGTGGTCGTGTGTTGCTATTAGGTCAAGTGCCTGATGAAAGTTTGAAATCCGTCGCAACGGGATTGGCGCAAGGCGTAGAAGGTGTGAATGATGTTTATAATGAAATGCGTACAGGCACGCCAATTTCATTTGGTCGCAAATCACAGGACAGTTGGATAACAACCAGAATTAAGTCAGATATGTTGTTAAATTCAGCCGTTAAGACAACCGATATTAAAGTGGTCACCGAAAACAAAGAAGTGTTCTTGATGGGTAATGTAACACAAGAACAAGCTGATGCTGCTGCTGAAGTCGCTCGCAATGTATCTGGTGTTGAAAAAGTGGTTAAAGTATTCAAATACCTTAACTAAAATTTAGCAAAAATAGACCGCACTTTTAAGGTGCGGTTTATTCTTTTTTACTTTTGAATTTAAAAGGGGAATATATGTTTAATATCAGTAAACAACAGGTTTTAGATGCATTCAATTATCGCGCAGCTTGCCGCTACTATGACATCAATAAAAAAATCAGCCGAGAAGATATGGATTATATTTTAGAATTGGCTCGACTTTCACCAAGCTCTGTGGGCTCTGAACCTTGGAAATTTATTGTCTTACAAAATCCAGCATTACGCGAAAAAATTCATCCTGTCTGTTGGGGAATTAAACATCCTATTGCTGAAGCAAGCCATATTGTAGTTTTATTAGCGAAAAAGAATGCACGCTACGATAGCGAATTCTTTCGCGTTTCTTTAGCTAAACGAGGTTTAACAGCGGAACAAATGGAAGCGACGATTGCGCGCTATCAAAGCTTCCAAATCAATGATATAAAAGTGCTTGAAAATGACCGCACTTTATTTGACTGGTGCAGCAAACAAACCTATATTGCCTTAGGCAATATGATGACAGGGGCCGCGCTAATTGGTATTGATAGTTGCCCAATTGAAGGCTTTAACTATGACGAAGTAAACCGTATCCTCGCAGAAGAAGGTTTGTTTGACCCAAATGAATACGGCGTTTCTTGCATGGTGACTTTCGGTTACAGAGCAAAAGAAATCACTAAAAAATACCGCAAGCCAACTGAAGAAGTAGTTGAGTGGATTGAATAAAACATCATGAAAAATGACCGCACTTTAGCGGTCATTACTTTTATCACAGATAAAATTGGAGAAAAAATGAACTATAAAGTTGTTGCCTTTGATCTTGACGGTACCTTATTAAATAGTGAAGGAAAAATTTTACCTTCAAGTAAACAAGCGATTCAACGCTGTATTGAGCAAGGTATTAAAGTGGTGCTTGTTACAGGTCGCCACCACACTGCTACTTATCCTTATTATGTTGAGCTAAATTTAGATACACCAATGATTTGTTGTAACGGTACCTATTTGTATCAACCGCAAAATGACGAAGTGCTGATTTCTAATCCTTTATCATTGCAACAAGCAAAACAACTCATTGATTTAGCAGAAAAATATCAATTACATTTATTAATTTATTCCCGAGATAAAATGAATTTTGCCAGCTTAAATCCTCATATGGCCAAATTCTCACAATGGGCAAATAGTTATCCAGAAAATATTCGCCCAAAACTAAATCTGTTAGACAATCTGAATTCGCTGATTGAAAACAAAGAAATTATTTGGAAAGGCGTACTCAGCCACCCAGATAAATCGCTAATGGAACAAGCTCTCGCCGAATTATCTCCACAAGAATTTAGCTGTGAATGGTCTTGGTTTGATCGTGCCGATATTGCTAATTTAGGTAATACCAAAGGTGCCCGATTAGTTGAATTGTTAAAAATGTGGAACATCGAGCCACAACAGGCTATCGCATTTGGTGATAATCATAATGACACCTCAATGATCACCGCTGTGGGTTTAGGTGTGGCAATGGGGAATGCTGAACCCGAAGTGAAGCAACAAGCTAAACTTGTTACGCTAAGCAACAATGAAGATGGGATTGCCCAAGTTCTTGCAGAATATTTAGCAATATAAAAACGAAAAGTGCGGTGAATTCCACCGCACTTTTTTATTGCTTAAGATTTTACTTTTTGCAAAAGTTATATAATACCCTTGGTTCGCTCAACAATTATTGTCCGTAATAAGCATTTTTACCATGTTTGCGTAAATAATGCTTATCAAGTAATTCTTGTTGCATTGATTGCACATTTGGACGAATCAGTTTGCTACAGAAATTCATATAAGCCACTTCTTCTAATACAACGGAATTATGCACTGCATCATGTCCATTTTTACCCCAAGTGAACGGGCCATGTGAATGAACTAATACGCCTGGCACCATATTAGGATCGATATTGCGTTTACGGAAAGTTTCTACAATCACTTTACCTGTTTCAAGTTCATATTCGCCCGCAATTTCTTCTGGGGTCATTTTGCGCGTACAAGGCACAGAACCGTAGAAATAATCGCCCTGTGTTGTGCCTAACGCTAAAATATCTTCACCCGCTTGTGCCCAACCCACTGCATGGCGTGAATGGGTATGCACTACACCACCGATTTCAGGGAATTGACGATAAAGCTCTAAGTGCGTAGGTGTATCTGAAGAAGGCTTTTTATCGCCCCATACTCTGTTGCCATCTAAATCAACAATGACAATATCATCAGCGGTCATCACATCATATTCCACGCCAGATGGTTTGATCGCCACTAATCTTGTTTCAGGATCAATTTCACTGACATTTCCCCAAGTAAATGTCACTAAGCCATATTTTGGCAATTCAAGATTTGCTTTTAATACACGTTCTCTCAATTCTTTTAACATTGGAAACCTCCCTCTTTCATTTTTTGTTCAATCCAACGGCGTGCATTAATAATTTCCGCAATTGGTTCTTCTGCTTTTTCTGTCCACATTTCAATTAAAAATGCACCGCGGTAATTTAATTCCGCTAAGGTTTTAAAACAAGATGCGAAATCAACACAACCATCGCCAAAAGGTACATCGCGGAATTGACCCTTACAGGTTTCTGTCACTTTAAATGTATCTTTTAAGTGGATAGCAGAAATTTTGTCGATACCTAATTTTAACTCTTCTGCCACATTGTCGTTCCATGCAGAAAGGTTGCCTAAATCGGGATATACGGTAAACCAAGGCGATTTGATAATATCGTCCCATTTTTTCCAGCGAGAGATTGAACTCATAAATTTGGTATCCATAATCTCAACTGCAATGGTCACTTGATTGCTTGCTGCAAGCTCAACTGCCCATTCTAATCCTTGTTGGAAACGCTCAATTGTGCCTTCATCTTGCTCTTCGTAATATACATCATAACCAGCAAGTTGGATTGTACGAATACCCAAATCCACAGCAAGCTGAATGGCTTTTTCCATAATTTCATAAGCTTTCTTACGCGTTGCTTCATCTCGGCTACCAAATGGGAAACGACGATGTCCAGAAAGACACATTGACGGAATAGTCACGCCCGTATTCACAATCGCTTTCACTAATTTTAAACGTTCTTTTTTCGTCCAATCTAAACGTGCTAAACGTTCATCAGTTTCATCAATTGAGATTTCAACGAAGTCAAAACCACACGCTTTCGCAATAGAAAGGCGATCTTGCCAACTGATATTTTTTGGTAAGGCTTTCTCATAGATGCCTAATTTATGTTTTCTCACAAACCACTCCTATTTTTATACTGTTTTTAATGCTTCAACTAAGCATTGATAGCGTTGATATTTTTGCTGATAAGCATCAAAATTTTCTGGATTAGGTAAAATTTGTTGCATTTTACCACTTAAAATTGCCATGTCACTTAAATTCATACCAGTACCTTGCATTGCCATTAAGGCTGCACCTAAACAACCCGTTTCCTCTACAGCTGGAATTTCTAATTTCATTCCAGTTAAATCCGCTAACATTTGCATCCATACTTTAGATTTAGCTGGACCACCAGTTACTCGTAAGACTTGCGTATTCGGAAAACGTTTTAACATGCGATTTAAATGGTGCATTAAACTAAATAGCACGCCTTCATAAATCGCTTGCAATAGATGCATTTTTGTATGATAAGCTTGCATACCATAAAAGCCCGCTTGCATACCTAATCCTGCATTTGAACCATATAAGAAAGGCACAAATAAAACTGAACTTGCAGCTGGTGGTAGTTCAGCTATGCCTTGATTGATTTCATCGTAGCTTAAATCACCCCATTGCTGCACGAACCATTCTAAATTCCCCGCAGAAGTTGGGCTGGCTTCATGAACAATAAATTTATTTTCTTCTGCATAACGACCATAAACAAATGGCAATGTTTGTGTACTATCAATATGTGAGGTAATGCCACTCACCACAGACCAAGTACCCAATACCGCGTTTAATTTGGTTTCATCATCTAATCCTGCACAAAGTGCGGTGGAAACTACGTCAAATAATCCGCCTACAACTGCAGTACCTACAGCTAATCCTGTTTGTGCGGCCGCCTGTTCAGTGACATAACCAGCCACTTGATTAGCAGCAATCACCGGTGGCAATTTGTCCATTATTTCAGATAAGCCTAACAATTCAGCTAACTCAGGATCGTAGCGTCCCTCTGCCATATTATAAAGATTCGATTCTGAAATATTGGTTTCTTCGCAATGCAATTCACCAGTTAAGCAAAAACGTAAATAGTCGTGAGACATCAGTACTGAACCAATTTTTGCATAGCGTTCAGGCTCATTCTCTTTTATCCAACGTAAAATCGAAACAGGATGACCTGTCCATAAGGTTTGACGAGTGATAGGATATAATTTTTCAGGAATACCCTGTTGCTGCCATTGTTTTACAATTTCAATAGAACGCTGATCTGAAGATAAAATCGCTCTCCCTAAAGGCTGGCGATTTTTATCCAATAGGAATGCTCCTTTACCTTGTGCCGAGATTCCCACAGCCTTAACTGCGGTGGAATTTACGCCACTTTTTTCAATTGTCTTTTTAATTACATCTGCACAAGCTGACCATAGCTGCGGCATATCACGTTCCGCATAGCCTGCAATATCACTAATTAACATCACGTTCTCTCTTGTGCTGGCAAGCATATTGCCCGCGGTGTCAAATAGTGCAGCTTTGATAAACGTACCACCACAATCAATACCAAGGTAATAGTTCATAATTTTTCCTATTGAAAAGTTAAACGATAAAGGCTATTCGATGCCGTAATAAATCATGTTTTTTGATCGTTGCCAAACGTACAATTTGAAGTTGTTTTGCCTAGAATAAAGCGTCCGGGTAAAAAAATAATAGGTTATCGCTGGGCATGTCATCATTTCGACAACGAGGAAAGTAAAAAAGTGCGGTTAAATTTGACCAAGTTTTATCAAATTTAACCGCTTATCAATTATTGAGCTAATGCATCAATTTGTTTTACTAAACCATCGCCATTTTTCTCGATGAAGGCTTTACGCACATCTTTTTCGATAATCGCTTTGAATGGTTGTGTATCTACTTTTTCAACGATTTCAATGCCCGCTTTTTGTAATTTTTCGAAAATACCTTTTTCATTTTTTAAATTAAGCTCACGTTGGAATTTACCCGCTTCTTGAGCTGATTCCACCACTGCTTGTTGTAATTCAGGACTTAAACCATCAAATTTTGCTTTGTTCATCACAACAATTAATGGAGTATAACCATGGTTAGTTAAGCTAAGGTGTTTTTGTACTTCATACAATTTCGCTGACCAGAAAATACCTACTGGATGCTCTTGCGCATCAACAGCTTTAGTTTCTAACGCAGTGTACAGCTCACCTAATGGCATTGGCACTGGGTTTGCACCTAATAAGCTAAATGCTTGAATGTACATTGGGTTTTGGTTAGTACGTACTTTTAAGCCTTTGATATCATCAGGTGTTTTAACTGGGTGTTTAGAGTTTGTGAATGAACGGAAACCTACTTCCCAGAAAGCTAAACCTTTTAAGCCTTGTGCTTCTAAATCTTTTAATAAGCCTTGACCAATTTCACCATCTAATACTTTGTAAGCATGCTCACGATCTTTGAAAATAAATGGAATATCAATTACATTTAATTTTGGCTCTAAACCAGAGAAATTTGGAGATCCTGACATTTCGATATCAAGTGTACCACCACGAACTGCGCTAATCATGGTTTGTGCATTACCTAATGTGCTATCAGGGAAAAGGCTTAATTTGATTTCGCCTTTCGCTTTTTCTTTTAACAACTCATCAAATTTTTTCGCCGCTGCATGTTGGGTATCGCTGCGAGGTGCTTCATAACCAAAGCGTAATTTCACTTCAGCATTCGCTGTTGATAATACAGCCATACCTGCAACAAAAGCTGCTAAAGTTTTAAGATTAAATAATTTCATAATAATCTCCTAATAGATTAAGGTTGCATCCACGAAAGTGGGGTTAAAATTAATGATGGAACAAAAATAAAGGTAAACAATAACACGACCATCATCAGCATATAAGGCAGAATACCTCTTGCTGCTTGGTCAAATGGTAATTTTGATACCCCTGTTATAACGTTTAATACATTACCGACTGGTGGTGTAATCAAACCAATAGAGGTGTTTAAAATAAAGAGTACGCCAAAATACACTGGGTCAATACCCGCTTCTTCAACCAATGGCATTAATACAGGTGTTAAGATTAATACCGTTGGGGTTAAATCCATTACCATACCAATGACAAAAACAACGAACATAATGACAATCAGTAGTAAGGTTGGCGAATCAATTAATGGGCCAAGCAATTCTGTCATCATTTGTGGTAATTCAGCGATAGTGATTAACCAGCCAGTCACATTTGCTGCAGCCACTAAGAACATAACTACCGCTGTTGTTTTACCCGCTGCTAAAATCACTTTATATAAATCTTTGAACTTAAGTTCACGATAAACAAAGAGTGAAACAACAAGAGCATAGAAGGTTGCCACAGCACCCGCTTCTGTTGGGGTGAAAATCCCTGTACGGAAACCACCAATAATAATCACAGGTAATAATAGCGCCCAGATACTGTTTTTAAATGAGATGCAAAGTTCTTCTTTAGATGCTTTAGAGAAAGTCATTAAATCTAAACGTTTTGCTTGCCACCACCAAAGTCCAGCTAAACAGAATCCCATTAAGACACCAGGGAAAATACCGGCTAAAAAGAGTTTAGTGATTGATACACCACTTGCTACACCAAATACAATAAATGGAATAGAAGGTGGAATAATTGGTGCGATAATACCCGCAGTACCAATCAAGCCAGCAGAACGATCAATTGGATAACCTGTTGTTTTCATCATTGGCAATAACATTGCAGCAACCGCTGCTGTATCTGCAACAGCAGAACCCGATAAGCTCGCCATAATCATTGCAGCTAAAATCGCAACAAAGCCTAATCCACCACGTTTATGACCAACCAGTTTCATTGGTAAATCAATAATACGCTTAGACAATCCGCCTTCATTCATGATTTCGCCAGCAAGAATAAAGAATGGAATCGCCATTAAAGAAAAGCTATCTGCACCACTCACTAATTGTTGCGCTAAAATTTGCGCATCAAATAAATCTAAATGAAGCATTAATGCTACGCCACAAACTAATAGCGCAAATGCAACAGGGATACCAAGAATGATCGCCCCTAATAATACAGAGAGGAAAATCACAACTGTCATTGGTTATCTCCTTTCACTAACAAGCCAACCGTAGTTACAAGTCTAACTAAAATTAAGATGCCAATTAATCCCCCTGCAACAACACTTGCAAAAAAGGTAATCCCTTGCGGTAAACCAGAAATTGGCGCTAAATTATTAAGGTTTAACTGAAATTGAATCCAGCTCCCCGTCACAATTAAATAACAACAAAATAGCATTGCACTATCTGTTACCAAGCTTAATAAATGACGTTTCGTTGCCGATAATTTGCTTGTTAAAATGCCTACACTCACATGTTGATTATCTCTAAATGCAAGGATTGCACCTAAAAAAGCTAACCAAACAAAAAGATAACGAGACACTTCTTCAGTGACATTAATACTGCTATTAAAGCCATAGCGTAAAACAACGTTTAAGAAAACCAAGCAAGACATAGCGGCTAATATGGCAACCACCAATCCTTCTAATATCTTGCCTACAAATGTTGCTAAAGATTTCATTTTCAACCTCAAATCTCGCTCATTGCAATTTTTACAACAACTTTGCGAATTTTAGATACTTCACCATCAATGCAAGCTGGGCGATGCACATCATGTGGGAAGAAGACAGCAAAACTGCCTTCTTTCATAATAAGTTCATTTTCGCCTTCAGCATCTTGATAGAACTGAATATCACGTTCTGGATCATATTCAATGGCAACCTGGTTATTACCCAAATCAGGTGCAAATCCCATACGCTCTTTGCCTGAGTGAAGATATTGCACATCAAGATAAGCGCGGTGGATTTCTGGCAAGTTTTCAGATTTTGGTTTGGTTTCCAAATCTAATACTTGCACATAAATCAGATTATCTTTAATCGAATAACGGCCTGCAGGCAGGTTATCAAAATCCGTATCTTGCAAATATTTCAACGCTGTTTGAATTGCAGCTGGATAAACTTTTAAATCCACATTAGAAATATGACCAAAAAACATAATAACTCCGATTATAAGGATTTTAATTTCGCCCAAACGGTTTCATCAACTGGGATACCATTGGCTTTGTTGTCAGCTAAAATTGTGGTGAACTCATGACCAGGTAAACGTACTTCCACATTAGGATCTGCACGCTCAGCTGTTTTCACATAATCCATAATGCGTTGTAATTTCTCATCTTTAGTTTTGCCATCAATTAAACGATCCACTTCGATAGCAATAAACACTTGAGAAACACAGTATTCATCATCTTTATCTTCTGTTACTGCTGCAGTAGATAAGCCGTTAGAAAGTAAAGTTGCGATCATATCTAATACGATTGATAAACCAGAACCTTTCCAGAATCCCATCGGTAATAAGCGACGGTTACGTTCTACTGTTGCAGGATCACGTGTTAGGTTACCATCATCATCAAAGCCTGCATCAACCACAGTTTGACGCCCCGCTAAACGATTGACTTCTAACATACCATAAGAATACATAGAGCAAGACATATCAACCATTGTGATTGGGTTACTTGGTACCGCAATAATTAATGGGTTAGTACCAATGCGACATTCTTTTGCGCCCCAAGGTGGCATAACCGCTAATGCGTTAGTCCAACAAATCCCGATATAGCCTTTTTCAGCAGCTTGCCAACCGTAACCACCACCACGCATCCAATGGTTTGCATTTTTAAGTGCTACTACACCAATACCAAATTGATCCGCGATTTCCATTGCGCGATCCATCATTTTTTGTGCAGTTAAGTTACCAATTGCTTGGTGAGCATCCCATTGTTCAATAGCCCCTAAAGAAAGAACTTTTGTTGGCTCAGCTTCAGGCACTACATCGCCTTTTTCTAATTGTTGAATAAAACGAGGAAAACGATTCACACCATGTGAATACGCCCCTGCCTGAGTGGTATCCGCAAACAAGGTTGCGCAATCTTCAGCAATATCTTCTCTTACGTTACGAGCAAGTAAAACACGTTTAAATTCTGCTTTTAAATCAGCATAAGAAACTCTCATAAAAAACCTCGATTTCAGATTGTAAAATTTCGTTTCATAAATTACGCTTAGTTAGGTTTAAAGTCAATTGTAGCCCTAAAATAAAAAACCTTTAAAATCATACAATTATTATTTATTTTTCAATTTTGTGAACTAGATCACAAAAATAAATCAAATCATTTCATATTATGGAACCCTACAACAATATATAAAAAATACGAGGGAGAAGTACCATGTCTGAAGAAAAATGCAATGGAAACCAGAGTTTAATCAGAGGATTACGTTTAATTGAGTTACTCAGTAATTTTCCCAACGGTTGCCCATTAGCACAAATATCTGAAATCTCAGGCTTAAATAAAAGTACTGCACATCGTTTACTACAAGGGTTACAAAATGAAGGCTTTGTTCAACCCGCTAGCACAGCAGGAAGCTATCGTTTAACAACAAAATGTCTTGGTTTAGGTCAGAAAACCCTATCTTCTCTTAACATTATCAATGTGGCAGCACCCTATTTGGAAAAACTCAATCTCACTTTAGGCGAAACTGTTAATTTCTCAAAACGAGAACAAGATCACGCCATTATGATTTATAAGCTTGAGCCCACCACAGGCATTATGAAAACGAGAGCTTATATTGGGCAGCATTTACATCTCTATTGCTCAGCGATGGGCAAACTCTATCTGGCTTATGAAAAGGAACGCCATTATTTAAGTAAATATTGGCATTCACACCGCGAAATTATTGCCCCATTGACCGCCAATACGGTGACGCAAATGGATATGATGGAAAAAGAATTACTCGAAATTCGCCAAGAACAGTTCGCAATGGATAGAGAAGAAAATGAGCTTGGTGTCGTGTGTATCGCTGCACCAGTGTTCGATTACTTACATAATGTGGATTATGCAGTGTCCGTTTCTATGTCCATTTATAAACTAAAACAATATGGTATTCATTTCTTCTTAGACGAAATTAAACAAACTGCGCAGGATATTTCAAAGGAATTAGGGTATTTAGGCTAATATGACGCAAATATAAAGGGACCTCTGTCCCTTTATGCCAAAATCACATCTAAGCCTTTTTGTTTCAATTGTTGAATAATTTCGGGATCGGCTTCTCTTCCAGTCACAAGCATATCAATATGCTGAATGTCACTGAATAACATCCCCATTTGCTTACCTAACTTTGAGCTATCAAGCAATACAACCAATTTACCGACTTTCGATAACATTCTTTGTTCCGAATTCGCAATCAACATATCGGTTTTATACAACCCCTCTGCCGTAATGCCTCTGCCACTGGTAAACATAATATTTGCCGCATACATCGACTCCGCATCGCTACTGATAGACAAAGTAACTGCTTGATTTTTATGATATTGCCCACCAATGATCACAACATCATCATGATCATTTTCAATTAAATAATTAGCAAGAGGAAGAAAATGTGTAATAATTTGCACATCACGACCACAAAGGCAACTACCAAGCATTTTCATAGTGCTACCACAGGTCAAAATAACACTTTCTCCTCCAACACAAAGTTTTGCGGCAGCTTCTGCGATACGTTGTTTTTCTTCCGCATTCGTTGTTGGTGTATTCGTTAAAGTGCGGTGTATTTTTGATGAGATTTTTTCTGCACCATTACGCACTTTTTTCAATCTGCCCTGCTCACTCAATTTGGTAATATCACGACGTGCTGTTGCTGGCGACACACCTAACAACTCAATAATGTCCTGAGTAGAAAGTGCAGTTCGTTCTTCTAATAATGTTAATAATTGTCGGTGACGATAATTTTCGTTCATTATTTATCATTCCTTAATTGACGAGATATTATTCCATCAATAATGAACAAATAAGCTATGCCTAAAATAGAAAAATGAAGGGCGTATGAGATACGCCCCCATTAAATTACAGCATTGATTTAAATTGAATATTTGGTTCTTGTTCGAAGCAATCATCGAATCCACGAGGGTGATGATATTCAATTAAATCTTTGTCCTGTGGATAAACATATTTGCCGCCCACTTCCCAAATAAATGGATGGAATTTGTATTGTAAGCGGTCTTTACGCATACGCCATAAATCAATGATTTCTTGCGTACTTGCCATAAAGTTTGTCCAAATATCATGATGTACAGGAATAATCACGTTACAACGTAAACATTCAGCCATTCTTAATAAATCCACTGATGTCATTTTATCTGCAATACCCACAGGGTTTTCGCCGTAGTTATTTAATGCAACATCAATATCAAATTGTTTACCATGTTTTGCAAACTGAATTGAATAATGAGAGTCTGCACCATGATAAATATTACCGCCTGGTGTTTTGAATACATAGTTTACAGCTTTACGTCCCATTTCTTCATCTGATGGGCAAAGACCTGCTAATTCACCACCTTGTTCTTCTGCACCTTCAACTGGTAATGTCACTAAACAAGTGCGGTCAAAAGAATCTAATGCGTGGATCTCAACGTCTTTTAATTTCACTACGTCGCCTGGTTTCACCACAATAATACGCTCTTCAGGCACGCCCCATTTTTTCCATAATTCAGCACAATGCCAAGGACCCACAAATTTCACATGATCCAATTTCGGATTATTGACAATTGCCGCCGCCACATTCACATCAATATGATCACTGTGATAGTGAGAAGCTAAAATGAAGTCCACTTCATTAATCGCAAATGGATCTAACACCATAGGTTGTGCACGTAAGTTTGGTTGTAATTTACGTACACCCGCCATATTTGCCATTTGGTGACCACGCACCATGTCTTTCACTTTTTTAGTGGATTTACCGCGACCACACCATAAATCCATACAGATATTTGCACCAGCAGGAGTTTTAATCCACACGCCCACACAGCCTAGCCACCACATTGCGAAGTTGCCTTCTGGCACGACTTCGTTTTCAATTTCTTCATTTAACCATGTGCCCCACTCTGGAAAAGTAGAAAGGATCCAACTTTCACGAGTAATTTCACTAATTTTGCTCATCGCTAACTCCTAAAATATAAAATGGAATGAAATAATCAAAAGCAATCATATATAATCAAAAATAATAACTCAACATAAAAAAATGAATTTTGTGATCTTGATCTAATTTTTTATGTTTTTCTTTCTTTTATATGAGATCATCAATAGATAAAGCTTTCTTCAAAAGTGCGGTGGAAAAATCAATATTTTTTCAAATATGATAAAATAAAATGTGACATCGCTCACAAATAATCAAATTAAATCTTTTTTAATCTTTATAAATTGATATTATTCATTCCGCAATCTTCCATTTCTGGAAAATGATTTTATGGCAAGTAAATAAGTGCCATCAGTTATTATTAATATATCAACACATAATAAGAGGTAATCTTATGGAAATGCTAACCGATTTTCTGCTCTTTCTAAAAGATCAGGTATTGAATAAAGCACCATTCTTACTAGGTATTGTAGCCTGCTTAGGCTATATTCTTTTGAAAAAAGACACCACAACTGTTGTGAAAGGAACCATCAAAACTATTGTTGGTTTTATGATTGTACAAGCGGGTTCTGGTTTCCTTGTTTCTAACTTTAAACCTGTTATTGAAGGTTTATCTAAATTCCACAACCTTACAGGTGCGGTAATCGATCCATACACCAGTATGCAAGCGACAATTCAAACCATGGCAGATAACTATGCTTGGGTGGGTTATGCAGTCATCGGCGCGCTATTCTTAAACATCTTATTAGTGGTATTTAGACGCTTTACTGGTATCCGTACCATTATGCTTACTGGTCATATTATGTTCCAACAAGCCGGTCTTGTTGCAGTATTCTATATGATTATCGGCGCGTCAATGTGGGAAACGATTATTTATACCTCTGTATTAATGGCATTATATTGGGGTATTTCTTCTAATATTATGTACAAACCAACGCAAGCAGTAACTGGTGGTGCAGGTTTCTCTATTGGTCACCAACAACAAATCGCTTCTTGGATTGCTGTTAAATTAGCACCAAAACTTGGTGATAAAAATGACAGCGTAGATAATATGAAATTACCAAAATGGTTACATATTTTCCACGACAGTATTTCTGCAACTGCGTTAGTAATGACCATCTTCTTTGGTATCATCTTACTCTCATTCGGCTTTGACAACTTACAAACTATGGCGGGCAAAACCCATTGGTTTATGTACATCTTAGAAATGGGCTTGAAATTTGCGGTAGCAATTCAAATCATCGTAACGGGTGTACGTATGTTCGTTGCTGAACTTTCAGAAGCATTCAAAGGTATTTCTGAACGCTTAATTCCAAACTCTGTATTAGCGATTGACTGTGCGGCGATTTACGCCTTCTCTCCAAATGCAATGGTATTCGGTTTTATGTGGGGTGCAATCGGTCAGTTCGTTGCAGTAGGTTTATTACTTGGCTTTAGCTCACCAATCCTCATCATCCCAGGCTTTATCCCAATGTTCTTCTCTAACGCAACCATTGGTGTATTTGCAAACCAATTTGGTGGTTGGAAAGCTGTGATGAAAATCTGTTTTATTATGGGTATGGTTGAAGTATTAGGTTCTGCTTGGGTTATCCAAATGTTAGCAAGCCAAGGTACTGTGTTCAATGGCTGGATGGGTATGGCAGACTGGGCATTATTCTTCCCTCCGATCCTACAAGGTATCATCAGCGTACCAGGTTTCTTCTTCATCATTGTGGCTTTAGCAGTAGTTTATATGGCGTCTGCGTCAAAAAGATTACGTGCTGAAGAAGCAGAAGCTGCAGCAAAAGGTTTAACACTTGAACAATTAGATGGTTACGGCTTAGATGAAGTTGCTCAAGCAGCTGAAAAAGAAGTAAAAGTTGAAACTGTGGTTAATACCAATGCTGATGTAAAACCAATCCGTATCTTAGCAGTTTGCGGTTCAGGTCAAGGTTCATCAATGATGATGAAAATGAAAATCAAAGGCTACTTAGATAAACATGGCGTACCAAATGTGATGGATTCTTGCGCAGTAACTGATTACAAAGGCAAATTAAACGAAGTTGATATCATCGTATCTTCTCGCCACCTTGCTGATGAAATTGAAGTAGGTGAAGGCAAATCAGTACTTGGTGTACAAAATATGTTAAATCCAAACTCATTTGGTGACGAGCTCATCGCTCTCATTAAAAAACATCAACAACAATAAAAGATATGAATATTATGTAGGACCTATATAATAGGTCCTCTTTATTCCCAAAGGACGATATATGAATTTAAAACAAGCTCTGATTGAAAATAACTCAATCAAATTAAATCAATCTGCCAATAACTGGCAAGAAGCAATCAAAATTGGTACAGATATGTTAGTTGCTTCTGGTGCTATTGAAACACGTTATCATGATCGCATTATCCAATGCATTAATGAAATGGGACCTTATATTATTCTTGCACCAGGCTTAGCAATGCCGCATGCTCGCCCAGAAGATGGCGTAAATCGCACAGCCTTTGCGTTGGTAACATTAGAAAAGCCGGTTTATTTTGAAGGTGAAGACGAAGGTGTTGATGTCTTCTTAACACTTGCAGGTAGCGATTCTGACCAACATATGCAAGGTTTAATGGAAATCACACAAGTACTTGATGATCCTGACAGTGAAACTGGTGTTGATTTAGATAAAATTCGTCGCTGCAAAACAGCAGAAGAAGTTTATGCAGTGATTGATGCAGCATTAAACCAATAAAACTCAGCAAAAATTAACCGCACTTTTATACAAAATATTTTAGAAGGAAAAATAAAATGTCTAAACCTTTACTTCAAATTGCACTTGATTCTTTAAGTTTAGAAAAAGCCGTCGCTGATGCGAAACAAGCAGAAAGCGTAGTAGAAATTATTGAAGTTGGCACAATCTTAGCTTGCGCAGAAGGTATGAAAGCAGTGAGCACATTACGTGCTTTACACCCAAATCATATTTTAGTTTGCGATTTAAAAACTACTGACGGCGGTGCTATTTTAGCTAAAATGGCATTTGACGCAGGCGCTGACTGGTTGACAGTTTCGGCAGCAGCACATCCAGCAACGAAAGCGGCTTGTAAAAAAGTAGCTGATGATTTCAACGCAGCAAACCCATACTTAAAAGTGAAAAAAGAAATTCAAATCGAAATTTATGGTAACTGGACTTTTGAAGATGCGAAAGAATGGGTTGATTTAGGCGTTAAACAAGCGATTTATCACCGTTCTCGCGATGCCGAATTAGCAGGCAAAGGTTGGACTGATGAAGATATTGAAAAAATGAAACGTCTTGAAGAGATTGGCTTAGAACTGTCAATTACTGGCGGTATCGTTCCTGAAGAAATTCATTTATTCAAAGAAATCAAAAATGCGAAAGTCTTTATCGCAGGTCGTGCTTTAGTAGGCGAAAAAGGCAAAGCAACAGCGAATGCAATTCGTGCTGAAATCGACAAATATTGGGCATAATCAGACCAATTTTTACCAAACGCTTAGCTAAAGCTAAGCGTTTTATTTTATCGATTAAATACAAAACTAAGGTCTCAATTAAAATTTATAAAAATTACACCGCGGTTTAGTATATTATTTTAAATTTTCCTCAGTTTTATCCTCAATATCAGAAAAAATCACTCTTTTTTAATTACAATTACAAAACTTATCGCTAAAATGGTAACTCTTTTTTTATCGATTTTATACTTAAGGAGCCTTTAATGAAAAATAAAACGTTAGGTAGTGCTTTAATCATTGCTGGCACAACCATCGGTGCGGGAATGTTAGCAATGCCACTCACATCGGCCGGCATGGGCTTCGGTTTTACCTTATTACTTTTAGTGGGATTATGGCTTGTTTTAGCCTATACAGGACTATTATTTGTTGAAGTTTATCAAACAGCAAAACAAAAAGACGATGGTGTCGCCACCTTAGCCGAACAATATTTTGGCTTATTTGGTCGCGCCCTTTCTACCATTAGCTTATTAGTGTTGTTATATGCACTCTCTGCTGCCTATATTACGGGAGGTGGTTCATTGCTTTCTGGTTTACTGCCAGATTTAGGCGACAACACATCCAAAATCGCCATTATTTTATTTACTGCGGTATTAGGCACCTTCGTTGTAGTTGGCACTAAAGGGGTGGATGGCATTACTCGCCTACTATTTATGGGGAAACTCATTGCTTTTGCCTTTGTATTATTAATGATGTTACCGAAAGTGGCATTTGAAAATCTATTGGCATTACCCTTAGATTACGCTTTCGTTATTTCAGCAACCCCAATTTTCTTCACCTCTTATGGTTTCCATATTGTAATGGGTACCATTAATAGTTACTTAGATGGTGATGTAAAACGCTTCCGTCGTGCCGTATTTATTGGTACTGCTATTCCATTATGTGCCTATTTATTGTGGCAACTAGCCACTCATGGCGTACTAAGCCAAAATGAATTTATGAACATTTTGAAAGCTGATCCAACTTTAAACGGATTAGTGAATGCCACACGTCAAATTACTGGTAGCAATCTATTAGGCGAAGTAGTACGCATTTTCTCATCTTTAGCACTCATTACTTCTTTCCTAGGTGTTATGTTGGGAGTATTTGAAGGTTTAGGCGATTTATTCAAACGCTTTAATCTTCCTGCAAACCGCTTAACATTAAGTATCGCCGCATTTACGCCGCCATTGGCATTTGCGTTATTCTATCCAAATGGCTTTATTGCCGCTTTAGGTTATGCGGGTTTAATTTGTGCATTCTATCTATTAATTTTACCGGTAGGATTAGCTTGGCGTGCACGTCAACAACACCCAAATCTGCCATATCGTGTTGTCGGAGGCAATGCTGCGCTGATTATTGGTTTGTTATTAGGCATTATTATTATGATTATTCCATTCTTAATTGAGGCAGGCTATTTACCAACAGTAGCTGGATAATCTATCTTTTCAGAACAAAAAAGTGCGGTTTATTTCACCGCACTTTTTTTATGAAGTTCCAACAGATTTTCTTCCTGTTGAGGCATTTGCAAATAAAAACCTTGTTGTTCAATTTTTTGCATAACTTCTTCATTATCCGCTTGACGTAATGCTTTCTGACCTTTCAAATTAAACAGCATTACAAAAATGGGCGTCCCAAAAAGCTCGCGCAAAACCTGTGGCACCATATCAAATTGATCTCGCTTGGCAACGTACAAATACATTCCCTCTTTTTTCTTACTTTTATAAATTGCACATAACATAACTTTACCTCAAATTAAAACGCTTGCGAGAATAACAGAAATCATTACAATGCACAGCAACTTTTTAGCTTAACAAGGAAAAATCATGCAACTGCCTGCAATGCAATCTGCAAAACTTATTCGCCGCTATAAACGCTTTTTAACAGATATTGAACTCAATAATGGCGAAACCTTAACGATTCATTGTGCCAATACTGGCGCAATGACAGGCTGTGGTGAAAAAGGCGATACAATTTGGTATTCCGATTCAGGCAGTGAAACCCGCAAATATCCTCATTCGTGGGAATTAACACAGTTGGCGAATGGTCAATTGGTTTGTATTAACACCCACCGTTCTAACCAATTAGTTTATGAAGCTCTGCAAAATAAACAAATCAAAGAACTGGCTATGTACGATCACATTTTTCCAGAAGTAAAATATGGCGAAGAAAACAGTCGAATTGATTTTTTACTCAAAGGTGATGGTCTGCCTGATTGCTATGTGGAAGTAAAATCCATCACCTTAGTAAAAAACAATATTGGTATGTTTCCTGATGCAGTTACAACCAGAGGACAAAAACACGTGCGTGAATTATTGGCGATGAAAAAGCAAGGTCATCGTGCTGTCGTGCTTTTTGCCGGATTACATAATGGATTTGATTGCTTCAAAATCGCAGAATACATTGATCCTGAGTACGATCGCTTATTAAAAGAGGCTGTGAAACAAGGCGTAGAAGCCCTTGCTTATGCCGGAGAATTTGAAATTTCTAACGGAATTCCCACCGCACTTTCCTTAACGCAGGCGGTTTCTTGGGTAAAATAAAAATTATTTGAGAATAATTCTTATTTATTACTTGACTTTGTTATTGAGAATAACTATCATTAGCTCATTCCAAAACAATAATAGATAATCACTCCAACATTTCATGCCGCTTTCCCCCACAACAAGCGGCATTTTTTTATGCATAAAAAACGAAAAAAATGCACCGCACTTAAAAATAAAGGGAAGATAATATCTTCCCTCTTTGCTTATTTTGAAGTATCTAATTCAGGAAAAGATTTCACTAAATCATCTACAGCTTTTATTTGGCTCACAAAACCTTCAAGCGCTGAAAGTGGTAACGCTGATGGGCCATCACATTTCGCGTTATTTGGATCTGGATGAGCTTCAAGGAATAATCCAGCCAAACCAACAGCCATACCCGCTCGCGCAAGTTCTGTCACTTGAGCACGACGACCACCAGAAGCTGCACCAAACGGATCGCGGCATTGTAAAGAATGGGTGACATCAAAAATCACAGGACAACCTTTGGACACTTGCTTCATCACGCTAAAACCAAGCATATCAACGATTAAGTTATCATAACCAAAGTTCGTACCACGATCACATAAAATCACTTTGTCGTTGCCACATTCTTCAATTTTTTCAACGATATTGCCCATTTGCCCCGGACTTAAGAATTGTGGTTTTTTCACGTTAATCACAGCACCAGTACGCGCCATCGCTTCCACTAAATCGGTTTGACGTGCTAAAAAAGCAGGTAATTGAATCACATCAACCACTTCTGCCACTGGCTGACATTGATAGATTTCATGCACATCGGTAATAATTTTCACTCCAAAAGTGTCTTTGAGTTCTTGAAAAATTTTTAATCCTTGTTCCATTCCTGGACCACGATAAGAATGGATCGAAGAACGATTAGCTTTGTCAAATGAGGCTTTGAACACATAAGGTACGCCCAATTTTTGCGTCACTTCGACATATTTTTCACAGACGGCCATTGCCATATCACGACTTTCTAACACATTCATACCACCAAACAATACAAATGGCTTGTCGTTAGCAACAGCAATATTTCCAATATTAATTACTTTGTTCATTGTTTTTTCCTCTTTAATCATCGTTCTCACGATAGTTTAATGTAACAAATCTTTCTCTAATTCTTTCTTCATCTCAGGTAGCTGAGATAACAACAGAAAAGCGGTGGGATCTTCTGGGCATTTATCCACAAAATATTGCAAATCATCTATTGCAGCATGATAAGCACCCATTTGTGCTAAAACCAAGCCACGATCACGACGTTCATAAGGATCATCTGGCTCCCCCCTCCATTTGGACATGGTTAAACGTCGTTCAATATATTTAAATGCTTGCGAATTTAATTCCTCTCGAATTAAACAATTTTTTGCGACCTGTGCAAAGCGTTCAATTAAATCTCTTGAAGGCGCAATATCAAGTTCCTCTGTACTCAACTCAACGCCAAACCCCATAGCACCTTCATATAATTTCTGCAATTTTTCTTGTGAAATATATTGCCCATTCCAAGGATCGATAAATGCAGTTTCACTATCCACATCAACACGCAAAATCAATTGTGTTGGGAACATCACAGGAAAAATAGGCAAATCTAATTTGTCTGCTAAATATAATAAAATGCTACCCAAACTCACTGGCATGCCTTTTTTCTCGCGCAAGACATAGTTTAAATACAGATTTTGCGAGTAAAAATAACCTTCTGGATCGCAACCAAATCCCCAGTCACCATACATTAATTGCAATAATTTATGGACTTTTACTTTCACATCATCATCTTCAGGAATGGCTTTACGCGCACGACGAACAAGAGTCCCCATCGCCCTTCTAATCTTGCCTAATTCTTTTCCATCATCAAAGCCCGTCAGCAAATAAAAGGCTTCTAATTCAATATATAGCGCTTGTTTATTATATTCTTTCATACTGCTAATTTTGCTAGAGTTACTCGCTCATTGTCGCCATAATCTTTTGCTGTTGCAACCTTTTCCCATAAATTCTGTGAAAAAAAGGACCGCACTTTTTCCCCTTGCTGCCAACCATGTTCAAGTAATAACCAACCTTCAGGTTTCAAATAATTAGGTGCTTGCGCAATGATATGACGCAAATCCGCATAGCCTTGCTCATCGGCAATCAAAGCGCTTAATGGTTCAAAACGCACATCGCCTTGTTGTAAATGGCTATCTTGCGGGGCAATATAAGGCGGATTACTGACGATGACATCAAATTTTCCCTTCACATTCTCAAACCATGAACTTTGCAAAAAGGTCACTTCATCTAATTGATTTCGTTGTGCATTTTGTTTAGCCAATTCAACAGCACCAGCAATCAAATCCACACCAAAAATCTTACATTTTACACCGCACTTTTTCATCTCAGCCGCAATGGCTAAAGCAATAGCACCAGTTCCCGTCCCCAGATCTAACAATTTGATTTCACCATCAAAGTGCGGTGAATTTTGACGAAGTTTTATTACACCTAAAGCCTGCTCCACAAGTATTTCTGTATCAGGACGAGGAATTAGCGTATCAGGAGACACTTTTAAATTTAATGACCAAAATTCCGTCTCACCTAAAATATATGCCATCGGCTCGCCTTGGCTGCGACGTTGTAAAAGTGCGGTCAAATTTTGCAACGTTTTTTCTTCCAACACTGTTTCAGCAAAAGCCATAATCTGAGATTGAGATTTTTTAGTCACAAATTGCAATAACAAAGTGGCATCCAATTTCGCATTCAAATAAGGATCATTTTTCAGATTTTCTAATAAAAATTGTTTGGCATGAGCGAGCCATTGTTGATAGTTCATTTAATTTTAATCTCTTTTAAAACAATCACATCATCCGTATCCAGATATGCACTTAAATCCACACTTTCTCTACCACGTAATAAATCAATCAATTTAAAAATAAACTTGAAAAATAACACCATATAGAAAAGGGCGGAGGTGAGATAGGCAACCAACAGATAAAAAGCTTTGATTTCTCGCCAAATATAATTACCAAAGGACAATTTATCCTCTGAATTTCGGAGACTCACATGAATTTTCATCATTTTTTTACCTAAAGTTTGTCCCCATATTTTCATCAAAATTAATTGAAATAACACATAACACAGAAAGGCGATAAATCCTGCTCGCGCAATAGGGATAAAGATCTTAAAAAGATGAACAAATAGAAATAAAAAGAAAAGATTGAGTAACACCGCTGATAAACGTTCAAAAAAAGTGGCTGTTCGATATCTCACTTGTGGTGCAACATCATCCTGTTTTAGCCTATGAATATTACTATTAAATTCAATGGTATTCTTAGATTGTTTCTTTCTTGTTTTGGGATTTTCTACCAGCATTGCTGCCATATCCTTTATTAACCAAAAGGACAGGAATAATGCCTGTCCTCTGGATATTTCAACTTAACTATTTTCTGACAGTGCAGCCAATTGATCAGCTTGATATTCTGTCACAATCGGCTGAATCAGCTCATCTAAATTCCCATCCATAATGGCAGGTAAGGAATAAAGTGTTAAGTTAATGCGGTGATCATTGACGCGGTTTTCTTTGTAGTTGTAAGTACGGATTTTATCAGAACGGTCGCCCGACCCCAATAAATTACGTCTTGTATCCGCTTGCTCAGCAGCTTGACGTTCCTGCTCAACTTGAACAATACGCGAAGCCAATACAGATAACGCCTTGGCTTTATTTTTATGCTGTGAACGCTCGTCCTGACATTCCACCACAATCCCCGTTGGAATATGGGTAATACGCACCGCAGAATCCGTTGTATTTACGTGCTGACCACCTGCACCTGATGAACGGTAAGTATCAATACGCAAATCTGATGGATTAATTTCTGGCAATTCACTTTCTGGCAATTCAGGCATAACTGCAACAGTACAAGCCGAAGTATGCACACGCCCTTGCGACTCAGTTTTTGGCACGCGTTGTACACGATGACCGCCAGATTCAAATTTCAAACGACCATACACTGCTTCGCCCGAAATTTTAACAATGATTTCTTTATATCCACCTTGCTCACTTTCATTGGCACTCAAGGTTTCTACTCGCCAGCCTTTACTTTCTGCATAACGGCTATACATACGATATAAATCGCCCGCAAAAATCCCAGCTTCATCACCACCCGTTCCCGCACGCACCTCTAAATACGCGTTATATTCATCATTTGGATCTTTCGGCAGCAATAAGATTTGTAATTGTTGCTCAACTTGCTCGATTTCCGCTTTACATTCTTCAATTTCAAGTTGCGCCATTTCTTTCATATCAGGATCATCAAGCAACATTTCAGCTTCTTCGATATTAGAATTAAGCTGCGTCCAACGTGCAAAGGCTTTCACCACATCTTCTAATTGGGAATATTCCTTTGAGTAAGCGCGAAATTTATCTTGATCACTAATCACCGAAGCATCACCCAACAAGGCTTCCAGCTCCTCGTGACGCTCCTTCAAACTGTCTAATTTCGTAATAATACTGGCTTTCATCAATTAACCTGTCATTTTGCTAATAAAAAAATCGGCGTATTTTAGCATAGATTTAGATTGGTATAAATATGATGAACTAGTTATTCACTACTGGATAAAATGGCTTGCCCCAATCAATTTCAGCATGATGTTGCAACATAATATTCAACATTGCGGGAATTAATAACGACAAAATATTGCAACCGTCTCGCAGCTGTTCACGATTAACTCGGCTTTGATAAGTAGCTCCACCATGTATAATTTGATTGCGTAGAGTGTATAAACGACCAAACATTACATCCAAAATTCGCTCTGTTTTTTGAGCTTCTAAAGCAGACAAGAAGCGCTCACGCTCTTTCATTTCTTCGATTAAATATTGTTTTTCCGTTATTTTTTGGTTATGAAAATCCCAAAAAGGCTGGAATACAAATTTATTGTTAATCCACAAGCGAATAGATTGAGAAAATTTCAGCCAAACAAGATTGTACACTGTCTTATCTTCATCAAAAGCACAAATACGAAGCAGAAATTCATTGAAATTGACACGATCCCCAAAATGTTCATCGAGTTCTTTGGCATAGGCTGCGTTAAAAGCAATCCATAACGAAATAAATTTCATATCCAAATCATCTTCTTTCTCTGCTTTTTTCAGCCAACTCAAAGCGCGGTGCATTCGTAAAGAAAAATTATCCGAAAGTGCTTTAGTTTCACGAAGTTGCTTAAATTTCTCGGTTAAAGTAATAGTGTTGAGATAATTCATTTGAGATCCTTTTAGAATAAAGATTTGATTGTATTAAATGGCAAAATAAGCGACAAAGGTCTATCAATTAAAGGAACAGCACCAAAAGATTGGTACCAGCTTGCTACTTTTTGATCTTTGGCTTCAATAAATAACCCAATTCCGCCAACCTGATCCGCGACTAACATACAGCGTTGAGCCGCTTTTAGTAAAAGCTGCCCCCCTACCCCATTGCCTTGAACGTTTTTAGAAACAGCTAATCTAGCAAGGGTAAAAAGAGGAATTTGATGAGAACCTAAACGTTTTGCTAAAGTATCAGGCAATGTTTTGGGCGAAATTGAATTTAGCGTAATCGTATAAAAACCTAAAATTTGCTCTGAATTATTATCAATTGCCACATAGGTTTTAGATGTGCTTCTTTCGTGAGATTGGCGAGCGTATTTACTAAGAAAGTCATTGAGTTGTGCGTTACCACAATCAAATTCTTCTCTTTTATGACTTTTACTCAGCTTTTCTTCTCGCCAATTAAAATTCATTATAGCTTTCCTTTAATGCAAGAGCGGCTTTTTTCAAACGTTCATTCGGTGCAGGTGGGTTATCGAGCAACTCACAAATGAGTTCCCAATCTTTTTCAGAAAGCGTTTTTTCTTCAACGACTTGTGCTTTATATACAGGCTCAAAAACCAAACGAGAAAGATCCGAAGATGTAACCAAACGCAGTGAATCTCCTTCAGATAGATTAAATTTAGCAAGAAGCGTTTTAGGCAAACGAATGGCGGTGCTATTTCCCCATTTGCTGATAGTAAGTGATGCTGACATATCAACTCCGTAGATACATTAATAGATACATTGAATTTTATATCAGTAGAAAATTTAGTCAATAAAAAAGTGGGACAAGCCCACTTTATTTACCTAATCATTTCACAGTAACATTTTTAATTCATACAATATTCTTATTTAAACAAGAATTATCAAATTATATTAATATCTACAACTAAGTTTATAGCTTTTCACAAATAGAGATGTTGATTTTGACAAACTCTTCCCAAGTATAAACATCAGATAAGAAATTTTTATAATAGTCTTCAACTCTGCAGACAAGTGGTCTTGTTTCATATATTGTACACAGATTAGTATTTTCATCGAAATATTGGCAAACACCATCGCCACGATCTAAAAAAATGGTTTGTTCACTCAGATTGACTCGGCGACAGCATTTACCACAAGCAGTGCAAGGAAATTGGGTTAGTTTTTGCATTTACTTTTCAAAAAACGACGTATATCGTTAGGATTTCCTGATTGATACGGTAATTCAATGTTTCTGCGTTGAATTTCTTGGTTTAGAATAAAATTACGTTCGAATTCGTTACTGCTAAGAGTGAGAGAATCAGAGAATGCTTTTAATTCTTGAGTATTTAGATTAAACTCAATTTTTGTTAATTCAGTCAGATAGCGATCTAATTCAGCATTGATCTGCTTCATTTTCTCAATACCATATTCTATGGTATCTTTTGGCTTAAATTGATTAAGAAAATTCCAGATTTTTTGTGTGATCTCACTATGTTCAAGGAAGTAAACAAAACCTAAGTTTATAATTCCTGTTACTAAAGCACTTATGAAGGAAGATATGGCTTCTCCAAAAGGGATTGTTAATATAGCAGCTAAATGGCTGTGCAATAGAGTTCCAACTAATGCAGAAATACCTAACCCTAATAATTTAAATGCCTCTCTTAGCAAATCTCCCATAGCTAATCTATTCGGATTAAAAGCAATTAATTTAATGACTCCGATAAGACTATTCCATAGCTCTCGAATCATCTTTCCAATCATTTTTTGGGTCGTTAAAAACGTATTTAGTAACGTAGTATTTAAACTCGATAATGCTCCCCCAATGTAACTATCTTTAAATGTTACTAAAAGATCATTAAACCGTTTTTTTATCTTTTCCCAAATACGCTGAAAAGAAACTGCAATATCTTGCAAAAAAATCTCGAAGTCAAAATTATTTTTATGCTTTTTATAGATTGCAGGTATTTGCTTCCGTAATTCAAACCATACTTCAGCTAATACCATACCAATAGCTTGACGAGCCCCCATTGCCAACCCTTTTTTGTGCATATCTTTTGCAGTAGCAGTAAAAAATTTTGAACTTGTATAGTAAGACCAGTTGATTTTTTGGTTATATTTATCTCTAGCATCTTTCTCTATTTTTTTCATCTTTTCTTCATCAAGATTTTCTAGTATTTCTTTTTTCTTTTTTAAATCTTGAATCTCTTTTTTTATTTTTTCTTTATCTGGTTGAGATAAATCTGAGCATAGTAATTCATTCTCTTTTTTAGTTAACTCATTTTTGAAATTTTCTACTTTCTTATCTCTAACACCTCCTTCTTTGAAGAAGTCTTCAAGAGAATGATCGCTTTTAGCATTGTTGATTACCCAATGAGTAGAAACAAGATTATCATCACAATTAGCCAAACTGACACCATCGATGTCTGCTAATATTCTTCCTAAATCATCGTGAATTTCGCTAGCTGCTACAACGTGATCTAATTCTGTAACATAATTATATTCTTCACCATTTCTTGATTTTTTTACATCATTAGATGATATTTGTTTTCCTGTATAACCATCAACCATTGTTCCTTGATCTTCTTTTTGACGATCTTGCTCTTTTCTATTTGTATATTGCTTACTTTTTTGATGATAATCGTCTTTTTTTATTGCTTTTCCTTTAGAATCAACTTTGATATTACCTTGCTCATCATATTGGATTTTTTTATATGGATCGACATTTCTTCCATTTAAGTCGATTTTTTCGGAAAGATCTTCAGATAAATTAATGTCAGAATAGCCATCATGTTTAATTTGTTTTTGATATTCTCTTGCATTATGAATAGTATCAACATCCCCTCCAGTTTTATCTTCAGCAAATAAAAAATCCAATCCAAACGTAGTTACAAGGGAATTAACCATCGTTTTTTCTAACTCACCTTGCCAATTAAATTCTTTTAAAACTGCATTGTTATTCATAAATTATTCCTTAGTATATTAAGTGTAATTTAGCGAGATATTTCTATCTCGCTAATAAATTATTAACTTCTAGCTAACTTTTTTAGCTCCTCATAAGATCCCTTATGAAGAACTGCTTTTAGTTCATCTTCGTTAATAATTTTCATATTATCCTTATCTAATTCCATTTCAGGAATGCCATCTTTATTTATAATAGCATTTCCTGAGAAGTCGGTTTTCACTTTGAATAAAGGAGTAGTAATAATATCAGTTAAAATAGCAGCAACTTGATATCCATTATCAATTGACAATAATAAAGAATCACTTACAACATCTAAATTTATGCTACCAGATTTTAATAACGTATTGATGGATTTTAACTCTTCAAAGTATTGTTTAAATACAGTGTAAATACGCTCCAATTCTTTATGTAAGCTACTGACATAACTTTCTGTTTCACAAAGATGTTTTGTAGATAAACACATCTTATATATAGCATCTTTAACCTCTGAAGCGTATTTTTCTGCATTTGCTTTTGCTTTTTCAGCATGGCTATTATATGCCCAACCAGCCACGGCAATAATTGGAGCTGCAACAGCAGCGCCTAGCACCATTGCTCCACCAGCCATTCCGAATCCTCCAGCCGCAATAGAGCCGCCACCAATAGCAGCCATAGCGGCATTATGGGCAGCCACACCAGCAAGAGCTGTGATAGGTGTTCCTGTAGAAGCAGCAGCGAAAGCCATTACTCCACCATAGACAGCATAAGCAGCAGCCGTTCCCGCCACAGCTCCAGTAGCTAGTTGTCCAAGATACTCTGTAGCAGAAAGAGAAAGATCTGCAATTTTATCTAATTGATGTTGAGGTAAATTAATTTCTAAATCTTTATTTTGAGATTTTTCTACCTGATTTAATAATTCTTCAGCAATTTCTTGGAAACTCTTAAAATCAACGCCAATCTGTAACTGTAATTCGCCTAATTTATCTAAAGATTTTGTGGTTAATTCACTTTGTTCTTCAAATAAATTTTTATGAATCTCGTATTTATCAGTAGCTCTTTTGGAAATGGCTTCAGCTGCAGATTTAATTTGATAGCCATCATATCCTTTCTTAGCTCCAAAACCTGCGGCAGCGACAGCTGCCCCAGCTAAAATAAATGGTAAAGGCATAGTAAACTCCTAATTAAGATAATAACATTTCAATTTCAACAGATAGAGCAATTTGCTTCTCTACCCAAAATTCTAATTCATTTAAAGTTTCAGGGGAAACATTCAAATGTTTAGCATATGAACTAATTAAGTCTTTCTCATCAAGATGATATTCATTATCAGCGTGAGCAATACCTAATAATTCAAGTAATAAAGAATGTTTTTCTTTATTGGTTGTAAAAATAGTTGATAAGTTAGCTAAATCAACAGAACTTGCTTTAGCATCAGGATTTGCTTGAGATTTTAAAATTTCAAGCATTGCTGTTTCAGCATCAGTTAAATTTGAATCTGCAGCAATAATTTCTTGTGCTAAAGATAATAATACAGACTGTTGCTGTGTATTTAAGTTTTGTACAAACATAGTAGTTCTCCAATTGTAGGTTGATAAATAAAATTAAATCTTTTTCTTGTATTTAACATTGATTCTATTATTAACAATATCTATTTTAGATATCAGGAAAGTAATGAAATTACTTCTTATAAACCACATTCACTTTTCCATCCCAGAAATTTTTTCCAATTTCAAAATCAGGATCAAAAGTCGCTAAATTGTGTGCAGCAATAGCAACTCCAGCAGCGATACTAGCAATCATTCCCACACCTGGTACAGCGGCGGCTGCCATTGCAGAAGCTCGGTTTTCCATATAAACACGGCATTTATAACCACATTTTTCGATCATTTCCTCAACCTCATCAACAACGCTTGCAATATCATCGGTTTTTATGGAAAAGTTACACTTATGCAGAATCAGTTCTCTCATCAAGGCTGGGGTCATATCTTCAGTTTGATAGGTTTTATCGCCATATTTACGAGCAAATTCTTTATTCGATAATTTCTCATCTTCACCGAAACTAGGCGGTTCAGCACCATTATTCATTAAAGCATAATAGGCTTTGTGCATTTCTTTTGGAGCGGCTTCTAATTCGCCTACAAGTTGTTTTAACTTGTCAAATTCTTGATTTAATTCTAATAAGGCTACATCGTTCTCAGATAATGGGGCGACTTTGGCAATAACATCGCCTTTTCTAATGGTTTGCCCTTCCTTAACGCAAATTTCAACTACTTTTCCTGCTAATGAAGGGTTGACCATTTTAAATTCATATTCTTCATTTTGGGCGCAGAGCAAATATTCTTTATAATCATCAAGAATATCGCCGAGCTTAATCTTCATTTCTTTAATTACTGCAGAGTCAAATTGCGTAAAAATAATCTCTTTATAATTTTCACCTTCGAATTTTTGTTCTTCAATCTTAACGTTTTCATCAATTTCAATATCAACAATCAAATTATCTTTTCTAATAACTTGTCTGCCACCAATGGCATATACCTTTTTAATCGTGCCATTGACAGGGCTTTTTATGGCAACTTCGACATCATTATATTCAACGTAATAAAGAATCTGATCTTTTGTAATGTAATCCCCTTCTCTTAGCTTAATCATTGGAATAATCAAACCTTCATCTGCTTGGGTAAATTTTACGGTATGTAGTTTCATTTCTTTTTTCCTTAATTTTTATTCGCCAAATAATTCTGCAACTTCTCAATCATTTTCCCTTGTAATTCCACAGGGTTAATAATCTCTAAATGAGGTATCCAATATTGCACTAAAGGGATAATATCCATTTCATTCACATTGTGGCTGGCAAGTAATAATCCGCCATCATCAAGGGAATGTAATAGTTTTTGATTGGGTAATAAATTGCGTCTTAAAAAATAAGGGGCGGCAAATTTGCTGACTTTAATAATAACTTCAGAAATTTGATTGCCGTGAGAAATGCTGTCATTTTCTTTGATTTCTTTTAAAAATTGTTCGTTTGGTGCAAAGGTTTCTGGCAAGATTCTGAGCATTGACATTTGAGTAAAACAGAAAGTTTTTTGTTTATCGTGATCAGAGCCGATCAAATACCAAATGCCATTTTTATTTAGTAACGCATAAGGCGCGATCTTGTAAAATTTTCCTCCATTTTGTCCGCTTTTTGTATAGTTAAAATCAATATATTGATGCTGAGAAATAGCTTTTTGAATGAGATCAAATTCTTTATGTAAATGATGAATATCTTCATATTCAAAACCTTTCACTTGCACACTTTCAGTTAGTTTATTTTGGAAAAATTCACGATCTAACTTAGGAAACAACTCTGATACACTGGAAAAATTAGCGAAGCGCTGAATATCAATTTCATTTAATAAACCTAATTGTTTCAGGTTAAGTTGATAATAACGCGCTCCTTTTTCTTTCCATTCAAGGAAGCCAAAACGTTCATTGATATCCCGCTGAATCGTTCGTACCGATACATCAAATTGTTCAGCAAGTTGATAAATATCAATACGACTTCCTTTATTTAGTAAGGTTAGAATTTTGGCAAGGCGTTCAGCTAGCATTTTATTTTTTGACATGAATAAAAACCTCTTGTCCGTTAATGTTTTTCCATTCTAGCAAGAACTCAGAAATAAATATCGTCAGGTTGTGTCGTGCAAACATTTTTATTTTATTTTTTCTAAATATAGACTTCATCACCAAATATTATACTTTAAAAGTATAATGCAAGTATATTCAGCCCTTTATTAGCAAAAGTCAATATCTATAATTACGCCTAAACGAAGGAGCAATGGCGTGTTAGATAAAAATCAGCAATTAATCAATACTATTGGTAGAGCAATCACAAAATATCGACAAGCTATTGGCTTAACGCAGGCTGAACTCGCTGAAATATTGGGAATAGGCAATGATGCGGTTTCTCGAATGGAGCGAGGAACAACTGTTCCTACTATCTCTCGTTTAATTGAGTTATCCGACATATTCCAATGCGAACTTGCTGATTTAATTACGGATACGAGTCATCGTTCTATGGATCAAGCACGTAGCCTTGAGCGTTTACTCAATCAATTAGATGAATTTGAACGAGCTGAATTACTTGTATTAATCGAAAAAATGATAAATTGGAAACGATCAACTCATAAAAGTTAATCATCTCCCTTCAAATAAAAACTCGCCCAATTTCCACCGCACTTTTCTTATTAACTTCATCAGCTACCTCGATTTTTTTATTGTTCTTAGGGATTAAAACAAGGATAATATGGGGTTTGTTGAGGGGAGCTTTGTTTGTGGTGCACTTTGCGTCACTGTATTGATTACTATGGAATATATTTTACTCATTATTTCAACCGCACTGATTAATAACTTTGTGTTGGTTAAATTTTTAGGCTTATGTCCGTTTATGGGCGTATCTAAAAAAGTAGAAACCGCAATTGGTATGGGATTAGCCACTATGTTTGTGCTAACCGTTGCTTCCCTATGCTCCTATTTAATTGATACCTATATTTTAAAGCCGCTTGACGCTGAATTTTTGCGTACGCTACTGTTTATTTTAGTGATTGCAGTTGTGGTGCAATTTACGGAAATGGTCATCAATAAAACCAGCCCTACTCTCTATCGTTTACTCGGTATATTTTTGCCACTGATTACCACAAACTGTGCTGTATTAGGTGTGGCATTATTAAATATCAATCAAGCTCATAATCTGGTGCAATCTGTTATTTATGGTTTTGGTGCGTCCTTAGGCTTTGCTTTGGTATTGGTGTTATTCTCATCTTTACGCGAGCGCTTAGCCGCTGCGGATGTTCCTACACCATTTCGAGGTGCATCTATTGCATTAATTACCGCAGGTTTGATGTCCCTTGCCTTTATGGGCTTTGCTGGATTAGTGAGAAGCTAAGATGAGTATTTATTATATTTTCATTGCTGTCGCTATTTTGGCATTGATTTTCGGTGCAATATTAGGCTTTGCGTCGATAAAATTAAAGGTTGAAGCCGATCCCATTGTCGAAAAAATTGATGAATTATTACCTCAAAGCCAATGCGGACAATGCGGTTATCCTGGTTGTAAACCCTATGCAGAAGCCATTGCTAATGGCGATGAAATTACCAAATGTGTTCCCGGCGGTCAGCCTTTAGTAGTTAAAATTGCAGAATTAATGGGGGTTGATGCGCCTCATATTGAAGGCGATGCCGCACCTGAAGTCAAAGTAGCTTGGATTGATGAAGCTATGTGCATTGGTTGCACTAAATGCATTCAGGCCTGCCCTGTGGATGCTATTATTGGCACCAACAAAGCAATGCATACTGTCATTGCTGACCTATGCACTGGTTGTGAACTTTGCGTAGCGCCTTGCCCAACAGACTGTATTCATATGATTAAAGTTGAAGAAAAATTAGAAAATTGGCATTGGAAAATCGATCCGAAACAAGTGATTCCAATTATGAATACTACTGACGGACAGAAAAAATGGGTTGTGGGAGAATAAAATGACAGATGTATTAACTCGCTACAATTCAGGCAAATTATGGGATTTTGAGGGTGGCTTGCATTTACCCGATATGAAATCGCAATCCAATTCTCAGCCAATTAAGACCGCACTTTTAAGCAACGATTTCTATGTTCCTGTTAAACAACATTCAGGACAAGCGGGCAATTTATTGGTCAAGGTTGGTGATAAAGTACTAAAAGGTCAGCCTTTAACACAAGGTGAAGGCTTACGCGCTTTGCCTGTTCATAGCCCAACATCTGGCACAGTGATTGATATTGCGCCCTATGTAGCAGCTCATCCTTCAGGTCTATCGGAATTATGCGTTCATATTCAAGCGGATGGCGAAGATCGTTGGCGTGAACAACAACCTATTGAAGACTTTTTTACCCATTCTGCTGAGCAATTGATTGATCGAATTTATCAAGCTGGCGTAGCAGGCTTAGGTGGCGCAGTGTTCCCAACTGCTGCCAAAATACATTCTGCACAACATAAAATAAAACTGTTAATTATTAATGGTGCCGAATGTGAACCCTATATCACCTGTGATGATCGTTTAATGCGTGATTACGCCGACGAAATTATCGAAGGATCTCGCATTTTACGCTATATTCTACGCCCAGAAAAAATTGTTATTGCGGTTGAAGACAACAAACCAGAAGCCATTTCTGCCTTACAAAAAGCATTACAAGGGGCAGATGATATTGAGGTTCGAGTCATCCCAACTAAATATCCTTCAGGCGATTCTGACCGATTAATTTATGTGCTAACAGGTATGGAAGTGCCCAATGGTCAACGCGCGTCTAGCATTGGTGTAATGATGCAAAATGTAGGCACCGTTTTTGCGATCAAACGAGCAGTCATTGATGATGAACCCTTAATTGAACGAGTCGTGACCTTAACTGGCGATAAAGTTGTAAATAAAGGTAACCTTTGGGTTCGCTTAGGTACGCCAATTAATCAATTATTGCAACAAGTTGGCTACCAAACGGATGAACGCTTCCCTGTGTATTTAGGCGGGCCAATGATGGGATTAGCACTCCCTAATTTAGCCGCGCCCATCACAAAATTGGCTAACTGTATTCTTGCTCCAGACCATTTTGAATATGCACCACCTCCTGCAGAACAATCTTGTATTCGTTGTTCTGCTTGTTCGGATGCTTGTCCTGTGCATTTAATGCCACAGCAACTCTATTGGTTTGCTCGTGCAGAAGAACATGATAAATCTGAACAACATCAATTAATGGACTGCATTGAATGTGGCATTTGTGCCTATGTTTGCCCAAGCCACATCCCGCTTATTCAATATTTCCGCCAAGAAAAAGCGAAAATCTGGGATATTGCAGAAAAAGCGAAAAAAGCAGAAGAAGCAAAAATTCGTTTTGAAGCACGACAAGCGCGGTTAGAAAAAGAAGAACAAGCACGTAAAGCAAGGGCGCAACGTGCCGCAGCTAATCGTCGTGAAGAAGTCGCAGCAAGTAATGGCGAAGATCCTGTCAAAGCTGCTTTGGCACGTTTAAAAGCGAAACAAGCTAATGAAAATCAAGCGGTTAAAACAATTGTTGGCGAAAAAGGTGAAGTGCTACCTGATAATACAGAGTTAATGGCAGAACGTAAAGCTCGCCGCTTAGCACGTCAACAAGCACAACAGGAAACAAACAGCGAACTCAATTCATCAGAAAAAACGTCGCAAAATTCCACCGCACTTGATGATAAAAAAGCCACTGTTGCCGCCGCTATTGCGCGTGCCAAAGCGAAGAAATTAGCGCAACAAGCTGAAAATGCATCAAACGAACATCCAGCTGAAAGCGAAGTTGATCCGAAAAAAGCTGCGGTTGCCGCCGCTATTGCGCGAGCTAAAGCGAAGAAATTAGCACAACAAGCTGAAACTACATCAAGCGAACAGCTTGCGGAAAACGAAGTTGATCCGAAAAAAGCAGCGGTTGCCGCCGCTATTGCACGTGCCAAAGCGAAGAAATTAGCGCAACAAGCTGAAACTACATCAAACGAACAGCCTGCGGAAAACGAAGTTGATCCGAAAAAAGCAGCGGTTGCCGCCGCTATTGCGCGTGCCAAAGCGAAGAAATTAGCGCAACAAGCTGAAACTACATCAAACGAACAACCGACTGAAAGCGAAGTTGATCCGAAAAAAGCAGCGGTTGCCGCTGCTATTGCACGCGCCAAAGCGAAGAAATTAGCGCAACAAGCTGAAAATACACCAAACGAACAACCGACTGACAACGAAGTTGATCCGAAAAAAGCAGCGGTTGCCGCTGCTATTGCGCGAGCTAAAGCGAAGAAATTAGCGCAACAAGCTGAAAATGCATCAAACGAACAACCGACTGAAAGCGAAGTTGATCCGAAAAAAGCTGCGGTTGCCGCTGCTATCGCGCGAGCTAAAGCGAAAAAATTAGCGCAACAAGCACAGACAGAAAGAAAATAATGAGTAAATATGTTTAGAATAACCAGTTCACCACACAGTCATTCAGGTAAATTAACCGCACGCATTATGTTGTGGGTTATCGTTGCAATGCTCCCCGCTTTAGCAACATTAATTTACTTTTTTGGTTTTGGCGTGTTATTGCAAACCACTCTAGCACTCAGCTTTGCCATTTTTTTAGAACTTATAGTAACTAAATTGCGCCGTAAGCCTACCCTATTTTATGTGGCTGATTTTAGCGTAATTTTAACCGCACTTATTTTGGCAATAGCAATTCCCCCTTACGCGCCTTATTGGATTGTACTTATTGGTACCTTCAGCGCGGTTATTTTAGGTAAACATGTTTATGGCGGCTTAGGACAAAACTTATTTAATCCAGCCATGGTTGGCTATGTCGTATTACTGGTTTCATTTCCTGTCCAAATGACATCTTGGATGCCACCGATCAGCTTGCTGAATGAACCTCCAACATTCGCCGATAGCCTAAGCCTCATTTTCTCAGGCTCCACCACCGATGGTTTTAGCTTAAGCCAATTAGCGCAATCTATTGATGGTTTAACAGCAGCAACCCCGTTAGATAATGCAAAAACCCTGTATAAAATGGGCAATCCTGATGTACTACATTATGATTTAATCAAACAACCGCTTTTCAACAATGCCTTTGAGTTTGGATTAGGTTGGTGGCAAGTGAATTTAGCCTTTGCATTGGGGGGGGTATTCCTTATTTGGAAAAAAATCATCCATTGGCAAATTCCTGTTGCGATGTTGATCAGCTTTGCATTATTTAGTTTCGGCACAGAAGTCATTATCGGTTCAAAAGTGCTATCTTCTCAGGCTCAATTGCTCAGCGGTGCGATGATGTTCGGTGCATTTTTCATTGCAACCGATCCCGTTACCGCCTCTATCACACCAAAAGGAAAACTCATATTTGGTGCTTTGGTTGGCTTACTTGTGTATTTAATTCGCTACTATGGCAATTACCCTGATGGCGTGGCATTTGCCGTTTTATTAGCCAATATTTGTGTGCCATTTATCGATCAATACACTCGTCCAAGAGTTAGTGGTCATTTAGGGAGAAAATAATGAACATCGGTAAAATTTCGTCTAAATATGGCTTATTGTTAGGTTTAGTAGCATTAATTTGCACCGCTATTTCAACGGGTGTTTATCGTCTGACAAAAACGAAAATCGAGGATGAAATTGCCAAGCAACAGCAAGCTTTATTGCTAGAAATTATCCCTCAACATTATTTTGACAATCCTGTTATGCAAAATTGTGAGCAACCCAATAACCCACAAATTCAAAAAATTTGCACCGCACTTTTAGCGGGCAAGAAAACAGCTTATTTGGTAGAAAGCACCGCACCTGATGGCTATTCTGGCAATATTCGCTTATTAATGGGAATCACACCACAGGGCGAAGTATTGGGCGTTCGCGTACTTGAACACAAAGAAACACCGGGGTTAGGCGATAAAATCGAAACCCGAGTATCAAATTGGATCCTGAGCTTTAACCATAAAAAAATCCATGAGGATAACTTACAAGATTGGGCAGTAAAAAAAGATGGCGGTCAGTTTGACCAATTTGCTGGCGCCACGATTACGCCACGCGCTGTTGTTAATCAAGTAAAACGTAGCGCTTTAGAAATTCTCAAAATAGAACAAACCTCATCGCCACAACCTTAAAAGTGCGGTGAAAAAAAGACAATTTTTAATGAGTTTTATATGACTGAACAAACAGAAAAAAGTATCTGGTCAGATTTATTAAGCCAAGGGCTATGGCGTAATAACCCTGCGATTGTGCAATTATTAGGTTTATGTCCCTTGCTCGCGGTCTCAAATTCCGTCACTAATGCACTGGGATTAGGCATTGCAACCCTTGTGGTATTAGTTTGCACCAATACCATTGTTTCCCTATTCCGCAAACAAATTCCTTATGAAATTCGTATCCCAATTTATGTGATGGTTATCGCTACAATGGTAACCACTGTCCAATTATTAATGAATGCCTATACTTATAATCTCTATCAATCCTTGGGCATTTTTATTCCCTTAATTGTAACAAACTGTATTGTTATTGGACGAGCAGAAGCCTTTGCTAGTAAAAATACCGTTATTCATTCTGCCTTTGATGGCTTTGCAATGGGCTTAGGGATGACATTAAGTCTTGTTCTACTTGGTGCATTACGTGAAATTTTGGGCAATGGCACCTTATTTGATGGTATCCATTTATTGTTGGGGGATTGGGCAAAAGTACTGAGAATCGAACTATTCCATCAAGAAAATCATTTATTGTTAGCCATTTTACCACCAGGAGCCTTCATCGGTTTAGGTATTATTTTGGCATGCAAAAATAAGTTGGATCAGAAAAAATGAATAAACAAAAACGCATTGAAATTTTAACGCGCTTACGCGATCAAAATCCGCATCCAACAACAGAGCTTAACTTCAGCACGCCATTTGAATTGCTTATTGCAGTCATTTTATCCGCTCAAGCCACAGATAAAGGCGTGAATAAAGCAACAGACAAATTATTTCCCGTTGCCAATACACCCGAAGCCATTTATGCACTCGGCGTTGATGGATTAAAAGAATACATCAAAACTATTGGTTTATTTAATAGCAAAGCAGAAAATATTATCAAAACCTGTAAAGACTTAATTGAAAAACACAATGGTCAGGTGCCTGAAAACCGCGAAGCCCTTGAAGCACTAGCGGGAGTAGGTCGTAAAACAGCGAATGTAGTGCTAAATACTGCTTTTGGTCACCCAACTATCGCTGTTGATACCCATATTTTCCGCGTTTCCAACCGCACGAATTTCGCTCCCGGAAAAGATGTGGTGAAAGTAGAAGAAAAACTGCTTAAAGTTGTTCCTGAAGAATTTAAAGTCGATGTTCATCATTGGTTGATCTTACATGGACGTTACACTTGTATTGCCCGTAAACCAAGATGCGGCTCCTGTATTATTGAAGATTTATGCGAATTTAAAGAAAAGACGGAATGTTAATGGGGTATTTTCATGTTCTATAAATGGCTACTCATGCTCAAAAAACCGAGCAATCAGTTATGGATTACACCAAGTTATTGGACCATAGTCACCATTTTATTTGTCTTTTTATTGAGATTAGGTGCTCAAATTCCTGATAAAAATATACTGCCAGGGATTCCAGACAAAGTCTTACATGACCTATTAAATATTATTGCCTCAAGTATGCTAGCTGTAACCACCTTTTCATTATCGATCATGGTTTCAGCCTATTCTGCAGTAACAAATGGCGCAACACCAAGAGCTATCGATTTAGTCGTTGATGATCAAAGCACAAGAACAGCTATTAGTAGCTTTATTTGTGCTTTTATTTACGCCATTATTGCTAAAACAGCATTAAGTATGGGATTCTACGAGCAAAATGGACATTTTGTTTTATTTATTAGTACGGTTGCTGTACTTATTTATTTAATTATTACTTTAATTAAATGGGTTTATACCTTATCTCAACTTGGTCGTTTAGGGAATACATTAACAAAAATCGAAAATGCCACCAGATTATCTTTGGAAAACCATTGGAATAGCCCAACAATGGGAGCCACAAGCAATGTGGATATGATATCTAAAAATCTGCCTACATATGCTGAATTTACAGGCTATCTCACCCATATTAATATGCAGACATTACAAAAACTGGCTGAAAATCATGATTGTAATCTCCATATTAATGTTCGACCAGGCGAATTAATTACACCTCATACGATTCTCTATTACGCAGAAAAAACAATTCCTGATGACAAAGCATTTAAAGCATGTTTTATTCACTCAACAGAAAGAACTTTTGAGCAAGATCCCTCTTGGGGATTTATTGTACTAAGTGAAGTTGCACAACGTGCATTATCACCTGCTGTAAATGATCCGGGAACAGCTATTAATGTGATGACAAGAATGATGTCCTTGCTATCAGAAAAAGTCACACCCCAAGAGGATAAACCTGATTATAACCGTTTGTCCATAAAACCTTTTGACTATGGTAAATTAATTAGAAATGGTTTTTGGCCTATTGCGCGAGATGGTATCAATATCATCGAAGTGAATCTCACAATACAAAAAGTATTAGCTAGTATTGCTATAAATAACTCACATCATGAAATAGCCATTGAAGCGCAAAAAATGGCGCAACTTTCATTAGAAAGAGCAATGGAAGAAATTAAATTTGATGTTGAGAAAGAGATTTTAACGCAGAAATATAACAAATTATTTCAATCATAAATAATCCCAATCTGTTGGGAAGTTTACCTTCCCAACAACAATGCCCCGCCACTACTTTGCAAGGTTGTGGCGTACATTAGGCTTAATGCAAATCCCATTAATAGTAAAGCAAAAATCAATTTCACAATGCTTGGGATATGTTGTTTAAACTGTGGCGAAACATACCATTTACCTAATTTAACCGCAGTTTGTCGCGCATATTGCACTAATAATGCAAAACTCGACAAAGTAATTCCCGTTCCTAATGCCATTGCCATTGTGGCTAACATCCCCCACCAATAAAGATCAAGCATATAAGAAAGAAATAAAATAAAAATCGCACCAGTACAAGGGCGCATGCCAATACTGAAAATGACTAAACATTGTGATTTAAAATCAGTAATTCCCTCAAGCTGAACAGAATTAGGCAAATGTTGGTGACCGCACGCACAGTTTTCACTATGCTGATGAAAAACTTGTGGATTTTTCACCGCACTTTTAGATAGTTGCGCTTGAGAAATTGGCTGAATGGCACGAATTTTCGGTTTACCTTTCTGTGATAGCACATTTTTAATGGCTTGCCACAACCATTGTAAACCCAATAAAAAAATTAAGCCGTACGCCACACGTTCCAACCAAAGCTGGCTTGTTTTAAATTGCGCAGAAGAAAGGTTAAGCAGCACCACAATAATCGAAGTAGCAGCAATCGCTACAATACCTTGCATTAATGAAGATAAAAAAGTTAGCCGCATACTGGTTGCTAATTTGGATTGATGTGTAGATAAATAGCTCGTGATAATAAACTTACCATGCCCTGGGCCTAAAGCATGAAACACACCATATAGAAAACTCGCTGCTACTAAACCAATGCCAGCGGAAATAGGTTCTTGCTTAATTTGATGTAGTTGTTGTGAAAGCAATTGATTAATATCCTTTTGCCAACCTACAACCTGTTGAAATAACAAAGGGAATAAAAAGCAAATGCCTGCAATCAACAGGCACAATAATACAACTAATCGATATTTTTTTATTTGCATTGAATTATCACTTTTTGCGCAAATAACACGCCTAATGAGAAATCCGCCTCTTTTTGTGTTTTATCCAAAGATGACGCATATTTTTCTGTTTTTTCATCCACTTGCTGATGAATTAATTTGCCTTCACAATTTGAAGGAAGTGGCGAAAAATCAACCGCACTTTGAGCATCATAAAACATGGCAACATAATAAGTGGGATCATACACCATAAAAGTTAACTGATTATCCACCAACGCCTGAGGTTTAGATAAAAAGAAATCAAAGTAATAGGCAATTTGGTTACCAACCGCTTTTAAACCATAATTTTTAGGCTGAGAGGTATATTTGACTTTATTTCCTTTTTTATCATACAGATAGCTAAAATAATGCTCAGCAATCACATTTTTGATAATATTTTCTGCCATCTCTTTCTTGGCTTTTTCATCATCCTGAGCCAATTGGAAATCATACAGAACTTCTGCAGAACTCGCTTCATCCAACAACCATTGCAGCGAAAAACCAATTAGCTGATTGTTTTCCACTAGAGGTTTAGTCTGCATACTAATAAAGGCATGAGGATGAGCCAATGCCGTTTGCTGCCACATAAAAAGTGCGGTGAAAAAAAAGAGAATTTTTTTCATTATGCTTTGGTCGCCAAATAACGTTCTACTGTATCCACAATGGCTTGCGTTTGCGGATCAATTTCAATATTCACCAACTCACCAATGGCTTTTTTCGCGATTAATGTGCGTTCGATAGTTTCAGGAATGAGATTAACACAGAATTTCAGACCTTTTACTTCACCAATGGTCAAACTAATACCGTCAATAGCAATAAAACCTTTGGTTAAAATATATTTCATCACTTCTTGATTAGGCAACTCAAACCACAATTGCAGGTTGTTTTCTGTTGCAATACGTTCGCTAATTTTAGCGGTGCAATACACATGCCCCGAAAGCAAATGCCCGCCAACTTCGGCCCCAAAACGCATAGCTCGTTCCACATTGACACTATCGCCTTGTTTTAAAGCGCCTAAATTTGTAATACGTAAGGTTTCTTGCATTAAATCGAAGCTAATTAAATCACCTTCAATTTGGGTAACGGTTAAACAAACACCGTTATGCGCCACTGACGCCCCTAATTGCAAGTCTGCCAACAATTCCTGTGGCATTTTGATGGTATGTGTTCTAAAATTCGTTTTATTCTCAATTGAATGAATTTGTGCAGTACCTTGCACGATACCTGTAAACATATTAACTCTCTTAACCCGCAAAAGTGCGGTGTATTTTCCAAGATTTTTCCATTATAAAATAAACTCGGATTTATTATGCAATTATTTCAACGTTGGCAAGCATACCACGAACAAGCAAAAAAATTAATTCAAATTGCCATTCCTATTTTATTGGCGCAAGTGGCACAAAACTCCATGGGGATTGTGGATACTATTATGGCGGGACGCGTTAGTGCAGCGGATATGTCAGCCATTTCGGTTGGTGCTTCCATTTGGTTTCCCTTGGTGTTATTTGGTCAAGGACTTTTACTTGCGCTACCTCCGACTATTTCTTATTTGAATGGTTCAGGTCAACGTCATCGCATTGCACATCAAGTACGACAAGGCTTGTGGATTGTATTGGCTAGCTGTATTCCCATTGCTTTTCTTATTTATCACAGTGATATTGTGATTATGGCAAGAGAAATGAAAAAAGATCTTGCGGATATCACCATCAGTTATTTACGCGTGATGCTTTGGGGGCTACCCGCTTATTTATTGATGATCAACTTTCGTTGTTTAAATGATGGTATCGCCAAAACGAAACCCGCAATGGTGATTACGGTTCTCGGTTTATTATTAAACATTCCCCTCAATTACATTTTTATTTATGGCAAATTTGGCTTGCCGGCTTTTGGCGCGGTAGGCTGTGGCATTGCAACCGCAATTGTGAACTGGGCAATGTGCATTATGATGATAAGTTACAGTAAAGTTGCCGCAAACCAACGGGATCTTAAGGTGTTTGAACATGTTATCGAAAAACCAAATGGCGAAACATTAGCTAAATTATTGCGCTTAAGCTTGCCCATTGCCCTCGCCCTATGGGCAGAAGTGGCACTATTTTCTTTAACCGCTTTATTCCTCTCCCCACTTGGCGAAATTGTGATTGCAAGCCACCAAATCGCATTGAATACCAGCTCATTTATTTTTATGTTCCCAATGTCCTTGGGCATGGCAGCAACAATTCTGATCGGACAACGTTTAGGTGAAAAAAGCCCACATCAAGCAAAACAAATTTCCTATATTGCACTCGCCGTTGGCTTGAATATCACGATTATCACTGTATTAGTGACCGTATTATTTAGAGAGCAAATCGCAGCATTATTTGTGAATAGTGATAAAAACAAGGAAGTTATTGCACTGGCGAGTTCCTTATTTTTAATTGTCGCACTTTATCAATTTTCCGATACAGTACAAGTTGTGATTAGTGGTATTCTAAGAGGATATAAAGACACAAAAGCAATTTTATACATCACGCTATTTTGTTATTGGGTGATTGGTATTCCCCTTGGTTATAGCTTAGCAATGACAGACCTCATCTTGCCTCATTTGGGCGCGAAAGGCTTTTGGATTGCTTTTGTCGTTGCATTAACTGCTGCCGCAATTTTGTTGTTCTATCGAATGAGAAAAATACAATCTCAACCAGAAGAATTGTTATTAGCGAAATTGGAAAAAATGAAATAAAAGGGAAGGTCTTATAGGGCGGAAACCTTCCCAGCGAATTCTCGGCACACAGAAATTCTGACTTTGGCTGCTTTCTTCCGAACCTGACCGAGTAAACCAGACACCATTGCGAGAGACCGAGAAGGTTTCCATTGAACTAAGCCAACGGCTTAGGCTGTGCATTATGCTATAAAGCAATCTTGATTGCAAATATTTATTTGGCAAGTCAAAAACAAGACATAAGCAACAAAAAAGTGCGGTGAAAATCTTTACTCTTTTTCACCGCACTTTTTACTGTTATCAACTAAGAACTAGAATAATAAATAAATTAATAATACCCAAGCAATACTCAGAATTGGACCTAATAAGCCGATAACAACCCCACCTAAACGGAATTCTGCTTGTTTGACTAATCCCGTACTAAATGCAATCGCATTTGGTGGAGTTGATACAGGTAAGAATAAAGCACAAGAAGCACTTAAACCGATCACAAGAGGTAATATAACTGGATTGACATCCGTACTATTTACCATTGCTAATAAGGATACCCCCATAGGAATAAGAATTGTCGTCGCTGCAGTGTTACTCATAAAGTTCGATAAAATCACAGTGATAAAACCGAAGATAAATAACAACATCATAAAGCTCACTTGAACATTGCTTAATTGTTCAACGAAATGCGCAGCAATACGCTGTTCTTCAATCGCCAATCCTAACGCCAAGCCACCAGCAACTAACATTAAAGTATCCCATGGCAATTGACGTATGTCTTTGGCATCTAAAATACCAAACATAGTTAAGCACACAATTGGAATTCCTGATGCTGCCGCAACGGGAATACCAATTAATTTAGAAGTCAACCAACAGAACAAGGTAACCGCTAAAATAACAATAACGATTAATTTATCAAAATTTTCTTGGACTGTTGGTATTTTTGTATTGGTTTCATTTAAAAAGCTAAAGTCGAGATTTTGTTCTTTATTGACTTGATATTTGATGACTAATACACGCCAAAAAACAAAAAGTAACACAAGAGCAAGTGGCGTCCCCACCATCATCCATTCTAAAAATGAAATTGGATGACCTAATTTATCTAACGCCCCCACCGCAATAGCATTAGGTGCTGAACCAATGATCGTCCCCATTCCCCCAACGGAAGCTGCAGCAGGAATTCCTAATAAGAGTGCTTTAGATAATTTAGATTCACTGTCTAATCGGGTGAATAATGGACTGATAGTTGCGATCATCATTGCAGTTGTTGCCGTATTACTCATTAACATCGACATGACTGCGGTTAATAACATTAGCCCCCATAATACATTCACCGGCTTTTGCCCAAATTTTGGCAACACAGATTTCAATAATAGCAAGTCCAATTGCGTTTTTTTCATCGCTTCCGCTAAGAAAAAACCACCTAAAAACAACCAGATAACACTATCTGACCAAGTCTGTAAATATTGAATTGCATCATGAGCCTCACTTTTCCCCATGACAAGAACAAGGAAACCCACAATTAAAATACTGACTGAGAACGCTGGAATTGCTTCGGTTACCCACAAAGAAATTGCTAGAAATAATAAGAAAAGAACGTAATTCTGAATAGATGTGAAAGATGAATCAGAAAGCAGAACTGTCATTGAGACAGCGAAGATCACAGAAAAAATAAAAAATAATGCATTACGACCAATAATGCGGCTTTTTCCTTGATAGAGCTGTTGTATGATTTTCATAAATACCTCAAATTAATTTTAATAATTATATTCTAATAGAAAATAGGTAGGTAATCTCTGATCAAGGTCACAAATTGACAACATTGCTCCAAATTTAGCAATAAAAAAGGGACTTTCGTCCCTTTTTTAAACTTATTTGAAGTTATATTTTAAAATCCAGCTTGTTTTTCCAATTGCTCAACTAATGCATCATCTAAATGTAATGCCTCAGCGAGTTGTGAAAGGAAAACAATTTCTTTACGAGAAAGTTCTTTACATACCACTCTTGCCGCTAAATAAACTTGGCTCGCTAATGCCATATCACGACCAACAATTTGGGCAATTTCTTCAACAGAAATTGGGCGTTGGATTTCATTAATTAACCACTGTTGTAATTCTGGGTTATCACCACTTTCACGCTCAATTAAAGCTTGTTCCTGCTCATCTAAATCACCATCAGATAAAGCAGCAGCGATCATAGTACGTAAAATCACCATGCTTTTTTCATTCGTTGCTGTTGATGGCATTGAATCAAAATCACTTTCAGTTAATTGGCTAGCTGACATTTGGCTTTTTTGATAATTTTGGTATGCTTGATAAGCTAAATTACCTAATACCGCTAAAGAGCCTAATTTCGTTAAACCTGCACCACCATTACGGCCAAGCACCATTGATAGAATACCCGCTAAAGCGGCACCACCACCCATTTTATTAATCATATCTGATGGGGTTTCACTCGGTCTTCTTACATTTTCAGCTGATTGTTTTGCTGTACTTAATACCACACCTAAAATGTCATTAACATTCATATTGTTACCTTATTGGTTTGTTGAAATACATTGCTTAGACAAAATATAAAAGAAAATGTTCCCAATGAGAAAATAAATTAATGAAAAATTGACCGCACTTTTTTATGCGGCCAATTAAGTTACTCTGCTAATTCTGTTTGCTCATGAGACATCAGCTCTTGCCCTACATTATCAAGCAAGCCTAAATAGCGTTCATATTGTTTTAACACATCGGCGATTAACTCATTTTTTGACATATATTGAACATCATAGCCTGTTCGTCCATCAAAGAAATAAGTAATTGGCTCATAAGTCACCGCATGTTGAATATGAGGTAGATTATCGTCATTAATCAACTGATCTGACACCTCTTTCGCGACAGATTTAATACCATATATAAAATCTCTCATTGATTCTTTCTTAATGTGAATTTCTACTGCGGGCTCATTATCAAATAACTCAATAACTTCCACATTTAAATTATGCACATCAATCAATTCTTGGCGTAATTCTCTCATAGCAGGCAAAGCTTTACGTTTCAAGAATTTTAAAATATCTTTTTCTTGCGTTTGGTTTAACATTTGACCTAAACGCTCTTTCCAAGAATCGCCAGTCCAGAAAATACTGGTTGGTGTCACTTTTGCTTCAAAATATTGGCTATCCGCTTTTGCGCCTTTCCATAAACTCACACACATCACCAGCATTAGCATGGCAAAAGGCAAAGCAACAATTAATGTCATGGTTTGTAAGGTTGCTAATCCACCTGTTTTGATTAATGTAATAGCAACTGCTGACATTAAACAGCCCCACATCACCGCTTGCCATTTTGGTGAAACCAAACTTTTATCACGAGAAGCGATATTGTTTAATACATAAATGCCTGAATCCGCAGAAGTGATGAAAAACAAGGAAATAATCACCAATGCAACTACACTTGTCAGCGTTGATAATGGGAAATAGTCTAAGAAACGGAATAATAACATTTCTGGCGATGAAGTAAGCTGACTTAACGCACCATTAGCAATGTTATCATCTAACCAAATCGCTGAATTACCAAAAACAGTAAACCATAAAATACAGAAAAGACTTGGAATGGCTAATACACCAAAAATAAATTCACGAATTGTACGTCCACGAGAAATACGCGCGATAAAAAGCCCTACAAATGGAGCCCAAGAACACCACCAAGCCCAATAAAGTACGGTCCAACCAGTGAACCAGCCCGTATGTTCACTATCATAAACATAGGTTTTAAAACTAAAAGAAATAATATTACTTAAATATGTGCCTAAGTTATCACTAAAAGAAGACAATAAATAAAGTGTAGGACCCGCAATCAACACAAATAACATTAATGTGAAAGCTAATCCTAAGTTAATTTCACTGAGTAATTTAACGCCTTTGCCCACGCCAGAAATAGCAGAAAAAACCGCTAATCCCATGACAATAACAATAATACCAGTTTGAATAGCAAAATTACTTTCTGATAATAAACCTATTTGCACTAAACCTGCACTTAATTGCGCCGCGCCAAAACCGAGTGTTGTAATAATACCGAAAAGTGTTGCTATTAAAGCAACAATATCAATTAAATCCCCTAATTTGCCATTGATACGATCTTTCAATAAAGGATAAAAACAAGAACGCAGCGCTAAAGGCAATTTATAACGGAAACCGAAATAAGCTAAAGCGAGGGCAATAACTGCATAAACTGCCCAAGCATGAATTCCCCAGTGAAAAACGGTATGTAATAAGGCTTGTTGCTGTTGCTGACCAGCAGAACCAACAGTAATATCTGAAGAATAATGAGTGAGTGGCTCGGCAACACCGAAGAACATCAAGCCAACCCCCATACCAGCAGCAAATAACATTGCTAACCAAGAAAGAAACGAAAATTCAGGTTCTTCTTCATTGCTACCTAATTTAATAGCACCAAAGCGGCTGACAGATAAAACAATTAAAAATCCGAGGAAAATAGAAAAAGATAAAATATAGAACCAACTAAAATGGTCAAAAATACCTTGTTTAGCCCAGTTTAATCCTGACTGCATAGCATCTGGTGCAACAAGGGTAAAAGCGACTAATAAAATAACAAGAAATAATGTCGTGGAAATAACGAAAGGGTTAAAAGATGATTTTAAAGAGGATTTATGAAACAAAACGATATTTTCTCCTAAAAAAATTAATAATCCAGAATATTATATCAGAAAATCCATTTTCTCACAAATCAGCCCTATTTAGAGACACTTACAAGCTATCCAACATTGTCTTTTGCCAAAAGAAAATGGCAGTTCTCAAATTAGTATAAAAGTTTCATATAGAAAGATCCTATTTCACTCAAAATAAGGTAGAATTGCGCCCAACGTTGATTTCTTTCGTATTGAGGTCCCCATGAGTATATTAAACAGTCTATTTGGTATATTTGTACTCTTATTGATCGCATTTTTGCTATCCAATAATAAAAAAGCGATTAATTACCGCACCGTATTAGGCGCATTTGCCATCCAAATTGGTATTGGCGCACTAATTCTTTACTTTCCTGTCGGGCGAGATGCCTTAATGTCCGCGTCATCAGCAATGAACAAAATTATTGATTTCAGTAGCGAAGGCATTAAATTCTTATTCGGCGGTTTAGTCAGCCCGAAAATGTTTGAAGTTTTTGGTGATGGTGGTTTTGTCTTTGCCTTTCGTGTACTGCCGCCAATCATTTTCTTCTCAGCATTCATTTCTGTGCTTTACTACCTCGGCATTATGCAATTTGTGATTAAAATTTTAGGTGGCGGATTACAAAAAATCCTAAAAACCTCTAAAGCAGAATCAACATCTGCTGCAGCAAATATTTTTGTGGGTCAAACTGAAGCTCCGCTTTTAGTTAAACCATTTATCAATAATATGACACAATCCGAATTATTTGCTGTAATGACGGGGGGATTAGCCTCAGTTGCTGGTTCTGTATTAGTAGGATACGCCAATATGGGTGTGCCACTCCCCTATTTAATCGCAGCTTCATTCATGGCAGCTCCGGGCGGTTTATTATTCGCAAAACTACTCTGCCCACAAACAGAAAAAGTGCAAGATAACATTACCATTACGGATGAAGAAAAACCGGCAAATATTATTGAAGCAGCGGCTGGTGGTGCAATATCTGGCATTCAATTAGTGTTAAATATTGGTGCGATCCTACTTGCCTTTGTTGCCTTGATCGCCATGTTGAACTGGGGAATTGGTAGTATTGCGAGTTTATTCGGTTATACCGACGTGACGATGCAATCCTTATTAGGTTATGCCTTCAAGCCATTAGCTTGGGCAATTGGTGTACCTTGGGAAGAAGCACACATTTCAGGTTCGATGATTGGGCAAAAAATTGTGTTAAATGAATTTGTTGCTTACGCAGACTTCAGTAAATATCTGACTGCCGATGCGCCAGTACAACTCAGTGCGAAAACCGTCGCCATTATTTCCTTTGCATTATGTGGCTTTGCAAATCTCGGTTCCATTGCAGTATTAATTGGTGGCTTAGGTGGCATGGCACCAAATCGCCGCAGTGATATCGCTCGTTTAGGTATTAGAGCGGTGATTGCAGGTTCTATGTCTAACTTAATGAGCGGCGCCATTGCAGGATTATTTATTGGTATTGGTGGCGCAATTTAATCAACGTAAATGCAAACAAAAAGTGCGGTGAAAAACACCGCACTTTTTTCTAGGCTCTCACCGAATATACTTTAAATTTATTATTTTGTGCTAATACTTGATGACTACCGAAATAGCGATCTAATAAATCAGGATAAGGCAAAAAGCTATTAGCAACAATACGCAGTTCTCCGCCCGAATTTAAATACCATTTGGCTTGCTCAATTAAATTCGTTACCGCTTGATAAGCGGTATCAATGCCATCATGGAATGGTGGATTAGAAATGATCAAATCAAATTTATTTTGCACATCCAGTTCAGAAAAAACGTCGCTGGCAAGCACCTTGCCCTCCAACTTATTTTGACGTAACGTTTCTTGTGCAGAAGCGACTGCCATAGCGTGAATGTCAGTCATTGTCAATGTTACCTTTGGATATTTATGCTTAATCATTGCGCCAATGACACCCGCTCCACAGCCAAGATCGAGCACTTTACCTCTTATTTGGCGATCCAAAGTAGTTAATAATAATGCTGTTCCGCCATCAAGTTCATCAGCACTAAACACCCCCGGCAAACTATATATGCTCAATGGTTGTAATTGAGGATGGGAATAGGTTTTCCAATAATCTTGCAAGTCAAAGTGCGGTTTATTTTTCAGACAAAAATGGTACAAGCCGCAACGACGAGCGCTGTCTATTTTCGCGATATCACCAAAAGGCGCCAACATTTTTTCCACTGAACGCACACCGCAGCGATTTTCGCCCACAATCAACATTTCCTGATTTTCACTTGCATTTGCTAACAATTGCATTAATTGGAATTGCACTTCCTGTTTGTTTTTTGTCCAATAAAAAACGATCATATCTGCTTGTGAATCACAAAGTACGGAAAAATCCACCGCACTTTGCGTTCTCGCATAATCAAAATACCAAGACCAAATTTTAACAGATTGTGCATTTAATGCTGGTTTGAAAGGAAAATCATCTCTGACCCCACCAGCAAATAGCACTTTTTTCTGCTCAAAAAAGGATAAATGACGTTCAAGCACTTGGCTTTCTGCAGAAATCATACAATGTCCCATAACAAAAAATAAAGAATTGGCGAGCATTATAGCTTTCAATCACAAAATAACCAATACACCATCTGTAACGGCTATTTACGAAATGAAAAATCCCCTTTACAATAGCTTTTCATCTCAATTAACAAAGGGCAAATCAGTGAATAGACGCGATCTTTTATTGCAAGAAATGGGCATTAAACAATGGCAATTGCGCCGTCCAGAAGCGTTAAAAGGCGTGGTGAATATTTCTGTTGCTGACAATATCAAACTCATCATTGTTGCTGAACAAACGCTGTCTGTGCAAGAACCTTTTATTCAAGATGTGCTACGCAGCATTGCTATTAATGTAAAGGATTGCCTGTTAATTGATTTTAGCCAAGTGGATCATTTGCAAACAACAACACCTGTACACTATTGGTTACTCTCTCAAAATCAACAAAAAATAGACCGCACTTTATCGCACTTTAGCCAAGTAACGAGTCTATGGCAAAGCCCTGATTTACCATTGTTAAAACAAAATGGAAAAGAAAAACGTCATCTGTGGCAACAAATTCAAACCGCCTTTCATTCAGAGGAATAATTATGACCGACTTAATTGCCATGGGAAAAGCTGCTAAACAAGCGGCATTTATCCTGTCCCAATTATCACAACAAGAAAAAAATCACGCATTATTGTGCATTGCAGAACAATTAGAACAACAAAAGGATCCTATTCTCGCAGCCAATGCAAAAGATATTGAAGCAGCCAAACAAAATGGACTGAGCGAAGCAATTATTGATCGCTTGTTATTGACGGAAGAACGCCTCAAAGGCATTGCTAATGATGTTCGTCATGTGGTTTCTTTGGCAGATCCTGTGGGAAAAATCATTGATGGCGGTGTATTAGACAGCGGTTTAAAATTGGAGCGAATTCGTGTTCCGCTTGGTGTTGTTGGCACTATTTATGAGGCGCGCCCAAATGTGACTATTGATGTAGCAAGCCTATGCTTAAAAACAGGAAACGCAGTTATTTTACGCGGAGGAAAAGAAACCCAACATTCAAACCAAATTTTAGTGGATGTCGTGCAAAATGCGTTACAACAATCTGGCTTACCAAAAGCGGCAGTTCAAGCTATTACAGATCCCAATCGTGATTTGGTGATGCAATTACTCAAATTGGATCGCTATGTTGATATGATAATTCCTCGCGGTGGAGCTGGATTGCATGAATTATGCAAACAACATTCCACTATTCCTGTGATTGTTGGTGGCATTGGCGTTTGCCACACCTTTGTTGAACAAAGTGCGGATCAAAATAAGGCACTTTCTGTAATTGAAAATGCGAAAACACAACGTCCAAGCACCTGTAATACTTTAGAAACCCTCTTGGTGCAAGGTAGCATAGCCGAGGAATTTTTACCTAAATTAGCACAGCATTTGCAATCAAAAGACGTAAAATTTCATGCAGATCACACCGCACTTTCTATTCTTGAAAAAGCCGGTGCCAATGTGGTTCCAGTAAAAGACCAAGAGATGCGCCAAGAATGGTTAAGTAAAGATTTAAATGTGGTTGTGGTAGAAGATTTAGTTGCAGCAATTGAGCATATTCGTGAATACGGCAGCCAACATTCTGAGGCAATCCTAACGGAATCGCAAAAATTAGCACAACAATTTGTGGCTCAGGTTGATGCTGCGGCAGTTTATGTTAATGCTAGCACTAGATTTACCGATGGTGCACAATTTGGCTTAGGTGCAGAAGTTGCAGTAAGTACGCAAAAGCTGCATGCAAGAGGTCCAATGGGGTTAGAAGCACTCACTACTTATAAATGGGTGGCGGTTGGCGATTACACTTCTCGTTCATAACATATCCGTAACATAAAAAAGGTGCATAATCATGCACCTTTTTTTGTTAAAAATCATCTAAAATGGTTAATGCATCGGACAGCTTCTTCACTGTAAAAACTTGCATATTTGGTACCGCACTTTTTGGCTTATTAGCAAAAGGCACAATAGCTCGCTTAAAGCCATGTTTAGCTGCTTCGTGAATTCGCTCTTGTCCACTTGTCACTGGGCGAATTTCGCCAGCCAATCCTACTTCACCAAAAACAACCAAATCCTGTGGCAAAGGGCGATTTTTGAAACTGGAAATTAAGGCTAGTAATAAGGCTAAATCCGCGCTAGTTTCCGTCACTTTGACACCACCAACCACATTCACAAACACATCCTGATCAGACATTTGCAAACCACCATGACGATGTAACACCGCCAATAATAATGCTAAACGGTTTTGTTCTAATCCCACTGCAACACGTCGAGGATTCCCTAACATCGAGTGGTCAACCAAGGCTTGAATTTCAACCAATAAAGGTCTTGTACCTTCCCAAAGTACCATCACTGAACTTCCGGGCATTTGCTCTTCGCTACGGGTTAAAAAGATCGCTGATGGATTCTTCACTTCGCGTAAACCTTGCTCCGTCATAGCAAAAACGCCCAATTCATTCACCGCACCAAAACGATTTTTATGGCTACGCAAGGTACGAAAACGAGAATCCGATTCCCCTTCTAATAACAAAGAAGCATCAATGGCGTGCTCTAACACTTTTGGACCAGCAAGTGTTCCATCTTTAGTGACATGCCCTACCATAATAATGGCAACCTGTCGGGTTTTAGCATAACGGGTTAGAAAAGAAGCACATTCACGCACCTGTGCCACTGAGCCAGGAGAAGATTGAATATCTGCCAAATGCATCACTTGAATGGAATCAATCACCATAATTTGCGGTTTCAATTGATCCGCCAATTGACAAATTTGCTCAACGGAGGTTTCAGAAAGCATTTGTAAACGATCCGTCGGCAATCCTAAGCGATTGGCGCGCATTGCCACCTGTTGCAAACTTTCCTCACCTGTCACATAAAGTGCGGTCAAATTTTTCGCTAAACCACACATCATTTGCAATAATAATGTTGATTTTCCCGCGCCCGGATGACCACCAATTAAAATGGCCGAGCCTGGTACAATGCCACCACCTAACACACGATCCAATTCATTAAATCCACTGGAAAATCTTGGTGTTTCTTGCAAACTAATTTCGGCTAAGGTTTGTACTTTAGCCTGCGTATCTCCTGCATATCCACTAAAGCGATCATTTTTAACCGCTGACTTAGCCGATACTAATCGCACTTCACTAATGGTATTCCAAGCTTTACAAGCGGAGCATTGCCCTTGCCAACGGGAAAACTCAGCTCCACAATCATTACAAACATAAGCTGTTTTTGGCGCTTTTGCCATTTACTTCACCGTTAATTTCATTAAGTTAATCATACGTTTAACATATTGTGGTTGCACTAATAGCTCAACTAATTTTTTCATCGCTAAGGTATTATCTTTTGTTTCACTATGTAAACGAATAATGTCACGAATATGTTCAAATAAATATTGATGATCTTCCCAAAGATCTGCTAATAGACTTTCGTCCAGATGGACGCCATCGTCAATTTGTTCTTGCCATGCAGCTTGCAGCAATTTTCCATTCTCTAAATAATGGTGGTACAAGTTGAAAAAAGCACCAACACGTTCAACCGTTTTCATAAAATCCTGTGCAAAAAACGCACCACCAAAACACATAGTCTCTTCAATTAATTGCTGTTCATGAACTAAAAGTGCGGTTAAAACTTGGCGAGAATTCACCGCACTTTGTTCTGTTTTTAGAAAATCGCGCCATTTTTCAATCCAATCAATTAAGCTTGGCACGCCACCTTTTGCTAATTGATAACCGCGCTGTGCTTTGCTCGCACTACTCAAACGCACACCATTCATTAAGCCTAAATTTGCCACAAAGGTCAGTAAATCTTGTACTTCACCATTTTTTAGTTCAAATTCTAATTCACAAATCGGTGAAACCTGACCATTCGCCATAATTTCGCCACGATCCAAGGCAATTTCAATTTCCGTATGCTGACCACATTCAATTAACCAACTATCACGCTCAAAATCGGTACTAAAAATAGGTTGTAAGGTTAAATTTTGAGGAAAATCGAACTCTTTCAGTGCCAATAATTTCTCTATATCAGGTTGGTTTGACGTTAAAGGCATATTGTATTCTGGACGAACATGTAACCCACCCGTCACATTGCCATCAGTTTTTAAGGTCATTTCAAACTGTTGATTTTCAGAACGAACACGCAACCCCATTTTATGACGGGCAAAATGACGATCAGCACTATCATAATAAGTGTTGCCTAAACTAGAATGTTGCTGTTTTAGAATGTGGAAATCAGTCAATAATTGGGGGATATTTTCAGCAAACTCATTGCTAATGGCTAATTTTAGCTCAATTTCATTCGACATTATTATTTCCTTTATAATCAATCTTCTACTTCATTCTAGCATAGAAGTGCGGTGAAAAATCTTGCAATATTATAAATCTTTTTGATTTAAATCGTGAGTTTTTCACTTACATATTGTAATATGCTCGCAATTTATCTTAAATCACTTGGAGTTCCTTATGGCAATCAACAATATTTTAGGATTATTTGCGCATTCGCCTTTAAAGCCTCTGCAGCAACATTCAGATACGGTTACTGAAGCTTGTAGTTTGTTAGTTCCTTTCTTTGAAGCGACATTTGCAAATAACTGGCAGGAAGCAGAGGAATTACGCTTACGCATTTCTGAAACAGAACGCCGAGCAGACACGTTAAAACGTGAAATTCGTCTAAAATTACCCCGCGGTTTATTCTTACCTATCGATCGAACTGATTTATTAGAATTAGTTACCCAACAAGACAAGCTCGCTAACTACGCCAAAGATATTGCAGGCAGAATGGTGGGACGCAACCTTGGTATTCCTTCTGAATTACAAGAAAATTTCATGTCATTCTTATGTCGTAGCCTTGACGCAACTGTACAAGCCCATCGCGTTATTGATGAAATGGATCAATTACTAGAAACCGGCTTTAGAGGACGTGAATTGCATTTTGTGAATAACATGATCACCGAATTAGATACAATTGAAGACGATACGGATCAAATGCAAATTAAATTACGTTTAATGCTACGTGAAATTGAAGATCGTTATAATCCAATCGATGTGATGTTCCTATACAAAATTTTTGAATGGATTGGTGTGTTGGCCGATCAAGCCCAGCGTGTAGGATCTCGTATTGAATTAATGTTAGCGCGTTCTTAATCTTTGGCAAAAGATAAGACCTCCCAAAGCTTGTAACCAATAGGAAACAACGATGGAATTATTAAATAACTATGGCACAATTTTAATTATTATTACTGCAGCCTTCGCCTTCTTTATGGCATTTGGTGTGGGTGCAAATGACGTATCAAATGCAATGGGTACTTCTGTTGGTTCAGGTACCATTACAGCAAAACAAGCAATTATTATCGCATTAATCTTTGAAGCTTCCGGTGCTTATTTAGCCGGTGGAGAAGTAACCGAAACTATTAAAAGTGGTATCATTGATGCTTCTGATTTTATCGCACATCCTGACACTCTCGTGTTAGGTATGATGTCAGCGCTCTTTGCTTCTGGATCTTGGCTTCTCATCGCTTCCCGCTGGGGATGGCCAGTGTCCACCACCCATTCAATTATTGGTGCTATCATTGGTTTTGCTTGCGTTACCGCAGGCGTTGCAGCAGTAAAATGGGGCGTGATTGGTGGCATTGTCGGTAGCTGGTTTATTACCCCAGTTATTGCTGGTGTGCTCGCATATGGTATCTTTTTCATTATTCAAAAACTCATTTTTGATACAGAAAACCCATTGCGTAACGCACAAAAATTCGGTCCTTACTTTATGGGCTTAACCGTTTTTATTCTCATCATCGTTACCGTATCTAAAGGATTGAAACACGTTGGACTTAACCTATCTAAAGGCGAAACCGTATTAATTTCCTTAGCTTTAAGTTCCATTTCCGTTGTAATCAGTTACTTCTACTTCCGCAGCAGAAACTTCATCAAAAAAGCACGCAAAGGGGTATTTGGTGGCGTTGAACGCGTATTTAGTATTCTCATGTTAATGACCGCTTGTGCAATGGCATTTGCTCATGGTTCCAATGACGTTGCAAATGCTATCGGACCTCTTGCTGCTGTTGTTAGTATTATCGAAAGTGGTGGCGATATTATGGCGAAAAATCCATTAGCTTGGTGGATTCTGCCATTAGGTGCCGCAGGGATTGCTGCAGGTTTGATCATTATGGGGTACAAAGTAATGGCGACCATTGGTACGGGCATTACAGATTTAACGCCAAGTCGCGGATTTGCCGCCCAATTTGCCACAGCCACAACCGTTGTGGTCGCGTCTGGTACAGGATTGCCTATTTCAACAACACAAACCTTAGTGGGTGCAGTACTTGGTATCGGTTTAGCACGCGGTATTGCTGCGTTGAATCTAACTGTAATTCGTAATATTATTGCCTCATGGATTGTTACTTTACCAGCTGGTGCATTCTTCGCGATTATCATTTACTATGCGTTAAATGCAATCTTCCGCTAAATTTAATAAAAGTGCGGTAAAAAATACCGCACTTTTTCTTCTCATAACTCATAGGATGACATAATGCAGAAAAGATTAACCTTTCTTTTGTCTATTTTATTATTAGGTACAGGTATTCAAGCAGCTCAAGCAGAAACACAATATGTAACAGAAAACTTACACACTTTTTTACGTAAAGGTGCAGGCGATAATTTTAAAATTGCAGGTTCTATCCAAGCAGGCGAAGAAGTGACTGTGCTAAATCGCCAAGATCGTTACTCACTCATTCGTGACAGTAAACATCGTGAAGCTTGGATCTTAAATTCTGAATTATCTTCTACCCCAAGCAGTAAAAATGAAAATCCAAAATTAAAAGCGCAAGTGCAAGACTTAACCCTAAAACTGAGCAAAATTGATGCGGATTGGCAACAAAGAACGGTAGAAATGCAACGTCGCGCGAAAGATAGCGATCAACGTAGCAGCCAACTATTAGAAGAAAATGCCCAATTAAAACGCGAATTAGAAATCACAAAAAATAAAAATCGTGATTTAGAGGCCTTACTCGATGCGGGCAAACGTGAAATTGCAATTCAATGGTTTATTTATGGCGGATCTGTTTTAGGCGTAGGCTTACTATTAGGCTTAATTATTCCACTCATCATGCCAAAACGTCGTCGTAGAGATGGCTGGGTATAAAGAGCCCATCGCCATGCAAATTTACCTTGTGGGTGGTGCCGTTCGAGATCAATTACTCGGTTTGCCAATAACAGATCGTGATTGGCTTGTAGTTGGTGCCACACCACAACAACTCCTTTCTCAAGGTTACATTCAAGTCGGCAAAGACTTCCCTGTTTTTCTTCATCCAGACAGTAAAGAAGAATATGCTTTAGCACGCACAGAACGCAAATCAGGTGCGGGTTATACTGGGTTTATTTGCGACTTTTCACCTGATATTCGTTTAGAACAAGATCTACAACGTCGTGATTTAACCATCAATGCCATCGCTCAAGATATGCAAGGCAATTACCATGATCCCTATGCTGGCATGGAAGATTTAAAACAAGGCATTTTACGCCATGTTTCTCCCGCTTTTGCTGAAGATCCTTTACGCGTGTTGCGTGTCGCTCGCTTTGCTGCGCGATTTCATCACTTAGGTTTTCGCGTTGCCGAAGAAACCCTTGAATTGATGCAACAACTCAGTCAACAAGGAGAGCTTGATTATCTCACGCCTGAACGTGTCTGGCTGGAAACAGAAAAAGCGCTTAATGAAAAAGATCCTCAAATTTATTTTGAAATATTAAGGCAAGCGGGGGCGTTAAAGGTCCTTTTCCCTGAACTCGACGCATTATATGGTGTGCCTAATCCTGTTCAACATCATCCGGAAGTCGATAGTTTTATACACACGATGTTGGTATTGCAACAAGCCAAACAACTCAGTGCATCAGAAGATATCAATAAAAGTGCGGTTTGTTTTGCCACAGTTTGCCACGATTTAGGCAAAGCGCTGACGGATAAATCTATTTTGCCTCATCATTATGGCCATGAAGAAAGAGGAATTCAGCCGACAAGACAACTTTGCCGTCGTTTTAATGTGCCGACTTATTACAAAGAACTTGCCGAACTAAGCTGCAAATATCATACCCATGTTCACAAAGCCTTTGAGTTACGCGCCGAAACCATTATGAAATTATTTAATCAGTTTGATATCTGGCGTAAACCGCAACGTTTCTTAGAATTTCTCACTGTATGCATGGCAGATACAAGGGGAAGAACGGGATTTGAACAACGCAATTACCCACAGAAAGACTATTTATTAGCTTGCTACCACCAGGCTAAACAAGTCGATGTGCAACAAGTAATCAATGATGGCTTTCAAAAGCAAGCTATTCGAGATGAATTAAATAGACGTCGCACAATGGCGATTAAAGCAAAACAACCTGAATTACGTGCTCAATTTTCAGCGTTGCTTAACTAAAACGGCAAAAAATGACACCGCACTTTACTAAGTCAGCATAAATTCGTAGAATACAGACTTGTTATTTTTAACTCAATGATATTATGAAATCGCCTCAATTTCTGCCAGTTTTGCTGTCCGCATTTGTTATGGCAGCCTGTACTAATTTAGATATTAGTGAACATCGTCCACAAGACGTAAAAACCATTGAAAAATCCGATCTCCGTTGGCAACAACATTTAGCTCAACTCAAAAAAATCAACACCTATCAAGCACAAGGTCAACTAGGTTACATCAGCGCAAAAGAACGTTTTTCAAGCCGCTTTGAATGGCAATATTATGCCGCCAATAATTATACCCTTAAACTCTACTCCACCATCAGTTCTACTAGTCTTGTGCTGCAAATGCACAATGCCGGCATGACAATTTCTGATAATAAAGGCAATAAACGTTCAGAAGCAGATGCCAAATATTTATTAAAAGAAATCATTGGAATGGAAGTGCCATTAGAGCATTTAGCAACTTGGTTAAAAGGTCAACCTGATGAACAGGCACAATACCAAGTGGGTGAGAATCATTACTTAGCGAATTTTAGCTATCCAGTAGAAGGGACAATGTGGACTGCAGATTATCTGGTTTATCATCAAACGCAACAACCCGCGTTACCAAAAGATATTTTGTTGAAAAATAATGCCCAAACCTTAAAAATTCGGGTCGATAATTGGAAATATTAATGAAAACTTATCGATTTTCCACCGCACTTTCAGATATAAATGCCCTCAAGCAAGGGAACGAAATTCGTTTCCCTTGTCCTGCCAAGCTCAATTTATTCTTATATATCAATGGCAAACGTGCTGATGGCTACCACGAATTACAAACTCTATTTCAATTTTTAGATTATGGCGATTGGTTAAGCATTAGCTTAAGAGAAGATAATCAAATTCATCTTAGCCCAGACATTCCTCATCTAAAAAAAGAAGACAATCTCATTTACCGCGCAGCGAAACTGCTGCAACAAGAAACAGGTTGCCAGTTAGGCGCCAATATACATTTAGATAAAATTCTGCCTATGGGCGGTGGTGTTGGTGGCGGTTCATCGAATGCCGCAACCACATTGTTAGCGTTGAATTATTTGTGGAAGACCAACCTGTCTTTACCACAGTTAGCCTCATTAGGTATTCAACTTGGGGCTGATGTACCTATATTTATTGACGGACGAGCTGCCGTTGCAGAAGGTGTAGGTGAAAAAATCCTGCCTTGTTATCCTGATGAAAAATGGTATGTGGTATTAAAACCGGATGTATCTATCTCGACAGCCAAGGTGTTCCAAGATCCAAATTTAACACGTGACACACCGAAAAAAGAGATGGCAACGCTATTAGCCGAGCCATACGTAAACGATTGCGAAAAAGTTGTAAGAAATCATTATTCAGAGGTTGAAGAATTACTCTGTTGGTTGTTAAAATATGCCCCTGCAAGATTAACGGGAACAGGTGCTTGTGTTTTTGCAGAATTTAGCTCTGAACAACAAGCGCAAGCTGTTTTTGCACAGAAACCAACGCATTTTACTGGTTTTGTTGCCCAAGGATGCAATATTTCGCCATTACATATATTGCTTAATCAACTTGAACAGCAAGCTTAATTATTTCCTTATATTGTAACTATAAACCCCGAGGTTCACTAAAAATGCCTGACATAAAACTCTTTGCTGGTAATGCCACACCAGAACTTGCTAAACGAATTTCTGAACGTCTTTATACATCATTAGGCGATGCAACAGTAGGTCGTTTTAGCGATGGAGAAATTCAAGTACAAATCAATGAAAATGTACGTGGTAGTGATGTATTTATCATTCAATCTACTTGTGCACCAACAAACGATAACCTAATGGAATTAATCGTAATGGTTGATGCATTACGTCGTGCTTCTGCAGGTCGTATTACTGCGGTTATTCCTTATTTTGGTTATGCTCGACAAGATCGTCGCGTGCGTTCTGCTCGTGTACCAATCACAGCAAAAGTTGTGGCTGATTTCCTTTCTAGCGTAGGTGTTGACCGCGTACTTACTTGTGACTTACATGCCGAGCAAATTCAAGGTTTCTTCGATGTGCCAGTGGATAACGTATTTGGTTCCCCTGTTTTATTAGATGATATTTTGAAAAAAACAGATTTAGTTAACCCAATCGTTGTTTCTCCTGATATTGGTGGTGTTGTACGTGCTCGTGCTGTTGCAAAATTATTAAACGACGCAGATATGGCAATCATCGACAAACGTCGTCCAAAAGCGAACGTTTCGCAAGTAATGCATATTATTGGTGATGTTGCTGGTCGTGATTGTATTCTTGTTGATGATATGATCGACACAGGCGGTACCTTAATGAAAGCAGCAGAAGCATTAAAAGAACGTGGTGCAAAACGCGTATTCGCTTATGCAACCCACGCAGTGTTCTCAGGTACTGCTGCACAAAACCTCGCAAGCTCAGCCTTAGATGAAATTGTTGTTACAGATACCATTCCATTAAGTGCAGAAATTAAAGCATTAGGTAAAGTTCGTGTATTAACTTTATCAGGCATGTTATCAGAAGCGATTCGTCGTATTAGCAACGAAGAATCTATTTCTGCGATGTTCAACAATTAAGTTTACGTTACGTCCAAAAGCTGCCCTCTGGCAGCTTTTATTTTATCCCCTCCTACCACTGAAAAAATACTGCAATTTCCCCTGAAAAAGCATAGAATATGGAACAAGTTTGCACTGTAAACAAATTACTGATAAAGTGCGGTGTGTTTTAGGCTAATTTTCATATTAAGGAAGAAAAATGAACCAGGAATATTTAGATTTCGAACTTCCGATCGCTGAATTAGAAGCAAAAATTGAATCATTACGCTCAGTATCTGGTGATGATGAGAGTATCAATCTTGATGATGAAATCAAACGCTTACAAAAGAAAAGTGAGGAATTGACGCAAAAGACTTTTGCTAACTTAGATGCGTGGCAAATTTCTCGTATGGCTCGTCATCCAAACCGCCCTTATACTCTTGATTATATTCAGCATATTTTCACTGATTTTGAAGAATTGGCTGGTGATCGTGCATTTGCAGATGACAAAGCAATTATCGGTGGTATTGCGCGTTTAGATGGCAAACCTGTGATGGTTATTGGTCATCAGAAAGGTCGCTCAACCAAAGAAAAAGTAATGCGTAATTTCGGTATGCCAGCACCTGAAGGCTATCGTAAAGCTTTACGTTTAATGCAATTAGCTGAACGCTTTAAATTACCTATTATTACGTTCATTGACACTCCTGGAGCTTATCCAGGTGTTGGTGCAGAGGAACGAGGACAAGCAGAGGCAATCGCACGTAATTTACGCGAAATGTCAACGCTAACAGTACCTGTTATCTGTACGGTGATTGGTGAAGGTGGTTCTGGCGGTGCGTTGGCTATCGGCGTTGGCGATAAAGTGAACATGCTACAATATAGCACCTATTCTGTAATTTCACCTGAAGGCTGTGCGTCTATTTTATGGAAAAGTGCAGACAAAGCTTCTACCGCTGCAGAAGTGATGGGGTTAACGGCAAATCGTTTAAAAGAGTTAGAATTAATTGACAATGTCGTGCCTGAACCATTAGGTGGAGCTCATCGCAATTATGCGGAAATGGCGCAAAATTTAAAAGATCGCATTAAACAAGATTTAGAGGATCTCAATGCACTGTCGTCGGATGATTTACTAGATCGCCGTTACCAGCGATTAATGTCTTACGGTTATTGTTAATGATTAAAAAGTGCGGTGAAATTAACCGCACTTTTATGCTATATCAAATTTAAAGGATTAGATATGAAAAATGTACTTTCCATTCAATCACATGTTGTCTTTGGCTATGCAGGGAATAAATCTGCCACCTTCCCTATGCAGCTAAATGGTATTGATGTATGGGCATTAAATACAGTGCAATTCTCCAACCATACCCAATATGGAAAATGGACAGGCATGGTTATCCCAAAAGAACAAATTGGTGAAATTGTTCGCGGTATTGATGAAATTGGCGAATTAAGCAAATGCGACGCTGTTGTATCAGGCTACATTGGCTCGGCTGAACAAGTGGAAGAAATAATTAAAGTCGCACAAAAAGTTAAAGCTGTTAATCCTAATGCATTATATTTATGTGATCCAGTTATGGGCAACGCAGAAAAAGGTTGCGTAGTGGCTGGTGGTGTGCGTGAAGGATTAATTGATATCGCCATGCCACAAGCAGATATTATTACCCCAAATTTACTGGAATTACGCGAGCTTAGTGGCTTGCCTGTTGAAAATATCGATCAGGCCATTGTTGCAGTACAACATTTATTAACTAAAGGCCCTAAAATTGTTATCGTGAAACATTTAGGATCCGCAGGACGTGACGAAGATAAATTTGAAATGTTAATGGCAACATCTGAAGGTGTATGGAGCCTTCGCCGCCCATTATATCCATTTGCTAAACATCCTGTAGGTGTGGGCGATTTAACTGCAGGATTATTCCTTGCTAATATGTTAAATGGTCAATCCGAATTAGACGCTTTTGAGCGTATGGGAAATGCTGTTCATGACGTGATGGCAATCACTTATCAGAAAAATTCTTATGAATTACAATTAATTGAGGCCCGCCATGTAATTATGAATCCAGTTTCAAATTATAAAGCGGAAAAAATTGCTTAATTAATTCTTATATTCGGGGCAGAAATTGCCCCACTATTTTAAATGCTAGCCCATATTTTTCAACATCAACTCAAACACTCAGCTTATTTAATTGCATTTAGCGGCGGTTTAGATTCCACTGCGCTACTTTCTTTATTAGCAAAATCCCGTCAAAATCAACCGCACTTACAATTAAGAGCGATTCATGTTCATCATGGTTTGAACCTTAAGGCAGATGATTGGGCAATGCATTGCGCACAAATTTGCCAACAATTTAATATTCCATTAATCATTAAAAAAGTGCAAATCAAACAAACGAGCAATATTGAGCAAGCCGCCCGAGAAGCTCGTTATCAAGCTATTTCGGAAGAACGAATGGCACATGAAGTCGTGGTTACTGCACATCATCTACAAGATCAAGCTGAAACTTTTTTTCTAGCATTAAAACGAGGCAGTGGCCTTAAAGGGTTAGGGGCGATGCAAGCTGAAAGCCGCTTAAACGATATGCCTATTTATCGTCCATTACTTAATATTAGCAGAAGTGAATTAGAAAAATATGTGACTGATGAAGGTTTAAGCTGGGTTGAAGATGACAGTAATGAAAACAATCGCTACGATCGCAATTTTTTGCGTAACCAAATTTTACCTCAATTGCGCGAACGCTGGAATTATTTTGATCAAGCAGTCGTGCGTAGCGCACAACATTGTTATGAACAACAACAATTAATTAATGAACTTTTAGCAGAAGAATTTGCACAAAACTTCGATAAAATTCACCGCACTTTTTCGCTCCAATATTTTGCTCAATACAGTAAAACCAAACAAAATGCTTTATTAAGAATGTGGTTTGAGCAACAAAATCAAGCGATGCCAAGCGCCAAACAATTAGAAAAAATCATTGCTGATGTCGCATTTGCAAGAGCTGATGCCAATCCTCAATTTCAATTGGCTGATAAAGTTGTGCGTCGCTATCAGCAGAAACTCTATCTCACACCACAATTCATCAATCTGCAGGATTACTGTATTCCTCTAAAAATAGGTCAACAAATTACATTACCTGACAACTTAGGATTACTCAGTTTGCAGCAAAACAGCGAGGAACTAATTTTTTGTTGGCAAAATGAACAACAAATTAAGCAGACAGTTTTAGCCAATACAAATCAGCCCATTAAGGTGAAATTTGCCTATTCAGGTACAGTTTGCATAAAGTCCAATGATCTGCATCGCGATATCAAAAAAATCTGGCAACAACATCAAGTACCAATTTGGCAACGTAACCGTATTCCATTGATTTTTTATGCTGATGAGTTAAAAGCTGCAATTGGCTATTTTGTTAATTACTAGCCTAGACTAACAAGGATAAACAATGATTAAAGAAAAAGTGCGGTGAAATTTCCGCACTTTTTTGTTACTTAATCATCAACCAAATCGGCAAAACAATCAAAAAAAGCACCGCACTTAAGATCACTACGGTTTTGAATTGCCAATGCTGAGTTTTATGATGGAAATGTTGCATACCTAAATGAACGCCCACAAAACCGCCCATAAAGCAGAATGAAAAGAAAATAGATTCTGCAATACGCCATTCTTTATTTTGCGCGCGTTGCTTATCTACTCGCATTAAAAAATAAGCGGCGATATTCATCGCCGCAAAATAAATAACAATAAACCAAAGCATCAATTAAGCTGCGTAAACTGGTAAGCGTTTGCAGATTTCTAATACTTTCACTTTCGTTGCTTCAATAACTGCTTCTTCTTCTGGTTTACCTAGGACGTCTAAGATATCACACATCCAGCCTGCAAGCTCTGCTGCATCTTTCTCATTGAAACCACGACGTGTGATTGATGGCGTACCAACTCGAATACCTGAAGTCACAAATGGTTTTTGTGGATCATTCGGCACTGAGTTTTTATTTACAGTGATATTTGCACGACCTAAAGCAGCATCTGCAGCTTTACCTGTTAAGCCCTGTTTAATGAAGCTCACAAGGAATAAATGGTTTTCTGTACCGTTTGAAACAACATCATAACCACGTTGTTTAAACACTTCCACCATTGCTTTCGCATTTTTAAGTACATTTTGTTGGTAAACTTTATATTCAGGTTCTAAAGCTTCTTTAAAGCATACCGCTTTCGCTGCCATAATATGCACTAATGGACCACCTTGACCTGCTGGGAATACTGCAGATTGTAATTTTTTATAGATTTCTTCATCACCACAAGCAGATAAAATCAAACCACCACGTGGACCACCTAAGGTTTTATGTGTTGTTGTGGTAACAATATGTGCGTGAGGAAGTGGATTTGGATATACACCGGCTGCAATTAAGCCTGCCACATGTGCCATATCAACGAATAAATAAGCACCGACTTCATCTGCGATTTCACGCATTTTTGCCCAATCAACAACTTGAGAATAAGCAGAGAAACCTGCAACGATCATTTTAGGTTTAGATTCTAATGCTTTTTGACGCACATCTTCATAATCGATCAAACCATCAGCGGTAATACCATATAAAACTGAATTATAGATTTTTCCTGAGAAACTTACTTTAGCACCATGAGTTAAATGACCACCATGCGCTAAGTCCATCCCTAAAATCGTATCACCTGGATTAATCAACGCCATATAAACCGCCGCATTTGCTTGTGAGCCAGAGTGCGGTTGAACGTTAGCATAATCTGCACCAAATAATTCTTTTGCACGATCAATAGCAAGTTGCTCAACGATATCAGCATATTCACAACCGCCGTAGTAGCGTTTACCTGGATAACCTTCTGCATATTTATTGGTAAATTGAGATCCTTGCGCTTCCATGACTCGTGGGCTCGCATAGTTTTCAGATGCAATTAACTCAATGTGTTCTTCTTGACGACGATTTTCATCTTGAATAGCTTGCCATAAAACCGGATCATAATCAGCGATAGTCATACTTTTGTTAAACATAAAGGTCTCCTTCTCCTAAAGTCAAATATATGGGGTTGTAAAACGTTTGCGTGCGGTATTTTACCTCAATTCAAGATAAAAACGCAGTAAATTTTTTACTCTATTTTTTCATTTTAATGATGAATTCTATTCATCAAATAAAACGGCTCTTATCCATTAAGATAAAAGCCATTTCAGTTCTCTAAAACACAGTTTATGCGTTATTTTTTTCTCTTGCTACTGCACGATAGCCAATATCGCGGCGATAGAATCGACCTTTCCATTGTACTTTTTCTGCCAATGATAAAGCTTGTTGTTGCGCATCATAAACGCTATCGCCAAGAGCTGTTACACAAACCACACGACCACCATTGGTCACCAGTTTGCCCTCTTTATTTTCTACGCCAGCTAAGAAAACTTTTTGATTTTCCACCGCACTTTCAATACCTGTGATTTCATCGCCTTTACGATAATCGCCAGGATAACCTTCCGCTGCAAGCACAATGCCAAGTGATGCTTTTTCACACCATTGAGATTTCTTCTCATTCAATTTACCTTCACAAGCAGCAAGACAAAGCTCAACCAAGTCAGATTCTAAACGCAACATAATTGGTTGGGTTTCAGGATCACCAAAACGGCAGTTAAATTCGATTACTTTCGGTTGACCATTTGGCATAATCATCAAACCAGCATACAAGAAACCTGTATAAACATTGCCTTCCGCCGCCATGCCATTCACTGTTGGATAAATGACTTCTTTCATAATGCGATCATGAATTTCTGGTGTCACCACTGGCGCTGGGGAATACGCGCCCATACCGCCCGTATTCAAGCCAGTATCATTTTCGCCTACACGTTTGTGGTCTTGGCTAGTTGCCATCGGCTCCACATTTTTACCATCTACCATCACAATAAAACTGGCTTCTTCACCATCTAAAAACTCTTCAATGACAACTCGACTTCCTGCGTCACCGAAAGCATTGCCAGAAAGCATATCTTTCACAGCCTCTTCCGCTTCAGATAAAGTCATTGCAACAATCACACCTTTACCCGCAGCAAGACCGTCCGCTTTGACCACAATTGGCGCACCTTTTTCACGTAAATAAGCGAGTGCTGGCTCAACTTCAGTAAAGTTTTGATATTCAGCGGTTGGAATTTTATGACGAGCCAAGAAATCTTTAGTAAAGGCTTTTGAACCTTCTAATTGTGCTGCTGCTTGAGTTGGGCCGAAAATTTTCAACCCGGCTGCGCGGAACGCATCAACCACACCAATCACAAGCGGTGCCTCTGGGCCAACAATGGTTAAGCCAATATTTTTTTCTTGTGCAAATGCCACCAATTTTTCTACATCTGTCGCTGAAATTGCCACATTTTCCACTTTCGCTTCCAATGCAGTCCCCGCATTACCTGGTGCGACAAAAACTTTATCAGCTAATGGTGATTGTGCCACTTTCCAAGCTAATGCGTGTTCACGTCCGCCGTTACCGATGATGAGAATGTTCATTGTAATTTTCCTATTAATTTTTTGCTTATTTCTAATATATATCATTTTACTGATGGCAACCGACTTTTCTTTTTATGTGAATGAAGATAAAAGTGCGGTACTTTTTTAGTTACTTTTCTCTACATAAGTAAAGAAAAGTAACATCTATTTTAATGTCTAAAATGACGCATTCCAGTTAATACCATCACCATATTGTGTTCATCTGCGGCGTCAATAACTTCTTGATCACGCATTGAACCACCTGGGTGGATCACACATTGAATACCCACTTTTGCTGCAGCATCAATACCATCGCGGAATGGGAAGAAAGCATCAGACGCCATTACACAACCCGCTACATCTAAGCCTTCATCTTGCGCTTTAATACCCGCAATTTTAGCTGAATATACTCGACTCATTTGTCCTGCGCCAATACCAATGGTTTGGTTATCTTTCGCATACACAATGGCATTAGATTTCACAAATTTCGCTACTTTCCAGCAGAATAATAAGTCTTTTAATTCTTGTTCAGTCGGCTGACGTTTACTTACAACTTTTAAGTCAGCTAAGTCTACCATACCTAAATCTGCTTCTTGCACTAATAAACCACCGTTCACACGTTTAAAATCTAAACGCTGCTCTGCTTTCGCCCATTCACCACATTCTAAAACGCGTACATTTTTCTTCGCTTTAAGTAAAGCTTGCGCTTCTGCAGAAACTGTCGGTGCAATAATCACTTCGACGAATTGACGATCAATAATAGTCTGTGCAGTGGTTGCATCTAATTCTCGGTTAAAAGCAATAATACCACCGAAAGCTGAGGTTGGGTCAGTTTGATAAGCGCGGTTATAAGCTTCTAAAATATCCGAGCCTAACGCCACGCCACAAGGGTTCGCGTGTTTTACAATCACACAAGCTGGCTCATCAAAACTTTTCACACATTCAAGTGCCGCGTCAGTATCTGCGATATTGTTATAAGAAAGGGCTTTGCCTTGTAATTGTTTTGCTGTTGATACAGAAGCTTCTTTCACTTCTTGATCTACATAAAATGCCGCTTTTTGATGACCATTTTCGCCATAACGCATAGTTTGTTTGCGAATAAAATTGAGGTTTAAAGTACGTGGGAATTGACCGCACTTCGCGTCAGCATCTTCTTCCTCTGCCACAAAATAAGGTTTCACTAATTGCCCAAAATAGTTAGCAATCATGGAATCATATTGTGCGGTATGTTCAAACGCTTTAATGGCTAAATCAAAACGAGTTTCTAAAGTCAATCCATTTTGATGTTGATCCATTTCAGCCAAAATAGCGTTGAAATCATTATTATTGACTACGATCGCGACATCTTTATGGTTTTTCGCAGCAGAACGCACCATTGTTGGCCCGCCAATATCAATATTTTCTACTGCATCTTCTAATGTACAATTTGGTTTCGCAACAGTCGCAGCAAACGGATATAAATTCACCACCACCATATCAATGCCTTCAATGCCATGCTGGCTCATGACTTCATCATCAGTGCCACGACGCCCTAAAATACCACCATGTACTTTTGGATGTAAGGTTTTTACACGTCCATCCATCATTTCTGGAAAACCTGTATAATCAGATACTTCGGTAACAGGTAAACCGCTATCTGCTAATAATTTTGCAGTTCCGCCTGTAGAGAGTAATTTCACACCACGTTGTACTAAGCCTTGAGCAAATTCAACAATGCCAGTTTTATCTGACACACTTAATAATGCTTGACGAATCGGACGATGAGATTGCATTGAAAATTTCCTTTAAATTTGAAGTAAAAAATCGACAGGCATTATAACGCAATCGTTTGCTTTTATGTAGTTTTTTCATAAAAAAAGCTCGCATTTGCGAGCTTAAAGAAAAGGTAGAATAATTATTTAGCTGTTTTATTATCCAACGCCCAAGCACCTGGACCAGAGAAAACAAAGTGAAAGAATACAATGCTATATAACACTGCTAATTCACCACGATTTGCCACTGGGAACAAGACATTTCCTGTTGGCGCATGCATTTGGAAATAAGCAACTGCCATCATACCTGATAACAAGAAAGCAACTGGGCGAGTAAACTTGCCAAGAATTAACAAAATCCCACCAACGATTTCCAATACGCCACCAATACCTAATTGTGACATCAATGGAATCGCACCATTGCCACCTGTCATCGACATTGGGAATTCAAAGAATTTCGCTGTACCATGTAAGAGGAACATATAGGCAGCTAAAATACGTAAAAGCGCTAAGCTATAAGGTGCGAATTTAGTTAAGGTTTGTGAGTTCATTTTGCTTTCCTTTTAAATTAATAAAAATGGACAATCTAATGGAGAGTGCGCATTTTATAATATGAAATTTATTTAAGAAAGCGACGAATTATTGAAGAACTTTCAACTGAGAGTAAACAATCTTATTTAAGTAATTGATTTAACCAATCTGTAAAAGGTTGCGCTTGCATAAACCCTGTTACTCGCGCCCCCTCGATTTCATTCCCTTGTTTATCAAAGAAAATCATCGTTGGTAAGCCAATGACTGCTAACTTATCCATTAACTCTCGATTTTTATCGCTGTTTTTTGTCATATCAACCTGTAATAACAATATGTTCTCGAAAGCATGCTGTACTTTTGCATCAGGAAAGGTGTATTTTTCAAACTCTTTGCACGCTACACACCAATCTGCATATAAATCTAACATTGCAATGGATTTTGGATTATTGGCTAGCGCCAGTTGTAACTCATCATAACTGGTCACGCGTTGTAAGTGCACAGAAACTTCACCATTTTGCACCGCACTTTCACCACTGACCCAATGTTGAATAGGGGCTTTAAAGAAAAACATAGCACAGGCTAATCCTGTCACAATCAACCAACCTTGCCAAGAACGCCCTAATTGGAAACAGATCCAAACAATAATAGATGCAAGCCAAGTCGCTTTGATCTGAGCTTCAAAATTGGGGAATACGCGCGCTAATAAAAATACAGGAAGTAATAACAACACAAAGCCAAAGAGATTTTTGACCGTATTCATCCATTGTCCCGATTTTGGCAAAATTTTATTACCAAAAATCGTTACTAACATCAGCGGTAATCCCATGCCTAATGCCAAAAGATAAAGCGTAATTGCACCAGTAAAGAGATCGCCGCTTTGCGCAACATAAAGTAATGCACCGGACAATGGTGCTGAAGTGCAAGGAGAAGCGACTAATCCCGCGATCATTCCCATCACAAATACGCCACCAAAGGCACCACTTTTTTGTTGCTGGCTATATTGCGCTAATTTTGTTTGCAAGCGACTCGGTAGTTGTAATGTGAATACACCGAACATAGAAAGGGCGAGCAAAACAAATAAAATCGACAAACCTATTAGCACATAAGGACTTTGCAAAGCAACTTGAAATGGTAAACCGATCATGGCAACAATTAAGCCAAGCAAAGTGTAAGTCAATGCCATGCCTTGTACATAAACAAAACTGAGCGAAAATGCACGTAAAGTATTTGGGCGCTGTCCAGAGCCAATCACAATGGCAGACAACAACGGCAACATTGGTAACACACAAGGGGTGAAAGCTAAGCCAAGCCCAAGTACGAAAAACCACAATACAGAATAAGACGATTGCGACAGACGTTGTGCCAATTGATCTTGCTCACTTAATAACAAGTTATCTGAAGCAATCTTCTGCTGAAAAAGTGCGTCATTTTGCACCGCACTTTGTGCACCAATCATCGCTAAATCAACCACTTTTTGTTCTGGTGGGTAACAAAAACCTTTAGTACAACCTTGATAATTGACGATGACTTTTGAGCTTTTCGCCATTTCTAATAATGGCACATTAACTGTTAAATCATCCCGAAAAATATCAACATTGCCGAAAAATTCATCTTCATATTGTTCTGCAGGCGGAAAGATAGGATCGCCAAACTTTACATTCTCAGGTTCAACGGTGATTTCTTTTTTATACAAATAATAGCCATCCGCAATATCCCAATGTAATGCTAATGACTGTTGTTGGACGCTAGCTGAGAAGGCAAAGGCTTGATCTGGTTTGAGAAATTGTGGTTTTTTATCAAAAATGCCTGCTTGCGCCAAAAGTGCGGTGCAAAATAATAAAAATCCAACAATATATTTTTTCATATCTTCCCTTGCAAAATACTGAGCTAAAATGAAGGGTGCTAAGCACCCTTTTTTAGAAGGCTAATTCACGATCACCGTTTTCGTCTTTAATACGATTTGGCAAACCGATTTTATTTAATAAATTAATAAATGGTTTTGGATCAAGTTGTTCCACATTACACATTTCCTGTGCATCCCACTCGCCCGTAGCCACAAGCATTGCTGCAGCCACCGCAGGTACACCGGCTGTGTACGAAATCCCTTGACTACCCACTTCTTCATAGGCTTCTTTGTGATCAGCAACATTGTAAATGAAAATTTCTTTTTCTTTACCGTCTTTCTTTCCTTTAACCAAATTACCAATGCAAGTTTTGCCCGTATAATTTGGTGCTAAAGAAGCAGGATCTGGTAATACCGCTTTCACCACTTTCAATGGAATAACTTCAACACCTTCTGCTGTTTTAACTGGGAAAACAGACAATAAGCCTAAATTCTTTAACACATTGAAAACATTAATATAATGATCACCAAATCCCATCCAGAAACGAATAGTTGGCACATTTAAATGAGTGGCAAGTGAATGAACTTCTTCATGCCCTGTTAAATAGGAATTTTGCATTCCCACAATTGGTAGATCGTCCGAACGTTTGATTTCAAACATTTTATTCTCAACCCACTTACGATCTTGCCAGCTCCACACACTACCACTAAATTCGCGGAAATTTACTTCAGGATCAAAATTTGTGGCGAAATAACGTCCATGACTACCTGCGTTGATATCAATAATATCAATACTCTCTACGCTATCAAATTCTTCTTTTACAGCATAGGCAGCATAGGCATTCACCACACCTGGATCAAATCCCACGCTTAAAATTGCTGTAATCTTGTTTTGCTTACATAATTCACTGCGTTTCCATTCATAGTTCGCATAACAAGGCGGTGGCTCGCATACTTTTTCGGGGTCTTCATGCATTGCAGTATCAATATAAGCAGCACCTGTTTCAATACAAGCTTGCAATACCGACATATTAACAAAAGAAGGTCCCACATTAATCACAATTTGCGATTGAGTTTGTTGAATAAGGGCTTTGGTCGCTTCAATATCAAATACATCCACTTCAAAGCATTGAATTGTTGCTGGAATTTTAAAATTGCCTTTTTCCACTACACTGTCAGCAATGGCTTGGCATTTTTTAATATTACGCGATGCAATAGCAATATTACCCAGTAAATCATTATGTTGAGCACACTTATGAGCAACAACATTGGATACACCACCAGCACCAATAATTAATACATTTTTTTTCATTTAGTATTTTCCTCCCGGGTGCCAATTCTTCTATATTGGCATAGGCGTTAATAAAATCCCGATACATTTTGAAAACCTAAAAAGTCAATATCGGGCGGAACGGGCTTTATTCTTAACGAATACCCCCAAAATAAAGCGCGGTGTATTTTACGCTAATTTTGTAAAACAACCAAAAAATTCACCGCACTTGAATTAAGATAAGCTATCGACGTAATCTTGATAACCGAATTCTTTAACAAGGCGAATAGAACCATCCAATTCTTTAATAGCAATAGCGGGCATATTCACGCCATTAAACCAATTTTTCTTCACCATTGTGTAGCCAGCGGCATCACAAAAAGAAATGCGATCGCCAATTTGTAATGGCTTTTCAAAATAATATTCGCCAAAAATATCGCCAGCCAAACAGGATTTACCACAAACCATATAAGGATAATCGCCTTTGCCTTGGAAAGCATCAGGCAATAATTTAGCTTCAGAGCGATAAATTAATAAATCTAACATATGGGCTTCTGTCGCACTATCAACAATGGCTAACTCTTTGCCATTATTAAGAATATCCAATACCGTTACTTCTAAACTTGTGCTTAAAGTAATCGAGGCTTCACCTGGCTCCAAATACACTTGCACACCAAATTTCTGTGAAAATTGTTTTAAACGTTCAGCAAAAGCATCCAAAGGATAATGCTCACCAGTAAAATGGATTCCACCACCAAGGCTTACCCAATCAACTTGTTGCAATAATTCACCAAATTGTTGTTCAATATGATCAAGCATTTCGCAGAATTTTTCAAAATTCTCATTTTCACAGTTATTGTGAAACATAAATCCATTGATTAATGGCATTACCGTACGGATTTTTTCAATATCCCATTCACCTAAACGACTATGTGGACGAGCAGGATCGGCTAATAAAAAACTTGATGTACTTACTCTTGGATTCACACGTAATCCACGTTGTAAATCTAAAGTACGATCAAAAAAACGTTGTAACTGGCTGATTGAATTAAAAATAATTTTATCTGCGTTAGCAACCACTTCATCAATTTCTTGCTCACTATAAGCTACGCTATAAGCATGGGTTTCTCCGCCAAATTTTTGTTTTCCTAATTTGACTTCATATAATGAAGAGGATGTTGTACCGTCCATATATTGACTCATAAAATCAAATACAGACCAAGTGGCAAAACATTTCAACGCTAACAGCGCTTTTGCACCTGATTTCTCACGCAAATAAGCAATTTTTTCCATATTGCGCAATAATTTCGTTTTATCAATTAAATAATAAGGTGTTTGTAATGCATCCATTATGCCGACGCCCTTTGTAAGATTAATCAAGAAAGTGCGCTATTATAGCGAAATAGGGATGATTGGCAATTATGTCCCCCATATTTTGTTTTCATATAAGAAACAAGCCCTCTACTAGCTCATTATTTTCCAAGATTAGAGGGCTTAATTTAAAAAATCTATTATTGTTCAGTTAATGTATAAACAATATTTTTTCCATTCTCATAACTAAGAATTTGCATTTGCTCAGAATTAAACGTAATACCCTGTGGATTTTCAATACCACTAAATTCATAAACATGAGTAATTTGTTTTGTATTAGGGTTAATTCTCAATATCTGAGAAAATTGTTTACTCACAGCATATAAATCACCTTTATAGCTGGTCAATCCTGTAATGTAATACTCCCCTATATTTTTTCCTTCTTTCTGCAAAATATCAGGACCAATAGTTGGAGTAAACTCTTCTGAAAGTAAATTATCGTTTTTATCGAATCGAGAGACAATTAATGCTTGTTTTTTTACATTTGGAACAGTGATTGTATAAACACTATTTGACTCGGGAGAATAAGCCATTGAAAGCACATGGAACATACGAGAACGAATTGTGTTATAAGCCCCTCTAGCCGTTACCACATAATTTTGTAATCCTTCAATAAAACTAGGGAATCCTTCACGTTTTGAGCGAGTACTATCTTGTTTTAAGAATACAAATATTTTATTCCACCCTAAAACACCAAACTCATTTTCATTAAAGAATGTACTGCCAACAGGAACTCTACCATTCGCACCATTTAAATAATCTAATACTGAAAAATGTTTGACTTCTGATAAATCTTTATCAAACAGATACATTCCCCATTTTTCAGTGGCGACAAAATACTGATCTTTCCCATTAAAGGAAAAATCTGTCGCCGGTGCATTTAAATCTGCTTCAATCGTAATCTTATTTGAGATATTTAATTTATTAGTAGAATTTAAAGGTGCAGAGCTAACATCTGAAGTCAATGCTAACTTTGATGGTTGGCTTGGTAAATCAGGTTGTTCTACATCCCATGCATTACGTAAAGAAGTCGGTCTTTCAAGGCGTTTCCAGCTATCTGTTGTCCAATACCAGTATTCTGGATCAAAAGATAATCTTTTCGGATTCCCTACTCCTATATTTGGTGGTAACCCAGTACTCATAAATGCTTGTACCATATTCCCCCCTAAAACCACCATAAATAGAAGCATAACAGCTTTAGTTAAAGATGATAATGGCTTATAAGTTTGGCTTACGAAACCATATAAATTTTTTGAGAATAAGAAAATTAATGCTGTAAACAAAAGTACTACAGCTTGAATAACAATAGGCCATGTATAAGTATGTGCCCCTAGAATTTCATCCCACCAACCTTGATGAATATCCCAAGCAAAGCTACCTGCAGAATGTCTAAATCCAGCAAACATACCAAATACACCAATAAATATAATCCATCCAATATATTTTGGTTTTGGTCCATAGCGAACAATTAAAAATGCGAACATTGAAACACCGATCATCAACATTCTATGTGCCCAACAGAGGATACAAGGCGACTCTTTTGCAATAAATCCTAAATAAAATGAGGCACCCCCTAGTACTGCTGCTATAACTAACGCACACAAAGTCAATATAGAATTAAAAATTCGTTCATTCATACTAATTTCCTTACCTTAATAGTTTACACCAGGTAAAAGCATTGCTTTTGTAGCCATAAAGAAAACAAAAAATGCACTTAAAACAACTAAGTATGTTAAGCGATAAGCCCATTTCTCTTTTTCTGGTTTAGCAAAAATCAAGTACGCTGCAACTAAATATAAACAAAGTTGTAACAACTCCATAAGGTCATCCTCCATTAATTTAAATAAAACAAAAATATATGATCTAAAAATTAATCGCCTTATACTACCATTAAATGATAAATAAACATTTGATGAAACTCACAGAAATAGAATATATCTTATTTTAAATATATTAAAATCAATCCAACAAAAACTGTTCTCTTAATTGTTGTAGCTGATCGCGCACTGCCGCCGCTTTTTCAAATTCGAGATCCTGTGCATATTTATACATTTGTTGTTCCAGCTTTTTAATTTGTTGCTGATAGTCTTTTGGATTTTGCGGTAGCTGATAAAGTGCGGTAGGTTCGGCCACTTTTTTCGCATTTTTATTGGCTTTGGCTTTTTGATTTGCCCCTTGACCAATATCCAATAACTCGCCGACTTTTTTATTTAACGCTTGTGGAACTATGCCATTTTCTTCATTATATTTCATTTGTTTTTCACGACGGCGGTTGGTTTCACCAATGGCTTTTTCCATTGAGTTGGTGATGCGATCCGCATATAAAATGGCTTTCCCTTTTAGGTTACGTGCTGCTCGCCCAATGGTTTGGATCAATGAACGCTCAGAACGTAAAAATCCTTCTTTATCTGCATCTAAAATCGCCACAAGGGACACTTCGGGAATATCCAATCCTTCACGCAATAAGTTGATACCCACGAGCACATCAAATTCCCCTAAACGTAAATCTCGGATAATTTCCACACGCTCAACGGTATCAATATCGGAATGTAAATAACGCACACGAATACCATGTTCATCTAAATAATCCGTTAAATCTTCCGCCATTTTTTTGGTGAGCGTGGTAACTAACACACGCTCATTTTGATCCGCACGTTGTCGGGCTTCGGAGAGCAAATCGTCTACTTGAATGGCAACAGGACGGATTTCAATTTCAGGATCGAGCAACCCTGTTGGGCGTACCACTTGGTCGATAATTTCACCGCCAGATTTTTCTAACTCATAAGGACCGGGCGTAGCGGATACATAAATCGTTTGTGGAGCTAAACGCTCAAATTCTTCAAAACGTAACGGGCGATTGTCTAATGCCGACGGCAAACGGAAGCCATATTCCACTAAAGTTTCTTTGCGTGAACGGTCGCCACGATACATTCCGCCAATTTGTGGCACAGTAACATGGCTTTCATCAATAATTAATAAAGCATCAGAAGGCATATAATCAAATAAGGTCGGCGGAGGCTCGCCCTCTTTGCGTCCTGATAAATAGCGTGAATAGTTTTCAATGCCTGAGCAATACCCTAGCTCATTCATCATCTCAATATCAAATTGCGTACGCTGACTAATACGTTGTTCCTCAATTAACTTGTTACTTTCCAATAGGAATTTTTTACGCTCAACCAATTCTGCTTTAATTTTTTCAATAGCATCTAAAATGCGTTCTCTTGGGGTCACATAGTGCGTTTTCGGATAAATAGTATAACGTGGCACCGCACCGAAATTCGTATTGGTAAGAGGATCAAATAAACTTAACCGCTCAATTTCATCATCAAATAATTCGATGCGTACCGCTTTATCATCAGATTCTGCAGGGAAAATATCAATAATTTCACCTCGAACACGAAAAGTACCACGCTGGAATGCTTGGTCATTTCGAGTATATTGCAATTCGGCTAATTGTGCCAAAATTTGGCGCTGATTAATGATGGCACCTGTTTGTAAATGCAGCATCATTTTTAAATAAGAATCAGGATCGCCCAAGCCGTAAATGGCAGAAACGGAGGCTACCACAATGGTATCTCGTCGTTCTAAAAAAGATTTTGTCGCGGACAACCGCATTTGTTCAATTTGATCATTAATGGAGGCATCTTTTTCAATAAAGGTATCACTGCTCGGCACATAGGCTTCAGGCTGATAATAATCATAATAAGACACAAAATATTCCACCGCATTTTCAGGGAAAAAGGCTTTCATTTCTGCATAAAGCTGAGCGGCGAGGGTTTTATTAGGGGCCAGCAACATGGCAGGGCGATTGAGTTTGGCAATCACATTAGCAATGGTGAAGGTTTTCCCTGATCCTGTTACCCCTAATAAAGTTTGGTGAGCCAATCCATCATTTAAATTTTCTATTAGCTTTTCGATCGCCTGAGGTTGATCACCTGAAGGCTGAAAATCAGAATGTAGAATAAAAGATTTGGTATTAATTTTTTGTGCCATAAAAACTACTGATCATTTATAAAGTGCGGTGAATTTTATCACAATTTCGTTACAAAATCAGAAGAGAAAAAACTAAGTTTTACACAGACTTATATTTGTCAAGTTAAATAAAAAAATAAATTTTTAATTTTTATAAAGATTTTCCTAGATTTTATATAACTTATTGATTTCTAACAAAATGTCATTTTACAATCAATTAAAATAAGAATAGAGATGAGCTCAGTGTTCATCTAGGTTGAGCGGATTTTTCAAGAAACAATTCACAGAGTTATCCACAGATTTTGTGGATATAAAAGTGCGGTTAAAAATAGGAAAAATTTTACTCTAAGCTTGGGTGATTTTTAAACTAATTAAAACAATAGGTTAAGTTTATCAAATAAAAATAGACGCATTTTTCATCAAAAAACGTTATAAATAAATTTACATTTTGTTGTTGACAAGAGGAAAACAGATCAGTATGATACGCACCCATTATCGCAAGTGTACAGAATTATTCCTCCTTAGTTCAGTCGGTAGAACGGTGGACTGTTAATCCATATGTCGCAGGTTCGAGTCCCGCAGGAGGAGCCACTTTCTTTTGGTAAGTCTTTATTTATCTCCTTTGATAAAGGCTTATTAATCGCCAAAAGCTTTAGCCCGAGTTTCTCGGGCATTTATTTTTCTAAGCTAACTTTTCTCTCAAGCATTGTTCTAATTGTTTTCTTTCTTCAATGGTTAACGCCTTTTTGTGTTGATTTACTACAATAAAGAAGTCCTCTGCCCTCGCCCCCACTGTTGTGATTTTTGCATTAAGTAAAGTCAGTTTCAGCGCTGAGAATACTTGGCTAATTTCAGCCAATAAACCGGGTTTATCAAGCGCAAATAATTCCATTGTGGTTTGATCTTGCCGGTTGATATTCAAAAAGCGAATCTCTGTGTTAACATGAAAATGCGCTAATTTGGGATTACTGTTATGAGAATATTTTGGTAATTTATCCGACATTAACACCGCAGTTAATTGCTGTTCTAATAAACGTCTGCGATCAAATTTAAGCAAGCTACCATCTAATTCAGTGACAATAAAACTGTCCATGGCATAACCATCAAGAGTTGTGGAAATTTGAGCATCATGAATACTTAATTTTCTCGCGCCGATTCGACTCACCACCTTATAAAAAAGATTAGGTTGATCCTTGCAATAAACAAAAACCAAGGTGCCGCCATCAGAAAAACGATTACTGACTTTAACTAATAAATCACCTTCAAATTGATGTAATAATTCTGCATGCCAAACCAATTCTTTCGCGGTATTACGCACAAAATAATCTTCTTGGCAGCGTTGCCAGAGTTGCTTAACCTGCGTCAATGATAAATCCATATCGCTATTTTGAATCAGATCTAAAGCTTGTTGACGATGATATTCAATCTTTTCCTCATTGTTCAACATCTGATCCATTCCTTGCCTAAATTGTTGTAAGCTATATTCATATAGCGTAGAAAACAACGAACGCTTCCAACTATTCCACAAGGTTTGATTAGTCGCACAAATATCTGCCACCGTTAAACAAGTTAGTATATCTAAACGTACTCTATTTTGTACAACTTCAGCAAAATGTTGCACCACTTCAGGATCATGAATATCTCGGCGCTGAGCCACAATCGACATCAATAAATGTTGCTCAACTAACCAACTTATCGTTTCTACTTCCCGTTTATTAAAACCATGTTGTTGCGCAAAACGACGTACAATTTCAGCGCCTAATTCAGCATGATCGCCTCCTAATCCTTTGGCGATATCATGAAATAGAGCCGCAATATACAATAAAGTGCGGTCAAAAAAATGGCTAAATAGGCGATGGCACATTGGGTGTTCTTGCGCAGATTCCGCTTGTAAAAAATATTCCAATCTCAACATTGCCTGTAAACTGTGCTCATCTACCGTATAAATATGAAATAAATCAAATTGCATTAACCCTTCAATATTCTTCCATTCTGGAATGTACGCAGTTAATACCCCATATTTATGCATAGGTACAAAAGCACGTTGAATGGCATTGGACTGAGCAAATAAACGGATAAATTTTTCTCTCGCCAGTGACTGTTCAGACAAATAGCCTTTCAATTGAGATAGAGCAATAAGTAGTTGACGCAAGGTAGAAGAATGAATTTCCGCTTCAGGATAGCGAGTTAAATAATAAAATAAGTCCAATATTTTGTCGGGCTTTTGAGTAAAGCAATCCATATTGCGCAAAATAATGGCATTATGTTGTAAAGCAAAATCTTCATCTAACAAAACTGGGGAAATTTGCACCGCAGTTGTGAGCACATTTTCACGATAATGCTTGGTTAAAATATCACTCAGCATAGAAATATTGGCTAATGCTTGGAAAAAGTGTTTCATAAAACGTTCAACACCTTGATTTCCTTCCCTTTGATAACCCAACATTTCTGCCACTTTTAGCTGGCGCTCAAATAACAAACGATTGTCATAGCGTTTTAAAATTAAATGCAAGGCAAAACGCACGCGGAATAAAAATTGTTGGCTTTGTAGCAATAGCGCATATTCTTCCGCATAAATAAAGCCCGCTTGTAAAATTTGCTCTAAATTCATCGCATTAGAATGGCGTAAAGCAATCCAATAAATTAAATGCAGATCTCGTAATCCACCGGGGCTGTATTTTAAATCAGGCTCAAGATTATAGCTTGTGTTGTTATAGCGTTGATAACGTTGCACTTTTTCTTCTATTTTTGCATTGAAGAAAGTTTCTCTATCCCAAAAATCTTCTTGCTGTAAAAGTGCGGTCAATTTTTCAAAGATTTTCTGATTTCCACATAAAAAGCGGCTCTCTAATAAATTGGTGGCAATAGTAATATCCGCTTTTCCATCAATCTCACATTGCGTTAAGGTTCGAGTGCTCGCCCCTACATCAAAACCACAATCCCACAGAAACTGAATAAAATCGGTAATTTTTTGTTCTGTTTCAGCTGAGTTTTCTTGTTCAGATAAAATTAGAATATCAATATCAGACAAAGGGAACATTTCCTGACGTCCATATCCGCCCACTGCGATCAAGGCTAATGCAGTTTGATCTAATTGAAAATGTTGCCATAATTGCATTAATAGGTCATCGCAGAATAAAGTGCGGTTAGAAATCAATGATTTTACTTCTGTCGTCGCAAAACAAGACAATTCTTGATGTTTAAGCGCTTCTTTCTGAACTTTTACGTCATTAGGATTGAGATCAAATACAAACATAATATCAATAAGATACAAAAATGGTGGGTAACCCCCACCATCTTACTATTGGTTAATCATAAAACGCGTGATGCGTCCTTCCCGCTCTTCTTCTTCTCGGATTGTCATCACTTCACAACCATTTTCAGTGACAACAATTTGATGCTCATATTGCGCCGAATGGCTTCGATCTTTGGTTTTTACTGTCCAACCATCGCCCATTAAACGCACTTCTTTTTTACCTGCATTAATCATAGGTTCAATCGTAAACACCATGCCAGGTTTTAGAATCACGCCACCATCATCGGCATAATAATGTAAGACTTGTGGCTCGCTATGAAATTGATCACCAATCCCATGTCCACAATATTCACGAACAACGCTAAAGCCTTGTGCTTCTGTATATTTTTGTACTGCACGCCCAATTTCATTTAAACGCACACCCGCTTTAACAGCTCTTAATCCAACATAAAGTGCTTCTTGTGCGGCTTCGACTAATTTTTGGCTACGAATATTAGTTTCACCCACCACATACATTTTGGAATTATCACCATAATAGCCATCTTTAATCACTGTGACATCAATATTTAAAATATCACCGTTTTTAAGGATTTTGTCTTGGCTCGGAATACCATGACACACAACCTCATTGAGCGAAATACAAGTAGCATTAGGAAAACCATGGTAATTTAAACAAGCAGGAATTGTTTTTTGCACATTGACCATATAATCATGGCAAATACGATCTAATTCGCCAGTGCTTACACCAGCTTTGACATAGGGTTCGATCATAACCAATACATCTGAAGCTAACTGACAAGCTTCACGAATTTTTACTAATTCATCTTCATTTCTTAATGGAATTGCCATATTTTTCTCTTAACAATAAAAAAGATTGACATATATTACCATTAAACCCCTTTGATGTGAAAATATCCTTGAACGAACTTGTCGGTTATTAGATAATGGCGAAAATTTTTATTTTGTTTTTAAGGAAAGTAAATGTCTGATATCTCAGTGCCGCTCCATTTTACTGACGCTGCGGCAAATAAAGTCAAAGCATTAATTACAGATGAAGAAAACCCTGAGTTAAAACTACGCGTTTACATCACAGGTGGTGGTTGTAGCGGTTTCCAATATGGCTTTACCTTCGATGAAAAAGTAAATGATGGCGATCTTATTGTTGAAAATTCGGGTGTAAAATTGGTTATCGATCCAATGAGTTTGCAATATCTTATTGGTGGCACAGTAGATTACACTGAGGGTTTAGAAGGTTCACGTTTTATTGTCAAAAATCCAAATGCTACAACAACCTGCGGTTGTGGTTCTTCATTTAGTATTTAATTCAATAAAAAATGCTCGTAGCAATTGCGACGAGCATTTTGATTGCTAACTAAAAACCACCTTCTCTGAAGGTGGTTATCGGCTAAAAAGGCTTTGCCTGAAAAAATCGACTCATAGAAAATCCTTGTGGAAGTTATCCCCATAACCAACATAAGGAAAAAACAATGAGTCGATTTAAGAAATCATCGCATGTGATTTGGCATTGTCAATATCATTTAGTTTGGACACCGAAATGTCGCTTTCGGATTTTGAAAGATAAAGTAGGTCGAGAAGTGTATATACAGCTGAGAATCCTTTGTGAGCAGCTGAAAATAGAGATAGTTGAACTGAATGTTCAGCAAGATCATGTTCATCTTTTAGTAAAGATCCCCCCGAAATTATCGGTATCAGATGTGATGGGTCACCTAAAAGGTCGAACAGCGATAAGATTGTTCAATAAGTTTCCGTATTTAAGAAAACATAAATTATGGGGCAATCATTTTTGGGCGAGAGGTTACTGCGTAGACACCGTAGGTGTCAATGCAGAAATGATACGTAGATATGTGAAATATCAAGAGAAACATGAATTGGAAGATAAGCAGTTAAAGCTATCTTCAATGTAAAATTCGGATTCTCAGAATCGGAATTTAGAAACGCCCCTATGGGGCGTCATTCAAAGCCACCTTCTATGAAGGTGGATTTTTACTTTTAAAAACTTAAGTAATTTCCACCGCACTTTTAAGTGTTCAAACTACTTAACAAAAGGGTTATTCTGTTTCTCATATCCTATAGTTGTATGAGGTCCATGCCCAGGTAGAACGAGCATATCATCTGGTAATAAATACATTTTTTTTTTGATTGAATCCATTAAATCTTGATGACTTCCCCCTTGGAAATCCGTACGCCCAATCCCCTGTTTAAATAACACATCGCCCGTAAACGCAACTTTTTGTTGATGTTCAATAAAACCAATGTGTCCTGGCGTATGACCTGGTAAATGCAAAATCTCAAAATTAAATCCTGCGACAGAAATCATTTCGTGTTCATTATCTAACCAACGATCAGGTTCAAAGGCATCAATTTCAAATAAACCAAATTGACGAGACTGTTGCGGAAGGGATTGAAACCAATATAAATCTAAGGAATGAGGCCCAATAATTTCAACATTAAAATGTTGTTTTAATTTCATGGCTGCGCCAACATGATCTAAATGGCCATGAGTCAATAAAATCATTTGTAAATCTAATCCAAGTTCTTCAATTCGTTGGATTAATTTAGGTGCTTCACCACCGGGATCAATAATTGCAGCCTGTTTTTCATCATTCCAAATAATAGAGCAATTTTGCTGAAAAGGTGTGACTGGCACAATATCTATATTCATTATGAATTCCTTATTTAAAATATAAAACCGCAAAACTGCGGTCTTATTTTCATGATTTTATCTACCACGCCAAGTGCGTACTGGCCCTGTATCAACATGGATAAAATTACTAACTGGGTAATATCCTACTCCACCATTATTCAAACTTTCCGCCGCATTTCTAATGCTTGCTAAAGAAACGCCAGGCACACGAAAATCCACTGCTTGACCTCGAATATGATAGCTATTAGAAGCAACACCTCTGCTACGACGACGTAAACCACTATTGGTTGCTGCTGTTCTATAACCAGATAAAATTTGGATCTCTGTATTGCGCAATCCAAGTTTACTTTGAATATTATAGAGTTTTGTAAATAGGTTAGGATCCATATTACGTGAACGATTTACATGCCAATCACGCATAAACCAATTGAATTTACCTAACATTGAAGAAGAAAGCCCCTTTCCTTGTGAAAATTCAGAGCTAAAAGTTTCTCCTGTATTAATATTTCTTAAGCGCAAAATTCGTGGTTTTGGCGTAGATACAACCGCTAAAACAGAGTTAGGTAAAATCGTTGTACCCAATACAACGCCACCTAAAGATAACCACTTGCGGCGACTATGGTTAATTGTTGTCATTAAAATGTCTCTCTTTCTATGAGCCCGAATATCTTATTTAGTCAGGCTAAAGTTACTTTAGTTCATTATTTAATCAAAAATATTATAAATATTTCTGTACAGTATGCCAATTGACATAACTTGGCGCTTTAGCACGATCATAACCGTAAATATCTGGTAAGGTTTTCACTTTACCATTTTCAACCCAAGCTGTCACATAATATAAATAAACAGGATTATCCGATTGAATCGTTGCTGAAGTGGTTTTCTTACTTGCTAACACACTTTGTTTCTTAGCAGCAGACCAACCCGCTTCTTTTAATAAGATTGTCGCTAATTCATCTGATTTTGCTACACGCACACAACCAGAGCTTAAAGCACGCGCTGTTTTACTAAATAAACCGCGGTTTGGTGTGTCATGTAAATAAATCGCATCGGAACTTGGCATATTAAATTTAAAACGACCAAGAGCACTGTCATCTCCCGCTTTCTGACGAATACGGAAAGGCACTGATTTACTATTAATATATTGTGACCAATTTACACTGTAAGCACTAATTTTATTGCCTCTGCTGTCAAAAATTTCAAGACTCGCACGATCAGCATAACTTGGATCTCGTGCCAACTTAGGTACTAAATCTTTCGTCAAAATAGTATTCGGCACATTCCAAGGTGGGTTGACCACTACATTGCTTAATTTGCTGTACATCACAGGGGTTCTGCGTGATTCTTTACCCACAATAACACGTGAATTTAACACTAATTGTCCATCACGATAATACTCTAACTGATAACTTGGAATATTCACAAAAATACCATTATCAAAGCTTGGAATAATGCGTAAACGCTGAGCATTAATAGCTAATTTATATAATCCCGCTTGATTTTTCTTATCTGAAGCTAAATTCGTTGCAATATGAGCTAAGGTTTGGCGATATAAATGATTATCAGAAGACAAATTCTTCACAAATGTTAAATGTTGCTCATTTTTCACCGCACTTAACCAGGCCGCAATAGATTCATCAGATGGCTTTTCTGGCTTATAACTATTAACAGAATACAACCAACTTTGTGCTGAAGAAGACACTCTTTTCGCATAATACATATAGTCTAAAAAAGCATCCGTTAATAGCATATCGTATACAAGAGAATCATTCTGAGCCGCACTAATCGCTTCTAAGGAATTTGCTGAGCGATGAGAAATACCACTCGCCACCATCGCTGCATATTCACGTAAGAATTGTTTTTCAGCCGCTTTATCAGCCCAAATTGGCGCATAATCACGTTCAGCATAAATCGTTGCTACAGTACGCTGAAATTGTAAAGGCGTATTACCCATTAATTCCGCAACTTTCGCTTCCGCTTGCATTTGCTTCTCTTGTGCCAATTTTGCTTCTTCAGCCTTACGCTCAGCTTCTAAACGCGCAGCCTCAGCTGCCTTTTCTTGCTCCATTTGCTGAGTTGCCAAATCAACGTTAATGCTTTCTTTATTCACATTAGCATTAAAATAATTTGATACTGTGCAACTCGTACATAATCCGGAAATTAAAATTACAAGAGGTGCAAATTTGAATTTGTCAGTTTTTGCTTTCATTCAGAAATCCTTAAAAATCAACCGCACTTTATGCCATATCCCTAATAAAAGTGCGGTGTAAACTTACTTAGTTTTTCGTTTTTTCCTGTTGTTTGCGTTCTGTCTTGCCTTTCTTTAAGAACGCTAAATCCGCTGCCATTTTCTTCGCTTCTGTTAAGAAGAAATCGGGTGCTTCATAATCTTTTGGTAAATCATCGATATTTTTCAACAAGGCTTTACCTTCACGTTTAAAACGCTCATTAATGTCTTTCAAACGTTTTGCTTCATCTTTATCATTTTCTGCTTTGCGCACTTGGTAATTTAATGATAAATATTTGCGCTCACGACGCTCCTGACGAACTTTTAAATTCTCCGCTAAAGCAATAAATTCAGGATCTTTTGCAATACGTTGCTCATGTTTTGCTTCTAACTGAGGAACTGCATCACGAGCCGATTCTGATTGAGAATAATTCGCTGATGGAATTTTATCCCAAGCTAACGCATTATCTTCTTTTTCCTCGCCAGTTTCTTTTGCATCAATAATTTCAGGGAATTTGATATCAGGTGCAACCCCTTTGATTTGTGTACTGCCACCATCAATACGATAGAATTTCTGAATCGTATATTGAATAAATCCAAGTGGCTCTTGATCTAAATCATAGACAAAATTTAGCGTACGGCTTTGTTGTACCGTTCCTTTACCAAAGGTATTTTGCCCTACAACAATACCGCGATTATAGTCTTGGATTGCAGCCGAGAAAATCTCAGAAGCTGAGGCACTATGACGATTAATCATCACTAATAATGGACCAGAATAAACTTGCGCATTATCAGGGTCTTCATGCACGCGAATACGATTGTAAGCATCTCTCACTTGTACTACTGGACCATCAGAAATAAACAATCCTGTCAATCCAACCGCTTCTGTTAAAGCACCACCACCATTCTCACGTAAATCAATAATTAATGAAGACGCTTTTTTCGCTTTCATTTCTTTTAATAATTTACGCACATCGTCGGTTAAACCAATATAAAATGTTGGAATTTTAATTACTGCAACATTTTCTGAACCCACTTTTTCTACGGTTAGTTTCGCTGCACTATCTTCAATACGAACTTTATCGCGCACCAAAGTGATGATCTTGGTTTTGCCCCCTTTTGCTGGCTCAACTTCAAGACGAACTTTACTACCTTTTTTCCCTTTGATTTTGTCAACCACATCATCTAAACGCCAACCGACAACATCTTCAATTTCGCCAGTTGCCTGCCCTACACCAATAATTTTATCTCCTGCAGCTAATTTTTTACTACGTGCAGCAGGAGCACCCGGCACAAGAGATTGAATAGTTGTAATATCATCTTCTTGACGTAATGTTGCCCCAATCCCTTCTAACGACAAATTCATACTTTCGTTAAAGCTTTTGGCTGCTCTAGGACCTAAATAGCTTGTGTGAGGATCAATTTCACGCGCTAAAGCGTTCAAATATGTCTGTGTAATATCGTCTGATTTCGTCTGTGTTAAACGACGAATCGCCAAATTATAGCGTTTGACTAATGTTTTCTTAACTTCAGCCCAATTTTTATCTTTTAATTTAAGATCAATGATATCCTGTTTAACACGTTGTTCCCAAAGTTGATCTGCTTCTTCTTTTGTTTTTGGGAATGCAGCTTTGGTGCGATCAATTTCAATTTGATCTTGACCATTTAAATTAGGCTCTTTGTCTAATAAGGATAATGCATAAGCATAACGTTCATAACGTCTGCGCGTCATAAGATCATAGATCGCAAAAGCCGCTTCTAAATTACCTTCATTCAATTGATCATCTAACACATTAGCGTATTTAGCACGTAATTCATCCACATCAGATTGAATAAACAAATTATGGCTATAATCTAACTGATTGATATAACGGTCAAAAATCTTATTAGAAAAAGCATCATCTAACTGAAATTTACGATAATGAGATTGCGTCAAACGTGTTGTTACGCGTTTGGTTGCTAACGAATTTTCTTCTGTCGAAGACGGAATTTTGATCTCATTAAATTTAATATTTGGCTCAACCGCTGTGACACTCGCTGATAATAACAACGAGAAAACCGTTACAGCATACTGCTTAGAATTCATCAACTTCATTTAGACATTCCTAATAAAGAAAAAACATCAGATAGATCAATCTATTGATGTATTAATGCTGCTTGCGCAGCATTATGAAATAAATTATGCAAACAAACGATCCGCTGCAATATTAACAACTAAACCATTGTCTAACTGCACACGTGCAGAATCTTTCATTGTTTGTAGCACAACAGCATTTTTCACACTATCGCCTACTTTGACTTTAACTTTGCCACCTTCTTGCAAATCATCCAAAGAAACTGCGGTTAATTTCGGCATCGTTTTTTTATTCGCCATTGGTTTCTTAGCGAATTTTGCATTTTTATCGACCTGTGGTTTACGTGCTGGACGTTTTTTCACTTGTTCTTTGTTTGCTGCGCGTTTTTCTGCTAATTTCGCTTTAGCTTCCGCTAGCTGTTGTTGCGCATGCTCAACATGCTCTTGCTCTAGTACACCCGCTGGATTACCTTGCAAATCCACGCGAACAGCACCTAAACGACAACCATGTAAATAGCGCCAATTTGATGTGTATTGACGCAAAACGTGGCGTAATTGTGTTTTACTCACATTATCATCATCAGCCAATGCTTCTGCTAAATCTTGGAATAAACCAATTTTTAATGGCTTAGCTTCCCCCTCAACTGAAAAGCATAAAGGGAATTTTTCGGCTAAATAAGCAATCACTTCTTTATTTGACCATTTGCCGCTCACTTCTTCTGTGGCGGTTTCTGTTGATAACGCTTGTTGTTCAGTTTCAGCAATTTCAACTTCTTGATTTTGGACTTGTTGTTCCGTCATTTATGAAAACCTTTAAATAAAAAATTCCGCGTATTCTACCGCACTTTGTCAAATCTACGCAATATTTAGGCAAGTAAATTTCCTTTTCAGGCAAGCCACTCTCTCGATTATCTAAACGATTCTTAAAAAATATTGACAATGTCTAATGAAACCGCTATTTCTATGCCTATCTATTATTATTTTGGGAGAAAAACTTATGCCTCATTTATCAGTAGCAAAATTTGGCGGAACAAGTGTTGCCAATTTCAATGCAATGGTGTCCTGTGCCAAAATTATCATGGCAGATCCAAACACACGTGTGGTTATTTTGTCTGCTTCAGCAGGCGTGACCAATTTATTAGTTGAGTTAGCAAAAGGCGTTGACAGCGTACAACGTGAAAAATTAATCGGTGAAGTGCGTCAAATTCAAGAAAACATTTTATCTGAATTAAAAGATGATGCTTTGGTTCGTCCCGAAATTGAACGCTTATTACAAAATATATCTTCTCTTGCTGAAGCGGCAAGTCTTGCTACTTCTTTAGCATTAACAGACGAATTAATTAGCCATGGTGAGATGATGTCAACACGTTTATTTGTGGAAATTCTACGCGAATTAAACGTGCAATCCACTTGGATTGATGTCCGAACAATTGTGGCAACAGATAGCCATTTTGGTAAAGCAAGACCAAATGATGAACAAACCCAGAAAAATAGTGACAATATTTTAAAACCACTCATTGATCGCGGAGAACTTATTATTACACAAGGTTTTATCGGTCGTGATCCACAAGGCAAAACCACTACTTTAGGTCGCGGTGGCTCAGATTATTCTGCTGCACTGATTGCGGAAGTATTAAATGCGAAAGAAGTCTTAATTTGGACTGATGTAGCGGGCATTTATACAATAGATCCTCGTATTGCACCAAATGCGCAACGTATTGATACTATGAGTTTTGCCGAAGCTGCTGAGATGGCAACTTTTGGTGCAAAAGTACTACATCCAGCGACCTTACTTCCCGCGGTAAGAAGCAATATTCCTGTTTATGTTGGTTCAAGTAAAGCACCTGAAGATGGTGGCACTTGGGTAACTCGTGATCCACAACCTCGCCCAACATTTCGCGCTATTGCATTACGCCGAGATCAAACTTTGCTTACCTTATCCAGCTTAAATATGCTTTATGCGCAAGGATTTTTAGCTAATGTATTCAATATCTTAGCGAAATATAAAATTTCTGTTGATACCATTACCACATCAGAAGTAAGTGTCGCACTGACATTAGATAAAACAGGTTCAGCTTCTGCTGGCACTGATTTACTTTCTAACGAATTACTAACAGAATTGAGCGAAGTATGCACCGTAAAAGTGGATACGGGATTATCTCTCGTCGCCTTAATTGGTAACGATTTACATATTTCCGCAGGGATTGCGAAACGTATTTTCTCATCGTTAGAACAATATAGCATCAGAATGATTAGCTATGGTGCAAGCACAAATAATGTATGTACACTTGTGCAAAGTTCGCAAGCAGATGACGTTGTTCGTCAACTACATAAAGAATTATTTGAGTAATAAAACAGAAAGTGCGGTCAAAAACGTAAGCTTTTTTAACCGCACTTTTTTATTTATCTTCTGGCTGATAGCCAACATCTTGTAAGGTCGGGTTTTCGGCGCCTTGCTTAGCCAACTGATCGCAAATTTCATTTTCAATATGCCCGGCATGCCCTTTGACCCACTGCCAATGAATTTGATGCGCTTGAATGGCTTGATCCAATGCAATCCACAAATCCTGATTTTTTACCGCTTTGCCTGAACTGGCTTTCCAATTATTCTTTTTCCAATTAAAAATCCATTGTGTAATGCCATTTTTCATATATTGGCTGTCACTATAAATGGTCACGATACAAGGTTCTTTCAGGCTATTTAATGCTTCCGTTACCGCCAGCAATTCCATACGATTATTGGTGGTGAGGAAATAACCTTTTGAAATACGCTTTTCATGTTGTTTATAACGTAGCAATATTCCTATACCTCCCGCACCGGGATTACCTAAGCAAGAACCATCGGTAAAAATTTCAATTTGTTTTGGCATAATCTGTTACAATAAAATCAAAGTGCGGTGATAATACCGCAAATTTTTGCAAATAAATAGAAAAGAATATGAAAGTTGAAATTGATAGTAATCGCCAAATTGTACTGGATACTGAAACCACAGGGATGAACCAATTTGGTGCGCATTATGAAGGCCATTGCATTATTGAAATTGGTGCGGTCGAAATGATTAATCGACGTTATACAGGAAAAAAATTGCACCTTTATATTAAACCCGATCGTCCAGTTGATCCGGAAGCCATCAAAGTACATGGTATTACAGATGAAATGTTAGCCGACAAGCCTGATTTTCCTGCTGTTGCACAGGAATTTATTGATTTTATCAAAGGTGCTGAACTACTTATTCATAATGCCCCCTTCGATGTTGGCTTTATGGATTATGAATTTAGTAAACATGGTATTCAACTCAAAACAGATGATATTTGCCAAGTAACAGATACCTTGATGCTAGCTCGTCAAATGTATCCAGGAAAACGCAATAGTTTAGACGCACTTTGCGATCGTCTTGCCATTGATAACAGTAAGCGTACATTGCATGGTGCGTTACTGGATGCGGAAATCTTGGGTGATGTTTATCTTGCTATGACAGGGGGGCAAACCAACTTATTTGATGAAGCGGAAAATGAACCCACCACAGTTGTAACCCCATCTGAAGTCACTAAAAGTGCGGTGGATTTTGCACAAGATTTACCTGTCACTCAAATGAGTGAACAAGAAATTGAAGCTCACATGGCATATTTGCAATTCATCCATAAAAAAAGTAAGAAAGGGGGTAACAATTGCATTTGGCTAGATCGACTCAATTTACTTCCTTCTGAAGAAAATAAGGGTTAATGCGAACATTAATTAAGCAAATAAGATAAATTTCACAAAGAAAGATTGACAGTTTCTCTGTTCATGATTATTATGCGTTCCACCAGTGCGGAGTGGTAGTTCAGCTGGTTAGAATACCTGCCTGTCACGCAGGGGGTCGCGGGTTCGAGTCCCGTCCATTCCGCCAATTTCAAAGTGCAATTCCCTATTATACGGAGTGGTAGTTCAGCTGGTTAGAATACCTGCCTGTCACGCAGGGGGTCGCGGGTTCGAGTCCCGTCCATTCCGCCAATTCACTTTGAATCCATCCCATTTTCTAAGCAAATTCATCAACTAAATTTTATCTTTTATTAATTAATTTTAATAGCTCCTAAATTTTTGATTTAAAACAAAAAATCTTCAAAATAATTAAAAAATCTTTCATTTTGCTATTTAACTATTTTGAGTTAACGTTTAGAATAAAACCCAAGTTGTTATTCAAGATTTTATTTTCTTTTTTCCTTTCTCGGTCTCTTTTACTTTTCTACTTGAATACCTATTAGTGAATGGATGTAGTGATTAACGAAGATTATTTACTCTCACTGACTAAAACCATAACTAAAATACCAAATTCTATGTTGTTGGTTATGCCGACAATAGAAAATTTAACTTTATTATTTTTTAACTTTCAAATTTAAATAAGGAGATTCTTATGAAAGGCTTTGCAATGTTAGGTATTGGAAAAACAGGTTGGATTGAAAAAGAACGCCCAGCTTGTGGTCCTTTAGATGCAATCGTTCGTCCTCTAGCATTATCCCCATGTACATCTGATACTCACACAGTATGGGCTGGCGCATTGGGTGATCGCCACAATATGATTTTAGGCCATGAAGGCTGCGGTGTTGTTGAAGAAGTCGGTGCTTTAGTAAAAGACTTCAAACCAGGCGATCGCGTTATGGTTGCAGCAATCACACCAGACTGGGGTTCAATTGAAGCACAAGGTGGCTATCCAATGCACTCAGGCGGTATGCTATCTGGCTGGAAATTCTCAAACTTCAAAGACGGTGTATTTGGCGAATTTTTCCACGTAAATGAAGCAGATGCGAACTTAGCACATTTACCAGATTCTATCAGCCCAGAAGAAGCATGTATGCTTTCAGATATGGTGCCAACTGGTTTCCATGGCGTTGAATTAGCAGAAGTTGAATTCGGTGATACCGTATTAGTTGTAGGTATTGGTCCTGTTGGTTTAATGTCTGTTGCTGGTGCTGCTTTACGTGGTGCTTCACGCATTATCTGTGTGGGTACTCGCAAAATCTGCCAAGATGTAGCACGTGGTTATGGTGCAACTGATTTCATCAGCTACAAAGATGGCCCTATCGATGAACAAGTATTAAAATTAACAAATGGTAAGGGTGTTGATAAAGCGATTGTTGCAGGTGGTGAAGTCGATACTTTCGAACCAGTAATCAAATGCTTAAAACCAGGTGGTAAAATCGGTAACGTTAACTATTTAGGTGAAGGCTTATATGTCAACATCCCTCGTGCTGAATGGGGTGTGGGTATGGGTCACAAACAAATCAATGGTGGTTTAATGCCTGGTGGTCGTCGTCGCTTAGAAAAATTAGCAAGTCTAATTGAATGTGGAAAATTAGATGTAAAACCACTCATCACACATAGATTCAAAGGCTTCGAGCACGTTGAAGACGCTTTAATGTTGATGAAAGATAAACCAGCAGATTTAATTAAACCTGTTGTTGTTCTATAATTTTACTTGTTTAGGCAGGGAGTGATCCCTGCCTTATTTTTTCAGGGCTGTATATGAAAATTATAATTGTATCGGGATTTCTTGGCGCAGGAAAAACAAGCTTTATCCAAGAAATGATAAAAAAAACAGGGAAACGATTTGCAATAGTTGAAAATGAATTCGGTACATTAGGCTTTGATGGTGAATTACTAAAAAATCAAAATGAAGACCTCAAAGTTTGGGAATTAACTGAAGGCTGTATTTGTTGCTCTCTCGGTTTAGATTTCACCTATTCCATCTTAACCATCGCCAACTCCATTAATCCAGATTATTTAATCATTGAACCAAGCGGTGTAGCTTGGCCGAGCAAAATTATTCGTCAATTAGAAAAAATCACTTACGAGCAAATTCAATTTGCACCACCGATTACGATTGTTGATGGTAAACATTATCGTGAAAGTAGACAAAAATTCCCTGACTACTTCAAAGATCAACTTTCGGTTGCAGGAACCATTGTTGTTAGTAAAGCAGAATCATTTTCTGATGAAGATTTCACCGCACTTAAAGCTGATCTCAATCTTTCTGAAGATATCTTATTCCCCGCGCAAGCTTATCAAAACTGGCACGAAGATATTTGGCATGAAGTGTTATCACGCGAAGTAAGCGTTGATTCAAAATCTGACGATAAGCAAGTTTTTCTCTCATTCAGAAGCATTGAAAATCAAAAGAAAAATGATTTAGAAAATATTGGCTTGCAACAAATACACTTACCTAGTGTTGAGCAACTTGCACATACATTATTGCTTTTAACCAGTGGAATTTGTGGCAAGGTAGCTCGCGTGAAAGGATATTGCGAAATCAATAACCAGTGGATTAAATTTGATATGGTGGATAAAGAATATGCCATTACTGGTTGTGAGCCTATGCAAAATCAAGGTGCAGTGGTTATTGGACTCAATCTCAATCGACAATTAATCCAAGATTTATTCTTTGCAAGTAAATAGATGATATTTTTGATTTAGCACAAACTTTTATCATAAATTTATTTATTCCCTATTTATATTAGATAAAATACCCTTGTTTTAATAAGTTATGATTAAAACAAATAATTTGATTAACTAGATATCACAAGGGTTTCATTATGAAAATTTCAAAATGGCCTGTGGTTGCAGGTGCTGCACTTGGTATCGTTGCTCCACTTCTAACCTACAATGGCAATCCAGGTAATATGGGATTTTGTGCAGCTTGTTTCTTACGTGACACTGCAGGTTCCATCGGTCTTCATCAAGCTTCTCCACTTCAATATATTCGTCCAGAACTCATTGGTTTAATTCTTGGTGCTCTCATCATTTCTTTATTTAGCAAAGAATTCAAATCAAGAGGGGGATCATCGCCATTCATACGACTCGCTTTAGGCTTTTTCGCAATGCTAGGCGCGCTTATCTTTTTAGGTTGCCCATGGCGAGCTTATTTACGCTTAGGCGGAGGGGATCTCACTGCCATTGCGGGTATTGTGGGTTTATTTGTTGGTATCGTTGCTGGTACATTCTTCATTAATCGCGGATATTCACTCGGCAAATCCCAACCTCAACATAAAGCATTGGGTTTTATTCCTACGGTGATTGCTATCCTATTATTTATCGCTTTAATTACTCAATTCAGTTTTGGTGAAGGCCTGCCGTTCTATTTCTCACAAAAAGGACCTGGTTCTCAACATGCTAACCTCTGGCTTTCACTCTTTGCAGGTCTAGGATTGGGCGTCTTAATGCAAAAATCACGTTTCTGCACCGTAGGCGCATTTCGTAATATGATATTGCTTCGTGATCCAACCTTATTAACTGGTGTTATCGCTTTAGTTGTAGCGACACTTATCACCAATATGGTATTAGGTCAATTCCACTTAGGTTTTGAAAAACAACCTTTAGCACATAATCAATATCTTTGGAATTTTCTTGCCATGGTATTGTGTGGCCTTTGCTTCTCTTTAGGTGGCGGTTGTCCTGGCAAACACTTAGTACATTTAGGCGAAGGAGATAATGATTCTTCTATGTTCATTTTAGGCATGCTACTAGGTGGTGCAGCGGCACATCGATTAAGCTTAGCGGCTTCAGGTGCAGGCATTAGCCAATACTCCCCTTACGCATTGCTTGTTGGATTTATATTCTGTTTGTATATTGGCTTTACGAAAAAAGCCAGTGCCTAGTTCAAAAGTGCGGTGCAAAACTCACAAGTTTTCCACCGCGCTTTGAATTTATCCCCTCGTTGTTTCTCATCCGCTAGAAAATCCGCTATAATAGCCGATTATTTCATGCATAATTTTATGTAACTATTCTTTTGAGGTTTTTATGACAACGCCTGTAGTTGCACTCGTTGGTCGTCCAAATGTTGGAAAATCAACCCTATTCAATCGCTTAACACGCACTCGTGATGCCTTAGTCGCAGATTTTCCCGGCTTAACTCGAGATCGTAAATATGGTCAAGCCAATATTGCAGGCTATGATTTCATCGTCATTGACACTGGCGGTATCGATGGTTCTGAAGAAGGCGTTGAAGAAAAAATGGCGGAACAATCCTTACTAGCCATTGAAGAAGCCGATGTTGTTTTATTTCTAGTTGATGCTCGCGCAGGCTTAACTCCAGCAGATATCGGCATTGCCAACTATTTGCGCCAACGCCAAAATAAAACAACTGTTGTGGTTGCCAATAAAACTGACGGTATTGACGCCGATTCACATTGTGCCGAATTTTATCAATTAGGTTTAGGTGAAATTGCGCAAATCGCCGCTTCACAAGGACGCGGTGTCACACAATTAATTGAACAAGTTTTAGCACCATTTGCTGCACAGTTTAGTGAAGCAGATCAAAGTGCGGTACAAAATGAAGAAGATTCAGAACAAGATGAATGGGAACAAGAGTTTGATTTTTCAGATGAAAATGACACCGCGCTTTTAGACGAAGCATTAGATGAAGAACATCAAGCACCAGAAAATCAAAATATCAAGATTGCGATTGTAGGCCGCCCAAATGTCGGGAAATCTACCTTAACCAACCGCATTCTCGGCGAAGATCGTGTAGTGGTTTATGATATGCCAGGCACAACACGCGACAGTATTTATATTCCAATGGAACGTGATGGCCAGAAATACACTATTATTGATACTGCTGGCGTACGCAAACGCGGTAAAGTCCATTTAGCAGTAGAAAAATTTTCGGTCATCAAAACATTACAAGCCATTCAAGATGCCAATGTGGTCTTATTAACCATTGACGCACGTGAAGGTATTTCTGATCAGGATTTATCATTACTCGGCTTTATTCTGAACGCAGGGCGTTCGCTGGTCATTGTGGTCAACAAATGGGACGGATTAGATCAATCAGTGAAAGATCAAGTGAAATCAGAGCTCGATCGTCGTTTAGATTTTATTGATTTTGCTCGAGTACATTTTATTTCTGCCTTACATGGAAGTGGCGTAGGGAATTTATTTGAATCCGTACTGGAAGCTTATCAATGTGCGACGCAAAAAATGACCACTTCGCTACTCACTCGTATCTTACAGATGGCAACGGACGAACACCAACCACCAATGGCGGGCGGACGTCGTATTAAATTGAAATATGCGCACCCAGGTGGTTACAACCCACCAATCATTGTGGTGCATGGTAACCAAATGGATAAATTACCTGACAGTTACAAACGCTATTTATCCAATTATTATCGTCGTAGTTTGAAAATCATTGGCTCGCCAATTCGTTTGCAGTTCCAAGAAGGGAGCAATCCATTTGCAGGGAAACGCAATACCTTAACGCCTACGCAATTACGTAAACGTAAGCGCTTAATGAAATTTATTAAGAAATCAAAACGTTAACAAAAAACACCGCACTTTGATATATACCTAAAAGTGCGGTGTCTTTTTATGTACTTTATCTTCTTGGTCTGCGGTACATTAAATGCGTGATTACAAACACCAACATAGAAACCACGCCCAATATTGCCCCAATAAAGCCAATATCTTTTAATCCCATATGTTGCATTACTTGGTTACCAATTAAAGCGCCGCCGCCAATACCAATATTATAAATCCCCGAGAAAATGGAAGACGCCACATCAGTCGCATCAGGCGAAAGTTGTAGCACGCGCATTTGCAATCCCAATGTCATGGCTGAAATGCCAATTCCCCAAACAAAAATCAGCGCAAAGACCAACCATGTTGAAGTGCTTGCAAAATATAATAAGACAAGGGATAAAGTCACAATACCTAAAGCAAAAGTGATAAATTTAGCGGGGAAAAATCGGTAAATTCGTCCAAATAAGAAACTAGCCACAAAGCCCGCCAATCCAAAAACTAATAACATCAGTGTAGATAAGTTTTCACTTAACTGACTGATTTGTTTAGCAAAAGGTTCAATGTAACTATAAGCGGTAAAATGACCAGCCACAATAAACATTGTGGTGAAATAAGCGGCGATTAACAGAGGCCTTTTGATTAATAAAGGCAAACTTGACAAAGAACCAGCATTGCGACTAGGTAAACGAGGCAGTAAGTTCGCTAAAATTAACATAATGCTAAAAGCCGCAATACCAATCACAGCAAAGGTTGCACGCCAGCCTAACCATTGCCCAATGATCCGTCCAATTGGTAAGCCTAAAACCATCGCCATTGCTGATCCCATGGCAATCATCCCTAAAGCCTGTGTCTGTTTGCCTTGAGGCGCAATTCGCATTGCAAGAGAAGCCGTAATCGACCAAAAGACCGCATGCGCAAATGCAATCCCCATCCTTGATAGCAACAACACCCAATAATTCCAAGCAAATACGGATAACAGATGGCATAGCACAAATAAAACGAACAGTTTTAACAATAAACTACGACGTTCTAACTTCGATGTGGCTAACATCAGCGGTAATGACATTAACGACACAATCCATGCATAGACTGTCATCATCAACCCTGTTTGTGATAATGAAATATCAAAGCCTTGAGCGATATCAGACAATAACGCCACCGGAACAAATTCCGTCGTATTAAAAATAAAAGCGGCAAATGCCATTGCCGCTACTCGATAATAGCCGATTCGATCGACTTTATGCTGGGATAACATTATTTTAATTTTTCTCTAATAAAATCTTTTAATTGTTGACGAAAACTGCGGTTAATTTCCACCTTATATTCTAGTGAGTTGCAATTGCCAAAGAACCGCACTGGTAAGGCAACAAATTGATATTTCTTAGCCGCAATTTCTGTTTGTACATCACATTTATTTTGTGATAAATCAACGCTGCCTTTGCCTTTTAGGTCCAAATATTGATGATTAATATTCAAAGTACGAATATCAAGTTGATTATTTGCCCAAGACAATTCTGTATCCATTTGCTCAAAAGCCGTATCCATACCCGCCAAGGCATTTTCATCATAATTGATGGAAAGATATTGGCTAATTAAGGCGAGCAAATTTAGATTTCTAATTTTACCCTGCTCTACTCGAAGTATCGCATTGGCTGAAATTGGTTGGTTATGTAGCAATAAAATTTGCGCTTTAGTACTCGCCTTTCCTTCCGCTAAAACCGGTAAAGTAAATGCCTGCAACCAATTCGACAAATTGGCATTTTGAGCGATCACATGGAATTGTTGATTTTGTTGATCTGCAATGACGCCATCAATAACCACATTATCATCAATAGAAATATTTATTTTTTCAGGGGTGAGATTGGCATTAACAGTACCCAATACCACTTGATTAAGAGAAAATCCATCAGCCATTAAAGTATAATTATTTTGCTCAAAAGAAAAAATTCCCTTACCCAAACTAGCATGCCATTTATCTTGGTTTAACAAAGGCTTTTGCCACTGCACAATTGCATTTAAATAAGAAAAAGGCACATTATGCTTTGAAAGGCTGAACTTTGTTTTTAGTTGGATTTGAGCTTGTTTGGCATTTCTTGCACTAATATCCAGTTCAAAATCAGGTTGAATAACACGTCCCGCATTCCAATCAGCAATAATCTTATCTTTATCAGATAAAGATAATGAATGTGCAGTAAGCGTACCATCAATCTGATCCAGAATAAGAGATTGGTTTGCGTTCCATAATTTCCCTTGTGTTATTTGGATTAACTCAAGTTTTACTTCGCCCCACAATAAAGACCAAAGTGATAAAGTGAAATTCAGATTTTTAGCTTGGAACTCGGAGGCATTTTGCGGATAAAGGTAGCGCACATCCGTTAAATTCAATGCGGTCGGCAACAAATTAAGCGCTACTGATTTCACTTCTAACTGATTTTTAGCCAAAAGTGCGGTTAAATTTTTCTCAATTTTGCCTTTTTGCCAAAAGAGTAAAGCAAAAAAGGCAAGGATTAAAATCAATAATCCTATGCCTATTTTTTTCAACATATTACTTATCCTGATTAATACGGCTTGCCACTGCACTTTGTTGATGTTTATATTTTGCATCAACTCGGCTAGTATAAGGTCGCGCCGCATGACCGCTTAAAACTTCAAAACTCAATGCGCCAATAATCATATTTGGGCGTAGTGCAAGCGGCAGTTTACCCGAATTATAGAATTCCAATACAATTTTTCCTTCCCAGCCCGGATCAATACGATGCGCGGTAACATGCACCATCAACCCTAAACGTGCCAGAGAAGAGCGTCCATCTAACCAACCAATAATATTAGAAGGAAGTTTTACACTTTCTAATGTCGTTGCCAAAGCTAACATACCGGGATGAAGAAAAAATGCTTCATCATCGCCAATAATAATTTCATCGCTCATCACAAGATCAAGCTGTGCGGCGACTTCTTCTTTTGGCCCACTGACATCAATAAAAGGTGCACAATGTTCACGAAAAACGCGGAATGAATTGCCTAAACGTAAATCAATAGTTGCACCATTGATTTTGCTATTATCTGGGCGAGGAGAAAGTTCGATGATCTTATCATCTAAATAGCGTTCAATATCCACATCACACAATCTCATTTTTCTCTCCTATCGTCCTAATAATTTCAAAATTTGTGCTTTTAACATATTAATTGCCACTCGGTTTTTTCCACCACGAGGAATAATTACATCTGCGTATTGTTTTGAAGGTTCAATAAACTGTAAAAACATAGGGCGAACTGTTGCACGATATTGATCAATAATGGATTCCATTGAACGCCCACGCTCCACTATATCTCGTTGTAAACGACGAATAAAACAGATATCTAATGGCGTATCCACGAAAACTGACATTGACACTTCTTGGCGAACGCGTTCATCCGTTAACAGTAAAATCCCTTCTAAAATCACAATTTTACGAGGGGTGAAGTGAATGACTTCTGAAGAACGATTATGCACAGCATAATTATAAACAGGAATATCAACCGCTTCACCTTGTTTTAAAGCTTTCAAGTGAGAGATTAATAATTCTCTATCCATGGAATTTGGGTGGTCATAATTGGTTTTAGTACGAGTTTCAAAATCCAAATGGCTTTGATCTTTGTAATAACAATCCTCAGAAATAATGCCAATATCGGCACAGCCCAATTCATCGCATAATTCTTTATGTACAGTGGAAGCAATCAGACTTTTTCCTGACGCTGAAGCACCCGCGATGGCGATAATAATACAAGATGAATTTTGTGGCATATATCCATTCCCAAATAGCAGTAAATAACTGCTTATTATAAAGAAAAATAGGACTATTTAACAGTTTATCAACTAATTTTTAACCAAATTAGTTTTTTGTGATATAGCTCACTGTATTTTCTTATGAAATCAATTAATATGCTACATAATCTCACCCCTAATCTTATTTTCAATCGACGAGGTTATATATGAAATTGAAAAAACTTTCTCTTACAATTTCCACCGCACTTTTAGGTGCTGGCTTAATGTTATCTGCTCAAGCACAAGCTAAAGGTCGCTTGGTTGTTTACTGTAGTGCTACAAATGAAATGTGTGAAGCAGTCACGCAAGAATTTGGTAAACAATATGACGTAAAAACAGCTTTTATCCGCAATGGTTCTGGTAGTACTTTTGCGAAAGTAGAAGCTGAAAAAAATAACCCACAAGCTGATGTGTGGTACGGAGGTACATTTGACCCACAAGCACAAGCTGCAGAAATGGGCTTATTAGAAGCTTATCGTTCAAAACATATTGATGATGTAGTAGAAAAATTCCAAGATCCAGCCAAAGTCAAAGGAAACTATACATCTGCCATTTATATGGGCATTTTAGGATTTGGCGTCAATACTGAGCGTTTGAAAAAATTAGGTATTAATGAAGTACCAAAATGCTGGAAGGATTTAACTGATCCGCGTCTAAAAGGCGAAATCCAAATTGCAGATCCACAAAGCTCAGGTACAGCTTATACTGCTATCGCAACCTTTGTACAACTTTGGGGTGAAGAGCACGCCTTTAACTACTTTAAACAATTACATCCAAACATTTCACAATATACAAAATCAGGTATCACACCATCCAATAATACAGCACGTGGTGAAGCGACTATTGGGATTGGTTTCTTACATGATTATGCCGTTCAAAAACAAGCTGGAGCACCAATTGAAATGGTAGTACCTTGTGAAGGAACTGGTTATGAATTAGGTGGCCTAAGTATTATTAAAGGTTCTCGCAATATCGATAATGCAAAACAATTTGTTGACTTCGTTTTATCTAAGGAGGGACAAGAAGTCGCATGGCGTAAAGGTAATTCTCACCAAACATTAACCAATACAAAAGCAGAACAATCACCAACAGCATTTGATCCAACCAAATTAAACTTAATCAATTATGATTTTGAAAAATATGGTGAAACCACTGAACGTAAAAGATTAATTGAAAAATGGGTGCAAGAAATCAAACTTGCTCAATAAACTAAAAGTGCGGTAAAAATCCGCACATTTTTTCATTCATGTGAGCTAACAACTCACTTTTTCCAAATCAAATAAGGAGAAAACAATGAAACTTTCAAAAATTGCTTTGACTTTATCCGCCACGTTATTAGGCAGTTTAGCCTTTATGACTAATGCATCAGCCAAAGGGCGACTAGTTGTTTATTGTAGTGCTCAAAATATTGTTTGTGAAAAAGAAGTTCAAGCATTTTCTAAAAAGTACAATATAGACGCCAAGTTTATTCGTAATAGTTCAGGCAGTACATTAGCTAAAATAAAAGCTGAAGAAAATAATCCAGAAGCAGATGTATGGTATGGAGGTACTTTTGATACTCACTCACAAGCTGCAGAAATGGGACTATTAACGCCTTATCAATCTCCTAAACTATCTGAAGTAATGCCACAATTTAAAGATCCTGGAAAATTAAAAGGAAACTATAGCTCTGTAGTTTATATGGGAGTACTAGGTTTTGGTGTAAACACTGAAAGGCTAAAAAAACTTGGTATAAATGAAACACCCAAATGCTGGAAAGATTTGTTAGACCCTCGCTTAAAAGATGAGGTTCAAATAGCAGATCCTCAAAGTGCTGGTACTGCTTATACTGCTATAGCTACATTTGTTCAACTATGGGGAGAAGAGAAAGCCTTTGAATATTTGGGTGCACTTGATAAAAATATTTCACAATATCCAAAAGCAGGAACGGCCCCATCAAGAAATTCCGCAAGAGGAGAAACTACCATTGGAATTGGTTTCTTACAAAACTATTCTTTTGAACGAGAAAATGGTGCTCCACTTGAAGTTATCGTACCATGTGAAGGGACAGGTTATGAACTTGGCGGAGTGAGTATCATTAAAAATGCAAGAAATTTAGAAAATGCGAAACTATTTGTTGATTGGGTAATGTCAAAAGAGGCCCAAGAATTATCTTGGAAAGAAGCACAATCACATCACGTATTAACAAATATACACGCAACTCCATCTCCTTATACATTGAAACCTGGAGAATTAAAGTTAATAAACTATGATTTCAGTACATTTGGTTCGAGTGAAAAACGTAATGCTCTCATTCAAAAATGGGTTACCGAAATCAAATTAGCACAATAGCTTTTTCTTTGGAGGTATTATGAAGAAGCAAATACAAATATATAATTCTAGTATTTTTTGGATTACACTAGCTATTTTAGGCTTTATATGTCTTCCATCTAATGCTTTATATTATGGCATATTAGATTCTACATCAGATGAAATTTATTCAGCTATGGGATGGAGCTCATTCAACTTAAGTTGGATATGGTTTGGTTCACTACTATTAGTTCCATTTATTTCACAGGTATTTAGCAAGAAAGGAGAAAGAATCCAAGGAATATTTGAATTTATTATCGTTTGTTCTATCTTTGCTTTTATATTTGTATCTGCCATCTTTGCTAAAATAAGTTTAGGTTATTCTATCTTTATTTTAACTGTTGCATTAGTCGCATTAGCGACTAATGCACTAGCAAAAATGAAAGTAATGCAAAGTGATAAATTCATTATTGCATCTCTAATTAGCATAATTTTATTAATCTTCTTTTTTATAGTCTATCCTACTTTTGCAATATTTATTTCTATGTTTTATAACGGTTCTGAATTTGTACCTAGCCAAGTTCTAACTATTATAAAACAACCTTATGTCCTACGAATCATAGGCAACTCACTTAGTGTAGCTGGAACCATTGGAGTATTAGCAACGACTTTCGGTCTTATTTTTGCTCTATATACGACAAGGATCGCTAAACGTACTGCATTTATTGGAAAAGTATTTTCTATTTTACCAATTGTTACTCCTCCTTTTGTTGTTGGTTTAGGGGTAACTCTTATGCTTGGACGTTCAGGATACGTTACCAGTTTTTTAGTTGAATATTTGGGATTCAGTAGTAACTGGTTATACGGTTTCACTGGCATCGTTATTGCTCATACCTTAGCATTAACACCTATGTCTTTTATGATTTTAGAAGGTGCATTGAAATCAATCCATCCATCTATTGAGGAAGCATCCTATACATTACGAGCAAATCGCTATCAAACATTTTTTAATATTATTTTTCCTCTATTAAAACCAGCTCTTGCAAACTCATTCTTAGTTGTAGCAATACAATCTCTAGCTGACTTTAGTACTCCACTAGTATTAGGTGGTAGTTTTGATGTTATCTCTTCACAAATTTATTTCTATATTGCAGGATCTCAATTAGATTATGCATCAGCAAGTACATTAGGAACGCTATTACTAGTATTTTCTCTCCTAATATTTGTAATTCAATATTTATGGATTGGTAATCGTTCTTATGTAACAGTTTCTGGTAAATCTTATCGAGGAGATGTACAAGAGCTACCAAATACTATGAAATACACTATTATTTTCTTCTTAGTATTCTGGGTTCTATTCAATACTATACTTTACGGTAGTATATTCTTTGGTAGTTTTACAATGAACTGGGGTGTTGATTACACTCTAACATTAAAAAATTACATTACCTTATTTGGGCAAGGATTCAGTGATGGAGCTTGGCCTTCACTTATTCAAACTGTCATTTTTGCAGCAAGTGCCGCACCGATTACAGCACTATTCGGTTTATTAATAGCATACATTACAGTAAGACGAGATTTTAAAGGCAAAAAAACCTTAGAATTCTTAACATTACTTTGTTTCGCAGTACCTGGCACTGTAGCGGGTGTATCTTATATTTTGGCATTTAATGACGCACCTATTTATATTACTGGTACTAGTCTAATTATTATTTTGTCAATGGTAATGAGAAATATGCCTGTAGGTATGCGAGCCGCCATTGCTGGTTTAGGACAACTTGATAAATCTTTAGATGAAGCCTCACTTTCTTTAAAAGGAAGTTCCTTCAAAACCATTTGGTTTATTGTATTACCGCTATTAAAACCGGCATTATTATCCGCATTAGTTACTAGCTTTGTACGAGCAATGACGACTGTTAGTGCGATAGTTTTCCTTGTAACTGCTGATACAAGGGTTGCAACATCATATATTTTAAATCGTGTAGAAGACGGGGAGTACGGTGTCGCAATTGCTTATGGCTCAATCCTTATTGTTGTAATGATGTCAATTATTTTGCTCTTTGACTGGTTAGTGGGCGACACAAGAATCTCTCGCTCAAAAGCGAAAAAAATGAATTAATCCATACCGCAAAGTGCGGTGTAAAAATCAAAAGTTTTAACAAAAGGCAGTAAATATATGAACAACGATTTTTTAGTATTAAAAAACATTACCAAATCATTTGGAAAATCCGTCGTTATTGATAATTTAGATTTAACCATTAAGCGTGGCACAATGGTGACCTTACTTGGTCCATCAGGTTGTGGTAAAACCACAGTATTACGTTTAGTAGCAGGCTTAGAAAGTCCAACCGAGGGACAGATTTTTATTGATGGAGAAGATGTCACCAAATCATCCATTCAAAATCGTGATATTTGTATTGTATTCCAATCCTATGCTCTCTTCCCACACATGTCGATTGGCGATAACGTAGGTTATGGCTTACGCATGCAAGGCGTTGGCATGGAAGAACGAAAACAACGAGTAAAAGAAGCCCTTGAATTAGTGGATTTAGCTGGATTTGAAGATCGCTTTGTTGACCAAATTTCTGGTGGTCAACAACAACGTGTTGCTTTAGCGCGTGCATTAGTACTCAAACCAAAAGTGCTTTTATTTGATGAGCCATTAAGTAACCTTGATGCTAATTTACGCCGCTCTATGCGTGAGAAAATCCGCGAATTGCAACAGCGTTTAGGCATTACTTCTCTTTATGTTACTCATGATCAAACAGAAGCCTTTGCTGTTTCTGATGAAGTTATTGTTATGCATAAAGGTAAAATTATGCAAAAAGCACCTGCAAAAGAGCTTTACCTTCGCCCTAACTCACTCTTCTTAGCCAACTTTATGGGCGAAAGTAGTATTTTTGATGGTCATCTTTCTCAAGATAAAGTAACAGTGAATGGTTACAGTTTCCCTCTTTCCAATTCATCACAATTCGGATTAGCCGATGGAGAATGTTTAGTGGGTATTCGTCCAGAAGCAATTAAACTGAAAAACACTGGCGAAGAAAGCCAACACTGCCACATTAAAAGTGCGGTATATATGGGAAATCACTGGGAAATTGTGGCAGAATGGGGCGGAAAAGATCTGCTTGTCAACAGCAATCCAGAAGAGTTTGATCCTAATGCACAACAGGCTTATCTGCACCTGGCAGAACATGGCGTGTTTTTACTGAAAAAAGAAGCCTAAAGATAAAAGTGCGGTGAATTACACCGCACTTTTTCTTTGTTTTTTACTTCGCCATTTTGGTTTCTTGTAGCCAATGCTCAGTTAAGCGTTTCGCTTCTTTATCAGAACCAAAACGAATAAAATCAATATCGATTAATTTCAATTCTGTCGGATTACTGGATTTTGGTGAGATTTCCGCATGAATATTGGTTGGAAGCTGATAAGAATCTGCATTTCGCCACATCATTTCTTGTGCTTCTTTATCTAACGCAAAATCAACAAATAACTTCGCATTATCTAAATTACGCGCACCTTTAAGAATACTAATTGCGCCTAAGGTATAGCCTGCACCTTCACAAGGTATAATGCCTTTTACTGGAGCGCCTTTATCTTTTTCGCGTATATAGCTGTGCATAAAGCTCACATCAACACCGACTTCACCCGTCGCCAATTTACTAGTAGCTAAACCACTTTTGCTATATTGCACCACGTTGTTATCCAATTTTTTAAAGAATTCAAAAGCTTTTTCTTCGCCCCAAAGTTGAACTAATGTGGTTAAAAATGAATAACCTGTGCCTGATACGCGCGGATCAGGATATTGAATTTGATCTTTAAAACGAGGATCCACTAAATCAGCAAAACATTTTGGCGGTTCAATCCCCAATTTTTCTAATTTTTCTGTATTGACCCCAATAGCAAGTTCCATTAAATAAATAATCGAACTATATTCACCTAGTTTTTCTGTTAAATGCTTAAATCTAGGCATAATTTCTTTTTGCTTAGGAGAACGATATTTCTCTAACAAGCCTTCACCAGCGGCTTGGAAATGAGGCTCTAAGGTGCCGCCATACCATAAATCCGCTTGTGGATTCTCTTTCTCCGCTTTAATTTTACCTAGAATGGTACCCGTACTATTACGCACGAACTGTGCATCTACGTTATATTTTTCTGCAAAACGTTGCACAATTTTTTCACAGGTCGCATTTTGCATGCTGCAATAGACGGTTAAGCGCCCTTCTGCTTGTGCTGGCTGTGAAAGCATAAATAATGATAAACCACAAAGTGCGGTCAATTTTAGACTTGTTTTGTGAATGGATGGAAAAGTTGTCATGAATTTACTCCTCGTTTAAGTGAAAAGAAAACACAGACTAACCACTAAACGAAAAGAAAGACATAATGATAGAAAAGATAACGATATTTATCTCTAATTAGTTCCCTACGTCAGCGTTAACTGTATCAGGTTCACGGGTATCATCTCAGCTGAACATTGTTCAGCACCCCGACTAAACGCCACAACTATAAAGCTTAATACACCATTTGTAAATAACTTATACGCATTCATCTGTAACATGATACAATTCGGCAAATTTTCGTATTCTCTGTAAGGTAACCCAATGACAGAACAAACCTTTATCTTAGGTAAAGATGCCGCGCTTGAAGAAAGTATCCATAAATTTCAACAAAAATTAACCGCACTTGGTTTTGATATTGAAGAAGCCTCCTGGTTAAATCCTGTTCCAAACGTATGGTCTGTCCATATTCGTGATAAAGATTGCCCGCAATGTTTTTCAAATGGTAAAGGGGCAAGTAAAAAAGCAGCATTAGCTTCCGCATTAGGCGAATATTTTGAACGTCTTTCTACTAACTATTTTTTCGCTGACTATTATTTAGGTAAAGATATTGCTGAAAGTGATTTTGTTCACTACCCTTCAGAAAAATGGTTCCCTATCGAAGATGAAGATATGTTACCAGAAGGAATTTTAGACGATTATTTACTCGGCTATTTTGATCCCGAAGGTGAATTGACACCTGATTTATTAATTGATTTACAATCTGGCAACTATGATCGAGGGATCGTTGCCTTGCCTTATATTCGCCAATCCGATCAGAAACCCGTTTACATTCCACAAAGCATTATTGCTAACCTATATGTATCGAACGGCATGTCGGCAGGCAATACCAAATATGAAGCTCGCGTTCAAGGATTATCTGAAGTATTTGAACGCTATGTAAAAAATAAAATTATTGCCGAGGCAATCAGCTTACCTGAAATTCCTGCGGATGTTATTGCACAATATCCGAGTATTCAAGCATCCATTCAAACATTAGAACAGGAAGGTTTCCCAATTTACTGCTACGATGCCTCTTTAGGCGGTAAATACCCAGTTATCGCAGTGATTTTATTTAATCCAAATAATGGCACTTGTTTTGCTTCCTTCGGTGCGCATCCAAATTTCCAAGTTGCATTTGAACGTACAGTAACGGAATTATTACAGGGTCGTAGTCTCAAAGATTTAGATGTCTTTGCTCCCCCTTCTTTCAACAACGATGATGTGGCAGAACATGCGAATTTAGAAACGCACTTTATTGATTCAAGCGGCTTAATTTCTTGGGATCTCTTTAAACAAACTTCAGATTATCCATTTGTTCATTGGAATTTTTCTGGAACAACGGAACAAGAATACAATAATTTAATGGCCATATTTAATGCGGACAACAAACAAGTTTATATTATGGATTACAACCACTTAGGCGTGTACGCTTGCCGAATTATCGTGCCTTCCATGTCAGATATTTATCCAGTTGATGATTTAATTTATGCCAACAATAACGCAGGGATGGATTGGCGAGAAATCTTGCTCGATTTACCGCACTTTCATCATGATCAAGACACTTACCAAGAGCTATTGGATGAATTAGATGAACAAGGAATTGATGATGCAACCCGAGTTCGTGAGTTTATTGGTATTGTGGCGCCCCCTAAATCAGGTTGGTCAACCTTACGTATTGGCGAACTTAAATCAATGCTTTATTTAGCCTTAGGCGAATTAGAGTTAGCATTGGAATGGGCAAATTGGACATATAATATGAATAATTCCGTATTTACGCCAGAACGTGCTAATTATTATCGTTGTTTAATTAATACAATCGAACTTTTCCTTGATGAAGAACGCCAACCTGAACAGTATTACCATGCATTTGGAAAAATGTACGGAGAAACAGCTAGAAATTCGGCTTGGGCTGCTGTATCAGAACAAGGAAATCCATTCTACGATTTATTAGCTGATGACGAGCACTTACAACAGCTACGAGCACACCAAAAACTCTTAAATGCGTATGCAAAATTACAAAAAGCAAAGCGTGAAAATGGGTGATAAATTTATTTCAAAACTAAAAAATATGCAGTATCCTAATTTTTAGAAAAAATTATCATATTAATATAAGAGTAAAACTATGCAAGCATATGAAGCCACAGACAAACAAATAGTAATCGCTTTAGCTGCTGATTTAAACTATTCTGAGCAAGTTATTACATTAATTAAATCCGTTTGCTACCATCATCAAAATGTGAAATTCTATTTGTTAAATAAAGAATTTCCTGATGAGTGGTTTCAAGTCCTGAATAAATCGTTAAATAAAATAGAATGTCAAATTATAGATGTAAAAGTCATTACAGATATATTTGATGGATTTACCGTTCTAAATAGAATTACATCTCCAACTTGTTACCGATATTTCATCTCAGATCTTCCAGAAGATAGAATTCTTTATTTAGATTGCGATATTGTTATTGACGATAATATCGACGAATTTTATAGCATGGATTTCAAAGATAATTTAGTAATGGCTACTGAGGACCCTTACACAAATTCAAGTAAAGTTTCACATTCTTATGAAGACTTCCCTGATATGAAACCCTATTTTGGAGCAGGTGTTTTATTAGTTAACAATAAGTTATGGAAAGAACAAAATATTACAGCTACACTTTGCGAATATACATTAAAGTACCCAAACTTAATTTACCTCGATCAGGATGTGCTAAATATCGTATGTAAAAATAAATGGGGAAGTATAAACAAAATTTATAATTACCAACTACATGCAAAAGTTGTTCTTAGAGCTGCCAATATGTTAGAGGAACTGGCTGAATTTGATAAATTAGCTACTCCACCTAAAATCATACATTTTACGGGTCCTTATAAACCCTGGTTAAATATAAAAGATGAAGTAACGCCCGAATTTAGAACAAAATATTGGTTCTATAATGGACTAGAATGGTCTGATATAATTCAGAAACATATATCATGTTAGATAAAAAAGACCTTTGAAACAATCAAAGGTCTTTTTAATTGAGATATTGATTAGCTTATAAAGCTGAAACATTTAATGTTGAGCCACCAACGATACGAACTCGCGTACCTGGTTTTGCCAACTTAGCATCATATTTCTGAACAACAACAATTTCTTTGCCGTCATCTTTTTTGATTACCATCTCTAATGAATCAACTTGGCTCGCTTTTTCTTCAATTTTGCTACCAACTACAGCACCAGCGATAGCGCCAACAGCAGTTGCAATTGCTTGACCAGTGCCACCACCGACAGTAGAGCCAAGAATACCACCAATAGCACCGCCGCCCACAGAACCAAGTACGCCTTGGTTATCTGCTTGAATTTTAACAGAACGAGCAGAAACAATTGTACCATAAGTAATAGAGCGAGCTTCTTTTGATTGCTGACCAGAATAAACGTCACCGCTATAAATATCTGTGTTAGCACAGCCCGCTAACCCAAAGCTAACCAAAATCGCTAATGCTAATGTGATTTTTTTCATTTTAACTAACCTTTAATGTTATTAGTGAAAAATACCCGTTCTTGATAACCAAGAGCGTGATACTGAACGAGAAACGTTGTCAGAGCCATTATCAGTTACTTTAACGCAAGCACCAACAACGATATCTGAATCGTATTTTTGAGTTACAACAACATCTTCAGTTGCTGTATCACGTTTGTCTGCTTCGCAGTTATCTTTTCTAACAGTTAATTTTAAATTTTCGCCTTCATATTGGCTAAATAATACTGTTCCATGATAAGAATTTTCATCATCTTTATGTTGACTTGAACAAGCAGATACCCCAACAGCTGCTAAAACAGCTAATGCTAACATTTTTTTCATTCTCTAAACCTCGATTATAGTCTTTATGCTATATGGGTGAACCTTGATACATACATGATTTTTACTTTTGTCAGCAAAACTAATTGCAATAGATGGATTTGGTAATTTTTCCCCATCCACCTTAGGTTCACTCAATTTGACATCTATAGTTGTTAAATTGTTCCATAAAAATTGTTTCTCAAGACGAGAAAACCAATTTGGTGTTGTTTCACCGTCTTCAAATGGTATCACAATCTCAATATGCTCCCATGATTCCAATGGATAGCACTTATTTTTAGGGAACGGTAATTCGACAATATCCACAGGCTGCCCAATAAAATTGAGTGCATTATTTAATTGAATTAAATAAATGACTCGCCCATTTACAATATTATCGCTGAGAATTATACCGTTCTTCCTCAGTAGTTCCAACCAATTTCTTGCATTATCTTCACTATTTACTCGTAAAGCTAAGTGATCTATATGAAATTTAGTTAAATCAATCCCAATAACTTGAGCGAGTTCTTGTATTTTTTGCTGAAAATCAAGGAAATCTTGGTAATTGCTTAAATCTGATTGAAATAATTGGTGCTGTTTTTGCATTTTTTATCTCGTTTATCTTTAATAAAATGGAAAATCAAAGTATCATAACCCATTATTTTTTAATAACCAAATAACCCTTCGCATAGGTAAAAACGTGAATATTCAAACTCTTTTATCCCACAAAATTCAACAAGCTATGATCGCAGCAGGCGCTGAATCTAATACTGATCCTGTTGTACGCCAATCAGGTAAACCTCAGTTTGGTGACTATCAAGCAAATGGTATTATGGGAGCAGCGAAAAAACTCGGTTTAAATCCACGAGAATTCGCACAGAAAGTCCTCGATAACTTAGATCTCAACAACATCGCTGAAAAATTAGAGATTGCAGGCCCTGGCTTTATTAATATTTTCTTGGATAAAACTTGGCTTGCTACTCAATCAGAGCAAGCACTAAGTGCGGTGAATTTAGGTATAAAAACAGAACAGCCACAAACTATCGTGATAGATTATTCTTCACCAAATGTGGCAAAAGAAATGCATGTTGGTCATTTACGTTCAACCATCATTGGCGATGCCGTTGCGCGTGCTTTAGAATTTATGGGACATAAAGTGATCCGAGCCAATCACATTGGTGACTGGGGAACTCAATTCGGTATGCTCATTGCCTATCTTGAGAAAATGGAAAATGAACATGCAACGGAAATGGAATTAAGCGACCTAGAAGCTTTCTACCGCGCAGCTAAAGAACATTACGATAATGATGAAGAGTTCGCAGAAAAAGCACGTAACTATGTTGTTAAACTACAAAGTGGCGACCAATATTGCTTAACTATGTGGAAAAAATTGGTTGATATGACAATGTCGCAAAACCAATTAAATTACAACCGCTTAAATGTCACCTTAACAGAAAAAGATGTTATGGGTGAAAGCCTTTATAATCCAATGTTGCCTGCAATTGTGGCCGATCTCAAAGCGCAAGGTTTAGCTGTAGAAGATCAAGGCGCTTTGGTCGTTTATTTGGATGAATTTAAAAATAAAGAAGGCGAACCAATGGGCGTTATCGTGCAGAAAAAAGACGGCGGTTTCCTTTATACCACAACGGATATTGCCGCTGCGAAATATCGTTACGAAACCTTAAAAGCGGATCGTGCCCTTGTATTTTCTGATACTCGCCAAAGCCAACATATGCAGCAGGCGTGGTTAATCACACGTAAAGCCGGTTATGTGCCTGACTATTTTAGCTTGGAACATCAAAACTTCGGTATGATGCTAGGGAAAGATGGTAAACCATTCAAAACCCGTTCTGGTGGCACAGTGAAATTAGCGGATTTATTGGATGAAGCAGTAGAACGTGCGACTAAATTAATTAATGAAAAATCCACCGCACTTTCTGAGCAAGAAAAACAAGCTGTGATTGAAGCCGTTGCAATTGGCTCAGTTAAATATGCTGACTTATCAAAAAATCGTACCACTGATTATGTTTTTGATTGGGATAATATGCTCAGTTTTGAAGGTAACACTGCGCCTTATATGCAATATGCCTACACCCGAATTCGTTCAATTTTTAATAAAACTGACGTAGATTTGACCGCACTTTCTCAAGCTAAGATTCAATTAACGGAAGAGAAAGAACGCAATCTCGCATTAAAATTATTGCAATTTGAAGAAGCGGTGCAAACAGTGGCAAAAGAGGGCACACCACATATTCTCTGTGCTTATCTTTATGAGCTTGCGGGTGCATTCTCTAGCTTCTACGAACATTGCCCAATTCTTAATGCAGAAGAAAGCTTGAAATTAAGCCGTTTGAAATTAGCACAATTAACCGAGCGAACCTTAAAACAAGGATTAGATTTACTCGGCATTAAAACCGTTGAAAAAATGTAATAACAGCAAGCCATCAGCATATTTATCTGATGGCTTTTATTTAAGAGGAAAAATTATGCGCACATCAATCCTTTCATTCGCCATTCTCTCTGCCTTAGTATTAACTGGATGTAATGATAAAGAAACTCAGGCTAAGTTATTACAAGCAGAACGTGAAGTCGTGCAATTAAAAGCGGACTTAGAAAAATCCCAAGCAGAGCTTCAAGCAGCCCAAGATAAACTGAATAAAATCAGCTCAGAAATTCCAACATTAAATGTTAAACCAATTACTATCTTCAGCGCTAAAGAAGAGTTTAAACGTACTCAACCTAAAGATGATGAGTATGGTTACACAGAAAGTTATATTAATTATCATGTCGAAACGGTGGAAACAGGGTACGAGTGGCTAGATAATCTTCTTTATCAGCAATTAATAGGGAAACTTGATGAAAACTTAGCGGAGTCGCCTGAAGTACTAAAAAAAATAAAAGCATTGCCAACTAACAAAGATCGTTTTAAGGCGCTAATGCAGTTCTATTACGAAGGTGACTTACAGTCTAGCAAGAATTTTGAAAGTCTTGGCAATGAATATGAATTCTTTTTGACTTATATAGGACAAAGACAAAATGTCATTAGTTTTGCTCAATATACTAGCACTTATAGTGGTGGTGCCCATGGCATGAATTGGTCAAATTACTATCATATTGATACTGAAACCAAATCTATTATTAAATTAGAAGATCTGTTTGCCACAAAAAATCACCCTGCATTAAAAAAATTCTTATGGGAAAGTTATAAAGATTATCAATATAGATTAGATAATAAGATAAAAGAAAACGAATTTTATACGCCTGAAAGTGAATTATACATTTCCCCTGATTTCTATTTTGATGCCGAAGGAATTAATTTTGTTTATCCACCATACGCAATAGGACCGTACGCAGAAGGTGAAATTATCTTGAAAGTATATTGGGGACAAGTGAAAGATATTATTAATCCTAAATACCGTTGGTAAAACGTTGATAAACAAGACCGCACTTTAAAGTGCGGTTTATTTTTAACAAGATTCGAGTAGTTTAACAAGCGATTGTCCAAATGGAGCGCGCCAATCACGCATTAAATCAGGTAATGAATCGGGATCTTTCTGTTTAACCCAAACCCATTTCATCAAACTTTCTAATCCTCTCTTACTTGCAATCACCTCTGTTGCTAAGCCCGCTGGAGTGATTTCTTTTAATTTCTGTTGCAATAATTTCAAGGATTTTTTATAACGAGGATCATCAGATAATTTTTGGATCAAAGGTGGATATTCAGCAGAATCCACTCGTTTGGCTTGCTCAATAATATGCAATAATTTTTTACCATGAATTCGTACTTCTTGCGGATCTAATCCCCAATTTAATAATTCTGAAGTATGCTTTGGCGCGTATTTTGCCACAGTATACAAATGTTCGGCTCTGACCACAAAATTCAACGCCAAATCTCGTTTAATGGCTTCTTCTTGTCGCCATTGTGCAAGTAATTTTAATCGCATTAATTCTTCTTGTTGCAGCTTCGCCACATTGGAAATGGTCAGATAAGCTTTTTCAGGCAATTTAACTTTGCGTTGTTTTTCCAATAACAATTCACTATCAAATTGCACCGCACTTTGCCAAGGTGTTTTATCCAATTCTTCCTTCATTTTTTGATACAAAGGCAGCAAATACCACACATCTGCTGCGGCATATTCTAATTGCTTAGCAGATAAAGGGCGAGCTAACCAATTAGTGCGAGAAGCACCTTTATCCATTTCAATTTGAAAATAATGCTGAATTAACGTAGCTAATCCCATTGAAGTTGGAAAAGCAAGGAAACTCGCCATCACCTGCGTATCCGTTAACGGTTCAGGGAATTGGTTAAAATAATGCTGAAATACCTCAAGATCTTCATAGCAAGCATGCAAGACTTTATGAACTTGCTGATCTGCTAACAAATCAACAAAGGGCGAAAAATCGTTGATCTCAGTTGGGTCAATTAAACTAACTTGTTCACCGTCATAGAGTTGAATAAGCCCTAGCTTTGGATAATAGCTACGAATTCGGACAAATTCGGTATCTAAGGCAATGACTTTCTTTTGTTGCGCGCGTTGACAAATTTCTGCGAGTTGCTCATCTGTTGTGATGAGATTAAAGTGCAGTGGATTTTTTACTTCTTTTATCATATTTACTGATTAAACAATAATGCACGTTAAAAACGTGCATTATTTCTTTTATTTTCCAATTAGCTTTGAGAACGTTTCGCTAACTCTTCATCTCTTAATACACGACGTAAGATTTTCCCGATATTACTTTTTGGTAATTCATCACGAAACTCAATGTCTTTAGGTACTTTATAGCCAGTGAGATATTGACGGCAATGTTGACGTAATTCATCTCGGGTTAGACTATCATCTTTCTTCACGACAAAAATTTTGATACTTTCTCCCGATGCCTCGCTTGGCACACCAATCGCAACAACTTCTGCTACTTTGTAATTGAGCATGACCACATCCTCAATTTCGTTTGGATAAACATTGAATCCAGAAACCAAAATCATGTCTTTTTTACGGTCAACAATGCGTAAAATACCGGTTTCGTTCATCACAACAATGTCACCTGTTGCTAACCAACCCTCTTTCAAAATCTCAGCCGTTGCTTCTGGACGTTGCCAATAACCTTGCATGACTTGTTCGCCTTTAACCCAAAGCTCTCCTGCTTCGCCTAAAGCTGCTTCTGAACCATCTTCTTTGATAATTTTTACATCAGTATTCGGTACTGGCACCCCAATGCTACCATCATGGGTTAGACAATCAACCGTTGAAGCAGCCACTAATGGCGAACATTCCGTCAAACCATAGCCTTCGATAATATTGCAGCCGGTTAATTCATGCCAACGTGTTGCGACAGCTTGTTGTATCGGCATGCCTCCGCCAACACTTAATTTTAAATGGGAGAAATCAACCTCTTTAAAATTCTCATTATTTAATAAAGCATTAAATAAGGTATTCACACCGGTGATCGCGACAAATTGATGTTTTTTCAGCTCTTTAATGAATCCATCAATATCGCGAGGATTGGTAATTAATACTGCGGTAATGCCTAATTCAATAAAGAGTAAGCAGTTAGCACAGAGCGCAAAAATGTGGTAAAGCGGCAATGGTAAAACTGCTTTGCGTTGACGATTATTATTACCAACAAAAGGTTGGGCAATCCAACGCGCTTGCATCACATTTGCGACCATATTGCCATGAGAAAGCATCGCCCCTTTCGCCACGCCTGTTGTACCACCGGTATATTGCAAAAAGGCTAATGCACTAGAATCTAGCTCAGGACGTACGTATTGACGCATTTTACCGACACTCAATACTTCACGAAATGTCACTGCATGAGGCAATTTATATTTTGGCACTAGCTTTTTCACATATTTCACGACGAAATTCACTAATGTTCGCTTACCAAAAGAAAGCTGATCGCCCATACGGGTTAAAATCACATGTTTGACTTCAGTATTAAATACAATTTTTTCTAGCGTAGAAGCAAAATTTGAAACAACAACAATGGCTTTGGCTTTACTATCTTGTAATTGATGCTCTAATTCACGAGGCGTATAAAGCGGATTCACATTCACAACAACTAACCCAGCTCTCAGTACACCGAATAAAGCAATTGGATATTGCAATAAATTAGGCATCATCAACGCCACTGGATCGCCTTGTTTTAACTTTAATTCATTTTGCAAATAAGCCGCAAAAGCACGACTGCGTTCTTCAAGTTTACGAAAAGTGAGAACTTGCCCCATATTGATATAAGCAGGACGATCGGGGTGAGTACGCACCGCATTTTCAAACATATCCAACAAATTCGCATATTTTGAAGTATCTATTTCTTTCTCAACCCCTTTTGGGTAATTTTGAAACCAGAGTTTTTCCATATTCTTTCCTACTTATCACTAAAATTTTGCTGCGTAAATATATCATTAATAAAGTACATAACGCAATTTTGGTTCCATATGCCAAAAACCGCCAATACGCCAGCCTGGGAAACCAAAACGATCCTCGTACCAATCTTCCCAATCATCGCGATCATAATAATATTCTTGCACTAATCGCCACTGTTTAAATGCTGTAGCATTAATAACAGGATATACATAATCCGCTAAATCAATTTTTCCTTTTTCTTGAGATGCTAATACACCTTTTATCGTAACATATTGATTTTTCACTTGTTCAGGATCAATAAAACCTTCCACATAAGCAATAAAGCGCCCGTCACTTTGGCTATCCAATATAGGTTTTGCCGATAGCGAGCTCACTGACAGACTGAGAATTTCTAATTTTGTCTGTTTTTTCAATGCCGTTGCTGACAGCACTTTGCCACCTAATCGCACTTGTTTGCAATGGCATGAATAATCATCTGCTTTTATTTGGCTTAAACGAGTAATGGTGAATTCATCTTTTTCTAAACCGGCAGGCGGATTAACACAGCTAGCCAGTAAAAGTGCGGTGAAAATCGCACAAATTTTTCGGATCATTTATTCTCTCCCAGGAAGTTTCTTCCAAGCGACATCATTGCGTAAATAAACAGGCTCAATTTCCGTTGCATTGATAATTTGCTTCTGATACCACATTGGCAAAGCAAGAGCAATCATGTATTTCGCTGAAGGTAATAAAATATCAGTTTGCTGTCCTACTGGTTGTTGCTCAAAATAAGCTTTCCAACCTGTTCCCACTGTATGCCAGTCATCATTTACATCCTTAAGTTGTTCAAGCATCAATTGTGGAGAACAAACCTGTTCATTTATAATTTCTTGCCATTGTAAAAACGTTTGATTTTCTAACCGCACTTTTTCAAGTTTTAATTGCGAAAAATAGACTTCATTCATGCGAGCATCAATAGCGGCAATCACATTTTCCGCTTGATGTAATTCATAAGCTGCTTGTGCCATTGCTGTTAAATTCGATACTGCAATAACGGGTAAGTCAGCACCAAAAGCCAGTCCCTGTGCGACACCTGCTCCCACTCGAACGCCAGTAAAACTGCCGGGACCTCGTCCAAAAACTAAAGCATCAACTTGTTTTAATGCAATGCCTGATTGTTGCAAAATGTGTTCAATCATCGGCAAAATACGTTTGGTATGGGTGCGTTCAGCAAGCTCATCTAAATGGGTTAATTCACCTTTATGTAATAGCGCGACTGAGCAAGCTTCCGTTGAAGTATCTAAGGCAAGCAATGTGACATTATTCATAGTATTCCTTTATTTTTGTTTCTTTGACATATGAGGTGGCGATAAGTTTTTAAGAAAGCTGATTACTTTATTCAGATCTCTTGTACGCGTAGCTTTTGGCAAACTTTTTAAGAAAGTTTTACCATAAGGGCGCGTAACCAAACGACTATCACAAATAATCACAGCTCCTCGATCAGTGACATCTCGAATTAATCGCCCGACGCCTTGTTTTAAAGCAATGACGGCTTCTGGAATTTGAATATCATTAAAGGGCTCACCGCCTTGTAAACGACAATCTTCTATACGCGCTTTTAATAAAGGATCTTCTGGCGAAGTGAAGGGAAGTTTATCAATAATCACTAAAGATAAGGCATCGCCTCGCACATCAATGCCTTCCCAAAAGCTTGACGTTGCCACTAATACCGACTTTTCTTGCTGAATAAATTGTTGTAATAGCTTTGTTTTGGGACTTTCGCCTTGTAATAAAACCGAAAAATCACTTTTTTCCCTTAAATATTCTGCCAAACCTCGCATCATAAGATAAGAAGTACAAAGTAAAAAACAGCGTCCATTATTGGCTTTAATCACAGGCAAGAGCATTTCTGCCAACTGGATTAAAGTATGTTGTTGATTTGAATAAGGCAAATAGCGAGGCACACAAAGTAACGCTTGCTCCGCATAATTAAATGGGCTTTCCAACACCTTTTGAGCGGCATTTTCAATGCCTAATCGTTGACAAAAATGTTGAAAAGAACCGCCAACTTCTAAGGTTGCCGAAGTAAAAATCCAGCTTTTTTTGTCTGATTGGATTTGCTCACCAAATTTATCCGCAACAGTTAAAGGAGTGATATTCAAAGAAAATTGGCGGTTAAAGGTTTCATACCAATAACAATAACCCGTAATATTAATTTCAGTTAAACGCTGTAATTGTGCCTTCACTAAGGTTAAACGTTCATAAATATTGTCTAATGTTTGCGAACGGCCTAAAGCAAGTTTAACCACATCAATGGTGAAGTCTAATTTTTCTTGCAAAAAAACAAAGCCTTTTTGCACCGCACTTTGCTGGTATAATTCACGCCAATTGCCTTTCTGCTGCCCTTCACCTAACAACAAACGAAAATCCTGTACCACTTTAAGTAAATGATCAGAAGCCACCTCTAATTGCTTCATATCTTTTACTTCCATTCGATAAGCAATTTGCATATCTTTGCACAAATCAAACAATTGCTTGGAAGAGAAGGTTTGACCAAAATATTGGCTGGCAATATCGGGGAGTTGATGGGCCTCATCAAAAATAATGACTTCCGCGTTAGGTATTAATTCACCAAATCCATTTTCTTTTACCGCCATATCAGCACAGAATAGGTGATGATTAACCACAACAAGATCTGCTGCCAATGCTTTTTTACGGGCCAAAGCAACATAGCAATCTGCGTAATGTGGGCAATCCGATCCCAAACAGCTATCTGCAGTGCTCACTAATTGAGGTAATATAGGGCTGTCTTCAGCTAAATCTTCACATTCAGATAAATCGCCCGTTTCCGTATAAGTATGCCATTTTTGTAACTTAGAGAAATCTGATAGGATTGATTTATCACCTAACAATCCAGTATATTTAACCTGTTCAAGACGCTCTAAACATAAATAATTTGCCCTGCCTTTCAACAATGCAATTTTTCCCGAATAATTTAATGCTTTTTTTATTTCAGGTAAGTCTCGCTTAAACAATTGATCTTGTAAATTTTTAGAGCCAGTAGAAATAATTGTTTTTTTATTTGTGAGCAAGGTAGGCGCTAAATAGGCAAAGGTTTTTCCGGTACCCGTTCCCGCCTCAATAACAAGTGCGGTATTATTTTTAATAGATTTTTCAACCACCATTGCCATCTCAATTTGCTCCGTACGAGGACGAAAACCTTTGATATATTGGCTTAGAGTGCCTTTTTCAGAAAAGACCTCTGCTATTTTTAATTGATTGGACATCATATCTTTTTGATTATACTCGACTAAAGAACCTGATGGATTTGTTCTTGCATTTGGTCGAACATATTGTAGCGTTTACGATACATAGATCGTTTTTTACTAGCGATTTCTTCAAGTGGTTTCTGTTCTATATGGCAAGGAATTTGCCAATATGCGTCATTTAACGCCGCACCATTTTCTTGCCAAAATTCATCGTAGTTAAACAACAATTTTGTTGAATCATTCCAACGGTATTTTGCTTGATATTTATGAGGGATACCTAATAGTTCACAATGCCACTTCTGTGCCAACAATTTAAAGCCATTAATCAGCATAAACATAGGACGAACCCCATGTAAATTCTTAGTCGCGTTACGCACTAAGTCCTGAGCATTTTCCCCTTTAGGCCCCTGTATTGAGGCAATTAGTAATTGATTTGGATTCAGAAAAGTAAAAGAGGCATCATAAATACTTTGTCTTGTTCTTTTATCTTGAATATTTAATGAAAAAAAGCCTTCAAATGGATCGATATTATTAATATTCAAATTTAAACTAAGCTCTTCTGTGAGATCCGCTAAAATAATGGACTGCTTTTCAAGTAACAAATTTAATAGTTCTTTGCCTAATTTTTCTTCTATAACATTCAGATTAGCAATAATTAAATCCAAACGTTGTTTAGCATTACAACGCTTATCGCAGTAACTTGATAGCAAAACATTGGCTCTATATAAGTTTTGATTAAATAATGTTACACGAAAAGGGTCTTGATTAATGAATGATGTTAAGCGTTGACATTCTTTCTTAAAAAAAGAACAAGCAAGCTGATAGCGAATATATTCTCGAAAACGTTTTAATTTTCGTTTTTCATTGGGAAATAATTGTTGAAAAGTCGGGAAAGAAAAAAATGAAGACATAAATAAAGTTAAAATCGCTAAAATTAATCAATGATTTTAATCAAAAAGACTTGCGCTTTCAATATATAAAAAATGTAGACAACCATAAAAAATAAAAGAGAAGAAGAATAGTGTGTGACAAATAAAACTTCACATTTTCCCACCGCACTTTTTTCTGTTTTTTGTTTCTGCTTTCTCTTTTTTCAAAAAACAAAAATCCCAGCCATCTCTGACTGGGATTCTCTTTCTCTCTTATTCAAAACCTGGCGGTGTCCTACTCTCACATGGGGAAGCCCCACACTACCATCGGCGTTACAGCGTTTCACTTCTAAGTTCGGCATGGATTAGGTGGGTCCACTGCACTATCGCCGCCAAGATTATTCCTTCGATGTCTTTATCTATCTATTTATCGTTCTTTTCTATCACTCTTTATCAAAAACCAAAAACAAGCCTCAAACTTTCAATCTCTTCTCTCTCGTCTAAGTCCAACCCAAAAACAATTCAGGTTGTATAGTTAAGCCTCTCGGGCAATTAGTATGGGTTAGCTCAACGTCTCGCAACGCTTACACATCCCACCTATCTACGTCGTAGTCTACAACAACCCTTACCAACTTAAAGTCGGGGATGACTCATCTTGAGGCAAGTTTCGTGCTTAGATGCTTTCAGCACTTATCTCTTCCGCATTTAGCTACCCAGCAATGCCTCTGGCGAGACAACTGGAACACCAGTGATGCGTCCACTCCGGTCCTCTCGTACTAGGAGCAGCCCCTCTCAATCATCCAACGCCCACGGCAGATAGGGACCGAACTGTCTCACGACGTTCTAAACCCAGCTCGCGTACCACTTTAAATGGCGAACAGCCATACCCTTGGGACCTACTTCAGCCCCAGGATGTGATGAGCCGACATCGAGGTGCCAAACACCGCCGTCGATATGAACTCTTGGGCGGTATCAGCCTGTTATCCCCGGAGTACCTTTTATCCGTTGAGCGATGGCCCTTCCATTCAGAACCACCGGATCACTATGACCTGCTTTCGCACCTGCTCGACTTGTCTGTCTCGCAGTTAAGCTTGCTTATACCATTGCACTAACCTGACGATGTCCGACCGTCATTAGCAAACCTTCGTGCTCCTCCGTTACTCTTTGGGAGGAGACCGCCCCAGTCAAACTACCCACCAGACACTGTCCGAGAACGCGTTCCACGTCCTTCGTTAGAACATCAAACGTTAAAGGGTGGTATTTCAAGGACGCCTCCACAATCACTGGCGTGACTGCTTCTTAGGCTCCCACCTATCCTACACATCAAAATTCAATGTTCAGTGTCAAGCTATAGTAAAGGTTCACGGGGTCTTTCCGTCTAGCCGCGGGTACACCGCATCTTCACGGCGATTTCAATTTCACTGAGTCTCGGGTGGAGACAGCCTGGCCATCATTATGCCATTCGTGCAGGTCGGAACTTACCCGACAAGGAATTTCGCTACCTTAGGACCGTTATAGTTACGGCCGCCGTTTACTGGGGCTTCGATCAGGAGCTTCTCTTTCGATAACACCATCAATTAACCTTCCAGCACCGGGCAGGCATCACACCCTATACGTCCACTTTCGTGTTTGCAGAGTGCTGTGTTTTTAATAAACAGTTGCAGCCAGCTGGTATCTTCGACCGGTTCACCCTTCGTCCGCAAGGGACTACAAGCTACGCCGGCGCACCTTCTCCCGAAGTTACGGTGCTATTTTGCCTAGTTCCTTCACCCGAGTTCTCTCAAGCGCCTGAGTATTCTCTACCTGACCACCTGTGTCGGTTTTCAGTACGGTTTAGATAAACCTGAAGCTTAGTGGCTTTTCCTGGAAGCGTGGTATCAGTTACTTCAGTGCCGTAGCACCTCGTCATCAGTTCTCGGTGTTAAGAGAGTCCGGATTTGCCTAAACTCTCCACCTACCGCCTTAAACAGACATCCAACAGTCTGCTAACCTAACCTTCTCCGTCCCCACATCGCAGTTTATCCAAGTACGGGAATATTAACCCGTTTCCCATCGACTACGCTTTTCAGCCTCGCCTTAGGGGCCGACTCACCCTGCCCCGATTAACGTTGGACAGGAACCCTTGGTCTTCCGGCGAACGAGTTTTTCACTCGTTTTGTCGTTACTTATGTCAGCATTCGCACTTGTGATACGTCCAGCAAACCTCTCGATTCACCTTCTTCCGCTTACACAACGCTCCCCTACCCAACAATGTTTCCATTGATGCCGCAGCTTCGGTGACTAATTTAGCCCCGTTACATCTTCCGCGCAGGCCGACTCGACTAGTGAGCTATTACGCTTTCTTTAAATGATGGCTGCTTCTAAGCCAACATCCTAGCTGTCTAAGCCTTCCCACTTCGTTTCCCACTTAACTAGTACTTTGGGACCTTAGCTGGCGGTCTGGGTTGTTTCCCTCTCCACGATGAACGTTAGCACCCACCGTGTGTCTCCTATGCATTACTCTTCGGTATTCGCAGTTTGCATCGGGTTGGTAATCCGGGATGGACCCCTAGCCGAAACAGTGCTCTACCCCCGAAGGTATTCACATAAGGCTCTACCTAAATAGATTTCGGGGAGAACCAGCTATCTCCCGGTTTGATTGGCCTTTCACCCCCAGCCACAAGTCATCCGCTAATTTTTCAACATTAGTCGGTTCGGTCCTCCAATTAGTGTTACCCAATCTTCAACCTGCCCATGGCTAGATCACCGGGTTTCGGGTCTATACCTTGCAACTAATCGCCCAGTTAAGACTCGGTTTCCCTTCGGCTCCCTTATTCAGTTAACCTCGCTACAAAATATAAGTCGCTGACCCATTATACAAAAGGTACGCAGTCACCCATAAGGGCTCCCACTGCTTGTACGTACAAGGTTTCAGGTTCTATTTCACTCCCCTCACCGGGGTTCTTTTCGCCTTTCCTTCACAGTACTGGTTCACTATCGGTCAATCAGGAGTATTTAGCCTTGGAGGATGGTCCCCCCATCTTCAAACAGGATATCACGTGTCCCGCCCTACTTATCGTAAGCTTAGTACTTCAACCATGACTTCGAGTACGGGATTATCACCCTCTGTGATTGTGCTTCCCAGCACATTCCTCTGTCATCGCTGATATCACTTACTGGCTCTTCCACTTTCGCTCGCCGCTACTCACAGAATCTCGGTTGATTTCTTTTCCTCGGGGTACTTAGATGTTTCAGTTCTCCCGGTTTGCCTCATTAACCTATGGATTCAGTTAATGATAGTAGATTCTTCATCTACTGGGTTTCCCCATTCGGATATCTCGGATTAAACGCCTCTTATCGACTCATCCAAGCTTTTCGCAGATTAGCACGTCCTTCTTCGCCTCTGATTGCCAAGGCATCCACCTTGTACGCTTAGTCACTTAACTATACAACCTCAATTATTCTTGAGACGTCTCATCACTAAACACTTAGCTGCCTTTCTCAGCTAAGATTTTTTCTCTACTCAGACTTTCTTTCGAAAATCTCTCAGTTTTTCAGCTTGTTTCCTGGTTTTTAAAGAACAATAAGATGACCTGAATGCTTATTTTTATAAGCACTTCAATAAAAACATCTTTAAATGGCGTCCCCACGGGGATTCGAACCCCGGTTACCGCCGTGAAAGGGCGATGTCCTAGGCCTCTAGACGATGGGGACAGCATATAAAGATGTTCTTCTGTCTCTTCTATTTCATATCAAACAATCTGTGTGAGCACTTATTAAGCTTGTCTTTGTGTAAGGAGGTGATCCAACCGCAGGTTCCCCTACGGTTACCTTGTTACGACTTCACCCCAGTCATGAATCATACCGTGGTAAACGCCCCCCCGAAGGTTAAGCTATCTACTTCTGGTACAACCCACTCCCATGGTGTGACGGGCGGTGTGTACAAGGCCCGGGAACGTATTCACCGCAACATTCTGATTTGCGATTACTAGCGATTCCGACTTCATGGAGTCGAGTTGCAGACTCCAATCCGGACTACGATGCACTTTCTGAGATTCGCTCCAGGTCGCCCTTTCGCCGCCCTCTGTATGCACCATTGTAGCACGTGTGTAGCCCTACTCGTAAGGGCCATGATGACTTGACGTCATCCCCACCTTCCTCCAGTTTATCACTGGCAGTCTCCTTTGAGTTCCCGACCGAATCGCTGGCAACAAAGGATAAGGGTTGCGCTCGTTGCGGGACTTAACCCAACATTTCACAACACGAGCTGACGACAGCCATGCAGCACCTGTCTCAGAGCTCCCGAAGGCACACTCGCATCTCTGCAAGCTTCTCTGGATGTCAAGAGTAGGTAAGGTTCTTCGCGTTGCATCGAATTAAACCACATGCTCCACCGCTTGTGCGGGCCCCCGTCAATTCATTTGAGTTTTAACCTTGCGGCCGTACTCCCCAGGCGGTCGATTTATCACGTTAGCTTCGGGCACCAAACTTAAAGTCCAATCCCCAAATCGACAGCGTTTACAGCGTGGACTACCAGGGTATCTAATCCTGTTTGCTCCCCACGCTTTCGCACATGAGCGTCAGTACATTCCCAAGGGGCTGCCTTCGCCTTCGGTATTCCTCCACATCTCTACGCATTTCACCGCTACACGTGGAATTCTACCCCTCCCTAAAGTACTCTAGCGACCCAGTCTGAAATGCAATTCCTAGGTTAAGCCCAGGGATTTCACATCTCACTTAAATCACCGCCTGCGTGCCCTTTACGCCCAGTTATTCCGATTAACGCTCGCACCCTCCGTATTACCGCGGCTGCTGGCACGGAGTTAGCCGGTGCTTCTTCTGTGGCTAACGTCAATTGCTTGTTCTATTAAAACAAACACCTTCCTCACCACCGAAAGAACTTTACAACCCGAAGGCCTTCTTCATTCACGCGGCATGGCTGCGTCAGGGTTCCCCCCATTGCGCAATATTCCCCACTGCTGCCTCCCGTAGGAGTCTGGGCCGTGTCTCAGTCCCAGTGTGGCTGGTCATCCTCTCAGACCAGCTAGAGATCGCGGGCTTGGTAAGCCGTTACCTTACCAACTACCTAATCCCACTTGGGCTCATCTTATGGCAACTGGACCGAAGTTCCCAGTCTTTAGTCTTTAGACATTACGCGGTATTAGCTACAGTTTCCCGTAGTTATCCCCCTCCATAAGCCAGATTCCCAAGCATTACTCACCCGTCCGCCACTCGTCAGCAAGAAAGCAAGCTTTCTCCTGTTACCGTCCGACTTGCATGTGTTAAGCCTGCCGCCAGCGTTCAATCTGAGCCATGATCAAACTCTTCAATTTAAAAAGTTTAATCGCTCAATAAACTGCTTAGCTTAGTTTACATTCGTTTCAACATAATATTTATCACATCAAAACTATAATGAATTTCTAGTTTAAGCACTTATTCAGTCTTTATTTAATTTTCTAAACAAATCTTCAACAAGTGCCCACACAGATTGTCTGATATCTTTTTAAAGAACAATTGCATTCAGCAAGGTTTGAAATAATATCTTTTTCAGATTTTCTCGTCAAGAAAAAATTAAGCTTTTTTTTCACTTAATTTTTCAACATTGCTTACCTTGCGTTGCGGAGGTGCATTATAGGAATATTTTTGTTCCTTGCAAGTGTTTTTTATTATTTTTTTAGGTTTCACTTACCGAATGATGGTTTTTTAATCTTAACGATGGAAATCACATCAAAACGAGGTGTATTTTTAACTTTTTAAGATGTAGTCTGAAATTTTACCTAAGGCAAAAAATGAGTAAATTTATACCGCGCTTTTTTTATGTTATAAAATCAGATGAAATGATTGATTTAGATTTTTGATTAGCTTGAAGAAATGAAAGAAAGTGGTCGGCGAGATAGGATTTGAACCTACGACCCACTGGTCCCAAACCAGTTGCGCTACCAAGCTGCGCTACTCGCCGATAAGATGGGGTGGCTAATGGGACTTGAACCCACGACAACCGGAATCACAATCCGGGGCTCTACCAACTGAGCTATAGCCACCATTGAATTGGCTGTTTGCATTGTCTCCTGGCGCGCTCGACAAGATTCGAACTTGCGACCTTTGGCTCCGGAGGCCAACGCTCTATCCAACTGAGCTACGAGCGCACATTGCGTCGTTGCGGGGCGTATATTAATGATTTCTCGAAATCTTGTCTAGTACTTTTTTTACTTTTTTTAACTTTGCGCACTCATTAGCTGCTAATTTGTTCGATTTGTTTAGAATTTATCTTCTCAATGCATATTACTTCTTTTTACGAAGAAAAATAAATAGCAATCCAAATAATAAACCAATACCAGCGCCAGCTGCTATCCACAAAATGCCATCAAATACCGGCTGGATGGGTTGAGTTGGCGATTTAATATAATAATAAGCAACTAACTTATCATCTAAAGGTGAAACAGACTTCATCATATTTAATTTTGCTGACCAGTTCTCTGCATCTTGAGAGGAATTATTCTGGTTTGCTTTTACAGCTAAATTAATCTGATTAAATAAATTCTTCCATTTAATAATTAATTCATTATAAAGTACAGATTTTGCAGTCGAACTAGTATAGTCAACAAAATTTGCGAGTACTTCCACTGCTTGCTTAGGATTATCTAAAGTAATCTGAATACTATCTGGAATATGTTGGCCTTCATCACCTGCGATAAATTTTGTATTTTCAATTAATTCCTGTAATAAAGCCGCATCTCTTTCTGGCATATTCGTTTGACGTTGTTTATAAAATTCCTGATTTTGCCAGAAAGTTTGGAGATGGTCGTAGGATTGCGCTTGTTTTTTGAAGGCTGAATACACCAAAAGTGCGGTGTCTTTTTCTGTTGTTTTATCTTCTGTTAACGTTTGATACATAGAAGAAAGCGAATAATATGTACCTAATTGCTCAACTCTTGGTTTTTCAAGTTGCACTTCTGCTTGCCACTGCTCTTTTTTCAGCGAATTTACGCCATAACCAATGCCTGCACCAATAGCCGATAATAATAAAATCGTTAAAATATTCTTCAAAAACGTCATATTAATTTTTCCTTAAAATTATTGCGCCATTTTCGCTTTACGTAATGCGCGACGGCGTTGACGTCGAACCCAACGCGTAATTTTCCATGCTTTTGTAATGGAATAAGAATAGAGTAAGAATAAGCCAATAAACAAAATAAACATTAGCCATTCATTAATATAATAAATTTCCCCTAAAATACCAAAACCTGCACAAAGTGCCGCCATAAAAGTAATCACTAAGAATGCTTGTCGATGAGTAAGTCCTGAACGAACCATTAGATGATGAACATGTAAACGGTCAGGTCGGAAAGGGCTTTTCCCTTTACGGACTCGTCGAATAATAATCGCCACCATATCAATTAATGGAATAGCAATAATCCACAAAGCAGTTACGGGATTCATTGGATGCCCTTTACCTTGGGTACTCAGGAGCAGAATCCAAATAATAGTAAAACCAATGAGCGTACTGCCACTATCCCCCATAAAAATTTTATATTTTTTACCAAAAGGGATACAAAGATTAAACATCACATAAGGGATAATCGCGACAATTAAGGCTAAACACCATAGTGCTAAATCTTTTTGTCCATCCAAGTACATCAAAATTCCGACACCAGCAAAAGTCACGCTGGAAAGTCCACCTAATAAACCATCAATGCCATCAATCATATTAAATGCATTAATAATGGCAATGGTGGCAAATACTGTAATAACTACGCCAATTGAACCTAGCGTGAATTTGAATGGCCCCACAATTTGTCCTAAGTGATCCAGCGACAAACGTCCATAATAGATCATTAATACGGATAATATTGCTTGAATTCCAGCGCGCAAAAATGGACTTATATCAAAACGATCATCTAATACCCCAATGGCTAATAAGACGAAAACACTAAACAAATACAGTTGAGGGAGCTTTGTTTGATCCCATTGCAAAAGGTAGAAACAAAGATTACCGACAAATAACGAAATTCCCCCAATTAATGGAATTGCGCCTTGGTGACGTTTACGATAATTCGGCTTATCCACTAAACCAACGGCAATTGCAATTGGACGCATAATGAGAATTGTGCAGAAAGCCGCTAAAAATGTTAATCCTAAATCTAGCCACATACCTTATTAATGCCTTAAAAATAAACATAAAAAATTCTTGCAAAGAATATCACTAATCAAATTGAATTGCAGAATATTTTTTATAAAACAGCAAAATATTCATAAAATTACAGTACAATATGACCATATTTATTGAACATACGCAAAAAGAAGGAAAAACAATGTCAAATTCAACCGCACTTTTTAGTCGTGCTCAACAGGTTATTCCTGGTGGAGTAAATTCGCCAGTTCGAGCCTTTAAAGGCGTAGGCGGAACACCTGTGTTTATTCAAAAAGCGGAAGGCGCTTATATTACAGATAGTGATGGCAAACAATATGTTGATTATGTAGGTTCTTGGGGACCTATGGTTTTAGGTCATAATCATCCAGCGATCATTAAAGCGGTTCAAGATGCTATTCCTAACGGTTTAAGCTTTGGCGCACCAACTGAAGGAGAAATTACATTAGCCGAATTAGTTTGTAAGTTAGTACCATCTATTGAATTAGTGCGAATGGTCAGCTCTGGAACAGAAGCAACAATGTCCGCTATTCGTTTAGCAAGAGGATACACGCAACGAGATAAAATCATTAAATTCGAAGGTTGTTATCATGGCCATTCCGATTCGTTATTAGTCAAAGCAGGATCCGGCGCGTTAACATTGGGGCAACCTAGTTCCCCTGGGGTGCCAGCTGATTTTGCTAAGCACACTATTACTTGCACCTATAACGATATTAATTCGGTTAAAGCCGCTTTTGAGCAATATCCAGATGAAATTGCTTGCGTCATCGTTGAGCCTGTTGCAGGCAATATGAACTGTATTCCGCCTAAAAACAACTTCCTTCAGGGATTACGTGAACTTTGCGATCAATATAAATCAGTATTTATTATTGATGAAGTAATGACGGGCTTTCGCGTTGCTCTAGGTGGCGCCCAATCTTATTATGGCGTAACGCCAGATCTGACTTGTTTAGGTAAAATTATCGGTGGAGGAATGCCTGTTGGCGCCTTTGGTGGTAAACGAGAAATTATGCAACATATCGCACCAACAGGTCCTGTTTATCAAGCGGGTACTCTGTCCGGTAATCCAATTGCAATGGCTGCTGGTCTAGCTTGTTTAACTGAATTATCTAAAGCAGGCAATCAAGAAAAATTAGCTGCACAAACCGAAAAACTGGCTTTAGGTTTAAAAGCACTCGCAGATAAACATAATGTACCATTTACCGTACAATACGTAGGCGGCATGTTTGGTTTATTCTTTACCGAGCAAACAGAAATTAATAATTTCCAAGATGTGATGAAATGCGATGCAAATAAATTTAATCGTTTCTTCCATTTAATGTTAGAGCAAGGTATTTACCTCGCTCCATCAGCTTACGAGGCTGGCTTTATGTCTCTTGCTCATTCCGAACAAGATATTGACCGCACTTTAGCGGCTGCGAATAAAGCATTTGCAGCTTTAACTTAATAACAATTTATCAACCATAAAAAAATCCAACCACAACAGGTTGGATTTTTTATTTACACATTTACTTAGCAATACGTTTGTATTTGATACGATGTGGCTGAGTGGCATCAGCACCAAAAGTTTTCTTTTTCCACTCTTCATAGTCTGTGAAGTTACCTTCGTAGAAGGTCACTTTGCCTTCATCGCCGTAGTCTAAAATGTGGGTAGCTATACGGTCTAAGAACCAGCGGTCGTGGGAAATCACCATCGCACAGCCTGGGAATTCTAAGATCGCATTTTCCAACGCACGCAAGGTTTCCACATCTAAATCGTTGGTCGGTTCGTCCAGTAGCAATACGTTTCCGCCCACTTGCAACAGTTTTGCTAAGTGTAAACGACCACGTTCGCCGCCCGATAATTCGCCGACGCGTTTTTGTTGATCCACGCCTTTGAAGTTGAAACGTCCTACATAAGCACGACTTGGGATTTCAAAATTGCCGATTTTCATAATATCTAAACCGCCAGAAACTTCTTCCCATACAGTTTTCTTGTCATCCATTGCGTCTCTAAATTGATCCACCGATGCCATTACAACAGTTTCGCCCAAGGTAATTGAGCCTGCATCTGGTTTTTCTTGCCCTGAAAGCATACGGAATAAGGTGGATTTACCTGCTCCGTTCGCTCCGATAATACCCACAATCGCTCCTTTCGGAATGCTGAAAGAAAGGTTGTCGATCAAGGTGCGGTCGCCGTAAGATTTGGTTAAATTCTGCACTTCGATCACTTTATCACCTAAGCGTGGGCCAGGTGGAATAAAGAGTTCGTTGGTTTCGTTACGTTTTTGGTATTCGCCACTGTTAAGCTCTTCAAAGCGTGCCATACGGGCTTTGCTTTTCGCTTGACGACCTTTTGGATTTTGGCGAACCCACTCCAACTCTTTCTCAATGGATTTTTGGCGTGCCGATTCAGCAGCCTGCTCTTGTGCTAAACGTTTTTCTTTCTGTTCTAGCCAAGAGGAATAGTTGCCTTCCCAAGGAATACCCTCACCGCGGTCAAGCTCTAAGATCCAACCTGCCACATTATCTAAGAAGTAACGGTCGTGGGTAATTGCCACTACAGTACCTTCGTAGTCATGCAAGAAACGCTCTAACCAAGCTACCGATTCTGCATCTAAGTGGTTGGTTGGTTCATCTAATAACAACATATCCGGTTTTTCAAGCAACAAACGGCACAGTGCAACTCGGCGGCCTTCGCCCCCTGATAAATGTTCAATTTTAGCGTCCCAATCTGGCAAACGTAACGCATCAGCAGCACGCTCTAATTGGTTGTCTAAATTGTGTCCATCATGAGCTTGAATAATCGCCTCAAGCTCTGCTTGTTCCGCTGCTAATTTATCAAAATCTGCATCAGGATCAGCATATAATGCATAAACTTCATCTAAACGTGTTAGCGCATTTTTTACTTCATAAACGGCTTCTTCAATAGCTTCACGCACCGTTTGCTGAGGTTCTAATTTTGGCTCCTGTGGTAAATAACCAATTTTGATCCCCGGTTGCGGACGCGCTTCCCCTTCAATATCTTTATCAATACCCGCCATAATGCGAAGTAAAGTGGATTTACCTGCACCATTTAGACCAAGCACCCCAATTTTTGCACCAGGGAAAAAGCTCAGAGAAATATCCTTTAAAATATGACGCTTCGGTGGCACGACTTTGCCAACTCGGTGCATCGTATAAACAAATTGTGATGACATAATCAATCTCTCAATAATAAATAATGGAAAAAGTGCGGTCTTTTTCACCGCACTTTTTAATGAAAATTGGTTATCGGTTACTTACCAATGACTTCCAAACCGCCCATATATGGACGTAATACTTCAGGCACCGTAATGCTGCCATCTGCATTTTGGTAGTTTTCTAAAATAGCTACCAAAGTACGACCCACCGCTAATCCAGAACCATTTAAGGTATGTACTAAACGAGTTTTCTTGTCAGTTTTTGCACGACAACGCGCTTGCATACGGCGTGCTTGGAAATCCCACATATTTGAACAAGAAGAAATTTCACGATACGTATTTTGTGCTGGTACCCAAACTTCTAAATCATAGGTTTTGCAAGAACCAAATCCCATGTCGCCAGTGCAAAGTAAGACTTTGCGATACGGAAGATTTAATAACTGCAATACTTTCTCTGCATGACCTGTTAATTCTTCAAGGGCTTGCATTGACTTCTCAGGTTCAACAATTTGCACTAATTCCACTTTATCAAATTGGTGCATACGAATTAAACCGCGCGTATCACGACCATAAGACCCCGCTTCAGAACGGAAACAAGGAGTATGTGCCGTCATTTTGATTGGCAATTGCTCCACATCAATGATTTCATCACGCACTAAATTGGTTACTGGCACTTCAGCAGTTGGAATAAGCGCATAAGGCACTTCACCTTCTAATGGTTTAGTATGGAACAAATCTTCGCCGAATTTAGGTAATTGACCTGTTCCATATAAGGTCGCGTGATTAACTAAATAAGGCACATAGGTTTCTAAATAACCATGTTGTTCAGTGTGTAAATCAAGCATAAATTGCGATAAAGCGCGGTGCATTTTAGCAATTTGTCCTTTCATAACCACAAAACGTGCACCACTTAATTTCACACCAGCCGCGAAATCTAAACCACCCGCTAATTCTTCACTAAGGCTAACATGATCTTTAATCTCAAAATCAAATTGGCGAGGCGTTCCCCAACGTAAAATTTCTTTATTTTCTGAGTCATCTTTACCTAAAGGCACTTCATCGGCTGGTAAATTTGGGATAGTCAATGCAATTTTCATTAACTCTTCTTGCACGTCTTCTAATAAGGCTTTTGCTTGGGTTAATTCAATACCCATGCTGTCTACATCAGCTAATAGCACTTCAATATTTTCGCCACGAGCTTTGGCAGCACCAATCACTTTGGAACGCGCATTACGCTCAGCTTGTAAGGTTTCTGTTTTGATTTGTAATGCCTTACGCTGTTCTTCCAATTCAGTGATTTTAGCCACATCTAACTCAAAATTACGTTTTAATTTTAGCTGTTGTGCCACTTCCTCAAGATTATTACGCAATAAATTTGGATCGATCATATACTGTTCCTATTCATAATTAACGCTATATTCGCGTTATTTTATAACGTATTACAAAAATAAACTAGCTAGAATACGGACTATTTCCACCGCACTTTATGACTTTTTTGATCTTGTTCGCGTAGCCAATCTAGTTTTTCTTTGATTTTTATTTCCAAGCCACGATCTGTTGGGAAATAATATTGGCGATCTTTTAATTCAGGAGGGAAATAATTTTCACCAGCAGCATAAGCATTGGGCTCATCATGTGCATAACGATATTCAGCACCATAACCAAGTTCTGCCATTAATGCTGTTGGTGCATTACGTAAATGTAATGGCACATCAAAATCAGCACTTTGTTTAGCTTCTTGCTTCGCCGCATTAAAAGCCTTGTATACGGCATTACTTTTCGGTGCTACAGCTAAATACACGATGGCTTGAGCAATGGCTCGCTCGCCCTCTGCTGCTCCCACTCGCGTAAAACAATCCCAAGCAGCTAAAGCGACTTGCATTGCGCGAGGATCTGCATTTCCCACATCTTCCGAGGCAATAGCAAGCAAGCGTCTTGCGACATAAAGTGGATCGCCACCCGCAGTAATAATGCGAGCATACCAATATAATGCTGCATCTGGCGATGATCCTCGAACAGATTTATGTAGGGCTGAAATCAGATCATAAAAGCGATCGCCTTGTTTATCAAAACGAGCTTGCGATTCACCTAAAATTTCGGTTAATAAAGTGCGGTGCAAAAATTTCACTTTTTGCTCATTTTCATCCGCCATATCCACCATTAATTCTAAGCAATTCAGTGCTAAACGAGCATCACCATGCACATAATCTGCCAAGCTTTGCAATAAATTCTGCTCAAAATCCAACCGCACTTTTCCTAAACCACGTTCATTATCCGCAATGGCTTGTTGTAAAACCTGAAGAATTTCCGCAGAACTCAGCGGTTTCAGCACATATACTTTCGCGCGAGAGAGTAAAGCGCTGTTTAATTCAAAAGAAGGATTTTCTGTTGTCGCACCAATAAAAATAATGGTGCCATCTTCAATATGTGGCAAAAAGGCATCTTGTTGGCTTTTATTAAAACGATGAACTTCATCAACAAACAAAATGGTTGAACGTCCTGCGAAACGATGTTGCTTGGCTCGTTCTATGGCATCGCGAATTTCTTTCACGCCACTGGTTACCGCCGAAATGCGTTCCACTTCAGCATTAATATGGTGAGCAATAATTTCAGCTAAGGTTGTTTTGCCTGTTCCCGGAGGTCCCCAAAAAATCATTGAATGAGGGTGCCCCATTTCAATGGCTTTACGTAATGGCTTACCCACGCCAATTAAATGCGATTGTCCGCAATATTCCTCTAAATTCCGCGGACGCATTCTAGCTGCCAGTGGACGAAAATCATCTTCACTAAAATCTAAGCTGAAATTTGGCATTTCACTTCCCTATAAAATAAAAATGGCAGAGAAATCTCACACCATTTTTATTGTTCTATACGATATTATTTTTTCTTGCGCTGATCATCAAACTCTGCACCTTTCGGCACTGTGAATTGGAAAATGTTGTCAGCAATATTATCATTACGAATATTTCTTAAAATATACAAATTAGATTGTCCATCTTTTTCGATAGTACTAAATCCTTTTAATACACCATTGCTATCAATGCGAATATCAAATTGTTTGATATTGCTTTTTTTAGATTTTGGTTTGAGGACAAAGGTATCCATATTTTGTGTTACAGAATATTGATTCCAATGACTCGCATCATTACTGGTTAATAGCACGAATGGCGTATTATTGACCGCGTCTTTTACCCAATTCGCTGTAACTTGCTCTACAAAAGGATCGTAAAACCACAGCGTTTTACCATCTGAAATAATTTGGCTTTCTTGTGGTGATTTATTATCCATTCTAAACAAATTAGGGCGTTTGATTTGAATTTTACCAGCACCTTGTTGTACTTGCTTACCATCTGCCGAGCTAACATTCTGGTTAAAATCCGCACTAAACACCGACACTTTTTGCAAACGCATTTGCAATTCCGATGCAGCATCCGCTAAAGCCAAAGGTGCTGCTAAAGCAAGAGCTAAAAGTGCGGTGCATTTTTGTAATGTTTTTTTCATTCTACTTTCCTATTCATTAAAAATCAGGACTACGTGAAAGTAATTCACGTTTACCATTGCGCATTTCAGAAACAATACCTTGTTCTTCTAATTGCTCCATAATATTTGCTGCGCGGTTAAAGCCAACTTTTAAACGACGCTGAATAAAAGAGGTTGAGGTCATGCCCGTATTCACCACAATTTCTACAGCGCGGTCAAACAAAGGATCTAATTCATCGGAATCAATACCCAAATCATCGCCTGAATTTTCGTTGTCATCTGCGCTTTCCAAAATAGCAGAAATATAATTTGGTTTTCCTCTGGCACGCCAATCATCTGCAATTCTTGCCACCTCATCATCGGACATAAAGGCACCATGTATACGCACCAAATCCGTTGTGCCATTGCCGAGATACAACATGTCCCCCATTCCAAGCAAAGCTTCCGCACCATTTTGATCCAAAATAGTTCTGGAATCATTACGCTGAACAACGGTAAAAGCGATACGACTTGGAATATTCGACTTAATCAACCCCGTAATCACATCGACAGATGGGCGCTGTGTTGCTAGGATCACATGGATACCAACTGCACGCGCTTTCTGGGTTAAACGAGCAATCAATTCCTCAATTTGTTTACCCACTTGCATCATTAAATCAGCAAACTCATCCACTATGACAACAATATAACTCATTCGTTCTAAAATTGGTGCGGTGGCATCAATGGTATCGCCTGGTTTCCATAATGGATCTGGAATCGCAATTCCCTCATTACGATAGCTATCAATGCGTTCGTTATAGCCTTCAATATTACGCACACGCAAACAAGAAAGAAGATGATAACGTCGCTCCATTTCTTCAACACACCAACGCAGTGCATTTGCTGCTTTTTTCATATCCGTCACAACTTCAGTTAATAAATGCGGAATATGATTGTAAATGGATAGCTCCACAACTTTCGGGTCAATCATAATAAATTTCACTTCTTCAGGCTTCACTCTGAAAAGTAAACTTAAAATCATGGTATTAATCCCTACCGATTTCCCCGAACCTGTCGAACCGGCAACCAATAAGTGCGGCGTTTTGGCTAAATCAATGACGATCGGACGACCGCTAATATCTTTCCCTAATGCCAGTGGCAATAATGCCTTGCTTTGTCGAAATTCTTCACTATCCAACACATCACGTAAAGGCACAATTTGACGGTTTTGATTTGGGGTTTCAATACCAATGTAAGGTTTACCCGGAATAGATTCTGTAACACGAACAGCTTTAAATGTTAACGCGCGAGCAAGATCCGTATCAATTCGACTCACAGCTGACGCTTTTACGCCTGGTTGCAATTCCAATTCATAACGAGTCACCACAGGACCAATCAAAACATCTTTCACAATCGCTTTGATTTTAAAATTCTGCAACTGTTGTTCAATGCGTCTTGAGGTTTCTTGTATCCGCTCTGGTGAAATATTTTGTTGTTGAACAACACGCTTATCCAATAAATCTAATGTTGGTAAATCAGTTAGTGGCTTTTGTTTGGATTGATGATCACCAAACAATTCTGTTAATTTATCAATTGGAATTGTACGCAAACCATTATTTGTCGGTTCAGGTTCAATAACAGGCTCTGCCACATCCAACTTAATGCCCATTTCTTCTGCGCGTTGTAAACGAGTTTGTTCTTTCTCAGTTTCTTGTTGAGCAAATTGTGCGGCTAAATCACGAGAAAGATCATCAAGTGCGGTGGAATTTTCGTTAGTTTCCAGCGGACTAAGCGGCTTGGTTGGCGCTAATCTCACTTCAGGAATTGGATTATCTTGTTCAACCTCTGTTTCTGTCTCTATTGGTAGCACTGGAACAAAAGTAGATTGCGGCGTGTCTTCCAAAGGTTTCATCCAACTTGGTGCCAGTGCTGATGAATCACTGACTTCTGCTGTTGAAATACGTACTTCAGGCAACTGATTTTCTGTAATATCAATCGAAGAAAAATCGTGCAGTTTAATATCATCATATTCCGTATTCACCACTTCTGTTTCCTGCTGTGGATGAATGTTCTCTGGTTCAATATTTTCTACATGATATGTTGAAGGTTGAGTATCAAATAAATCTTCTTGCACCGGTGTTTTGACTTCAACTATTTCTGCTTCTTGTGGCAACACGTCATTCTGTTCAATTGGATCTTCATTTTTCAGGGTGAGCCAATTATAAAAACGGACAATGAGACGGATTAAAGAAGCACCTGAACAAAAGATGAAACCCACCACACTAAATACAATCGCCAATAAAAGCAGACCGAATTTGCCTAAACTTGGCAAGATAGACTTAACTAAGTAACTACCAAGCACACCGCCAGATAAATGAATATTGGTATTTTGAAACAACAAACTAGATAGCGTAGTTAAGCCAATCATTAACGCCACAAAGCCAAACATACGCAAGAAAAAGCGCGTCCAAGTCAAGCTGTCCACACGTTTGGTTCGAATAAAATAAATTGGGGCAATGGTCAATAAGAAAGGCAATAAATTTCCCACATAACCAAAGAGCATGAAAAAGAGATCAATCAACCATGCACCTAATTTTCCTGCTTTATTCTGCACCTCTAATTGATAGCTAGATACAGACCATGCACTATCAAAAGGGCTGTAACTAGACCAAGCAATAATTAAATAAAAGCCGAAAAGTGCGGTTAAAAAAAATAAAAATTCCACCAAATATTGCCTTGGTGTAAAGCCCTCTGTTATTTTTCTGATCATATTATTTCAATTGTAAATAATTGGTTTGTTTCACTTCTTCCATGACGACATAAGTTCTTGTGTCATTTACTCCAGGTAAACGCAACAGGGTTGTACCCAATAATTTGCGGTAAGCCGCCATATCAGCCACACGCGTTTTTAACAAATAGTCAAAATCACCTGACACAAGATAGCATTCATGAATATCATCTAATTCTTGCACCGCGACATTAAATTCTTCGAATACATCAGGTTTACCACGTGTAAGTGTAATTTCAACCAACACTAGCAAAGGCGCATTTAATAATTCTGGGTTTAATAAAGCACGATACCCCATGATAACACCTTGTTTTTCCAAGCGTTTTACTCGTTCCAAACAAGGTGTTGGCGATAAGCCCACTTTTTTGGATAAATCAATATTAGAGATTTTCCCATTACGTTGTAATTCATCAAGAATTTTCAAATCAATGGCATCAAAAGCCTTAGGCAATTTTTTTTCCATGAAAGTTCACCTATTATTCATTAATTGTAAAATAGCCATATAATACACTATTTTAAGATAAAATATCAGCATATTATAAAATCAATTATTGGCTAAAAAATCACTGATAATAACATTTGATCCCACATTACAGTTTCTCTATAATGCCAATTTTCTGTTGGAGTTATTATGTCAAACCTTATCTTATTACATATAGCAAGTGCTTTCTTATGCTTATTGCTATTAATTATTCGCGGCAGTATGCAACTGTCTAAACAAGACTGGCGTGCAATAAAACTATTGAAAATATTACCGCACTTAGCAGATACCTTATTGCTAACTACCGCTGTCGCTTTAGTTTATTTCTTTGGCTTTAACTTGTGGATTGCAGCTAAAATTGCTTGCTTTGTTGCCTACGTATTTTTTGCTGTGAAATGGTTTAGCAAAAAAGCGGTACAACCTAAACCTATTTTCTTTTTATTAGCAATCCTCAGTTTGATCAGTGCTATTTATCTTGGCTATTCACATTAATTACACATAAAAAGAAACCGCACAATAAAAGTGCGGTTTCTTTTTCTCTCTTTTTAGCCTCCAGCCAATTTGACTTTGAACCCTTTGGCTTCCAGTAATTGTTTTAATAATTCACGTTTATCGCCCTGAATTTCAATGTTTCCGTCTTTGACTGCTCCACCACATCCACAGCGTTTTTTTAATTCGGCAGCAAGCAATTTAAGTGCATTATCATCAAGATCTAATCCTGTAATAACAGCCACACCCGCTCCCTTACGTCCACTGGTTTGGCGTTGAATGCGTACAATACCATCACCCTTCGGTCGCTCCGTTTGAGGTTTTTCTTGCTTAATCCGCCCAACTTCAGTGGAATAAACTAAATTATTCATAACAATTAAACATTTGCTAAAGAAGCATTAATAGAACGTAATACTTCTGCAGGGTTTTCAGCTTGTGTAATTGGGCGACCAATTACTAAATAATCGGATCCAGAACGAACTGCCGCAGCAGGAGTCATAACACGACGTTGATCACCAAATTCACTACCAACAGGACGAATTCCCGGTGTAATAAGTTTGAAATTTTCACCGCAGTTTTTACGTAAAATTTCCACTTCTTGTGGCGAACAAACCACGCCATCTAACCCAGCACGTTGAGTTAAATGAGCTAAACGAATCACTTGCTCCATTGGCGATGCATTAATCCCAATTTGCAGTAAATCCAAATCTTCCATACTGGTTAATACCGTTACACTAATCAATAAAGGCGCATCTTTACCATAAGGTTCTAAGATTTTCTTTGCATCTTCCATCATGCGTAAACCGCCACTTGCATGCAAATCAACCATCCACACGCCTAAATCAGCCGCAGAACGCACTGCTCTTGCAACAGTATTTGGAATATCATGGAATTTCAAATCAAGGAATACATCAAACTGACGTTCATGTAATTGTTTGACAAAGTTTGTGCCTAAAGTAGTAAACATTTCTTTACCTACTTTTAAACGGCATAAGCTCGGATCAATTTGATCTACCAAGCTTAATGCTTCACGTTCAGTTTCATAATCAAGTGCAACAATAATTTTGTTATCCATACTGAATATCCTTTATGATAAATGATAAGTTTAATTTAAATTCTCAGTTCCTCGCGTTGGTTTAACGCTTTCCCATTGGCGACAAGAAGGGCAACACCAAATTAATTTGTGACTTTGATAACCGCAATTAGTACAACGATAATCAAATCCTTGCTTAATATGTTCTCCCACCATTTTGTGTAATAAGGTCAAACTGTCTTTGGCTCGTCCTTCTTCTGCATCATCAATTTGATATTGAATAAAACGATGAAATAAAAACATATTTGGGTGAGTTGCCATTCGTTGATAAATTTTGCTTTGTGCAGTAGCTCGACTATCTTTTTGCTCAATTAAATCAGCAAGAGCTAAATCAACACTGCTACTGGCACTCAATTGATTCGCCCGAATTAAAAATAATTCAAAAGACTCTAATTGCTGTAATTGTTGATAACAATGTTTGAGAGCTGGTAATACTTCGCCAATATAATCAGGATTTTGATGTAATACATTTTCTAAAATAGGCACCGCACTTTGCCAATTTTTCTCTTGAATAAAGAGATCGCCCAGCATGATAGAAGCTCGAACACAACTTGGTGAAACCTTTAATGCTTGTTCAAGGATAGCTTGGCTTTTTTCTTTATTCTCTGACATGATGCTACGCGCATATTCACAATAATATTGCGCCAATTCCATATTATCTTCTTTAGGCGATATTTTCGCTAATTTTTCAGCGACATTTACCGCTTTTTTCCATTCTTTCGTCTTTTGGTAAATAACAGCTAATTGTTGTAATGCCCCCTCTGCAAAATCAGGTTCATCAACTAACATAATATATAGACTTTCAGCACGATCAAAAAAGCCTACCGACATAAAATCTTTTGCTAATTGTTGTTTTGCCAGTAATTTTTGTTCAAAAGAATAATTAGGACTACGGTCTAGTGCTTGATGAATACGTAATGCACGATCAACTTCACCACGCGAACGGAATAAATTACCTAAGGTCAATTCTGCCTCAAACTGAGAACCTTGCTCAATGTCATTTTCGGTTTCCTGCTTTTCCAGCATGTGCAAAAATAAATCGACGGCTTTTTCAGTTTGATTTGATAAAAGAAAATTAACACCCGCGACATAATCGCGGGAGAGTTTATTACTCACATCTTCCTGATCTTTTTTTGCACTACGATGTCCCATATACCAGCCATATGCGGCAGCAATAGGTAAAAGTAGGAAGAGTAATTCAATCATTATTAAGCAGCCTTATTAAGACTTGCTGTTAATTCATTAATTTGTTGAGTTTGACGCTTAATTTGGCGAGATAATGCCATATTTTTAATTCGAATTTTTAGGTAGAAAATACCGGTAATTAACCAACCTAAAATTAATCCTAAGCCAAACAAAATCGCTACGAGTGTTGATAGCTTAAATTCATTTTCCGCAATAATATAATTAAAGCTTATGACTTGATCATTATTCGCTCCAACCGTTATAGCAACAAGCACCACTGCTAAAGCAATAACAAATCCTAAAAGATATTTAAACATAACATTCCCCTTTGTTAAATCTGTTCCATTATGCCAAAAATAAAAACAAAAAACGACACTTTAATAGTGCCGTTTACCATTTATTTTTGAGGGTTCTTATTTATTTACGCGTTCTCTTAATTCTTTACCCGTTTTAAAATGTAATACAGACTTCGCTTGAAGTTTAACACTCTCGCCTGTTTTTGGGTTACGTCCCATACGCGCTTTACGAGAATGTAATGAAAAACTACCGAAACCACGAATTTCAATGCGATTACCTTCTTCTAAGGTTTTGGAAAGCTGCTCTAAAATTTCTTTTACCGCACTCTCAACCACTTTTACACCAATAGAAGGATGCTTTTGAACCAATACTTCAATCAACTCTGATTTTGTCATGATATGTTCCTTGTTTTCATCAATAAAACAACGTAATTATTCTTAAGATAAGAAAATGTATAATTAAGTTGTTCAACTGCGGTGTCTTTTTTAAGACTTTTAGTATAAGAGTGGTGTGCTTTTGCACACCACTTTAATTTATGTAAGTGAATTATTCACCTTTTGCAGCTTGGAATGCCGCTGCCATTGCATTTGGAACTGCAACTTCTTCTTGTTTGCTGTTCACACTTGCAACTGCTGCTGCTTCTTCAGCTTGATCTTTCGCTTTCACTGATAAGTGAACGATACGCGCTTTACGATCTACACCAGTGTATTTCGCTTCAACAACATCGCCTTCTGCAACTTCGCTTGTTAAATCTGCTGCGCGGATATAACCTTCAACGCCACCAGCTAATTCAACTTTAGCGCCTTTTGCAGTTGCTTCAACTACAGTTGCAGATAATACTGCACCTTTTTTGTTTACTGCAACAAAGTTGTTGAATGGATCATCTTCAAGTTGTTTGATACCTAAAGAGATACGCTCTTTCGCAGAATCAACTTGTAATACAACTGCTTCTACTTCGTCACCTTTTTTGTAGTTACGTACAGCTTCTTCACCTTGAACATTCCAAGAAATGTCAGATAAGTGAACTAAACCGTCGATACCGCCTTCAAGACCGATGAAGATACCGAAATCAGTGATTGATTTGATTTTACCTGAAACTTTATCACCTTTATTGTGAGTTTCAGCGAATTGTAACCATGGGTTAGGTTTGCATTGTTTTAAACCTAAAGAAATACGACGACGTTCTTCATCGATTTCTAATACCATTACCTCAACAACATCACCTAAGCTAACTACTTTAGATGGGTGGATGTTTTTGTTTGTCCAATCCATTTCAGAAACGTGAACTAAACCTTCAACGCCATCTAAAATTTCAACGAAACAACCGTAATCAGTTAAGTTAGTTACTTTACCTGTTAATTTGCTATCTACTGGGTGATTTTGAGCGATTGCAACCCAAGGATCTTGACCTAATTGTTTTAAGCCTAAAGAAACACGAGTACGATCTTTATCAAATTTTAATACTTTAACAGTGATTTCATCGCCAACATTCACGATTTCGCTTGGGTGTTTAACACGTTTCCAAGCCATATCAGTGATGTGTAATAAACCGTCAACGCCGCCTAAATCAACGAATGCACCATATTCAGTTAAGTTTTTAACAACACCTTTAACTTCTGAACCTTCAGCTAAGTTCGCTAATACTTCATCACGATCTGCACTGCTTTCTGATTCAATTACTGCACGACGAGAAACAACAACGTTATTACGTTTTTGATCTAATTTGATAACTTTGAATTCTAATTCTTTACCTAATAAGTGATCTGCTTCACGAGTTGGACGAGTGTCAACTAATGAGCCTGGTAAGAATGCACGAACGCCGTTTAACTCAACTGTGAAGCCACCTTTAACTTTACCGTTGATTAAACCAACAACACTTGCTTGTGCTTCGAATGCTTTTTCTAATTCAATCCAAGATTCGTGACGTACTGCTTTCTCACGTGAAAGTTTAGTTTCACCGTAACCATCTTCAACAGCATCAAGCGCAACGTTTACTACGTCGCCAACTTTAACGTCAACTTCACCCTGTGCATTTGCGAATTCTTCAGCTGGGATACGTGCTTCAGATTTTAAACCTGCGTCTACATATACAAAGCCTTTTTCGATAGCAACAACAGTACCGTTGATAATTGCACCTAAACGTTGAGTTTCAAGGTTTTTTAATGATTCTTCAAAAAGTTGAGCAAAAGATTCTGACATATTTAATCTTCTTTAATTTAAGTTAATAACGTCCACCTATAAATCCATCACAAGTGGGGTTGATAGTAAAAGCCTATTCATCCTTGAATAAACCAATGAAATAAAACCGAAATACTTTATTTATCAATACGTTGATGAATATAATTCAACGCTTTTTCAATGACCTCTTCGATACTTAACTGCGTACTGTCTAGCAACAACGCATCATCAGCTGGTTTCAATGGCGCAACTGCTCGATTTCTGTCACGAAAATCACGATCTTTTATCTCGGTTAAAATCTGGTCAAAGTTACCATTAATTCCTTTATTTTGCAACTGTTTAAAGCGTCTTTTTGCACGTTCTTCTGCACTTGCGTCTAAAAAAAGTTTAACTTGCGCATTTGGGAATACCACAGTACCCATATCACGACCATCCGCAATTAAGCCTTTATCCGTCGCAAAATCCTTTTGTAATTGTAAAAGTGCGCTGCGAACCAGTGGAAAAACCGCAATTTTTGAAGCAGCTTCAGCCACTTCTTGTGTACGAATTTGTCCGCTGACATCTTCGCCTGATAGCATAATTTTAACTTCACCACCCTGTGGTAAAAATTGCACATTAAGCTGACTTGCTAATTGTGCTAAAGCTAATTCATCAGATAAATCCACCGCACTTTTTAATGCAGCAAGCGCAGTTACGCGGTAAATGGCGCCACTGTCTAATAATGCGAAACCTAATCGCTCCGCTAAGGCGTAGCATAATGTGCCTTTACCTGCGCCACTTGGACCATCTACAGTAATAATCGTTGACATATTTCCCCCATAAAAACCTGAGTATTATAAAGGTGCACTCTTCTTTGTCAATTTGATAAAAAGGCACCGTTTAACGATGCCTTATTCAATTTAAATTGCCCAATCACTTGCGTAGAATGCAACCAATGCAATCGCAATAATGACCGTACCTAAATTTAATTTTTTGACTTCTCCGCTAATGACTCGTCCAATCACTAATGTTGCAAAACCAAGCATAATCCCTGTTACGATATTTGCAGTTAATACAATAAACACCGCACAAACAAGTCCACTCATTGCACCAATAAAATCATCAAAATCTAATTTGCTCACATTACTTAACATAAGCAAACCAACGTACATTAAAGCTGGTGCTGTTGCATAAGGAGGAACTAAAGAAGCTAAAGGTTGGAAAAATAACATCAATAAGAAACCGATCCCAACCACAACTGCTGTTAAGCCAGTTTTGCCACCAACAGCTGTTCCTGCTGCAGATTCAATATAAACGGCTGCAGGTGCAGTACCGAATAAGCCTGACAAAATAGAACCTAATGAATCTGAGGTTAATGCTTTACCACCATTGATAATTTGCCCCTCTTTATCTAATAAATTCGCTTGTCCCGCTACTGCGCGAATGGTACCTGTTGCATCAAAAATCGCTGTCATAACTAAAGCGAAAACCGCAGGTAAAATCACCATATTTAAACCGCCTTCAGCAGCAAAAATGGCTCCCATAATATCAAGATTTAAAAATTGTGAATTCTCACCAAAGGTTGGCATTTTGAAGAAACCTGAATAAGTCACTTCAGGATCAAAAATTAAACCAATAATCGTGATTGCAATAATCACCCATAAAATGCTGCCTTTGATTCTTAAACGTTCTAAACCAATAATCGCCGCTAGACCTAATAATGCCATTAACACAGGGAAAGAAGTAAATTGCCCCATTTTCACCGGCAATCCTGCTTGGTTACTTACTACCAATCCCACACCATTTGCTGCAATTAATAATAAAAATAAACCAATACCAATACCTGCGCCTTGTGCAATACTTTCTGGTAGATTACGCAAAATCCATGCGCGAATCCCCGTCACAGAAATCACTGTAAAAATCACACCCATTAAGAAAATAGCACCTAATGCCACTGGCACTGGAATTTGTTGACCCAATACCAAACTAAATGCAGTAAATGCGGTTAAGGAAATTGCACAACCAATTGCCATGGGTAAATTTGCCCATAAGCCAATTAAAATGGAACCCAATCCCGCCACTAAACAAGTCGCAATGAAAACAGATTCTGCAGGAAATCCTGCTTTGCTTAACATTCCCGGTACAACAATAATGGAATACACCATTGCAAGAAAGGTGGTTAAACCCGCAATAATTTCTTGACGAACACTTGAACCTCGCGCGGAGAGTTCAAAAGTTTTCTCTAAAGACATAGATTTTCCTTCATATAATGAAATAAATTAAAGTGCGCGTATTTTACCTCAATCATTGAAATAGTAAACGTTTGCGTAAAAATTCTGTTGAAAAAAATAGGCGGATTTTAACCGCACTTTTATTATTTCTTTGCCAAAAAGCACAAAGGTTTTTATACTACCGCTAATTCATCAACGAATAAGGAAAAGATTATGGCAATTTTAGTCACTGGCGGTGCCGGCTACATTGGTTCACATACAGTTGTAGAATTATTAAACGCAGGCAAAGAAGTTGTGGTATTAGACAATCTTTGCAATTCATCAGCGAAATCTCTGGATCGTGTTGCGCAAATTACAGGAAAATCCGTTACTTTCTACTTAGGTGATATTTTAGATACCGTATTACTACAAAAAATCTTTGCAGAGCATAAAATTGAAGCTGTCATGCACTTTGCTGGCTTAAAAGCGGTTGGTGAAAGCGTAAAAAAACCGGCTGAATATTATTTAAATAATGTTACTGGTTCGCTATTGCTCGTACAAGAAATGAAAAAAGCGGGCGTATATAATCTGGTTTTCAGCTCATCTTCTACTGTTTATGGTGATCCTGAAGTTATTCCAGTGACAGAAGATTGCAAAGTGGGCGGCACAACCAATCCTTACGGCACATCCAAACTTATGGTTGAGCAAATTTTGACAGATATTGTGAAAGCCGATCCGCAATTTAGTATTACCTTATTACGTTATTTCAACCCTGCTGGTGCCCATGAGAGCGGTTTAATTGGTGAAAACCCAAATGGTATCCCAAATAATCTCATGCCATATATTGCTCAGGTCGCTGTGGGTAAATTACCGCAATTATCCATTTTTGGTAATGATTACGATACGCCGGATGGTACAGGCGTACGTGATTATATTCATGTGGTTGATTTAGCTATTGGCCATGTCAAAGCACTTGAACGTCATGAAAACGACGGCGGATTACATATTTACAATTTAGGCACTGGTGTAGGCTATTCAGTGTTAGATATGGTAAATGCCTTCGAGAAAGCCAACAATATTAAAATTCCATACGTCTTTGCACCACGTCGTGCGGGCGACATTGCCATCAACTATGCTGATGCATCTCGTTCTGCCAAAGAATTAGGTTGGAAAACAGAACGTAATTTAGAACAAATGATGAAAGATACTTGGAATTGGCAAAAAAATAACCCTAACGGTTATCAAGACTAGCTTACAAAAGTGCGGTAATTTTGACCGCACTTTTTATTCCTTTTGTGCTCACTAAATTTACATCCAATATGACGTCAACAAAAACAAGCTTATTCAAACAAATTTTCAGCCGTAATATGCTGATTTGTATCTTTACTGGTTTCAGTTCGGGGCTACCATTATACATTATTGCCTCATTACTCCCCGTTTGGCTGCGTTCTGAAAAAGTTGACTTAGAAACTCTCGGTTATTTCACCGCAGTTATGCTGCCTTTCACTTGGAAATTTCTTTGGGCGCCGTTGTTAGATCGCTATATTCCGCCATTTTTAGGACGTCGTCGCGGTTGGATGTTCATTTCACAAGTTTTACTTATTATTTCCTTAGCTTCCTTTGGGTTGATTTCACCTCAATCACAACAAGGATTAACCCTCATCGCAGGATTGGCAACGTTATGTTCTTTTTTCTCCGCCAGTCAGGATATTGTGCTAGATGCTTATCGTCGAGAAATATTATCCGATGAAGAATTGGGTTTAGGTAATTCCATTCATGTTAATGCTTATCGTATTGCAGGTTTAGTGCCAGGGTCGTTGTCGCTGATTTTGTCAGATTATTTACCTTGGAAAACAGTGTTTATTATCACCGCACTTTTCATGTTGCCTGGTATATTGATGACATTATTCCTTAGTAAAGAACCGCAAATTGAATTAGGCAAGCAACGAACATTAAAAGAAAATGTCATTGAACCTTTCAAAGAATTCTTCACCCGTAAAGGTATTTGGGCTGCGATTGGCATACTGGTATTTATCTTTTTATATAAACTGGGTGACAGCATGGCAACCGCGCTTATTTCACCATTTTATTTAGACATGGGTTATAGCAAAACACAAATTGGTATTGTGGCTAAAAATGCGTCCTTATGGCCAATGGTCGCCGCCAGTATTGTTGGTGGAATTATTATGTTACGCATTGGCATAAATCGAGCACTATGGCTGTTTGGTTTTGTGCAAATCATCACCATTCTTGGTTTTGCTTGGTTAGCGAAACATGGACATTTTGACCAAATTGGCACTTATGAAATTACCGCATTAAGCCTTGTTATCGCCGCAGAATACATTGGCGTTGGATTAGGCACTGCTGCATTTGTTGCTTTTATGGCAAGGGAAACCAACCCACTTTACACCGCTACACAATTAGCGCTTTTAACCAGTTTATCTGCATTGCCAAGAGTCACTTTTAATACTCAAGCTGGGGCTTGGATTAAGGCGCTTGGTTATTATGATTATTTTTGGCTTTGTTTCTATTTAGCCATTCCAGGCATGATCTGCTTATTTTGGGTCGCGCCTTGGAATGAGAAAACAGACAAATAAAATCAGATTTATCAAACTGTATTTATTGACTTAGCAAGCTATGCTATTTATGATCCAGACTTTGTTTATTGATATGAGGTTCGTATGAAAATTATTCTTTTGGGGGCACCTGGTGCAGGAAAAGGAACACAAGCACAATTTATTATGAATAAATTTGCTATTCCACAAATTTCAACAGGTGATATGCTACGTGCAGCGATTAAAGCAGGAACAGAATTAGGCAAACAAGCAAAAACCTTGATGGATGCAGGACTGTTAGTACCAGATGATTTAATTATTGCATTAGTAAAAGATCGTGTATCACAAGAAGATTGTGCAAAAGGTTTCTTATTAGACGGTTTCCCTCGCACCATTCCACAAGCAGACGCATTAAAAAATGTCGGCATTAAAATTGATTATGTTTTAGAATTCGATGTGCCAGATGAAGTGATTGTAGAACGCATGTCAGGTCGTCGTGTACACCAAGCTTCAGGTCGTTCTTACCACATCATTTACAACCCACCAAAAGTGGAAGGCAAAGACGATGTAACAGGCGAAGATTTAATTATTCGTGCGGATGATAAACCAGAAACCGTATTAGATCGTTTAAAAGTGTATCACAACACAACAAAACCATTAGTAGATTACTACCAAGCTGAAGCGAAAGCAGGCAACACACAATATTTCCGCTTAGACGGTACACAAAAAGTGGAAGATGTTAGCAAAGAATTAGACAAAATCTTATCTTAATTCTCTCTCAAACAAAAAGTGCGGTGAATTCCACCGCACTTTTTTATTGCTCAGCAAACTCAAGATTGATGCGTTACAAGCCAACAGTTATGAATTTGTTTATTACGTTCAAAATCGAGTGGCAAGGTTTGCGCTGAAATTTCCACCGCATGCAATCCTAATTCAGCTAAACCATCAAAATTCATTTTAAATCCACGTTTATTGTTTGAAAAAACAATAGTGCCATTTGCACGTAAAATGCGTTTTAATTGCTTCATTAATTGAATATGATCGCGTTGTACATCCCAGCTGTCTTCCATTCGTTTAGAATTAGAAAACGTTGGCGGATCAACAAAAATCAAATCAAATTGACGATCACATTTGGCTAACCATTGCAAACAATCTGCTTGTATCAATTTATGTTGCTTGCCTTCAATATCATTTAACAATAAATTTTGTTCCGCCCAGTTTAAATAGGTGTTAGACATATCAACAGTCGTGGTTGATTTTGCGCCACCTAATGCAGCATGAACAGTTGCAGAACCCGTATAAGCAAATAAATTAAGGAAATCTTTTCCTTTTGCCATTTCGCCGACCATTTTACGCGTAATGCGGTGATCTAAAAATAATCCTGTATCCAAATAATCCGTTAAATTCACCCACAATTTCGCACCATATTCATTGACGTAGAAATAATCGCCTTTGTTGGCTAATTTTTCATATTGATTGGTGCCTTTTTGTTTTTGGCGCACTTTTAAAACAAGCTTATTCGTTTCAACACCCGTTACTTGTAATGTTGCTGTTACCGCGTCCAATAAACGTTGGCGCGTTTTATTCTCATCAATATTTTTCGGTGCTGCATACTCTTGCACCACGATGTGATCGCCATAACGATCCACCGCTAAATTATAATCAGGTAAATCAGCATCATATAAACGATAAGCGTCCAACCCTTGCTGCTTCGCCCATTTTTCAATTTTCTTGATATTTTTTTGTAAGCGGTTAGCAAAATCGGTTGCCACCATTAAAGTGCGGTCAAATTCTACCGTATTTTGCACCGCACCTTGCGCTGAAGTTTGCTGAGCAGAGCGAGACGAGATGTGATAATTCTTCTGCACACAATCAAGCGGACCATTTTTCGCTTTAAATTGACGATGGGAACGTAATCGCAAACAATCCAATAACGCTGGCTCGCCACTAAAAATAGACACATTCCAATCGGAAAATTCCATTTTTAATCGTTGACCTAACACTGAATACAATGCAATTAACGCTGGCGTTGTGCCTAATCGTTCACCATAAGGCGGGTTACAAATTAAAGTGCCTTGTTGTTCTGGACTAGGATTTTTTAATGCCGCCACATCCTGTTGCTGCCATTGAATTAAATGTGCCACTCCAGCATTCTTGGCATTTTGTTTGGCTTTTTGCAACACTCGATGATCTAAATCAAAACCAAAGAAATTTTTTTGAATTTGTTGATTCGTTTGCTGTTCTGCTAGTTCTATTGCTTCCTGTTTGACTTTATCCCAAGCTGCTTGATTATGCCCTTGCCATAAATCAAATCCCCAATGCATACGATATAACTGCGGTGCAATTTTCGCTTGCATTTGTGCTGCTTCAATTAACAAGGTCCCAGAACCACACATAGGATCAACTAATACCGTACCTTGTTGCCATCCTGAACGCAAGACAATTGCCGCTGCTAAAGTTTCTCTTAAGGGTGCTGCACCAGTATCTTCGCGATAACCACGCATATGTAATGCATCACCGCTTAAATCCAGGGAAATCACCAGTTGTTCACGATTTAAATAAGCATGAATACGAATATCAGGATTATCCTTATCAACATTTGGGCGCGCTTTACCATTGCGTTCAAAATAATCCACAATCCCGTCTTTCACACGCATCGCACCAAATTGGGTATGACGAATATCTGCATTTGTTCCATTAAAATCCACCATAAAGTGAACGCGCTCATCAAAATGCGCTAACCATTGATAGCTAACCACTGCAGAATACAAATCTAAATCGCTATAAATTTTGGTATTAATTAAGGGCAACAAAATGCGAGAGGCTAAACGCGACCACAGTAAGGTGCGATATAAGGTTTCATCGTCTGCATAAAAATGCACACCACCTTGACTAATTTGACAATCTTTAGCACCAAGATCTATTAGTTCGACTTTTAATAATTCTTCAAAACCACGAGCAGTTGTGGCAAAAAGTTGTTTCATTGAGTAGATTCTCTATGATAAGGAAAATTTGCGCGATTATAGCATAGATTACGCTGTTCTTGTTGCATAAACGCTGTTTGCAATAATTCCTTGGTATAGATAAAGAAAAAGGGACATAGTAACCATGTCCCTTGTTCGCAAAGATGAATATTATTTCAAACAATCTTTGTAGCTATCTGCTGTAAATTGTAAGAAATTGGTATAAGCATTTTTACCTAATGAAATACTGTCACCCATTGGGTCTAAACGACCAACTTTAACGCCAGTTCCTTTGCTTAAGGTATCAATCACTTTTGGTGTAAATTGCGGTTCAGCAAATAAACAAGCCACTTTATGTTCTTCAATTTCTTCTTTGATTTTTGCTAAAGTTTTCGCACCCGGAGCCACTAATGGATTAATAGTAAATGCGCCAGCCTGTTTTAAATCATAGGCATCATTGAAATAACCATAAGCATCATGGAACACGTAGAAACCTTTACCTTTTACTGCTTCAAGTTCAGCTTTAATTTTGCTGCTTTTTTCAGCTAAAGTGCGGTTAAAATCCGCGTAGTTTTGTTCAATTTTCGCTTTTTGCTCTGGGTAGATTTCCACTAATTTATTTGCTAGTTGTTTAGCAACTAATTGGCTAATTTCAGGTGAATACCAAACATGCCAGTTTACCGTTAAACCATTTTCATCTACTTCATGATGATGGCCATGATGGTGGTGCCCATGATGTTCATGTTTGTGGTCATCATGCTCGTGTTTGTGCTCATGATGTTCATGGTCATCATGTTCGTGATCATCTTCATCATCGTGATGATGGTGTTCTGACTTAGATAATAACTCAGTTACGCCTTCAATCTCAGCAATGGTAACACGTTTATTTGGCGCGACTTTTTCAACACTTTTACTTAAGAAACCATCTACATCTTTGCCAATCCATAATAATAAATCTGCTGATTGAATTTTTTCCACATCAGAAAGTTTTAAATGATAATCATGTGGTGAAGCGCCTGCTGGCACGATGATTTTAGTATCAGTAACACCATCAGCGATGGAAGAAGCAATAAAACCTAATGGTTTAACAGAAGTCACAATGCTCGCTTGTGCAGTTGCAGATAAGGTAAATAATGCTACTGCTGCAGCAACTTTGTTCAATTTAGACATAATATTTTCCTTATAGATAAAATAAAGTGCGGTTAGCTTACTCCGATCCTTTATAAAAAGCCATCTTTTTTTTTGATAAAAAATAAGAGCCTAGCGCAATAATTTATCTATCACTCTGGAAACCGCAAAGAAGCCAAATGTCGCAGTAATCATAGTTGCAGCACCAAAACCATTACTGCAGTTCATAGTGGCAGAGATTTCACAATTCTCACTCATCTGAGGAAAAATCAACGGTTGTGTTGAGAATACGCAGTCAATACCAAATTTACGCTTAGGATTTTGGCTAAAATGATATTCTTTGCGTAAAATTGACCGCACTTTTGCAGCTAGCGGATCTTGAATTGTTTTACTTAAATCAGCAATCTGAATCTGAGTAGGATCGGTTTGCCCACCCGCACCACCAATAGTGATTATTTTGATTTTATTCCGTTTACAATAAGCAATTAAAGCCGCTTTTGTTTTCACCGAATCAATGGCGTCAATCACATAATCATATTGCTGATTGAGATAACTCGTTAAATTTTCACTAGAAAGGAAGTCATCAATAATCTGTACTTCACATTCAGGATTAATCAGATTAACACGCTCTTTCATCGCTTCGGTTTTTAATTTGCCAATATTGCCACTCAGCGCATGAATTTGACGGTTAATATTGGTGACACAAATATCATCCATATCAATCATGGTAATCTTGCCAATACCAGAACGGGCGAGCGCTTCCACCACCCAAGAACCCACGCCACCAATACCTATGACGCAAATATGCGATTGGCGTAATTTCATTAAACCTTGTGGCGTATATAAACGTCCAATGCCGCCGAAGCGTTGTTCATAATTATCTATTCGTTGCATAATCGTTATAAAAAATGAGCACGAGAAAACTCGTGCTTATTCTGTTATCTTAAAATCCAAACGCGGCCATAATGTTTGGATAAACCTGAAATATGTCCTGCTTGGTCACCAATTCCACGATATAAGTCAAAATGGTGTCCTTTTACTGCGCCGCCTACATCTAAAGCAACCATTAAATGTAGTTTATGCTCTCCTGTCCAATTACCTGCATTATCCATTTGCGGAACTTCTACTAATAATACAGACCCCATTGGCACTAAATTACGATCTGAAGCAACAGAGGCCATGGTTACTAAAGGCACACCAGCCGCCCCTTTCACTTTACCTGTTGGATCATTTTTAAAGAAAACATAGGATTGGTTGCGTTCTAATAAAGATTGTAAGCGTGATGGATTGCGTTCTCCCCAGTCACGAATGGCTTGAATGGACATTTTCTCTTTCGGAATTTCTCCATCTTCAACCAACAAACGACCTACCGCTGTGTAAGGGAAACCATTTTGTCCTGCATAAGCAAAATAATTTAAATTGCCATCACCAAAATCCACATATCCACTGCCCTGAACACCTAATAAGAAATTCTCTAACATGGAATCTGTATAAGCTAACTCAAGCCCTTTTCCTTCCAAAGCGCCGGCATAAATTTGTGAGCGTGTAAAACGCTTATGTTTTGGCATAGCATAAATTGGATTCACATATTGCCCTTGTGGAGAACGGCGTGCATGAATCACAGGTGAATAATAACCTGTCATTAACACATTTTGGTAGCCATCTTCCCCTGACATAATTTGCGGTCGAATACCAAATTGAGCAAGCTCATTCACATTGGCACCTGAAATAACCCATTGCTGAATTTTACTGTAATTCTGAGCAAAATTTGCGGTAATACGACTTGAATAGTTGCGTACATTAGAAAGCTGAGTTAGAAAATCGCCTTGATTTATCACCGCACTATTATTTTCCACACGAGCAACTGAAGTAAAAGGCGCACTACTATAAGTGCGTCCTTGATATTTCGCACCAAATTGTTGTAAATCGCCATTCCCAACATTCGTCTTTCTTGTTTTCTGTGATGGAGACGAAGAACAAGCGGCTAATAAAACCGCACTTAACATCGTTACACCGATTCTCAATGCCGTTTTTTTATTAAAAAATTTCATAAAATGCCCAAATTGATAAACTTAAAAATGAATTGGCTATCCTATCAAACTTTCGCCCTGTCCCCTACTATTTTTTAAGCTTTTCGTTTATTTTTAAGGCAAACAAAAAGCCTCAACATAATTTTTTGTTGCATTAAATTTTTAAACGAGTATATTACGCCAAATCAGACGCGGGGTGGAGCAGCTTGGTAGCTCGTCGGGCTCATAACCCGAAGGCCGTCGGTTCAAATCCGGCCCCCGCAACCAGAATTTAAAAAAGGCGTTAATCAATGATTAACGCCTTTTGTTTTTATACGAACGCCTGTAAAGTAGCGGATAATTTTTCCATTCCTTCCCTAATCTCTTGCTGAGAAATATTTAATGCGGGAGCAAAACGCAATACATTTGGTCCTGCGACTAAAATCATTAAACCATTCTCCGCAGCTACTTTAACAAACTCCGCCGATTTACCACGATATTTTTCCACCAATTCCGCGCCAATCAATAAACCTTCGCCACGAATTTCATTAAATAGTGCAAATTTTTCATTTAATTTGACTAATTCGGCTTTGAAGAAAGCAGAAGTGCGGTCAATTTCTGATAAGAATTTTGGATCCGCAATGATATCAATAACTTTCTCAGCAACAGCGCAAGCCAAAGGATTTCCCCCAAAAGTCGTGCCATGCACACCAGGGGCAAAACTTTTGGCAATTTCTGTTGTTGTCAGCATGGCACTGATTGGAAAGCCATTTCCTAATGCTTTGGCAGTCGTTAAAATATCTGGCACCACACCATATTTTTGATAAGCATATAATGCACCAGTACGCCCAACGCCCGTTTGTACCTCATCAAAAATCAGCAATGCTTGATGTTGATCGCAAAGTTCTCTTAACCCTTGTAAGAAGTCTTTTGTCGCAGGGATAATGCCACTTTCGCCTTGAATTGGTTCAACGATAATCGCACAAGTATGGTCGCTAATGACTGATTTCACACCGTCTAAATCGTTAAACTCTACATGAATAATATCCGCAGGTTTTGGTCCAAATCCGTCTGAATATTTAGGTTGACCAGCAACACTCACAGTAAAAAAGGTGCGACCATGGAAACTTTGTTTAAAGGAAATAATCGTGGATTTTTGATAACCATAATGATCCACTGCGTAACGACGAGCTAATTTCAACGCCGCCTCATTCGCTTCAGCACCTGAATTAGCGAACATAACACGCTCAGCAAAAGTATGCTCAACCAACTTTGATGCCAATGCCAATGTAGGTTCGCTAGTAAACCAGTTGCTTGAATGCCATAATTTTTCGCCTTGTGTTTTTAATACCGACACAATCTCATCAGGGCAATGTCCTAATGAATTCACCGCAATACCACTGGTAAAATCAATATATTCTTTATTATCTTGATCCCACACTCTGCTTCCTTTGCCTTTTACTGGGATAAAATGAGCAGGGTTATAATTTTGGATCATCACTTGCTCAAAGTGTTGGCGAGTATAGCTTGCCATATTGCGTTCCTTATGAATTTATTGATTAATCATTCAATGATTATGCATAAGAATTCATTTTAAGTAAATAAAAAACCAAAACTTGCTAAAAATCCACCGCGCTTTTCGTTCTTCATCTATTACATTGCACAAATAAGCTCATAAAATTATCAACCCAGAATAGAAAATCATTCAACATGAACGGGATTTATCAATGAATAGAAAAAAGTATAATGAGACCATAACAAAATAAAGCAGTTATGTTTCACAATTAACAAAGGATTTAAAAATGAAAAAAGTAGCAAATATTCATAATGCGCCACCGAAACATTGGGTCGGTAATGGTTTCCATGTTCAATCTATGTTCAGTTATGGAGATAAAGATAAAAATCTTGATCCATTTCTACTAATGGATTACAACCCACCACGCTATTTTGATGGTGGACGAAAATCTGATTTTCGTGGTGTTGGTGAACATCCACATCGTGGATTTGAAACCGTTACTATTGCTTATCAAGGCGAAGTAGCACATGCTGACTCTTACGGTGGCGGCGGTATTATCGGCACTGGAGATGTACAATGGATGACCGCTGGTTCTGGTTTAATGCATGAAGAATTCCATTCGGAAAATTTCTCTCAACAAGGGGGGATGTTCGAGATGGTACAACTTTGGGTGAACTTGCCTAAAGCCCACAAAATGACAACGCCAAAATATCAGGCTATTAAATCAGAAAATATTCCAGTGCTTGAATTAGCTGATTCCGCAGGAACCGCCCGTATTATCACAGGTGAATTAGAAGGCGCTATCGGTCCAGCAAGTACTTTCAGCCCAATTAATATGTGGGATGTTCGTATGAATGCAGGTAAAAGCCATACTTTCGCAGTACCTGAAAGCCATAACCTAATTGTGTTGGTATTGGAAGGTACAGTGCAATTTAATGGTAATGAAATTGCTCATCGTGGTGAATTAGTTACCTTTGAAAAAGGCGGTGCAGATGTGCAAATAGAAAGCAACAATGAATCTAAATTATTGATTTTAACTGGAGAACCATTAAATGAACCTGTGGTAGGTTATGGGCCATTTGTGATGAATAGTAAAGAGGAAATCTTACAAGCTATCAAAGATGTGCAAATGGGCACTTTCGGCAAAATCGAACATAGTAATGCTCATCAAAGCTAAACCAAACAAAAGCCCAGCTAAATGCTGGGCTTTCCTCTCAATTTAATTAGTACCACCGACGGTAATTTTCTCGATTTTACAAGCGGGTTGTCCCACACCAACAGGCACACTTTGACCATCTTTACCACAAACACCAATGCCATGATCAATTTCCATGTTGTCTGCCACCATAGAAATTTGTTGCATAACTTCAATGCCATGTCCAATCATGGTTGCGCCTTTGATTGGTTTGGTAATTTTGCCTTTTTCAATTAAATAGGCTTCTGACATAGAGAAGGTGAATTTACCCGATGTAATATCCACTTGCCCACCACCAAAGTGCGGTGCAAAAATGCCTTGTTCGACAGAAGCAATTAGATCCTCAAATTTACTCTGCCCTGCCAACATATAAGTATTTGTCATTCGAGGCATTGGTAAATGCGCATAGGATTCGCGGCGACCATTTCCCGTTGGTGCAACGCCCATTAAACGCGCATTCATTTTATCTTGCATATAACCTTGCAAAATGCCTTCTTTAATCAAGACATTATATTGACCAGGCACGCCTTCATCATCAACAGTCAATGAACCTCGACGGTTAGGTAAGGTACCGTCATCCACAATTGTACAAAGTGGCGATGTGACTAATTCGCCAATTTTCCCCGTAAATAAAGAACTTTCTTTACGATTAAAATCACCTTCTAAACCATGACCGACAGCTTCGTGTAATAACACGCCCGGCCAACCGGCACCTAACACCACTGGCATTAAACCTGCAGGTGCTGCAACGGCTTCTAAATTCACTAAGGCTTGACGTACGGCTTCTTTAGCAAAATAAATCGCGCGTTGCTCGCCCATATAGGGTTCAAAGAACCAATCTAATCCGACTCTCGCGCCAACACCTGCACTGCCTCGCTCACGTTTACCCTCTTTTTCCACCATAACAGAAATAGATAAACGAATTAAAGGGCGAATATCTGCCGCTAATGTACCATCTGTTGCAGCAACCAACATTTCTTCATAAAGTGCGGTCAAATTTGCGGTTACTTTGGTGACATAAGGGCTTTCAGCTCGTGCAGTACGATCCACTAAATGCAATAACTCAATTTTTTGTTCTTTTGTTAACGTATTTAATGGATTAATCGCCCCATAACGCTGAATGGCATTCACTTCATTAAAAGTGAGTGGTTTAATGATATTGCCTTGGCTTGCTGCTGCAATACCTTTTACTGCATTAGCACATTGTTGCAAATTAGCTAAATTAATTTGATCCGAATAAGCAAACCCTGTTTTCTCACCACTGATCGCACGTACGCCCACGCCTCGATCAATATGAAAACCGCCTTCTTTGATAATGCCATCTTCTAGTACCCAGTTTTCATCTTGGCTTAATTGAAAGTATAAATCCGCATAATCAATTTGACGGTGCGACATTAAGTCAAAAATATTGGGCAAATCATTTAATGAAAGATTGCTTTGTGTCAGTAAACTTGCCTGAACCTGATTTAACATATAATTCTCATTGTATTCATAAAAAAGTGCGGTGGATTTTAGCACAGTTTTAAAACTTTGTTAAAATCCACCGCAGTTTAAATGGCTAAATGTATAAGGCTACATCACAACCACATCGAATTGGTCCTGATTATAAAATGCTTCAGGACGAACCTGTACTTTTTTACCAATAAAGACCTCAATTTCTGCTAGCAAACCATGGCTTTCTTCCTTGATCAAATAATCAGCAACCGCTGGCGAAGCATAAACCGTAAATTGTTCACTGGAAAATAAATGATGAACCCGAATAATTTCACGCATAATTTCATAGCAGACCGTTTCAACGGTTTTTAAATAGCCACTTCCTTTACAAGCAGGGCATTCGCCACAAAGCACATGCTCCAAACTCTCGCGCGTACGCTTGCGCGTCATTTCCACTAAACCTAATTGAGTGAACCCATTAACATTGGTTTTCACTGGATCTTTCGCTAGCGCTTCTTCTAAAGATTGCAATACACGTTGTCGATGTTCTTCAGATTGCATATCAATAAAATCAATAATAATAATACCGCCCAAATTCCGCAATTGAAGCTGTTGTGCGATGGCTCGAGTGGCTTCAATATTGGTATTGAAAATAGTTTCTTCCAAATTACGACTGCCGACAAATGCGCCAGTATTAATATCAATGGTGGTCATGGCTTCTGTCTGTTCAATAATAAGATAGCCACCAGATTTTAGATTGACCCGCTTATCTAAAGCCGTATTAATGGCAGCTTCTACACCGTACACATCAAATAAAGGCTGATTACCCGAATACACTTCTAATTTATCCGTTAATTCAGGGATAAATTCTTCCGTAAATTCTTTTACTTGAGCAAAACAAAGCTTGGAGTCAATATGAATTCTCTCAATGCCCTGACCTATAAAGTCGCGTAAAATACGTTGTGTTAACGCAAGTTCGCCATAAATCATTGAACGCGTAGGATATTTTCCTTTACGTTCCATTACTTTACGCCATACACGTTTTAGAAAATCGGCATCTTGTTTTAATTCTTCTTCAGAAACGCCTTCTGATGCGGTACGAATAATATAGCCACCTAATTCATCACAATAAGGCTCTACCAAGTTTTTCAAACGAATACGTTCTTCTTCACTTTCAATACGTTGTGAAACACCCACATGACTATTTTCAGGCATAAATACGAGATAACGTGAAGGCAAAGTAATATCTGTTGTTAAACGTGCACCTTTAGTACCAAGGGGATCTTTCACTACCTGTACAACAATATCCTGACCTTCATGAACTAATTGACCAATATCTTTGACAATAAATTTCTTTTTCTCGTTTTCATCCACACATTCTGTGTGCGACACAATATCCGAAGCGTGCAAAAAAGCGGCTTTTTCTAACCCAATATCCACAAATGCAGACTGCATACCAGGTAAAACGCGAGTAACGCGTCCTTTATAAATATTCCCCACAATGCCTCGTTTCGCTTGACGCTCAATATGAACTTCTTTGAGCACGCCCATGCTAATTAAGGCAATCCGCGTTTCGTTAGGAGTAACATTGACTAACAATTCGACAGAATTCATTAAAACACCCAAATTTTTAGTTAAATTCAATTTATGCATAGGATAACTAAAAGCAAAATAGAAAAACAAGCACAAATAATGTAAAATGTGCGTTTCCTCAAATTTCTTATATTTTTTATTTGTTACTGTGTAGTATTTGGAGAATAAACATGTTTGGATGGGATCCAACTTTAGTCACATTTACCATTTATATTGTCGGCATGTTAGCCATTGGCTTACTTGCCTATCGCTATACTAATAACTTATCGGATTATATTTTAGGCGGTCGCCGTTTAGGTAGCTTTGTTACCGCAATGTCTGCTGGAGCTTCAGATATGTCTGGTTGGTTATTAATGGGCTTACCTGGGGCCGTTTATGCAGCAGGTTTAGTTGAAGGCTGGATTGCAATTGGCTTAACCATTGGCGCTTATTTAAACTGGCTGTTTGTTGCTGGTCGCTTACGCGTTCATACAGAATTTAACCATAATGCCCTAACTCTACCGGAATATTTCCACCACCGTTTTGGTACGCGATTTTTAAAAATTATCGCTGCAACCATTATTTTAGTCTTCTTTACTATTTACTGTGCGGCAGGCGTTGTTGCTGGAGCTAAATTATTCCAGAATCTCTTTTCTGTGCCATATTCCACCGCACTTTGGTATGGTGCTTTAGCCACAATTGCTTACACCTTTATTGGTGGTTTCCTTGCTGTAAGCTGGACAGACACCATTCAAGCAACATTAATGATTTTCGCCCTTATCCTCACACCCGTTTGTGTCGTGTATTCATTAGGTGGCATGGATAATCTCTCTGTGGTGTTAGCACAAGCGGAACAAACATTAAACAAAGATTTCACTGATTTATTCACAGGGCAAAGCCTACTTGGCTTATTAAGTTTATCCGCTTGGGGTTTAGGCTATTTTGGTCAACCACATATTTTGGCACGCTTTATGTCAGCAGATTCAGTAAAATCTTTAAATAAAGCGCGTAGAATCAGCATGACATGGATGGTGCTATGCTTAGTGGGTGCTATTGGTATCGGCTTCTTTGGCATCGCTTACTTCCATGCAAATCCTCAAGTAGCTGGTGTTGTTAATCAAGAAAATGAACAAGTCTTTATTGAACTAGCAAAATTATTATTCAACCCTTGGATTGCGGGCATTTTACTTTCAGCTATTTTGGCAGCGGTAATGAGTACATTAAGTGCTCAATTACTCATTTCCTCTAGCGCAATTACAGAAGATTTTTACAAAGGCTTTATTCGTCCAAAAGCAAGTGAGCGAGAACTCGTTTGGTTAGGTCGTGCAATGGTATTAATTATCGCAGCTATCGCTATCTGGATTGCTCAAGATGAAAAAAGTGAAGTGTTAAAAATCGTTCGCTTTGCTTGGGCTGGTTTTGGTAGTGCATTTGGTCCTGTGGTGTTACTCTCATTGTTCTGGAAGCGAATGACTGCTGCTGGCGCAATGGCAGGGATGTTTACTGGCGCAATTATTGTATTCCAATGGAAAAATTGGGTACCAGAAGGCAGTACTTGGTATTCTGTATATGAAATGATCCCCGCATTCAGTTTAGCCACTCTTGCAGTTATCATCGTTTCATTGTTATCAAAACAACCTGATGACAGCATTATGGAAACCTTTGATAAAGCAAACGAAGCTTACAAAAATGCTCATTAATCACTTAACGGGAGCCATTGGCTCCCCTTTTATTCAACACACAATATGATTGATTTTCGTCCTTTTTACCAACAAATAGCCACTTCGCCATTATCTTCTTGGCTAGAAACTTTGCCTTTGCAACTCAAACAATGGGAAAAACAAACCCATGGTGATTATGCAAAATGGGCAAAAATCGTTGATTTTCTACCGCAGTTATCCGCCGACCAAATTGACTTAAAAAGTGCGGTGAAATCGGAGCAAGTTTTACCTTTATCTGATGGTGAAAAGCAACGCTTAGTTTATCATCTTAAACAACTCATGCCTTGGCGAAAAGGCCCTTATCATTTGTTCGGTGTGCATATTGATACTGAATGGCGTTCCGATTTTAAATGGGATCGAGTCCTCCCACACTTATCACCTCTTAAAGATCGCCTGATTTTAGATGTAGGCTGCGGCAGTGGATATCATATGTGGCGCATGGTGGGCGAAGGTGCCAAAATGGTGGTTGGCATTGATCCAACAGAATTATTCCTTTGTCAATTTGAAGCCGTGCGCAAATTACTGAATAACGATCGCCGCGCGAACTTAATTCCTCTTGGCATTGAGGAAATGCAGCCTTTAGGTGTCTTTGACACCGTTTTTTCCATGGGTGTGCTTTATCATCGCAAATCGCCATTAGATCATTTAACTCAACTCAAAAATCAACTTCGTAAAGGCGGAGAATTAGTGTTAGAAACGCTGGTGATTGATGGCGATATAAATACTGTTTTAGTGCCAATAGATCGCTACGCTAAAATGAAAAATGTTTACTTCATTCCTTCTGTGCCTTGCTTAATTAATTGGCTTGAAAAGTCAGGTTTCCAAAATGTACGTTGCGTTGATGAAGCTATTACGACTTTGGAAGAACAACGTAAAACCGATTGGTTAGAAAATGAAAGCTTGGTGGATTTTTTAGATCCACAAGATCATAGTAAAACCATTGAAGGTTATCCAGCTCCCAAAAGAGCGGTTATTATTGCCAATAAATAGACAACAAAAAATCCTCCAATTTGGAGGATTTTTTATCGCCTTAACTAAATAAAGGTTATTTGCTATAACGTTTGAAAATAAGGGTTGCGTTAGTACCGCCGAAACCAAAGCTATTTGACATTACCGTTTGTAAACCTGCATTTTCTACGGTTTGTGTCACAATATTTAAATCTTGAGCTTGTTCATCAAGAGTTTCGATATTGATACTTGGTGCAATAAAGTCGTTATCTAACATTAATAATGTGTAAATCGCTTCATGTGCACCCGCAGCACCTAATGAGTGACCTGTCATTGATTTAGTTGAAGAAATGGCTGGTTTTTGTTCGCCAAATACATTACGAATTGCACCTAATTCTTTCACATCACCAACTGGTGTTGAAGTACCATGTACGTTAATGTAATCAATTGGACTATCTACTGTTGCTAGCGCTTGCTTCATACAACGTTCCGCACCTTCACCACTTGGTGCTACCATATCATAACCGTCTGAAGTTGCACCATACCCAACAATTTCCGCGTAGATTTTAGCACCACGTGCAAGTGCATGTTCTAATTCTTCAACCACTACCACTGCACCGCCACCAGCGATAACGAAACCATCACGATTTGCATCATAAGCACGTGAAGCTTTTGTTGGTGTATCATTATATTTAGAAGACACTGCACCCATTGCATCAAATTCAGTCGCACATTCCCAAGATAGTTCTTCTGCACCACCGGCAAAAACCACATCTTGTTTGCCTAATTGGATTAATTCTAACGCGTGACCAATACAGTGAGCTGAAGTTGCACAAGCAGAGCTAATAGAATAGTTCACACCACGAATTTTATAAGGTGTTGCCAAACAAGCTGACACACTTGATGCCATGGTTTTAGTTACTGCGTAAGGACCAACACCTTTTACGCCACGTGGACCTCTTACGGCATCACATGCTACTAATTGGCTGTGAGCAGAACCAGTACCCGCACCAATAACTAAACCAGTGCGATCATTAGATACTTGATCTTCCGCTAAACCAGAATCTTCAATCGCTTCTTTCATAGCTAAATAGGCATAGGCTGCCGCATCGCCCATAAAACGATACACTTTACGATCGATAAGTTCTGCTGGATTTAATTTAATCGTACCGGCAATTTGGCTACGCATACCCATTTCCGCAAACTCAGGCACAAACTCAATACCTGATTTTCCTGCTTTTAATGAAGCAAGTACTTCTTCTTTATTGTTACCGATACTCGAAATAACGCCAAATCCAGTGATTACCGCTCTTTTCATATTCTTTTTTCCTTACTCAATGAGAATGCTATTTTTGTTGGCTAAATTACTATGAAATAAAAATATTTCAAGCAAAAATTGATTTGTTCGACCAGTATATAAATTTCAGCTATTATAGCAAATCACCACATTATAAAAAAGGAATAAAACATTATGCTGCTTGTGCGTCCCGCGGAAATTCATTTTAATCAAGACAATACCCCTGTATCGACTTTTTTTGATGATGTGTATTTTTCCAATCAAGATGGTTTAGCAGAAAGTCGCTATGTGTTTCAAGAAGGCAACCAACTCTGGCAAAGATGGGTAGATTCAACACAAACTCATTTTACTATTGCAGAAACTGGCTTTGGTACAGGATTGAATTTTTTTGCTGTTACCTCCTTATTTCGTCAATTCCGTCAACAACATCCCGAGGCAAAATTAACGCGCTTATTTTTTATTTCTTTTGAAAAATACCCTATCCCATTACAACAATTAAAACTTGCACATCAAGCTTATCCTCAATTCCAAGCACTTAGCCAACAATTGCAGCAACATTGGGTTGAGCCTATTGTGGGTTGTTACCGTTTTCATTTTGAAGAAACCAGTTTAGATCTTTGGTTCGGCGATATTCAACAAAATCTACCGCAGTTAGGCGACTATATGTTGAATAAAATCGACGCTTGGTTTTTAGATGGCTTTGCACCAAGTAAAAATCCTGATATGTGGAATGAACAACTTTATCAACAAATGTTTGCTTATACTCGCCCACAAGGTACTTTTGCGACCTTCACTGCAGCAAGTGCGGTGCGAAAAGGCTTAGAATCCGCAGGATTTTGCGTGCATAAACGCAAAGGCTTTGGTAAAAAACGAGAATGTATTTGGGGCATAAAACTCGATGAAAATGCACCGCAGTTTTCAGCACCTTGGTATTTGCCCCAATCAGTAAAAAACAATGAAATTGAAGATGTTGCAATTATCGGTGGTGGTATTGCCTCTTTATTTACCGCACTCTCTTTATTAAAACGTGGTGCCAAAGTCACCCTTTATTGTGAAGATGAACAACCTGCACTCAATGCTTCAGGTAATAAACAAGGTGCCTTTTATCCACAATTAAGTGATGACGATGAGCGAAACATTCGTTTTTATATTCATGCCTTTGAATACGGTATCCAACAATTACATTGGGCAATTTCACAACAGATTGAATTTGAACATGATTTTTGTGGCGTGGCATTGTGCGGATATGATGAAAAAAGCATGAAAAAATTAGACAAAATCGCGCAATATGGTTGGCATTCTAATTTATATCAACCACTTAATGCAGAACAATTAAGTGAAGCTGTCGGTTTACCCGTCAATTGTCATGGTGGCTTTATTTCTCGAGGTGGGTGGTTAGCTCCCCGCCAATTTGTACAAAATGCCTTTGCTTATTTACAACAATTAGGACTTGTCATCAAAACTCAACAAAAAATCACCGCACTTTTACAACAACCATCAGTGTGGATATTGGAAAATGATCGCAATGAACAATTTACCCATCAAGTTCTCGTGTTAGCAAATGGTCATCAACTCACTGAGTTTGAACAAACCAACGATTTACCACTCTATCCAGTGCGTGGGCAAGTCAGTCAAATTCCTACTTCTGAAAATTTATTGAAGTTAAAATCAGTGGTTTGTTACGACGGCTATTTAACGCCCGTAGATCAAAGCAAAACAAGCCATTGTATTGGTGCAAGCCATATTCGCGATAATGCAAATCGTGATTTTAGCCTAATTGAACAGCAACAAAATCAACAAAAAATTCAGCAAAATTTAACCGCACTTTGGACCAATGATGTGGACACATCTGGTAATCAAGCTCGCATTGGCATTCGTTGTTCAGTTAGAGACCGTGTGCCAATGTTCGGTAATGTGCCTCATTTCAGCCAACAGCAAGAGCAATATCATAATCTATATAACTTGCGCCGCAGAAAACAAGATATTCCTGTTGCAGCTACTTATCCCAATCTTTATATGATTGCGGCTTTAGGTTCAAGAGGATTAACATCGGCACCTTTATTGGCAGAATCCCTTGTTTCACTTATTTATAACGAGCCATTGCCTTTAAGCCAAGATATTGTGCATAACCTCAGTCCAAATCGGAGCTGGCTGAGAAAATGGTTAAAAGGTTCGGTGGTAAAATAAATATAAAAAAATAAGGGCGAACTAAATTCGCCCTTTAATCTTACAAATCAACTACTTAATTTGTTGTTTAATCATATCTGCAATTAATTCAGCTTCTGGTCCTAAAATCACTTGTAAACCATTTTCAGCTAATTTCACATTACCTTTTGAACCCAATTCTTTTAATTTATCTTCATTAATTTTATTGCGATCAACCAGCTCTAAACGTAAACGTGTGATACAAGCGTCAATGGTTTTAAAATTATCTTTTCCGCCTAATGCATCAATAAAGCTTGCTGCACGTTGTTCACGAGAACGATTTTCATGTTTTTCTACAACAACTTCTGTTTCATCGTCTTCGTTACCTGGTGTTTTTAAGTTGAATGCTTTGATAACAGCGCGGAAAATCACGTAATAAAGTACAGCAAAAACAAGACCTTGTACTAACAACATATACCACTGTGTCGCTAATGGATTTTGTGATGAAAGCACCATATCCACCAAACCAGCACTAAAGCCAAAGCCTGCCATCCATTGCATTGTTGCAGCAATAAATACAGATAAACCGGTCAATAGTGCATGGATCACATATAACACTGGCGCCACAAACATAAATGCAAATTCTAATGGCTCAGTTACACCAGTAAAGAATGATGCTAATGCTGCTGCGATCATTAATGAAGCCACTTGTGCTTTTTTACCTGGTTTTGCACTATGATAGATTGCTAATGCTGCTGCTGGTAAACCAAACATCATCACAGGGAAGAAACCAGCTTGGTACATACCAGTTACCCCTAAAACTGCGGTGCCATTTGCAAGAGATTGTGCGCCACCTAAGAAATTAGGAATATCATTAATGCCTGCTACGTTAAACCAGAATACGGAGTTTAATGCATGGTGTAAACCAACTGGGATAAGTAAACGGTTTAAGAAACCATAGATACCCGCTCCTGTTGCACCTAAATCTGTAATAGATTTACCAAATCCAACTAAACCATTAAAAATAACAGGCCATAGATACATTAAAATGAAAGAAACCACGATCATCACAATAGAAGTCACAATCGGCACTAAGCGTTTACCGCTAAAGAATGCTAAGGCTGGTGGTAATTCCACTTGATAGAAACGGTTATATAATTCCGCAGAAATCACACCCACTAAAATACCAATAAATTGGTTATTAATTTTGCCAAATGCTGCTGGTACTTGATCTGTCGGAATATTTTGTAATTGAGCAACAGCACCAGGTGATAATAAGGTGGTTACAACTAAAAAGCCAACTAAACCAGATAATGCTGCAGAACCATGTTTATCTTTAGACATACCAAAAGCAACACCAACTGCAAATAAAATCGCCATATTATCAATAATGGCGGCGCCTGATTTAATCAAAAATGCGGCTAACTGACTTTCACCGCCCCAGCCATTAGGATCAATCCAATATCCAATACCCATTAAAATCGCTGCTGCTGGTAATGCTGCCACAGGAACCATTAATGCTTGTCCAATTCTTTGTAAATAACTTAGCACACTCATAGGAACTCCTCGTTTTATCGATCTTTAATTTCAATATTGTTGAGAATTTTGTAAACGGTTACTCAACTGTTTTTTACTATATGCCGATTATTTCTGAGTGCAAATTAAAACTATCAATTTCGTGATCTGCGTCACTAAAAAAATCAACTAAATTTATAAAAAAGCTATTTTTTATAAGAAAAATAAAGGTTACTTATTCAAAATAAGTAACCTTTAATATCATCAATAAAACTTAAGAAATGTAATAGATATCAAGCAAGCAGGCGTTCTACAAGTTGAGTATAAATATTCACACCTGTCACTAATTGGCTTTCATCAAAATCAAATTCAGCTTCATGATGTCCAGCAGTACGATCAGCACCAATAATAAAGTAAATAGCCTTTCCACCTCTGTCTTGTACACGTCTGCCGAGAATTGTTGCATCCTCACTAGCATTAAATGCATAGTCTTTTGTGGAATCGGTTACATCTGGTTGAGCAATGGCGATTTCCTCAATTAATTTCACTAATTCAGGATCATTATTCATATCCACCGCTTCGCCCATAATCTCCGTTTCATAGCTTACATCAAAACCAATGGCGATACCTTTTGCAATTTGCATAACCTGATCAACCATATATTGATTAATCTCTTTATTTTCTCCCCGCACTTCTAGCTGAATTTCCGCTCTGGATGGGATCACGTTGCGTCCTTCACCCGCTTTCAATACACCCACATTAATGCGCGTCATTCCTTCGCCATGTCGAGCAATGCCATGAAGTTGCGTGACCGTATGCGCTGCTGCAAGTAACGCATTCCGCCCTGTATGAGGTGAAGCACCCGCATGAGCCGGCAAGCCTTTATAGCGGATATCAATTTTAGTGGTTGATAAGAAATTACGCGGATTGGCTAACACCGTTCCTGTGCTTGCACAAAAGCTAATATGTGAGCTCGCAAAATAATTTGCGTCATCAATTACACCACTAGCAGCAATAGCAGCCGCACCTCGTACGCCCTCTTCTGCTGGTTGGAAAACAATTTTAACCTTACCATTAAATTTATCTTTATTTTGCGATAGCCAAAGAGCAGTACCTAATCCAATCGTAATATGCCCATCATGTCCGCAAGCATGCATAAAGCCATCATTTAAAGAAGCAAATCCTAACTGATTAGGCAGATGATTTTCGGCTTTGGTTTCTGTCACATTCACACAATCAATGTCAAAACGTAGAGCAACTGTTTTGCCCGGTTTACCTGAATCAATAATAGCCACACAGCCCGTATAACCATTCATTCGATCCAACCATTTTTGATTTGCGCCATAAGCAACTGCATTCGCAATTCCTTTTTCTACAACGGCTAAATTACGTCCTCGCACATATTCTGGATTAATAATTTGATCGCCTAATAAAATTTCCGCTCCCATTTGCTCCAAATAGTCAGCAATACGAGTTGTTGTCCAAAATTCTGACCAACCGGTTTCAGGGAAACGATGAAATTCTCGACGCCATTGAATTAACTGTTCACTCATAACAAATTCCTCTTTTGTCTTTACTTATTTCATAATAAAGAAACAAATAAGCACCGTAACATAAACAAAGTGCGGTGCATTTATACAAAGTTTTAAAACTTTATAAAAAATCACCGCACTTTTAACTCTTAAAAAGGGATTTTAAAATCGCCCATTACAACATAAATAATGCTAAGAATAGCGTTGCTAGTACCATACCTGGTGCGGTACGTTTTACCATTTCAACAGGGCTTACCATTGCTAAGCCAGCACATACGATGGTTACACCTGCAATTGGAGAAGCGGTACGACCAATTGCACCCGCAATTGCAGCCGCCATACCTAAATTAACGTGGGTATAGCCTAATTCAACTGCATGTGGTGTTACTGCTGTATTGAAAGCAATCGCTGCCGCATCGCCGGAACCTGTTACTAAGCCCATTAAGAATGGACCGATAGTCGCGCCCCAACGGACAAATTCAGTAGAATGTTTTAAGAATTCAATAGCAGAATCAACCGCACCTGTTGATTTTAAACCTGCCACAAATACGCTTGCAGCCACGATAATACCTAATACGTTAGCATAAGCATTACCCATACCATTGAAGAATTCGTTGGTAATTTTAGCTGGCGAAATACGTGTTACAAGAATAGCGTAGATAGAACCAATTAACATGGCTTGTGGTACGCCCATTTTTGTCCACTCTAAACCAGATACTTTTTGTAATGAGGTGCCACCGATAACCAAAATCACTAATGGCACTAAAGGCGCTAAAGCATATAATGGATTCACTTTCGCAAATTTAGTTTCTGAATTTTGATTCTCGTTTAAATAAGCTTGACGATGAACTTCACCATAATCTTTCAACACAATCGCTAAAATGGTTAGCACCACTGCACCAATCGCACCAGCAATAATAGTATAAGGCGCGTGAGAAAGGTTAACTTCAGTGATGGTTAATTTTGACATTTCACTGATCATCGCAGAATGTGAAGAACCCGGGCTCATCATTGAACCAAAAGTCCCTGCCAGAATTGCTGCACCTGCAGTTGCTGGACGAACGCCCGCACTTTTCAATACAGGAATTAAAGTGGCGCCCACTGCTGCTGCACAACCTGCCGCAGATGGAATAGCAATATTAATGAAGAAAGTAATGATTGTCGCAATTGGAATTAAAAAGAATTTCAATCCACTCAATGGTTTAGTGAGTAAATGTACTAAATGCGTATCACATTCTGTATATTTCATTACATAGGCAAAACCCATACTTGAACAGATTGCCATAATTAAACCGCCAGAAGTCATTTGCTTAGCAAAAGCATCTAACGCCCCCATTGGATTTAAAGTGACTACCGCCATAATTAAACCAACACCAATTAAAACCGTTCGGGTTTCATACTTCTTAATCAATAAATAAATAGTCACAATAATACCTAGTATTGCGACTAAAGACTTAAGTTCAGCCATATTTATACTCCTTAATAATTAAATTTAGAATTTTTTGCTAATGTGGTTAATTGCATATTTTCGCTAAAACGTAAAATATCCGCTTCGCCCAATACGGTAGCTTGTTCGCCTTGAATATGTAATGCAGTACCTTCTGGCAAGGCATAAACGAATGAAGTTGGATTAACAATTAAAAATTCGCTCAAACGTTCCTCACGACTTTCACCATTATGTCCTTGCATTTTGCCAGAGATAAAGTGCGGATTAATTTGATGAGGGAATAGATTTAATGCATCAAAAGAAGGTGGGTAAGTAATTGGCATATCGTTGGTGGTCATAATGGAACTACCTGCAACATTTGCCCCTGCACTCCAACCAAAATAAGGCGTGCCAGCATTCACTTTCTCGCGAATTGCTGGCAGCAAATGATGTTCGTACATCCCTTTTAATAAACAGAATGTATTACCACCACCAATAGCAATCACATCAGCCTGTTCAATGATATCCGTATGCTTATTGCCTCGATGAACAGAAACAATCTCCATATCTAAACTAGCTAATGCTTGTTGCACTGTTGTTTCATATTCATCATAGGTACGACGAACTCCTGCATAAGGTACAAATGCAATTTTTTTGCCACGATAATTCGCTAAAAATTGATCTAACCATGGAAGAGTGTGAACTAAATAGGCAGTATCCTTGTATTTTGAACCACTCATGAGTAACATATTTTTCATTTGAGAATTCTCCTTATTTCATTTTCGCTTTATTATGCAATGAATTAGAAAAAACTAAAAATGAACTTCTCTATTTCTTGACCTGTGTCACAAAATTAACTTGATAGGAGCTTATCCATGTCTATTAATCTCTCTCGAATTCAAAACACCATTGAAAAATTAGCAACTATGACTTCGGTTGAGGGTGAATTAACTCGTTTAGCCTTTAGCCCCGAAGATCAAATTGCTCATCAACATGTTGTTGATTTATGCAAAGACTATGATTTACAAATTCGTACTGATGAAATTGGTAATCTATTTATTCGTCGAGTAGGCGTTGAAGATCATTTGCCAGCAGTTGCCTTCGGTTCTCATATTGATACAGTCGTAAATGCCGGAAAATTTGATGGTCCTTTAGGATCTATTGGCGGACTAGAAATCTTATTACAAGCTTGTGAGAAAAATATTAAAACCAGATACCCTTTAGAGCTGATCATTTTTAATTGTGAAGAATCAAGCCGCTTTAATTACGCCACTCTTGGCAGTAAAGTCATGTGTGGTATTGCAAATCAGCAAAGCTTATCTCATTTACGCGACAAACAAGGAAACGACCTCGCAAAAGCACTTACTGACATTGGATTAGATATTAATCAGATTGATCAATGCAAACGTCATGCCAATGAATTCAAATGCTTCTTTGAATTGCATATTGAACAAGGCCCTCGTTTAGAAAATGAAAACAAAACCATTGGCGTAGTCACAGGTATTGCTGCACCGATTCGTAGCATTGTAAAGATTAAAGGACAAGCGGATCATTCAGGTGCAACAGCAATGCATTATCGTCATGATGCTTTACTTGGCGGTGCAGAATTAGCTCTCGCCATAGAGCAAGCGGCAATTGAAGCAGGACATTCAACTGTTGCTACTGTTGGTAATTTAACCGCTAAACCTGGCGTGATGAATGTCGTCCCAGGCTATTGTGAATTATTAGTAGATATCCGCGGTATTCATACTGAAGCAAGAGAATCTGTCTTTACCAAATTACAACAACAAATTGAGCAAGTTGCAGCTAAACGTGGATTAGAAATCGAATTACAACTCATTTCTAAAGATCAGCCTATTTTATTGCCTGACAATATGATCAACGCCATTAGTCAAGCTTGTGAAACCCTAAATTATAGCTATGAAATTATGCCTAGTGGTGCAGGACATGACGCAATGCACATGGCAACCTTATGCCCAACGGGTATGATTTTTGTCCCATCTCATTTGGGAATCAGTCACAATCCATTAGAATTCACTGAATGGAAAGATATTGAAGCAGGGATCAAAGTACTGCAATCTGTGGTATTAGCCCAAGCCGAAGTGCTTGATTAAACCCAAAGTGCGGTGAAAATTTGGTGAGTTTTGCTATGAAGGAGAAAGATGACAAGAATTAATGTTGTGCCTGTTGAGGAATTGTGCGATCAGCATTTGCTGGCGGAACATCGTGAACTCACGAGAATCCCAAATGCCGTAGCCAAAGGGAAATATCACTTACGTGGTCAACCCTTAGACTATAAGTTAGGCGAAGGGCATGTGCGTTTTTTCTTTAATAAATTAACGTTTCTCAAAAAACGTTATGATGAATTACATCAAGAATGTAAAAATCGAGGCTTTAATGTGCAATATATTTGGCCGGAAAATGTACCTAAAGAGGCGAATCTCTGGCTAGATTATATCCCAACAGAACAAGCCCTAATCATCAATCGCCAACGTATTCAAGAGAGAATGCCTGTAAAAGCCAGATTTACGTCTTCCTCTTAAAGCAAGCGCTTAGAAATCCAATTTCTAAGCGCTTTTCTTCTAATCAGATTCAAAATTTTTCCGCCGACTTAAATATAATTTGTCATTTTTTTATTTCTGTCATCATTCTGTCATATTTCTTTTCTACACTGCACTCTGTGAATGGTTAGTTATCAACAAAACGGAGAACAGTATGTTAATCAAATTTAATCAATCACTTGCCATTTTAAGTCTTGGCGCGGGTCTAGTTCTATCAGCTAATGCTCAAACGATTACTGGCGCAGGAGCTTCATTCCCTTATCCAATTTATGCCAAATGGGCAGCGTTATATGAACAAGAAACGGGGCATAGAGTTAATTATCAATCGATTGGCTCAGGCGGTGGGCAACAACAGATTATTGCGAAAACTATTGATTTCGGTGCCTCTGATGATCCAATGAAAGCAAAACAATTAAATGAAAATGCATTGCTTCAATTTCCAGCTATTATTGGTGGTACTGTACCAGTAGTAAATTTAGCAGAAATTCAATCAGGCAAATTACAGCTTTCAGGAGAGATTTTAGCAGATATCTATTTGGGTAAAATTACGAAATGGAACGATCCAGCCATTGTAAAACTCAACCCAACACTAAATTTACCCGATAAAAATATCATTGTAATCCGTCGCTCAGATGGTTCGGGTACAACATTTGGTTGGACAAACTATTTATCAAAAGTATCTTCAGAATGGAAAACAAAAGTCGGTGAAGGAAAATCTGTTAAATGGCCTGTCGGGCAAGGTGGGAAAGGTAATGAAGGTGTCGCTGCTTATGTTAAGCAACTCAAAAATTCAATTGGATATGTAGAATATGCTTATGCTAAACAAAATGGGCTTTCTTGGGTGAGTTTACAAAATGCAGCTGGTAAATTTGTATCACCATCCAAAGCTAGCTTTATGGCTGCTGCAAGTCATGCAGATTGGGAAAATGCCGAAGGAATGGGAGTGCTTTTAACCAATGAAAAAGGTGATGAGGCTTGGCCTATCACAGCATCGAGTTTCATTTTAGTGCATAAATATGCGGATAAACCTGCACAAACCAAAGCAGTGTTTGATTTCTTTGATTGGGCATTTAAGCAAGGGGATCAAGCTGCGGAAGAACTCGATTATGTACCAATTCCTGAAAATGTGGTAACAAAAATTAAAGCGACATGGAAAGCTGAAGCAAAAGATCAGCAAGGGAAACTATTGTATCCCTAAATCGATTGAGGATGGCTGAGTAAAAGTCATCCTTCCCTTTTTGCATAAGATGAGTTTATTACCATGTATTTTTGTAGAAATAAGAATCAATGTTTAAACCATAAAGGTATGGAATGGCTATTTCATCAATTAACTCGCCTATTTGCATTGTTAGTATTTCTGATGTTAGCAGCAATATTGGTCTCATTAGTTATTGGAAGCTGGGAATCAGTTAGTACTTTTCATTTTGGCTTTCTATGGGATAGCGAATGGGATCCAGTAAAAGAGCAATACGGAGCAGTAGTCCCAATTGTTGGAACCCTGATTTCCGCAGGGATCGCACTCATTATTGCGGTACCTATTTCTTTTGGTATCGCTGCATTCTTGACCGAACTTGCACCTCGCTGGATACAAGCACCAGTCAGTACTGCCATTGAAATGTTAGCTGCAATTCCCTCTATTATCTATGGTATGTGGGGGCTGTTTGTGTTTGTACCCCTTTTCCAAGAATATATTCAACCAACTCTCATTGCGTTTTTCGGCGAACTTCCTCTATTAAGTGCGGTATTTTCTGGCGCACCTTTTGGAATTGGCTTATTCAGTGCAGGATTAGTTCTTGCAATTATGATTATTCCTTTTATCGCTTCAGTAATGAGAGATGTATTCAGTGTGGTCCCCCCGCTAATGAAAGAATCAGCTTATGGATTAGGTTCAACCACTTGGGAAGTGATCTGGAAAGTGATTCTGCCTTACACCAAAACTGGAGTGATTGGGAGCATTATGTTGGGACTAGGACGAGCATTAGGAGAAACAATGGCAGTTACTTTTGTTATTGGTAATGCTTTCCAGCTTCCCGATTCAATCTTTTCCCCCTCCACTTCAATTGCCTCTGCGATTGCGAATGAATTTAACGAAGCTAGTGGACTACAAAAATCAGCCTTAATGGAATTAGGTTTAATTTTATTCTTAATGACTTCGATTGTACTGATTGCTTCTCGGCTATTAGTTTTACGCACCGCAAAAGGAAGGAAATAATCAATGAAATATTTACAAAATTCCCGTTTTCATTGGCGAAAATGTTGTAACAACATCATGCTAACTTTAGCTTATAGCGCAGTGATTTTTGGTCTATTTTGGTTAATTTGGATCTTATCTACATTAATCTTAAAAGGCTTACCAGCACTTTCCATCCAATTATTTATTCAAAATACACCTGCTCCAAATGAAACAGGCGGACTTTTCAACGCGCTGATAGGTTCAATTTTAATGGTTTCTGTCGCAACATTGATTGCCACTCCTATAGGACTTTTAGCCGGCACTTATTTAAGTGAATACGGACGTTATTCTTGGCTAGCAAGGATAACAAGATTTTTGAATGATATTCTTCTTTCTGCCCCTTCAATTATTATAGGCTTATTTGTTTACGCTATTTATGTTGCACAAGTTAAACACTATTCAGGCTGGGCTGGTTCTATAGCTTTAGCCATTTTGGTTATTCCAGTCGTGGTTCGTACCACTGACAATATGTTGAATTTAGTCCCCAATAATTTACGTGAAGCTGCAGCAGCCTTAGGATGCCCACAATGGCGAATCATCACTATGATTTGTTATCGTGCTGCTCGTTCGGGTATTTTGACTGGTGTATTACTTTCTATTGCTCGAATTTCAGGGGAAACAGCTCCTCTGTTATTTACCGCACTTTCAAACCAATTTATGTCGTGGAATATGAATGAACCTATGGCAAATCTCCCCGTTGTGATTTACCAATACGCAGCTAGCCCGTTTAATGATTGGAATAACTTAGCTTGGGCAGGCGCAACCTTAATTACTCTTTTCGTGCTGACCTTAAATATCTTGACCCGACTCAACATTAAAAAATAGGGAAAACTATGACTACACTACTCAACATTGATGCCAAATTAACGATTAAGCAGCTTAATTTTTACTATGACCATTTTCACGCACTGAAAAATATTAATTTGCCAATTGCTAAGAATAAGGTAACTGCATTTATTGGGCCTTCTGGCTGTGGTAAATCCACATTGCTACGTACCTTTAATCGAATGTTTGAACTCTATCCAAACCAAAAAGCAACAGGACAGATTTTATTAGATAATGAAAATTTACTCACTACTGATACGGATATTGCGATCATTCGCTCTAAAATTGGCATGGTCTTTCAAAAGCCAACACCTTTTCCGATGTCTATTTATGATAATGTTGCCTTTGGAATTCGCTTGTTTGAGAAATTACCCAAATCTGAATTGAATGATCGCATTGAATGGGCGTTAACCAAATCTGCATTATGGAACGAAGTGAAAGATAAATTACACCAAAGCGGCGACAGCTTATCTGGAGGTCAGCAACAACGATTATGTATCGCACGAGGTATTGCTGTAAAGCCCGAAGTATTGTTATTAGATGAGCCTTGCTCTGCATTAGATCCGATTTCAACAATGAAAATTGAAGAACTGATTTCTGAACTCAAACACGATTACACTGTGGCGATGGTGACACATAACATGCAACAAGCAGCACGCTGCTCTGATTATACCGCCTATATGTATCTTGGCGAATTGGTAGAATTTGGGACAACTCAACAAGTATTTGAACAGCCTAAACACCAGCAAACTGCCGATTACATTTTAGGCAAAATGGGGTAAAATACATCACATACATAATCAGTTACTAAATTTTACCAATGAATTTTAAATACAGGTTATGAAATATCATGAAAGGCAAAATTCTGATTGTTGAAGATGAACATTCTATTCGAGAGATGATCGCTTTCTATTTAACTCATCAAGAATATGAAGTCATTACAGCAGAAAATTATCTAAGTGCGGTTAAAAAATTAAACGAAAATCCCAAACTGATTTTATTAGACTGGATGTTACCTGGACGTTCAGGTATACAGCTCATTGACTATCTCAAAAAGCACGAAGAAAGCGCCAAAATACCCATTATAATGCTGACAGCTCGTAGCGCCGAAGAAGATTGCATTACTTGTTTAAATGCTGGAGCTGATGATTATATAACCAAACCATTTTCGCCTAAAATTTTACTCGCCCGAATTGAAGCTCTTTGGCGACGAACATATGATCCGCCAAGTACAATCCTCTGCATAGATAACCTCAGTATTGACCAAGAAGCTCAACGTGTTTTCTGTGACAACAAAAATATTGAACTAAGCCATACAGAATATAAACTTTTGCATTTTTTTATGTCGCATGCTGAAAAAGTGTATAGTCGAGAACAGTTACTTGATTTTATTTGGGGAAATGATAATTATGTAGAAGACAGAACAGTTGATTCTTATATCCGTCGTTTACGCAAAAGCTTAGAACCTTACAAGTTTGATCGCTATATACAAACAGTTAGAGGTTCAGGATATCGTTTTTCTAGCCACTTTGATGACTAAAGATGAAATTTAATTACCCTATTATAAAAAATGTGATTTTACAGCTAGTACTAACAGGAAGTATTTCTTTTTTATTTAGCTTATTCAGCAAAACTTTCTCATTTTGGTTCATTATTAGCTTGTTACTGCTCATCATTTGGCATAATTATAATGAAGCAATCTTATTACAACTCCTCAATCCGAACAAACCAAAGCCTAAAAAACAAAAAAGAACGGCAATAGAATACATTTCTCAAACCGCTGCATATTATCAAGAGAGTAACCGAAGAGATAAAATAAAAACATTACGTTTATTGTCCAAACTAAATCGTAATATTAAATATCTTCCCGATGCAGTGATTATTTGCAAAAACAATGGCGATATATCATGGTGTAATCAATCCGCTCAGCAACTATTCGAATTTTTTTGGGAAAAGAAAGTCAATAAAAGTATATTTAATGTCATTTTTTATCCTGAATTCAGACCTTACTTTCAACAAGAGAATACTCAACGTCCCCTCGTTTTATTAGATCATAATAAGCGCTATATTGAGCTTCACTTAAATAGATATGACAATGCGTCACTTCTCATCATCGCAAGAAATGTCACTTCATTCGTTCGATTACTTCATAGTAGACAAACTTTTTTAGCCAATATTAACCATGAATTAAGAACACCTTTAACTGTTCTGCAAGGTTATTTAGAAATGTTAGAGTCTGATCCTCATAACAACGAATTATATGAACAATCGATATCAGCAATGAAAGCACAGAGTCAAAGAATGGCTAATTTAATTCAACAATTAGGCATTTTATCCAAAATAGAAAATTCAAATAATACTGAACATTGTGCAGTGAATGTATCTGACATCATAATTTCACTGAAAAAACATTCATCAATTTTACAACAAGCCCACCGAATTCATTATGAAATAGAACCGGATATTTATGTTATGGGCGATGAAAATCAAATACAGAGTGCGATATCAAATTTAATCTATAATGCCTTACGCCATTCAGGTGATAATGCGTTTATAGAGGTTTCATGGAAACGTTGTGAACAAGGGGCACAATTTATCATTAAAGATAATGGTGTTGGCATTGAAGCGAAACATTTAGCACATCTAACAGAACGATTCTATCGAGTAGATGAATCTAGGAGTAATGAAACTGGAGGAAGTGGGCTAGGACTTGCCATAGTTAAGCACGCCTTAGAACAACACAACAGCCAGCTTCAAATTCTAAGTGAGGTAAATAAAGGTAGTGAATTTTCTTTTATTCTTAAGGAAGAAAAGCAGCTTACTTGAACTTCATTAAAATATGAATTTTCTCCTTATAAATCCAACGTTAAATACTCGCAATCACATTCAAAATCCGTTTGTCGGAAATGGGGTATTTTGTGCCCAGTTGTTGGGCGAATAAACTCACTCGTAATTCCTCGATCATATAAGGAATTTCTTTCACCTCATCAGAGTGCGGTTTGGATTTAGGCAGTTTTGCCAGTAGCTGTTGATAGGCTTGGCTCACTTGTTCCACTCGCAACATCGCCGCCCGATCACGATTGACATCTTGTAACAATTTATCAAGACGTTTATCAATGGCGGTGAGATAACGTTGCACATCATTTAAGCGGGCATAACCTGTTTTTTGCACAAAGCCGGGATAAATCAAACCACTCAATTGCACTTTAATATCAGACAGGGCAAATGCCATGGTGAAATCCATTTTGCCTTTTAAGCGTTTGTTTAACTCGTAAGTTAAGGTCAAAATCTGTTCCACTTGTTTGGCAATGTCCACCGTGGTTTCATTGAGGTTTTCACGAATAAAATCACGCAGTTTATCGAAATCCGATTCGTTCCAAACCAATCCACCAAAATCGCCGATCAGTTTATCCACCGCACAAGCGATACAGTCATCAATCAGTTCTAACACTCGCCCAAATGGGGTGAAATACAAACCGAGTTTTGATTTATTCGGGAGCTTTTCGTGCAGATATTTAATGGGGGAAGGCACATTCAGTAACAATAAACGGCGTAAACCTTGTTGCATTGCCACTTGTTGCTCAAATTCCGTTTCAAACAGTTTAATGCCAACGGCATCTTCTTCATCCACAATGGCAGGAAAGGCTTTAACGGTGAATCCACGTTTTTTCTGTTCATAACATTGTGGCAACTGATCAAAGTTCCAAAGGTGAATGCCACTTTGTTCTATGCCGTCGTCTGCCACCGCCGCAATACTTTCTTGCACCTGATCTTTAAGTTGGAATTTCAGACTGTCTAAATCCATAGATTCCGCTATTTTTTTGCCTTTATCATCAATCACTCGGAAAGTCATTTTTAAATGGCTGGGTAACTGATCCAATTGCCAACTTTCAGGCTCAACGCTGACGCCTGTCATACGGCGAAGTTCATAAATCAGGCTTTCTAATAGCGGTTTTTCAAAGGGTTTTGCTCGTCCTAAAAACGCCTCAGCATAATTGGGGGCGGGCACGAAATTTCGGCGTAACGATTTGGGTAAAGATTTAATCAAGGCAATAATTAATTCTTTGCGTAAACCTGGAATTTGCCAATCAAAGCCTGTCATCTCCACTTGATTCAATAAGGGCAAGGGAATATGCACGGTAACGCCATCGGCTTCCGTTCCCGGCTCAAATTGATAGGTGAGTTTGAATTTTAAATTGCCTTGATGCCAGAAATTCGGGAAATCCAGTTCGCTGACTTGCTCTGCATTGTCTTTGGTTAAAAAGGCTTTTTCAAAATTGAGCAATTCAGGATCTTGTTGACTGGCTTTTTTCCACCAGCTATCAAAATGTCGTTGAGACACCACTTCCGTGCCAATTCGTTGATCGTAAAAATCAAATAAGGTGCGTTCATCCACCAAAATATCACGGCGGCGACTTTTATGTTCTAAATCTTCGATCTCTTTGATTAACTTGCGATTTTGGTGAAAAAACGAATGCTTCGTGAACCAATCCCCTTCCACTAACGCCGATTGAATAAAAATTTCACGGCTAATTTGCGGATCGATAGATCCATAATTCACAGGGCGATTTGCCACAATGGGCACACCATAGAGGCTGACTTTTTCATCCGCCATCACTGCCCCTTTGGATTTTGACCAACGAGGTTCCGCATAAGATTTTTTGACTAAATGGGTTGCCAGTGGCTCAATCCATTCTGCCTCAATATCTGCCAGCATTCGTCCCCAAAGCTTGGAGGTTTCCACCAATTCTGCCGCCATCACCCATTTTGGCTGCTTTTTAAACAGAACAGAATTCGGGAAAATAGCAAAATGGGCATTGCGTGCACCTAAATATTGGCTCTTTTCAGCTTCTTTCATCCCAATGTGAGACAGCAAACCGCTTAAAAGTGCGGTATGAATTTGTGCATATTCCGCAGGTTGTGAATTAATCGGTAAGCCCATTTCTCGCACAGTTAAACGAATTTGATGATAAATATCTTGCCATTCACGAATACGTAAATAATTCAGATAATCCTTTTGGCATAAACGGCGAAATTGGTTTTTCGATAAGTCTTTTTGTTGTGTTTGGATAAATTGCCATAAATTAACAAAGGCTAAGAAATCGGATTTTTTATCAGCAAAACGGCGATGTTTATCATCGGCGGATTGTTGTTTTTCTTGCGGTCGTTCACGAGGATCTTGAATGGATAACGCCGACACAATAATCATCACTTCGTGCAAGCAATTATATTTTACGGCGGTCAGCAACATTTTGGCTAAACGAGGATCCACTGGCAATTGTGCCAATTGTCTGCCCGTTTGGGTTAATTGCCGTTTTTCACCGAATTTGGTTTTAACAAACTGGAACGCCTCTAATTCTTCTAACAGTTTGATACCGTCTTGAATGTTGCGTTTATCGGGTGCATCCACAAAGGGAAAAGCATCAATGTCATCTAAGCCCAGTGCGGTCATCTGTAAAATAACGGAGGCAAGATTGGTTCGCAAAATTTCAGGATCGGTAAATTCAGGGCGGTTATTGAAATCCTCTTCTGAATACAGGCGGATACAAATCCCTTCGCTCACCCGACCACAACGCCCTTTCCGCTGATTAGCTGAGGCTTGTGAAATAGGTTCAATGGGCAAACGTTGTACTTTTGTGCGATAACTATAACGAGAAATTCTGGCTGTACCCGGATCAATCACATATTTAATCCCCGGAACAGTTAAAGAGGTTTCTGCTACGTTGGTGGCAAGCACAATACGGTTTAAACCTGAAGGATGAAAAATTTTATTCTGTTCTTGTGCAGACAAACGGGCAAAGAGCGGTAAAATTTCCGTGTGTTTTAAATCTTGTTTTTGTAATGCCTCGGCGGTATCACGAATTTCACGCTCACCATTCAGAAAGATCAAAATATCGCCACGCCCTTCCGCCTGCAATTCATCTACCGCATTTAAAATACCTTGCAATTGGTCTTGATCTTCTTCGATAATTGGGCGATAACGCACTTCAACAGGATAGGTTCTGCCTGACACTTCAATAATCGGGGCGTTGTTAAAATGCTTGGAAAAACGTTCCACATCAATGGTAGCAGAGGTAATGATCACCTTTAAGTCAGGGCGTTTTGGCAACAACTGTTTGAGGTAACCGAGAATAAAATCATTGTTTAAACTGCGTTCGTGGGCTTCATCAATAATTAAGGTATCGTATTGATTCAGGAAAGGATCGTGCTGAATTTCCGCCAATAAAATCCCATCTGTCATTAATTTAACAAGGGTATTTTCACTGATTTGATCGTTAAAACGCACTTTATAGCCCACCAAATCGCCCAGTTCCGTTTTCAGCTCTTCCGCAATTCGTGTGGCAACGGAACGTGCGGCAATGCGGCGAGGTTGGGTATGTCCAATAAAGCCTTTCGTGCCTAAGCCTAATTCCAAGCACATCTTGGGCAATTGGGTGGTTTTTCCTGATCCCGTTTCCCCAGCAATTACCACTACTTGATGTTGTGAAATCAAGGCTTGAATTTCTGCTTTGCGTTGGCTCACAGGTAAATTTTCTGGAAATTCAATATTTTTCACCGCACTTTTGCGTTGAGTTAAACGTAATTGTGCTTGCTGGATTTGAATTGAAATTTCATCAATAATTTGTTGCTTTACTTCTTCATTCCTAACCTGAGTTAACCCTTTAATACGCGCAAATAAACGACGCTGATCGATCAACATCATATCTGTTAATTGATTTAGTAAGGATTTCTGCTGTTCTGTAAAAACAATTTTCTTTTTCTTCATAATCTGCATAGCTGAACTAAAAGGACGCCAATGCGCCCTTTATATCATTTACTTTCCACCAATCAATAAGGATAAAATGCCCCCAGCAATTAAAGGACCAACGGGAATTCCGCCTAAAAACGCAACACCAGCAATGGTACCAATTAACAATCCTGTCAGTAGCAAAGGCTGTGTTCCCATTAAATTGACACCTCGACCTCCTAACCAAGCCACTAAAATGCCAACCGCTACGGCTAACCACATTTTCCAATGTAATAGTGCAGCAAAATTGGGTAAAGGAATTTTACCCGATACAATAGGGCTTAAGACGCCAATAGTAAGAATAATAATACCAATACTTAAACCATATTTTTCAGTAAAAGGGATATATCTGGATAAAAAAGTTTGCTGCATTAACAGCAAGATGGTAGCAGAAATGGTAATGGAGCTATTATTGCCCAGCACGCCAAGCAAAATCAGCATAACTAATAATAATGCAATTGAATTAAAATGAAGCGACATAATTTTCCTAAAAGTGCGGTGGAAAAAAGAAAAGTTTTGCGAATTATAGCAAATTTATTATTTGAATGATCTTATTTATTTTGCACGCGTCGATAAAGATCTTTGCTATATAACACGCCTGTTGGATTTTTCAGACTATATCCTGCCAACAAGGGTTGAATATTCATTGCATGGGTATATTGGAAAAGCGGCAACACCACTTTTTCTTGTTGCATAATATCAATCACTTTTTGATAAATTTCCGCACGTTTTTGTTCGGAAGCTGTTAGACTTTCCAATAACAATTGATCCACATCTGAATGGCTAAAACCCATTTTATTGTCAGGATTGGTTGAATGTAACAAATTCAAAAATGCTGAAAGTTCATTATAATCCGCACACCAACCAGAGCGAATCAACTGAAAATCACCCGTTGCGCGTTTCTCCAATAACTCGGTATAGGTCACAGCCTCTGGCACAATACGTAATAAATCCGATTGAGACCAGGCGCGAATCAAACGCTCTGCAATCACATTATGAGGAAAACTATTATCATAGGTTAAACGCAAGCTAATGGGTTGTTTTATTTCTGCAAGCTGCAAAAGTCGCTCAATTTCTTGCGGTTGGAATTCCTGTTCCTGTTTAGGCTGCATATGCAACGGTAAAAAATTCAAGCCATTAGACAACACATTTGCTTTTTTCAGCACCATGCCTTTGGTGTAAATCATCGAAACTAACGCTTTTCGCACCGCACTTTTGGCTAGCAAAGGATCCTTAAAATTGAACTCATAAAAGTAGGTACAGAGTTTCGGAAAATAACGAGTGATCGTTTCTTGTTGCTTTGGCTTTTCCACAATATCAAACTGCTGAAGATCTTGTTCACCGCTTATTTTTCGATAAATAACTTGATTAAAATAACCTTTACTTGTATTCCAATAATGCGGATTTTTTTCTAATCGAATTTCCTGTTCATTTTCTGATATTAAACGATAGGCACCGTTGTAAACATGAGGTTGCTCGTTTTGCGGTAATAAAACCAAATGGGCGAGCATTTGTGGTAAATAAGGCGTTGGTTTATCCAATATGATTTTAATATGCTGCGGATCTAAGGCTTGAATACCTAAATGCTCAACTGATAATTCGCCTTGCAATACCGCACTCGCGTTTTGCATATTCATATAGCTTAAATATTGCTTTTGCGGATGATCTGATTGTGCTAAACGTTGCCAACTTGCCACAATATCCTGTGCTGAAAATACCTCACCATTTGACCACTTTAACCCTTCACGCAAAGTAAAAATCCATGTTTTTTGATCTGTTGTGGTCCAAGATTCAGCAATGCCAGGTTTAATATTACCCAGTTGATCGTAAATCACTACTCCTTCGAATAAATCTCGCATTAATGCAGCTTGTTCAGGCTGTTTTATTTGTTGGATTTCAGTGGCAAGATCTAAATAACTGCCTCGTAATAAAGTATCGACGGGCAATACTTCTGACAACGTTGGCTTCTGTTCAACGGAATTGGCAGGAACTTGTGGTTTTATCTGATCTACAGGCTCACAGGCGGTTAGTAAAACAAATAAAAAACTAACCGCACTTAAACGCAGAAAAGAAAGAAAAACCTTAACACCAATCATCTTATTACCCCAATGAATATCATCCACCAAAACTTAATTTGAAGGATATTCCTCTATAATAACGGGTAATTCTAAGGTTTTGCCTAAGCGAGAAATCAATACTTTCACTTTCGTATGTGGCGGCATATTACTAATCACAGGCATAATCTGAGCAGGAGAAGTTGCTTCAATATCATTAAATTTCAACATAATATCGCCCGCTTGAATCCCTGCCTTATCCGCCGGGCCATTTGGTACGACATTTTCAATCAAAATCCCACTGCGGTTGTAAGCACCCTGTCCATCGCTAAATAAAATATTACTTTGTACGCCAAAATAACCACGAATTACTCGTCCATCACGAATGATTTTTTGCATAACATCATTGGCAATTTCAATTGGAATCGCAAAACTCAATCCTTCAGCAATTTCATTGGCGTCTTTACCAATACTCAAGGTACTAATGCCGACTAATTCCCCTAATGAATTAATTAATGCGCCACCGGAGTTACCTCGATTGATGGAAGCATCAGTTTGGATAAAATTCTGTCTACCAACGGTTTCACCAATGGCATTACGTCCTGTGGCACTAATAATGCCTTGAGATACGCTTTGCCCTAGATTATAAGGATTGCCAATAGCTAAAGCGATGTCACCTACATGCACTTGGCGTTCAGCATTTTGAGGGATGGTTGCTAAATTATCCGCGCGGATTTTTAATACCGCTAAATCTGTTAAATCATCAGATCCAATTAAATTAGCCTCAAAAATTCGCCCATCTTGTAAAGCAACAATAATTTGATCCGCACTTTGCACCACATGCTTATTGGTTAAGATATAACCATCTTTTGACATAATAACCCCTGAACCAAGGTTATTAGTGGTAACATCGCCCGCATCCAAATTCGAATTACTAATAAAGGTTTGGTTATACACATTAACCACCGCTGGCGATGCAATACGTACCGCGTCTTTAAAAGACATCACCTCACTAGTTAATTTTAAGGCAGAGCCACCGGTAAATTTAGGAATAACAAATAAAATCAACCCTGCGCAAACTAATCCTATAAAGGCTGATTGTAATAATTTCTTAATCATAACCACTCCTAAGCTTGTTTAGGCGAATAAATCATTTTGACATCTTCGCCGATTTGCTCAATAGATTGTAACTGCCATTGGGGTGCTTTGGCTAATTGCGTAAGATGAGGTAATTTACATAATCCTCTTGCCTGATCGCCCAATAATTTTGGCGCCATATACAAGATTAACTCATTGACCGCATGCTGCTCAATCAATGCACCTGCCAATGTTGCCCCTGCTTCAACCCAAAGCGTATTAATTTGACGCTGACCTAATTCTTCCATCAATTCTAAAAGTGCGGTCTGTTTTTCACGACTTTTTAAAGTAATTTGTTGGCAAAACTCAGGAAAATTAGCAAGATCACGCGTTTTATTGCTGACCAGCCAAATTGGTGAAGATAAATGAAACAGCTGCAAATCTGGGGTAAGTTTATGCTCAAAATCTAAAATGATGCGTATTGGCTGGCGTAAATTTTCAAAATGATATTGTTGCTGAATTGATGTTGGTAGCTGCTCCCAACGTACATTTAAGCTTGGATTATCCGCTAAAACAGTAGCACTGGTCGATAAAATCGCCGACGCTTGCGCTCGTAATTGTTGCACATCGGCACGAGAATCAGCGCCCGTAATCCATTTGCTTTCACCGCTTGCCATTGCAGTACGCCCATCTAAACTCATACCTAATTTGAGTTGCACAAAGGGCTTGTTATGCCTCATTCGATACAGAAACCCTTTATTTATTGCTTCGGCTTTTTCTTGCAATAATCCCACCGCAGTTTCAATGCCTGCTTGCTGTAACATTTGCAAACCTTGTCCAGCCACAAGAGGATTGGGATCAGACATCGCTGCAATCACTTTGCTCACACCTGCATCAATTAAACCTTTGGCACAAGGCGGTGTTCTACCATAATGGGAACAAGGCTCAAGGGTAACATAAGCGGTAGCGCCTTTTGCCTTTTCCCCTGCATCGCACAACGCCATGACTTCTGCATGTGGTTGACCTGCTTTAAAATGAAACCCTTTTCCCACCACCTGATCAGCTTTTACTAACACACAGCCCACAACTGGATTAGGCGTTGTTGTAAAACGCCCTTGCAACGCTAAATCAAGCGCCATTTGCATATAATATTCATCCTGTGGGCTAAATTTCATCATAGCAAATCCTTTAATTTATCAATTTCTTTTGAAAATTCATTGATATCTTCAAAACTCAGATAAACGGAAGCGAAACGAATATAAGCGACTTTATGCAAGGCTTTCAATTCATCTAAGACCAGATTCCCCACGAATTTACTTGTTACTTCTCGCTCACCTGTTGCCTGCAATTGATGGGTAATGCGACTAATTGCCTCTTCAATTTGGTCTTCACTTACGGGCAATTTCCCTACTGCTTGTTCAATACTTCGACGCAATTTACTGTCATTAAAAGGTTCTCTTGAACCATCACTTTTTATCACTCGAGGCACAATTAATTCTGCCATTTCAAATGTAGTAAAACGTTCGTGACATTCAATACATTCACGACGACGTCTAACTTGAAATCCCTCTGCGACCAATCGGCTATCAACAACTTTGGTTTCTTCCGCAGAGCAAAAAGGACAATGCATAATAATTACCTTAATCAGAAAAGTGAGGAAAAACAGTCTAACAAAAATTTATTCAATTGACGATCAATTCTCAGCGCATTGCATTACAAATGAATCTGAAAAAATACCGCCCAAATAGGCAATGACATGCTGAGTAATAATAAAATCACGAGTTCAAAATAGGCTAATTTTTGCTTTTTAATAATATGCAGCGCAATGAAGAACATTAAAATCAAATGCAGAACAAAATATAAAATCACTGCAAATTCATTGCTTAAATGATCAAGTTGTTGGCTTAGAACTAACAAAACAAAAATCACATTTAGCAACAGCACAACTGCCATAGCAAAAGGTAATAAAGCAATAAAATTTTGCAAACGACTACGCGAAATCACTAAAGCAAAATTCGCCAACACAACACCAATAAATAGCTGACTGATTGGATTATAAATCAACAAGGAAAAATCATGAGAAGGCATTATAGTGATATAGCTTATTATTCCCACGACACCAAGCAACGCACTAAACTGCAATAATTTTGACCGCAGTTTTTCATTGTCAAAGGGTTGTTTTGCTGCAATTAAACACATAGCTAAACCGCATAAATAACTAAACAGCATTGAAATAGAAAATTGTTCTGCTGCAATATTTATTACCAACCAAACTAGCCAAAATACAGTAAAAAAATGATGAGAAAACAGCAAACGTCCACGTTGCCCTGGGCAAATATCGCCTTTCACAAATACCAAACAACATAATAATTGCGCGATCAATAGCGCAACAGCAAAAGCAGAAACTGCATGTGGTTGTAGAAACGAGATATAACTATCTGTTAATAACAATAAAAGAATTGGTAACAAGGAAAAAAGCGCGGTCTGTTTTAATGAAGTTTTCTCTGACATAAACGAAATAAAAAAATAAGCCCCAAAAATTGGGCTTATTATGCAAGATTTAGCCTAGATTTGCATTAGAAATCTCTATCAGGCACTTTATAGAGCTTATTTTTCAACGTATAAAATTTGATTTACTGGCAGTTAGAATAATGCCAATACCGTCATCAATTTGACGGTATTTTTTATCTTTCGTTAAAAATTGTCAAACGATACCGCCAAAAATACCGTCAAAAAAATGAACTACCTAGAAAAATAAAGAAAAGCTTAGAAAAAAATAAAGCCTTGAAATACAAGGCTTTATAGTTAATTTGAAATTATTAGAAATAAGCTGAAACAGCTAATTTTTATTCCCACTCAATAGTCGCTGGTGGTTTACCTGAAACATCGTACACCACGCGGGAGATGCCGTTCACTTCGTTGATGATACGGTTGGAAATTTTGCCGAGTAACTCGTATGGCAAGTGTGCCCAATGTGCCGTCATAAAGTCGATGGTTTCCACTGCACGAAGGCTTACTACCCAGTCGTATTTACGTCCGTCGCCCATTACGCCTACGGATTTTACTGGTAGGAACACAGTAAACGCTTGGCTGACTTTGTAGTACCAACCTGAGTTGTAGAGTTCTTCGATGAAAATCGCATCGGCTTTACGCAGTAAATAGCAGTATTCTTTTTTGATTTCGCCTAACACACGCACGCCTAAGCCTGGACCAGGGAATGGGTGGCGGTTGAGCATTTCTGCTGGCAAGCCAAGAGCCAAACCGATTTTACGCACTTCGTCTTTAAATAACTCACGCAATGGCTCGACAAGTCCAAGTTTCATATAATCAGGCAAGCCACCTACGTTGTGGTGCGATTTAATCACGTGGGCTTTGCCCGTTTTGCTGGCGGCAGACTCGATCACATCTGGGTAAATCGTGCCTTGTGCTAACCATTTCACTGATGTGAGTTTTTTCGATTCATCATCGAATACATCCACGAACACTTTACCGATGGTTTTACGCTTCGCTTCAGGCTCGTCAATGCCTTTAAGTGCGTCTAAGAAACGATCTTCTGCATTCACACGAATGATGTTCAAGCCGAATTTATCGCCGAACATTTCCATTACTTGATCGCCTTCATTTAAACGCAATAAGCCGTTGTCCACGAACACGCAGTGTAAATTTTTGCCGATGGCACGGTGTAATAAAAGTGCGGTTACCGATGAATCCACGCCGCCTGATAAGCCTAAAATCACTTCATCATCGCCTACTTGCTCTTTAATGCGAGCCACTGCGTCTTCAATGATGTTTTCCGCAGTCCAGTTGGTTTCGCAGCCACAAATGCCGACTACGAAGTTTTTCAATAATTCTAAACCGCTTTTGGTGTGAGTGACTTCTGGGTGGAATTGCACGCCATAGAAACGACGGCTTTCGTCTGACATTGCAGCGATTGGGCAAGTTGGAGTGACACCAGTGATGGTAAAGTGCGGTGGTAATTGGGTGACTTTATCGCCGTGGCTCATCCAAACGTCAAGTTTCGGGGCATCGCAACGGGTCAAATCATCGTTAAGTTTTGCAAATAGTGCGTCTGCGGCTTTTAAATCCACGCTTGCATAGCCGAATTCACGATGGTCAGAGGTTTCGGTTAAACCACCCAACTGCATTGCCATTGTTTGCATTCCGTAGCAAATGCCAAGCACAGGCACGCCTGCGTTGAACACATATTCAGGGGCACGCGGGCTGTTTTCTTCGGTGGTGCTTTCAGGACCACCCGAAAGAATGATCCCCGTTGGATTGAACTCACGAATTTGTTCTTCCGTCACGTCCCAAGCCCAAAGCTCACAATACACGCCAATTTCACGCACACGACGGGCGATAAGTTGAGTATATTGCGAACCGAAGTCCAAAATTAAAATTTTATGATTGTGAATGTTTTTCATTGGTTACCTTATTTATTTTCAGGAATTTCTTTGATCATATATTTAACAATGTCTTTTTCAGTATCTGTTGATATTACGATAAATTGATAAGTTTTATTATTTTTAGCTGAAAACTTATAACTTTTTCCTATATCTATATTTTTACTTACACTTTCGCCATTTTCAAATGTAAAGGTAAAATAACCATAATTATTATAAGGGTACTCTAATAAATAAATAACACCTAAAAAATCATCTATCACAGGTTCACGTTTTTTCAGTTCTTTTATTTCGTTTTCAACAAATTTACTTTCTTTGGAGTTAGCACTTTCTTTTATCCCCAATTTCGATTTTAATTGTGAATTTTCAAGCTGCAACGCTTTTACTTGTGTTTCAAGTGCCGATATTTCGGCATAACGCATATTGACATAGTCTGCTTTACTATCGCTTGTACGAGTAGCGAGTGTCCAAGTTGCACCAATCAAAGTCGTGATGGAAATTGCAGAATAGGTAAGAACTTGTTTCCACGACAAATTTTGGATAAATTCTAACTCAGCAAATTTTTTCATTTTAGTTTCCTTTTGGTCTGAAGAATTTTTACTATTATAACTGTTTAATATGATTTAAGTCATTGTACAAATTTTAATTTATGTACAAAACCGAAATTTTAAAATTTATATTCCGTTCAACGTTTAGTGACAAATTTCTCTAAAATTTTGACCCGTTGCTATTTCAGTTTTTTCTTATCCGCTAACATCTTCTTCGCCGATAACTCGCTCACCACTTTCTTGCCTGTTTTACTTTCCAACTCTTGCAACGCCACTTTGGCAACATTGCCACCTTGTTGGGCGACTTGTTGATTTTCTTCAAAAGTTTGGGGATCAACGGCTTGGGAAATATCTTTGGCGGACGCTTCGGCTAACATATTTAAAATTAGCTCGGTATTGGTCATATTATCTCGTAAGTTTTCCTTTTTTAAGCCTTTGAATTGCTTATATTCTTTAGTGGTTTTGCCACTCCAAGCCTTAGTAATAATATCAGTCAGCACCGCAAATTGTTGCCCTTCTTGCACGCCTGTGCGTTTCCATTCGTCTGTCAATTCTTTGCGAATTTCAATGCTTTTCAGCCGTTGGTTGATCCAATTTTCTGAATAGCCTAAACGTAAATAATCCTGCATTGCTCGGTTAATGGTCAGTTCAGGATCTTGGTATTCATCAATCCGCTCACTGCCGACTTGTGCCAACCACTGCTTAAATGGCTCCGCTTTCGGCGACGGAATAGATTGAATTAAGCGTAAAAGTTGTGGCACGTCTGCCACATCGGTCATTCGCATTTTTCCGTCACGGGCAAGCATTTTCAACCCGTGACAATTTGTCACGGTTTCATTGCCTTCAACTTTTAAACGCTGTTTCAATTTTCGCCAATAGGCTTGTGGATCAAGACTTTCCGTCAAAATCTCAACCACATCAACAATGGAAAAATACCACTTTTCCTGTTCTTCGTCCCAAACGGAACGCACTTCTTTTTGTTCAAATAATTGGATACTCATTATTGGTTCCTTTCACAGATGAAGACATCGGAAAATTTGCAAATTTTTCTAATTTTTGGACCCGTTGTTAAACCATTCCACATAATCAAATTGGTCGTAATAACGTTTGCCAAATAAGCCTGTGTTTTCAAAGAGATCGCCGACCATTCCTAGCTCAGAAAAGCCTGAAATTTTCACCGCACTTTTGAGTTCTGGGTAGTCTTTATAAGTGAAGACCACTTTATTGGCAAAAGGTAAGCGGTCGAATTCGACTAAGTCTTCGTAAGTGCAGCCATCGCGGTCTGTCATTAGGATAAACAGATTATCCAAATTCATACGAGCGGTACGTTCTTGCCATTTTTTTGCAGCCTCTTGCTCGCTGTGGTAGTGCATAAAATGGATGGTTAAATCAGCGAGTTTTCCAACAGGATAGCCTTTCTCCGTTTCGATAAATTCAAGGGGTTGATTGCGATAAAAATCCATCTTGCTTAAATAACGAATAAAATCTTTTGGCGTTAAATACAAATTCACAAAAGGGGAATCAAAACGTAACTGTAAATCGTGCAACATAAATGCCCCAGTGCAATTACTGGAAATCACTGTCGGGCTAGTATTTTTTATTCTTTTTCGATTTTCCGCATTGATAAATTGGCGAAAATAGCGATTAATTCGGTTGCTGATACGTTTTAATAACATCTTATTCCTTGTTAGTTAATTGTTTAATAATGGCTAATATCTCTAGCATATCTTTTCCCATATAATCGGCAAGAGATTGGTCGATTTCCATTCGGGTTTCTTCATAGCCAATACAAGTCATTCCCGCTTTTTTCGCTGCAACCATTCCAAAATAAGAATCTTCAATAGCAACCGAGTATTCAGGCAACACGCCTAATTGTTGCATTGTATATTGATAAATTTCAGGATGGGGTTTGCTTTGGGCAAATAAATCACCAGTTACAATTAAATCGAAGTCATTAATAATGCCACATTGAGTCAATATATTTTGAATATGTGGTAATGGCGACGATGACGCCACTGCTAACTTAATATGATGTTGTTTGGCAAATTGAATAATCTGCTTAATATCTTGGCGGAAAATCGTTAAATAATCCATTCCATCAAAAATGCTATGAAAAAAAGCATTGTAGCGTTCAGCCAATTCTTCTTGCGATAAACGAGAACCACTAATTGTTTTAATAATTTTAGCAATATCTTTTAAAGCTTTGCCAACCACTTGAAGATATTCTTGTTTCGTAATTTCATCGGGACGTTCTTTGACTGCTTGAATAAAATCTTTTTGCAAAGCAAATTCGACATATTCAGTATCGACAATCACACCGTCCATATCAAAAATAATGGCTTGAAGCATTTTCGTTTCCTAAAAATTACAAAGTGGCTTTGCACCCACCATATTGATGTAAGTTAAATTGACTGAATGGGGCTCGATTTTTTTATCCAAAAAGGTTTGGGTTGCTTGTAATGATGAGCCATTCAGTTGGGTAATTTTAAATTGGGCAAACGGCTTTTTTTGGTTATCTAATAAGGTAAAAGCGTTGTTGCCGATTTTGCTTAAATGCACTGTTTCGGTGCTGTTTAGGCGATAGTGTTCGCTGTCTTCGCAGCTGTAATCGTAAATTTTTACGCTACCGTTTCGTTGAAATTGGATAACTCGATAAGCATCATCAACGGGTTGCATTGCCCAGTAGCCTTTATAAACTTTTGAATTTAAATCACTTTCCGAAAATTTGTGAGAACCACCGCAAGCTGCGAGAAAAAGTGCGGTGCAAAAAACTAAACTTTTTTTCATAAATTAAAAATAAAAAACTTCCCCCACAAATGTAGGGGAAGAAAGTCGCTTGAATTAGCTCATACGATAGTTTGGTGCTTCTTTGGTGATGGTCACGTCGTGAACGTGGCTCTCTTTAATACCTGCACCGCTAATGCGTACGAATTGTGATTTGGTACGAAGTTCTTCGATGGTCGCACAGCCAGTTAAGCCCATACAAGAACGTAATCCACCCATTTGTTGATGGATGATTTCTTTTAGATAGCCTTTGTATGGAATACGACCTTCAATGCCTTCTGGTACGAGTTTGTCTGCTGCGTTATCGGATTGGAAATAACGGTCGCTTGAGCCTTTGCTCATTGCCCCTAGCGAACCCATACCACGATAAGATTTGAACGCTCTGCCTTGGTAAAGTTCGATTTCGCCCGGTGCTTCTTCTGTACCTGCGAACATTGAGCCAACCATTACACAACTTGCCCCTGCGGCAATCGCTTTGGCGATGTCGCCTGAATAGCGGATACCACCGTCAGCAATCACTGGAATGCCACGTTCTTTTAATGCAGCTGCTGCGTCTGCAATCGCAGTAATTTGTGGTACACCCACGCCTGTTACGATACGAGTGGTACAGATTGAACCTGGACCGATCCCCACTTTCACCGCACTTGCCCCTGCGTCCGCTAAAGCAATCGCCCCTTCAGCAGTCGCAATGTTACCCGCTACGATTGGTAAGTTTGGATATTTCGCACGTGTTTCACGTACACGTTGTAGCACGCCTTCTGAATGACCGTGTGATGAGTCGATCAATAAAATATCCACACCCGCTTTCACAAGAGCTTCAATACGTTCTTCGTTGCCCGGACCCGCACCCACCGCAGCACCTACGCGTAAACGACCAAATTCATCTTTACACGCGTTTGGTTTGCTTTCGGCTTTTTGGTAGTCTTTTAAGGTGATCATCCCTTTTAATTTTTCTTGATCGTCCACGATCAAGATTTTTTCAATACGGTGAACGTGCATTAAATTGAAGATTTCTTCACGTGTTGCGGTTTCTTTCGCTGTGACTAATTTCGCTTTTGGCGTCATAAAATCCGCCACTGTTTTGGTTAAATCAGACACGAAACGGGTATCACGGCCTGTGATAATACCAACTAGTTCGCCTTTTTCATCAACGACTGGGAAACTTGCAAAGCTGTTTTTTTCCACCACTTTAGCTAATTCCGCAAGGGTTAAACTTGGTAGAACGGTGATTGGCTCAGATACCACACCGCTTTCAAATTTTTTCACCTTACGCACGCGATCCGCTTGGCGTTCAATCGACATATTTTTATGGATAAAACCAATGCCGCCTTCTTGGGCAAGGGAAATCGCAAGTTTGGTTTCAGTTACTGTATCCATCGCTGCCGAAAGCAGTGGGATATTTAGACGAATTTCTTTGGTAAGTTGAGTAGAAAGGTTGGCAGTATTAGGTAATACCGTTGAGTGTGCTGGAACTAATAGAACGTCGTCAAAAGTTAAAGCTTCTTGTTTGATGCGTAACATTGCAATATTCTCTCTTATTAATATGTTGTAAAATATTGCGGCGAGATTATACAGGTTTCATTAAGTTTTGTGAATGATTTTTTGTGAAAAAACGCTCATTAATTTATCATTCATTTTTTATCAAGGACAGCGATATGCAACAATTATTAGCACTGATTTCGGATTGCCAAACACATTCTTTTGAAAAATTAACCGCACTTTTAAAATGTGATGATGCGCAGTTATTGCAAGAAATTCAACAATTACAACAACAAGGCATACAGATAGATACATCCTTCGGCGAAGTTAAGCTTATTCCACAAACAGAATTACTGGATTTATGCAGAATACAAACTGAGTTGCCTTATCAAATTATTTATCAACCTGTTATTCATTCCACCAATCAATTTCTTATTGAAAACATCAAACGCTTGAATAAAGGTGATATTTGTATTGCAGAACACCAAACTGCTGGACGAGGACGACGTGGACGTCAATGGCTTTCGCCTTTTGCCAGCCAATTAATGTTTAGCTTTATCTGGCAAGTGGATGCGAGAAAAGCGATTGATGGCTTGAGTTTAGTGATTGGAATGGCAATTTATGAAGCGATTCAAGAATTAGGCGGAAAAAATGTGATGCTAAAATGGCCAAATGATATTCTGTTAAATGGACGTAAATTGGCGGGCATTTTGATTGAAATTACCCATAATTGCAAAGGAAAATTACATTTAGTCATTGGCATTGGACTGAATATTGCTCTGCCACAGCAAAATCAAATCAATCAACCTTGGGCAAATTTAACCGAAATCTTACCGAAAATAGACCGCACTTTATTGTTCATCAAGCTAATAAAACACATTTATGCAAAACTTGCTCAATTTGAACAGCAAGGCATTAGCTCAGAATTCTGTCAGCAATGGCAAGAAAGAGATGCATTTTTTGGCGAAGAAGTACATATCATTACCGAAAAAGAAACTATTTCAGGCATTGAACAGGGAATTGATCAACGCGGATATTTACAATTGCTTGTTAATGGCAATCAACAAATGCACTTTAATGGTGGAGAAGTATCATTAAGGAAAAAATAAGATGGCTGGGGTACTAGGATTCGAACCTAGGGATGCCGAGATCAAAACCCGGTGCCTTACCGCTTGGCGATACCCCAACTGAGATTATCTTGAAAAGAGATAAAGATTTGTTCTTTAGAATAGTATGGCTGGGGTACTAGGATTCGAACCTAGGGATGCCGAGATCAAAACCCGGTGCCTTACCGCTTGGCGATACCCCACCTACTAAAAGACTGCAAGCTGATGAAATGGTGCGGAAGGAGGGACTTGAACCCACACGCACAGGCGCCAGAACCTAAATCTGGTGCGTCTACCAATTTCGCCACTTCCGCAACAAATGGTGGCTACAGCGAGATTCGAACTTGCGACCCCAACATTATGAGTGTTGTGCTCTAACCGACTGAGCTATGTAGCCATTTTTTGCGTTACCGACATCGGCTTTGCGGAGCGTATTATGCTGATTTACATCTAGTTCGTCAACTCTTTTTTGTGAGAAAATGCATTTTTCAGCTTATTCGAATAGAGTTTAAACAAATCAGCGATAAATTCTGCTTATTCCGCTAATAAATGGCGAAGCAATGTGCCATCTAATAAAGCTTGTTTCACTAAGGCAAAAGCCCCTATTACACCTTCATTTTCTAGCTGTGATTCCACTAAAGGCGTATCCACCACAAATGAAGGCAAGGCATGGTTTTCAAGCGTTCGGCGAATAGCAGCAAATAAAATATTTTTTGCTTGAGTAATTTCCCCTGAAATCACAATTTTCTCAGGATTAAACATATTCACTGACATCGCCAACACACGTCCAATTTGAGTGCCAACATGCTCAATTAATTCCGTCGCCACTGCGTCATTCTTATTGCTTGCTTTACAAATCGCCTCAATATCATGACTTTCTAAAGATAACCATTTACTTTTATAGCCATCTTCCAACATTTGTTCCATTTTATTTTCAATGGCAGAATTGCTGACCACCGTTTCCAAGCAGCCAATATTGCCGCACAAACAACGTTTGCCCAATGGATCGACCTGAATATGTCCAATTTCACCTACATTATTCCGATAGCCTTGGAAAACTTCATGATTAATCACAATCCCTGCGCCCACACCGCGGTGGACACGCAACAATAATGAATCAAAGCAATCTTGTGTGACGCCAAAATAATGCTCAGCGAGTGCCAAACTACGCACATCTTGCCCTATATAAGTGGGCAAATTAAAGGTTTGTTCAATACGTTGCGCCAAATCCCAAGGCTCTGAAAGAGAAAAGTGCGGTAAATTTTCAATGAGATTATTTTTACTATTAACAAACCCCGCCACTGTCATACCAATAGCAATCAACTCGCTCGATTTTTTTTGATTTTCAGCAATAAACTCATTTAATTCACGAAATAATAATTGCTCAAGTTGTTGAATATCTTGTAATTCAGGTAAATCAAATTGACGTTGTTTTAATAGTTTTGTTGATAAATCCATCATCGCCAAAATCACTTCTTGACGACCAAGGTGAATGAGCAATGTGCGAAATGCCTTTTGTTGTACCACTATGGAAGTGGCTCTGCGACCACCTGTCGATTCTTGTTGCTCCACTTCTTTAATTAAACCACGCGCCAAGAGGTTACGCGTAATTTTGGTCACGCTCGCAGGCGCAAGCTGACTTAATTCAGAAATTTGGATACGAGAAATCGGCCCCTGTTGATCAATGAGCTTATACACCATGGCACTATTCATTTGTTTAACCAAATCTACATTCACAATTTGATTAATCTGCATAGGATTCCACCTTTAGTTATTACACAAAATACGCCTGTTATTCTATCTGAAAATTCAAGAAAAATTAACCGCGCTTTTGTTACATTTTCTTGACACTGTTATACATTAGGGCGAACCACTCGGTTGTTTGTTGCATAATTTCAGGTAAATATTGATTTATATCCTGAGTTTGCTTCAATAGTCTACGCCAATAAGGATCCTTATCATAATGACTATATTCATTCCCATAGGCTAACTGATTCACTGCCTTAATGTAGCTTTCTTCTGTCGCATTTTTTGCTAAACAATCTTTGAGAGAACTTGTCACCACTAAGGTTAATTTCTGTTCTTTATGCAAATAAGCCGCTAAATACGTTTTTAATAAAGAATGGGGATCAAATTCATCACTCATTTCAAAATATTTTCCAACTAAGGAATCTTTTTCCCTCGCATAGAATAATGGCGATAAGACAGAGTTTGGCAGCGAGGCAGCTTGAACTAAGAAATACAACCAATTTTCAATTAAATAGCTATCTTTATGACTCGCCATACGCCAAGTGATACGACGACGCTGATTATCTACATCAAATAGATTTTCCAAATAACCTTTTAATACCACATTTTTGCCATCAATAAGGAAATTGAGCTCAATATATTCTGAAGCAGGTTGCTTATCTAAATAATCTGCCAACACTGAGCGAAATTGCATAATTTCAGACCGCACTTTTTCAATATAAACCTGAGCAAATTCACCACGAGGCAATGTGCCTTTCAGTTTTAATTGTGCAAACACCTCATCGATGTTTTCTTCTTGTAGCAACGCTTGGCGAATTTGATAAAGATCTAATCCCTGCAAAGTGAAATTTTCCGTATCCGAAATTTCCTCATCTTCACAACGGAAATAAGCACCAAGTTGTTGTTCAAAAAAGAATTTAATTGGATTTTGCACAAATTTAATCAATTGATCTAACTGAATTTCAATCACCTCTTCACTAATGTTTTTCTCCTCTATTGGCTGAATAAAATCATCAACAGGTGATTGATTTGAATTGGCCACTTTTTCCCATTCATAAGCAAAAGTGCGGTGATTTTCGCTGAAGTTTTTTGGACTAAACGCTGTCATTGCGTGGTAATTCACTAAAGCTTTCTGCCCTTTATGCTGAGTTGATGGCAAAGCATCTAAGTTATCATATAAATAATCCAAGAGCTGATTGACTAAAACCGACGGTTCTAACAGCGAATTATCAATAATTGATTGCCCAACGTAACTGATATACAAACGTTCATCCGCAGATAATAAGGCTTCTAAAAATAAATAACGATCATCGTCTCTACGAGAGCGGTCGCCTTTTTGATGATGATATTGCATAAGATCGAAGCTGTTTGGCGTTTGTTGACGCGGGTAATCTCTTTCATTCATACCAAGCAAACAAACGACTTTGAACGGAATCGCACGCATCGGTAATAAGGTACAAAAACTCACTCGCCCAACCAAAAACTTCAGACTATATTTATTATCATTTAATTGTGTCGTTAAGGCGTCAGCTAATACGTCCGCTTCAATAGGCTGATCAAAGTGTAATTGTTGTAATAAGTCCGTAATCTGCTGAATACCATCTTGAATATAACGAAAAATATCTGCTGTTTTATCCTCTACGGCAAAAAAATCCGTTAAAAGTGCGGTTAAATATTGTTGCCATTTTTCGATGCAATGAGGTGCTTGTAATTTCTGGTGCCAATCCATGAGTTTTTCAATAAACTCGCTCAAAGCGCCTGTTAATCGACTTTTTAAACCATAACTCGCATCAAAACCAAGATGTTCTTCTTGCCAAATACCATTTTCTTCACGCATAGCAAAACCAAGCAACATTCGCTCTAATCCTGCTTGCCATGAATTATAATTTGTCTCTTCCTGTTCTGATTTATTTAAACCAAAGCGAATGCCTGATTGCTCAACCCAATGCCGAACATATTCAAGATCTGATAAATCCAAGTCGAAACATGTTCTGATAGAAGGAATATCCAATAGTTCAAGCACATTTTCCGCACTAAATTGGCTTTCTTTTAAACGTAAGAAATTTAAGAAAGTCGCCAGTAAAATTTCACTTTCCGACAATTTTTCATCGGAAATAGAAAACGGAATGTATCGATGATCATAGCGATATTCTTGATGTTGCTGAGACCATATTTTTTGTTGATAACGACCAAATACCGCTTGGATATAAGGCGCATAACGATCGATATCTGATACCATTACCACAATATCTTTTGGTGTGAGATCTGGCGACTCTTGAAAACATTGCAGCAAATAATCATGTAACACTTCCACTTCACGCATTGGACTATGGCAAGCATTAAAGGAAATCGATTTATCCATTTCATCAAAATGCAATGCGCCTTTTTCACTCGGTTTTAGTTGCAAAATATGATGTTTAAGCTGCGATAATAAGCCATCTTGTTGCCATTGGCGATTAGACTGAATTTCAACCGTATCTAGTTGACTTAATAAATAGAAAAAGTCGCGCCCTAATTTTCCCCAGCTTGCCAATAAAGGATGACCCACTAATAAATGTTCATTTTCTGCGGTCAGTTCTTGTGCACCTTGTGAAAAATCTTGTAATTGCGTTTCTGTAAACAAAGGCTTCGCCGCTTGTGTTTTATAGTCAGTGAGTTGTTTTAATCTCAGTTGCTGCGCAAATTTATCATCAATAATGTCTCCCCAATAATATTCGCTTGGATTATTAAAAAAGAGATGGACATCACAATGTTGGCTAATAGCCTCAAAGGTCTCTAAATAGGTTTTCGGCAATGCTGAAATACCAAAAATAAACAGACGTTTAGGTAAATTATGATACTGAGGAAGGGAAATATATTGCGTATGTAAATTTGCACGATGTTGAATCACATTGAGTTGATTTTCGCCCGAAATATCTTGAAGCAATGCTCGCCATAATTGACCTTGCCATTGAATATCTTGCCATATTTGAGCATTGAATTTTTCATCTGCTTGAGGATGTTGAGCAATAATTTCAGCTAAAATCTCATTGTCATTTCCTTGCTCCCAAGCCAAAATCCAGTTTGGTCGATAAACTAAATATTGGTCAAAGAGATCCGCGATTTTGCAAGCAAGCTGATATAACTTTTGCTGTTCAGATTGTTTTGAACAATGCAAATAATGCAGAATTGGCTGGAAATCACTACGCTGAATTAAGCGCATAAGTCGCCAAGCCATTGCTTCTTTACTGAATTGGGCTTGTTCTAACACATTCGGCAAATTATCGACATACTGTTGCCAAATAAAACTCGCAGGCATCGGAAAGCGAAAATTAGCCGCAATGCCATTTTTCTCCGCCAATTTTAATTGTAACCACTGCGCCATTCCCGGACTTTGTACCAAGATCGTTTCAGGCTCAAAAGCATTTTGTAATGGCGCTGATTCAATAATGTAATTTAAAATATCTTTTTGAACATCAAGATCATTTGAATGATAGACTTTAAACATGGCAAACTCGTTTTGTGCATAATTTGATAACTATTATAAACGAATTTCGCCTAGAACATACCGCACTTTTACCATATTCGTTTGACAACTGACTTCAAAAACGAGCTGATTTTGTTTAATGATAGGTTGACAGTCTAACCCTAAAAATTGGCGTTGCTTTTGATTCTCTGCAATTTGAACTGCTTGATAACGTTGATAAATTTCATTAGCTTGCTGTCGTTGAGTGGATGTCCATTGGCTTAATGCTAACCAAATTCCACTAAATAAACTCAAAACGACTAATAAAGTAAACAAGGTCATGCCTCGATAACCAATTTTATGGAATAAAATCATGCCACGTTTTCTCCACATATTGCCAACGACTATAATCCTGGACCAATTTTGTTACGACTGATTTTTTATAGCTGATTGTCAAAGAATCCTGCTTAGAAAAATTGCCTTGTGTAATGATAGCGCCACTAATTTTTCCTTTTCCTGTGACGGATAAATCCCCCTCAGCAATCACAATCGCATTAATCTGCGCATCAAGATGCCAGTGATTTTGTTCTTTATTAAACCAAACCACATGGTAGTTTTGGCTAGTGGGAATTTCCTTATCGCCAGAACTAAAACGTCCTTGAAACAAACTTACAAGTTCCATATCAATAAAATGATTCAATTCACTTTCATTCAAAATTTTCTTGGGCGCTTGCTTAAACAATGCTTGGCGTTTGCACCATAAAAAATGCTGAATCCCTAATTCATGGCCATCATTAATGGAAACAATGCTGACATTATGGCTATTATCCAATGCGAGATTTTCACAAGCTGCTAACTTACGCTGTTCAAATTCCATAAGAAGCAAATCATTCTGTTCAACAAAATAACGACGTTGTTCAACCATTGAACGATGTATATTTAGATATTCCTCATTGAATAATAAGATGAGAAATAACAGACTTGATAATGCTATCAGCAACGTAATGGTGACAAAACCGCGGTGATTTTTTGCGATGTTTTTCATTTTTCCTCAGGCTGATTTAATAATGGCACCACAATGCTCGTTTCATAAGTGATCGTTTTATGTTGTTTTAATCGCCCTGCTAAATTGATTTCAATAGCCGGATAACGGGCCTCAGGCAACCAAGAAAAAACTAAATCCGTTATGTCATAACTGTCTTCATCCAAAAATTTACTCCAACCTTTTTCTAAACAGGCATTTTGCTGTAAATAAGATTGGCATTCTGCTTTCTTGCACTTATTGTTCGCTTTGTTACCATAGGTTCGACTTTCCAAAATATTGTCACGTAGGCGATAACCAAATAATTCGCGTCCCACTTCAGAAGTCATATTCTGATTATTCTTGACGCAAGTACGATTGGTCGAACCCAAACACGCATTTGCATCTAAATCATAAAAAAATAAAACACAATTATTTTTAACCGCACTTTGCATTGAGTAAATGGCAAGGCTCGTTCCTTTATCATCCACTTCAAATAAGTGAAAATTATCCTGACTCACTTTCGGCGATAAAGCTCTAAAGCCGGCTCGACGTATATCTTTTGCCATTGTTTGAATTGCGCGTTGCAATTCAGTTTGTAGCTGCAATTTCAGTAGCAATGTGCGATTTTGCTGCTGTGCTTGCGTATAGAACTGAATAATGGCAAATAATAGAAAAGAGGATAAAGTAATGCTCAGCATTAGACTTAGCAAAGTTTGTCCACGATAAAATCCGATCATTCTTCATCTCCCGTATTACAGCTACTCAAGTTTTGCCCTTCTCTTAATCGTATGCGTCCTAAATTAGAAAAGGAAAATAGCGTCGCATATTGATCGATTTGTAATAACAAACAACCTGAATCAGCCGAATTTCTAGTGCTGTTAAAACTAATTAATTTATCGGGATAATAGGATTTAGTTGCGATCATGGTTTTCTGTTGTTGTAACGGATAATAAAAAACCGGCTTTAGGGATGAACTGCAACTTTGAGGGTAAAAACAATTACAGGTTGTATCATCTTTTAATTGCACCGTTGCGCACCAACGCTGTTGGTTGAGATCTCGGTTTAGTACCAGAAACCAAATGTCCGTCGAATTTTCAATTTTTGCTTGTATTTGGCGAAGAAAAAGATAAAAACGTTGTTGTTCCTTGGCCAAAATCATTTGATTATCAGATTTCGTTAAGATAGGAAGGCTTACAACTGACAATAAAGCAATGATAAAAAGCGTAATTAGGAGTTCAAATAAGGTAAAGCCTCTTTGCATAAATCTTTCCTTTTTTACACCGCACTTTAAAAGTGCAAGATGAAAATGCAAAAAGTCTTAATGCGAAGTTGGAACAAAGATCACAAAAATAATCAAACTAAGGAGATTAAGTGGTGGGTCGTGAAGGATTCGAACCTTCGACCAACGGATTAAAAGTCCGCTGCTCTACCGACTGAGCTAACGACCCATTATTCAGATTGACTGAAATTAGGATTTGAATTTAAGTGGTGGGTCGTGAAGGATTCGAACCTTCGACCAACGGATTAAAAGTCCGCTGCTCTACCGACTGAGCTAACGACCCATTATTCAGATTGACTGAAATTAGGATTTGGATTTAAGTGGTGGGTCGTGAAGGATTCGAACCTTCGACCAACGGATTAAAAGTCCGCTGCTCTACCGACTGAGCTAACGACCCATTATTCAGATTGACTGAAATTAGGATTTGGATTTAAGTGGTGGGTCGTGAAGGATTCGAACCTTCGACCAACGGATTAAAAGTCCGCTGCTCTACCGACTGAGCTAACGACCCACTGGTTACAAAAGACAATTTATCTTACGCAACGGGTGCATATAATACGGATTTAAATTTAATAATCAACAACTATTTTATATTTTTTTGTCATTTGCCTGAATAGTCATCAATTTCAATAAAAATCAATCAACTGAAAAACAAAACAGGCTCTAAAAAGAGCCTGTTTCATAATAAAATTCTAAATTAGTATGCTAACACTGCACGACGGTTTTTAGCATATGCTGCTTCAGTGTGACCTAATACAGCTGGTTTTTCTTCACCGTAAGATACAGTTGAAACATTGTTAGCACCTTTAGCTGCTAAGTATGATTTCACTGCGTCTGCACGACGTTGACCTAATGCGATGTTGTACTCTGGAGTACCACGTTCGTCAGCGTTACCTTCAACAACAACTTTAGCTGCTGGAGTAGCTGTTAAGTATGCTGCGTGAGCATCTAATAATTGTTTGTATTCACCTTCAACTGCATAGCTGTCAAATGAGAAATAAACAGTGTTGTAACGGCTTTGTAAATCTTGAACTGAATAGCCACCGAATTGACCATTTGCGTTCGCACCGTCCATACCGTTAGCATCATTTTTTGATGAGCTACATGCAGCTAATGCTAATACTGGGGCAACTAATAATAATTTAGTTAATTTCATTAATTTGTCTCCTTAGAGTTTTATTTAGTTAAATATGGTGACCAAGCAGGGAATTTAACTTGTCCATCACTTCCTGGCAACCGCGCTTTAAAGCGTCCGTCTGCAGACACTAATTGTAGCACCTTTCCTAAGCCTTGGGTAGAGCTATAAATAATCATAATTCCGTTAGGTGAAATGCTTGGACTTTCATCTAAGAAAGTTGAGCTTAATACTTGGCTAGCCCCCGTTGCAAGATCTGTTTTAACAACGTTATCACCTGAAATCATCACCATAGTCTTTCCATCAGCACTAACCTGACCGCTATAACTACGACCAGAACCTACCAATGTTGCACCACCACCTGATGCACTCATTGAGTAAACTTGTGGTGAACCTCCTCTATCAGAGGTAAACAAAATACGGCCATCTGGCGTCCAACTTGGTTCAGTATTATTTCCTGCACCACTAGTTAATTTTGTTGGATTTCCACCATTTGAGCCCATCACATAAATATTTAATTGACCATCTTGGTTAGATGCAAATGCTAATCGCGAACCATCTGGTGAGAATGCTGGCGCACCATTATGACCTGGATAAGAAGCAACAACTTTACGTGCACCAGAACCTAAGTCTTGAACAACTAATTGAGATTTTTTATTTTCGAAAGATACATAAGCCAAGCGTTTACCATCAGGCGACCAAGCTGGTGACATAATAGGTTGTGAGCTACGATTTACAACAAATTGATTGTAACCATCATAGTCTGCTACACGTACTTCATAAGGCTGAGAACCACCATTTTTTTGCACAACATAAGCAATACGAGTTCTAAATGCACCTTTAATCGCAGTGATTTTCTCAAATACTTCATCACTTACAGTATGCGCACCAAAACGAATAAATTTAGGTGTTACTGTAAATGAATTTTGCGCCAATACTGCACCAGCCGCACCTGAAGCACCGATAGTGTCAACGAGCTGATAAGCAATATTATAACCACCGCCCGTTGCTGTAACTTGTCCAACCACAATCGCATCAACACCTAAAGATGACCATGCATCAGGCGTTACTTCAGAAGCAGAACCTGGTTGTTGTGGCATTCTATCTACAGGGATTGGGTTAAATTTACCGCTATTGCGTAAGTCAGCAGAAATAATTTCCGCAACATCAGCGGGAACTGAACCATTAGTTTTAAAAGGAACAACAGCGATAGGACGTGCCCCCTCAACCCCTTCATCAATCACGATACGAACTTCATCGTCAGCTTGTGCTGTATTAATTGCAAAAAACAACACAGCGAAAACACTCAAAACACGAGCCAATAATTTCATTAAACCACCTATTAGTTTATGTTTACTTTAATCGATTATTTTAAATCAAAATCAATAATCGGATTTTTATATTTACTATAAATAGCATCAGACGGTGCTGCTGGCACTTTCTTCGTTCTTGCAACCGCACTCAATGCTGCACTACAAATATCATCAGGTCCAGAAACACGTTGATAGCCAGCAATAGTTCCATCACGTTCTAGCTGAATTCGGATACTACATACTTTACCAGCAAAACTTGGATCTTTAATAAAGCGACGTTTTATTTCACGTTTAATAACTCCAGCGTATTGATCGCCCACTTTACCACCATCTCCAGTACCTTGCCCTGCACCAGTTCCTTGAGCGCCACCTTTGTTGGCATTTCCGCCTTTAGCAGCACTACCGCCACCAACATCACCGCCATTTAAGAAATCATCTAAGGCGGCTTGCTCTGCTTTACGTTTTGCTTTAGCTTCTTTATCTGCCTTTTCTTTTGCAGCTTTTTCTGCTTTTGCTTTAGCCTCTTTCTCCGCTTTTTCTTTAGCTTCTTTTTCAGCCTTCGCTTTAGCCTCTTTTTCTGCTTTTTCTTTAGCCGATTTTTCCGCTTTCGCTTTAGCTTCTTTTTCTGCTTTTTCTTTGGCGTCTTTCTCAGCCTTTTCTTTGGCTTCTTGGACAGCTTTCGCTTTGGCTTCTTCTTCCGCTTGTTTTGCTGCCGCAGCTAAACGTTTTGCTTCAGCTTCTTTTTTCAATTTTGCTGCCTCCGCTTCTTTTTTCGCTTTGGCTTCTTCTGCTTGTTTAGCTCGCTCTAAGGCTTCTTGCTGCGCTTTTTGTTTTTCTAATTGTTTTTGACGTTCTTGCTCACGTTGTTGTTCTAAACGTTGTTGCTCAAGCTTTTTTAATTCTTCTAAATTATCTTCCTGTTTCTTCACTTCTGGTTCAGGCTTAATCTCAGGTTCAGGCTCTTTTTTCGCTTTGTCAGTTTGCCCTTTTTTCTGCTGCTGAAGACGTCCCCATTCTTGAGCCGCTGCACCTGTATCGACCATCACAGCACCAATCATATCGCCTTCACCTTCGCCACCACCCATTGCTTGAATTGGCTCGTGAAAGAATGAACTTAGAATTAATAAACCGAACAAAATCGCATGCAAAACAACGGAAATTAGCACCGCACTTGTTTCTTTGTTTTGTCGATTATTTTTCACAATTTACCCTACTACTTAAATTGGATCTGTCATCAAACCAACAGATTTTATGCCGGCTAAATGAAGTAAATTTAATGCCTTGATCACTTCTTCATAAGGCACATCATTGGCTCCACCCACTAAAAACATAGTGTTAGGATCTTTCTCAAACTCTTCTTTCATCATCTGAGTAACCATTTCTTCTGTTAAACCTTCTGAACGTTCTCCAGCAATAGAAACGGCATATTGACCGACACCCGCCACTTCCAAAATCACAGGCACTTTATCTTCATTAGACACACTTTGGCTTTCAACAGCATCAGGTAAATCCACTTGCACACTTTGACTGATAATAGGTGCTGTTGCCATAAAAATTAAGACTAAAACTAATAATACGTCCAAAAATGGAACGATATTAATTTCAGATTTAATACTTTTTTCTCTACTACGGCGGTAAGCCATATAAACCTCTAAAACTTAGCGAAAATCAACCGCACTTTGCACAAAGTGCGGTCAAAAATATCAACATTTGTTAGTTCTTAGCGAAAACTTGACGCTGTAAAATGGTGGTAAATTCATCAATAAAGTTACCATAATTTTGTTCTAATTTATTCACGCGTAAACTTAAACGGTTATACGCCATTACAGCAGGAATCGCCGCAAATAGACCAATAGCTGTTGCAATCAAGGCTTCTGCAATCCCCGGAGCCACCATTTGTAACGTAGCTTGTTTAGCACCACTTAATGCCATAAATGCATGCATAATCCCCCAAACCGTACCAAACAAACCAATGTAAGGACTTACAGAAGCCACTGTTGCTAAGAAAGGTACACGGGTTTCTAAATCTTCTACTTCACGATTCATCGCTAAATTCATCGCTCTTGTACTTCCCATGATAATTGCTTCTGGTGCATCTGGGTTAACCTGTTTCAAACGGCTAAATTCTTTGAAACCAACATAGAAAATTTGTTCACTACCCGTCATATTGGAATCACGACGATTTTCTAAACCTTCATATAATTTATTCAAATCTTCGCCAGACCAGAAACGATCTTCAAATGCCATTGATTCTTTTAAGGCTTTTGTTAATACGCGACTGCGCTGGATAATAATTGCCCATGAAATAATAGAAAATAAAATTAAAATTAAAATTACAAGTTGAACGACGATACTCGCCTTTAGAAATAAATCTAAAAAGTTCAATTCTGCGGTCATTGCAAAGCTCCGAAAATTATGAATTAAATGCAGCCTTTAATTCCATAGGAATGGCTACAGGTTTCATTTTGCCAAGATCAACACAGGCTACCTTAACAGTAGCCATACTTAAAGTCTTATCTTCTCTTTTTATACATTGAGAAAACAGGATTGTCGCCCCTTTTACTTGCTCAACATAGGTCTCAACTGTCAAAAAATCATCTAATTTAGCTGGAAAACAATAATCAATATTCATTGATTTCACAACAAAGGCTATCTGATTTTGTTGCAACAACGTTTGTTGAGAAAAATCAAGGGAACGTAAATATTCTGTTCTTGCTCGTTCATAAAAATGTAAATAACGAGCGTGATAAACAACACCACCAGCATCTGTGTCTTCATAATAGACACGAACAGGCAATTTAAACATCTTTGTCATAAACCTATCCTTAACTGGTTAAAATCTATATAAAAACTGGCGTATTCTAAAGCGACTTATAGGAATAAGCAAGTACAAAATAGGGAATTTATTTCAAAGTGCGGTCAAAATTTATCTTATTTTTGACCGCACTTTTATATAGATAAAATGAGGTTATTCTTCTGAATGACTTTCAGAAAAACGCTCAATCTTCGCCCCTAGTAAGCGTAATTTTTGTTCAATATGTTCGTAACCACGATCAATATGATAAATACGATCCACAATGGTCTCGCCACTAGCAATACAACCTGCTAGCACCAAACTAATAGAAGCGCGTAAATCCGTCGCCATTACTTGCGCACCAGACAAGCGTTCAACACCTTGAATCAATGCTGTATTGCCTTCAATTTCCCCTTTTGCCCCCATACGATTGAGTTCAGGAATATGCATAAAGCGATTTTCAAAGATAGTTTCTGTAATTTTACTCGTGCCTTCAGCTACTGCATTTAGTAAGGTGAATTGCGCTTGCATATCCGTTGGAAATCCAGGGTGTGGCATGGTGCGGATATTCACTGCTTTTGGACGTTTTCCTAAGCTATCTAGTGTAATCGTATTTTCAGTGACATCAACTTGCATGCCTGCTTCACGTAATTTCTCAATCACAGCATCCAACGTGTCTGCTTTTGTCCCTTTACAAGTGATTTTTCCGCCAGAAATGGCTGCCGCAACTAAAAATGTGCCAGTTTCGATACGGTCTGCAACAACCGCATGTTCACAACCAGTTAAACGTTCAACACCTTCAATGCTAATTGTATCTGTTCCAGCTCCTGAGATTTTCGCACCCATTTTATTTAAAAATTCAGCGGTATCTACTATTTCAGGTTCACGCGCGGCATTTTCAATAATGGTTTGACCTTGTGCCAACGTTGCCGCCATCATGACGGATAAAGTCGCACCAACACTCACTTTATCCATATAAACACGTGCACCAGTCAAACGTCCATTTACGGTTGCTTTCACATAGCCTTCAGCCAATTCAATATGTGCACCCATTTTTTCTAAGCCAGAAATATGCATATCTACTGGACGAGCGCCAATAGTGCAACCGCCAGGTAAAGATACTTGACCTTCATGGAAACGAGCCAATAAAGGTGCTAATGCCCAAATAGAAGCACGCATGGTTTTAACTAATTCATAAGGCGCTACATAATGGTCGATTTTACTTGCGTCAATTAGTACTGATTTATCCGCATCACGTTCAACACTTACACCCAATTTGCGTAAAATTTTAAATGTGGTATCCACATCTTTTAATTCTGGCACATTGGTTAATTTAACAGGCTCTTCCGCCAAGATCGCTGCAAATAAAATAGGAAGCGCGGCATTTTTCGCACCGGAAATTTGAACTTCACCATTTAAACTGGATTGACCATAAACACGAAATTTTTCCATTGTTATTCCTCTCTAGCCTAAACCGTTTAACAAACGATCTCTTTTCCATTTTTCCTTATCATAGGTTTTAATGGTCAGAGCATGAATTTCACCTGTTTGGAAATATTGCATTAACGGTGCATAAACGGTTTGTTGTTGCTTAATGCGTGATAACTTTGCTAACTCATCATCCACAACTATGACACCAAAATGCGAATTCTCGCCTTGTGCATAAATTTCTTCAATATTCAGCGCTTGCTTTAAGATTCGTTCGATTTCTTGCGGTTCCATTCTATTTTCCGTAGTTATAAAAAAGCCTTGATCCAATTATCTAAACCAAATAGATCAGCTAAAGTGAGTAATTCGCGGGGACCATTTTCCAATTTTACCTGATAAGGCATATCCATCTCTTTTTGATAGTGATGAATAAGATCGCATAACAATGCAAAACCTGCACTATCCATTCTAGTAATATTTGAGAGATCAATAATCAGGTGCTGATTTTTGATTTTTTGTTTATCTAAAACAGCAATACGTTGCTCCCTTTGATAATAATTCCATAAGGGTAACAACGTATCACGAACAAGCTCTCCGCTTAATTGGAGAGCTATTCTATCATCATTTACAACTGTCGACCATGTAAGTTTTTCAGTCTGCATAATTATTTTTTCATTGTGACAGGAGTAGCAGCAGCTTTTAACACTTGATTAGTTAAAGCATCAATGCCATCTTTGCGTAAAATAGGACTCCACTCTTGTTTTTTCGTGTCAACCATACTAGAGCCTTCAGCTGTCATATCATACACTTGCCATTTGCCCGTTTTGCTATTTTTACGCCATAAGAATGTTAGATTCACTGGCTGCGCCTGGATTAATTTCACACGAACAGAAGCTTGACTATCACCATTTAATTGCGCTGGTTGAATTTGAATTTCTTGTCCAGTATATAAAGTTAAAGATTGCGCATAAGCTTGTTCAATAAATTTATCGAATGCCGCAAAAAAGCGCTCACGTTGTTCTGGAGTGGTTGATTTAAAATATTGACCTAACACTAAAGAACCCGCATAGTTCACATGCACATATGGCATTAAATCCTGACGTACTAATGTTTTTAATGTGTTTGGATCTGCTTTAATTTTCGCTTCGTTTGCTTTTAAATCTGCAAATAATTTGTCTGAAGCTTTTTGCATTAACTCATAAGGCCCTTCTGAAGCCATGACTGTTTGTACTGCAAAAAGTGCGGTTGAAATAACAACAATTTTTGCTAACCAATTTTTGAATTGAATTTTCATAATAAACTTTCCTAAATCTATGAATTATTGAACATTTGGCACTTCTGCCTCTGTTTCTTCTTTCTTATTTTTATCGCCATATAAGAATTGGCCAATAAGATCTTCTAATACCATTGCTGATTTAGTATCAACAATTTTACTACCGTCTTTTAACATTGGGGTTTCACCATCATCAAATCCCATACTCAACGCAATATATTGTTCGCCCAATAACCCTGAGGTTTTAATGGATAACGAACTGTTATCTGGAATTTGATTAAATTCTTCATTGATTGCAATGGTTACTTTCGGTAAGTAAGATTGCTCATCAAGAGAAATGTCTGTCACACGACCGATGACAACACCACCAACCTTTAAAGGCGAACGTACTTTAAGACCACCAATATTGTCAAAAGTTGCAGAGACTTGATAAGATTTTGTCTGACTGAACCCTTGCACATTGGCGACTTTTAGCCCCATAAAAACCAACGCTGCAATACCGAGTAATAAAAATAACCCTACCCAGAATTCATATTTAATTGTTTGTCGCATAAAATGTCCTAATTATTTTTTATCTTTATTGAGTAACAAAATTGCCCATTTTGTCACCGCACTTTTCTTTATTAACCGCCAAACATCATGGCTGTTAATACAAAATCCAGTCCTAAAACTAAAAGAGAGGCATGTACAACGGTTTTCGTTGTAGCCTGGCTTATACCTTCAGAAGTAGGAATACAATCGTAACCATTAAATAACGCGATCCACACCACCGCAAAGGCAAAAACAATACTTTTAATAAAACCGTAAAGTAAATCTTGGCTTGTCACTGCATTTTGCATAATCGACCAGAAACTGCCACCATCAATGCCTTTCCAATCAACACCGACTAAAGAACCACCAATAATCCCTACCGCTGTAAATAGAATAGCTAAAATTGGCATGGCTATAATACCGCCCCAGAATCGTGGAGCAATGACGCGGCGCAATGGATCTACCGCCATCATTTCTAAGCTAGATAATTGCTCCGTCGCTTTCATTAAACCAATCTCTGCGGTTAAGGCTGATCCTGCTCGTCCCGCAAATAAAAGTGCGGTCACAACTGGGCCTAATTCACGCAATAAGGATAACGCGACTAATTGTCCAACATTGGCTTCAGCAGCAAAATCCACTAGCACAACATAACCTTGCAATCCCAGCACCATGCCAATAAAAAAGCCTGACAATAAAATAATCAGCAAAGATTGCACACCCAGTACATGCAGTTGTTTGATCAATAATGGGGTATGCTTGCGAAATTGTGGTTGACCAATTAAAGCGCCAAATAACATAAAACCAGAGCGCCCAAGCGCTTTCAAACTATTAATGACGCTAGCACCAAATGCAGAGATACATTTCACAATCATTTGAACATCTCCTCTACATAATCGCCCGCTGGGAAATGGAAACGCACTGGTCCATCTTCTTCCCCTTTAATAAATTGAACAACTTGAGGATCTTGGCTTTGTAGTAAATCCTTCGGCGTTCCTTCTGCAATCACGCGCTTATCCGCAATAATATAAGCATAATCAGCAATACTTAACACTTCTTGCACATCGTGGGAAACCACAATAGAAGTCAAATTTAATGCTTCATTTAATCGCTTAATTAAGCTGATGATAACACCCATGCTGATTGGATCTTGCCCAGTGAAAGGCTCATCATACATAATCAAATCGGGATCTAGCGCAATAGTACGTGCCAACGCTGCTCGACGAGCCATACCACCAGATAATTCAGAAGGCATTAATTCGGCAGCGCCACGTAATCCAACTGCTTCCAATTTCATCAATACAATTTTACGAATTAATGCTTCAGGTAAATTAGTATGTTCACGAATAGGAAAAGCGACATTATCAAAGGTTGAAATATCTGTAAATAACGCGCCTGACTGAAATAGCATCCCCATACGTTGACGGATTTTATACAATTCGGCATTCGACATTTTGCAAATATCTTGTCCATCAAAAAAAATCTCGCCTTGATCTGGGTGCAACTGACCACCAATTAATTTCAGCAAAGTGGTTTTACCAATTCCCGAAGGGCCCATAATGGCAGTAATCTTACCTTTTTCAAAACGCAGGTTAAGATTATTATAAATGGTACGTTCACCACGCTTAAATGTGAGATTTTTCACTTCAACTAAGGTGTTCTCACTCATTGTTTATTTTCCATGGTTTTCTCAAAAAAATAAAAGTGGATTTTAATTCAATCCACTACTTTGTCAAACTTAACTTCTGTTAAGACTATCAATTTTAGTAAATGTTCAATTAATTTCGTTTTTGCACACAGCTTTCAATCACGCCATCTTCAACACGTGTTTTAATGATATCCCCTACTTTCACCTGTTTTAACGAAACAATGGCTTGTCCCGCTTCGTTTTCTGCAATGGAATAACCACGTGCTAACACCTTTAAAGGACTTAAACTATCAAGCTTACCGGCTAAATGCGCTAGTTTATGCTGCTTGGTTGAAGCGAACTGTTGGTAAGAAAAGGTTAATCGCGTTTGTAATTGCTGCAAATATTGCTGCTGTTTCTGCAAATGATGAGCAAGCGGATTTTTATCCAATCGCTCACAAAGTGCGGTGATCTTATAACGATTTTTTTCAAAAATTCGTTGCATTGCCAACTCAATCCGTTGACGCAATAATTCGTTATATTTTTGTTGTGATTTCAATTGCGTTTGTGGATGCTGATTTTGCAAACGTAGCAATAAACGCGATAAATATTGCTGTTTTAAATTGAATAAACGATCAAATGCCATATCTAAGCGCTGACGTTTATAGTTCAATTGTTGCAATAATTCGTCTTGGTTTCGGCTGACTAATTCCGCCGCTGCAGAAGGCGTTGGCGCACGTAAATCAGCCACAAAATCAGCAATAGTAACATCGGTTTCATGACCAACTGCACTGATAATCGGCAAATTAGAATTAAAAATAGCTCTTGCAACCGCTTCTTCATTAAAGCACCACAAATCTTCTAAAGAACCGCCTCCTCGCCCAACAATAAGTACATCCACCTCATTGCGTTTATTAGCTAATTCAATCATCTGCACAATTTCAGCCGTTGCATCTTTGCCCTGAACTTGCGTTGGATAAATCACTATTTGTAAACTTGGATCGCGTCTCTTTAAAATTTGTAAAATATCTTGTAACGCAGCACCTGTTGGCGAAGTCACAATCCCCACCGATTTCGTAAAGTGCGGTAGATTTTTCTTGAGATTTTGTGCAAATAATCCTTCAGCAGCCAAACGCATTTTCAGTTGTTCAAACTGTTGTTGCAATAAACCTTCACCTGCAGGATGCATACTTTGCAAAATTAATTGGTAATCGCCTCTTGGTTCATACAAACTCACACTCGCCTGCACCAAAACCTGCATACCATTTTGAGGACGAAAACTCACCCTGCTGGTTTTCATACGCCACATTGCACAACGTACTTGCGCATTTTCATCTTTCAATGTCAGATACCAATGCCCAGATACAGGTTGGGTAAAGTTCGAAATTTCCCCTGTTAACCAAACAGCACCGAATTGTCCTTCTAACGCATTACGGACTGCATTATTGAGTTGGCTCACTGAAAAAATATTATCCTGCATATTGATCCTATAAAAAATCCGACGACAAGCATCGGATTTTTAGGTTTTTATATCTATTATTCAGCTTGTGCTCGAGTTGGCTCACTGAAAACATGACTTACAGCACTATGATGACCTGCAGCACCTTTACCATGGAAGTAATAACGACTGTCATTCCATTGCACAATCTCAAAGGCTGGATTTAGCTCTGGGTTCGCTTGGGCTAAAGTCATCTCCGCTTTAGTGTGTTTTACCGCAGAAATCGTACCTAATCGACCTTCAAAACAATAAGTGCGGTCAGTTTTTTCCACAATTTCAACTGGTTGAGCTGATTGTTCAACTATTTCAACTTCAGGTGAAAGTTGTTGCTCTGCTTGTTGTTCAAGAATACGCTGTTCTTCATTTAAGCGTTCTAAAGATTCTTGCACTTTCTTATCCACCGCCTCATTAGCAGGTTGAGTGACTAAACCGAACGGTTGAACCACCGTTTTAGGCTCGCTCACAACCACTTCAGTCGCTGGCAGAACAGTTTCTACAACAGCATTTTGCGTATGGTTTTCTTGTTGTTCAAGCAACTCGTCAACAGATAAGAAATTCGCCTCTTTCGTTTTAGCTTCGACTTGATGGTTAATCCACACTTTACCGCTCGCTAATTCCGGCGACGCAACCGCTGCAAATAGAGGCATTGGCGACGCATTTTCATGACGGCGACGACGTTGATTATTCATACGTAAATGACGAGGTAAACGACGATTGTTGCGTTCTTGGCGACGCTCTAGGTTTTCCTCTGGTTGCTCAACTGCTGGAGTCACAGAAACTGTCTCAGTCTGCACCGCACTTTCAGCAATCTCTGCAGTATTGACCTCAGCCACTGGCATAATTGGTGCTTGTTCTTGATGTTCAGCTTCAATTCGAACACGCTTGCGTAAATCACGACGTTCACGACGTTGGCGAACAGGCGCTTTTTCTTCCACTGCCGTTTCAATGGTTTCAACAACATTGTTATCCACTACCACTTCATCAGCCACATTTTTGCGGTTGCGGCGATTATTACGATCTAATCTCGTACGCTCCGTTTTTTCTACCGTATTCTCTTCATTGGATTTTCCATTACGTTCATGGCGAGCACGACGAGGATTACGACGGTCATTACGACGATTACGATGATGACGATTATTTGGCGTTTTCTTTTGTTCTTCTTCGCTGCTAAATAACCCTTTAATTGCAGCGATAATTCGTGCAATTAATGAAGGTTTATTATTTGCTTTCGCTTCCACAACTGGTGCAGCTTCAGGAATTGTCATTGATAATGCTGCAGTTTCTGCCACATTTTCAGGACTCACTGCTGCTGTTTCAATATTGCGTGTCACCAAACTTTCTTCAGGAATAAAAATATCCTCTTGTTGCTCATGTAATTTAGCTAAATTGTAGCTCAATACATTCACATCCTCGCCTTCACGCACTCGGAATACGCTAAAGTGCGGTGTTTCCATGGCTTGATTTGGTGCAACCACAATATCAACTTGATGACGTTTTTCAATATTTTGAATGGCTTTACGTTTTTCATTCAACAAGTAAGAAGCAATTTCAACAGGCACAATGCAATGCACTTGTTTGCTGTTTTCTTTAATGCCTTCTTCTTCAATTAAACGTAAAATTGAAAGTGATAAACTTTCATTGTCACGAATTTTGCCCGTTCCCTGACAACGAGGACAAATATGGTGAGATGATTCACCTAAAGAAGGGCTTAAGCGCTGGCGTGACATTTCAAGTAAGCCAAAACGTGAAATTCGGCTAATTTGAATACGAGCACGATCTTGACGCACCGCATCACGAATACGATTTTCTACTTCACGTTGATGGCGGACTGGCGTCATATCAATGAAATCAATCACAATTAAGCCGCCTAAGTCGCGCAAACGTAATTGACGAGCGATTTCATCAGCCGCTTCTAAATTGGTATTTAATGCAGTTTCTTCAATATCACCACCTCGAGTTGCGCGAGCTGAGTTAATATCGATCGCAGTTAAGGCTTCTGTGACATCAATGACAATTGAACCACCTGAAGGCAAACGAACTTCGCGTTGGAAAGCCGACTCAATTTGTGATTCAATTTGGAAATGACTGAATAATGGCACTTCGCCTTGATACAATTTAATGCGATTAATAAAATCAGGGCGAACTAATTTAATATGCGCTTTGGCTTTTTCAAAGACTTTTGGACTATCTACCAAAATTTCGCCAATATCACGACGCAAATAATCGCGAATGGCGCGCACAATCACATCGCTTTCTTGATGAATTAAGAACGGAGCTGGGCGACTTTGAGCAACTTGCTTAATCGCATCCCAATGATGAAGCAAGACTTTTAAGTCCCATTGTAATTCTTCCGGTGATTTACCAACACCAGCTGTACGCACGATTAAACCCACGCCATCTGGCACTTCTAATGAGCTTAATGCTTCTTTTAATTCCAAGCGTTCATCGCCTTCAATACGGCGAGAAATACCACCAGCACGCGGATTATTTGGCATAATTACTAAATAACTTCCCGCAAGAGAAACGAAAGTCGTCAACACAGCACCTTTATTACCGCGTTCTTCCTTGTTCACTTGAACAATAACTTCTTGACCTTCTTGAATCACATCTTTGATATTTGGGCGACCGTTATAAACATAATCCGCAGGGAAATATTCACGCGCAATTTCTTTTAACGGTAAAAAACCATGGCGCTCCGCACCATAATCCACAAATGCCGCTTCTAAGCTTGGTTCAACACGCGTAATGCGTCCCTTGTAGATGTTTGCTTTTTTTTGTTCATGACCCGGATTTTCAATATCCAGATCGAATAAGCGCTGCCCATCGACTAGCGCCACACGCAACTCTTCTTTTTGAGTTGCATTGATTAACATTCTTTTCATTGTTTGATTTTTCTCATTTTTATTCTAAAAACTCGATTAAAAACCACCGCACTTTTGCTTTATTTCAATATCAATAGGGGCAAAATCCACAATCGACCTCGTGTTTGTCGCCTTATGCCTGTCATCACGACTGTCTAGGGCTGGGTGCATTGATTGGGTATCATATAAGCATTTAACGCATGCTTTGATAACAGATGGATTTAATCACATATTTTGTTAAAAATTAATGTCTTATGTCTAAACTGCATTAATTTTAGCTTTAACAAAAAACAACTCAATTTTGCTGAGGCAAAATCTGACATATTATGGACGGAAGTCACTAATTTGGCAAGGTATTTCGGCAATTTTAATCACAACTAAATTGTGCTAGAATTCGCCTAATTTTTATCAGCATCAAGATTTTATGGCTACTGAAAACGACAAAATTATCAATGCGAGTGTCAAATTATTTGAAATATCTGAAGATGAATCAGGTCAACGAATTGACAATTATTTATTAGCAAAATTAAAAGGCGTGCCGAAAAGCTTAATCTATCGCATTGTGCGCAAAGGCGAAGTGCGTGTGAACAAAGGGCGCATTAAGCCGGAATATAAATTACAAACTGGAGATATTGTTCGTGTGCCTCCTGTTCGTGTATCAGAAAAAACGCAAGCACCTGTTTCAAGTAAATTAAATAAGGTTTCTCAACTAGAACAACAAATTATCTTTGAAGATGATTGTTTGTTGGTATTAAACAAACCTTCAGGCATTGCTGTGCATGGTGGCAGTGGATTAAGTTTTGGAGTTATTGAAGGGCTAAGAGCATTGCGCCCAGAAGCTCGCTTTTTAGAACTCGTTCATCGTTTAGATCGTGATACCTCCGGCATTTTACTCGTAGCTAAAAAACGTTCCGCATTACGTCATTTACATGAACAACTTCGCGTTAAAACCGTACAAAAAGATTATTTGGCACTGGTAAGAGGACAATGGCAATCCCATGTAAAATCCGTACAAGCACCATTATTAAAAAATGAATTAGCCAGTGGCGAGCGTATTGTCAAAGTCAGCGATCAAGGAAAACCTTCCGAAACACGTTTCACTGTGGAAGAACGCTATCATAATGCGACCTTAATCAAAGCCTCACCAATTACAGGAAGAACACACCAAATTCGTGTGCATACATTACACGCAGGACATCCAATTGCCTTAGATGATAAATATGGCGATAAAAACTTTGACGCAGAAATGAGTGAAATAGGTTTAGATCGTTTATTTTTACATGCTGCAAGCATTCGATTTGAGCACCCAAAAACTGGGGAAACTTTGCGTTTGAATGCACCATTAGATAATAAAATGAAAAAAATATTAACTATACTCCGAGAACAATCTCGTTAGGATAATATGATGAAAAAATTGCTATTGTTATTACTCACTAGCTTGGCATTGCCTCTAAGTGCGGTGCAAAAAAATGCGATTTTACCGCAAGATATTATAGGCGAATGGACCTGCCGCATTTTATATCGTGATATCAATATTGAAACCATGGACAACCTTGATTTTCAAGAAGATGGTAAAATCGTCGCCATTGGTTACACCTTAATCAAAAAAGATTTTATGTATGAAAACAAACACATAGGTCAATGGTATTTGCAAGATAATATGCTTTCTGAACTCATTGATGAATTTGAGATAACACGACTTCATTCTAAACAAACAGAAAAACGATTAAGAAAAGAACCCCGTTTAGCTCAATGGGAAGATACCTTGTTCTATCATCTAAAAAATGGCATGAATCAAGGCGATATTATTGATTTTTCGGTTACCAAATTTGATAAAGAAAATATGGAAATTCAACATATTTGGGAAAATCAGAAACGTTATCCTGGTATTTGTAAAAAGAAAAATAAATCCTAAAATTCATCAAAAATTGACCGCGCTTTAAAAGAAAAATCCCGCTAATTGCGGGATTTTTTATGTAATTCAAATTAAAGTGCTTGATCTACAAAAGAGGCTAATTGTGTTTTTGGCAACGCACCAACTTGTGTTGCTACCACTTTACCATCTTTGAATAAAAGTAATGTTGGAATACCACGAACACCAAATTGTGCTGGTGTATTTTGGTTTTCATCAATATTCATTTTTACGATTTTCACTTTATCGCCATATTCAGCCGCTAAATCTTCCAAAATTGGCCCAACCATACGGCAAGGTCCGCACCAAGGTGCCCAAAAGTCTAATAATACGGGAACATCTGAATGTAAAACATCGCTTTCAAATGATGAATCTGTTACATGTAAAACATCTGCCATTTTTCTTTCCTTCTTAATGTTGTTTGAACCTTAAGATAAGGCTCAATAGATAAAATTCAAGGGTTGTACTACAAAATTAAACTCAGTGTAGCACAAGCTCGCCCTTATTTGAATTATTAAGCAACTCAATCAACCTTTATTTACATTGAGAAAGCGCTTGTAATAAATCGGCTTTAATATCTTCCGCATCTTCTAACCCCACAGAAAAACGTAATAAACGGTTGCATACGCCACGAGCAATGCGTTCTTGCTCCGGAATATCCATATGCGTTTGCGTTGCAGGATAGGTAATAAAACTTTCCGCACCACCTAAACTCTCAGCAAAAGTAATCAATTTTATTGACTTAAGGAATGGGTTAATCCAATTTTCATTGTGTAAACGGAAAGATAACATTCCCCCTTTATTTGGATATAACACATCTTTCACTTGCGGTTGTTGACGTAAAAACTCAGCAATTTCTTCTGCATTCTTTTGGTGTTGTTTTATGCGTAAAGACAAGGTTTTTAAACCGCGAATAATTAACCAAGAATCAAAAGGTGAAAGTACCGCACCTGCGCCATTTTGAATATAGAATAAACGGTCACAAAGCTCTTGTCCTTTCGCCACTATTAATCCTGCTAATACATCATTATGCCCCGCCATATATTTGGTTGCGCTATATAATACGATGTCAGCACCGGCGTCCATTGGTTTAAATAACACTGGCGTTAAAAACGTATTATCCACAATTAATAATAAATTATGTTTTTTCGCCACTTTAGAAATAGCAACAACATCACATTCTTCCATTAATGGGTTAGAAGGTGTTTCCACAAAAATAGCTTTTGTATTTTCCGTAATTGCTGCTTCAATTTGTTCAACAGAAGCGGTATTCACATAAACAGGTTTCACGCCATGGGTATTTTTATAGCAAAAATCCAACCAACGATAAGTGCCTCCGTAAACATCACTAGAGACAATCCATTCATCAGGTGCTTTAAACAAGGTCATCAAAGCTTGAATTGCTGCCATACCAGAAGCAAATGCTAAAGCTCGATCACCACCATCTAATTTAGCGGCAGTTTCTTCTAATACAGTTCTTGTTGGATTTTTTGTTCTTGTGTAATCAAAACCTGTACTTTCACCAATGCCATGATGGCCATAAGCTGTAGAAAGAATGATTGGTGTTGAAACCGCGCCTGTTCTAGGATCCGTTCGATTTCCTGCTTGTGCTAGAATGGTCTCTAATGCATATTCCTTGGTCATTGTGTTCACCTAATTTTTATATTTAATTATCCGAAAAGAGCTGTCATTCTGACATAAAGCGCGGTGTGATTAAAGCCTAATTTTCAATATAACCTATACTCAATTTGGTTAATCATTCAAATCAAGCAAAGAAATGTATCACAAATCGCCGAACTGCATTTTTTTTCAGCAAACGACATCTATTTTTCTATTTATTTAAAAAATCCTGTTGACACAAAATTAGATTTGCGTAAAATGCACATCCGTTGACAGCAATAAGCTGAAAGCAATGCGGGAATAGCTCAGTTGGTAGAGCACGACCTTGCCAAGGTCGGGGTCGCGAGTTCGAGCCTCGTTTCCCGCTCCATTTTAAATGCGTTGTGCCCGAGTGGCGGAATCGGTAGACGCAAGGGATTTAAAATCCCTCGCCTTTCGAGGCGTGCCAGTTCAAGTCTGGCCTCGGGCACCATTTAATCGAACACCGCAAGGTGTTTTTTTATATCTACACAACTTCCTACGGCGTGTTAGCAAAGCGGTTATGCACTGGATTGCAAATCCATGTAGCTCGGTTCGACTCCGGGACACGCCTCCATTTTATTTCCACTTCATATTCAACATATAATTCAACTATTTGTTAAATTAAATCCATTTATATTTTGATAATAAAAAAGCGACAAATTAACTTCATCGCTTCGGTTTCTAATAAAAGTGCGGTTATAATTTCACGACTTTTGCCTGTTTCACCATATTGTCTGCTACTTCCAAAATAGTGACTTTCAGCCCATTTAGTTCAAATTCTGTTCCTTCTTCAGGGATATCTTCTAAATGTTCTAAAATCAAGCCGTTAAAGGTTCGTGCCTCTTCCGTATCTAAATTCCAATCGAATAATTTATTTAGGTCACGAATATTGGTTGAGCCCTCAATTAAAATGGAGCCATCAGACTGTGGTGTCACCTCTTCTTCAATTGATGGCATGGTGGAAGTAGTGAACTCACCTACGATTTCTTCCAAAATATCCTCTAAGGTAACCAGGCCTTTGATATCGCCATATTCATCCACCACTAGACCAATACGTTCTTTATTGTTGCGGAAATTTAATAACTGCGCTGTCAAAGCTGTTCCTTCTGGAATAAAATAAATTTCATCCGCAGCTCGAATTAAGGTTTCTTTGGTGAATTCATTTTTATCTAACATTAAGCGATATGCTTCACGCACGCGTAAAAATCCCAGGACATTTTCATCCATATTATTTTTATACAACAACACTCGTCCATGAGCTGCATGGTTAAGTTGTCGCATAATAGATTTCCAATCGTCTTCAATATCAATACCGGCAATATCAGGGCGCGGCACCATAATATCGTCAACAGTAACCTCTTCTAAATCCAAAATGGATAACAACATTTCTTGGTGCGCTGAAGGAATGAATTTACCACTTTCATGTACAATTGAACGCAATTCTTCAGGACTAATATGATTGCCCTTCGCTTCTGTTTTCAAGCCTGTTATTTTAATTAAGGCTTTAATGATTAAATTCATCAAGAAAACTAATGGCGTAAAAATTTTCATTAGCAGTGAAAGCAGATGGCTAGAAATAAATGCCACTTTTTCAGGGTATAAAGCAGCCACTGTTTTCGGATAAATTTCCGCAAAAACGAGCATAAAGAAAGTCAACACCCCTGTTGCAATCGCAACCCCTGCATCACCATATAAACGCATACCGATAATGGTTGCTATCGCTGAAGCAGAAATATTGACAAGGTTATTACAAATAAGAATTAGGCTGAGTAATTTATCTGTTTTTTTCAATAATTTGTCCGCTTTTTTAGCGCCTTTATGACCTTTTTCAGCCAAATAACGCATACGATAGCGGTTAGCCGATAATAATCCAGTTTCAGAACCAGAAAAATACGCCGATGTGACTAATAGAATGGCAAGAATAATGAATAGCGTACTAAGGGGAATACTGTCCAAAGATTGTTCCTTTTGTTAATTGAATATTAAGCAAAACTGCCTCAATTTAGACCGCACTTTTAAGCGTTTAAAATGAAACTGGTAAAATTTTGCTGCCAAAATAAGCAATAGTAAGCAGGATCATACCTGAAATTGTCAAAATAATCATTCTTTTTCCGCGCCAATACCATTTCCAATGCCCTAAAATCGCCAAAGCGAAAACGATCCAAGCAAGAGCAGAAAATACGGCTTTGTGAATATTACTGTCTGCCATGGCATGCGATAAATGATAAGTCCCTGTTATAAGAATAATGCTAAGCAATGCTTCCCCTGTACACATCACTCGGAAAAAATGGCGTTCAACTAGCATTAATGGGGGTAAATCTGGAGAAGGCACTGCTTTTTTCCGTTTCAGATGACGATCTAACCACACAATTTGAATGCTATATAACATGGCAACAAAGCATACGGAATATGCCAACATGGATAAGGTGATATGAATAAATAATTCTGGCGATAAATGCACCAATTGGCTTGGAATAAATTCCGTCATTAAAAGATTAATTAATGCTAAAGCATAAACACTTGGCAATACAAAAGACAGGGTTTTCACATTCCATAACATCAATAATGTTGTGAATAACGCCATGACCCAACTAATAAGCGAGCTGATTTCAAGTAAGCTGAGATTTGTACCAGTATTCAAATAAGCGAGTAGATTAGGGAAACTGAGGTAATGACAAACAACCGCTACCAAAACTGTTGTTAAAAAGAGATGACGTTTGGGTTTGGTATGCCCATCAATTTTCAACAACATTGGCATAATCAATAGAATATTGAAGCTATAAAATAGCATTGCGAAAATGGCATAAGGAGGTGTTGTCAATTTCTTTTACCTTTTATTTGAAATAATTCGCATTTATTTTAACTGGGCTAATCTGAAATTTCAAATAGTGAAACAAGGTGATTTCAGGTATAATCAAGCAAAATCATTGAGTAATATGAGAAAGTAAAATGTTTGAAAATTTATCCGATCGTCTATCGAAAACCTTACGAAATATTACAGGTAAAGGACGCTTAACTGAAGATAATATAAAAGATACGCTGAGAGAAGTACGCATGGCGTTACTTGAAGCGGATGTTGCTTTACCTGTGGTGCGTGAATTTATCAATAAAGTGAAAGAACGCGCTATTGGTGAGGAAGTCAACAAAAGTTTAACACCAGGGCAAGAATTTCTCAAAATTGTACAAGCAGAACTTGAATCTGCAATGGGAGAAAGCAACGAAAGTTTAAACCTTGCCACACAGCCGCCAGCTGTTATTTTAATGGCGGGTTTACAGGGCGCGGGTAAAACAACTTCCGTTGGAAAATTAGCGAAATTCTTAAAAGAACGCCACAAAAAGAAAGTGCTTGTGGTGTCTGCTGACGTTTATCGCCCTGCCGCGATTAAACAACTTGAAACCTTGGCACAAGCTGTTGGCGTGGATTTTTTCCCTTCCGAAGTCAAACAAAATCCTGTTGATATCGCCAAAGCAGCTTTAGCTGATGCAAAATTAAAATTCTATGATGTTTTAATTGTGGATACTGCGGGTCGTCTACATGTTGATACCGAAATGATGGCGGAAATTCAACAAATTCACACCGCACTTAATCCAGTTGAAACTTTGTTTACTGTGGATGCGATGACCGGTCAGGATGCAGCAAATACAGCAAAAGCCTTTAATGAAGCTTTGCCACTCACTGGGGTAATTTTAACCAAAGTGGATGGTGATGCGCGTGGCGGTGCAGCACTTTCGATTCGTCAAATCACAGGTAAGCCGATTAAATTCTTGGGTGTAGGCGAAAAAACAGAAGCTCTTGAACCCTTCCATCCAGATCGTGTTGCTTCACGTATTCTTGGCATGGGCGATGTACTGTCGTTAATTGAAGATTTGCAACGTTCAGTAGATCAAGAAAAAGCGGAAAAAATCGCACAGAAATTTAAAAAAGGCGATCAATTTACTTTAGAAGATTTTCGTGAACAGTTAATTGAAATGAAAAAAATGGGCGGTATGATGTCCATGTTAGACAAACTGCCGGGTGCGAAGAACTTACCGGATCATGTTAAAAATCAAGTAGATGACAAAATGTTTATAAAAATGGAAGCCATCATCAATTCCATGACATTAAAAGAACGCGCCAATCCGGATATTATCAAAGGCTCACGTCGCCGTCGTATTGCAATGGGATCAGGCACACAAGTACAAGATGTCAATAAACTATTGAAACAATTCGATGAAATGCAACGTATGATGAAAAAAATGCGTAGCGGTGGCATGGCGAAAATGATGAGAGGCATGAAAGGCTTAATGGGCGGAGGCATGGGTGGCCTCGGCGGATTAGGAAACATGTTCCGTCGTTAAGCCAAAACTTCAGAAATTTACACCGCGCTTTACATAGCAATCACATTAATTGAGGGAGGTTAATATGAAAAAAGTACTATGGCTAACCAGTTTGATGCTACTTTCCGCATGTAGTTCTAACCAACCAACAACGCCTGTAAAAAATGAGCAGCAGTTAAATCCGCCTGAAAAAATTGAAACAGGCTTTTTCCGTCTTGCACCAAATTCTGAATACTACATTGATAGTGCATCGATTTGGGTGGATAACGATAAATCACATCTGATTAACTTTGATATTGTGATTAATCTAAAAATTGGACACGCAGTATTTGAAGACAAAAATCTGTTTAGTCATTCATTACGACAGCATAAAGTAGTCAACTGTAAGACACAGAATTTAATGCATACCGATTCTTATTTTTATTCTGAATTTTGGGGACAAGGTTTAGCAACGCCACCTAAACGCCAATCTGAACATACCGTTAAATTGCGTGAAGGTTCAAGCTTAGGTACTGCGGCACAAATTATGTGTACTAACTTCTATCGCCCTTAAAAGTGCGGTCAAAAAAGAAAACGTTCTGATAGAAAAATCCCTGAGTCGTTATCTGCTCAGGGATTTTTAATTTAACTAATTTTTTAATTTATCTAATATTTTCTGATGAATACCACCAAAACTACCATTAGACATCACTAAAATATGATCACCAGGTTTGGCTTCTTCAGCAATAAATTCTACTAATTTATCCAATTCTGCCGCCCATTTAACAGGCTGAATACAAGCGCTAGCAATCTCGGCAACTTCCCAGGGAATATTTTCAGGTTGTAATAAAAACACATTATCCGCGCGAACTAATGCTGGGGCGATTTCATCTTTATGGTGCCCCATTTTCATGGTATTTGAACGAGGTTCTAACACCGCCAAAATTCTCGCTCCACCACCGACTTTATCTCTAAGTGCGGTTAAAGTTGCTTGAATTTCTGCGGGATGGTGGGCAAAATCATCATAAACGGTAATCTGATTAACTTCGCCTTTCACTTCTAAACGACGTTTTGCATTAATAAAAGTCGATAAGGCTTTCGCGGAATTTTCAATGGAAACGCCTGCATGATAAGCTGCTGCAATTGCCATTAATGCATTGTGCATATTGTGCTGACCAACAATGTTCCAATGCACCTCCGCCGCTTTCTGCCCTTTATGATAAACCGCAAAACGCGTGCTATCTTGCGTTAAACGTTCTGCATACCATTCTTGATCCTTCCCTAAATATTGTTTTTCAGACCAACATCCCATATCCAAGGTTTCTTTTGCACTTTGTTCATTCGCAACAGACAAGACCAAACCTGATTGAGGCATAGTACGAATCATATGGTGGAACTGGCGTTGAATCGCTTTTAAATCATCAAAAATATCTGCATGATCAAAGCCAATATTGTTGATAATTAAGGTCTTAGGATTGTAATGCACAAATTTTGAACGCTTATCAAAAAATGCCGTATCATATTCATCTGCTTCAATCACAAAATATTGGCTATCGCCTAAGCGAGAAGATACGCCAAAATTGCCCGCAATACCGCCAATTAAGAATCCTGGATTTAAACCATTTTGATCTAAAATCCAGCTTAACATACCCGTTGTAGTGGTTTTTCCATGGGTGCCTGATACGGCAAATACCCAACGATTACGCAATAAATTATCATGTAACCATTGTGGGCCAGAGGTAAATGGCAACTGATTTTCTAAAATATATTCGACGCAAGGATTTCCGCGTTTGATTGCATTACCAATCAAAATCATATCAGGTGTAGGTTGCAACTGTTCAACCTCAAAATGGGGGATGATATCAATGCCACTTTCTGTTAAAAAAGTGGACATTGGCGGATAAACATTAGTATCAGAACCAGTAACATGGTAGCCCAATTGTTTAGCGATAAGAGCAACACCGCCCATAAAGGTGCCACATATACCTAAAATATGTATATGTTTTTTCTGTGAAATTTCGTTCATTTATTTAGACCAAGTAAAAAAGCGTGAGCTGGATCACATTCTTCAATATATAAAGTTGGTATCATAATCTAACTTATTCTACTCGTCTAGCAAGAAAATATAATCAAGGAATTAAGATTGTTATGAAAACATTAGATGAATTTGTCATTGAAAAACAAGCAGAATACCCGAACGCCAAAGGCGCATTAACCGGTATTTTATCGTCCATTCGTCTTGTTGCGAAAGTCATTCATAGAGATATTAATCGTGCAGGACTCAGTCATGATATTTTAGGTGCAGTTGGTAATCAGAATATCCAAGGTGAAAACCAAATGAAATTGGATGTGTTTGCCAATGATACCTTTAAACGAGCCTTAATGGCACGTGAAGAAGTGGCTGGCTTTGCGTCAGAAGAGGAAGATAGCTTTATCGCATTTGATACAGAACGTGGCCGTAATGCAAGATATGTTATTTTGACCGATCCATTAGATGGTTCTTCTAATATTGATGTCAATGTGGCAGTGGGAACAATCTTCTCCATTTATCGTCGCGTATCCCCTATTGGGACTCCTGTCACCTTAGAAGATTTTATGCAAGAGGGGAATAAACAGGTTGCTGCTGGCTATATTGTATATGGTTCCTCAACAATGCTGGTTTACACAACAGGCAATGGTGTTAACGGTTTTACCTATGATCCGACCTTAGGTACATTCTGTTTATCTCATGAGAATATTCAAATACCAACTGACGGACGCATTTATTCTATTAACGAAGGGCAATATTTGAAATTCCCAATGGGTGTTAAAAAATATATAAAATTCTGCCAAGAGGAAGATAAATCTACTGGTCGTCCTTATACATCCCGTTATATTGGTTCATTAGTATCAGATTTCCACCGCAATCTGCTTAAAGGTGGGATCTATATTTACCCAAGTGCAACAACCTATCCCAAAGGTAAACTACGTCTATTGTATGAAGGAAACCCAATGGCATTCTTAGCAGAGCAAGCAGGCGGATTAGCAAGCGATGGTTACCATCGTATTTTAGATATTAAACCAACAGAACTCCACCAGCGAGTGCCATTATTCCTTGGCTCCAAAGAAATGGTAGAAAAAGCTCAGCACTTTATGAACGAATTTAAAGATTAATAGTCTAAATAACCGCTTCTGAAAAAGCGGTTATTTATTTTTACAGTTTAGAAAATGTAAATTTATGTAAAATATGAATCCCTTTTTTGATCTTTTATACAAGATTATTTATATTTAGAAAACATTAATAATTTATTTTAAGGAAATATCTATGAAATTATCTAAAAAAGCACTATTAGCAACTGTAATGGCTGCAACAGTGACATTAACTGCTTGTGATAAATTAAATTATCAAGCACAAGCTGCAACACAAAAAACTCAAGTTCAAGAACAAAAAACTACCAATGATGCGATGATTGCCGAATTTGGTAAAAATATTCAAATAAAAACGATTGCCCGTAATTTCGTTAAAAATGACAAAAATGAACCGGGTCTTGCATATAGCTACAATATTACCAATACCGGTAACAAAGCGATTAAAACAGCTTCTTGGGTATATGCATATCAATTTGAGAATAATGTTATCCATACACATCCAATAAGCCTTAATTTTGAACAAGACTTCAATCCAAATGCGAATTTTAACTTAAATGTGATTATTCCTTTTTCAACTGTATCACCAGAAGTGAAAGCTATTTTTGAAAATCCTAAAAATGAAATTTCAAGCGTTGCCATTGCACGTGAAATTCAATTTGTTGACGGTTCAAAAATCACTGTTGAATAATAAAGACTTACCAAAGGCATCGTTCTGATGCCTTTTTTATTTTTTCATTTCTCTTAATTTACAAAATTATGGCATAATCTAACCTGTTTATTAGATAAATGGAGGAAATCATGCGTATTTTGCATACCATGTTACGAGTGGGAAACTTAGAACGCTCTATCAAATTCTATCAAGATGTATTAGGCATGCGTTTATTACGTACTAGCGAAAACCCAGAATATAAATATACGCTCGCTTTTCTTGGTTATGATGATGAAGACAAAGCAGCAGTGCTTGAATTAACCTATAATTGGGGCGTTGAAGAATACGAATTAGGCACTGCCTATGGTCATATCGCGATTGGTGTCGACGATATTTATGCGACCTGTGATGCAGTAAAAGCTGCTGGTGGAAAAGTAACGCGTGAAGCAGGTCCTGTAAAAGGTGGCACAACGGTAATCGCTTTTGTTGAAGATCCTGATGGCTATAAAATTGAATTTATTGAAAACAAAAGTGCAAAATCCGCATTAGGTAACTAAAGCGCGGTCAATTTTTACTTAATTTTATCGGTGCGTTTCGGCGTACCCTTTTTATTTTTATGACAAACGAAATTGTAGATTTTAATTTATTAAAGCACCGTTTTCGCGGTTACTACCCTGTCATCATTGATGTAGAAACAGCGGGATTAAATTGCCAAACGAATGCATTATTAGAGTTAGCTGCCATCACTGTCAAAATGGATGACAAGGGTTTGTTGCAAAAAGATCAAACCTATCATTGCCACATAAATCCCTTTGAAGGCGCAGAAATTAACCCTGATTCAATGAAGATCAATGGCATTGATTTAAATAATCCTATGCGACAATCAATGGCCATTTCTGAATTAGATGCGATAACAGGGTTATTCCAAATGGTTCGTCGCGGACAGAAAGAAGCTGGCTGCCAACGTTCCATTATCGTGGCACATAATGCGACCTTTGATCAAAGCTTTATTATGGCTGCCGCTGAACGTACTGGCATCAAACGAAATCCATTCCACCCCTTTGCCTCTTTCGATACGGCGACCTTAGGTGGATTTATGTTTGGACAAACTGTTTTAGTGAAAGCATGTCAAGCAGCTAATATCAGCTTTGATGGAAAACAAGCACATTCGGCTTTATATGATACAGAAAAAACCGCTGATTTATTTTGCTACATGGTTAATCACTTAAAACAGCTAGGTGGATTCCCTCATGTTATAAATTCATTAGATAATTCATAAAAGCGCGGTGTTTTTTTGATAAATTTTTGTAAAGCGCTAGACAAATCTTTTTTTTCCAGTAAATTTAAAAAAGACATTACAAAAACTAAGGAAACAATATGCTGACCAATCCCGTTATTATATCAATTCTCGTTTTGCTCGCCTTGAGCTTGCTACGAATTAATGTGGTGATCGCATTAGTGATCTCCGCACTTACTGCTGGTTTAACTGGCGGATTAGGCATGTCAAAAACAATTGAAGTCTTCACCGGCGGACTCGGTGGTGGTGCAGAAGTTGCAATGAACTATGCTATTTTAGGCGCATTCGCTGTCGCTATTTCAAAATCAGGCATCACTGATTTATTAGCCTATAAAGTCATTCAACGTTTAGGGCAAACGCCAACTGGTAATTCTGTTGCTGGTTTTAAATACTTCATTTTGATTGTATTGGTCCTCTTCGCTATGTCCTCACAAAACGTTTTACCAGTGCATATCGCCTTCATTCCGATTGTGGTTCCACCATTATTAAGTATCTTTAATCGCTTAAAATTAGATCGTCGAGCTGTCGCTTGCGTGCTCACTTTCGGTTTGACCGCAACCTATATGCTCTTGCCAATCGGTTTCGGTAAAATCTTTATTGAAAGTATCTTAGTCAAAAATATCAATGAAGCGGGAGCAAGTCTTGGCATTCATACTAGCGTTGCTGAAGTGTCAATGGCAATGCTCATTCCTGTAACAGGTATGGTACTGGGTTTATTATTCGCTATTTTTGTTAGCTACCGTAAACCGCGTGAATACATTGTAGATGTCGCAGAACCAACAACAGCAGAAATTGAACAGCATATTGCCAATATTAAACCATTTCATGTGTGGGTAAGCATTATTGCTATCCTTGTGACCTTTGGCTTGCAACTCTTTACAAGTTCAACCATTATTGGTGGTCTTGCTGGTTTAATTATCTTCGGTGTCTGTGGCATCTTCCGCTTAAAAGAAAGCAATGATATTTTCCAACAAGGTTTACGCCTAATGGCAATGATTGGCTTTGTGATGATTGCAGCTTCTGGTTTCGCTAGCGTCATTAAAGCAACAGGTGGCGTCACATTACTGGTTGAAAATTTCAGCCAAGGCTTAGGAGCAGATAACAAAGGCTTAGCTGTTTTCTTAATGCTAGTAGTTGGTTTATTTATCACAATGGGAATTGGATCATCTTTCTCTACTGTGCCGATCATTACCTCAATTTACGTGCCACTTTGTGTTGCATTAGGACTTTCGCCATTAGCGACCGTCGCGATTGTAGGCGTAGCTGCAGCATTAGGCGATGCAGGTTCCCCAGCCTCAGATTCAACATTAGGTCCAACGTCAGGCTTAAATATTGATGGTAAACATGATCATATTTGGGATAGCGTTGTACCAACATTCTTACATTACAATATACCATTGCTCGCATTCGGTTGGATTGCCGCAATGATTTTATAATCCCATCCCCCTATCATTAGGGGGATTTCTTTATTTAAAACAATGAAAAATTACACCGCACTTTTTGATGAGTTAGAGCGACATATTGCTGCACTTCAACAGCAATATAGCGCTTATCAAGATAAATCCTTGACAACAACATTTGCTGAACATGTATTTAGTGAAAACGGATTATCATTAAATGACTATATTGCTGAAATGCGACAAGGTGTACAACAATTACGTCAATTGTCCGCACCGACAAGCGAAGAGATAACGTTTTATTGCGACAGATTAATCGCACAATTTAGGTCATTACAAGACGCGATGATTGAAATATCCCAATCTAAGTCCAAGAAGGCCATAAATTTCAAATCAACGATGAATAACAGGGAAAAACTTCGTCAATCAATCGATCAACTCCCCCCTCGTGAGCGTTTAGATAAATACTATGAAGCCTTGCATGCATTAAATGAGAAATTAAACCAACAGAAAAGCATGTTAACTCTGGCTACTAATGACTGGGATAAACAAGCAATTAGCGCTCAAATTGAGCATACAAAACAACGACAAATACGTTGTTTAAATGCAATTGAAACCCTAGAGGAATATTTGGCATTCAAAGATGAGCAGATATAAAAACAAAACCGCAGCCCTAAGAGCTGCGGTTAAAAATTTGATGGCGGAGGAAGTGAGATTCGAACTCACGGAGGGCGTAAACCCTCGCCGGTTTTCAAGACCTACATAATATAACTATTTGTAAGCAAAAATATATTTATAAATCAAAGATCTAAACTCCTAATATTATACCATTGTTCATAATAAAGTATCATTGATTTAGTGATTTTTGTATTTATTATGTCAAATATATGTCAAACACAAAAACAAATCACAATGCAACATTGCCTTAAACCTTGCACGCAATAACATCTATATACACCACACCTATAACATCACATTAAAAATGTGATCCACATTACAAAATAAAAATAATAACTCCAAAACAATCTGGCACATAGCTAGTCATTTATAGTCCGCCGCACCATACAAAGTGCGGTGGATTTTTTAGGATTTTTTGAAACTATCGGGATATTGCTTGCGGTTTAATTCGCTTTTATAGGCGGTTTCGCAGTGATTTTTGTCAAAAAATAAGCCATTGATAACCTTAAATAACAATCGCCAACGTTTTTTCGGCTTGTCGGCTAACACCGCACCGCGATAGGCTCGGCTTGATAGCGTTTCATCCGCCGCACCACCCAGAAAAGCATTGAATAGTTGGTCAATACCAATAACGACATGATAAAAATAGTTTTTTAGCCTAAATTTAATTGCCATTGTTCAATCTCCTGTTCAAGTACGGTTAAATCTGCCTCAGTTTTAGCGGCTAAAATACGGTCCTCAAAGGCTTGACGCGTGCCGATAATATACCCCATCACTACCGCGAATTGGTCCGCTTTTTCAATCACTTTTTGACACAATAACGCCAACGGTACACCGCGATTTTCTGCCAGACTGGTAAGCATTGGTGTTGGGTAGCTATTATCCTCAACCCATCCGCGCGCCTCACGTTCTTGACGGTAAAAACTATCAATCTCTGCTTGTGGGTAGCCGATAAGGATTTTTGCTTTTAATGCGTCCGTTTTATCGGCGGTCTGTTGGATAAGAACTGTTTTTTCAATTTCAAGTTGTTCATTTTGTAATGCTTTTTGCTGGCTTGCAGTTAAAAGTTTCCACGATTTACTGCTTTTATCCCAATAGTGATTTTTTGATGGTTTATCGCCTGAATAGTGAATTACCCCATTTTCTACCCATACATCACCATCATTTGTAACACTAGCTGAAATACCATTTATATCCTCTTGTGTATACACTGGATACCAATTACTACCAGATGTTATTAACGAACCATCAGCAGCAGTTATCGGCTCATCAAAAATCAAATCATCAATATTGAATTGTTTAATCATAACAACACCCCTCCGTCTATCACATGTATTTGAAATCCACATCTTTTGCTTGCTGGTGCAAATATTTTTATTTTGTTTACGCCATGCATTACTACGCTATAACTAAATCTAGCACTGCCATTATCTGTTACATTTACCACTGCATTAGATGTTACAGCTTCTGGTAAATTAATAATTACCTCTCCATTTGTTGGCGTTTGTATATCTGGAGCATAGATTGACATGATTTTCCACCCTTTCCATCCATTACTATAGTTCATCCTTAGTTTTAAAACTTTCGCTCCTGAGTAATGTCTTGGATATAATGATTCAGTGATTAAGTTGTTTAAACTCAACCCACCGTGAGCAAAAACATCACCTGCTGATACAAAATCCCCATTTTTATGGAAATACCAATTTGACAAAGTGTTATCATCAGCACAATATGTAATTACGCCTGCACCGTAATTTTGCTGACTATATGTTCTAACCCCTAAACCAAACGTGGCTCTTTTACCATTACCGGTTGCTCCAGTAAATAACGCTTTAATGAATGGATAATAAGCATCTCCGTTCCAATTTATTTGAGGTATATATAGAGGTGACTCTTCTCTGAGTTGTTCGTTATAAGCCTGTTGGCTCGCTTTTAGTTTTAAATTACCATTTAACGCATCCCCATTTTTGTTTACTCCATCAACAATCCCGTAACCAGAAAGAGTTGTAGGCTTGCCCCTAACTCCATCCCAATCTGATCCGTCTATACGCGTCCAATCTAGCCAGTTGTTATCTTTTCTGCCTCTAACATATTTACTATTGTCAGCATAAGTTGTGTACTCTTGCTGCACGCCATACGCCGATAAACTCACCATTAATGTGCCCGCTTGATTAGTTGGATAATTCCTAGCAGTAGTTGCCTCATCAGTAAGTGGTTGTCCGTAAATACCTGGAGTGGATACATCATTAAGATTTTCTGTGTTAAGGCGACGAACAATAAAATCTGATATACCATAACCTGCTAGCGTTGTAGATGGAGATTGTTTACTTCTAACCACACTTAGCGCCTCCACACCTTTATCATAAGCAGTCTTTACCGCATTACTTGTCGCTACTGTGTCGCTTGATGCGCTATCTACCGCGTCAGATTTTTTACTATTAGGTATATAGTTAGCCAAATTCCGCGTTAAAGCATTGATTAAATCTTTAACAACTTTCACCGCTTTTGGTGTTGCAGCTTTATCTTCCGCGTTTGAATCTGTGGAGCTATCTAATTGAGTAACCCCCACCTGTTCCGTTGTTGCATTAGGTTGAGCAGCAAGTTTTTTAATGGCTTTTAGTAGTGTGTTAAGATCGTTTTCTGTTACTGCAATTTTTTGGTCTTGACACACTTTTGCAATCTGACTGTATAGCCATTGGTCTTTTTTATCGTTCCATTGCTGTAAAGCATTGAAATCCTCAACTGTAGGCGTGTCATCACCTAAAAAAGACCACCCTGTACTGTAGTTTGTTTCGGAAAAATCCACAGTATCGCCACTTTCAGCCCATTTGATTTGTTGAAACAATTTCATTAAGTCGATTTGATTTGTACTCATCGTTTTACCCATTTCCATTCATAATGTTGACTGAAACAAAAATCCCAGCGGCTGCTGGGATAAGTTTTTCTTTTATGCTTTCAATAGCTTCACTTTCAAATTTAACCGATCTGGTGACATTAACTGTCAGCTTACACTTCTCCTCTATCACTTCAACTCGGTTTGCCACAAATGCAGCTTGGCAGGCTCGAATAACATCTTCAACCGTACCGTGAGAATTGTTTTTAACAATCTTCCAACGCAGCAACCGTTTATAAAGGTTGTCTGAAATAAATCGGTATTGCTTGTTGCTTGTTTCTGAGTTTAGGCTACGAATAACTGCTTGCGAGAAACCTTTTGCTTTGCTCTGCCCTGTAAAACCAAAGTAAAACACACCGTCCACAGTCATATAAGGACGTGATAGACCTAAAATATCCCCAATTCCGTCTAACTGCTTACCAACCGCATTATCTAAATGCCGATTTAGCAATAATTCCCGAAATGCACCTTGCAATGACGCAAAAGGGGTGAAAAGTGCGGTATAAAGTGAGTGGATATTAGGTGAGCATTGAAACTGAATGAGATTGTGTTGTTTCGCTATCTCAAGATAATTTTCATCTAGTCCGTCCATTTGCCTATCCTATGGTAATTATGGTTTTATCAAATACCGCAATTTCATCAGGTGCGATCTGAATATCCTGTGCCTGATAATGCGGCTCAGAATCTGTGATTTGATTAGTTGAACCAATGGTAATAGATACGCTGTTGACACCATTAACAGATACACATTGAGCCATCAGTCGTTGCAGTACAACATCTGATCCGATTTGCAGCTTGTCGCCATATTTCATTAAATTATTTAAGATACTTACAAAATGACCTGATGCAGTCGGCTCACCTTGATCGACAAAAGTATTCACAGAAACTTTAATCCAAATATAGCGTCTGCGTGGGCGTGAGAACTTAATTGCTCGGCTTATATTCTGACTGTCTGTGACGGAAACAGTTGTATTGCCGTGCGTAGGTATGCCCGCAGGTTTTTTAGTCAAAATCGCTTGTGCTACAGCACTATCCAACCCACCTTGTACAACGCAATGAATAGCATTTGCTGGTGTGCTAAATTGGTCTTGGGTGTTGCTTGTGTTCTCATATACAAAAGCAGATGACACCCCTTTCACTTTGAGCAGATTATCTAACAGGCTTTCAACCGTTCCTGCTCCAGTTTGATACACGCCTAACTGATAACGAGCATACAATTCGGCATCGGTTTCCATTTCTCGCCCTTTTGTGCCTTGTGTAACGTTATTTACGCTTTCTAAGCCATCAATTCGAGTGATGAGTTCACTCACTTGCCCAACTTCTGCCAAATCAGTACTTGCTCCTTCCGTTTGTGCTTCGTTTAAACAGCCTAATGACGTAATCACAAGGTTTTGACTTAAATCAAGAGAAAAGCCAGAAACCGTAGTAGCTCGCAAACGCAAGCTATTACCTTGTGTTACAACGGATAAAAAATGCAGCACTTTTAATCGGTTACCCAACTGTTCGATCGCATATTGGATTGATGAGCGATCGGTTTGATAGCGATACTGCACACCGTTGATTGTGACTTGTAAAACTTCGCCTGTTGAAATTCTGCTGTTTTTAAAAGCAATCTCCACATCATAAGCACGAGAACGGTTAAGTGTTAATTCGCCGACACTGTAATACATCTCTTGGCTTTTAATGTTGCGAACAGCAGTATATTCAGGGATTACCGTATTTTCTTGTCCGTACCACGCCACATCCACAGCGGACGGTTGAGCTGGCAAGCGTTTAACCCCAGTAAACGACACCGCACGATCTAAATTCGCACCCGTTGCACTCATTGGGTACATTGCACTGTAGATACTTTCGGCAAGCTCCCAAATGGTTGCAAACCGCTCCGCTTCATTCGCAGCCAATACGCCAAGCACCGTATCAGGCGAGAGTTCCGTTTCTTCGCCAAATTCAGAGCGTAATGTTGTAAAAATCTCCTGTAACTGTTCAGGCAGTCGTTTACGCTGAAAACCTTGTGATGTTACGCCATACTTCATTGTTTCTCTCCTATTTCAACCGTATCAGCAACTAATCCTGCTGTGGTTTCTGCTTCAAAAGAGACAAAAAGTAACCGTGCTTGACGGTCAATTTTCGTCTCTAATTTTGTCACCCGTTTTACCCCTTTCACTGCGATAATCTTCTGCCGAAAAACATTCTCAACTTTCACTTTATCCGCTGATTTGAGCAGAATTTGCTCAAAGTACGGAACACCAATCGAAGTGTCCAAAAACCACTCGCCTAAAAACGTGAGTAAGGCAATTTTGATTTGTTGAGCTTTTTGGTTTGCTCCATCAACCAAAACCAAGCGATTATTTTTGAATAGCAAATCGTGCTGACTGGATAATTTTAGATCTACACTTACGCTCATTTTTTCGGACTTCCTGATTCTTTATTACCACTTTCTACGCCAGTATGGGTATGAGTTGAAAGACTAATGCCTTTTCCGCCCACTTCGCCCTGTGCAGTAATGCTACCCGTGCTTGTCATACTGCCATTTAGGGTTAAATCGCCATTGATGGTGTTTTGTGGTGCGGTAATTGTTGTGCTAGGGGCGTTAATCAACACATCACCGCTAGGCGTAATCTTTAGCGAGCCAGCACCATACTTGATACAAAGATTTTCCCCATCAGCAGACGGCGATTTGGCGTTAGTGCTAGGCATAGCAAACGCATCGGATAAATCGAACATTCTCGGATCATCTGGCGACTGCTCACTCCCACTTAACCAGTTTTCCAACGAGCGATGAGAGAAAATCAACAACACGCCATCACCTGCTTTCATCGGCAGCGTAATTTGAGCCACCGCACCGCCCACATCCGCCACTGGAAAGCACACAGGCACATTCACAATCTGCGGAGCAGGCAATGTTTCTCCATTGCTTAACCGCTTAGGAATGGTGGGTTTGACAGTGGCACGCACCGCAGACGGATCGTAACTGACAATCTTCGCTGGAATAGCGATATTGATTTCTGCAAGGGCATTAGCGATTTCGGTTTGCATTGTTACCACCAACGGATTGCACTAATAAAAGGAGTTGAGAACAGTAATGTTAATCCGACTGCAATAAAAATAATGGCAATACCTATGGATGTTTTAATAAATGGGGTTGCATAAGTTTCCATTTCTAGTCCCTCTTTTGGATGGATTTTTAATTTAGTTTTGCTATACTTAGCCATATAAATTATTTCCTCTTTGTTACGGAAAGTTGGGAATAAAAAACCCCGAACACTCGCAATGTTCGGGGTTTTGTTTTTACAACGGGTCAAAATTTGCAAATTTTTTGCAAGTAAAAATCCACCTTCATAGAAGGTGGCTTTGAATGACGCCCCATAGGGGCGTTTCTAAATTCCGATTCTGAGAATCCGAATTTTACATTGAAGATAGCTTTAACTGCTTATCTTCCAATTCATGTTTCTCTTGATATTTCACATATCTACGTATCATTTCTGCATTGACACCTACGGTGTCTACGCAGTAACCTCTCGCCCAAAAATGATTGCCCCATAATTTATGTTTTCTTAAATACGGAAACTTATTGAACAATCTTATCGCTGTTCGACCTTTTAGGTGACCCATCACATCTGATACCGATAATTTCGGGGGGATCTTTACTAAAAGATGAACATGATCTTGCTGAACATTCAGTTCAACTATCTCTATTTTCAGCTGCTCACAAAGGATTCTCAGCTGTATATACACTTCTCGACCTACTTTATCTTTCAAAATCCGAAAGCGACATTTCGGTGTCCAAACTAAATGATATTGACAATGCCAAATCACATGCGATGATTTCTTAAATCGACTCATTGTTTTTTCCTTATGTTGGTTATGGGGATAACTTCCACAAGGATTTTCTATGAGTCGATTTTTTCAGGCAAAGCCTTTTTAGCCGATAACCACCTTCAGAGAAGGTGGTTTTTAGTTAGCAATAAAAAAGCGTGACAAATTGCCACGCTTTAGATTTCAATCACTTTTTGTTCAAGTTAGTGTAAATTTGACCCTTTAGGGTAAAAATCGGCAATAATTACCACATCACCAACAACAATAAATTTTACAGAATGCCCGTATTTTAACGGGTAGATATGGAATTTCTGATCATCATAGGCAGCGGCAATAAAACTCAGTTTTTCAGCAGCAGAACGCATTGTCTCCAAGAAATGATAAGCAATTACTTCATTTTGACTATCGTTGTAGATGTAATCCGCTTTGTCTAGCAATTTGGCTTCTGCACGTTCTGACCAAAGAACACGATAATCTAGTTTCATTTACGCTGTAGCCCATTCTTCAAAACATATTCAAGTTTTTCCATCACTTCTTCGTGCGGAATAAGTTTGATTTTGCCTGTGATCACATCTTGCAAAAAACGTTGTTCTTCTGTCAAAGACTGTTCAAATGCCGACACGATCTTTTCTTGAAATCCCGTTTGTTGCAATGGAGCGTTTGTTTGAATGTCTCGCATAAAATACCCTTTATTTACTTAGCTAGGGAATTCTATCATACACCACTAAAAAGAAAAAAGTCTCATCAATTTTAGTTTACGCTCGTCTTTTCTTCCGATGTTTCGTCTTACCACCTGATTTCTTGGCTTTCTCGTCAATAATCCGCTCGACAAGATGAAGTTCGGTTTGCCAGTCGCCAGAATGACTATCGCCGATATGTTTTACGGTTTCCGCACGAAACCAACCTGTTACTGATGAGCTTTCTACTTTGACTTTATCCGCAGGGTTGATTTGTGGCAAAAGCAAACTTCGCACATTCCAGCCATCGGTAGCTTGCTTATCCGTGCTGACGGGTTGCTTTTGTTTGCTTTTTTCATCAACTTTTTTACTGCGTGCTGCTTCTCTTACTCGTTCAGGTGAGCCAATTAGTCCGCTATCGACTGCCAGTACAACACCTTGACGGCGAGTAACTTTGGCACGATTAACAACTTGTAACTCCCCATTCTGAACAGACCATTCTAAACCCGTGCCATGCACGATTTTGTCTAATGCGGTACGAGCTGCACCGTAAAAGCTAAAACCATTTGCCCATTTGCGTTCTTTAAGTTCTTCACCTGCAACGAGTTTTAATCCCATTTTGCCCGCAATATCATTCAGAATAAGCTGTGAACTCACGCCACCCGAATAGCCTAGACTAACGGCTGTATCTCGGATCTCAATCAAGCCATCAAGCACAAATAACTCCGTTACAATATCGCCATTTTCTCGGTAAGAGTAAGCGGTAGCAATATCGCCTGAACAAAGTAAGGTTGGCTCGTTTTCTTCTGCATATCCCGCATAAAGCACGCACCGCAAATTAGGCTGTTCTATGGCTTTGCGAGTGGTTTCTGATAGGTTGTAGATTTTAATACTGTTTTCGTTTGGCTCGCTTTTTACATCCTTTTGCACATCAAACGTAATTCGCATTGGTGGCTCAATCAAAATTGCATTTTTGGTTTCGCCTTTTTTGCCAATTAGCAAGCGATAAGTGCGGTCAAATCTAAAGCTCATCATCGACTCCCACATAGATTAGTACGGCTTTTTTCGCAATGAAATCATCTCGCCCAACGGTTTGCAGCTCATCATCTCGCACTACGATAAAATCGCCTAACGGTAACGTATCTTCGCTGAATTGTTGAAGTAAAAAGCGATCAGGTAATAACTTGATACCTGTCAAAATCTCATCGTTATAGGCGTTTTCAATTGCCATCGACCAAAAACCGCCTGTACTATTCCAAGAGAAGTGTAAGAAGAAAACTTCATCATCAAGTTCGACTTCTAGCAAGCTGTCATTTAGGTTAGGAATTGGGATTGTGATCATGGTTTATCTCTTAAATACCTTATTTGCAGCTTTAGCCGCTTTGTCTAGATTGGATTGCATTTTAACTTCTTCAACTTTTCCTGCTTGTTTTGGTGTAGGCGTTCCTCCACTAGCTTTACCAGCGTTCGCTTTCGTTTTGCCAGCTTTACCCGTTGCACTACCGCTTGTTTTTTCGGGCGGAATATCGGCAGTTCTAAGTGTGACTTTCTTAATCTTCTTCAAGGTTAAGCTCACATCAAACTTCTCTCCACCGTCTGCAGTACGACTAATTTCGCAGCTTTCAATGGCAAAATCGGGGTAAATATCCACCCCTGTCGTTACTGTGAGCAATGTTCTGTCTTGGTGCAACTGCCGCAAACTCTCTTTTGCTCCAATTAACTTCGCTTTACCTTGAGCTACATTAAATAACGTACCCGCACCAGTTATCACACCTTCAATTGTCAGCGTTTCTGCCTCTTGCGTAATATGATCTGAAATCACACTACCATCTTCTACGGGATATTCCGTAATTTGACTGCGTAAACTGGTGCTTTCTGTGAGTAAAGCGTCCAACTCAAGCACGCCGATAGTGGTCTTTGTGCCAAATAAAGAATTAAACAATAAACTGACTAAGCTCATATTTACCAACCATACCCATATTCAGGGCTATAAATATCAAATCCATTATTTTTCTGATGGCGTGAAATTTCATTCGCAGCCTGCTTAGGATTAGTGCTGTGTACGTTATAAGTGTTGTTTTGGGTCTGCTGAACCTGAACAGAACGATTACCAGCCTGTTGTGCTGATGCTGTACTAACAAGCGGTTGTTCTACCGTACCATTTACCGTAACAGAAGCTCCTTTACTAAAGATATTTTTGATAAAGCTAGGAATTAATTTATCAAACATATCTGTCACAGTACTGATAGCAGACTTCCAGCCGTTTTTGAAAAAGTCCGTAATGCCCGTCCAAACTTTCTTAATTGGATCAGTAATGCCATCCCACATTGATTCGGCTGTCTCTTTGATGCTATCCCACATCTCGCCACAACTGTTCTCAATGTCCGTCCAAATTTCACTGGCTTTCGTGGAAATCCAATCCCACACTTCGCCAGCAACCGCTTTGATTTCGTCCCAATAAACAACAATCGCCACTAATGCCGCAATAATAAGCGCTATTGCAAGTAAAATCGGATTGGCTGCCATCGCTGCAAACATTGCACGACTAATAGACCAAATAGCTGTAATGGCTATTTTAGCCCCCCAGAGTGCAGCTTTTCCTAACACTAAAAATGGTTTACCGATAAACCCTACTAGCATCGTGAATTTAGTGATAATAAACGAAACAGTGTAGATCACTGTTTTAGCTAGACTTACAAATGGCGATCTAACCAACCATAAAATAGTAGAACCAATCCCACCTAATACCATTAAAGCAATAGAATAAAACGGTAAGAATTTAAGTGATAAATCCCCGACAGCATTTTTTGCCAAACCAAACGCATAAGAGAAATCGCCACGCATTATGGCTCGCACAATACTAACCGCACTTCTGATGACTTTGATGAACGACTTCACGCCATCAATTACATACTGCAACGCTGCTTTTGCGAAATCCTGCCAACTTTTCCAGTCAATATCGAAGTCAATACCAGTTAGGGCAAACAGCTCTTTGGCAAGTAATTTAACGTTAAACCAAAGCGATTTAAGTAGATCGCCTATTGTTTTAAATTGCCCTGCCCAATCCTTGAAATCACCGAATAAATCGCCAGCGAGTGAATCGCCACCATTTACCCACACATACAAATCTTCAAGAATTAAGCCTATTCCAGCGAGAATTGCTGCCATTGCTAAAAACGGAGCAAAAGCCTTGATAGCCTGAACAGTAATTGCCTTTAATCCCCTTTCCACCAATTTAAGAGCAATAATGAGCTTACTACCAATCGCAGATGTCGCTAAAATCAGCACTAACTTGATATTTTTATCGATCCAGTTGGCAAGTTGAGAAAATCGCTGACCTAAATTCAACACATCATTGACCGCATAAGATAGAAAACGCCCGATCGCATTTTTCATTACGTTCATTCCGAATGAAAAAGTTTTCGGCATTTCGTCAAATTCTTTCTGAATTTTATCAGCCTGTTTCAGTAGTCCTTGAGCAAGCTCTTTGGCGGTCAGTTTACCAGCCTGACCCATTTCTTTTAGCTGACCTACACTAATACCAAAACCATCTGCAATAGCCTCTGATAAACGTGGAGCTTGATCTAAAATAGATGTAAGTTCATCACCACTCAATTTACCTGCACCTAATGCTTGCCCTAGCTGCATTAAAGCGGCTTGTTGCGAGCTGGCGTCACCACCGCCGATGGTGAGTGTTTGACCGATAATCTCGGTCATTTTTAAGGTTTCGTCAGTCCCTAACCCTAAATCCTTGGCATTGCGTTGCACTTTTTGGAACAAGTCACCACTTGCGGCAAAAGTCTGCCCTGTTCGTTGAGCAATGTTATAGATTTCATCTAAGGCGTGTTTATGCTCTTCCGCTGATGCCGTAGCCAGTTTTACACGACCGCTCACACTCGCCCACTCGTCCGCAATCTGCATTACAGATCCGCCTGCCGCCATTGCAACATAGCCCATCACAACGTTTTTAAGCGACAGCAAATTACCTTTGATTTGCCCTACATCTGCTTTGGCTTGTGTTTTGGCTTGCTTGACTTCATTCACAAACTTTTTTAAGCCTGTATTTTCGTAAGCAAACGATAATTTAGTGACTAATTCACGTACAACGCTCATTTGTATAGTACCTGTTTACAAAAGTATAAAAATAATGTATAGTCAGACTATACAAAAGGGGATAATATGATCATCTCATTTCAACATAAAGGGCTGAAATTATTTTTTGAAACTGGCTCAACAGCTGGCATTCAAGCTAAACATTCCGCAAAATTGAATATGTTATTAACCGCCTTAGATGCCACTGAAACCGTACAAGCTATGGCGGTGCCAAGTTGGAATTTACATCCTTTGCACGGTGATTTAGCTGGGCATTGGTCTGTAAAGGTGAGTGGCAATTGGCGATTAACCTTTAAGTTTGAAAATGGACACGCACACGTTGTGAATTATCAGGATTACCATTAAGGAGCAAGAAAATGCGAATGCACAATCCCGCCCATCCAGGGTTGATTTTAAAAGAGTACATTGAAGGTCATAGTGTTACTGAAATCGCCAAAAAACTCGGTGTAACTCGAGTTGCACTTTCTCGTATTTTGAATGCGAAAGCCGCTATAACACCTGAAATGGCAATGCGTTTATATGAGTTACTGCCTAATACTACACCGCAGTTTTGGCTTAATATGCAAGCTAATTACGATACTTGGCAACTAGAACAACGCCCACGTTTTGGCATTCAACCTCTTTACGCTTAATCAACTTTTCCACTTCTCCGCCTGTTTTGCTTCCATTGCTTCAATGGCATCAAGCAGGCGGTTGATTTTCAATAGCTCGCCCATATCGGTTAACCCTGACGTATTGAGTTCAGTCATCGTCACCTTTCCAGCTAAAAAAGGTCGCCAAGCGAGCATTTCACTGGCGACCTCATCGCTATAAACACCTACTGGGTTTATTTCGCTGTTAGCTTTTGCCCCACACCAAGACGGGTGAGATATTTCGTAAAAAAACCGCTGTAATTCAATTTTAGAATGAAAATAAGCAGTTCCACGATTTCGCCCATATCTTCGAAAGCGTGATCTAGGGTGTTTTTAGTGAGTTTTGTGTCGTTACCGTTGTTGTAACTGTCCTTTTGGAAAGCCACATATTCACCACGTACCAACATATCAACCAACTTCATTAAGCCGTCACCATCTAACTGTTGAGCAAGCTCACGAATGCCATCAATAAATTGACTTTCTACGGCAGACTTATCCGCACCATCTTCAGCGGTCAAGCCACTCAACGCCTTACCAAAACTAGGGATCAGTGTTTTTGATAAATCACCGAAAATTTTCATTTGCAGCATTGCAGGGAATTTTTCAACAAAATAGGTGGTTTCCCCGATTTGAATTTCTTCACGTGCCATTATTGATTACCCCCAACAGTATATGAGCCATCTGCGGTTTCAATCGTCCACTCTCGGCTGTCAACTTCTTTGCCAAAGCTCGAATTTGCCATTTTTGTGACCCACGCAGTGCTTGCGGCAAACATTGTCTTGCCACGTAGATCTTTTACAGTGATCGGGAATGTGGTGTTTTTACTTACTTTGTCCGCAGCATACAGACCACTTAACACATCATTAGTGTCACTGGTTTGTAGCAAGGTTAAAGTGAGTTTTTTGCGAGGATCAGTACTCATTGAGCGAGCCACTTCACCGTCCGCTCCAGCAACTGAAGCAACACCATCGCCGTTTTCTTCGATTTGAACAAAAGTGCCATCAGCAAAGCCAGAGGCAATATGCACACCAATTAATACAACAACCTGATCGGCTGAGTAGGTTCTTACACTCATTTGATTTCTCCAAAAAAGTGCGGTCAATTTCAGAGAAGTTTCCAAAATTGACCGCCAGTTAAATTATGCTATGTTAATTTGAATTACAGCGAATATGCCAAGTTACCTTTGATTTCAGTAACATTGATTGCTCCTGCTAACCGAGCAGAGAATTTCACATCTTGCAAGATACGCAGAGCTTTGTTGTTGTCAGAAACGCTCGCCGCTTTCGGTAAGGTAATGACGTAGTTTTTCACTTCCGCACCTGATTCATCTAATTCCACTGGTGCAATGCCGCCACGAGCCACCCCTAAATCAAGTGCTTGGCGAATTGACTGCCCGATAACTTCAATACCTGCGTCCGTGTAAGGCAATTTGCCGTAGGCGTTAATCATCGCTGATGTGGTATTGATTTGGATTTCTTGCAACAACCAATCACGGAAACGAATCACATCAATCCATTCACCACCTGCTACTTTGCCACCTTGTGTTACTGAAAAACTATCATTGAAGTTCTCAAAAGTGGTGCAGTTTTTGTTTTTCGCTGCAATAAATTCACCTTCAGCAAGTGGCGAGTGCGACACCCCAGCAAGTTTTTTCAAGTTCCAGTTTTCCGCGCCTGGATAGAACGTAAAACAGTAACTCATCAACGCCATATCAGGGTATTCACTTTCTGCTTTATGTGAGTACATTACAGCAGTTCGGAAATAATTTTTTTCCTTACAAACGCTTGCTAAGTCAGTATTTGAAGATGGCACAAGGATATTAGGGTCAGCACTTGCCGTTAAGAATAACTTACCATTAGCTTCCGCCCAATCTGCCACTTTTAATACTTCAGATTGTTCACGACTTGCCAAACCCAATCCGTACCAGCGGTTGTTTTCTTTAGCACACGCTGCCAACGCCACAGTGAAGTTTTCTGTATAAGTTGCAGTTAATACACCGCCTTGAATATCCGTTAAAACCACATCCGCATTTCCCGTTGGCTCAATAGTGAGTGTTGAACCACTGGCTGATACCGTAATCGGAGAGCTTAATCCTTCAAGTGACGATTTTAATGCGGTTGTAGTAGCTGAAGCACTCGAAGTAAAGCTCACTTCGACATCGTGCGATTTGTAATTACCATTCGTTAAAACTTGCACTTTCGCTTTGAATTTATTACCCGATTTAATTTCACTTAAATCTAATTCATAGCGATTGGCTTTCACGCGTCCAATAAAGACCTGTGAAACGTGCGAACCTTGAGCAAAGGCGGCTGATGTGGCTAAATAAAGCGGATCGGTTGGTGGTAAACCTAAATCAAGTAATTGATTAGCGTCCGTCACTACCATAATGCGACCAGTAGCAAGGCTGTGTTTGGCTAAAATCAACATATCACTGAATGATTTGCCTTGAATGGCAGTTGTTCCTAGCTCAATTTGTACATTTACAAGACGATCAATTTTCGCCATTTTGTACTCCTATTTGTGTAATGTGATGATTATCGAGATTTTCGATCTCAACCTGTTGAATGAAAGGAATGTTGTCGTCAAGCTCTACGCTATACCGCAGTCGGATTTCTACAATCGCTCGCTGCTCATAATGTTGAGCTTCGTTTAGGTAAGGCATATCCGAGATTTTGCCGATTTCTACCACCGTAATATCTGCATTTGCCCATTTTTCAAGCGTGCTTTGCAATTTCAGGCGGAAAATGGCTTGCGTAAGCAACCTTAACGCCCGTTCACCAAATACTTGCAGCTCTAACGTACTTTCAATGTGTGATACTGCTTTACCATCACCAATAGCGTTATAACAAAAATGCTCTGGCAAGGTTTCCCATCGCAAAGCGTAAGTTGCAAAAGGTTTCGGTGGCTCTTTGCCGTCTTGATAGGCTCGAATTAACGGCACATTGAATAATTCCGACAACAACGGGTAAATTTTAGTCTGCATTGTTCACTCTCACTGCGTGATAGCGATAATGGCTCAGACTCGTTGTAGGAAAATGCGAACGGCTAACCACAAGATATTCCTGATCGTCAAAAATAACCTTGTCGCCGCCTTTCAAATCTTCCCCAGCGACTGAAAGCACGTCATCATCGCTATAAATCACAATCGCACTGCTGATATGCAACCCTTGTAGCTGCGGCGAAAGTTTATCCATTGCAACGGGTCGAATTGTCGCAAAAAAATGCAAAATCGACGTTTCGCCCTTGATCCACTCGCCATTTTCATACCGTCCATCGCTTGATTGTATTTTTTGATACTCTCTACGAAATGATGTCTGCATTGATTAACTCTCCACTTCATACCGAATGCTATTCAGCAGTTGCCCTGTATCAATCAACGGCTTGCTTGACCCTTTCCGTTTGATCGTTTGCGGTGCATTAGGTTGCCACGCAAAAGTACGCAACACGGATTTCATTTTCCCTTCATACCACAAGCCAACTTGAGATAATGCGGTAAATGGTGGCGTACCATTGCTGACAAGTGACACACTTCGTTTTAACAATTGAAAGGCTTGATCTGAATGCAAGGCATAACATTGACGAATAAAAGGGCGAGATGGAATGTGCCTTGTTCCGTACTCATTCCAAACCGCCACATCTAAAACGCTAGTACCGTCTGGGTAGCTGCCACTATCCGCTTGAATGCCAATTTTGACCTGACATTTAGCCAGTTTCTCAATGTTGGTGACCGCTTTTAGAAAGCCTAAATCCCGATCAGCAACCGACATTGTTGAACCCTACTGTAATAGCACCCATTCGCTCACAAATCGCATTGAGTTCTTGCCATTTCGCCAAGAACTGTGTGGATTTACGATGTTCAAGGCTATAACTTACCGCTAAATCCCCTTCTCGTTCGCTACTTAACCCTTGCGGATTGATGTTGCTTTCGAGATGTTGAGCAAGTAAGTATGCAGTGTAATAGGCAGCGGCTAACTGCTGTTTTTCAGCGGGTAGGCACTTCGGCGCGTGATCTAATCCTAACGAAACGGACATATTTAACACCGCACTATCGGCTTTTACGTAGTCAGGGTAAATTAGCGGTAAGATTGAGATCACGTCCATAACCTAGCCTTCCTTTTTGTTACCTTTCCCATTTTGAGCTTTCGGCTCTTCTGCTTTCGGCTCTTCAACCTTAACTAAAACGCCACGGTCTAAAAACGACTGCAAGCCAACGGCATCGTCCGCAATTTCTACGGTTTGATTCGGGGCGATAAACTCGCCCCCAATGTGAATTAAACGGGGTTCCACGTTTTTGACTAGCATTATTGCACCTCCGCTTTCACCGCTGATAATGGATAACGCAAGAACACACCGCCCACACGAGCTAAGCAGTTCACTACAAGCTCAAGGTTGCGTTCCTGTGCTGGCAACTGCTCAAAGTCTTTTGGCAACTCTAAATTCAAGTTGTCGATATTTTTCTCATAGCAAATCACTAAGTTTTTGCCTGATTTGCTTGCTTTTTCAAGCTCCCAAATACCTTGAATGGTAAGTGATGGGTATTTCTTCTGGAAGAAAGCCAACACCGATGTTTTATCTGCATTAGAGAGATATTTACTGCCTAAGGTCTGATAATCCGTCAACGCCATAATTAAATGTGTTGGTTGGTGAACGCCTTTAGACTGCAACACCACGGTGTTGTAGAGATTATCTAAATCTTCTAAGATTTTCTCCGCAGTTGCAGATTTCCAGTTGCCTGTTAAAGCGGTTTCGCCTAAATTCGGGTGGTTGATAAAACCATTTAAGCCGTACTCCTCATCGCCTAATAAGGCAATTTGGTTGAGTTTGATTTCCACTGCACGGCGAGCTGCACGAGCTTTCGCAGTCGGTAAATCCGTACGGTTTGCTACTGCTGCCTGTAACTCTTGCAAGTTGTAGCCATAGCTTGCACCGATACTTTTCACTTTTACCGCACGTTCAGTTGCTGCAACGTCCGCACGTGGTAAGTCATCGGCATAATTAGCGATGATTTTCGCCATACCTGCGTGAGAGTAGGTTTTTTCTACCACTGTTTCCGCCCATTCAGGAGCTTCGCTTGAAATCGGCACTAATGCCAAACCGTTCATCTGCGGTAATTTTTCTTCATAAACTTTGTTACGCACAACTTCCAACTGACGAGCAGTAAATAAACCTGCGTCTTGGTTGAAAGTACCTGCAACACGTAAACATTTGTTGATTTCGGTCAATTCGGCTTGGTCTGCATTAAAATTTTGCATTGTCATTCTGTTTCTCCAATAAAAAAGCGACCTAATAAGATCGCCCTATGTGTGAAGTGATTAACTGATAAATACTATTTCTGTGGTGCGTGAAGTTCCACTAAGGCAATTTTGCCAAACGGTGTTGTCACTACGCCTGAGCGGAAAATTGCATTTGGTAACGCTGTGCTTGCAGCGTCCGACACTAAACCAGTAGCAGGATCGAATTTCACACCACCACGTTCAGTTACGGCATCAGCACCTTTTACCGAACACCACGCTAAACCACGGGTCATTACAGAAACTGCATCAAATTTCGCATATTGTTCCGCAACAGCGTGACTGTGCAATGCGATACCTACTGCAACTGTACCACCTAATTTTGCTTGTGTTGGTTTAGTGCCAACAGTAACAATAGTTCCAAAAGGGATTGCGGTTTCTGCTGCAAAGGTTTCAACACGATCAAAACCACTATCACCTTTCATACCAGCGAAAGCTACTGCTTGACGATCATCATAAATTTTTGCCATTTTTTGCTCCTTATTAGTTACGGCTTGCCATCATTTTGGCACGACCAGATAATGTTAATTCAGGTTTGCCGTCTTGATTCATTTGCATTTGTGGTTGTGTTAACGTAGAGCGTTGTTGAGCTTCGTTATCCGCACGAGCTTGACTATCAGCTAATGCCATATCAAACGCCGCTTCAATGTAAGCGTCTGAACGATCTTTTAAGTCCACACTATCGCCACGCACCGCTTTAATTACTGCTTCTTGTAATTGTCGGTCTGTGCTATCTGCTTTCACTTCAACTTTGTGACTTTTTGCAGCCGCTTCCAACGCTAAACGCTTTTTCGCTTGCTCAAAAGCATCTTGCTTCATCTGCTCTTGTTTACTTTCAAGCTCTTTTACTTTCGCTTCTGCGGCATCTGCACGGGCGGTTTCTTTGTCTTTTTCCGCTTGAGCATTTGCTGCGTCTTGTTTGAATTTATTGAGTTCGTTGATTACTTCAGGGGCGGCTTGATAGGTAATGCCACTGTCTAAACGAACATTTGAGAGATTTTCTGGTTTTTCCACGTTGTGTTTCTCCAAAAATTGTACGGCATCAGCCGCATCCATATTTAACCGAGCATTACCTGCTCGCCCTTTGCTTACGATAGCCAAATGATTCGGCTTGATATTACGTTGGATTGCATCGTACGGTTCACCGTCTTCAGTTATTCCGCTTGTCATCTCAAGCTCTACTTCATAGCCTACCGATAATTCTTTTTTGCCTTTTGTTGTAATCGGATTAGTGTTGTGGATAACAATATCCGCTATCAAATTTTTGCCATCTTGTCGTCCAACTGATAACACCGACCCAATTACAAGCGTTTGAGCATTATTACCCGTGATTTTGCCGTGATGCTCATCAGTAATCGGAATGCCCTTAAACGCATTCAAACTGTCCGCTTTAAACACCTCATCAGGCGGACGATATTCACGTCTTGATGTGCCATCAGGCTGCTGATAAATAAAAACCCCCGTTCTTGTTAGAACAGGGGTGTCACGAATAAACCCGTTTTGATCTTTCTCCGCCTTAAATTCAAGGCGATCGTATCGCATTGTCATTGTTACCACCATTTAATTGCGTTTACGAAAATTGCAGCCGCAACCAAAAAACCAAGTAGCCAAATACCCCAAAATCGCAATGTTGATAAACGTTCGGTCATCATTCTAAACTCCTTGATAATTGATAGGATAAGTTTTAAACTTGTCATATAAATCGTTTCCTTAATGGTTGTGATTATGGAAATGAAAAACCCCGAAAGTTCGCACCTTTCGGGGTTTGTTTTTGGAAATAAAAACCTAGCGGTTAGGCTAGGTTTGTAAAAATTGTTTGGCTTGTTGATATTTTCTCTGTCGAGATAAATCCTTTTCAGTCGTTATCGATAGGCGACTTAAATCCATATTATGTGTTAAATCTGCAATCTTAACCTTTCTCGCAATCTCGTTCGATTTCACACGTAATAAATAATCTTGATAATTTTCGCCCTGTCGCTTGGTAATTGCATTCACAGAATCAGCAACGACTTTACCAAATAAAGCCGAAATATCACTTAATGAAGTTTCTGTATCTTCAACACTATCGTGAAGCCAAGCTGTTGCGACAACTTCATCACTTTCATTTTTGACTAAATCAGCCACAAATTGCAAATGATTGATATAAGGTTGCCCTGCTTTATCAAGCTGTTTTTCGTGAGCTTTCTGAGCAAACTGCTTGGCTTTAATCGCTAACATCAATGCACCTTGATGAAATGGATAGCTTCTTTCTCGGAAATTTCTTCATAATCAGAAAAACCACTCACAAGAATTTTATCCGCCCAAAATGTACCGAATTTCTGATCCCAATCTTCTTGTTCTGGCTCGTATGTAGCAAATGAGAGCCAATCAGCAGGATTGCCACGAATGAGTTTTTGTCGATTATCGCCAAGTTCAGCTAAATAGTATTGATACATTATTTTTTCCCTTTAATTAACGATATATCTTTTGGTACTTTAAGATTAGCACTTAATTTCTGCATTTCAAGTGAAATTTTCACTTTTTCTTGTGGAGATGTTTTAGGATCACGAAATATCTCGTAAAGTTGGTGTAACTTACCGTTTTTTAGTTCAAAACTCTCTTTTGTGTGATACTGCATTTCAAAGATGATATTATCTTTTTCAACAAACGCATTTACAAAAGTATTAATCCCTTTGTAAGTTGCACCTTCTTGCCAAGTATTTTTAACAATAACTGTTCGATAGCCTTTGGTCGCCAGAATCTTTTGCATCTTCTGATACTGTGCCACAAAAGTATCGCCATCAAAGATTGATGTATAGCGAACTACATCTTTAACACTAGCAATAGCTTGCTGCTCAGAAAGTCCAGCTAACATTTCTGTTTTGATTTTACGCTCTAAAGAGTTAAGAGATTTCAGTCGATATTCAAGCCCCTCCACCTTACCACCAACTGAAGCAATAATTTGAGTTATATCACTCGTAATTTTAGGCTCTATTTTTTCAGCTCTCGCTCTCAACAATTCAGCACTTTTCACTTTTGAATTACCATATAATGTATTGTCTACAGAATATAACTCTTTCGGCTTTGCAGATCTACTACTTGCTATTGAAGTATTATACGGCTTATCCATCCCTTCTACAAAATCATCAAACTCAGGCAACACAGGCTCGGCATAACAACGGCATAAAATCGGCTGTTGTGGGTGTCCGTCTTCGGGTGCTTCTGCCCACGAAAACTGTTTACCTTCTCGCTCTTGGTGACTATCTCGCACTCGCTCATCTAGCATTGTCCGCCAAATGTAGTGTGTAATGCCGACTTGCTCTTGTCTGAGTTTAGTAAGCTGCCCGTTGAGCTTGCCGATTTGATCACGTGCGATCAATCTTGCTCGTTTTTTTGGAATAGCTAAGATATCTTCAATTTCATCTGCAACACTTTCCCAGCGTTCACCTTTTCTCACCGCTTCCACAAAACGATACCGCAGTTTTTCGTGCAACTGCGTGGGAATGCTCTTAATCAAGGCAGTGTTCTGCTTTTCAAACAGTTTTAACTGTAAGTCAAGCCAATCTTCGTGTTTGAAAATATCCACGCCATAAACGCTTTTCAGCACTTTATGGAGTTGTCGTTTGTTGAAATCGCTTGTTTGATGGGCAAAATCACGAACTAGGCGGATCACTTCATCATCTGACACCCAAAACAACAACGCAGACGCAAGTTCTTCAAGCCATTTCAGTAGCAAGTCTTCCAAGCTATCATGCCGCAACGAGTCAGTTTCTGCCCATTTTTTACAAAAATCACGAGCTTCTTTTTCTATTTGCTGAGCTAGCTTAATGAGAGTGCTTGTGTAAGCTCGCTCCACTGATGTTGGAAATAACCACGCTTTCGGTTTCTTGCGTATTTTCCGAATCTTCATCTGCTGCACCTTTCAGGTTTAACTCTTCGCTGTGTAAATCTCGCAATTCGTCATTAGATAACGCCCCTGCGTCCACCAAATCAAGCAACCGCTTCGTTTCAACTGCTTTCGTATCTGCTTTGACTTTCTCCACATTCGCAATTTCTGCGTCAGTTGGTGTTTTTAATGACGGGAATGTAATAGACCAATCGTTATTTGCTTTCACGTGCTTTTGAAGTGCGATTAATTCAAGTAGCTTTTCCAACACTGGTTTGATTTTATTTTGTTGAATGCCTTCGATTAGGTCATAGAAACTCTCAATATCATTCTCACCAGTAGCGTTCATTCCTTTTGCAGATTGTCCGAACAAAATCGACACAGGTATTTTTGTATCAGCAGAAATGGCAACTTTTAACTCGTCAAGAATATCAACTACACCGCCTAAATCAGCGTTGATGATGGTGTAATCATCTTCCTGATCGACCACCACCGCATTAAGTGAATTTCTAGCTTTTTCCACCATCGACACACGACTACGAATGCTATCTTCTAGTCCGTTTGCTATCGCTGTTGCAAGCCCTTTCATTCGATGAACAGGTTGCTGCTTACGACGTAAGATTTCATTGCTTAAATGCAGTGAATTTTCATAAATCGCAATTTTCTCAAATACTCGAGTAACCGCCCTACCTTTCCAATGAATACCATTTTTTGCTTTTTCAGGTAATGCGTCACCTGATACAAACAACATTCGGCTTTCGTGAATTTCCACTTGTGCATTATTTAACTGCACAAAATAGCTTTGATACTGCCCAAAATTCGATTTTTTCGGATCTAAATAGCGTTGACTGGTCGGCGTAATCTGATCTAACCCAAAAACACGCAACTCACTGATTTTTGTCATTCGGTCTGTGTTTAATGGCTCATTTAACAATCCGTCATCAGTGATTAACACCAACGCAGCACCACCAAATAACCGAGACCAACGTACCGCATTAGCGATTTGTGGAAGAAATGCAAGGCGTTCGAGTTCGTACAGCAGAACATCATTCTCATCGTTCTCTAACTCAATACTACGTGATACCGCTGCGTCTGCTGGAATATCAACCACATTCGCAAATAACCCACCTAGTTCGTATCGAGTAAAATCCAGCATCACGTTGTTTTTGTTGCGTTGCTCATTTAGCCCTAAAGCGTCTGAATAACTATCTTGATTAAAATTCATTTCTACGCTCCTAGCGTTGTAAATCGTCCGTACACATCAAACAAATCAATTAACTCACCATAAGCGCGAGAACAAGCGTCAATGCAATCATCATGATTGCCATTTGGGAACATCTGCATTTCATCAATGATTTTTTTGTTCCAATGCCCTTTAACCATCTTCACATTCCCAACATTCACCTGTGCAGCAAATGGCTCAGCTCTTGTTACCTTGTCGCCACTTTCAGGACTACTACGCACAATGTAACCTTGCAACATACGAGTAAGGTAAAGCACTTGTGTTTTACCTGCTTGACCAGGGTCTTGCGGCAAGCTGATCTCAACCAATCGTCCGTCAAGTGCTGCCGTCTGCTTAATCAGCTTATCTCGCTCATCAGGTGCTAAATCGCCGTGAGCTAAATCTGCGATAATCAGCGATCCATCTTCACATTTGCCGAGTTTTACCCCTGCGGTTGGATCACCACCAATCGTCGCACCCAAATCCCAACCACGTATCCAGCTGATATTACCGACAGGCAGGGTTTCAATAATCTGAATGTTGGCAGGCTTAAACACTCCACCATCTTTGCTTGATGGTCTCTGCTGATATAAAGCATTCCACGTATGTGAACCCACTGCATTTTTGATTTTAGTCAATCGTTCTAAGTCAAAACGTTCAGGGTGTAATGGCTCACCTTCCTTGCGATATTCTTCATCTTGTTCAGCAATCGCAGGAAACGAGACTACTCGCCATTGATCACCGCCATTTTCCATCTCTTGAAGTAATCGCCCAGCTAAATCATCTTCGTGCCAACGGGTCATACCTAATAACACACCACTTTTTGGCGATAAACGTGTGTATAGTGTGGTGGTGTACCAATCCCAAACGCTATTACGTACAGTTTCAGAACTGGCTTCTTTTGCGTCTTTTACGGGATCGTCTATGATCGCAATATCCGCCCCCATTCCTGTAATACCACCACCGACACCAGCGGAACGATATGCACCTTTATACCCCAAGATTTCAAAAATCTCGCTATTGCGTAAGGCTTGACCTGACACTGTGCTGATCCGTTTATTATTCAATGAAGATTGCGGGAAAATTTCGTGGTAGCTTTCATCGTCCATTATCCGCTGCACATCACGGTTCATTCGACTGGCTAAATCTGCGGAATAAGAACAGGCAATCATCTGCAAATCTGGATTTTTGCCAAATGCCCACGCAGGAAAACGGCGACTAAATAGTTCACTTTTACCGCTTCTCGGTGGTGCAAAAATCATTAAACGTGGTTGCTTGCCGTCCACCACATCTTGATAAAACTGTTGAAGTTCTTGAGCGATGATTTTATTAAACCAACCTGTGATAAAGTCGGGTTTGGTATGTAAGGTAAAATCAAGCAAATTACGCCGTGCTAATTCGCTACTCAAGCTGCTTTCGCTTAAGCTCTCTAAGAAATCTAAGTTCATCATCTGAATACACCGAAAGATCGAGTTCCTTTTTCACTTCAACCTTAACCGCACTACCATTAACGCCTGAGATTTCTTGCGTAACCCGATCACCATATTTTTTCGGAGCCACTTTAGTGATATACCATTTACGGCTATCTACTCTCAGTTTCGCCACCTGTACATCTTCAGGCGTGGCACAATCAGCAATATCTAACATTTCATCAAGTAGGCTATCCGCTTGCATTTCCCTCGCACGCGCGTATTGGTCGCAAAATTCTGAATTTTCTTTCAACCATCTAATAACTGTTGATTTATTAGGCATACTTGGTCGTTCACAAATCTTGCGTAAACTCTCCCCTTGAGCAAGCAGCATACAAATATCATCTGCAACTTCTTGCATATAGGAAGATGGTCGCCCCACTTTCTTTTTTTCGGTTTTTCCACGCCCCTTAGACGTGGATTTAACCCCGTCTTTCTTTGGCATTATGGTTAATCCTTTACTGTAAATATAAAAAAACCCAAACATTCGCCGTGTTCGGGGTTTGTTTTTACAACAGGGGGGTTCCCCGAGATTTTGCAAAAAAAACGTGACAAATAGCCACGCTTTAGATTTCAACAAACAGCTCCATTTGCTTAATTTGCCAGAACTCTTGTTCTAACTTTCGCTTTTCCGCTTTACATTCCTGCAACGCTCGCCCTTTTTCGCTAGAACGAATCTGATATTCTTGCTTTTTCAGTAGCCATTGCTCGGTTTTGTGCTTCACTTCATCGCGGCGAGCAATGCCCGTTGTCCAATAATCCCATAATGCCAAGAAGCACTCTTCTTGATAGTTTTCTAACCGCTCTTTTAAATCGGAACGTACCTTGTTTGGGTTGATTGAAAACAGCCAGCCATTGAGTTTCTTGATTGGCATACACAGCATTTCACGATTTTTGCCATCTTCAGCAACTGTTGCGATATAGCAACAGTTAAATTTTGAGCAGTTCTGATTAAGTTTAACAGATTGGCTTGCCCAGTTTAGTCCAATTCCTTCAACAACTTCACGCATTGCGACATAAGCCACGCCGTTGTTATCAATTAAGGTAATTTCTTGACCTAAAAAGTCAGTTTTTAATGCTTGCATAATGTCCTCGTTACTCCTCACGAAAATAGAACCTACAAGAAGCAATGAGTGAGGATGGAAACATTGCTTGTCGAGTGTACATCTCTATCTTGCAGGCAATAAAAAACCCCTAACAGCTAACTGCAAGGGGTTAGATCTTGATAAAAATCTGTAAATTATTTTTCACGCATCTGTGCTTGCCACTCTCTAATGCTATCGATTTGACTCGCACACAAATCCCTTTCACTAATCACTTTGATTAGATGCTCAATAGCATCACCATAGGTTGTGCCGTTAAATTCGGTGCGTTCGCAAGGCGTGAGGTATGCTTGCGGAGGAAATAAATATTTATACTCAATCCTTGCTTTTGTGGTGCAACCGCTTAATGCTGTCAATAACAGGACTAGGCATAGCAGTAACGCCGCACGGATCTTTTTGTAGAATAACTTTAACTTGTTCACGACTACGCTCCGCTTGGCTTTTTAATTGATTAACCAGTTTGTATTGTTGTTCAACTGCTCGTTGTTCAACAATAAGCTGATTGTTCAATTGTTCATTGACTTTGTTCATTTGTTCAATGGTTTGGGCTTGCGTTTGGTTTTCGGCTGTTAGGCTAGTGATTTTCTGTGATTGGTACCAAATCCAACCACACAAGCCCAAAATTAAAAAAAGTGCGCCAATTTTGACCGCACTTCTAAAATTAAACGTACCCATTTTCGAATAATGCCTTTTCACGCTGACGACGTTTAAGCAAAATCGGGCGACCGCCAGCATTTTTCCAAGCCAAAAACTGATTTGCAGCACCTTTATAATCTCCATTATTAAGTAACTTCACCAGAGTTGAACGTCTAAAAGCACCTTCGCCAATATTAAATGTCAGGCTAACTAATGCATCAAACTGATGTTGTGATAGCGAAACTAAAACACATTCATTGATAGCATTTTCAAAACGTCTTAAATCCGCTCTTAATAATTCGCGCGACTTGGTCTTACTGATAGTCATACCTCGCGTAATTGGCTGATCATCAACAAAGCCTGTATGACCTACGCCAATAGTCCAAACGTTAGCAGAACAACGATAAGAGGTTAATCGCTCCCCTTCTTCTTTTATAATAAACGCTTCGCCATTAATACTTGTTCTCATCATTTGCAGCACCTTTGTTTACCTGATTATGCAAAAACTTAAACATATATTTGCGGATCTCATCCGTACCTATATAACCAATTGCAATACCCACAAATAACGCAACATCACTTGGATTTTCTAATGGTGTCCAAGCTACCGCTAATTTACCAATAATAGGAATGGTTGAATGAGCTAATGCGCCACAAATTAATCCATCAAAAACGGTATGACAAAAATTCTGATTTTTACGCAAATAACAAACGCGAATTACGCTCATAAAAAAAGCGGCAAATGCGCCGCTTAATGGATGATTTGAAAAATTTAAGGACAGCCAAGTCCATATTGCCGCCCATATATCAGGGGATTTATCAGGCATAACATATCCTTTGTCACTAGATAATAAAAAACCCCGACCGTTTCCGATCAGGGTTATGGAAATTTGTTTGCAACTTATTGCAAGATACCATAAATACTACACTTTTAGTGCGTACTAAGCAAGTAATTTTTTGATAAAAAGCAAAAAGCCTATAAAAAATTATAGGCTTTCGAAAGATTATGCTTGCACTGTATGTAAACATACAATATAATATAACCACTTTCAAGGAGATAGCTTGAAAGTGAGTGTGAGGCTTAATCCTCACGTTTGAAGTAGGAAAATCGTATGTTAGTTAAAATTTTCCTTATCGTAGTTTTACTATTACTAAGTTTCCCAATTTATTAATAGTTACGATAAACTGGGGAGCGCCAACTCCCCAGTACTTCACAATAATAGGAGTTTCCCATGGCATTGTCAAGAACTGAAATTAATGCACGCAGTGAGGCGAAACGAGGCATTGTAACAAAAGCCTTTAAAATCCATCAATCCGTTTCACAAGATATTGATGAGCTTGCTGTTAAACTTGGTATCTCAAAAGGCAAAGTGCTAGAACAAGCAATTGCCTTACTTAAACAACAAAGCTAAAACCAGCGGAGATTAAGCATAGAAATACGCCATAATCTCCGCCCCTTCAATCGCTCCCTCGACATAACTTTTGGCTTTTGCTAATTCTTTGAAATAAGATGTTTTACTCATATTCAACACTCGCCAAATATCTTCATCAGGTAAACGATACGCATATTTCGCCATAATAATTTCATAGCGTAAATCAGACTTTTCTCTTAATCGCAAAATCTGCTCGCCGATTAAAATACAAGTATCATCAGTAAGACTGAAGATATGATGACTGCAATCATGCTCTATCGCCATCCGCATACCTGCTGCGATGTAGGGATATTCCGTTCCTATACGACTATTCGCAAAGCGACCCCATGCAATCAAAACCCGATCTATATGCTGCATTACTCCTCCTTACACTCCCTTAACCGCACAACTAACTTTCCGTCTTTTACCACACCCATTGCTGTAATGGATTGTTTAGGTATCATTTGCCAACAGTCATCATCTACAATTTTGGCGTTGACTAAACTATCTAGCAGCACTTTCCATAAGTTGTCTAAATCACGCTTGCGTTTATCTGGTAACCACACCTCAACATCAATTGATACTGGTTTTTTGAATGGCAAATAACCTAAGCAAGTTAAAAACACTTGGCTTTGATAAGCTTTCCCTTTTTCTGAAATATAGTGTCGTCCTCTTGCGTGTCGCCAATAAGTGTTTACGCTTGGAGGATAGGGCAACATTAAAGTAATTTCATTTGCGGTCATAACTTACCTTCTTGGCGTAAAATAGCTTGTGTACGGAACACTCCCTCCGCGTGAGCCAATCTTAATTCTTCGCGCGTGTAACTCGTTCTTACGCGACCATCTATTGCGTTATGGCAAGTCAGACAGCAGAAAGCGCCGAAAACATCATCAGGCTTTTGACCAATACCATTTAACCCAGCCATACGATAGTGTGCTAATACCGTTGTTTCAGGATTGTGATTACAAATACCTACCAACCGAACTTGGCACTCTCTGCCTTTCGCTTTTTTGCGTAAATCAATTTTAGCCATTTACACCTCTTGATTTTTATTAATGTTAAGCGTAGGATATCCCCAGTGGTCTCAAAAGCCATTTTCTAACTAGGTTTTCACCCCGAATGTGTGATTTTTTTGTACCTAAAATTTAGTCAGTTTAACTGCCATTATTAAATTGATTAAAAGTGCGGTGCAATTTTCAATATTTTTTCAATGATCGAGAGTGTGACTAATACAATACCGCAAGGGAATAAGTCCGCTAGAGTTAGACTAGTTTTGAGCTCTCGATCGCCCTAACTCAAAATTAGGGAATTTCTATCAAAAGGAAATCTAACTATGTCAAATTTAACTTTTCAGAACACCACTCTTACTGTCGTTCCACACAATAACCAAATTTTCTTTACATCAACTGATTTAGCTGTTGCTCTCGGTTATTCAAGATCTGACAAGATCGCACAAATTTATGAGCGTAATGCAGATGAATTTACTGCCGATATGACCGACACCCTCAAAATGAGGTTATCGGGAAATCTTGAAACAACCGTCCGTATTTTCAGCCTGCGCGGTGCTCACTTAATCGCAATGTTCTCTCGCACAAAAGTCGCCAAAGAATTTCGCAAATGGGTGTTGGATATTCTCGATAAAGAAATTAAACAATCTACATTACCAACACCAAAACCTGAAAAACGCTACCATTTCGAATTAACTGAGTTCGAGCTAGAACAACTAGCTTGGTTATGGTTTTCACACCGCCAAATGAATGACTTATTAGGTGAGCTTATCAACCCACTTAAAGCTATTGAATCAAGATATTCATCAACGGTATATAGTCATTACCACGAATATAAACGACACAATAGAGACACATTGACCGTCATTCAGCGTTTTGCTGAGCCTTTCTTACAATCCGAACGTTTAAACTGGCAACGTGTCGTAAAACGTCTTACTGCGTAAAACTCCCCCAAAATAGACCGCACTTTTTAGGTGCGGTTTTTATTACCACAAACACCACAAAATAAAACCAAATACCGCCCAAAATGAAAGCGTAGCAAGTAAAGTAAAAATTAATCCCCAGTTCATACTAGCGTCCCCAAAATCCCCATTTATCGTTAAAATGCACGCCATTAGAAACACCCCAATAGGTAATATATTCAATTAAACTCGCCAATCTCGCCACGCTCATTTGTGCAGTGCTTTCTCGCAAATTAATCACTTCACCTTCAAGCCCGATTGTCATTTCTGCCTTACCGCCTGTCGCAATTTTATGAGCGGACACAAAAATAGCTTTCCATGTATCTACGTCTCGTTTTTGCCCCTGAAATTCACACTGGTTGGCGATATCTGTCAGCATTGCGTGAAGCTTGGCATTTTGTTCGACTGAATGTTTTAACGGCTCTATGCGCACCACAAGCGGTTTCTTTTCATCCGTTGGTAATTCAGCAATCACCGCTTGGCAATTCGCCTTGATTTGCTCAGTACGTAGGAAGAATTGGTGTTTCAATCTTCTCCCCTTGAATTGCAACACATACATCATCACAAAAGGCGTTAAATTCATTCGTTGAATATATTCCTAATTCCACCCAAATTTTGCTTACTTTCACGCTTTGTAGAATGTTTTGTTTAATTTGAACCTGACAATCTCGCTCTAATTGTAGGAAATCTACTTCTTCTTTTGGTGGAGGTGGGAGTTGAGCAGTTTCCCAGCGCTCCACATCAATTTGCCATTCATCACGCACAACAAGCTGATTGGTTTTACAATCAAACAACTCACGCACACAGTCTGACGTGGTTTTTTGCTTATCCACCACTAAAAACAACACTTCAATTTGCGTATCTTCAAATGCGTTTTGAACGCGATTAAGTTCCACTAACTGATTACCAATTAAAGCTCTAAATTGTTTTTCTGTGTTGCGATAACCAACACCAGGAAACAGAATAAAAAATCCCCAACGGTTCGCATTATTCAAACCTTTAAGTGTAAAAACATCATCAACAACACCTGATTTTTTCCATGGAAATTCTGTTTGAATAGCCTGCTGTTCCGTCTCGCTCAATTCCTTAAACTTCATCGAAAAGGGCGGGTTCATCACCACGCAATCACATTTGGGTTCGCTCTCATACAGAAAAAAACTCTGATTGTGGATTTCTGCGAAAGGGTAATTTATTGCCAATGCCACACAGCTTTCCGACTGAATCTCCACCGCTATAAATTGGCTTGGCTGAATAAACTGCTCCAACTGACCGCTACCTGCTGCACCATCGAACACACTCACGTTATCGCCTACGTATTGCTTCACTTTCTCCGCAACATAACGACGGAGCGGTTCTCCTGTGATATATTCGGCGAATTGGTTCGCTTTCTTGCGGTTGTTGTGTTCTTGGAAATTACTCATCTTCCCGATACTCCACACCAAAATCCTCTAAACCAAAATAACCACAAGATTTTGTGCGAGAGAAAGGCGAAAGTTTATTGTCTTGAATCACTAATTTACCCGCACAACGAAAACGATCTTCACTCCATTCGCCCACAAACGCGCTTATTGGCTCACCGTCCCAACAGTCAGATAATTCCGCACCGCATTTAGGGCATTTGAATTTGGTTGGGTCGTAGGTCATTCATTTCCCCCTTTTTTAATAAAATCCAAGCTCACTTGACGAGTAACAAACCCTTGCATAAACGGATCGAACACTGCCACCATTGAGCCTTTATTGTTACCTTTTACTTCTTCCCCTGTTTCAGGGTGCAGAAAATTAATGCGACCACCAATAATATCGATAACCTCTGTTGCGTTATCTTGGATGACTTTGTACCATTTGGTTGATTTGTCCGCTGGCAACAACATCACAACTAGATGCCCTTCGCGCATTAACGTCGCAGCACGTTGCACAAATGGTAATGGGTTGCTGTATGGTGGATTAACGAAAATTCTGAATGATTTAATATTCCAATGCTCACTTAATTTATCGCTTAGGTTTTCTGCCAGAAAATCTTCAGCAAATTCACTTCCTGTACCAATCCAACGTTCACAAAGTGAGTTAGATTTACTGGCGCATCCGTCAAAATGAAACCACGCAAAACGATGTTCTAACCAATTAAAAACATAACGCGGTGTGCGGTAGCTGTCTTTGTCGAATAAATTACTCATAACCCCTCAAAATTCTTTTTAACTGTTTAATTCTTTCCGCTGTTTGCTCTGGTGTGAGTTTTTCTTGTTTTTTATTTTCAATTCTGACCGTTTTAGGTTGAGCGACTACCCCACCATTCTGTAAATAGTTAGCCATATCACTAATCAAGCTTTTTGCCTTAATGAGCGTTTTTTCTGTGTTTAAGTTGTCATTAAAAATCGCCCGATGAAGTTGCATAACCAAGTGATACTCCATTGCATTTTTCCAAGGATATTCCTCTGGATATTCGCAAACGCAACCTTGATATTTTTGATATATTTTTAGTAATTCCTCCGCGGTGGGTAGTCCCAAGCTTGCGTACTCATTTCCGCTATTACACCAGCTAATAAACTTGCCAATACTAGGTACAAAATCATCCTCCTTGGTTCTTAACGCTTTCATGCCAAGACGCACTTGATCAATGGTTCTAATGCCATTTTCAGCAAAAGCTAAAACCCATTGTTGCTTAGCTGTTGCGATTTGTTGAGCAGTCCAATATTGGATGCTAGGGCAGCTTGCTAAAAGCTGTTCAAAAATACGATTGACAAGATACTCAATATCGCTTGGTAATTTACCTTGCTCGGTGATTTTTGATACAGAACCGCTTGATTGAACATTTAGCGCCGTCATAACACATCTCTCCACGCTTCAGGGGTATTCCATTCCGCTTGCATGTTATCGCCACGTTTTTGAGGTTTAGGAGAATCACTTTGCCATTCCCAACTCGCCTTAAAGCCTTGCCAGTTTCGATCAATCATAATCGCCACCACCTCCTGAAGTGGCAATTTGGCTAAATCAGCTTGAATTTGCAAGCGTTCCAGCATGGTGCGAGTGATTACTGCTCGCTTGGATTTTCGCTGACCGATAAAATCTTCAGCCAGCTGACCTGTAATACCAAACTCGTTTAGCAGTTCAAGTGCGGTCGATTTTGGAGGTGTTTTTTTGGAATTACCGTTAGGTAATTCTTTTTTAGATATATTGTTTTTAATATTGTTTTTTGTGTGTGAACTTTTTTCACTAGTCACTAGTGAAGTTTTTTCACTAGTCGTTTTGTTCACTAGTGAAGTTTTTTCACTAGTTACCCGTGAACTTTTTTCACGAGTGAAATCAATATCCAAGTTGACTGAAAAAATCTTTATATTTCTTTCGCCTGTTTTTTGGTTTACCAACCCTCTCTCAGCTAAACTGACACAAGCATTAATAACTGCACGATTGCTTAACCCTGTCACTTTCATTAATTGAGTAATAGAAATAGCGTCCTCTTCCTTCCCCCAGCCTTTGGTTTTACGCACAATGGCAAGGTAGCACTTTAATTCAGCGCAGCTCATTTGTGACATTAATTCGTCAATCACCGCATTTGGCACTTGAAACGAATTAGGAATAAATTTACTCATTGCATTAACTCCGAAGCGTAACGTGACGCAATAAATTCAACACCTTTGCTTGTCACTCTTGTTTGCGTGAAATTGTGACCGTGTTCTGCGGTGCCTGTTTTGACTGAAAATAAATCCTTAGATTGAATAGATTGATAAGGCAGCAAATTGCCTGATTGACGATATAAAAACTTATCTTCAATCAAACGGTTAATCATCGCTCTTTCTGGCATTTTCAAAATCTTAGCCACCTCACGAAATGATTTTGTTGTGCCGACTTCAACATAGTGATCGACAAAATCAGCTTTTGGTTTCATTGCTAAATTTTCCAACGCTAAAGCTTGCTTTTGTTTCTCACTCTCCACTAACGCCTCAAGTGCTTGAAGATAGTTTTGAGGCAAAAGTGCGGTTGTTTTTTGTTGATTTTCCAACTCTTGCCAACGGTCAACTATTGCAGCAGTAAATTCAGGGCAATTTTGAGCAACAACAATCAAACTGTCTCTTTTATCTAAAAGATATTCATAATAAGTTTGTTTATTTTGAGGGTGGGTGTAAGCCATTGGCTGATACCCCTTAATAACTTGTTTTGCTATTAATCTCTCAATAGAGCGATATAAATCACTATGATTTTTACCTATTAATTCCGCAATCTCTCGACTGCTCATTGTGATAGTTGATTTTTGCTCTGTAATAGTAGATAATTGATTCATGTAGATAACTCCTTATGAGTTTGTAACTAGCCACCGTTGCCGCGGTGGTTTTTTATTGCTTAAATTTTCTAACTTGTTTAAAATCTGAACTCTTATTGATATCAATAGGTTCGTTATGGACATTTCCGCAATCTTCACCTCTGCTAAAACCACTCTTGATTTGCTCTCTGGCATCGAAAGTAACACCGTTTTGAGTGAGAGGGTTGCTTTGCTCAAGGATCAGATCGAAATACTCCGATACGCCTACGAAACGGCTCAAAAAGAACTGACCGACACAAAAACAAAATGCACCGAACTTGAGAATGAAATAGCGACTTATCGAACAGCGGAACAATTTGTCCTTGAGCAAGGTGCGGCGTTTAAAAAAACCACCAGCGGCTACATCAAAGCGGTGTATTGCCCCAACTGTTTTACTGTTGCTGGCGGCAGTGTTTCGCACTTCCCTTTTCAATGTGGCATTTGTAAATGGCGAAGTATGTTTAAAATCAGCGACTTCGATCGCATTTTTAATTCGTTGCCATAAACTCATTTAATCTCGCTCCAACGGTGGCTTTTTATTTGTTTAAAATTCGCTCTTTCTCTGCGTTTAACCCTTTCGCTGCAAGGTCGAACACCGTATCAAGATGTTCCATATCCACAAAAATATGTTCTTGTGGCACAACCTTTAACCCAATCGCATAAAGTAATCGGCTAAATTTTGTGATTTTTTGATCGCCTTTCCATTTTGAAATAGCGGAACCACAAACGCCCACCACCTCGCCAATATCATCAAGATCTTTTAAATCAATCGCTCTCAATATTTCGCTTTCAATATCAAGGGCGTTCATTTCTTTTGCTGTGTTATTGCGTGCCATTGCATCTACCTTGGGGTAAGTTAGTTTTCAACAGGGAAAACTTCATCAAGAGAAACTTTGGAACCTAAATCATTAAGTGCTTTCACAATACGTCTAGCGTCATCAAGTGATGGTTTGCGAGTGTTTAATTCATAGTTCGCAATTCGGCTCTGACGAAATCCAACTTGACGACCTAACTCAGATTGAGTGATACCAATTTCTTCTCTTGCTTTTGCAAGATTGTTCATAAATATCCCTTTTTGTGTTTAAAGATAAACACATTAAATCACAACAAGTGATAACAATCAATCACAAATTGAAATTTTTTAAATATAACGTTACGTGATATTATTAAAATGTATATAGAGAGGTGAAAAATGGCGACATTAGGACAAAGAATTAAAGAATTTAGAAATAAAATGGGTGTAAACCAAAAAGAATTTGCAGAGTTGTGTGGACGGATTGATAAAAGGACAAAAACTTGGGGGCAATCAAGAATTGCTAATTACGAGACAAGTGCAAGAGAGCCAAGTTTGGAAGATATTGAGGTTATAGCTCAAGTGTTAGGTATTGACGCTGCTGAATTAGCTTTTAGCAACGCAAAACCAGCTCAAATTATTAAATCATTCCACTACCCTCTACTTAGCCCTGTACAAGCGGGTTACTTTACCGAAGTCAACTTACTTAACCATATCGATAGTGATGAACAGTACGATATGATTTCATCACAAGTCAAAGCAAGCGATGGCGCATTTTTCTTAGTCCTTGATGGTGATTCCATGCTACCGCGGTTTAAATCGGGCGATATGGTATTAATCGATCCAAATTTAGCCATTAAACCCGGCGATTTCGTGGCAGCAATCAATGAAGACGGTAAGGCAACCTTTAAACAATACAAGGAAACAGGCGAAATAGATGAGTTCGGCAGACCGCACTTTAATCTTGTGCCATTAAACGATAACTTCGGCAGATTAAGCAGTAAAACCCACAAAGTAAAACTTATTGGCAAAGCGATTGAGCATAGGAGTTGCTTGTAAAAGTGCGGTTGAATTTTGTTGGGTAAATAGAGTGAAATCGCCATAAATAAAACGGGAGATAATATGGTTCCAAATGATGTAATGGTTGTACAAGAGACAGAAATTCGGGTGACAGAACGCAATGGGGAAGACTATATCAGCCTAACGGATATGTGCAAAGCCTTTGGTGACGGTGATCAACTCATCAAAAACTGGCTACAAAATAAAAATACTATTGAATTTTTGCAAGTTTGGGAAGAAATTAACAATCCAAATTTTAATTTGGTGGAATTACACCAAATTAAAAATAACATTGGATTAAACCGTTTTGTTATGTCTGTTAAAAAATGGTCGGCAACTAACGCAATTGGATTGGTTGCTAAAACAGGACGGTATGGTAGCGGTACCTATGCTCACAAGGATATTGCACTTGAATTTGGTTCTTGGCTAAGCCCTGAATTTAAGCTCTATCTAATCAAAGAGTTTCAGAGACTTAAACAAAAAGAAGCTCAAGAAAACAAAACAGAATGGAATGTTAAACGCATTTTGAGCAAGGCAAACTACCGAATTCATACCGATGCTATTCAAGCTCATCTTATCCCGCGACTACTCAATAGCAAGCAGCCAATATTTGTATACTCTGCTGAAGCAGATATTCTTAATCAAGCAATGTTTGGTATAACAGCGAAGCAATGGAGAGATCAAAATCCCGATTTAAAAGGGAATATTCGAGATTATGCCACCATTGAACAACTTACCGTATTAGCGGCATTAGAAAGCCAAAATGCTTTATTGATCGAGCAAGGTGTTACACAAGCTGAACGATTAGCTATGTTAAATCGACTTGCGATTCAACAAATGCAATCCTTATTAAAATCAAAATCGCTTGAATCATTAAAAGATAAACCATTATTGATTGAAGATGAAAAAAGTTGAGCATAGGAGTTGTTTGTAAAGTGCAGTTGAATTTTATTGGGTGAATTAGGAGAAAAAGAATGGAAACATTAACAATTACAAATGAAGATGAATTATTTTCTCTGTTAGAAAAGTATGTTAAAACAGGTGAAATTAGTGATAAAATTAACCTGGAAGATCTACCACCACTCAAGATTCGTCTTGTTGGTGAAAAATTTGATCAAAGCCTAACGCCTAATGTAATGAAAGGCTTTGTAGAAATGCAGAATTACATCAATCGCACCTATCGCCTAGTAAAATACGGGGACGTGGAAACTAAGTCGCTCTCAAAAGAAGAACGAGAAGCGTTGCAATTACAAGTTAAAGTTGAAAAAGGTTCATCTATTATTGATATCAGCTTTGATGGTCTTTGGGCTCAAATAGGACAATTAGCTAGTAAAATGAATGGTACAGAACTCGCATTAATTACACTTGGGAGCTTCGCTATTTGGGGAACAACAACTGGTGTAAAACGTTTTTTAAACAATCGTAAAGAAGTACGGTTAGCAGAAATCAAAAAAGACTCAGATAAAGAGCATTTAAAAACCTTTGAAGCAATGTCTGCTCAGGAAACTCAACGTGCTGAAATTATGGCACAAATTATACAATCTCACCCCGTGCTTGAAAATGTTGATCGCCAAGCCTATGATGCCAAAACAAGTTTATTCAAATCATTTGCAAGTGTTGATGAAGTTGAAGTTGGTGATACGACAGTAGATCAAGAATTAAGTTCAGAACTCACAAAAACAGCACGTCGCCGTTCTACTGAGATAAGATTGGATGGAACATACAGACTTGAACAAGTGAACACCACCGATCCGACTTTATTTAAGGTAAAAATTCGTAACACCAAAACAAATCAAGTTTTTGAAGCCATCGTTCAGGAGCAACTCTTAGAAGGAAATAAAAATAAACTAATGTTAATGCAGGCAGAATGGGACAGAAAACCTGTTAAGCTCAGTATTAATGCGAAAGTGCTTGATGAAAAAATTCGTGATGCCACCATTACTTCCGTCGATGAAATAGAAGTAACAACAAACTAATATCCAAACCGCCCACTTTGGCGGTTTTTCTTTCCCTAAATCTCCCCAACCAACGAAACCAAACCACAAACCACCAAACGCCGACGCGCTTCCACATCCAAGGCTAAAAAAGCATTAACCTTTGCCATCACCTCCGCTTCAGGCAAATCCGACTGCTCTAATGCCTCCACAAATAAACTCACAATCAAATCGCGCTCAATCTCACCTTTCGTTAATTTCGCCATATTTTTCCTTATTTATGCTTGTTTTCGTTAAATTTCGCATCATTTCTAAAATTTTTTTGTGATCTCGCTCACAAAATCAGCAATTAATCAAAAATAATTAAAAATTTTTTCTGTTTAAAATCAATAAAATAATCACAAATTGAAATATTTTTATAAAAATATCACATTTTGTTATTGACAATATAAACACAATTCGTGATAATAGTTCCAACAAAACAAAACAACGGAGAAACAAAAATGAACATCAACAACGTACAAGAATTAAAAGCTGCCTTTATTGACATCACCCTTGCGGAATATGCTGAAACGACAGGTAAGCCATTTGAGCAAATTAAAAAGCTTTTTGAAGATTTACCGTTCTTCCACGAAATGATTATGGAAATTGTAGAAGAAGCCGCAGAAAAAATGGCAGCGAATTTAGCTTAAGAATCTTTACTAAGCCCTTTACGGAGGGCTTGAATGCAGCGGAGAAACAAAAATGAACGCATTAACACTTGCTGAAATGGAAGAACTACTTCATGAATTTAGAGTGAGAGACGCGGCAGTTAATATCGCAAGAAAAGCAGAGAATCAAGAAATGGTTGATTTCTTAGAGAAAACACTAAAAACCCTTGAGAGAGGGGCTGTAGAAGAAGAAAAAGCAGTTTTTGATGCTGTAGTTCGTCTTTTCACCAACAAACTTAAGGCGTTTAAATCTTTCGTAAAACGCTCTTTATAGAATCTTTACTAAGCCCTTTGCGGAGGGCTTGAATAAAGGTTTTTAACCTGATTGTTCTTTAAAAATTTGGTGCTTGTGCGGATGGTATTAACAACCTCGAGCAGTTATCAAGTAAAACTTGAAAACTCGGCAAGGTTGGTTAGACCCTGATAAGTAAACTTAGGCGAATTACTCAATAGAGGGAGTAAGAGCATAGGCAACACACTCGCAAGGTGTGGAGAGCTGAAAAGGCAACACTGGTACTAGTCCTAAGCAATCTTGGCGCCCTCAAAATTGAGGGCGCTAACGAGCTCAAAATTAAGCCCGTTAAAAGATACAAGCAGCACCCGACTGAAAGGCAAAAGCAGGGCGGGCGACGGCGTGGGCAGACACGCACTATTTAAAACTGCACTCAAACCAATCTTGACATTTTGTTTTTCCGCTCCGTTAATCAAGACGAGTGCAGTTCTAAATGGTTCCTTAATGGTTGTGTAAGGTTAAATATCAACTTAATGACATAGTTCTCCTTTTAGTTAGGTTGCCCTCGTTTGAGGGCTTTTTTTACACAGAAGATTGAACTTTTTTAGGGATCATGGCAGGTAGCGTGAACGCATAAATCAAGAATAACCTAGTGAATAAACGAATATCATCTAAATCTTGCTTGGAAAATTCAAGCAATGCGTGCGATGCGCCATTCCCTAGAGTACGAATGCGATGTGCAAAATCTTTCATACTTGGTGATAATTTTCCTCTATCCGCTAATTGATTAATTCTCTGATTTAAATTTCTATCCGTAGGATTGTTATCTAATTTAGATAAAGCAAGCTCAATAACTGCGCGATAAGAGCTGCCAGCTTGTTTTAAAAACTTATTTCCTTCCACTAAACAAAACAAATCTTCCGCTTCTAAAAAAGCCTCTTCTAAATCAGAAGGTAAATATTCAGGAATATCAGGTTTAGGCGGAAGAGGGTAAAAAACAAAATTCTGATTGGGGAAAATCTCCTCCAAAGTATATTTATGTTTGGCGTGCGTTTCTATGAGATGATGAGTATGCGCAGATTGTGAGGGATCAAGTCCTAGGTTACGCATCATATTCGACACTAACACATTTGTCACCACGCCACCACCACAATTATTACAAGTACCAAGGATAGCAAAAACATCCTGATCACTTTGTATTCTTTGTCGTCTTGAAAAATCATTCACCTCAAAGGCAACATTTTTCTTTCCACAATATGGACAATCATGACCAAAGGTAATCATTATGACCCTCCAAAAATTTATTTTAAAAATCGATCAGGATTTAAATTCACCTGATGCTCTTCTTCTACTTAACACGCATTATAAGCAACTCACCGAGCAAGAAAAAGAGCTTTTTGTGGTTGCTTTAATGGGGAAAGTGATTGAGTTAAATGCGCGATTTAATCACGAAATAGAACGATAGTTATTTAACAACCGCCCTAAACTCAGGATAACATAACCGCACTTTCAACAGAAAGTCGGGATTGGTCGCACATTATGCGACCTTTTTTATTTCATCGCATATCAAGATGATTTCTTATTACGTTGATTTAATTTTTTCCACCGTTTTTTATTCATCAAAAAATTGAGTGAAATAGGCAATAAACCTAGCCCGAACAAATTAAACGTAATTTTCATTATAAAATATTCGCCATAAGATGTTGGTGATGAAAAACTTACACCTAATGCACGCATTTCATCAAAGCTGAGAGAACCTGCAGAAATAAGAGAAACAACGGTAAACAGCAGATATAATTCAAAGCCAGTGATTTTATTTAGGCTATATTTTTCATCCAAGTAATAATAAATAAACATAAAAATACAGCCACCAATAAATAAAATCATCCACTGACATTGCCAAGAAAACCAATCATTCAACACAAAACTGTAATAACCAACAGGCACAAGCAACTGTGCTGCGGATAATTTACGACCAATATCCATAAGGAACTCCAAATGCTAACCCAAGAAGATCATAACCATATCAGGAAAATCGTCAAAGAGGCAATCGAGGAAATCGACAAAGAACGAGATGAGCAGGAAGAAGAGGCAAATCGCCAGTTTCGCATTGAGTGGCTAAAAAGTTTTATAATACTCATGGTTGCATTGTTTATTATTGGATTAATACTATCTATTTGACAACCGCCCCAATTTCAGGCTAAGATAACCGCACTACTAAATCAAGTCGGTTACCTCGCTCCGATATAAAGCGGTTTTTTTATGCCTAAATTTAAGCTCTGCAGATCTGCAGAGGTTCAATGGTCGGGTCGAGAGAGCCTAATATAACACCGAAAGGAAATAAGCTCCGCCATCTTGATTTGGTAGTTGAAGCCCGATCAATCCTACTAAGATTGATCGAAAGACTAACTGAAAATCAAGGGGCATAAAAATGTCAAACTTAACTATTCTAAACACACAAGTTCGCCAAATCGACAACCTATACAGTTTAAACGATCTTCATCGTGTTGCTGGTAATGAAAGCAAACATCAACCGACTTTCTTCATTCGTTTAGATACCACACAAGAACTTGTTTCCGAAATTCAAAAAGAAGAGCCAAATACGCCAGCGGTTATCCGTAAAAATGGAATCGGCACATACGCTTGCGAAGAAATCGCACTCGCCTACGCCATGTGGATTTCCCCAAAATTCCATTTGGTTGTGCTAAGAGCGTTTTTAAAACTACACAAAAATTCCACCGCACTTTCTACGCCATACCTCACACCAGAGGAACAGCAACAAGTGCAACAAGCGGTATCAATCACCCACCACCGCACAGGATTAAGCTATGCCGAAATCTATGGACGGATTAAAGCTAAATTCAAGGTCGCCAAATACGATCAGCTGCTTTCCGCACAATTGCTTGACGTATTGCAATTTATCGCGGATATGAACGCCAGATTGCCAAACCCTGATGAAGTGCTGATTTCCATTCACACCCTTGAAGCATTGGTAAAATGCTGCCGATTAGCAAAACAACATGGCGAACAACTTGAACCCGCGATGAAAACCATCTTCGATATGCTCGGCGTTGAACGTTACAGCAGAAACCAATTCGCTGCACGTGCCTACGACCTCGCCCACGAGTTCAACGTTTGGATCAACGAAGCAGAACGCCTACTTGCTGAAAAAGGCATACAACTGCCACAACTCAGACAGTTTTAAAACATCACAAAAAACCACCGCACTTTTAACGTATGGCGGTTTTCTACACCCTAAATTTCAATTTTTGATTAAAAAAGGAACAGAAAATGAACGCAATCCAAAAATTCTTTTACGCCATATTGTGTATTGTTGGCGTTATCGCTCTCGGTATTTTCATCTTAGCAGTGATAACAACATTTCGACCAGTATTAGCGGCGAACACCATTGACCAGTGCGCAGATAAAGGCGGTATATGGCAAACCTACCCTACTCCCCACTGCGCACCGCCTGATATGACGGAAGAGCAAATAGAAAGCGCAAAAAGTTATGTGGCGTTAAAACAGATTGAAACGAGGGTAATCAATGATAGATAGATCTTACACACGAAAGTTTGAAAAATACCGCGTGCAAATGTACCGAGAGCATGAAAAAGGTTTTGTGTATGGCGTGATTAGTATTAATGGCATACAAGACTATAAAACCTATTCTTACTCAGCTGGCAACGTCAAACGCCATATGAATAAACGGATTAAGCAGATGAATCAATTACGCTGCATATCTCCCCCTATTCCGCAGATTAGAGATAGTCTTGCGACAAAAGAACACAGGATATAGCAATGAACATGGACTACTGCCTAGAGCCACTAGAGGCATATAAACCAAAACCACAACATAACGATGACTATGAGCCAGATGATGATTTTGATCCATATGATGATGATTGTGATATGTGGAAAAGTCAGTGTTATGGACGAGCTTAAGCTGTTTTTATGACAGGAGAATAAAAAATGAATCAGTTACCACAAACAAATGAGCATAAAAAAGCGTTTCCTATTAAAGAATTTTTTGAAATGCCGGCTATTAAAAAGAAAATAGAAACATTGCTAAACAAAAACGCGGCAGCTTTTACCACAAGCGTGTTGCAAGTTGTAAATAGCAGTCCAATGTTACGCAATGCTGAGCCGATGAGTGTATTTAACGCGGCTTGTATGGCTGCAACGCTTAATTTACCGCTACAAAACGGTCTGGGATTTGCTTATATCGTCCCTTACCAAAACAAAAAAGAGCGTAAAACAGAGGCACAATTTCAGTTAGGTTATAAAGGACTAATTCAACTAGCGCAACGTAGCGGACAATTTAAACGTCTTGTTGCAGTACCTATCTACGAAAAACAATTAATCACTGAAGATCCAATTAATGGGTTTGAATTTGATTGGAAACAAAAACCCACCGAAAACGAAAAGCCAATTGGCTATTACGCTTATTTTAGGCTTATTAATGATTTCACCGCTGAAATCTATATGAGTGTGCAATATATGCATAATCATGCCGCGCGTTACTCGCAAACCTATAAAAAAGGTTTTGGTGTTTGGCATGATAACTTTGAGGCTATGGCATTAAAAACGGTTTTAAAACTCCTTCTATCAAAACAAGCGCCATTATCTGTTGAAATGCAACAAGCGGTATTAGCAGATCAAGCAGTTGTAAAAGACATTGAAAAAGGCGAATTTAACTACGCCGACAATCAAATTGATGATGCAGAATTTACTGATATGAAAGTAAGTGATGAAGTGTTTGAACAATGCAAACAAAACATTATCAATGGCGAAGCAACGCTACAAGATTTATGTGATAACGGTTTTGAATTTAGCCAAGAACAGTATAAAAAACTAGAGGAAATTGAAAATGTATCAAATGAAAGCTAGATGTTCAATGCTTCATAAATTACTTGGTGAGCCTAAATCAAAAGCGGATAAAGAGGCAGGAAAAATAACCGAAACCGCTAAAAGTGCGGTGCGAGAAATTGTTAAATATGATTTGTTCGGTTATCAGTCCTTTGAGGGTAACAAATACACCGAGAAAGGTAATCAACTTGAAGATAACGCTATTAAACTCAGTGGATTAAAGCGAGGTTTGCCACTGAAGAAAAATAAAGAACGTAGAGAAAATGATTTAATCACTGGCGAATGTGATATTTATGTACCATCTCGCAAGCTGATTATTGATACTAAATGCTCTTTTGATATTGGCACACACCCGTTTTTTAGCGATGAAGCGGAAGATAAAGCGAAAAAAGCGGGTTACGATATCCAAATGCAAGGTTATATGTGGCTTTGGGATTGTGAGGAAGCACAAATTGATTTTGTATTGTTCCCTACTCCGTTAGATTTACTCTCGCCTTGGCAAGATACGGAAAAATACATTGATTTGGTTGAGCAGATACCGCAAGAAAAACGTATTACTACGGTAATTGTAAAACGAGATGAACAAATCATTGAAAAAATTAAAGAACGAGTGCCAAAAGCACAAGCTTATTATCAACAGCTTATTCAGGAGGCTATGTAATGGCTGGAATAAATAAAGTAATCATCGTGGGTCGTTTAGGTAACGACCCTGATGTCCGCACTATGCCTAATGGCGAACAGGTAGCAAATATTAGTGTGGCAACCAGTGAAAGCTGGACAGATAAAAATACAGGCGAACGCAAAGAGCTTGTAGAATGGCACCGTATTGTTTTTTACCGCCGACAAGCAGAAATATGCGGTCAATACCTGAAAAAAGGCTCGCAAGTGTATATTGAGGGCAAATTACGCACACGCAAATGGCAAGACCAAAACGGACAAGAGCGTTCCACCACCGAAATTCAAGGCGATGTAATGCAAATGTTAGGTAGCGCCCAAGATAATAACTTACAAGCTAAACCGCAAGCTAACTTACAAGCTCAGCCTAACGCTTATGAAAAAGCCAAAAACGGCAGCTTTACACCGCCACCAAGTGACGGGTTAGATGATGAGATTCCGTTTTGAGTTATCGTTAAGTCTTGCATGGATATTTGACAACCACCACCCTTTGATTTAGGATATAACCACTTTCAGCAGAAAGTCTGATTGGTGACAGCAATCATAGTTCTTTGATTAAAATTAATATTAAATAGATGGCTTACTTGGTAGGCTTTTTTATTTTGGAGGAAGACTATGAAAAAATTTAAATTAAATGAAGGTTGGTGGATTTAATGATTATAGACTGGATTTTAGTAAGTAGCATAGGTACTTGTATTGCAACAGGCTACCTTGCTATTTTTGCTAATAGACAGTTAAAAGACCAACGATTACACCATAAACAAAAATCAACCATTGAATTATTACTTGCTCACAACCATAACGCCTCATACCTAGAACAACGAAGAAAATTTGTTCAAATGCGAAAAGATGGTGTAAATTTCACCGAAATAGCTTGCCATATAAAAGATAAAAACAGTGAATATACTGAAAATAACGCAACTATTACAAGTGTCTTAAATTCCATTGAATTTATCTGTGTTGGTATTAGAGAAAATATTTTTGATGAAGCAGTTTATAAACGAATGAGTCGCAGCAGCCTAATTTATGATTGGGACACATTAAAGCCTTACATAATGGAATTAAGGCGTATTAATGGAAATAACGATAAACTATTCTGCGAATTTGAATGGCTCGCAACAAAATGGAAAGATGAACAATAAGCCTGTACCCCACAAGCTTTTTTATTTGAGATTCCCTAAAAATTTACAAACCAAAAACAGAACAATTTTGTTCTAATCTTTATAACCCAAGCCACTAAATAGTGGCTTTTTTATTGCCTAATAATCCTATGACAAAAAATAGACTACCTCATCTAACAGATCACCTTTTTCTCGCTCTTGAACGTTTAAATGATGAAGATTTATCCATTGAACAAATTCAAACGGAAGTCCAAAGAGCAAAAGCTGTCGCTGATGTTAGCGATAAAATCATCGATATAGCAAAAGTCTCACTTGAGGCTAAAAAGGTACAAGCCGACTACCTCGGCAACCAAGCTGATTTACCTACTATTTTTGACGCTACACCAAAACTGGAGAATAGTAATGCTTAATCCAATCACCGAAATGAAATCTCAAATTACGACAGCTAAAGTGTTACAGCGTGATTTACGCGCAACATTAAAAGAAAAACAAAAAGCAGTTGAAAATTTTTATGTCGCAAAAGAAAAAGCGGAGGCTATACCTCCTCAACCTAAACCTGAGCCAATAAAAATTGACACTCCCCCACCACCTAAGCGAATTATCACAGATCAAACTAAAGAAAAAGCATTGCTTAAGATGGCAAAAGAGCAATATCAAAACTATGCAGATGTAGCAAAGTTTGCTGAAACATTAAATTTGCGTGCTGGTGTAGTGTATCTTGTATTAAAACATCATGGTTTTATTAAGCAAAACGAAACCACGCAATACCGCGTGCTTGATGCATATTACAAATATAATGGGAATTTAAAAGCAATCACCGAAGAAACAGGATTAACAGTTTGGATATGTGCTAGAACGCTGCAAGAATTAGGTTTATCGCCTAATTGGGCAAGTTATAAAAATCGTGCGGAATCAACCAATAAAGGAGACTGGGCGGAAGAGGAATTTAGAAGGCTTGTTCCAGGTGCATTAGATATGAATATGCAGTATCAAATGAATAATCCTTTATTTGATTTTATTGTAAACGACAAGACTGTTGATGTAAAAATGTCAACAGTAGGAAAAAATAAAAATTCCTACCAAATACGAATAAGGCACACCAAAGATGGCGAACTTCCTGATTTTTTCTGTTTGTTTTTAATGATTGATAAGGATAAATACAACATCCTGTTAATACCTAAAGAAATCCTACCCGATAATCAAACTCAATTAAACATAGTAAGCAAAGGCACTCCTGCTAACTCCTCTATGTACTGGGATTTTGAAGTACAACCCTCCGCACTTGCCGCTATGTTGGGAGATATTTAATGATCGAAATGGAAACCGCAGAACGCAACAAACGTGATTTAGCAGAAATCGACAAAGAACTCGCAGAAGTGGAACGAAAAGTAAATTTGCTGCACGAAGAACGCAGAGAATATATCAACCGACACAATTTAAACAAGGAGAATAAATGAACGAAATGCAAATTGCTACGCCGCATAGTTTTTTTATGCAATTAATCGTTTGTTTTGTACAACATCGATTTAACTCGTTAAATCCCACTATTCGCCAAAAGGCAATTGAGGATATTAAAAAATATTGGGTTTTGTTTGATGTCGAAACAAGAAATTTTATCGAAGATTGTGCGAAGAATAATATTTTACCGGAGTTTAAAGAGCTTGGTGTTTGGATTATACAAAACAGAGATAAAACACAACAAACAGTAAAACCGCAGCAACCTTATATTGAGCTACCTGTGGTTGATGTTAAAGTCCGCTAAGTGCGGTATTTTTTTGGAGAAATAAAGATGAAACCATTTGATTTAGAAAAAGCGTTGGCTGGTGAGCAAATTGTAAATACTCAGAATGGCAAACGATATTGGGTTATCGGTGAAAGTCGATTTGATAATGTGAGTTACATCACAGAAGATGAAAATGGCGTAGTTGATGTTGAAAAAATCGACGCGTTAAATCAACATTGCAGAATGTGGGAAGAACCTCGTCCTCGAGTACAATTAGATTTACCTACACCATTAAAGCGAGCAAAAGAAGACCAGCTCGTATTTAAAAAAGGGTCGCGATGTATTATTAACTTTTATTTTGATCCGAATAACAAAAAGCATTGTGATATGTTGGAAGCAGGCTCTTTATTTGAAAGTGAAGAAAACGCACAAGAATGGCTTGACGCAATGAAAGGATCGAGAAGATGAATGATAATCAAGTAACAATTTCAAAAATGGAACTTCAATCACTTGCTATTCAATCATTCCGTTATTGTTTAGGGCGAATGACTTATGTTGTCAATGATTGCGATGAATTTATCCGTAAATACTGGCAAAACTTCACTGCAAATACAAAATTTCTCATTGTGCGTGAATTATTAACCGCACTTAAAGATCATGAAAGCGGTTTACAAGAAATCGGTATGCGGTGCGATTATGATGTTTGGAAAAATTTGTATGATTGGATGAATGAACAACACATAGAAACACAAAGCAGTGAATTTGAGGAAACAAAAAATGAATAAAAGTCTATCCACTCACAGAGTTTTTTATTTAACAACCCTAGCCAACCGCTAGGGTTTATTTTTGGAGGAAATATGGAGGAAGCCTTATCAATATCCCAAGTTGCAAGGATGTTAGGCATGAGCTATTCATGCGTTCATGGGCATAAGATAGAATGGGGATTTTTTCAAATGGAAGGATCTAACGCATGGCGGGTTTTTCCGTCAGAACTTGATCGTAGACGTAAAGAGTTGCAAAATACCAGCCGATTAGGAGTTTTGGTCGGCGATAAGGAGAAAAAATGTCGATCAGAAAAAATAAAAGCGGTATCTGGCAAATTGATTTCACCACACCAAGTGGGGAGCGAGTTCGGATCAGTAGTAAAACGACTGAAAAGAAACTTGCACAACAAATGCACGACCAACTAAAGCATGAAGCTTGGCAAGTTGAGCAATTAAATAAACGCCCAGAAAGAACCGTTGAACAAGCATTAATCCGCTTTCTTGAAGCATCGGAAAATCAAAAGGATATTGAAACAAAAATCCGTCATGCTGAATATTGGCAGAAAGCAATTGGGCATAAACGACTTAGCTCTTTAACAAGTGATGATATTTATAACAATTTACCTACTCATATCCTGAAAACAGGTAAAAAGTTATCACCATCTACACAAAATCGTTATCGCACCTCAATTATGAGAGCGTTAAATTTAGCTCGTCAGGCAGGCTGGATTGATTCAATCCCTTACTTAGCTAAAAACTCTGAACCTAAAAAACGAGTACGCTGGATCACGAAGGATGAAGCTAATACCTTATTAAACAATATTACTTTAGATTGGATGAAAGATGTCTGCTTTTTTGCGTTAATGACAGGAGCAAGAATGACAGAGATCTTAACTATGACATGGAGTAAAATTGATTTTAATCAGAATATAGCTATTGTGACAAGTGATGTAGCAAAATCAGGTAGAGCAAGAGCGCTGCCATTAAATCGTGAAGCAGTCAATTTTTTACGCCAAAAAGAAACAAAACGTATATCAGATTACGTGTTTCATCGCGGCAAAGGGAAAATGATTACAGATATAGACAGAGAACACTTACATAAAGCACTATCTGTTTCTAATATTCGTGATTTCCGCTTTCATGATTTTCGTCATACATGGGCGAGCTGGCATGTTCAAGCTGGTACACCACTACTTACATTAAAAGAGCTTGGCGGCTGGGAAACGATTGAGATGGTGCAAAAATATGCTCACTTAAATGCAGAGCATCTTTTGACATACGCAAATCATGTCAAATTTACGTCAAACTCATTCTTTGACACATCAAATATGATTGCAAAGAATGATACTCTGAGTGAATTTTCAGAAAACAAAAAAGTCGTAAGTTATTGATTTTGCAGACCAAACTTACGACTTAATAAGCACTTGATGGCGGAGGAAGTGAGATTCGAACTCACGGAGGGCGTAAACCCTCGCCGGTTTTCAAGACCGGTGCCTTCAACCACTCGACCATTCCTCCGTTGTTTAAGCGTGGTAAATAATACGGATTTCCTATATAGCTGTCAAGTTACAAAATAAAAAATATGTTTGATTGCTGATTTTTAAAACAATTCAATAAAAAACCTGAATAACAGAAAACAAGATAAAATTACACCGCACTTTAGTAAAAAATAGGCAATAAAAAAGCACCAATTAAGGTGCTTTTTTATCGTAAATAAGATTAGCGACGTAAACCTAAACGTGCAATTAAATCTGTGTATTTAGCAAGATCTGTACGTTTTAAGTAGTCTAATAATTTACGACGACGAGAAACCATGCCTAATAAACCACGACGACCATGGTGGTCTTTTTTATGTGTAGCAAAGTGTGCTTGTAAGTGGTTAATTTGTGCAGTTAATAATGCAATTTGAACTTCTGATGAACCAGTGTCTTTTGCATCACGACCAAACTCAGCAACGATAGCTGCTTTTTTTTCTACGCTTAGAGACATTTTTAACTCCTAAAAGGTTATTGTAAATACATCGTCCGCCGATCTCTAATCCAGCGGCGACAGGGAAGTTGTATTGTAACGATAAAATAAAAAATTGCAATCAATTAATAACCATCTTCATGCATATTTGGTAAAAAACGTGCCCCTTTAATTCGGTAAACATCAGTTTCAATATGACCATCATCAAAAAGCGTAATTTCTCGCCAACCTGGCTGTAATGTGTCCAATGTAAAGGCATTATGATCTGGTTTAAATTGAATACAAGTTGAAGGCGTACACATGATTTGGTAGCCCAACCATTCAGTATCAACTTCTTGATGAATATGGCCATGCAAAATCGCTCGTACATTTTCGTACTTAGATAAAACATGTGCTAATTCATTGGCATTACGCAAATTATGCTGATCTAACCAAGCAGAATTCGTCGAAACTAAATGGTGATGTAGCACGATTAAAGAATAATATTCTTGATATTCTTGCAATTTTTCTTCCAACCAATCCAGTTGATATTGACTGAGTAAACCATGTGGTACACCGAACACTTGGCTATCAAGTAATAAAATTTGCCACTTATTCCCTACCAATAAATGTTTATCAGAACGTAAATTACCTTGTTGTTCCGTTAAAATTTCTGTCATATGAGGTAAGAAATCATGATTACCGGGAATCCAATACACAGGCTTATTTAACTGGTTGATACTATTACAAAAACGTAAATAACCTTCTTTACTACTATCTTGAACAAGATCGCCCGTTGCTAAAACAAATTCGTAATCATCTGCCGATTGCTTAATTTCTGTTAATACTTGTTGAAAACTGTCAAACGTATTAATGCCAAGCAATTCGCCACTTTCATCCTTAAATAAATGGGGATCGGTAATTTGAATAAAACGAATATATTCATTTTCGCTTTGATTTGTTATTGTCATCGCGAACCTCTACAATTTAATCCATTATAACCACTTCTGTTCCAACTCTTGATAATGTAACTGCAACCATTGCAATCCCATGACAGCAATGCTGTTATCAATTTTGCCTTGCTCTACCCATTGATATGCAGTTTCACGCTTCACAACATGCACTTTAATATCTTCATGCTCATCGGCTAAACCATGTAATCCTGTTGCTTTGCTACTATCCACTTTACCCGCAAATAAATGAATGCGTTCGATCACTCCACCTGGGCTATCCCATACACTTAATGCATGCTGCAAATGAGAAACCGCGACACCAGCCTCTTCCTCACTTTCACGCTGAGCCACGCTTTCAGGCGTTTCCCCTTCTTCCACCATACCAGCGATCAATTCTAACAACCATGGTGAATTTGGTAATTTTGGATCATAAGCACCGATACGAACTTGCTCAACTAAAACAACAGAATCCTCCTTAGGATCATAAGCAATTACCGCAGACGCTGCCCCTTTGACTAATAATTCTCTTGTCACAATTCCGCTAGTGCCACCGGCAAATAATTTATGGCGAAATTGAATCTTCTTGAGCTTAAAAAAACCATCGTAAAGGGTTGTTTCATTTACAATTTCAATATCATTTTGAGTAAATTGTTGAATTTCAGACATAATAAATTTTCACAAATCAAATCACTTCATTTGAAGTAGAATACTAAAAAAAGGAAAGCATGCGACAACTTTTTTATTAGAATTTGAACTCTGTCACAAAAAACTTTTTCATTTTGTCGGATTAACCGCATAGTGCAACGCATGCGGCAGATGGGTTGGCATTAAAGTATCGTCTCGCCAGTGGAAACAATGGATATCCGTACTTTTTCCCTCTGTTGTAAATGCAGCTAAATAAAAAGGCAGATCATCGACGAATAACAGTTCTCCTTGCGGGCAATGAGATGAATACAATTGTTGATGAGTCGGATAGTGTTCCACTTCCGTTAATTTCACAATACCAACACCTTGTGATTTAAGGATGGCTTCACGCAAACACCAAATACGATAAAACGCCACTTCAGGATTATCTTGTTGTGCAAACCATTTTTGCTCAGATTGAGAGGCAAAATGTTGCAAAAGTGCGGTGTAATTTCTCGACTTTTTCGCAAACTCAATGTCAATGCCTACTGCATTTGGCTTTTCATCAATGCTCAAAATCACTGCCACCCAGTTATCCGAATGGCTAATATTAAAATCCATATGAGTTAATGGAAATTGCGGTCTGCCACTTGCAGTTCGATAGACTTGATTTAATAAGGAAGTATCAACTTGCGCACGTTCACAAAGTTGATGAAGCAAAAAATAGGCTAATTTTTGGCATTCACTGCGTTGTTTAACACGAGGATTAGAAGAAGCAACTCGTTGTTTATTTCCCCAAAATAATTCAGGTACTAGATCAGTTGGATAAGATTGTTGAATATTAGCGTAAGCGATGAAAGTTGCCATAAAATAAAAAGCCAGTCAAAACTGGCTTTGAATTATACGCAAAAATTACATTTTTGGCATTTTTTTTAGCTGTTCAAGCGCCATAGCACAGGTTTGTTCTTGTGCTGCGGCTGGTGCCATTTTCATTTGCTCTTTACTTGCATTCATTTGTTGTTTTACCGCTTCAGGCGCTTTCTCAACATAAGCATCGACTGCTTTGAAATATTCATCACATTTTGGATGTAAATCCGCTGCATTAGCCGCAAAAGCCATAGCAAATAATGCTGAACCAAATAGAACTTTTTTCATAGCGTATCCTTTTAAAATTGTTTATTCCACTCTATCGCCACATGCCATAGAGCAGATTTATTATACGTCAATCGCACAAAAAAAAAACAACTGTATTTTTAATGCACAATGCTATTTTTGTAAAAAGGCATTCATACGCTTAATAAATGCCATTGGATTTTCCAATGTGCCTCGTTCTGCAAACATTGCTTGTTCTAACAATAACTCAATCCAATCTGCAAATAATTGTTCATCAGCAACATCAGCGACTTTCTTCACTAAACTATGTTCTGGGTTAAGTTCAAAAGTATATTTCACTTCTGGCGCCTGTTGTCCCATCGCTGCAAATAATTTTGCCATTTGCGTCGTCATCTGATCATCACCAGTTGAGACAATAGCTGGTGTATCAGTTAATCGATGTGTTAAACGCACTTCTTTTACTCGATCGCCTAATAAGGTTTTCACGCGCTCAACAAAAGAAGAAAATTGTTCATCTTGCTCTTTTTGTTGCTCTGGCTCTTTATCTGCCAAATCCCCTAAATCCAAATCGGCTTTGCTGATTGTTTGTAATTGCTTGCCATCAAATTCTGTTAAATAACTTAACATCCATTCATCAATACGATCTGAAAGTAATAGCACTTCAATGCCTTTCTTATTAAAGAGTTCTAAGTGCGGTGAGTTTTTCGCAGCAACATAACTATCTGCCGTAATATAATAAATGGCTTTTTGCCCTTCTTTCATGCGTGCAACATAATCGCTGAGCGACACGTTTTGCTCACTGCTTTCATTGTGAGTTGAAGCAAATCTGAGTAATTTAGCAATGCTTTCTTTGTTAGCCACATCCTCTGCTGGACCTTCTTTCAATACCAAACCAAATTCTTTCCAAAAACCTTGATATTTCTCAGCATCATCATTGGCCAGTTTTTCCAACATTTGTAATGAACGCTTGGTCAATGCTTTACGTAACGCCGCAGTGACTTTGTTATCTTGCAAAATCTCACGAGAAACATTAAGCGGTAAATCATTACTATCAATTAAGCCACGCATAAAACGCAAATAATTTGGCATGAATTGTTCCGCATCATCCATAATAAACACTCGTTGAACATAGAGTTTCAAGCCATGTTTATGTTCACGATTAAATAAATCCCAAGGCGCTTTTGACGGCACATATAAAAGGCTAGTATATTCTTGATTTCCTTCTACTTTATTATGTGCCCATAATAATGGATCAGCAAAGTCATGGCTTAAGTGCTTATAGAATTCTTTATATTCATCATCAGAAATATCGCCTTTCGCACGTGTCCATAGCGCTTGCGCTTTATTGATTTTTTCCCATTTAATGCCAGTTTCTTTGCCTTCATCGTCATATTCTTTTGCCAAAATCTCAACAGGCAAACCAATATGATCCGAATATTTACCGATAATTTCACGTAATCGCCATTCATTTAAGAATTCTTTTTCATCTTCACGTAAATGTAAGGTAATTTCTGTACCGCGATCTTTTTTCTCAATATCAGCAACCGAATATTCCCCTTCGCCAGCAGATTCCCACAACACCCCTTTACCAGCTGCTTCGCCAGCTGCTCTTGTTTTCACCGTTACTTTATCCGCAACAATAAACGCTGAATAAAAACCAACGCCAAACTGGCCAATCAATTGGCTATCTTTCGCTTGGTCACTACCAAGTGCGGTTAAAAATTCTTTCGTTCCTGATTTCGCAATGGTACCTAAATGATCAATCGCTTGTTCACGCGTCATACCAATACCATTATCACTAATCGTCAGAGTTCCTTTGCTTTCATCAAAGCTAATGCGTACTTTTAAATCACCATCGCCTTCATAAAGTTCTGGTGCGGATAACGCTTTAAAGCGTAATTTATCTGCTGCATCTGAAGCATTTGAGATAAGTTCACGTAAGAAAATTTCTTTGTTGGAATATAAAGAATGGATCATTAATTGAAGAAGCTGTTTCACTTCTGACTGAAAACCACGCGTTTCTTGATTGGTTGACATATACTTTTCCTTTTTATCAAAATTTATTGAAATACCTCATATAAATAGGTTTAGAAAAATAAATTTCAAGTTTGGAAAAGAAAAAATACATCTGAAAACAAAGTTTGGGGAGAACTATTCATTATTGGAATAAATCAATGGAGCATTACATTTTCGGCATAAATACACCGCTCTTTTTCGTTGAATATTATGATGACGTCGAGTCGTTAAATAATGGGTTTGGCATTGGCATTCATAAGCAAAAGTACGCCCTTGTACATTCGTCACATCAAATTGATGGCAAGTATCCGCTGGCAAATTAAAAAGATGTTCCATCACAAATTGCCATTCTTTACCATGAGGTTTCACTCTACCAAATTGTTGATAGACCAATAAATGCGCCAATTCATGTGGCACAACTTGCTGGATAAATTCAGTGGGGTTTTCCAATAATAAAGTACGGTTAAATTTAATAAGGTTTTTCTGCAAATAAGCGACACCTGCTTTTACGCCTTTCAGTTCATAAGTGACAGCAGGAGAAGGGAAACGACGCTTAAAATGTTGTTCTGCAATCTGTAAACAATGGGTTAACCGCCATTGCACCTGCATTTTTAAATGTCGGAATTGGGTTTCTGTTTGCATAAAAAGAAAGGCGAGCAAGCTCGCCTTATATAGTGAAATGATTTATTTTAGGCCCGCTGCAGCACGTAATTCTTCTGCACGATCCACTTTTTCCCATGGGAATTGTTCACGCCCAAAGTGGCCATAAGCTGCAGTTTCACGATAAATGGGTTGGATTAAATCAAGCATTTTGATTAAGCCATAAGGACGTAAATCAAAGAATTCACGCACTAAGGCAACTAATAACTCGTTTGCTACTTTGCCGGTACCAAAGGTTTCCACCATAATAGAAGTAGGATCTGCCACACCAATTGCATAAGAAAGCTGAATTTCGCAACGATCTGCAAGGCCTGCAGCAACAATATTTTTCGCGACATAACGAGCCGCATAAGCAGCAGAGCGGTCTACTTTAGAAGGATCTTTACCTGAGAATGCACCGCCACCATGGCGAGCTGCACCGCCGTAAGTATCCACGATGATTTTACGACCAGTTAAACCACAATCTCCCATTGGTCCACCAATCACAAAACGCCCAGTTGGATTAATAAAATATTTGGTGTCTTTTGATAACCATTGTGCAGGCAATACAGGTTTAATAATTTCTTCCATCACAGCTTCATGCAAATCTTTTTGATTTACGCTATCGCAATGTTGAGTAGAAAGAACCACTGCGTCAACACCAACAATTTTGTTATCTTCATATTTTAGCGTGACTTGGCTTTTTGCATCTGGACGTAACCAAGATAATGTTCCATCTTTACGCACTTTTGCTTGGCGTTCCATTAAACGATGCGCATAAGTAATAGCTGCTGGCATTAATACATCCGTTTCATTGGTCGCGTAACCAAACATAATGCCTTGGTCACCCGCCCCTTGATCTAATGGATTTGCACGATCCACGCCCTGATTAATATCAGAAGATTGTTTACCAATAGCATTTAACACCGCACAAGAATGACCATCAAAGCCCATTTCTGAATGTTTATAACCAATATCGCAAATCACTTGACGCGTTAAATTTTCAATATCTACCCATGCAGAAGTGGTGATTTCACCGCCAACGAGCGCCATACCGGTTTTCACATAGGTTTCACAAGCTACGCGCGCTTTAGGATCTTGTTTTAAAATTTCATCTAATACCGCATCTGAGATTTGATCGGCGATTTTATCTGGATGGCCTTCTGATACAGATTCAGAAGTAAATAAATAGCTAGACATAATATTCCTTAATTTCATTTAGAAGTATAGACGGCTATAATACAGATTTTTGAATAAATTTCAATCTTTACATAAAAAAATTCCCTAAATTAATTATTCAGGGAATAAAAAACTTGCGCTCACAGGCATTATTTTAAACAAATTTCCGATTCCACGAAGAAATAGGCAATTTCACGTTTCGCACTTTCAGGGCTATCGGAACCATGCACTGAATTACGGGTTTTAGTTTCCGCAAAATCACGACGAATCGTACCTTCTTCTGCTAATGTCGGATCAGTAACACCAATTAAAGTGCGGTAATCTTTTATCGCGTTTTCTTTCTCTAATACAGAAACCACAATGGGCGCAGAGATCATATATTGCACCAATCCCTCAAAAAAAGACTTTCCTTTGTGTTCTGCATAAAAACCTTCTGCTTGTTCTTGATTTAAATGCAACATTTTTGTCGCTGCAATACGAAAACCAGCTGATTCAAAACGCGCTAAAATCGCACCAACTAAATTACGCTCAACCGCATCTGGCTTAATGATTGAAAATGTATATTCTAATGCCATGTTATTCTCCTTTTGTTAATAATAAGTCTGCAAGAGTTTGCACGCCAATCCCTGTTGCCCCAACTGCCCATAAATCGCTCGCCGATTTGCGATAAGTGGCTGAGCAATCAATATGTAACCAATTTTGTTGATAATTTTCAACAAAGTAAGATAAAAATGCTGTTGCAGTACTTGCCCCTGCACTCACAGCCACAGAACCTGTATTTGATATATCTGCAAAAGCAGAAGAAATTTGTCCGCGATGTAGTTCTTCAAATGGTAAACGCCAAAATGGTTCTTGAGTTTGTTGAGCTGAATGTAATAAATCTTCAACCAGCAGATTGTCCATGGAAAGTACTGAGTGATAATCGTTACCGACCGCCACTTTTGCCGCACCAGTCAATGTTGCTGCATCAATAATAAATTGTGCTTGCTGCTGGCTTGCCTCAATTAAACCATCAGCTAAAACCAAACGCCCTTCAGCATCCGTATTCATTACTTCAACCGAAACATCATTTCGATACTGAATAATATCCCCTAATTTGAAGGCATTGCTACTAATCATATTTTCCGCACAGCATAAATAAAGTTTAACTCGCAGCGTCAATCCTTGTGCGATCGCTAAACCCAATGCGCCAGTCAATAAAGCAGCACCCCCCATATCAGATTTCATGCTGTCCATATTGTTGCTTGGCTTTAGGCTATAACCACCCGTATCAAAAGTAATGCCTTTGCCCACTAAACAAGCTAAAACTGGCGCAGTTTCATCGCCCGTTGGATTAAAATCAAGCTGTAACATAGCAGGCGGATTTACCGAGCCACGCCCTACAGTCCAAATACCTTGATAACCTAATTCTTTTAACTCATCGCCTTTAATGATGTTATAACTTACAACGCCTTCTTCCCAAGCCGCAGCTTGTTGTTCAATAAATTGAGCTGCTCGATTTACCAATGCTTCAGGGGTTAAGACATCAGAGGGTAAGTTAATGATTTCACGTACAAAATCAATACATTCAATTCGGCTAAATAACTCTTCGTTCTCAAATTCAGATAGTGTTGGAAAATCTACTGAGAAATCTTGTTTTGCACTATAAAAGCCTTGATAAAATGCCCAACAAAACTCCAATGACCAATTGTTTCCAGATAAATCAGCATTAGAAATTCCTTGATTACGTAACTTACGAGCTGCTTTCTGCACTAAAGTGCGGTCTTTTTTTTCGCAGTTTTGCGAACAATGAATAATCGCCTGATTATCTTGAAAACTCAGAATAGCATTTTTACCCCATTCTGCGCTGCAAGATTCAAAAGAAAGGAAAACGTTCATTTTTATCCTTAAAAATAAAAAAACAATGATTACAATATATCAGTTTCTACACGAATTGGCAGAGATAATTTTATTTTTTCCACAAGTTTGTATGATGAAGATACCACTCTACCGTTTTGCGTAAACCCGTCACCAAATTGACTTTAGGCTGCCAACCGAGTTGTTGCTGAATTTTGCTTGAATTGATGGCATACCTTTTATCATGACCTGGACGATCCGCAACATAAGTAATTAAATCTTTATATTGAACTACACCTGCTGGCTTGTTTGGCACGAATTCTTCTAATAGGTCACAAATCATATTCACCACATCAATATTAGTTTTTTCACAGTTGCTACCAATATTGTAAGTTTCACCAACTTGCCCTTTTTGCAATACAAGATAAAGCGCCTCAATATGATCTTCCACAAATAACCAATCACGAACTTGTTGTCCGCTTCCATAAATGGGTAATTTTTTTCCCTGAATAGCATTTGAAACCATCAAAGGAATGAGTTTTTCGGGATGTTGGAAAGGCCCATAATTATTCGAGCAATTAGTCAGTAAAATTGGTAAACCATAGGTTCTATGCCAAGCTCTCACTAAATGATCACTTGCGGCTTTGGATGAAGAATAGGGACTACTTGGTTGATATCGGCTTTGTTCATCAAAGGGAGCAGCATTAGGACTTAAATCACCATAAACTTCATCTGTAGAAATATGTTGAAAAATAAACCGCGCTTTTTTATCCCCATCTAAACTAGCCCAGTAATCCCGCGCAATTTCGAGCAAGTTATAAGTACCAAAAATATTAGTTTGAATAAAATCAGCAGGACCATTTATCGAGCGGTCAACATGACTCTCGGCTGCCAAATGAATAACCGCGTCAGGCTGATGTTGCGTAAAAATTCCTTGCATCACATTTCTATCGCAAATATCTTCCCGATAAAAATGATAGCGAGGAGAAACACAGACTTCATCTAATGAAGACAAATTCCCCGCATAAGTCAATTTATCAACATTAATAACAAGATGATCTGTGTTATTGATTAAATATCGAATAAAAGCAGAGCCAATAAAACCAGCTCCGCCTGTGATAAGTATTTTCATGGTTTAATAAGCACCATCTCGTTTCAAAACCACATTTACTGTTTTAAATAAGATGGCAATATCATTCCATAATGACCAGTTTTTAACATACCAAGCATCGAAATATACTCGAGTTTCATAATCTACGTCATTACGACCACTCACTTGCCATAAACCTGTCATACCTGGTTTTGCCATTAAGTAATAATCCACATCTTCTTCGTAGCGTTCTAATTCATCTTTTACAATTGGACGAGGACCAACTAAACTCATTTCCCCTTTAAGAACATTAAAGAGTTGTGGTAGCTCATCTAAACTAGTTTTACGAATAAAATGTCCGATTTTTGTAATACGAGGGTCATTTTTAAGTTTAAAATCTTTTTCCCATTCAGCACGGGCTTCAGGATCATTTGCTAAAAGTTCTTCTAAAACCTCTTTAGAATTTACCACCATAGATCTAAATTTAAGGCAATCAAATGGCTCCCCATTACGCCCAATTCTACTATGACCATAAATTGCATCACCACCATCTCGCTTAATTAAGAAATATAGCGTTAATAATACAGGTGATAACAACAGAATAATCAAAATAGAACAAACGATATCCATTGTTCTTTTTAAAATACGGGAAGATCGTTTAGCTAAATTATTATTCACCCTTAATAAAATCATTTCATAGCTAAATAAAAACGACATATTAGTACTGTATAATGGCAAACCTCTTATGGTAGGGATGACTGATATAGAACGAAACTTATTCAATGCAAGTTTACGCAACCAATGTTCTTGTAAATCGCATTCCTCATTTTCCAATGCAATAATAAATTGAGTATATCTTTGAGAGAATTTTTCTTTAAGATTAAATTCGTCCTCATTTAACACAGGAATATTAAAATGTGAGACTAATTCTTTATTTGATGATATAAAATATTTAATATCTAAACCTAAATAGGTTTCACTTCGTAGTGCAACATAGGCATCTATCGCATTTTTCGCACTACCAATTATAACGGTTTCTTTTAGATACCATTTAGCTTTTATTAAATAAAGTTTAACTGCAATTCTAGTTAGAGGAAATAATATTAAATTAATTAACCATACAGATACGAAAAGATAACGTGAAATATATAATTTGGAAAAAGCCATCACTGACAGCTCAATAATAAAGAATATCAATAATGTTCTTATTATTTCCTTTAGTTCAAACCAAAATGGTTTACGGTAAGTATAATGTCTTAATCGTATAGCAAACCAAGTAACACAAAGAGCGCCTAAAAACAAATGTAAAGAAAATACATCTAGTATTTGCGCATCTGGCAAATACACATTTATATTTCCATAAACTATCTTTAATATATATATAGCCATAAACAAGGAAAAAGAAAATGACAATATATCCGAAATAAGTAATAATAATTTACAAACTAGTTCCTTCTGCCGTCTCATATACCCTACACCTCCAACAAATCAATTATAAATTACAATTAACATCAAATATATCTACTATACCAAAACGTTCTATTAATTTAGAGTGACAATTAGTACCGTAAAAATCTATTTTTTCTTTTGGATATTGTAAAACAGCTGTAGAAAATAATGTAATCACTCGCTCAAAGTCTACTCCCAATAATTCTAAAAGCTCAGCAGGAAGAGCATCTTCAAATATGTAAGTTTGTGGAAATAAAATGCTATAATTCGTTTTTTCTCTAGGATGAGGTTTGATCACTAAAGAGGTTTTATCATATTTTTTAACTATTTTAGAGTATAAATCTACCTTTTCTTCTTCTGTTAAAACTCCATCTTCCGATAGTGGTTGAGTGAATAAAATATGCTTCTTTTGTTTTAAGATAGATAATTTCATATCATCAATATTAAAAAAACTTAATATATAATCTTTTTCCTCTGATGTTTTTTTATTCCAAAGTTCTCTAACATCAACAAAGTCGACCTTATTTTTTATAATATCAGGGATATTCTTTTTCTGTGTAAGATAAATCTTCGTTACATTTTTATATACACCAAAAGTAGGGATAGAAAACAATTTATTTTTCCAGCTACGTTGATATGATTTAGGGTCATAATTTGCCGTACCATCCTCAATCAAGATAAAAGGAAAACGCCTTAAGAAATATTTTGCTCCAATAATATGATCACTTCCATAGACAACTCTATTAACTCTACTCCCCCTATTCAATATAAAAAACGAGTATATATTTAAATAAATCGTCATAAATATACTCTCTATTATACTTTTAGGCTTCTTGACGAAAACAGTTTTCTTTCTATAATTAAGCCACTTAAGTGATTTCAAGTTAAAATCAGCAACAAACAAACCATTTTCAATAGAATCTTTCGGAAGCAACAACAGAATTAATAATAAATTCCTAAAGCCACTAACTATAAATATAAAATTATTTTTAATTACCATTTATCCTACCTATCAAATAACACATTTTTATATGGTATATGAGTATATATTTCCTTATCCTTATGATAAGTATGAATATCTTTATAAAAAATTGAAGAACCATATAATATTAAAAAAATAAAAATAAATGGTTTTAACTTTATATCCTTGCTTAATAACCCCCCAAAATAGATCAAGTAAAAAACAAGAAAAATAGCTGATATTCTACCTGCCAAAACTCCTACATTAGAAAAAATAAAATAGGTTATTGGATAAAACAATATAAGTTGTATAATTTTATCTTGAAATAGATTTCTATAGAACAAGGCTATAGATATAATAATGAATCTCTGTAAATACGCAACAAACCCTATTGTTAGGCTTGGATCATGCTTAATAAAATAATAAAGGTGAACTCTTTTTACTAAAGAGCTATCCCCAAAATATAAAAATAAAAACTCGATAAATTTACCAACCAAATCAAAATAAGAAATCAAAAACGACAATACTATTAATACTATTAGAAATGACACCTTTCTAAAAATTGTAATTCTAACAAGAAAATATAGAGGCAACAACAACAAAGATACCTTATGGAATAGAAAACCAACAAGAACCCAAAAAGAGTATTTATATAAATTCCCATTTAATAAATTTTTAGAGTTATACAGAAATATAACCATAGCCATTGCTTGCCTATATGCTTCTATAGCATAAATCGGAAGTATAAAACAATAAAACAAAAATAACTGAATATTGTAATTTGAATAATTTTTAATACCTTTATATAAAAAATAAAATAGTATAAAATTATAAATAAGTAGAAAAATAGCATAATCTGGAGTAAAGGACTTTATTAACGATTCTAGAAGTAAATAACCCCATTCTATACTATGCTGATTATACAGAAAATAATCTAACGATAGATCCCATATAGGATAAGCATTATCAAATAAATTCTCATACTGAAAATAATCCACTCCAACCCCATATCTTAGGGTAGCTAATAGAAAAACAAAAAAGAAATGGACATTAAATATAATATTTTTTATACGGCTATTATATAAATCAAATATAGAACCTAAAATTAAGAGCAGCAAAATAAAAATATATATACTCATTAATAGTACACCCTACTTCTTAATTTCTTCATTCTTAACAATGTTTTTTCTGATATTGTGTTTCTAGTAATTTTTTTCACTTCATTAAGAACTGTAACTATCTTAAACAAACTACCTTTCATCCTTAATAAATAGAATAAACTCCAAAATATATTTGAAGTAATTCTATATTTGAATGGCATATAACGATTAAGAACAACTAGTTGATTACGATAGCGATAAAAATTTTCTTCTTCTTTTTTCATACGACCATAAGGAGAAACTTTATGATAAATAACAATATCACTTACATATAAAATATCATATCCAGCTTCCAATATTCTAAAAGAGAGGTCTCTTTCTTCACCACCATATTTACCTAAATCATTCGGATAAAGCCCTACTTGATTATAAACATCTTTTCTTATTGCATGACCTGCTCCAATATAGTAATAAGTAAGCATATTCTTAGAAAAATCAAGATTTTTATTACCATGAGGGATTTCATGACGAAGACTTTCTCTTGAATAAAAGTTCTTTATATTAAAAGCCAAAGCTCCAACATTTCTATTTTCAGAAAAGTAACTTTCAACTTTATTAACTAACTGAGTAATATTATCAATTTCAATATCATCGTCTAACGTAATTAATATATCTCCTCTAGATTTTTCAATTAAATAGTTTCTTCCTTCAGCAACACCATAGTTAACTCCATCTTGAAAATAAATAAATCTAATATTAGAATTTGATATTAACTCTTTCACTGCAGCTTCTAAAGCATTACTAGGATTATTATCAAGTAATAGTAATTCTATATCTTCACCTTGATATTGGTTTATACATTTTAAGGTTTCAAATAATTCTTCTTTGCGTCCATAAGTAATGATTATGATTGAAATCATAAAACTCCCCTAAGAAAATCAACGATATTTCATAAAACCATTATAAGCATAATGGATAAAATAATAACAAGATCTAACTACCCCTAACTTCTGATGTTTGTGATAAATATCCCAAGTCCAAACCGCACTTTTTATTTTATTTGAAGATACACTGACACCGCTTCCAATGCGGCAATATGAATCAATAGATGAATGATCTGTTAAAGAATAATTTGTTCGTTTTAAACATTCCAAGAAAAATGCATAATCTTCATGTTTGATATTCTCAAATCGATGATTTCCTATTAAATCTTTTGATAACATCATTGACATTGTTTTAAACTGATTACCTTTTAACAAACAAAAGTAATCTATCTTAGGAGTAACATTGATGGATTTGATAATATTACCTTCTAGATCACAAAAATGATAATTACCATGACTAATTTGGAGATTATTATCAATCATAAATCTTAGTTGATTTTCTAAGTGTTGTTTAGACCAGAAATCATCACTATCTAAGAAAGTAATATAATCACCTGTAGCATTATCTAATCCTACATTTCTAGTCAATGCTGGACCTAAATTATTTTTATTTTTAAATAATTTAATACGAAAATCAAAAAGATATTTGGATATAATATCAACACTTGTATCTTTAGAACAATCATCGATTAAAATTAATTCCCAATTAGTATGAGTCTGTGATAATACTGATTCAATACATTGTTGAATATACTTTTCCGAATTATATACTGGAGTAATAATACTAATTAATGGTTCCATTATCATAACCTCTATTAACTCTTATTGTCACCATATATAAAATAGGTAGCATAGATACAGCTCCGATTATACTCGCATAAGGAATATATTTAACACCAATATCTGTGAAAAACAACAAACACACTAGATATATCATTGTAGATAACACAGAACAAAAAGATATCATTTTATTTTTACCATAGTAAAATAAATAATTTACTAATATAAGATATGGAATAACTAAAATTGAAGATATAAGAAACATAATAAAATAATATTTAACACCTTCAAACTTATCTCCTAGAATCCATAATATCCATTGTTCTGGAATAAAATATGAAATCAATATTGGAAATGGCATTAGGAAAAAAGACAAAAATACTAATTTATGCAGTTTATTTAATGTTAATTTATTCTTTTTTAGGCTATCAAATAAATATGGCACTAGAGCTTTGTTAACTGACATAATAAGAACTGTCAGAATTGTGGCCAATTGAGCACCCATTGCATATAATCCCAACTCACTTTCTGAAAATTTATGGTAGATGAACATACGATCTACTTGCCCCTTAAGAAAGAAACTTACATGGTGAAATAATAAAGGGAAACCAAAGCCAACCAAATAAAGGAAATATTTCTTATATTTTATATAACTCAGTATTTTCCTTGTTTTCATTTCCTTTTTATAAAAGAAATACGAAATTAAGCATACAATGATATTAGCAAATAACATGGCTAATATTCTCTTTTCTACTAAATTAGTATCATAAAACTCTAGCATTATAACTGTTGTAATAGCTAATGCAATTGCTGACATAAATTGAATAACTGTATAAGAGATAGCCTTTTTCTGACATTGCCTAACAGAAAGTTGAACAGATAAAATAGACTGAAATACAGCTATCCAAACAGTATAAAAAAGAATTTCAGAATGAACTAGATAAGCGATAATAGAAAGAAATATTCCTAAGGTAATTGTATAACTATATCCTGTTTTTAAAACCAAATCTAAAGAACGTTTACCATAGAAATAGAAATAGCGAGCGATAGCACCATCTTGACTTAAACCTAACACTATGGCAAATAGTGAGATATAAGTCTGGAAATAACTTAATTCCCCAAACCCTTCTACTCCCAGCTTTCGAGAAAGATAAGGCAATAACAAAAATGGCATTGCCTTTGAGATTAGTTCTCCAATTAAATAAATAGCACTATCTTTGATTGCTTTCATTAATGTTCATTCTTAATTAAATTTTCTGCAATCTGCAGATCTAATGTCGAATCAATATCAATTGAACGATACGTTGGCATTAAATAAAAACGAATAGGCGAAATAAAGAAACATTTTTCTTTTAATAATGATGCAATATTATTAATATAAATCGCACCATTCGCTCGATAGGCTTTAGGTAGCCGTTGGCGTGGAGCCTCAAAATCACGTAGTTCTCGGCAAGGCATAATTTCATCGCCATCCATTGTGAAAGCCTTATATGGATGGTGTTCGCATTCACAGGCTGAAACAACAGATTTACAATGCCCACCTAAGAATATCTCCATGGCATTTCGAATATCTAGTGAGGTTCTTAAAGGACTTGTTGGTTGGAATAAAGCAATAGTCCCATCTTTAATACCTAATTCCAATAAACAATGGATTATTGTATCGATAGTCCGTGTATCACTTTGAGCTAATTCTACCGGGCGTAAAAACGGCATGGCTCCATATTTCTCTGCCTCTAATAATATTTCCTTTCCATCAGAAGTGACAACAATTTGATCAAACACGCCTGATTCTTTGGCGGCTAAAATCGCTCGACCGACTAGGGAAATACCGCCAACAGATTGTAAATTCTTATTTTTAATACCTTGTGAACCTGCTCTAGCAGGAATAATTGCAATTCTAGTCATATTATTTCTTTCTCAAAAAGTTAACCATTAAAACTAAAAAGCTTGATAAAATAAAACCAACAATACAACCAATTAATAAAATTAATGCTTTTTTCGGTTTATCCTTAATCACAGGATAATCAGGCGAACTTAAATAACTAAAGGCATTTAAATTTGCATCTTTCGTTTTTGCTGCTAGTCCATTCAATGCTCTTAATTGTGTTTGAATAGCGAGATATTCAGAAGGATACACAATAGGCTTTGCTTTTTCCATATCAATCTTCGCATTGACATATTGTTCCCCTAACACAAACAACTTAAAATCATCGTCTAATACCATTTCTGCTGAATTGTTTGACTCTGTTTTTGAACTCAATGTTGGTGATAAATCTTTGATGTCAGATTTTTTCATTGTATCCAAGATAACAGTAAGTTTTTCTAATTCAGCAGCTTTTTGATTTTTTAATTCTTCCTCTATTTTTTTAAGGGAAAATTCTAAATCAGCAATCTTTTGAGTTACCATCACATTGAAATCGTGTAACTGAGATTGACTTGCTTTAGCATTGATATGCTCAATAAATAATTTCAATGTATTTTGGGCTAATTCAGGGGTTTCTGCACTAAAACCAAAACGTTTACCGATGGCATTAGGATCTTTCTTAGGATCTGGAGTAGAAATACTAATATTTTCTCTTGCTAATATATTTAGTATTCTACGCTGAGCTTGTGTATCTTTACCTTCAGATAGTTGTTTATAAACTTCTGTTTGCACTAACATTCTTTCTCTTTCATCTAAAGAAAGAGAGAATCGCCCAAACTTTTCATATAATTCATCCGATAATTTATTGACATCTAGTTGGTTATCTATGATTCGTTCATATTCTTTTCGTAAGGCTAAATAACTGCCCATATCTGTTATGCTAGGTTTAATGATTTCAGTTCTTGATGTCCATTGCTCTTTCGCCGTAAACGCATAGGCTGCGGCTAATGCAGTACAAACAAAAGTTGATAAGATAATCCACCATTTTTTGTCCCATAACATTCTAATTAACTCAAGTAAATCAATCTCATCATTATTTACTTTTTCAGACATAAGTTCCTCACATAAAAAGACAATATCATTGATTTCAATTATACGTTCCTACCCCATACTATGCAAACATAAAAATATCTAAAACCAACTGCACTTTCAACCTAAAAACACTTTATTTTGTGAATTAGATTCCAAATTCATGACCACAAATTTGTTTTCTTTGTCGTTATGGATATGCTCAAGAAAAGCAAGGAGAGATTGACGATGAAATGGCTTAATATTATTTTTCTGAATATCCTATTTGTGCTTACCAGCTATGCAAGTTTGCCTGATTTAATGCTTGTTTCTACTTATCAAAACCAAGATTTATCTGGTTGGGTAATGAGTGAGAAATTAGATGGAGTGAGAGGTTATTGGGACGGTAAGCACTTGTACACACGCAATAAAAAGCAATTATTTCCACCGCACTATTTCACCAAGTACTTTCCCTCTTTTGCCATTGATGGTGAGCTGTTCAGTGAACGAAATCAATTCGAGAAAATCTCGTCTATTGTGCGTTCACAAAACGATACAGGTTGGGAAAATTTAACTTTACATGTGTTTGACGTCCCTCACGCAGATGGCAATTTATTTGAACGTTTAAAAACATTAGAAGATTATTTAGCCCAACATCCCATGCCTTATATAAAAATTATTCCACAAATTCCGATTAAAAATTCACAACAAGTGCAAGAATTTTTAAAAAACATAGAAGAAATGAAAGGTGAAGGCGTCATTTTGCGAGATCCACAAGCAGCTTATGAGTGGGGAATTCGCAGTCATAAAATTTTAAAATTAAAGACCGCACTTGATGAAGAATGTACGGTGGTTGCTCATCATAAAGGAAAAGGACAATTTGAAAATTTTATGGGATCACTCACTTGTGAAAATCATCGAGGTCAATTCAAAATTGGCTCTGGATTTAATTTAGCAGAAAAAAAAACGCCACCAGCTATTGGCTCCATCATTACATATAAATATCGAGGATTAACTAAAGATGGAAAACCGCGTTTTGCAACCTATTGGCGAGAAAGAAAATAACTTAATTCCCTCTTCTTATAAGAAATTTCACAAGGAGCAAACATGAAAAAATGTATTTGTTTTATGTTGTTACTGGCGCTTAGTGTAATATCAGGTTGTGTAACCCAACCGACACTGATGTTTGGTGATACTAGTCAGCGTCAGCTCAGTATCACTGAAGTGAAAAAGTTGCACAATGGCAGTTACATTAGTTTACAAGGCTATATTGTTGAGCAACTGAATCATCAAGAATATCAATTCAAGGATCTTACTGAAGATAAGATTAAAATTGAAATTGCAGACCATGTATGGAATGGGTTATCGGTAAGCTATAAAGATAAAATTAACATTCGAGGTAAACTAGATAAATCATTTGGCATAAGCGAAATTGATGTTTTGCACATTGAAAAAGTACAATAGATACTCATAAAAGTGCGGTGTAAAATTCAGTGATTTTACACCGCACTTTGCTTTATTCTTCCAAGACCACTTTGCCAATAAAGCCTAGGTTACGATGACGTTGTGCGTAATCTATGCCATATCCAACAACAAATTCATCTGGAATTGGGAATCCAATCCAATTAACTGGCACTTCCACTTCTCGACGAGATGGCTTGTCCAATAAAGTACAAATCGCTAAGCTGGCTGGCTCACGTAACAATAAAATTTGGCGAACTTTTTCTAAGGTATATCCTGTATCAATAATATCTTCTACGATAAGAACATGCTCATTTTTAATATCGCCTTCCAGATCCTGACTGATTTTGACATCATGATTTGTTGTCATGCCTGTGCCATAACTTGAAGTTGTCATAAACTCAATTTCAACAGACAATTTAATTTCTCTTACCAAATCTGCCATAAACATAAATGAACCACGCAACAAGCCAACGACAATTAACTTATCTATTTGTTTTTGTTGGTAATAGGTTGTAATTTCTTGTCCTAGTGCCTGAATTCGCTCTTTGACATCTTGTTCTGAAATAAGGACATCAACATGATGTTTTTTCATAATAATTCCTTTGTGTTAAAAAAGTAGTGCAATCATAACAAAAAAAGACCGAAGTTGTAACACTTCGGTCTTTTATACCCTAACGAATCTACTTTCTACCCTACCTGTTTAGCTATCTACGCCCTAACAGATGGGAGCATTTTAATTGAAATGGAATAATTTTGTCAATAAGAATTATTCTCATTTAAATTAATTACCTGAAATTTTCATTTCTTCTAATAAAATTGAGCCTGTTTGAATGTTAGAACGATGTTCAATATCATCGCCGACTGCAACTATGTTGCGTAACATGGATTTTAAATTGCCCGCAATGGTAATTTCGGAAACAGGGTATTGGATTTTGCCATTCTCAACCCAGAAACCTGAGGCACCACGACTATAATCGCCTGTCACCATATTAATACTCTGCCCCATCAAATCAGTCACTAACAGTCCAGTTCCCATTTGTCGTAAAAGTGCGGTTAAATTTCCTTGAGAATTTGGTTTCACCAGCCAGTTATGAATTCCACCCGCATGCCCCGTTGTTTGCATCCCCAATTTTTTAGCACTGTAACTCGTTAATAAATAGGTTTGCAAAATACCTTGCTTGATAATATCTAACGACTTTGTCCGCACGCCTTCACTATCAAATGGAGTGGAGGCTAAACGCCCCAACAAGTGCGGTCTTTCGTTGATTTCAAACCAATCAGGTAACACTTGTTGACCTAATTGATCCAATAAAAAGCTATTTTTACGATACAGGCTGCCACCACTCACTGCCGCCGCTAAATGCCCAATTAATCCTGTTGCAACATCATTTAAAAAGATCACTGGGCTTTGTTGCGTCACGATTTTTTGTGGATTTAAGCGTTTAATAGCTTTCTCTGCGGCATTTTTTCCTACCCATTCAGGCAATTCAAGTTGGTTAAAATTGCGTGAAATACTGTATTCATAATCACTTTCTAACTGTTCATCTTCACCAGCAAGAATAGAACAAGAAATAGAATAACGGCTTGATAAATAGCTTTGTAACATGCCATAGCTGTTGCCATATACGCGGATGCCAGAATGAGAATTAAACGCTGCACCATTGCTATTCACGATACGTTCATCAAATTCCAATGCTGCCGTTTCTGCTTGTAATGCTAATTCAGTCGCACGATCAACATCCACTTCTGTCGGATGATACAAATCTAAATCAGGCGCTCCAAATGCCATTAATTCTTCAGGTGCCAGTCCAGCACAATCATCAGGCGAAGTATAACGTGCTATGGCTAATGCAGCTTCTACTGTATTTTTTATGGCTTCAGGGCTTAAATCTGAAGTAGAGGCATTACCTTTCTGTTGACCTAAATAAACCGAAATACCCAAAGCGCCATCATTGTTAAATTCTACATTTTCAATTTCTTGTAAACGAGTAGAAACCGATAAACCATTGACTTTGGTCACTGCGACTTCTGCTGTTGCCCCTGCTTGCTGAGCAATTTCAACGGCATAACTCACCGCATGACGTAATTCTTGTTCTTGTTGTTTTAAAAGTGCGGTGGAATTCTGTTCAGTTTTCATTATTTACCTTTTTATTCAATCTCATCCAATGTCCTAAGTTTGTGGCATTTTAGCTTATTTGCTACAATGTCGCAAAATTAAGAAACATAGCGCCAAGCAATCAAACAGGATAAAAAATGAAAAAGCGTGGAAAAAAAGTCGACTTAGATTGGACTGATGATCAAGAAGAAATTATTTGGGTAAGTAAAAGTGAAATTAAACGTGATGCGGAAGATTTAAAAAAGTTAGGGGCAAAAATCGTTGAACTGACACAAACGAATTTAGAAAAAATTCCCTTAGATGAAACCCTATTAGATGCCATTAATTTAGCTCGTCGTTCTGAACGTGAAGCAAAACGTCGCCAACTACAATTTATTGGTAAATTGTTGCGTTCTATGGATGTGGAGCCAATCAAAGAAGCGTTAGAAAAAATTGAAAATAAACATAATCAACAACAAGCCATGTTGCATAAATTGGAATTATTGCGAGAGGAATTGATCGAGTACAATAACGAGGATTTAGCGGCTTTTTTTGAGCAATATCCACAAGCAGATCGCCAGCATTTGCGCAATTTGATTCGTTCAGCTAAAAAAGAAAAAGAGCAAAATAAACCAGCAAAAGCCTATCGTGAGATTTTCCAATATTTAAAAGAATTAATCTTAACTGACTAAATAAAATCCCCGCTATTGCGGGGATTTTTTTAATTGGTTAAATAAGCTTTCAACCCAGCCAATTCATTTTTTGCATCTGCCATACCCAAATCATACATTTTTTGAATCATTTTCGGATCTTTTTCCAATCTACTAATATTAATAGTTTGTGAAGGACGAATTACATAAATTTGTTTTTTATTATTGAGATCAATAATTTGTTCTACGGTCTGGTTGTATTCTAAGTAACGATTTTGCCAGCGTTCGATTAGTTTAGGGTATTTTTTATACATTAATTTAAACAACCACATTGAACTTGGTGTTTTGCGATAATCCAAAGGACGAGTTAACACGACAATCACTTTGTCATAGCCTAATTCAAAGCACTTTTGAATGGGAATACTGTCTGAAATACCTCCATCTAAATATTTTTTACCATTGATTTCTACTATTTTCGATACAAAAGGCATCGCCGAAGTCGCTCGGAAATACTCCATTTCCTTGAACACATCTTGAATTTTCACATATTCTGCTTCCCCCGTTTCAACATTCGTCAAAGTAAGCCAAAAATCAGTGTGGGATTGTAAAAAAGCGTCTTGATCAAAAGGGTCTAATTCAAAAGGTAATTGGTAAAAAGCGAAATCGCGATTCACAATATTTCCTGTCGTCAACAAACTATGCAACCCCATATAGCGTTTATCATTCAAATATTGTAGGTTGTAACGCAACACTCGCCCTTGCTGCTTTGAAGGATAATTAATACCAAATAATGCCCCCGCAGACACACCCACTATTCCATCAATATGCACTTGCTGTTGCATAAATACATCAAGCACGCCCGCAGTGAAAATGCCACGCATAGCGCCACCTTCAAGTACTAAACCTACCTTCATGCTGTTCCTCTTTTATTCTTAATAATCAAAAACATCTTCATTTTACACCGCACTTTTGTGTGATCAATATCACAGTTATTACTTTTTATCTTTGTTTTTTTGTTTTAATAAATTAGACTACCAAGGTTAGTCGGGGTGCTATCTACTAAATGGCTGAGATTATACCCGTAAAACCTGATACAGCTAATACTGGCGTAGGGAACTAATTTTTCTTTTTTACCGCTCCATTATTGCGTATCTTTCTTGTCGTTTTAATTAGGAAATTATATGCAGTTCAATTACTTAAATCTTGTTCGCGAACAAAACCCACTTATTCATTGTATCACCAATATTGTTGTCACCAATTTTTCTGCTAACGGTTTACTCGCTTTAGGCGCTTCGCCTTTTATGTCAACCATGCCCGAAGAAGTAGAAGAAATTCAAAATTTTGCAGGAGCATTATTGATTAATATCGGTACGATTAATAAGCTTGATGTTGAAGCAATGATACTCGCGGGTCAAGTAGCAAATAGAACTGGCGTTCCAGTGGTGTTAGATCCTGTTGGAGCAGGAGCAACTACTTATCGTCGTCAAGTCGTACAACAGATTTTAGATAAAGTTAAAGTATCCGCCATTCGAGGCAATGTCAGCGAAGTGGCATTTTTAGCGGGCGTAGAATGGGAAAGCAAAGGCGTTGACGCGGGTCAAGGCGAAGGAAATATTGCAGAAATTGCGCTAGCTGCTGCGCAAAAATATCAATGCATTGTTGCGGTTAGCGGCGAAATTGATTATATCAGCGATGGAAAACAAGTCGCGAAAATTGCCAATGGTACCGATTTATTTCCAAAAGTCACTGGTTCAGGATGTTTGTTAGGCGCTGTTGTTGGTGCTTTCTTAGCTGTAGCAGAAAAAGACGATTATTTTTCAGCTTGTGTTGAGGCTTGCACAACTTATGCTGTCGCTGGCGAATTAGCCGCTGCAGGTTTAACGACCGAAGTAGGTAGTTTCGCAGTAGAGTTTTTAAACAAATTGTCTTGTATCACAACAGAAGACATCACCAAGATTTCAAAGGTAAATTATGAATAATATTCCTCAAGCACTGACAATTGCAGGTTCGGATAGCGGCGGAGGCGCTGGTATTCAAGCGGATTTAAAAACCTTCCAAATGCGCAATGTGTTTGGTACAAGTGCAATTACGGCCATTACCATACAAAATACCATGGGCGTTTTTGGAATTGCGCCCATTCCCCTTGATGCAATTGCCGCACAAATTCGTGTAGTTGCCGAAGATTTCAATATCAATGCGGTAAAAATCGGTATGTTAGGCAATGCTGAAATTATTGAAACAGTGGCACAAAGTTTGGATACTCACAACTTTCCAGTAGTTGTGCTCGATCCTGTTATGGTAGCGAAAGGCTCAGAGCCTTTATTAGAAAAACAAGCGATTCAAGCGCTAAAACAATATATGCTACCCAAAGCACATGTGCTGACACCAAATTTACCTGAAGCTGAAGCATTAACAGGTATTAAAATTCATGATCACAAAAGCGCAGAAAAAGCCGCTCGTTTATTACAAGAGTTTGGCGTGGAAACCGTTGTGATTAAAGGTGGACACAGTGTAGATTCTCAAAGTGCGGTCTGTTTAGATTATGTTTTCACCCCAAACAAACAATTCTGCTTAGAAGCAAAACGCTTCCCAACGAAACACACTCATGGTACAGGCTGCACTTTCTCTGCTTGCATTGCCGCGGAATTAGCTAAAAGTAATAGCATAGAACAAGCTATTCGAACAGCCAAAGCATTTATAACTGCGGCAATTAGCAACCCGTTAAATATCGGACATGGTCATGGACCAACAAACCATTGGGCTTATAAAGATGAATAATATCAAACAAATGCTATCGGTGTATTTTATTGCAGGAACACAAGATTGTCGCCATTTAGCTGGCGATCCTTGCCAGAATCTATTGCACGTATTAAAACAAGCATTGGAAGCAGGAATCACTTGCTTTCAATTCAGGGATAAAGGCGAAGATTCACTGATCTCACAGCCCGAACAGCAAAAAATATTGGCAAAACAATGCTTGGAGTTATGCCGCCAATATAAAGTGCCCTTTATTGTTAATGATGATGTGGAATTGGCAATGGAAATCGGTGCGGATGGCATTCATGTGGGTCAACAAGATATGGCAGTCAGCGAGCTATTAAAACGCACCAATGGCAAATTTATTGTTGGCTTATCCACCAATAACCTTGAACAAATTCAAGACGCACAACAACTAGAGGACATTGATTATATTGGGGTAGGCCCTATTTTTGCGACAGCATCAAAAGCAGATCATTCCCAACCCATTGGTATAGAAGGTATTGAGCAACTTAAAAAAATTCCGCTTAATAAACCTTTCGTGGCAATCGGTGGCATTACCACAGAATCCGCGCCTCAACTGAAACAACTTGGTGCTGATGGCGTAGCGGTGATTTCAGCCATCACTCAAGCACAGAATATCAAAAGTGCGGTGCAAAAATTAAAAGAATTTTAAGTATATAAAAGGCATCCTAAGATGCCTTTTACTGTTCTTATAAACAAAAACGCGCGAATATTTCCTCAATGCGTTCAATCAAAATCGCTTTCGCCGCAACCTGTTCATTTTCCCAAGCGCTCATCAAAATTTCTGGGCTAAATTGCTGTTGCAATGGCTCCGCAATAGGAAAATAGCTTAAATGCCAAGGCTCTAAGCCAATTTCTTTATCTTCTTGTTCTAAAAAAGGAAAATAAAAACCAAATTGTTCTGCATTAACTAATAACCAATTAGTTAAACGTTGAAAATAGCCACCTGTTTGATATTCCCAAGGCTCAAGTTGCAATTGTTGGCCATCGGGAAGCAAATCAGGATCAAAAATATCAATTTCCGTTCCCCAATGATGACGACTAGCACCTGGCATTGCCGACCAGCGTAAAATGGCTTGGCATCTTTGCCAATCATCTAAACAGCTCAAATCAATCGCTATTCCTTTATCATCATGCACTTTCCGTTCGCCACAAAATTTGCTATTCCAAATCAGTTGTTGGCGTGCAAAATCGCGATAAGTGCTGGCGGGTTGCAAATTAAATCCCGCTTGTTTTGCTGCCTGCTGCATAGCTACAAAAGCAGATACCACTTCTGCTTGCAAAAAATAGTTAGGCGAAAGCTCGTTTGGTAACGCCAACAAATGTTCACGACTTTTACCTGTGAGAATTAACTGATTATTCATTGAGTAACTGTTCTAAAATTTGATAATAAATCTCACCGCACTTTTCTAAATCATCTATGTTTACACACTCATTCACTTTGTGAATAGTATGATTTAGCGGTCCAAATTCAATCACTTCTGTTCCCATTTGTGCGATAAAACGTGCATCTGAAGTGCCGCCACCTGTATCTAACTGCGGTGTAATTTCAGCGACTTTTTTGACTGCCTGTATTGCTGTTTCCACCAACAGTCCTTTCTCTGTTAAAAAAGGTTTTCCCGACAAATTCCACTCAATTCGGTATTTTAATCCGTATTTTTGCAACATTTCAGTGACTTTTGTTTTAATGATTTCATCCGTCACTTCGGTGCAATAACGTAAATTGAACTGTACATAAAGTTCACCAGGGATCACATTATTACTGCCTGTTCCTGCTTGAATATTCGCAATTTGTAAGCTAGTTGGTGGGAAAAAATCGTTGCCTTTATCCCATTGATAAGTGGTTAGTTCTTGTAAAAAGGCAAGGGATTTATGCACTGGATTTTCGGCTAAATGCGGATAAGCAACATGCCCTTGAATGCCTTGAATGTAAAGATTTGCAGTGATTGAGCCTCGACGACCATTTTTTATGGTATCGCCAAATTGCTTCGCACTTGATGGCTCACCAACCACACAATAATCCACTTTTTCCTGACGAGCCATTAAGGTTTCCACCACTTTGACCGTTCCATCTTTCGCAGCCGCCTCTTCGTCAGAAGTAATCAGTAATGCGATTTTGCCTTTATGATCTGGATAATTTTTAACAAAGGTTTCTGCTGCCACGACCATTGCTGCAAGCGCACCTTTCATATCAGCTGCCCCTCGTCCATAAAGCATATCGTCCACAATCTCAGCTGCAAATGGCGGATGTTGCCATGCACTTTCATCACCAACTGGCACCACATCTGTATGCCCGGCAAAAGCAATGCAAGGTTCGCCTTGACCATGCGTTGCCCATAAATTAAGAGTGTCACCAAAAGGCAACCATTCTAGCTGAAAACCAATAGCTTCCAATTTTTCCCCAATAAGTTGCTGACAATCTTGATCATTTGGGCTAATCGATTTTCTCTGAATTAATGCTTGAGCTAAGTCAAGAATATTCTGTTTCATTTTGCACCGCACTTTTAAGCAAAAGCCGCTTCATATTGCTTCACATCAAAACCCATTAATGCTTTACCATCTTGTAAAATAATAGGGCGTTTAATCAAGGTCGGTTGCTCAGTTAACACTTTTAGCGCGCTTTCACGATTAAGGTTATTTTTAATTTCCTCAGACAAATTACGCCAAGTGGTGCTGCGTTTGTTGACTAAACTTTCCCAACCAAATTGGCTTTCCGCTTGCAACAGCCAAGCTTCATCTAATCCATTTACACGAAAATCATGTAGTTGATGTTCAATATTATTATCAGCCAACCATTTCAATGCTTTCTTTACAGTATCGCAATTTTTAATGCCATAAACGGTGATCATATTACATTCCTTTATTACAAATTATGTGGGTTAGTATAGCGACAAAAATAAAGTGCGGTCAAAATTTTCCTTTTTTTGACCGCACTTTTCATTCATCCCAAATTATTTCAATAAGTAAGCTCGCAAGGAAGCAAAATCATTTTCCATTTCATCGGAAAGCAATGGCAATTTATTGTGCTTATCCAATGCTTCTGGTAAAGGTAGCTCAATATTTAAAATTCGCTCTACACTTTCTTTGAATTTCGCTGGATGCGCAGTACATAAGAAAATACCCGTTTCATCTGCTTGTAGCTGATCTTTCAACGCTTGATAAGCAATGGCACCATGAGGCTCACATAAATAACCTGTCGCATATTGCGCTTTTAAGGTTTGCTCGGTTTCAGCATCACTCAATGCAGCCGCGCCCAATTCCTTAAGTTGCCACCCATTGCGTTTAAATAATTCTTCCACACGAGGCCAGTTATTTGGACGACTCACATCCATTGCGTTTGAAAGTGTCGCAACTGTAGCATTCGGTGCCCATTCACCTGTTGACAAATAGCGTGGAACAGTATCATTTGCATTAGTTGATGCAATGAAACGTTTAATTGGTAAACCTAAACTTTTCGCAATTAAACCCGCTGTGAGATTACCAAAATTGCCACTTGGTACAGAAACCACTACATTTTCACGTTCTTGTTTTGGTAACTGGGCAACTGCTTCAAAATAATAGCAAATTTGCGCTAATAAACGGCTAATATTGATGGAGTTCGCAGAGTTCAAACCAATAGTTTGACGCAATTCCACATCATCAAATGCTTGTTTCACTAAAGCTTGGCAATCATCAAAATCACCATTGATGGCAACGGTACGAATATTGCCACCAAGGGTACAGAATAATTTTTCTTGTAATGGGCTGATTTTTCCTTTTGGATATAAAATCACCACTTCAATATTATCTAAACCGTAAAACGCATGCGCTACCGCAGCCCCTGTATCACCTGAAGTCGCGGTTAAAATCGTGATTTTGCCATCACCACGAACGGTTGCTAGCGCTTGTGCCATAAAGCGTCCACCAAAATCTTTAAACGCTAACGTTGGTCCATGAAATAATTCTAAGGCATAAATATGCTCTTCCACTTTGGCAACTGGCGCTGGAAAAGTGAATGCATTTTTAACCATTGCATTTAATTTATCCGCTGGAATTTCATCGCCAATGAAAGCAGAAAGAATTTTTTGGCTACGTTCCACTAATGGCAAATCTAATAGCGCATTAATATCATCAAAGTGCGGTATATTTTCAGGGAAAAATAATCCTTGATCCTTACCTAATCCTTGACGCACCGCTTGGCTAAAATTCACTTTTTCCTCTGGGTGCTTGATGTTATATAAATTCATTATTGTTCCTTAAATTATTTTAATGTATCGCAATAGGCAAATTCATTTCTATCATTCCACAGATTGAAATCGCCTTACATAATCCGTTCTAGTGTTTATATTCAAAAAAGTGCGGTCAATTTTTTGAACATTTTACGCAATCTCCCTTGCCCCTGCATTATCCACTCGACAAATATGCACAAAACCTTCGTTATTTTGTAAATAATGTGCTTCCAAATAGTTGGCAATTTTGGTTGCGGTTTGTAAATCTGCCGCAATGCTAAACATGGTTGGTCCTGAACCAGAAATACCGCTAGCTAAAGCACCTAAATCGCGCGTCGCTTGTTTGACTTCAGCAAAATTTGGCAATAAAGTGGCTCGATAAGGTTCCGCAATCACATCTTTCATCATCAACGCAGCAAGTACATCTTGCCCTGTGTGACAAGCATGAACAAAGCTGCCTAAATGACGCCCATGAGAAATCATATCTTGTCTAGTATAGCTTTTTGGCAAAATCGCGCGTGCTTCGGCAGTGGAGACTTCAATCCCCGGATAAGCAAGCACCCAGTACCAATGATCAAAGAATGGTAATGTTTGACTGATATTTCCCAAACTCTCTACCATTAATTGCACGCCGCCTAAATAGCAAGGCGCAACATTATCATAATGAATGGAGCCAGAAATACGACCTTCTAATTCCCCCATCATTTCCAATAATTCCATTTTAGAGAAAGGATCATTATGAAAACGATTGAGAGCCACCAATGCAGCTACAATAGAACAAGCGCTTGAGCCAAGCCCTGAACCTATTGGCATATTTTTTTCTAAGGTTAAACGTAGCGGTTTAACCGTAACGCCACGCAATTTTACTCGTTCACTAAAAAGAACATAGGCTTGATAAACGATATTCTTTTGCGGTTCTTTGGGTAATTTACGCACAAAATAACCCGCACTTTCTAGCTCAAAACCCTGTTCAATTTCTTCAATTTGAACGACATCGCCTAATAAAGATCCATCAATGGGGGATATTGCCGCCCCCAATGTATCAAAACCTACGCTAATATTTGCACTTGATGCTGGTGCATAAATTCTTAACATAATTTATCCTTAAGCTTTTAGCGTTCTCAGAATATCAGCAAAAATACCTGCCGCAGTTACTGCGTTACCTGCGCCATAGCCACGAAGTAATAACGGAATCGGTTGATAATAACGCGTATAGAAGGCTAAAGCATTTTCACCATTTTTCACTTTATACAATGGATCATCTGCATCCACTTCAAAAATGGAAACGGAGCATTTATCGCCCTCAATTTGTCCAACATAGCGTAACACTTTACCTTCGGATTTTGCTTTTTCTACACGTGCGCTAAATTCTGCGTCTAATGATGGCAATATTGCCATAAATTCATCCGCATTTTTACCTTCACTGAAACCTTTTGGTAAAACGCTATCAACTTCAATATTTTCAAGTTCCAAATCCAATCCTGTTTCACGTGCAAGGATTAATAATTTACGCGCAACATCCGTACCAGACAGATCATCACGAGGATCTGGCTCAGTGAAGCCTTTTTCACGTGCAAGTGCGGTGGCTTCTGATAAAGTATAACCTTCTTCTAACTTACCAAAAATAAATGATAACGAACCCGATAAAATACCATTGAATTTCACCACATCATCGCCTGCTGCAAGTAAATTTTGTAAATTTTCAATCACTGGTAAGCCTGCGCCTACATTAGTATCATAAAGGAATTTACGTTGGTTCTTACGTGCATTCTCGCGCAATACATTGTAATAATCCATTTCACGTGTATTCGCTTTCTTATTTGGTGTCACAACATGGAAACCTTCTTTTAATGCTCTTGCATATAAGGCAGGCACGCTTTCCGAGGAAGTACAGTCAACAAAAACAGGATTCACCACATGGTGTAATTTAATAAATGACAATAACACATCAAAATCTGATGGCTGCATTGCATTATCTAAATCCTCTTGCCAATTCTCTAAATTGAGACCATTTTCATTTAATAACATTTTGTTGGAATTCGCTAATGCACAAACGCGGATTTCAATGTCCTTCTTTGCCAAATAGTCGCGTTGGCGTTTAATTTGCTCAATTAATTCGCCACCTACACCGCCGACACCGACAAGAAACATATCAACGACTTTTTTGTTATTAAATAATGCTTGGTGTGTTGCTTTTACTGCTTCAATTGCTTTATTTAAAGGTACAACAGCTGAAATTGAACGTTCTGATGACCCCTGAGCAATTGCCACAATACTGATATTCGCATTTGCTAATGCAGAGAAGAAGCTAGCCGCGATCCCTTTTGATTGTTTCATGCCATCCCCAACAACAGAGATGATTGATAAATCGCCTGCTACCTCAATAGGATCAAGATCTTTCGCTGCAAGTTCATGGGCAAATTCAACTTCTAACGCAGATTTTGCTTTATCGACTGCTTTAGTTGGTACACAGAAACTAATACTATATTCAGAAGATGATTGGGTGATTAAAATAACGGACACACCCGCTTTTGACATAGTTGAGAAAACACGAGCAGCCATACCAACCATGCCTTGCATACCTGGACCTGATACGTTGAACATCGCCACATTATCTAAGTTAGTAATCCCTTTAACTTCTAAACCTTCGCTTGCACGTTCGTTACCATCAATAACAGAACCTGGCGCAGATGGATTGCCCGTATTTTTGATTAAACAAGGAATTTTTGGTTCAACTAATGGACCAATTGTACGAGGATGGATGACTTTCGCACCGAAATAAGAAAGTTCCATTGCTTCACGATAAGAAAGACTAGAAAGTAAACGCGCATCTGGCACTAAACGTGGATCACAAGTGAAAACACCATCCACATCAGTCCAAATTTCACACACATTAGCTTTTAAACAAGCTGCTAAGCAAGCTGCAGAATAATCTGAACCATTACGCCCTAAAAGCACCAACTCACCTTTTTCATTACCTGCTGTAAAGCCTGCCATTAGTACCACATTTTTGGTTGGAATAGATTTAGCATCCACACGTTTTGTTGATTCTTCAATATCGACGCTGCTTTCTAAATAAGAACCATGTGCTAATAATTTTTCTACTGGATTGATAACAGTTACATCATAACCACAAGCCTCAAACCAAGCTTTCATCATTGCAATTGATAATTTCTCACCACGACAATCAATCGTTGCTTTAACCGCATCTTCTACTTTACCTGCTTGACGAATCTGCTCAACTAATTGCTTAATTTGTGCAAATTCCGCATCAATTAATGCTTTAGTATTTTCTAAATCAAACTGATTATTTTTAGCATGCAATCCATTGATAATATTATAGAAAATATCAAGTGCTTCGGTGAAATGGGATTCGGTAGGTTGGTTAAGCGTCGCTTTTTCAGATAATGCAACTAAGTGGTTGGTGATTTTTGCAGGAGCAGAAAGAACGCCTGCGGCTTGTTCTTCTAAATGGGCTTTTTCGATAAGCTCCGCAGCCTGTAAAAATCGCTCTGGGTTTGCTAATGATGTGCCACCAAACTTGAGTACTCGCATAGAATTTCCTTATGTATATATGTTGTGAATATTTAAAATAAAAAAAAGACTACAAAAAAACCCGCACTTTATTTGAAAGTTGCGGGTTTTACCGAATTTGATTACGCACTAACCCGCCCCATTAATCATCATAATGGTGGTGGTCATAATAATGAAAGTGCGGTTCATTTTCATAAAATATTTCCTTCGTGAGAATGACTGTTAGAAATACCGAAATTTAATGGGATTGTCAAATAGAAAATAAAAAAATAAGCAAGAATTTTTCAATTCTTGCTTATCCTTTATCAATTCCAATTATTTAATTACGCCACAAGCCATTCTTGCACCGCCACCACCTAATTTGGCTGGATGATCTGAATGGTTATCTCCACCGGCATGAATCATTAAAGCATGTCCTTTCACTTCATCTAAGGATTTCAAACGAGGTGCCAATACAGGATTTGCAGCTTTTCCTTCAGCATCAACATATAATGCTGGCAAATCACCTAAATGAGCATCATCAGACCATGGAAAACCATGCGCTTCCGCTTTATTTGGGTTCCAATGCCCACCAGCAGCCAAACCAGCAACTAATTTGCCCTCTTTTTCTTTTGCATCACAGCTTGCATTTTCATGAATATGGAAACCATGTAACCCTGCAGTAAGCCCTGTTAATTCAGGTGTAAAGACTAAACCATATTTAGATTCAGTAATATAAACATGACCAACAGCAGTATTACCTTTTACAGGATCTAATAATTCAACTGCCACTTCTAATCCTTCCATTTTATGTTTGTCAGCATGAGAATGCCCATGTTCATGCGCAAAAGCAGAAACAGAAACGGCAGCTAAAGTGAATGCTAATAATGCTTTTTTCATAAATTTACCTACTCGCGAAAGTGTAATTAAGATAGAATGTGTTCTAACTTGTAGAACATTTCCCAATATAAAGACAAACCAGCGAATATGCAAATAAAAAACAATTTAACCCAAATTCATCAACAAATTGAACAAGCTTGTTCACAAGCGGAACGTGATAAAAGTGCGGTCAAATTATTAGCCGTTTCTAAAACCAAACCTGTTGAAGCAATTTTTGAAGCATACCAAGCGGGGCAATGCGCATTTGGCGAAAATTATGTGCAAGAAGGTGTGGAAAAAATTGATTATTTCAACCAACAAGGTATCCAACTAGAATGGCATTTTATTGGTCCATTACAATCCAATAAAAGTCGTTTAGTGGCCGAAAATTTCGATTGGATGCAAACCCTTGATCGTCAAAAAATTGCTGACCGTCTGAATGAGCAACGCCCACAAAACAAAGCACCACTGAATGTATTAATTCAAATTAATATCAGTGATGAACAAAGTAAATCAGGGATTAAACCTGAGGAAATGCTAGCATTAGCAAAACACATTGAAAATCTACCGCACTTGTGTTTGCGAGGCTTAATGGCAATTCCTGCACCAACGGAAAATACGGAACAACAAAAAGCTGTTTTTGACAAAATGTATGCGCTATTTTGCCAATTACAACAAGTACTCCCGTCACAGAAAATTGATACACTTTCAATGGGAATGTCTGATGATCTCAATGCTGCTATTTGTAGTGGTTCAACAATGGTGCGTATTGGTACGGCTATTTTTGGCCAACGAGATTATTCAAATCAATAAATATAAGCATTTAACAAATGCTGTGTTATAATTTCCACGTTTAACTTTAAAGAGCATTGAACAAATACATGAATATTCGTTGGACAGTTATTCTCTCCGTAATTGCGTTGGTATTATTAGGTTGGTTTTATTCGTTAAATCAATCAGATACAGGTCTGAGTGGTTTAATTAAAAAAGAAGAAAGCCCTGAATATATTGGCAAGCAAATGAAAACTATCGTGTATTCTCCGACTGGTGCCAAACAATATGTTGCCCATTCGCCCAAAGTAGAATATTTCGAAAACGATGGTCATACTAACTTTGAGTCGCCGTTGGTATATCTTTTTGATATAGAAAACGCAAAAACACAGCAAAAAGAAAGCTGGAAAATCAGCGCGAACAAAGCGACATTAACCAAAAATAATATGTTGTATTTAGAAGGAAATGTATTACTGCAAAGTTTATTGCCATTATCTAAATTACAACGTGTTGAAACAGAAAATGCCGTTGTTAATTTAACTACTCAGGATATTAGTTCTGATACACAAGTTAAAATTAATGGACAAAATTTTACTTCCACAGGGTTAAAATTAACCGGTAACTTACAACAACAGATTGCAACATTAAAAGAACAGGTAAAAACCTATTATGAAATCAACAAAGCAAATAACTAAAACTGCGGTAGTTTTAACCACACTTATGCTAACCTCTTTTTCTACTTTTGCTTTAAAAAGTGATACAAATCAACCGATTAATATCGTTTCTGATAATCAATCACTGGATATGGAAAACAGCGTTGTGACATTTACAGATAATGTGGTGATTACACAGGGTTCGATTTTAATCAAAGCAAGTAAAGTGGTGATTACTCGCCCACCTGAAAATTCAAATAAGAAAGAAACTGTTGAGGCTTTTGGTAGCCCAGTGACTTTCCATCAATTACTTGATGATGGCAAACCAGTTGATGGCAAAGCCAGTAAAGTACATTACGATTTAGGCGCTGAATTTTTAACCTTGACAGGTAATGCTGAACTGAAACAGCTCGACAGTAAAATTAATGGCGAACGCATTACTTACGATGTAAAAAAACAGCAATTGAAAGCAAATGGTTCAACAAAATCACGCGTAAAAACCGTACTTATTCCTAACCAACTTAATAAAAAGAAATAATAAGGTAACAAAACATGCCTATTTTATATGCTGAGAATTTAGCAAAAAGCTATAAAAGCAGAAAAGTAGTATCTGATGTCAGTTTTACTGTTCATTCGAATGAAATTGTTGGTTTATTAGGTCCCAATGGTGCGGGTAAAACCACTTCATTTTATATGGTAGTTGGTTTGGTTCGACACGACCAAGGCAGAATTTTAATTGATGACGAAGATATTAGCCTATTGCCAATGCATAATCGAGCACAAAAAGGCATTGGTTATTTACCACAAGAAGCCTCTATTTTCCGTCGTTTAAGTGTCTATGATAATTTAATGGCAGTATTGGAAATTCGCAAAGATCTCAATTCTGCACAGCGTCGCGCAAGAGCTGATGAACTCATTGATGAATTTAACATTGGCCATATTCGCAACAGTTTAGGTCAATCGCTGTCTGGTGGAGAACGTCGTCGCGTTGAGATTGCTCGCGCATTAGCCGCTAATCCAAAATTTATTTTATTAGATGAGCCATTTGCAGGCGTTGACCCGATTTCCGTTATTGATATCAAAAAAATCATTACTGATTTACGTGATCGTGGATTAGGTGTGTTAATTACCGACCACAATGTACGTGAAACCCTTGATGTATGCGAACGTGCTTATATTGTAAGTGAAGGACATATTATCGCGACAGGCACACCGAATGAAGTAATGAATAACGATCAGGTTAAACGTGTTTATCTTGGTGAAGAGTTTAAGTTGTAATTAAAGATCACAAAACAATGGCAAAATTTACCGCACTTTTAACCCCAGAATACATTCGTCAAGGTGTAATTTGTTCAAGTAAAAAAGTGGCGCTCGAAATGGCAGGTCGCCTTTTAGCGGAACAAACTCAACAACTTGGTGTTGAGTTTGATGAAGTTGAATGTTTTGAGAGCTTATTTAGCAGAGAAAAACTCGGCTGTACTGCTATTGGTAACGGCGTAGCTATGCCAAGAGCACGTTTGCTCGAAGGGGATAAGCCTGTTGCTGTTTTCTTGCAACTCGCTAATCCCATAGATTATGGTGCGGCGGATAACCGAGAAGTCGATCTCATATTTGCGATTTTAATCCCTGAAAATCTTTGTCAAACTTATTCGCCGATGCTTATTGAACTGAGTGAGCAATTAAAAGATAAAGCACTTGATAAACAGCTCCGAGCTGCACAAAGTGCGGTTGAAATTTGGCAAATTTTTGAATATGCTGACAATCATATTGAAGACAACCCTATTTCTCTAACAGAATAAACGCATTTAATCCTATGGAATTAATCATTATTAGTGGTCGTTCAGGTTCAGGTAAATCTGTTGCATTACGCACCTTAGAAGACATTGGCTATTATTGTGTTGATAACTTGCCAATTGAATTATTACCAGAACTCGCGAATATTCTATCTCAAAGTCAAAAAATGGCAGCAATTAGTGTTGATATCCGTAATCTGCCAACATCTTCTTCCTCTTTGGAACAAATTGTTAATCATCTTTCTGTAGAACATCAGATAAAAATCATTTTCCTCGATACTGAGCGCGCCGCCTTGATCCGTCGTTATAGTGATTCTCGTCGCCCACATCCACTCTCATCTATCCAGGATTTATCCCTTGAAGCCGCCATTGATGCGGAAAGAGATTATCTGGAACCCTTATTCCAACAAGCGAATATTATTTTAGACACCACCGAGTTATCAACTCATGAATTATCAGAGAAATTACGCAATTTCTTACGTGGAAAAGATGATAAAGAACTCAAAATTATTGTGGAATCTTTCGGCTTTAAATATGGCATTCCTCTTGATGCAGACTATGTTTTTGATGTTCGTTTCTTGCCCAATCCACATTGGGATCCAACACTTCGTCCAATGACAGGATTAGACCAACCTGTAATTGAATTTTTAGCACGCCATACTGATGTACATAATTTTATCTATCAAACACGTACCTTTATTGAAAACTGGTTGCCTATGCTAGAAAAAAACAACCGCAGTTATTTAACCATTGCGATTGGTTGTACAGGTGGAAAACATCGCTCTGTTTATATTGCTGAACAAATTGGGCAGTACTTCAAAGACAAAAATAAAAATGTCAGTATTCAACATAAGTCATTGTCTAAACATAAAAAATAGGATGCCATCGCATCCTATTTTTTTACTCAAACTTAATCAAAAATGACCGCACTTTTCTTAAGATACATCAACAGGTTTTACAATCTCACTTGGATAGCAGCCTAACACTTTCAAAAATTCACTATGATTTTTAAGCATTTCCAACGCCTGCTGCGTATTAGGATGATGTATATTCGCCTCAATTTCCAAATAGAACATTTCTTCCCAAGGCTTACCATAAATTGGGCGCGATTCTAATTTTGTCATCTTAATTTGATGTTGTTTAAACACCGTTAAAGCATCCACTAATGCGCCGGCTTGCTGACTGGTTGTCATCAATAAAAGCGTTTTGCTTGCAATTTGAGGTGATACAGAAAGCGGTTCACGCGCAATTACAATAAAACGTGTAATATTATTAGGTTGGTTGGCAATATCTGTTTTTAATACACGTAAACCATATAAATTACCGCCATCTTCGTTGCCTAATGCGGCAATATTTGGTTTATTTAAGCCCGAAACCAACTGCATAGCGTGTGAACTGCTCTCACAATATTCAATGTGTACTCGATTTAACCCTTTGATAAATTGACTACATTGTTGAATCACTTGAGGATGGCTATATAACGTATCGATTTGCGCTAAATCATCCTGATCATTGACCAACACGCAATGTTTAATAGGATAAGCAAGCTCACCAACTAAACATAAATCCGTATGTTGCAATAAATCGTACACTTCATTAATAGAACCAGAAGTGGTATTTTCTAAAGGTAATACACCGAAATCAGCCTCTCCAGATTTAACACGTTCAAAGACTTGCTCAAAAGAGCTGCAACTTAATTCAACCATTTGCTCCTGATAACGCATCGCATAATTACGCGAAGCTAAATGTGAATATGAACCTCTTTTACCTAAAAAAGCAATGTGAATACTTTTCTCACGTTGCTGATTCAACTTTTTCTGCAAGTACACTTGCTGCGTTAATACTGAATCCTCAATAATACGTTGAAATATTTGTGTAATATACTGAGGTTCAAGTTGATAATTTTCATTCTGTGAAAATTGAATCAGTTCTTGTAATAGCTGTAACTCACGCTCCGTATCACGCAGTGGTTTCTTCGTAATTTCTTTACTTCTCGCCACATCAAAAGCTAAACGATGACGCTCTGACAATAGCTTTAATAAACTGCGATCAATTTGCGTTATTTGTTGGCGAATTTCCGTTAAATCCAAAGACATAAATCATCCTAAATAAAAAGTGCGGTCTTTATAATACAAGATTACAGCGCCATTTGTAAAATACGCTCAACCGCTGACACATCAATATCATTACGTTCGCCAATTTTAGTAGGTCTATGTTCTGCAAATTTCTGTAATATCAACGGGAATTGGCTATTATCTAATCCACAATGAGAAAGACGCGTTTTTAAGCCCATTTGCTCAAAGAAACAACGAGTAGCATCAATAGCAAATTGCACAGCCTGTGCATCCTCATTACCAGAATAATGCCATACACGTTTGGCATACTGCACGAGTTTTTCCCATTTTCCTGTTTTTTGATGCTCTAATAATGCAGGGACAACTATAGCTAAGGTTTGTGCATGATCTAAGCCATGAATTGCTGTTAACTCATGGCCAATAGCATGAGAAGCCCAGTCTTCTGGCATTCCCACTGATAAAATATCATTTAATGCCATTGTCGCTGCCCACATCACATTCGCTCGTGCATTATAATTTGTTGGATCAACTAACAATTTCGGACCATCAGCGATAAGTGTTGATAATACACCTTCAGCAAAATAATCTTGGATTTTGCCATCAACAGGATAAGTAAGGTACTGTTCTAAAGTATGAACAAAAGCATCAACAACGCCATTCGCTGTTTGATGAGGTGGTAAAGAATAAGTCGTGGTTGGATCCAAAATAGCAAACTGAGGTTTAACGAATTCTGAGGCCATTGAGATTTTATCTTGCGTAGCACGACGACTGATTACTGCAATCCCATTCATTTCTGATCCTGTTGCAGGCAATGTCATCACACAACCGATAGGAAGTGCGGTGTAAATTTCTGCTTTTTTAGCCATCAGTTCCCAAGGATCATTTGGATAATTTACCGCTGCAGCAATAAACTTACTGCCATCAAGTACAGATCCTCCACCCACAGCAAGAATGAAATCTAACTTTTCTTTCTTCACTTTTTCAACAGCTTTCATTAAGGTTTCATATTCAGGATTAGCTTCAATTCCTACAAATTCAACCACATAATGTTCGCGTAATGCATCAATAACTTGTTGATATACCCCATTTGATTTGATACTACCACCACCATAAGTCAATAGAACCCGAGAGTTTTTCGGTATGGCATGTTCAATTTGAGCAATTTGTCCTTGACCAAAATACACTTTTGTTGGTAAGTGAAAGTAGAAATTATTAATCATATAAACCTCTTATTTAGATAAAAAAAGCTATACTTTGCAGTATAGCTTTTTCTTTATAGACCAAATTAAATTAACACTTGTTGTGTTGCCATATAGCTTTGAGGAACAGTTTGCTTATCTTCAAAGGTCACAAATTCCCAAGATGATTGATTTTCTAACAAGGCACGCAATAGTTTATTATTCAAACCATGACCAGATTTATATGCACTAAACTCACCAATGAGGTTATAGCCACACATAAATAAATCACCAATAGAATCAAGCATTTTATGACGCACTAATTCATTGTTAAAACGTAAGCCATCTTCATTTAATACACGATAATTATCCAATACAATCGCATTATCCAAACTACCACCTAATGCTAAACCTTGGGATTGCAAATATTCAATATCCTTCATAAATGCAAAGGTTCTTGCTCGGCTGATTTGGTGCACAAAATTCTGCGCGGAAAACTCTAAACTATAATAACTTAAGTTTTTAGTAATGGCAGGATGATTAAAATCAATAGTGAAATTTAAACGGAAACCATCATAAGGCGCAATTTCAGCCCATTTATCGCCATCTTCCACGCGAATTTTCTGTTTTACACGAATAAATTTTTTCGATGCATTTTGTTCTTCAATGCCAGCATCTAACAGAAGATACACAAATGGACTTGCACTACCATCCATAATTGGAATTTCAGGCGCATCCACTTCAATAATGAGATTATCAATACCTAATCCTGCTAAAGCTGCATTTAAATGTTCAACAGTAGAAATACGTACGCCATCATCATTTATTAAACAAGTACAAAGCATGGTATCACGCACAGCTTTAGCATCCGCAGGGAAAACTACTGCAGGATTTAAATCTGTACGGCAATAAACAATACCTGTATTAACAGCAGCTGGACGTAAATTAAGGGTTACTTTATTCCCACTATGTAAGCCTACGCCTGTTACTTTAACACTTTGTTTTAACGTTCTTTGTTTAATCATAATTTGTCTCAACTTTATAAACTTAAGTTGTTTATATTAGTTATTATTCCCACGTAAGAATGCAGGTTTAAAAATATCATTGTTGCCTAGGCTAGTTGGCTTCTTCAACACTTCTGGCACATCCTGAGCTACTCTATTCTCCACTTGACTTGGAGTGTCTTGAGGAATACGCGGAGGTGGTTGAATTTGACTAACAGGTTCATCATCACCAATTCCTGTTGCAACAATAGTCACTCGAATTTCATCTACCATTTCTGGTACTAAAGTCGTACCAACAACCACAGTCGCATCTTCAGATGCAAAAGCACGAATGGTATCACCCACTGTATAGAATTCATCTAAACCTAAATCCATGCCAGAAGTAATATTTACTAACACACCTTTCGCACCTGAGAGATCAACATCTTCAAGTAATGGACTTGCAACTGCTTCTTGCGCTGCTTTTTCTGCTCGACCATCGCTTGGTGAACCTTGAGCAATACCTGCCCCCATCATTGCACGTCCCATTTCAGACATAACGGTACGTACGTCCGCAAAGTCCACGTTAATTAAACCTGGAGAGGTAATCATATCTGAAATACCACTTACCGCATTACGTAAGATATCATTTACCGCAGAGAATGCTTGAACTAATGTTGTATTTTTACCTAATACTTTTAATAATTTTTCGTTAGGAATAATAATTAACGAATCCACATGTTTAGATAATTCTTTAATACCTAATTCAGCAAACGCCATGCGTTTTTTACCTTCAAAAGAGAAAGGTTTTGTCACTACAGCAACAGTAAGAATACCAAGTTCTCTCGCTACTTGCGCCACGATAGGAGCAGCACCTGTACCTGTACCACCGCCCATACCAGCAGCAATAAATACCATATCAGCACCTTCTAACATATTACGGATAGCGTCCTGATCATCTTCAGCTGCTTGACGCCCCACATTAGGGTTTGCACCAGCCCCTAATCCTCGGGTTGTATTGGCACCAATTTGAACTGTTTGTTGAACCTTACTTTTACGTAACGCTTGAGCGTCAGTATTGACTGCATAGAAAATAATTTCCCCATGCTCATCACTAATCATAGTATCTTCACCAAGAAGGACACCGCCGTTGTTGAGCATATTATCAACCATGTGGTTTACAGCATTACCGCCACCACCGCCAACACCGACAACTTTGATCAGCGTGCGACCGACTTCATCATCAAAATCATATTGTACAGGTTCAAACATTTGTATTCTCCGTAATGCTAGGCGCCCTAACATTTAAATTATTCTAAAATTCTTCCTATTGTAGATGAAAAAGCAGAAATTATCAAAATTCTGATTTCACTTTATTCAAAATTTTCTTAATTCCACCCCAAGTTTTGCCTAAAATACCGTCTTCATTCACAGAGGGTCCAAAAATTGGTGCATCTTCTTCATTGTTATAAAAACTATACTGTAATAAACCAAGCACTGTTGCATATTGAGGTTTATTAACATAATCAGTCAACCCAGCAATATTTTTAGGGTAGCCGATACGAACATGAGAGCCAAAAATTTCACTCGCACATTTAGCGATTTGATCCATATTTGAAGAACCACCCGTAAGTACTACACCAGCAATAAGGTCTGCTTTCACGCCTTTTGCAATTAATTCATGGCGTAATTTTACTAATTCATTTTGCACTACACGTAAAAAATCGCTATAACATCTTGATGTTACATCCACAATTTGTGCTTTTGTAAAGGTACGAGAGGCAGTTCCGCCTAACCCCATTACTTCGACTCTCTTCTTAGCAAATTGTTCCGCTAAATCTTCATTTGGTTTGACCGCACTTCCATAGGTAATTTTAATATTTTCCGCTTCACCACGAGAAGTCGTTAAACTTTGCGCTACATAATCTGTAATATCATTACCACCATAAGGGACAACCTTGCTGTAACGTAATGCACCGTTGGTGTAAACCATGATATTCATGGAGCCACCACCGAAATCGATCATACAAACACCAAGATCTTTATCTTCTTCATCAAGCACAGAATAAGTTGATGCTAAGCCTGAAAAGACAATTTGATCCACTTTCAAACCGCACATTTCAACGGCTTTTTGTAAATTATTTAACCAAGCTTGATGACAACCAATTAAATGTGCTTGCGCAGTTAAACGGACACCTTGTAAACCCAATGGATTTTTAATATTTTGTTGCTTATCTACTGAGTATTCCTGTGGAATCACATGCAATAAGGATAAACCTTCAGGTAATTTTACTGAACTTGCTGTATGCATAGCAGAATCGATTTCGTCTTGTGTCACTTCATTATCAACAATTGGCACAAAACCACTTTCGTTTAAACTCTGAATATGCTCGCCTGAAATAGACAGAGTAACAGAAATAATTTGGCAATCAGCAACAGCTTCCGCATTTTCAATCGCACGCTGAATAGATTTCACAACAGCATTAAGATCAGTGATATTACCTTTATCAATGCCTTTCGATGGACAACTGCCATAGCCCAACACATTAATAACACCATCACTCAAGACTTCACCTACAATAGCCACAACTTTTGAGGTGCCGACTTCTAATCCTACAACCATTTTTGAATCTACGATTTTTGCCATTTTATCACTTCACTATTCTATTCTTATTTAACGTGCATCAGTAAAATTTACCGCTGCGCCAACTTTATATCTTAAATCAACATAGTTAATTTTTTTATTCTCAGGTACTTCAATTTGTGGAAAGATAGTCACAAAACGATCAATCTTACTTTTCCACTCGCCTTTTCCTAATTTGAGAATAATATCATTATCTAGCATGACCTCCCAAGAGCCACGTTCGTCAATGGATAATGTTTTTAAATTTAACGCTTTATCCTTCAGATCTGCGTAAATTTTATGCCAAGCTTCTAAAACAACCGCACTTTGATAATCAGGTCCAAACAAACGCGGCATATCCGTTTTGGTCAATTTATCAAAAGGTAATTGAAAAATTGTGCCATCGCTAGACAATAACTGATCCTTATTCCAATAAGCAATAGGCATATATTCGGAAACAATCACGCTCACTTTATCAGGCCAAATCTTGCGCACAACCGCCCCCTTAATCCAAGGCATCATTTCAATTTGTTGGCGCACTTTATTCACATCTTGTCCAAAGAAACCTTTGAGCTCAAGCATACTTAGAATACGATCTCGAATATCCGCATGGGTAGTATATTGCGGTTTACCTAATAAAGCGAAAGAACTAATTGGGCGATCATCCAGTTTTTCTAACCAACTATTCCAGTTTGCATAAACATAATAAGCCATAACGCAAGAAAACAATAATAACAATGGTTTTACTTGAATAATATTTTTCCATTCAAAATGCGGTAACTTAATACTGCTTTGTTTTGGTTTATGCTTAATTACAGCCATTAAACACTCAACTCCAAAATTCGTTCAACAAGCTGTTCAAATGAATATCCTACTGTTGCTGCTGATTTTGGAAATAAACTATGACTTGTCATGCCCGGCGTTGTATTCACTTCTACTAAACGAAAACGACCTTGTGCGTCTGTCATCACATCAATACGGCTCCAACCACGACAACCAACCACATCATAAGCTCGTTTCACTAAGGTTTTTAATTCTTGCCAACGTTCCTCACTTAAAGGCATTGGGCAAATGTATTTTGTGTTATCTGAAATATATTTAGCATTATAATCATAAAATTCGCCTTCAGGTACGATCTGTACCGCAGGCAACACTTCGCCACCTAAAACTGGCACCGTCAATTCGTCACCGGCCAACCATTCTTCGATTAGCACCGTATCATCATGCTGCAAAGCAATATCGACAGCCTGTTTTAATTCGGTTACAGCCTTAACTTTAGTCAAGCCAACACTTGAACCTTCGCGAGATGGTTTCACCATTAAAGGTAAACCTAAACGCGCTACCACAGCTTCAGGATCTAAAGAAAGCGCGGTGTCTTTTGTGACAATTTCCATATCCGCAATAGGCAAACCAAAACCTTTCCACAACATTTTTGTGCGCATTTTGTCCATGGTTAATGCCGAAGTCATCACACCACAGCCGGTATAAGGTAAACCAATTTGTTCTAAAACTCCTTGCACAACACCATCTTCACCACCACGTCCATGCAAAATATTAAAAGCGCGGTCAAATCCTTGTTGTTTTAATGTCGCTACTTCCACTTCTTTTGGATCAATTGGATGAGCATCGTAACCTTGGTTACGCAAAGCATCTAATACCGCAGCACCAGAATTTAATGACACATCTCGTTCAGCAGAAGTTCCGCCTAATAATACTGCGATTTTTTGTTGTTTTAATTGTTTCATTTTTATTAATCCTGAATTATCGATTCACTAAGCGCGGTCTATTACGCTTTACTCCATTGTTCTGCTAATTGACGAGAAAGTTTGGTCACATTGCCAGCACCTTGCGACAAAATCAAATCGCCATCTTGTAAAACTTGATCCATAATTTCTGCTAGCTGATTATGATCAGCTACAAAGATTGGATCAACTTTGCCTAAATTGCGGATGGAACGAGCTAAAGAACGGCTATCCGCCCCAGCAATAGGTTGCTCGCCAGCCGCATACACATCTAATAAAATCAGCGCATCGACTTGTGATAACACTTGTACAAAGTCGTCAAATAAATCTCGAGTGCGCGAATAACGATGTGGTTGGAAAATCATCACAATGCGTTTATCAGTCCAACCAGAGCGAGCCGCTTGAATAGTCACGCCCACTTCTGTTGGGTGATGACCATAATCATCCACCAACATCACTTTTCCATTTGGACGAATAAATTCACCCAATTGATCGAAACGACGACCTGCACCTTGGAAATCCGCTAAAGCAGCTAAAATCGCTACATTATCAATGCCTTCTTCTTTTGCTACCGCTAAAGCAGCTGTAGCATTTAACGCATTGTGTTTTCCAGGTACATTGAGCAATACGTTAATGCGCTCGCCAGTTGGCGTAACCACATCATAATGTCCCTGAAAACCAGTTTGTTCATAATTTTCAATACGATAATCTGCTTTTTCGCTAAAACCATAAGTAATCACTTGGCGTCCCACTTGAGGCACTAAATCCATTAGCACATTATCATCCGCACACATAACAGCTAAACCATAAAATGGTAAATTATGTAAGAAATTCACATAAGTGCGTTTCATTTCTTCAAAATCGCCATGGTAAGTTTCCATATGATCTGGCTCAATGTTAGTCACCACAGAAACCATTGGCTGTAAATGTAGGAAAGAAGCATCACTTTCATCTGCTTCTGCAATTAAATAACGGCTTGCACCTAAATACGCATTAGTGCCTGCGGATTTGACTAAACCACCATTAACGAAAGTTGGATCTAATCCTGCTTGAGTATAAATCATTGAGATCATTGCCGTTGTTGTGGTTTTGCCATGTGTTCCCGCAATAGCAATACCATGACGGAAACGCATAATTTCTGCTAACATTTGCGCGCGTTGAATGACAGGAATGCGCTTTTCATGTGCCGCAACCACTTCCACATTATCTTGTTTAATGGCACTTGAAACTACTACAACACTCGCATTAAGCACATTTTCCGCTTGATGAGAAAAATAAATCTTTGCACCTAAAGAAATTAAACGATTTGTCACCGCACTTTCTGCAATATCAGAACCTGTTACGGTATAGCCTTCATTCAATAGCACTTCAGCAATACCGCCCATCCCTGCACCGCCAATTCCCACAAAATGAATTTGTTTTACGCGGCGCATACTTGGCACTGCCTGTCTAATTTTTTCTTGTCGTTGTTTCATTTATTTTCTCACTTTATTTACTCGTTAGTTCGCATTCGCCATAATCACTTCTGCTACGCGTTGTGCAGAATGAGGCGTAGCCATAGCTTTCGCTCGCTCTGCCATCTGTAACAATTTCTCACGATCTAACTGATTAATTAAATCCACCAAAATATCTGCATTTAAATCAGCCTGTTCTACAATCTTAGCCGCACCTACATCAGCCAAATATTTGGCGTTCAAATACTGTTGTCTGTCTTTGTGTCGGAACGGAACAAAAATCGCAGGCGTTCCCACCGCAGCTAATTCACAGACTGTTAAAGCACCAGAACGGCAAATAACTAAATCAGCCCAAGCATAAGCCTCAGCCATATTGTCAATAAATTCGGTAATTTTAACCGCACTTTTGCTTTGTTCATCGTAAAGTGATTCTACCATTTCTACCGCGTTAGCACCAACTTGATGGCGAACTTCTAATTTATCCGCTAAACGAGCAACCACTTGAGGAATGCATTGATTTAAAACGCGTGCGCCCTGACTTCCTCCTACTACTAATAATTTTAATCTACCTTCTGATTGTACAAAACGTTGCTGTGGTTCTGGCATTGTAAATAATTCAGCACGCACTGGATTCCCTACGACTTCTGCTTGTTGAAAAGCAGTTGGAAAAGCTTGTAACACTGATTTTGCAATTTTGGCTAACCAACGATTCGTTAAGCCAGCTACTGCGTTTTGCTCATGTAGAATGACTGGCACGCCACAAAGTTTTGCCGCAATGCCACCCGGTCCTGAAACATATCCCCCCATCCCTAAAACCGCATGTGGTTTGTAATCTTTAATAATTTCTCTTGCTTGTAATACTGCTTTGGTAATGGCAAATGGTGCTTTTAATAAGGCTTTTATTCCTTTGCCACGTAACCCTGAAATTTGAATAAATTTAATCGGAATACCATGTTTGGGCACAAGCTGTGCTTCCATACGGTCTGCGGTACCAAGCCAACAAATTTCCCACCCCTGTTGCTGTAAATACAGTGCAACAGCAATAGCTGGAAACACATGTCCACCAGTGCCTCCAGCCATAACTAATAAACGTTTTTTTTCTGAATTATTTTGCATAATTTACTTAATCATCCCTTAATCGAGCTTGTCCGCCTCTCATTAGGCGATTTTCGTGATCAATACGTAACAAGATCGCAATACTTATCGACATAATAATCAAACTTGAACCACCATAACTCACTAAAGGAAAAGTTAATCCTTTAGTTGGTAGCAAACCTAACGCCATACCTAAATTGACAAAGCCTTGGAAGAAGATCCAAAAGCTGATACCAAAAGCAAAGAATCCTTTAAAACGTTGTTCTAGCAAGAGAGACTCTTTACCAATTTTCATGGCTTTGAAAATAAGTAGCGCTAATAAAAATACAATAAATAATACGCCAAGTAAGCCAAACTCTTCGCCAACCACTGCCATAACAAAGTCAGTATGGGCTTCAGGTAAATATTCCAATTTTTGAATTGAGTTACCTAGCCCTTCGCCCGTAAATTCGCCACGTCCAAACGCCATTAAGGAATTTGATAACTGGAAACCTTTACCATAAGGATCTTTAAAAGGTTCCATAAAACTAGTCATACGATCGATACGATAAGGCGAGCTCAATACGAGTACAATAAAAAGAAAAATACCAAGAACAATCAAACCTAAAAATTGTAAGAAATGCGCACCAACAATAAAGAGTAAGCCAAAAGTAATCACAAATAATACAATGGTACTGCCTAAATCGGGTTGTTTTAATAAGAATAGTCCGAATAAACCGACTACGAGAAAAGGTTTTACAGAACTTAACTTACGACTACGCACTTCATTGTAACGACGGGTAAAATAACCCGCTAAAAAACAAATCAGTGCTAATTTAACAAATTCAGCAGGCTGGAATTGGATAATACCCAATGGAATCCAACGGCGCGCTCCATTTATGCTTTTACCAATTCCCGGGATGGCTACTAAAATAAGCAGCGCAAGAGCAATAAAGAAAATATGTACATGCCATTTCTGCCAACGATCCATTGGAATTTTCATAAAGAAATAACAGGTAAAAATAGAAACGGCGATATAAGCCGCATCTCGTTTAGCAAAATAAAAAGCGTCATTATGCAGTCTTGAACCCACAGGAATTGAAGCCGAAGTTACCGCAATTAACCCAACTAATAACAAAATAACAAATAACCACATTAAAGTGCGATCATAAAGTAAATTATTTGGGGTCATAGTTGCCCAACGGCGATAATCTTCTTTGATATTTTCAATAAACTGCATTCAATCACCTAATTAAGCTAATTTAGCTAAACGTGTAAATTCATCGCCTCGCTGCTCAAAACAACTAAATTGATCTAGGCTAGCGCAAGCCGGCGATAATAAAACAATATCCCCTGATTGTAATGTAGGGCGCAATGCGTTAATGGCTTGCTCCATCGTGTCAAATAATTGGCTTTGTTGTGATAATTTCGCTAATTCAGCACCATCTTGTCCAAAGCAATAGCAGAAAATATGAGGTTGATTCACTAATTCTTTGAGCTCAGAGAAATCAGCTTGTTTGCCATCACCACCCAATAATAAATGCAATTTACCCTTCACTTGCAATCCTGTTAAAGCCGCAACAGTACTGCCCACATTAGTGGCTTTACTGTCATTGATCCAACGAATGCCATTATTAAAATATGCTAACTGGAAGCGGTGATCCAAACCAGAGAACGTACGAAGTGCGGTTAAAATTCCGTTATTTTTTACCCCAGCCGCTTTCACTAATGCAATGGCTGCTAGCGCATTCATGTAGTTATGACGCCCCACTAATTTCACTTCATCACAAGGTAAAATCACTTCATCTTTTGCCATTAAATATTGCTGACCATTTTCTGTTTTCAGCCAATAATCAGCATTATTTTCAGCGAAACTCACTTGATATTTAGCACTTTGTTTATCATCTTCTTTAGTTAATAAATCTTCGTTATTAATCACCGCAGTTTCTGCATTATGGTAAATTTTTAACTTCGCTTGACGATAATCTTCTAAATCCTCATAGCGATTCATATGATCTTCACTAATATTTAATACGGTGGCAGATTTCGCTTTTAAACTGTAAGTGGTTTCTAACTGGAAACTAGATAGCTCTAACACATAAAGGTCATAATCGTCATTTAATAAAGACAACGCAGGAATACCAATATTACCACCCATACCAACGCGTAAGCCATCAGCTTTTGCCATTTCCGTTGCTAAAGTCGTTACCGTACTTTTGCCATTCGATCCCGTAATAGCAATAATTGGTTTATCAGCTTCACGACAAAATAATTCAATATCGCCGACCACTTCAACGCCTGCATTAAGTGCGGTCTGAATTTCCGGTGTTTTTACAGCTAATCCAGGACTAATGACGATTAAATCACTCTCCAATAACCATTGTTGATTTAAACCGCCTGTATGTAATGGAATATCTTGCCCTAATTGTTCAGCGCCAGCTGGGGTTGTTCTCGTATCAATCACACGAATTTGGGCTTGTTTTTTACGCAGGAAATCCACACAAGATAAGCCTGTTTTACCTAAACCAATTACGGTAACTTTTTTATTTTGATATTCCATAATATTCTCTTATTTATTCAGCAGTTAATTTCAATTAACGTAGTTTCAACGTAATCAAACCAAGCAATACAAGCATTAAAGAAATAATCCAGAAACGGATGATAACGCGAGGTTCTGGCCAGCCTTTTAATTCATAATGGTGATGAATCGGCGCCATACGGAATATACGTTTTTTGCGTAATTTGTAAGAGCCAACTTGTAAAATCACCGATAGGGTTTCCATAACAAACACACCGCCCATGATCACCAATAAAAACTCTTGGCGAACTAATACTGCGATAGTACCTAAAGCACCACCTAGTGCAAGAGAACCCACATCACCCATAAAAACTTGAGCAGGATAAGTATTAAACCAGAGGAAACCTAAACCCGCTCCAACAATAGCAGTACAGAAAATAACCAGCTCTGCACTATATTTCACATAGGGAATATACAAATATTTAGCAAATTCAATATTCCCTGTTGCCCAAGCAATTAAAGCAAAGGCCGCAGCAACCAATACAGTAGGCATGATCGCTAATCCATCTAAACCATCGGTAAGATTAACTGCATTACTGGTTCCTACAATAACAAAATAGGCTAACAGAATATAAAACAAACCTAATTGTGGCATGATTTCTTTGAAGAATGGCACCACTAAACGCGTCGCATCGGTGTCTTTCCCCACAATGTACATACCAATTACTGCAATCAATGCAATAACAGATAGCCAAAAATATTTCCAACGCGCAATTAAACCATCAGTATTTTTATATTTAATTTTGCGATAATCATCCACAAAACCAACAGCACCATAGCCAAGCAATACAAACAGGCTAAACCAAATGTAAGGATTACTTAAATCACCCCATAATAATGTACTTACCGTAATGGTAAACAAAATCATCAAACCACCCATTGTTGGTGTGCCGCGTTTTTGGAAATGACTTTCGGGCCCATCATTACGCACTTCTTGTCCAAATTTAAAAATTTGTAGACGACGAATCATTTTTGGACCAATCCATAATGATAATAAAAGTGCGGTTAATAATGCTAATGTGGCTCGCACAGAAAGATATGAAATAACATGGAACCCACTAAAATATTGCTCCAAATAAGAAGCTAGCCAAACTAACATAGTTAATTATCCTTCCCAAAATGATTTTTTAACATCTCAATAATCTCTTCCATTTTCTGACTACGCGATCCCTTCGCTAATAAAACAACACGTTGATGATGTGCTAATTTTTCTTCAATAATTTGTGTCAAATGTTTTGCCATTTCTGCTTTATCGACAAAATGCTGTCCAAAACAAGCTGCAGAAATCACCGTACTTTGTTGACCAAAACTAGCCACAAAATCCAATTTCGCCATAGAGGCATGCTCAGCGACTTCCTGATGACAAAGTTGTGTATTTTCGCCTAATTCTGCCATATCGCCAACAACTAAAATGCGAAACGCTTGATATTTTGCTAGCACATCAATTGCTGATTTCATTGATACCACATTCGCATTATAGGTATCATCTAATAATAAAAGATTCTGGCAAGGCTCAACTGGATATAAACGTCCTTTTACTTGCGATTTTTGCTCTAATCCTGCTTTTACATCATCAAGGGTTGCACCAACATTCATCGCTAAGGCAGCAGCAGCTAATGCATTACTTACATTATGTTCGCCTAAATAAGGTAAATTAATCTGAATTTGACCTTGTGGACTATGTAAAACAAAATGAGATCCAGTTTCTGACATCTGAACATCAGTGGCATAAAAATCAGCTTGCGAATTATCCGCAGAAAACGATTGCACTTCATGTTCTGCAATCTCTTTTTCCCACATAGATAAATACTGGCAATTTAAATTCACAATGGCTTTGCCCTTTTCTGCTAAGCCACGATAAATTTCGCCTTTTGCTTGAGCAACGCCTTCAATAGAACCAAAACCTTCTAAATGCGCGGCAGCAACATTATTTACTAACGCCACATTAGGACGCACCAACTCGGTGGTATAAGCAATTTCACCTTGATGATTTGCCCCTAACTCAATGACTGCAAATTGATGTTGTGGCTCAAGGCGCAATAAAGTCAGAGGCACGCCAATATCATTATTAAAATTACCGTTGGTAAATAAAACTTTGTCAAAATCCACCGCAGTTTTTTGTAAAATCGACGCTGTCATTTCTTTGACCGTTGTTTTACCTGAAGACCCTGTCATCGCGACGGTCAACGGATTCATCTCAGCTTTTAACCATTGTGCCAAACGTCCTAAAGCCAATCGGGTATCTTGAACAATTAATTGTGGTACTTGAATATCGCATTGTTTTTCTACCACAACAGCAACATTGCCTTGCTCAACCGCTTTATCCAAATAATTGTGTGCATCAAACTTCTCGCCTTTTAAAGCAAAAAACAAACTGTGTTTTGTTGATTGGCGCGTATCTGTGCTGACATTTTCAACTTCAACATCATCTTGCCCAATTAATTTGGCTTCTAAAATTTCGACCAGTTTTTTTATACTTAGTTTAATCATTTTTTTATATCTTATTTAATTCTATGTCATATTAGGCTAAATATTGACGAGCTGTTTCTTGATCAGAGAAATGCAGTTTTTCCGTACCAATAATCTGATAATCCTCATGCCCTTTGCCAGCAACTAAAATCACGTCATTTTGATCCGCACTTTTAATCGCTGTTTCAATCGCTTTTGCACGATTGTGAATAATTTGCACTTGTTCTTTATTGGTAAAACCCGCAACAATATCTTGCATAATTTTTGTCGGATCTTCTGTACGAGGATTATCATCCGTTGCAATCACGTTATCGGATAACTGTTCGGCAATCTGCGCCATCAATGGTCGTTTGCCATTATCCCGATCACCACCACAACCAAAAATACACCACAGTTTACCATGGCAATGTAATCTTGCTGCAGCTAACGCTTTTTCCAATGCATCTGGTGTATGGGCATAATCCACGATCACTGTTGGCTTATTGGTAGCAGTAATCATTTCCATACGACCACAAACACCAGTCAATTTTGAAACGGTTTGAATAAGCTCCTGTAATGGATAGCCTAAAACGAGCAAGGTCGCCATCACAACCATTAAGTTACTCACATTAAAAGCACCGATTAAATGGCTTTCTAAGTTGCCATCGCCCCAACTTGAAGAAAACTGAATTTGCGCGCCTTTATTGGTAAAAGAAACCGCGGTGGATTTTAACCAATTTTTATGCGAAGGTTGATAATCAGAATTTGTACTGACTGCAACCGCATGTGGTAATTCTGCTAACCAGCTGGCGCCAATTTCATCATCAGCATTGATCACTTGATGCTTAGAAGACAAATCCGTAAACAAGCGTTTCTTCGCTAAGGCGTATTCTTCCATACTGCCATGATAATCCAAATGATCACGACTTAAATTGGTAAATAATGCGGCGGAAAATTGCAACGCTTCCACTCGATGTTGCACTAAGCCATGAGATGACACTTCGATAGCTGCAAAATCAGCGCCCTGTTTCAAAAAACTTGCTAGTGACGCTTGGATTTCAATGGCTGATCCTGTTGTATTATTAGCCGGTTGCACTTGCCCAAATAAACCATTCCCAATGGTCCCCATGACTGCTGGGGTTTTACCTAAAAGTTGTGTCCATTGGGCTAATAATTGTGCAATGGTGGTTTTGCCATTGGTACCTGTGACGCCAACTAAGGTCATTTTTCGAGATGGGTGTTGATAAAAATGATCAGCAATTTCAGAGAGATGTGGCGATAAATTTAAATAAGAAATAATCGGAACATTATCTTGCCAAGTATATTGTAAATGTTCACTAGCATGTTCTGTTTCTTGTAATACAGCGCTTGCACCATTTGAAATAGCTTGGGGAATAAATTGACGACCATCAACGGAATGGCCTTTTATAGCAACGAAAAGACAGCCGGTCTTTACACAACGGCTGTCTAATGTCATATCGGTGAGTGAAATAGAATCTAGCAACGCCAGTTTTTCACCCCAAAGTGCGGTGAGTTTTTTCATTATTTTCTCGATTAATTCGTTTGTCTATCGGTATTTTTATTTAAACGCACGATACGTTTTGGCGATTTTAAATTTTGTGCCACAGAATCTGCATCAGGCGTAACATTATAAGTACGTAACGCATATCCCATAATGCTTGAGAATATTGGGGCAGAAACCGCACCACCATAATATTCACCCGCTTTTGGATCATCAATTAAAATGACTAAAGCAAAGCGAGGGTCAGTAACAGGTGCTACACCAGCGGTATAAGCCATATATTTATCAACATATCGACCTTTTTCTAATTTTTTCGCTGTCCCTGTTTTAATGGCTACGCGATAATTATCCACCATGGCTCGTTTATTTTTAATCGCCACTTTTTCCATCATGTTAACCACATCACGAGTAATTTTCTCGGAGAAAACACGATTACCAATAATTGGCGGATCCACTTTCGTAATCGACAATGGGCGATAAATACCGAAACTGCCTAAAGTGACATAAGCACGAGCAATTTGTAATGGCGTAGCATTAATACCATAACCATAGGCAACGTTAGCACGTTCAATATCAGACCAAGTTTTACGATCCGCATTTAAGAACCCTGATTGCTCACCACCTAAACCTAATTCAGTGGATTTACCTAGACCTGCGCTCTTATAACTTTCCATCAACGCTGATGGCGGCATACGCAATGCTAAACGGCTCACGCCTCGGTTAGAAGAATTCTCTAAGATTTGGTCTAAGGTTTGTTTATCGCGCGGCGCAACATCTTTAACCTCTTTACCCGTTAAGACTAATGGCCCCGTATTAATGACTTCATTACGACGAACGGCGCCACGTTGAAGTGCGGTTAAAACAACGAATGGTTTGACCGTTGAACCCGGCTCAAAGGTATCGGTAATCGCGCGGTTACGCATAATATCCGCTTTTACATTAGCACGATTATTTGGGTTGTAAGAAGGTGCATTCGCCATTGCTAACACTTCGCCAGTTCGAACATCAACTAATACCGCAGTCCCTGAAGTCGCGTTATTTTTCTCTACCGCATTAGCAATCTCACGATAAACCATAGATTGTAATTTTTCATCAATACTTAAGGTGACATTGTGAGCTTCGCGTTTACGGATATCCGAAATTTCTTCCACAACATTCCCTTTTTTATCTTTACGGAATGTGCGTAAACCAGCTTGGCCTTCAAGCAACGAATTAAAGCTTTTTTCAATGCCTTCAATACCGTTGTTATCTACATCAGTAAAACCAATTAAATGCGCAGTTTCTGCTGAACGAGGATAAAAGCGACGGAAATCATTTTCAAATACAATACCCGGAATTTTGAGCTTCTGAACATAATCCACCACTTCTTTCGTCACTTGACGTCCCAAAATAATATCTCTGGCTTTTGGTTTATTCTCAATTTTAGCTACTAATTCTTTATGGCTAATATTTAACGCTCTTGCCAAAGCTTTCCAACGTTCTTTATCGCCTAAATATTCACCTTCAATAATGAGTTTTGGATCTGCTTTAATATTATAAACTGGCACGCTAACAGAAAGCATTTGTCCATTACGATCTAAAATAGAACCTCGTGCAGATAACACTTTGACTTCGCGTAAAGAACGCTTGTCAGCTTCATCATTAAAATTTTCTACATTAACAACCTGAACAAAGGCAGCACGTGCGACTAATGCAAATAAACCCAAACAAATACAACCGACTACAAAACGATAACGCCCTTTTAGAAAGCTCGTTTCATAAGTTACTTTCGGTTTATTCGGTTTCACACTTTGTGAATTTACCGTTTTTTTCACCGCACTTCGCGGTTTCGCTGATTTGCGTGCTGAATTAAACTTAACCATTATTCTAAAATCACCACTTCTTGTACAGGATCAATTCGTTTCATACCGATGTTAGTTGCCATGGTTTCAATATATCTATTGTCACTTAAAGTTGTTTCTTCCAATCTTAAATTGACATATTCATTTTCAAGCGCTTGTTTTTCAAAGACTAATGCACCTTTTTCCGAAACTAATACGCGGGTTTGATAAGTTACCCAAATAGTGCCTAATGCAGTCAATACAATCGCTAATAAAAGAGCAATCACCACTTTATTAGCTGAGAACATGTCTTCTAAAAAGACTTCTTGTAGCGGATAGCGCTGACTATTTAATACGGGTTCATTCATATTAGATTTTCTCCGCTACACGTAAAACCGCACTACGAGAACGCGGGTTTAACGCAATTTCTTGTTCACTTGGTTGAATTGCTTTACCAATCACTTTCAATGTTTGATTGCGTTGAATTTGATCTTCGCGTAATGGTAATCCTTTAGGAATTGCCTCGCCTTTACTTTGCTTACGCATAAAATGCTTCACCATGCGATCTTCTAAAGAATGGAAGCTAATGATGGATAACCGCCCTTGAGGTGCTAATAAACTAACTGCGGAATGTAAAATGCTTTCGAGTTCATCCAATTCTGAATTAATAAAAATACGGATCGCTTGGAAAGTTCTTGTTGCTGGGTGCTTATGTTTATCTTTGAAAGGAACAGCGTTCGCAACCAGTTCAGCCAGTTGCAAAGTGCGGTGTAAAATTGGCTCGTTTTTTTGCTGAGCATTTTTATTATAATCCACGATTGCAGCAGCAATGCGTTTAGCAAAACGCTCTTCCCCAAAAGTTTTCAACACCCAAGCTAAATCTTCAACACTCACCTGTGCGAGCCATTCTGCCGCAGAAAGACCTTTTGAAGTATCCATTCGCATATCCAATGGACCGTCTTTCATAAAGCTGAAACCACGTTCTGCATCATCTAACTGTGGGGAAGAAACGCCAAGGTCAAGCAAAATACCATCAATCTTACCGATTAATCCGTATTTTTCACAGATTTCAGGCAGCTCGGAAAAACTATTATGCTCAATTTGAAAGCGATGATCTTGAATTGTTTCCGCTTCAAGAATAGCTCGAGGATCACGATCGATTGCGATTAATCGGCCATTTTGCGATAGTTGAGAAAGGATTAAACGAGAATGTCCGCCACGTCCGAATGTGCCGTCAATATAAATACCATTTTCTTTCAGCGCTAAGCCATTCACTGCTTCGTGAAGTAAAACAGTGATGTGCTCAGGGTGTGAAAAGGTATTTGCCACATTCATAAAACAACCGAAAAAATTTAACGTTAAAAAGAAAGGAAATATTTATTTTTAAGATAATGCGGGACTAGAAAACTAGCCCGCTTACCTTTTATTATCTCGCCTCAGCGAGTTGCTAGTGCCACTGTTCTCTATAATGACAGTGTTTTTAATGCTTCGGATAAGGCAAATTGCTCTGATGAACCTAATGCAATATCTTGTTCAATTTGAGCATTCCATTCAGCCTCAGACCAAATTTCAAATTTATTAAGCTGCCCCACTAACATAATATTTTTTTCTAATTTTGCGTGTTGGCGTAGCGGTGCACTTAATAAAATGCGTCCTGAATTATCTAATTCACATTCTGTTGCATAACCCAACATTACTCGCTGTAAACTGCGTTGCATTGGGTCGAAATTGGATAATTCTAATAAGCGTTTTTCAATAATTTCCCATTCATTTAATGGGTAAAGTAATAAACAAGGTTGGCGAATATCAACGGTACAAACCATTTGTCCTTGATTTAATTCAATAATTTCAGGGCGATAGCGAGTAGGAACAGCAAAGCGTCCTTTTGTATCTAAATTTACCGCTGATGCGCCACGAAACATTATGTAACCTTAAAAATAATTGATATTGGTTTCTTTTGAGTGATGATTTTGGGTCTGATTACCAATTATTACCACAAAACCCCACTTTTCCCCACTATTTGCTTCATTCTATAATCAGTTGGGTCAAGTTGCAAGTAGTTTATTAATTGAACATGATTTAGGCATAAAAAAACCGCACTTTAAAAAGTGCGGTTAATTTGAATGAAGTTCTATTATTCAGTTACAACCGAAGCTTCAGGATCTTTATCACCCAATGGTTTTAATAGAGTGAAGAATAAAATCACACAAAGAGCAGTTAAACCGAAACCGATATAGCAAGATAATTGATAATCTAAACCGAAACCAATTTTGTTATAAGCTAAATATGTGAAACATACGGTTGAAATGAACCATGCAGGGATTGAACATACCCAGTGGAATTTATTGTAACGGTATAAGTATGCCGCTGCAGTCCATAACATGATCATTGCTGTAGTTTGGTTTGCCCAAGTGAAGTAGCGCCATAATACGCTGAAGTCAATTTTTGAAACCACATAACCTAAGGCAAATAATGGAATCGCAATCATTAAACGTTTTACTAATGAGCGTTGTTCAATATTAAAGATTTCTGCTAATTGTAAACGTGCTGCGCGGAATGCTGTGTCACCAGAAGTAATTGGTAATACAACCACACCTAACACCGCAAAGATACCACCAACAATACCTAAGAAATGACGTGAGCTATCATATACCACTTTAGATGGTGAACCTGCAGAGATCGCATCTTGTAACATTTGTGGGTTTTCATAGAATGATAAACCAACCATACACCATACTAATGCAATTACACCTTCAGTAATCATCGCACCATAGAAAATGAAACGACCTTCTTTTTCATTTTGTGCACAACGCGCCATTAATGGGGTTTGTGTTGCGTGGAAACCTGATAATGCACCACAAGAAATGGTTAAGAATAATAATGGCCAAATTGGTACATTACCTTTCACTTGGAAGTTTTGTGTAAATTTCGCCCAAGTTAAACCTTCGCCATCAACATTGACAGTACGGAAGAATTCAATTGGATCAACTGCGCTGAAGTGAGAAGTCACTAGACCATACACCATACCGATTGACATGAATAACAACAAACCACCGAAGAATGGGTAGATACGACCAATGATTTTATCTACTGGTAATAAAGTCGCTAAAATGTAGTAACCGAAAATAGCGAATGTCCACACAGAAATCACAGTGGCTTTATTCATCCCCCAAACCGTTAATTCTGTTGCATCCGCAGCGGTTGCACCGAATACATCCATGGTAATGGTACTTAATAATTGAGCCGGGCTTGATACGAAAACAACACCTACTAATAATAATAGGACTAATGCCATCGCATTGATAAATAATTTAACAGGGCGACCTAAGTATTTACCCGCTAAATATGGCATTGTTGCACCGCCATGACGAATACTTAACATACCGCAGAAATAGTCATGTACAGCACCAGCAAAAATACAGCCTAGTACAATCCATAACATTGCAACAGGTCCGTATAAAGCACCAAGAATTGGACCAAAAATAGGACCAGTTCCCGCAATATTTAATAATTGGATAAGCCAAATCTTTGTTTTAGACATTGGCATATAGTCAACGCCATCTTTCATTGTGTAAGCTGGTGTTGCACGTTTTGGATTAATAACAAAGATCTTCTCAATGATCTTGCCATAAATAAAGTAGCCAGCCACAAGTGCTGCTACACAGAAAAAGAACCATAAAATAGTCATGGTTGTCGCCCTCTAATAATGATTAAAAAAAGAATCGGTAGAATTTTACGAAAATTCTTGGCAGTTGTAAAAATAAAGTAAATAAAGATCCCTCTTCATCAAACCTCAATAATAAAATTTGTGACAAAGATCACATTTATTCCTTTTTCTCTTTTACTTTATCCTCAGGTTCTGGATCAAATTTCACAACAGGAACACATCCTCGACAAGCACCTTGATTTACACCAAGTTCATCACAAAAACGGTCATATTTTTCTAATGCTTTGCGAAACCAACTTTTTTCTTTCGTTTGCTTATCCATTTTGCCCTCACTGTCAAAAAATTTGCGCAATATTAAAGAACATTGCACTTTTTTTCAATAATTTTTCAGCATCCTTACGACATTGGCTCAACCAATGTTTTTTGCCCCCCCACTTTTCCGTATTCATTTCCTGCGATAGCGCATAGTCTTGCAAGGTTTGTAACTGGTCTAATAACGCCACATCATGTTGGAAAAAATATAATAAACGCCTTATAGCAGGAACAGTTGCCGATAAAGTGCGGTAATTTTTGACAAAGTTTTGTAAATGACAAATATCTTGTGGTGTAATCTGCCAGTGAATCTCAGTAGAAAAATGTTGAGAAAATGGATGAAAACACAAAGGGAAATTACGTTTGAAATCCGCTTCTGCTTGAGAAACAAGCTGTCGCCCTTTTTCTGATATTGCGCGCAAGGCAATGGCTGAAAAACAACCGCTACTCGCTTCTTTACTATCACCAATATGCACTAAAATAAAACCGCACTTTTGCCAAAAATGCGCAAGCTCTTGGTTATAACCAAAGCTAACCGACAAAAAATCCACCGGCGTATCTTGGGCTATTTGTTCAATTAATTGCAACCCAATACCATGACGTTGCCAATTGGGTTGCACCGCAATACGCGAAATACGTAACGAATTTAATCGACAAAAATCACCATTGTGTTGGTAAGCTGCTAGCTTTTGAGCCACTAGATTGCCTTTGGGGCGACGCTCTCCATCACTAATCTGTTGAACTAACAGCTCGTCGTTAAAATTTCCTTCTTCCACCAACCAAACACCAGCAATCAGATTTTCTTCGGCGTGGGCTACCCAAAACTGCTGATGAGGCGCATCCAATAAGCGTCGCAAATCCAATGGTGATGTTCGATAATGAGCAAGCGTCAATAAACCATAAAAATCTGTGATGCGTTGTACGATTTCAGATTGCAAAACGGGTTGAAATTGCACCGCACTTTGTGGATTAAAGCTGGGTTGCTCTAATTTATCTTCAGCTTCCAATAACAATAATTCATCAATAAATTGTTCTAAAGGATCATTTTGCTGCCAACGTAAAGGCTCGACCAATTGAAAAGCTTGATAAGTGCGGTTTAAATTTGCTAAGAATTTGATTAAAAATCCTCGCCCTGTGCCCTCATAGCTATGCACTGTTGTAGAAATCACGATGTGTTTGAAACTGTGGGTTAAACGATTTAAGCTATCAATCGGTAACATAGCGGCTTCATCAATCAATAACCAATGTTGTTGAAATTGCTCTGGTTGGCGTTCAATCTGTTGAATAAGTTCGTCAGGTGCAATGAACTCAAGTGGCATTTGTACAACATCTTGCAAAATTTTCACCGCACTTTTATTCGGCGCAGTTAAGATGATTGGCGTTGAATGTTTATATAATTGTTGCGCAAGAAAACCCACAAGCGCAGACTTTCCTCGCCCACGTTTTGCAGTCAAAATAAAAATATCCGCTTGTTGCTTTAAGATTTGTTCAATAATGTGAGATTGAGATGTTGTTGGTTGATAGCCTTTGCATTGAGTGGAAAATGTGGATTGGCACGTCATTCGTTCTTGATAAACAGTCGCATATTTCTTTAATAGCGATTGAAAATGTCGCTGAAAATTAGGTGTCGGGATTCCCGTTTCGACACCCGACCAGCGCAAGCTATCCTGATCAATATGGCTTTGATCATTCAACCATAAAATTAAACGACCATTCGCTCGCAAGGTGCCTGCTGCCATAGCGAGGGCATCCAAATTGATACCTTCACGTGCATCAAATAAAATTTGGTCAAATTCTTGCCCTAATAAATTCCTCGCCTTATGAATGTTGCTAGCATCAATCACCAGCAAATTATCAGAGGCAGCTACAAAGTGCGGTGTTTTTTCAGCACAATAGACTTCAAGTTGGCGAGCAGGCAACATAATTATTCTTCGTCGTAAGAATAAGGATCTTCAAATCCTAAACCAAGCATAATTTCTGTTTCGAGACTTTCCATTTCCTCGGCTTCATCATCTTCAATATGATCATAGCCCAACAAATGCAAGCTACCATGCACCACCATATGCGCCCAATGTGCTTGTAATGGTTTACCTTGTTCTGAAGCTTCTCGTTCCACCACTTGACGACAAATAATTAAATCACCAAGCAAAGGCAATTCCACTTCGTCAGGACATTCAAAGGGGAAAGAAAGCACATTTGTGGGTTTGTCTTTGCCTCGATAAGTGCGGTTTAATTCTTGGCTTTCTTGTTCATCCACAATGCGAATTGTCATTTCGGGTTCAAGATTTTCTGCTCGTACTGCCTGCGTTGCCCAATGCGTAAATTCAGCTAAACTCGGTAACCCCGTTTCTTGCTGGCTTGCAATTTGTAAATCGACAATAACCGTTTTCATTTTTACTCGCCTTCTTGATTGGATAATTGCTTCTCGGCACGCTCTTGGCGTTTTAACTCCGCCAATTGTTGTTTACGCACTTCATCTTCGGCTTCCCATTTTTCGTAGGCTTGTACCACTTTTGCCACCACCGGATGACGCACAATATCTTGGCTATCAAAATAATTAAAACTCAGTTCAGACACTGCTGATAAAACTTCAATGGCATGTTTCAACCCTGATTTTTGGCTACGCGGTAAATCAACCTGCGTCACATCACCAGTAATTACTGCTTTTGAATTAAAGCCGATACGAGTTAAAAACATTTTCATCTGTTCTACTGTGGTATTTTGGCTTTCGTCTAAAATAATGAAACTGTCATTTAATGTTCTGCCTCGCATATAGGCTAAAGGTGCAATTTCAATCACATTACGTTCCATTAATTTTTCGACACGTTCAAAACCCAGCATTTCATATAAGGCATCATATAATGGGCGTAAATAAGGCTCAATTTTAGATCCTAAATCCCCAGGCAAGAAACCCAGCTTTTCCCCAGCTTCAACCGCAGGGCGCGTTAACAAAATACGACGAATTTCTTGACGTTCCAAGGCCTCCACCGCAGCAGCTACCGCTAAAAAGGTTTTCCCTGTTCCCGCTGGGCCAATACCAAAACTAATGTCATGGGTTAAGATATTATGCAAGTATTCAATTTGATTTTTACCCCGCGGTTTAATTAACCCGCGTTTTGTTTTAATGGTTGTCGTGTAAACTTTACTTTCAGCACGCGTTTCGGTTTCTGCTTGTGATAACATTCGACTTTCTTGAATGGCAATATGCACATCTTCCAAATCAAGTTCTTTGATTTTTCCTTTCACTGCCGCAGTTTCCACATACAAATCTTGGATTAATTTCACCGCACTTTGAATTAATTTAGCATGATAAGGTTGTTGCTTTTCTTCATTGGACTCAATAGTGAAATCAAAATTACGGCGAGAAATATTCAGATTAAATTCTTTCTCAATAAGTTTTAAATTATCATCATAAGCGCCACAAAGGGATTGTAAACGTGCATTGTCCTGTGGCTCCAAACTAAATTGTTGTTTAATTGATTCTGTCATTGTTACTCTAAAGTCGAAAAATTTGTGGCTATATTAGCAATATATTGGCTGGAACTCTAGCCTTAGAAATGGCATACAAAAAGAGCCGACTATCAATCGGCTCTTTATTTTCAATTATGGCAGTTCAGGGAATAGCATTTTAATCACATTTTGCGTTAAACGACGAGATTTGCCACTATAAGGGAAAATATGCATCATCATCATTGGGTTGAAATTAGCTTCAATCACACCCCAAGAGCTTAACTCCGATTGCGCTGGCTGTTTTAAATCAGGAATAATTAAATCTACACCACAAACTGCGGCGCCCATGGCTTTGGTAATGCCTACAGCCAATGTTTTATAACTTGGATGCATTTCATCCGTCATATCAATACTGTCACCACCAGTACTAATATTTGAATTCGCACGCAATTGAACAACTTGATCTTTGGCTGGAATAGAATCAATGGTCAATCCCTGTTCTTTCAGTTGTAATTGTTCAATTTCGCCAAGAGCAATTTTTTTCAGCGGCGTTCTGCTACCATCACCACGCAGTGGATGATTATTTTTCTCCGCCACTAATTCAGCAACGGTATTTTTGCCATTTCCAACGACATTTGCTGGCACTCGTAACAACACAGCAAGCGTTTCATCCCCTAACACAAAGAAACGATATTCAGTACCGACCAAATAATCTTCCACCATAATTTCTTTGTCTTCACGAAAAGCGATTTCCACTGCTTTGGCAAAATCATCGCGATTTTGCACACCTTGTTGGAAAATGGTAATGCCTAAACCATAATTGGTAGTTTTTGGCTTAATCACAACAGCTTTGCCTTCAAATAAAGCGTAACTAGCAATGGCTTGGTTAACATTGGTGAACTCAATACTTTGAGGCACATTAAAGCCAGCTTTCGCTAACACTTTTTTTGTCACCACTTTATTTTCCATAATCAATGGCGAAATATAGCTATCATGGCTTGTCATATTGCCATTTTTTACATATTCAAAATGATCACCAAATTGCAAACGCAGGAATTGATCGTTCTCATCCAAGATCTCCATTTGCAACCCTTTTTGAATCGCATCAAACATCAAAGCTTGCGTGGAAAGTTCCATATTGTCAAAAGCCGATAAGGCATAGAAACGCTCAAAAGCCTGTGCTTTATATTTTTTCGCTAATTTAGCACCAACTTTTTGATAGCTGCCTTCCTCATAAATTGCTTTGATTAATCTGCCACAAACAGTTTGCATTGGGTCGCCAAATTGGCTTAATTTTTCTTGTGCAATTTTCACCGCACTTTCTTCTGCACCAATAGTTTTTAACATTTCAATCATTTCTAGCAGCAACATTTCGCCTTCAACAGCATAGGCAGTTTCACAACGTGGATCTTCCAACGCTACTTCAGCCAAACGTGCTCTACCTAGTTGCACATCTTCTTGTGTTGCAGTTTCTTCAATCCATAGCATTAATAACAAGAAATGATGAATAAATCGTGCATCCGCTAAATTAATGCCATAAGGCTCGAAAGGGTTGAGGTCGAACAAACGGAATTCTAAATAACGAATACCGGTTTTTAAGAACTCACGTGCTTTCTTAGCACCACGTAAACGCACATTGGAATAAAATTCTTTTTCCGCAATTAATTTGCCTGAATTTACCCAATGCTCCAAGCTTTCCACATAAGCAGGAATACTATCAAAGGAAACGATCACTTCAGGATCGTTCACATAACCATATTTACTTGAACGTAGGCTGCGAACATATTGATTTTCACGTAAAGGCGAACCACCACGAAAATACTTATCTTCTACGGTTGGCGTAGCTGAAAGCAAATACAATAACACCCATTGATAACGTAAAAAGTTCTTCGCCATTTTCAAATACAGATTATTTTGAAAATCAAGCAAATCCTTATATTCTGATTGCGCTTTAAATAACGCTTTGATCAATTCCTCATCTAATTGAAAATTATAGTGAATACCGCTCACCATTTGCTTATTTTTGCCATAAATTTTCACAAGATATTCACGATAAGCCACATCTTCAGGATTATCTAATTGCGCCACTTTAATTTTATCTTCCTGTGGCAATCCTGCGGGCATACTCAATGGAAATACATATTCATCTTCAGGAATTGAACGTAGCACAACTTCATGAATTGCCGACAACCAACGCAGAGAATCTTCCAATTTTTTATTTGGCGGGGTAATTAATTCAAGCTGACTTTCCGCAAAATCGGTTTGAATATAAGGGTGAAAAGAACGGTTACCAAAACAATTCGGGTGAGCAGTTGTGACAATAGAACCATTCTCATACACACGCTGACTTTCTTTTTCCAAACCAAAAGAGGCTTGTTGAAATAATAAACCAAGACGATTTTCTTTGATAATTTGTTGTAAATTCATGTGGTTATCCTTATTAATACAGGGGAACATGTTTCTCATGCGCTGTTACAGTTGCTTACCATACCATTGTTTTGTTTTTTGTGCTATACAAAAAGTGTGGTGAAATCCACCGCACTTTTAAAAACGAGAATGACAAAGATGTATGTATCAGATCACAGACATAACACTTATGATTTGTGTCAAAGCAATCTATTCGCCAAATAAAAACCGTACTTTCGTACGGTTTTATTCGTTACTAATGAATTACCACTGATAGCCTACACTACCACCGTAAGTAACATCATTGCGGCTATTCACACCCACACCAAGTTTAATTGATACCTTGTTATTGTCCGAGTTACGAGAATAACCTACAGCCACAGCAGATTCACCTTTGTATCCACCAACAGCCATTGAAACCATACTCTTACCAGCTTCATTTGGACGTTGAAGGAATGCCATAGCTGTTGCACCAGCAATACCCGCACGCAAACTACGATCTAACTTGTCAATTTTATTACCAACTTGCTTGATGCTCTTATCAACATAACCGCGATTCGCTGCATCAGTATCCTTGATCGGCGTACCAACATTTTGAATACGGTTTCCGCCCATATTCACATTAGTACCTTTCACAATTTCAAGGTTTTTGCCTTGACCACCAATAGTTGTGTTCCCTTTCGATGAGAAGTCACCGTTTACTACTGTATTTTTAAGGTTAGTGTTACCATTTACAGTTAAATCTTTCTCAATAACTTGGTTTCCGCCAACTTTGCTATTGCCTTTGATGTTCGCATTGCCTTTTACAGTCAAGTCTTTCTCAATAGTTTGGTTGCCACCAATTTTGCTGTCACCTTTTACTGATTGATTTCCACCGATCACAGTATCGCCTTTAATGTTAGCTTTACCTTCAACAGTTAAATCTTTCTTCACAGTTTGGTTGCCATCAACAGTTTGGTTACCTTTAACGTGAGCATCACCGCCAACAGTCACACCAGCAATAGTTTCTAAGCTTGAGAACGTTGGGTTATCAGCAATTTGAATTTCAATCTTACCTTCAGAACCCACTGTTTTCACGTTCTTCGTACTGTATGAGCCAGTACCATTACCACCAGTAATATCTAAAGTTTCACCTAATTTACGATTCACAGTGAAATTAGAGTTATCGCCACGGAATTTCAAACCTTTATCTTCTAAGGTATCTATTGCGTCTTGAACATTTTGCATATTCGCAGCATCCGTTGGAGCTGTACCTTTACCAATATTGGTGATAGTGTTTCCACCCATATTTACAGTCGTATTTCCTGCAATATTAAAAGTTTTACCTTCACCACCAATGGTTGTATTACCATTAAGGTTAGTGTCGCCATTAACTGTTAAGTTCTTAGCAATTGTTTGGTTACCACCAATATTGCTATTGCCTACAACGGTTTGGTTACCTACGGTCGTACTATCGCCCATAACTGTCTGATTACCATCTACAGCCTGGTCACCACGAACTAACTGGTCACCGTTAATAGTGCTATTACCTGCAACTGTTTGGTTGCCACCAATGTGTGTATCACCATTTAGGTTAGTTGTACCATTAACCGTTAAGTCTTTCTCAACTGTTTGATTTCCGCCAATATAGCTATTGCCCACAACAGTTTGGTTACCTACGGTCGTACTATCGCCCATAACTGTCTGATTACCATCTACAGCTTGGTCACCACGAACTAACTGATCACCATTAATGGTGCTATTACCAGCAACTGTTTGGTTTCCACCGATATGGGTATCGCCATTTAAGTTAGTTGTTCCATTAACAGTTAAGTTTTTCTCAATGGTTTGATTTCCACCAATATAGCTATTGCCCACAACAGTTTGGTTACCTACAGTCGTACTGTCTCCCATAACTGTCTGATTGCCATCTACTGCTTGGTCACCACGAACTAACTGATCGCCATTAATAGTGCTATTACCCGCAACAGTTTGATTTCCACCGATATGGGTATCGCCATTTAAGTTAGTTGTTCCATTAACCGTTAAATCTTTCTCAACGGTTTGATTTCCACCAATATAGCTATTGCCCACCACAGTTTGGTTACCTACGGTCGTACTGTCTCCCATAACTGTCTGATTGCCATCTACAGCCTGGTCACCGTTAATAATGCTGTTACCTGCAACTGTTTGGTTGCCACCGATGTGCGTATCACCATTTAAATTAGTTGTTCCATTAACCGTTAAATCTTTCTCAACTGTTTGATTTCCGCTAATGGTGCTATTACCTGCAACTGTTTGGTTACCACCAACAGTTACATTTCCTGTGGTAGTTAAATCTGTGAAAGTCGGTTTATCCGAAATTTCAATCGTAACCTTATCTGTTGTAGCATTAGTTCTGACATTCTTTGTACTGAATGGACCTGTTCCATTACCACCAACTATATTCAAAGTTGTGCCTAATTTCTGTTTGGTTGAGCCTGTATCACCGTTAAAGGTTAAGCCCCCATCCGTCAATTCTTTTGTTGCTGTAGAAATCCATTTTTCAACCTGTCCTTTATTGACTGCATCTGTGTCATTTTTAGCATCACCAATATTAGTGATAGTGTTTCCACCCATATTTACAGTCGTATTTCCAGCAATATTAAAAGTTTTACCTTCACCACCAATGGTTGTATTACCATTAAGGTTAGTGTCACCATTAACTGTTAAGTTCTTAGCAATTGTTTGATTTCCAGCAATAGTGCTATTACCCGCAACGGTTTGGTTGCCACCAATATGCGTGTCGCCATTTAAATTAGTTGTTCCATTAACAGTTAAATCTTTCTCAACAGTTTGGTTTCCTGCAATGGTGCTATTACCCGCAACTGTTTGGTTTCCACCAATATGCGTATCGCCATTTAAATTCGTTGTTCCATTAACAGTTAAATCTTTCTCAACTGTTTGATTTCCGCTAATGGTGCTATTACCCGCAACAGTTTGGTTGCCACCGATGTGCGTATCACCATTTAAATTAGTTGTTCCATTAACCGTTAAATCTTTCTCAACTGTTTGATTTCCGCTAATGGTGCTGTTACCAGCAACCGTTTGGTTACCATTAACAGTTACATTTCCTGTGGTAGTTAAATCAGTAAAGGTCGGTTTATCCGAAATTTCAATCGTAACCGTATTTTCTGTCGCTTTAGTTCTTACATTATTAGTACTGAATGAACCTGCTCCATTACCACCAACTATATTCAAAGTTGTGCCTAATTTTTGTGTGGTTGACCCTGTATTACCGTTAAAGGTTAAGCCCCCATCCGTCAATTCTTTTGTTGCTGTAGAAATCCACTTTTCAACCTGTCCTTTATTGACTGCATCTGTGTCATTTTTAGCATCACCAACATTAGTGATAGTGTTTCCACCCATATTTACAGTCGTATTTCCAGCAACATTAAAAGTTTTACCTTCACCACCAATGGTTGTATTACCATTAAGGTTAGTGTCGCCATTAACTGTTAAGTTCTTAGCAATTGTTTGATTTCCAGCAATGGTGCTATTACCTGCAACGGTTTGGTTTCCACCAATATGCGTGTCGCCATTTAAATTCGTTGTTCCATTAACAGTTAAATCTTTCTCAACAGTTTGGTTTCCGCTAATGGTGCTATTACCTGCAACACTTAAATTACCTGTTGTAGTTAAGTTAGCAAAAGTTGGGTTTTTATCTATACGAATCTCAATGCCACCATCTTGAGTTGCAACTGTTTTCACATTTGACGCATCATATTGTTCGTCTGCTTGTTTACCTGTACCCACGATTTGCATTGTTGAACCTAACGTACGATTAACTTCAACACCACTATTGCCAGAGAATTTCAAGCCTTTGTTTATTAACGTATCAGTTAAATCTGTTTTCGCATCATTAACGGCTTTATAAACTTCAGCACCATTTACTGCATTTGTACTTGTCGCATTCACACCACCATTAGAGACATTGGTGATTTGTTTGCTATTTGCGTCAATGCCATTTTTTGCGGTTAATTTACCTCCAACAGTGGCATCACCAGTAGTATTTAAAGTTGTAAATGTTGGATTTTGTGAAACAGCAACAGTGATGTTATTCGCTTCTTTAGTTACTACAACATTATCGCCTTGTTTAATTCGCACAATATTCGCTGTACTATTCACGTTAGTTGCTTCAGCATCGGTTTGATTATTGATACCCAATAACCAGTTACCTGAAGCGCTTTTCACTGCATCTTTCACTGCTTTATCAACAGCCGCATCTAATTGACCTTTGTTAACAGCGTCTGAATTGTCTGTTGCATCGCCTAACCCTGTAATTTTGTTGTTAGACATATTCACTATTGTACCACCAGCCACAGTGAAGTTTTTGCCATTACCGCCAATTGTGGTGTTCCCAGTTGCAGTTAAGTCACCCGTATTTACGCTTGTGAAAGTTGGAGTATCATTTACTGCGATACTGATTTTATTTTCAGATTGGGTAATATTCACATTTTTACCAGCGTCAATCGTAACAGTTTCACCCATATTGATTTTATCGGTACGAACTCCTGCCAAATTACCACCAGTTGATTTACTTGCTGTTAAACTCCAACCTTTGTTCACTTCGTTTTGTACAGCCTGCGCTTTATTATCTGCAGCAACAGCTTTTGCGTCTGCGTTTGCAGCAGCTGTTTTTGCTGCATCAGCTTTAGCGTCCGCAGCAACAGCTTTTGCATCTGCAGTTGCCGCTGCTTCTTTAACAGTGTTTAACTGAGCACCATTTACTGCATCTTTACTAGTTGCAGAAACATCACCTGCACCCACATTAGTAATTTTATTACCACCCGCGTCTAAGCCGCCTTGTGCAGTCACTTTACCTGCAAAGGTTGGAGCATCGACCGTTTTCACCGTAATGTTGTTGCCCGAACGGCTTACATCGATATTTGTGCCTTTAATCACACGCACAACATTGTTGGTTTTGTTTACAGTGGCTAAGTTAGTTTCTGAATTTGCTCCTAACTGCCAGCTGCCACCAGCATTTGCAACTGCGTCATCTAATTGTTTTCTGTTTACTGCGTCAGTAGGCTGTTCTCCTGCTTTAACCCCAGAGATTATGTTTCCCCCCATATTGATGGTTGTACCAGCACCTGCAGTAAAACCTCCATTGGCGTTAATCGCATTATTAAATGTTGCCGCCCCAGTAAATGTTGTTGCTCCGCCAAATGTTGCTGGACCACTCACGTTTAATTTTGTTGAGGTCACATTGGTGAATGTCACATCATCTTCTGTTTTAATGGTAATTTGGTTATTCTTTTTAGCCACAACAATGTTTTTGCCTTGGGCAATATCAACTGTTCCGTTGTTGGCAATAAATGAATCGCTCTCCCCATTGGCTGTCAAATGGAAACCTGAGTTGTTGATTGCTGTCACTACTTCGCTGGATTTGGCTAAACCAGTACCAGTCGCAATAGCTTCTCCTTGTTTTGTTGAAGTAATTGCTTTCGTTTTTACTTTGAAACGAACAATTGCATTGTCACCATCATCTTTTACATCGGATTGAATCAGCTCATCGTCACCTTCACTGTGCATAAATTTCACAATGCCGTTGTTATTGATACGAGACTTAGCTTTTCCATCATTTCCAGCTACGTTAAATCCAGTATTTTTTACTACATCATAAAGTTGGCTACCGTTTACCGCATCAGTTGACTCTGCAGTTACTCGGCCTTGTGCTACGTTCACAATTTGACGTTTGTGGCTTGCATTACCCACAGAAAGCACAGAACCTTGATTATTTTGATCTTTTGGATTAACCGTAGTGCCACTATCGTTTGCAAATGCATAGCTTAAATTTTTGCTCTTATCTTCTGTTGCAGAGCCAGCACCTAATGCAAGAGCATTTTCGTGAGTTGCACGTGCTTTTCGACCTAATGCAATACTGTCTGTAGCTGTTGCTTGGGTGTTTTCTCCATCGCCATAGTAATCTGAATTACCCGTTGTTTTGTCCGAACCAATCGCAATAGAACCAGTACCAGAACTTAATACAGATTTACCTATACCGATTGCTCGATCACCACTTACAGCGGCTACCGTACCAATAGCCATTGAGTAATCACCTTTTGCCCCTGCTTGACGCATAATCGCAAGAGAGTTCGCCCCATTGCAGATGCAGCTGCACCAACAGCAACAGCACCTGAAGACGCATCACCTGTATTAGCGTGCCCGCCAAGAGCGACGGACAAGGCTCCATGAGCTTTTGCATTATCACCATAAGCAACCCCACCATTCTTGGCATAAGAATTTGCACCTAACGCTCTAGGCAGATCAGCTCCACCACCATAGTTACCAACACCCGTAGCTCCAAACGGATGTTGATTCACAGGGTTATTATAGTTTTCTACCGCAGCACCGCCCGGATCCTTTGGATTTTGATATGTACCACCGTCAGGGACCGCAAATGCATTCACTGATAACAATGCTAATGAAAGAATAGTTAATTTAAAGAAAACACCTTTCTCACAATTTGACTGGCTAGATGCCTTAACACGACCTTTTGCTAACTCCGACACAGCAGTCCAAGTTTGTGTTGAATGATTCCAAATGATTCGGAAAATTTTGTTCATATAAATGACCTTTTTCTTGTAAATTTTAGAAAAAAACAGGGTATTTTGAGTTCACAAAAACACCCTGTTTTGATAATTAGTAAAAAACGAGGCTACAATACACCAAAATCGCTCAAAAAACTAGCGAAAAATGATGGAAAAATGTAAATATTTAGTAAATTAATTCGGTTAATCTGACTATTTATCACATTACATTTAAAACAAAGAACGCTACAATAGCCACTGATTAAAAATTAAAAAGAGATACATTGGTATCTCTTTTATATAAAGTGCGGTGTAAATTGAAGCTGTTTTTACCCAGTAAAACGCCCGACGCCTAATTCATCTTCTTTGCGGGTGCGATTGATGACCGATTGTGGCGATTGCACAACGCGTAGCCCCATTTGATCTTCAGTACGCACCACGTCACCACGCAATGAGTTAGTGAATACATCCGTAATTTTAATATCAACGAATTTACCAATCATATCTGGTGTCCCTTTGAAGTTCACAATACGATTGGTTTCCGTACGACCTGTTAACTCCATAATGTCTTTTTTAGAAGGGCCTTCCACCAACACGCGTTGTTCCGTCCCCAGCATTGCGCGGCTAAATTGTGCCGCTTGATTATTAATTCGTTGTTGCAACAAGTACAAGCGTTGTTTTTTCTCATCTTCTGTTACATCATCGGGCATATCCGCTGCTGGCGTGCCTGGGCGTGCAGAATAGATAAAACTAAAACTCATATCAAAATTGACTTGTGCGATTAAATTCATGGTGTCTTCAAAATCTTGATCAGTTTCCCCTGGGAAGCCCACGATAAAATCAGAACTGATTTGAATATTTGGACGCACTTTGCGTAATTTACGGATAATGGCTTTGTATTCTAGCGCGGTATGATTACGTTTCATCATAGTTAATACGCGATCTGAACCACTTTGTACCGGCAAATGCAAGAAACTCACTAATTCTGGCGTGTCGCTATACACATCAATAATGTCATCTGTAAATTCAATTGGATGGCTTGTGGTAAAACGTAAGCGGTCGATACCGTCAATTGCTGCCACTAAACGCAACAATTCCGCAAAAGTGCAAATATCGCCATCATGAGTTGCGCCACGATAAGCGTTCACATTTTGCCCTAATAAATTTACTTCACGTACGCCTTGCTCAGCTAACTGTGCAATTTCAAATAAAATATCGTCCACAGGTCTGCTGACTTCTTCACCTCGTGTATAAGGCACCACGCAGAATGAACAATATTTATTACAACCTTCCATAATGGAAACAAACGCCGTTGGACCTTCTGCTTTCGGCTCAGGCAAGCAGTCGAATTTCTCAATTTCAGGGAAACTCACATCGACGACGGAACTTTTACCACCACGAATTTGGTTAATCATTTCAGGCAAACGGTGCAAAGTTTGTGGTCCAAAAATAATATCCACAAAAGGCGCACGCTCACGAATATGGGCGCCTTCTTGTGACGCCACACAACCACCTACACCAATCACTAAATTCGGATTATGTTTTTTTAATTGTTTCCAACGTCCTAATTGATGAAACACTTTTTCTTGTGCTTTTTCACGAATAGAACAAGTATTGAGCAGCAACACATCCGCTTCTTCCGCTTCTTCTGTTAATTCCAAGCCATGTGTGCTTAAAAGCAAATCTGCCATTTTTGAGCTGTCGTACTCATTCATTTGACAGCCCCAAGTTTTAATATGTAATTTCTGTGCCATATTTATATGATGTATTTTAATGGTTTATAAAATTGGTTGGCTATTGTACAGTTTTGTGCTTTTGATGACTAGTAATAATTTTGGGTAAGCATGGCGCAAAGTGCGGTGAAATTTTGCTATGTTTTTGCTATTTCTCTTATTTGAACAAAATTAATACTTTCAGAATAAGCCACAAAAGAGTATAATTCGCCCGTTTTATTTTTACCTCATCATACTAAGGATTATTTTTATCTATGGCTAAAGAAGATAGCATTGAAATGCAAGGCACTATTTTGGAAACCCTGCCAAACACAATGTTCCGCGTGGAACTCGAAAATGGTCATGTGGTTATCGCTCATATTTCAGGCAAAATGCGTAAAAACTATATTCGCATTTTAACTGGCGACAAAGTAACTGTGGAAATGACCCCATACGATTTAAGCAAAGGTCGTATCGTTTTCAGAGCGAGATAATCATTGACAAGGCTCGATTTTTCGAGCTTTTCTTTTCTAAAACATCCCGTTTTTTCACCGCACTTTTCTAGCCCCAATAAAAAGGAATAGAAAACCCCGCTAAAATATGCTAATTTCACTCAAGTCAAATACTGACGAAACTATTAGCATAATTATGACTGACGAATTTTCAAACAATACCACTCATACTGACATTCTACAAAAGAAATCCTTTTTCCAGTCTTTATTTGGTCGTTTTTTCCAAGGCGAGCTTAAAAATCGTGATGAATTAGTCGAAGTGATTCGAGATTCTGAGCAAAATGAATTAATCGATCAAGACACTCGCGAAATGATCGAAGGTGTGATGGAAATTGCAGAATTGCGTGTGCGTGACATTATGATTCCACGCGCACAAATCGTATTTATTGAAAACACACAAGATTTAGAAAGTTGCTTAGACACCATTATTGATACCGCGCACTCTCGTTTTCCTGTGATTACAGACGAACGCGACAATGTGCAAGGCATTTTGCATGCGAAAGATTTACTCAAGTTTTTACGCGAGCAACCCGAAGAATTTAATATGCAAAGCCTGTTACGCCCTGCAGTGATAGTGCCAGAAAGCAAGCGCGTGGATCGAATGTTAAAAGAATTCCGTTCACAACGTTTTCATATGGCGATTGTGGTGGATGAATTCGGTGCAATTTCAGGCTTGGTAACCATTGAAGATATTTTGGAACAAATAGTGGGTGATATTGAAGATGAATTTGATGAAGAAGAAACCATCGCGAATATCCGTCAACTTTCGCGCCATACTTATGCAGTGCGTGCATTAACAGATATTGACGATTTCAATCAACAATTCAATACCCATTTTGAAGATGAAGAAGTGGATACCATTGGCGGTGTGGTGATGCAAGCCTTTGGTTATTTACCAAATCGAGGCGAAGAAATTACCCTTGAAAATATCCATTTCAAAGTGACTTCAGCAGATAGTCGTCGATTAATTCAACTTCGCGTGACTGTCAGCGATGAGCATTTAGCTGAAATGGTCGCCTCAACTAACGAACAAACAGAAGAATAATTTAATGGAGGAATTTTTCTTCCTTTTTTAACCTATGAAAACATATTTCCCTTATCTTATCGCCCTCATTTCAGGCTCCATTGGTATTTTCGCATTTTCGCCTTACGATTATTGGTGGGTCGCTTATATTTCCGCTTTGGGCTTAATTTATATTGCCAAAACACCTTCAAAAAAGACCGCACTTTTCGCTACATTTTTATGGGGTATTTGCTTTTTTAGCATTGGTACCAGCTGGCTTCATGTTAGTATTCACCAATTCGGTGGTGCGCCCATTTGGCTAAGCTATATGCTGGTGGTGCTGCTAGCTGCCTATTTGTCCCTTTATCCTGTATTGTTCACATATCTCGTGCAAAAATTCCAAGTCAAAAGTGCGGTGATTTTTGCGGCAATTTGGACAATCACCGAGTTTCTACGTGGATGGGTATTTACTGGTTTCCCTTGGTTACAATTTGGTTATAGTCAAATTGATACTGTGTTCTCTGGTATCGCTCCTATCTTCGGTGTAACTGGATTAACCTTCTTTGTGATTTGGTTAAGTGCGGTCATTTTTAGTACGATTTCGGCGCTTTTTCAAGGTAAAAACGCCTATGCGATTGTTATTGCCAATGTCATTTTGGCGGGACTAGTCATCGCTGCCACCACTTTTGCACCTAAGAACTATGCAAAACCCGTTGAGAGCAAAGCGATGACGATTACCTTAGCCCAAGGCAATATTGAACAATCATTAAAATGGGACCCAGAATATTTATCATCCACTCTGCAAATTTACAGTGAGTTGATCAAACAACATTTAGGCAAATCCGACTTAATTATTTTGCCTGAAAGTGCGTTACCCGTATTGGAAAATCATATCCCGACATTCTTTGAAGGATTAAAAGTCGCGGCAAAACATACCAATACAGATGTGATGATTGGCACCGTTTATCGAGATGAGCACATTGGTAAATTATTTAATTCCATTGTGTTAGTGAATGAAAATTATCAGCTTGATCAAGCGAGCAGATACAATAAACATCATTTGGTGCCTTTTGGTGAGTACGTTCCTTTAGAAAATCTTTTACGTCCTCTGGGCTCGGTGTTTAATCTGCCAATGTCTGCATTCCAAAGTGGAGCACCAATCCAAGCACCACTACTGAGCAAAAACCGAGCATTTACCGCTGCTATTTGCTATGAAATTATTGAAGGCGCACAGTTACAACGCAATTTACAAGAAAATACCGATTTTATTCTTACAGTTTCTAATGATGCTTGGTTTGGCGACAGTCAAGGTCCTTGGCAACATTTTCAAATGGCAAGAATGCGCGCGTTGGAATTGGGTAAACCTGTCATTAGAGCAACTAATACAGGTGTGAGTGCCTTTATCAATGCACAGGGTGAAATTATTGCTCAAGCACCACAATTTGAGCAAACCACGCTAACACAAAAAATTGCCCCAACGGAAGGTAAAACACCTTATGCCGTTTTAGGCGATAAACCTTTATATTTACTTATTGTGATTTTCTTATTGCTCAGAACTATTCATTTCTTGATACAAAGAAGACTGTTTAAGCAAAAATAAGTAATAATGAATAAAAAAAGTACGGTGTATTTTTATTTCGTTTTAAAACGTCGTAAAAATACACCGCACTTTATGTTTTTAAGAAAACGAATTATTCTGCTTTCTTGTCGTCGCTACCAAATGTTAACCAAGAAGGTAAGCTTAAGAATGGTTTTTCTGGCTCTGCAATTTCTTCTAAATGTTTGCCTTCATTTGCTTTTACCAACGCAGCTGCTTGTTGTTCAAGCTGAGTTAAGCCCATTTTTTGATAAGCTTCTTGCATTAATGGTAATGCTTTGATGGTTGATACGGTATCTGGGTAGGTTCTTAACATGCTAGTCACGCGATTTGCTACAGCAACCCAAGCATTACGTTTAGCATAAAATCTTGCGATTTCTAATTCATGGCGAGCAAGGCTGTCTTTAATATAAGCCATACGCGCTAACGCATCTGGTGTATAAGGACTATTTGGGAAATTCGTCACTAAGGTTTGGAAATTAGAAAACGCGGTTTTCATTGTGGTATTTTCACGTGTTGCGCGATCAATACCAAAGAAATCTTGCATATAATTGTCGCCCATAGACGCATTGGTTAATGCTGCCATGTATAACACATAATCACGATGTGGACTTTGTGGGAACATACGTAAGAAATTATCCGCAGTCACTAAAGCTTTGGTGTAATCATCGGTTTTATAGGCTGCATAAATTAAATTTAATTTTGCTTGTTCGCTATATGTGCTGCCTGGGAAACGCGTTTCTACGGCATCAAAATAACGAATCGCTTGGCTATAATCCGCATCTTGAATATAAGTTTGAGCCGTATTGAAAAGCTCCTGTTCACTTGCTCGTTCTACTTCTTTTTTGCCAGAACAAGCCGAAATAGCCAATGAGGCTAACACAACTAAAGTAAGCGATTTGAATTTACGCATAACCGGATAATCCTTTTCTATGTAAAAATAATGTATTGAGTTACAATATCTGTCATATTCTATATGACATTATAAAATAATTCACGGATTTTTATTCTTTATGGCACAAATTACTCTTTCAGCTGAAGTACAACCAGAGCAAATGGGACAACGTTTAGACCAAACTTTAGCCGAATTGTTCCCCGATTATTCGCGTTCACGTTTGAAAACTTGGATTGAAAACGACTTGGTTTTCGTTAATGGCAAAATTTTAAATGTGCCTCGCACAAAAATGTTAGGTGGAGAACAAATTGAAATTAATGTGGAAGTAGAAGACGAAATCCATTATCTACCTGAAAATATCCCTTTAAATATTGTTTACGAAGACGAACATATTCTCGTTATTAATAAACCAAAAGATTTTGTCGTTCACCCTGGGGCTGGCAATTACAACGGCACTGTGCTCAATGCTCTACTTTACCATTATCCTAGCTTGTCGGAGGTACCTCGCGCGGGTATCGTGCACCGTTTAGATAAAGATACAACAGGTTTAATGGTTGTTGCGAAAACCATCCCCGCACAAACTCAATTAGTACGTGATTTACAACAACGCAAAATTACGCGTGAATATGAAGCAGTTGCTTTTGGTGTGATGACAAAAGGCGGTAAGGTAGATCAACCTATGGCGCGTCATCCAACAAAACGCACCGCAATGGCAGTGCATCCAATGGGCAAACCTGCAGTCACACATTATCGTATTATGGAACATTTCCGTAATTACACACGCTTACGCCTTCGCTTAGAAACGGGTCGTACACACCAAATTCGTGTTCACATGGCTCATATCGCTCATCCTTTACTTGGTGATCAAACCTATGGTGGCCGTCCTCGCCCACCAAAGAATGCTAGCGAACAATTTAGCGAAACCTTACGTAATTTCCAACGCCAGGCATTGCATGCAGTGATGTTACGTTTAGAACATCCTATCACTCGCGAATTAATGGAATGGTATGCGCCATTGCCTGAAGACTATGTGGAATTGATTAATGCTTTAAAAGAAGATTATCAATTACACAAAGACGAACTTGATTATTAAAACGAGGCGAAAAATGACCGCACTTTTTCCTCAATGGCAAGCACCACCACAGGTTCATGCCTTCACGACTTTTCGTCAAGGTGGTGTGAGCCAAGCGCCTTATGATAGTTTTAATCTTGGCGATCATGTGGGCGATGATAAAAACTCAGTAAAAATAAACCGCACTTTATTGACTGAGAAATTTGCTTTGCCGCATATGCCTTTGTTTTTAAATCAAACCCATAGCACAAAAGTCATCCAACTGCCTTACTATGAAACAGATTTAAATGCAGACGCAGTTTATAGCAACCAACCTAATCAAGTGTGTTTGGTGATGACTGCAGATTGTTTACCCGTCTTGTTCTGTAATAAAACAGGCAATGAAGTAGCGGCAGCTCACGCTGGTTGGAGAGGCTTATGTGATGGCATTTTGGAACAAACGGTCGCACAATTTCAATCTCCAACAAATGAAATTATTGCTTGGTTTGGACCAGCCATTGGGCCGACAGCATTTCAAGTCGGGCAAGATGTAGTGGATCAATTTGTCGCACAGGATCCACAAGCTATTTCAGCTTTTACTAAAGATGAAAACAATGCTGGGAAATACTTTGGGAATCTCTATCAGCTTGCTACACAACGCTTGCATAAATTAGGGATTACAGAAATTAGCGGCGGCGAACATTGTACGTATTTAGATAAAGAACGCTTTTTCTCTTATCGCCGAGACAATAAAACAGGTCGCATGGCAAGCTTAATTTGGTTTGAATAATTTTATATTGCAGTTGAATTTTCAGCATAAATCACAATCTAAACAAAAAAATAACCGCACTTCATTCATAAGGAAGCACGATGAACTTTATTGGTAAACTTTTAGGTTTTTTTATTGGCTATAAAATCGGTGGGGGTTTTATTGGCGCAATGGCTGGCGTTATGCTTGGACATTGGGTGGATAAAAAATTATATGAATTGGGCAGCGTCAATTCGTCCTTTTTCCATCATAAACTCACTCGCCAATCCTTGTTTATGCAAACGACTTTTTCTGTGTTAGGGCATTTGAACAAATCAAAAGGCAGAGTAACAGAAGGAGATATTCAGCTCGCCAATAATTTGATGGCACAATTGCAATTAGATGCAGCTAATCGTCGTTTGGCCCAAGAAGCTTTCAATCGAGGAAAAGAAGCTAGTTTTCCATTGCGTGAAGTCATAAGAGAATTTCGCATTGGATGTGGCCAGCGCGCTGATTTGTTGCGTATGTTCCTCAGCGTACAAGTGCAAGCAGCATTTGCTGATGATAATTTACATGGTAACGAAAAAGAAATTTTGCGTATTGTTGCGGAAGAATTAGGTTTATCTCAGCTCCAATTTGAACAAATGATCATGATGGAAATGGCGCGCCGTCAATTCTCTAACGGTGGTTTCTATCAACAATATCAGCAAGGCAATTATCAACAGCGTAGCTACCAACAAAATGGTGGTTATCAACAAAGCGGTTATCATTCAGGTCCAACAGTTGAAGATGCTTATAAAGTACTGGGCGTTAATGCTAATGATGATCAACAAACCGTTAAACGCGCTTACCGCCGATTAATGAATGAAAACCATCCCGATAAGCTCGTATCAAAAGGCTTACCAAAAGAAATGCTTGAAATGGCAAAAGAAAAAGCACAACAAATTCAAGCCGCTTATGATCTTATTTGTAAGAATAAAGGTTGGAAATAATTGCGAGTCATTCTTGCACCTATGCAAGGCGTATTAGATCCGCTAGTACGCCAATTACTCACATCTGTAAATGATTATGATCTCTGCATTTCCGAGTTTGTTCGGGTAGTTGATCAACTCTTACCTAAAAAAGTGTTCTATCGTTTAGCGCCCGAATTGCAGAATGACGGAAAAACGCCTTCTGGCACGCCTGTGCGAGTGCAATTGCTCGGTCAATTTCCTGAATGGCTTGCCGAAAATGCACAACGCGCCATTGAATTAGGTTCTCATGGTGTGGATTTAAACTGTGGTTGCCCTTCTAAAACCGTCAATGGTAGCAATGGTGGTGCCAGTTTATTAAAAAATCCAGAATTAATTTATCAAGCCACAAAAGCAATTCGTCAAGCAGTACACACTCACTTGCCTGTGAGCGTTAAAGTGCGGTTAGGGTGGGACGACATTTCCCAAGCTTTTGAAATCGCAGATGCGGTGCAACAAGGTGGTGCAACAGAAATTACGATCCATGGCAGAACAAAAATGGATGGTTACAAAGCAGATCGTATAAATTGGCAACAAATTGCGAAAGTACGTCAAACCTTATCCATTCCAGTGATCGCCAATGGCGAAATTTGGGATTGGCAAGATGGGCAAACTTGCTTACAAGTGACAGGCTGTCAAGATTTAATGATAGGACGAGGGGCATTAAACACGCCAAATTTGAGTTTGGTGGTGAAGCATAATCATCCCATCATGCCTTGGTTACGAGTTTACGAGTTGCTGCAACAATATGCGCAAATGGAAAATATTCATGATAGTGGTTTTTACCATATCGCGCGAATCAAACAATGGCTGCAATATTTGAAAAAGGTCTATCCTGAAGCAACAATCACTTTTGAACAAATTAAAACCTGTCAAAGTGCGGATGATTTACGCCAAAAATTAGGTTAATCAAATAGATGAAGTGAAGTTTGCCAAATCTGCTGAGCGATAAATTCAGGATCTTCTTTTCTCAATTGGCAAAGATGTTGAAAAATATGAGCAATACGTTCAGGGCGATTGACTTGCCCTTGAAAACCAAAGACAGGCATATCAGGGCTATCCGTTTCTAACAATAAACAATCCAATGGCAATTTAGCAATGGTTTCACGAGTTTTATTGGCTCGTTGATAACTAATAGTACCTCCAACACCAATTTTATAACCTAAATCTACCAAGCGTTTGGCTTGTTCATAGCTGCCCGCAAAACCATGAATAACGCCTGTTTTCGACAACGCAATTCGTTTAAGGAAAGTAAAAACTTGATCATGCGCCTTACGACTATGCACATTAATAGGTAACTGATATTGCTTTGCTAATTGCAACTGTGCATCAAAGAAATCACATTGCTTCCGCCAAAGATCTGGCGACAACAATTCAGGTACAGCACGTTCTAAACCAATTTCTGCTACAGCAGTACAATGCTCGGCTTGTTGGGCAAGTTGCTGTGCAAGGATATCCAAATCTTCTGTTTGATGTTGTTGGATATAAAGTGGATGCAATCCCAAACCATAACGCAACTGTGCGGGATAAAGTGCGGTCATTTTTTGGATCTTTTTGAAATCGCGCGCCAATACTGCAACGATCAATATTCGTTCCACATCGGCAGCCATTGCTGATTGCAATAGCTGCTCAAGAGACTCACCTGTTTCTTGTTGCAAATAATCAAGATGTGTGTGAGTATCAAAAAAAGGCATTATTCCACCGTCACCGACTGAATCACAATGGCTTCTTTTGGCACATCGCGGTGCATACCTGCATAACCCGTTTTGACTTTCGTAATTTTATCCACAACATCCATGCCGGCAATTACGTTACCAAAAACAGCATATCCCCAACCTTGATTGGTTTCACTGGTAAAATTCAGAAAGTCGTTATCTTTCAAATTAATAAAGAATTGCGAGGTTGCTGAATGAGGATCCGAAGTGCGCGCCATCGCAATGGTTCCTCGGGCATTTTTCAATCCATTATTGGCTTCATTTTTGATTGTTGCTGTAGCTCTTTTCTGATTCATTTGCGCATCAAAACCACCACCTTGAATCATAAAATCATCAATAACACGATGAAAAATTAATCCATCATAAAAACCACTTTGTGCATAATGAATAAAGTTTTGGGTGGAAATTGGTGCATTTTTTTCATCTAACGACAATTTAATATCGCCTAAATTCGTATGCAAAGTAACCTCTTTCGCATACACTGAAAATGCCAATAACAAACTTGAAAGTGCGGTCAAAATTTTAAAGGTTTTCATCTTATTGTTCTTCACATCAAATAAAAAAGGCGTATTTGCTACGCCCTATGTAATATACTATTTAAGGCTCTTTTTTATTCACAAGAAAGAGTTTTAGTCTGCTAAACTAAATTTTCTTTTTATACACTTTTCCGTTTTTAGATAAAGTGAATTGATCTTTATCTATCGTACCCACTAAGCTATCATCACTTAAATCGTATAATGAATTTTCTTTCTTATAAACAACGACTTTATAGGGAGCCAGCTGTTCTTTTCCACTAATTATTGCCTTGATAGTAATTCTTGTACTTAAAACAAATTTTTTACCATCTTCACTTTTATTGATAGTCAAATTTTGTTTTTCATCATTTGAATATGTTCCACTAATATCTGCTGAGTCGTTACAAGCAGTTAATCCTAAAGCAAATAAAGTTGAAATTATTATTGTTTTAAGCTTCATCTGTTTTTTCCTCACGTTTTAAAGGATTTTCTACCGAATTATGTTTAGCTAGCTCTTCTATTGTTTCAAAATTAGAATATTGCTCTATAAAGTGAACAATATCGCTTACTCTTAAAAGAGCTAGCCTCTAAGGCTATTCCACTGTCACGCTAGTGATGACCACATCTTCTTTTGGTACATCTTGGTGGAAACCTGCATTGCCGGTTTTAACTGATTTGATTTTATCAACCACATCCATACCTTCAACGACTTCGCCGAAGACTGCATAACCCCATTCTTGCACTACTTCGCGACCAAACATTTCTTTTGAACGATAATCTAAGAATGTATTGTCAGCTACATTGATAAAGAATTGTGCTGTTGCAGAATGTGGATCGCTGGTACGTGCCATTGCGATAGTACCACGTTTATTGCTCAAACGATTGTTTGCTTCGTTTTGGATTGGCGTATTGGTATTTTTTTCCTTTAATCCAGCTTCCATACCACCACCTTGGATCATAAATCCATCAATAACTCGATGGAAAATTGTGTTATTATAGAAACCCGATTTGCAATAATTCAAAAAGTTTTCCGCTGTAATCGGTGCTTTTTCGTGGTTTAATGCAATTTTAATATCGCCAAAATTAGTATGTAATGTAACCATTCTATTTTCCTTTGTTGTTACCCATAATTATTTTACAAAATATCGGCAAGCATTATTCCATAAATTGCAAATGAGTGCTATAAAGTGCGGTGCAAAATTAACGAATTTTCTATTTCATCTTTTAAATCGAATAACAACCCCATAAACGAGAATATACAATGTTAAAAATTTTCAATACCCTTACTCGCGAAAAACAAGAATTCAAGCCAATCAATCCTCAACAAGTCGGTATGTATGTTTGTGGGGTAACGGTTTATGATTTATGCCATTTTGGTCATGGTAGAACATTTGTTTCTTTTGATGTGATTGCACGCTATCTACGTTATTTAGGTTACAACCTACGTTATGTGCGCAATATTACCGATGTGGACGATAAAATTATTAAACGTGCGTTAGAAAACAATGAAAGCTGCGATCAACTTGTGGATCGTATGATTGCGGAAATGCACAAAGATTTTGATGCGTTAAATATTTTGCGTCCAGATGTCGAACCACGAGCAACGCAGCATATTGCCGAAATTATCGCGATGGTCGAAGCATTAATCAAACGAGGGCACGCCTATGTTGCAAAAGATGGCGATGTTATGTTTGACGTGGAAAGCTATCAACAATATGGCAGATTATCACGTCAAAATTTGGAACAATTGCAAGCTGGCGCAAGAGTTGAAATTAAATCAGTGAAGAAAAATCCAATGGATTTCGTGTTATGGAAAATGTCCAAACCAAATGAACCAAGTTGGGACAGCCCATGGGGAAAAGGTCGTCCAGGTTGGCACATTGAATGTTCCGCAATGAACAGTAAAGAATTAGGCAATCATTTTGATATTCATGGTGGTGGCTCGGACCTAATGTTCCCACATCATGAAAATGAAATCGCACAATCTTGCTGTGCCCATGATGGCGACTATGTCAATTATTGGCTACACACAGGTATGTTGACCATTAATGAAGAAAAAATGTCAAAATCGCTCAATAACTTCTTCACTATCCGCGATATTTTGAGCAAATACGATTGCGAAAGCGTGCGCTATTTCTTCTTAACAGCGCAATACCGCAGCTTATTAGATTATAGTGAAGAAAATATTGGGTTAGCCCGTAAAGCATTGGAACGCCTTTATACCGCATTAAGAGGTTGCAATACAGCAGCTGAAATTGAAAAAGAAGATCAATATGTTGTCGCGTTCAAAGAAGCGATGGATGACGATTTCAACACCCCGGGCGCTTTAGCCGTATTATTTGAATTAGCACGTGAAATCAATAAGTTAAAAACTGAAAATGCACAACAAGCCGATAAATTAGCCACACGTTTGAAAGAGCTCGCAGGTGTATTAGGTTTACTTGAACAAGATCCTGAAACCTTCTTACAAGGTGAAGCCGCAGATGATGAAGTAGCAAAAATTGAAGCATTAATCAAGCAACGTAACGATGCGCGCGCCGCAAAAGATTGGGCAACCGCCGACGCAGCACGCAATCAGTTGACTGAAATGGGCATTGTATTAGAAGATGGTCCAAACGGAACCACTTGGCGCCGTCAATAAAGAAAAATGAGTAAAAAAGTGCGGTTAAAACAACATAAGTTTTGACTGCACTTTTTATTTAGCTCAATAAAGTCGTTCAAATAATGAGCATGCAGTAACGAAATTTTTACAAAATTCACCACACTTATGGTAGGATTTTTGTTTATTTTAATTTTTGAAAGGTATTTTATGCTCGCTCATTTACAACGATTTTTTAAAATGGAATCAGCAAGTGGTATCTTATTATTCACTTTTGCCCTACTTGCTATGCTATTTGCTAACAGTGGTTTACAACCTTTCTATTTTGATTTTTTAGACATTCCCGTCGTAGTGCAAATCGGTAGCTTTGCTATCAATAAAACCCTTATTCATTGGATAAATGATGGGTTTATGGCGGTATTTTTCGTCTTAGTGGGAATGGAAGTTAAACGTGAAATGCTAGAAGGCTCGCTTTCAAGCTATCAACAAGCTATTTTCCCTGCTTTTGCGGCCATCGGCGGAATGATTATTCCTGCGGCAATCTATTGGCTTCTTACTCATAATCAACCTGAACTTGCAGATGGTTGGGCAATACCGATGGCAACAGATATCGCTTTTGCATTAGGAATTGTTGCTTTATTAAGTAAGCAGGTGCCACCCGCATTAAAAGTATTCTTGCTTGCCTTAGCCATTATTGACGACCTAGGCGCCATTGTGGTTATCGCCCTCTTTTTCTCATCTGATTTAAGTAGCACCGCGCTCATTATTTCTGCTGCCGCCATTGTTGGTTTAATTATCCTAAATCGCCTCAAAGTAGGTCATCTTTGTGCTTATTTATTTGTGGGCTTAATTCTTTGGACTGCTGTATTAAAATCAGGTGTTCACGCCACTCTTGCTGGTGTCATTATTGGCTTTAGCATTCCACTCAAAGATAAAGAAGGCAACAGCCCACTTCACAGCTTCGAACATATTTTGGCGCCTTGGTGTTCCTTCTTTGTGTTACCACTTTTTGCCTTTGCCAATGCGGGCGTCTATTTAGGTAATGTGGATTTAAATACCATTTTCTCTGCCTTGCCACTAGGTATTAGCCTAGGTCTATTAGTGGGCAAACCGCTAGGGGTTTTTGGTTTTAGCTACCTTTCCGTTAAATTAGGGCTAGCGAAATTACCAGAACAGATTAATTTTAAACAGATTTTCGCGATCGCAGTGTTATGTGGTATCGGTTTCACCATGTCGATGTTCTTAGCAAGTCTTGCCTTTATTGGCGACACTGACGATACCATTAATACACTTTCTCGTCTCGGTATTTTATTAGGTTCTTGCTTATCTGCAATCATTGGTTTCTTATTATTAAAAGCCAGTACTAAAAACAGATTGCAATCTGCCTAAACAAAAAATTGTTAAAAATAGACCGCACTTTGCGGCTATTTTTTTATGTATAAGGTGTTTTCTCCACGTTGTTCAGTTACAATGTCGTTGTCTGTCATGATTATAGGAGGCATTTATGGACATCCTTACCCTCGCGCAAACTTGGTTAGCACAAGATCCCGATGTAGAAACCCGAACAGAACTCGAACAATTAATCTCAGAAGTGAAAGCGGGCAATGAAAAAGCCAAAACAGAATTAAACAACCGCTTTGATGGGCGTTTACAATTTGGCACTGCAGGCTTACGTGGGCCTTTACAAGCGGGATCTATGGGAATGAACCGCGTATTAGTTGCCCAAGCCGCTGGCGGATTAGCGGAATACTTAAAAGGCTACGACAACGAGCCTTCTATTGTGATTGGTTATGATGGACGTAAAAACTCCGATGTTTTCGCACGTGATACCGCTGAAATTATGGCTGGTGCAGGTATCAAAACCTATTTATTACCGCGTAAATTGCCAACTCCAGTGCTTGCTTATGCGATCAACTATTTGGACACCACTGCTGGTGTTATGGTGACAGCAAGCCATAACCCACCAGAAGATAACGGTTATAAAGTGTACTTGGGCAAAGCCAATGGTGGTGGTCAAATCGTTTCGCCTGCGGACAAGGATATTGCTCAATTAATCGATAAAGTGGCAATGGGTTCAATCAACGATTTACCTCGCAGTGATGATTACAGCGTACTATGCGACAAAGTGGTTGACTCTTATATTGAAAAAACAGCGGCTATTGCCAAAGAACCAAAAACAGATATTAACTATATTTATACCGCCATGCATGGTGTCGGCTATGAAGTATTTAGTAAAACCTTGGCTAAAGCAGGTTTACCACAACCCACTATTGTTGCAGAGCAAGTATGGCCTGACGGCACTTTCCCAACAGTTGCATTCCCTAACCCTGAAGAAAAAGGCGCATTAGATTTAGCCATTGAATTAGCTAAAGCGAAAAATGCGGAATTGATTATTGCAAACGACCCTGATGCAGACCGTTTAGCTGTGGCGGTGCCTGATTCACAAGGCAATTGGAAAGCCTTACATGGCAATATGATTGGTTGTTTCTTAGGCTGGTATTTAGCCAAACAATATCAAGCACAGGGCAAAAAAGGCATTTTAGCCTGTTCTCTCGTTTCTTCACCTGCATTAGCTGAAATCGCCAAAAAATACGACCTACAATCTGAAGAAACTCTGACTGGTTTTAAATATATCGGCAAAGTAAATGGCTTATTATTTGGTTTTGAAGAAGCATTAGGCTATTTAGTAGATCCTGACAAAGTACGTGATAAAGACGGTATTTCCGCTGCCATTATGTTCTTAGATTTATTGTGTTATTTGAAAAAACAAAGCAAAACCTTAGCAGACTACGCAGCAGAATTTATGCAAACCTTTGGTGCTTTCATCAGCGGACAAATTTCAATTCGTGTGGATGATGTGAGTAAAATTGCGAAATTAATGACCGCACTTCGCGACAATCCACCAATGCAAATTGGCGAAGTTAAAGTCAGTCAATTCTTAGACCATAAAAAAACCGATCGTCAAAGTAATATTTTAGTCTTTATGCTCGAAAATGGTTGTCGTCTAATTGCTCGCCCATCAGGTACTGAGCCAAAAATCAAATTCTATTTGGACGCCAAAGGAAAAGATCCAGAAGATGCCGAACAAGTGCTCGCTCAATTTGAGGAAAATGTACGTCAAATTCTGCGTAAAGAGGAATTTGGCAGACAGGATTGTTAATTGTCTAACAGCAAGGATTGATAACTTTATAGCACTCAGTTAATGAGTGCTATCTTATTTGCACTATGAAACGACAATATTTTCTTTTTTCTTGTTTAGCGTTATTCCTCTTGTTCAGTAATAGCGCTAAAGCAGATTGCATCCACACCTATTCACAAAACGACTATATTCATATCAGTCGCATTGATTTGAACTGTAAAAATATTGAATTAGTAACCAGTCAGCAAACAGATCAAGGACTTAGCGTATCCAAATTTGCCGAAAAGTATCAAACTGCGGTGGCAATTAATGGCAGTTTTTTCCGCAAAGACGGTTCACCAATTGGGTTGAATATCAGCAACTATAAAAAATGGGGAAAATACCAAGACACTCGCTCACGTTCTTTTTTGGCTTGCAACGCCAATAATCAATGTATTATCGACCCGAAAAACAGCCTAGCCAAAATCAATCCAAAATGGAAAACCGCTATTGCAGGCTGGCACTATTACCATCAAAGATCGGGAAAATTTGAATGCAGTAAAAATGACAAAATCGGTTGCCAACAATCGATTTTTACCGATAAACACCCTCGTACAATGATCGGCTTAGATAAACAACACAACTGGCTCTATTTTGTCGTCGTGGAAGGAAGACAGCTCACATACAGCGGAATGACAATGGATGAATTAAGCGAACTCGCCAACAAATTACAGCTAACCGAAGCGGTAAATTTAGACGGCGGTGGTAGCTCGACTATGGTCATCGGCACAAAACGAGTTTCTGATTTGCCTTTGTGGCAAGGAAGCGAACGAAAAGTGGGGAATGTGATTGGTGTGAAGCTGAAATAAATAAAAGCCAACACATAAAAATGTTGGCTATTGACCTAAGAGTTATAAGGAATATATTAAAATCCTTTCTCTTCTTTAACGAAAGGAGAATTTTGTCCAGTGACAATAGTCTTCTCCAGCCTTGCTAATTCCGCCATATTGCCACCATTCAGGATGGTTTGGGGTGTCAGGCAAGGCTTGAGTTTCTAAAGCAATGCCGCTGTAGTCTTGATATTCTGTACCAATACGCGTTGGGTTACCTTGCAAATAATTGCCCGTATAAATTTGCAATGCTGATTGCGAAGTACTGATTTCTAGACGTAAAGAACGATCAAGTGCGGTTAAAATCGCACAAGTTTTAGCGGGTTGATTTAATAAGAAAGAATGATCATAGCCTTTGGTTAACTTCTGCTCTTCTTGTAAGAAGTCAGTGCCAATCATTTTTTCCTGACGGAAATCAAAACTGGTATTTTCCACTGATTTTAACGGTGAATTTGGAATACCCTCAGCGTCCACTGGTAAAAATGCATCGGCATTTAACTGCAAGAAGTGAGTACGAACATCACAGCCATCAATGGCATTATTCAAATTAAAATAAGCGTGATTGGTAAGGTTAAGCGGTGTGTCTTCGCCATTTATCGCTTCAAAACTAACGATCACTTCATTTTGTTCAGTCAACTGATAAGTCACAAAAGCAGCAACATTGCCAGGGAATCCTTGATCTTGATTCGGCGAGAAATGGTAGAAACAAACAAAATCTTCGCCAAAATCATCAATTTTCCACCGCACTTTATCAAACCCCTGCGGTCCACCATGCAATTGGTGCTCGCCCTGATTCGCGGCAAGAATAATTTTGCCATCATCAGATACGGTTTTAGGGTCCAAACGTCCGGAAGACAATCCTTCAAAATTATCCACATAGCGAGCATGTGCAATGCGATTAGCATAACGCCCAATACTTGCCCCCATAAAAGCTTGCTGAACTGGATAATCCTCAGGCTTGCAACCTAATAGCACTTCCCTTAATTCATCTTTTACAGGGACTTGGCAAGAAATCCAACTCGCCCCCCAATCCATAAACTGCACGCGCATGCCTTGATTATTTCGCAATGTAATCAATTTATAAGGTGCGTTATCAGGCGCAAGCGCGGTGGTTTCTTCCCATAAATTTAGCATACTTGAACCCCTTGTGATGCGGTACAAACATAGAAATCTTCTTTAATGCCTGTTTGTTTTTCATAGTTATCGGCGATGATTTTACGCACAGCTTCGACTTTTTCGGTTGGCGCCACAACCACAATGCAGCCGCCAAAGCCACCACCTGTCATACGCGCACCGCCACTATTACCAATTGCCACTTGCGCTAATTCTACTAAATAATCAATTTCAGGCGTGGTAATTTCAAAATCATCTCGCATGGAATCATGGGATTCCCCCATTAATTCGCCTAATTTCTTGATATCGCCTTGTTTTAATGCTTCAACGGCGTCCAACACGCGTTGATTTTCCGTTATCACATGGCGTGCGCGTCGAGCCATTTCTTCATTAAGTGCGGTTAATTCGGCCTCTCTTTTCTTAAATTGTTCAATAGACACATCACGCAATGCTTTTACACCAAAGAATTCAGCTGCTGTTTCACATTGTTGGCGGCGAATATTGTACTCTCCTGTGACTAAATCATGCTTAACATGAGAGTTCACAATCATAACCGCGATATTTTCGGGGACAGGCGTTGGCTGAGTGTCTAATGAACGGCAATCAATCATAAGCAGATGATCTTGTTGCCCTAAAGCAGAAATCAGTTGATCCATATTGCCACAATTTGCGCCAACGAATTGGTTTTCCGCTTTTTGACCAATTAAAGCTATCTCAGTATTATTCAATTCAAGATCCGCAAGCTGTTGACAGAATTTACCAATTGCTACTTCTAAAGACGCGGAAGAACTCAATCCCGAAGAATGAGGTACATTACCACTAATCACTAAATCGGCACCTTGCTTAAAATGAGGACAGCGCTGTTGAATAAACTTCACCACGCCTCTGACATAGCCAGTCCATTTTGCTTGTGGATTTGGTACAATTTCCTGTGCTAAATCAAATTCATCATACTCATTAAGATCGGCAGCATAAACGCGGAAAATACTGTCATCTCGTTTTGCTCCAGCTACCGCTGTACCATAATTAATAGCACAAGGCATCACAAAACCATCGTTGTAATCGGTATGTTCTCCAATAATGTTTACACGACCTGGTGCATAAACGCAGATGTCAAAAGTGCGGTTAAATTTTTGATTAAATAATTGTTGAGCGGTTTGTATCGGTGACATAACTTATTCCTTTCACATTCAATTCATTATTTGCTCAGTTTATAATGGACTTCACTCAAATTGCTTAAGCGTTCTGCAGCTTGCTCTGCGGTCAAATCACGTTGACTTTCAGCTAGCATTTCATACCCCACCATAAATTTTCTCACTGTTGCAGAACGTAATAACGGTGGATAGAAATGAGCATGTAGCTGCCAATGAGAATTATCTTGCCCATTAAAAGGCGCTGCATGGAATCCCATAGAATATGGGAACGAAGTTTCAAACAAGTTATCGTATTTAGTGGTTAACCGTTTTAATGCTAATGCCAAATCTTTGGATTGCTCTTCATCTAAATCAGTTAAACGCTTAATGTGCGCTTTTTTCGGCATTAATAGAGTTTCAAATGGCCAAGTTGCCCAATAAGGCACTACTGCAAGCCAATGCTCCGTTTCCACTACAATACGTTCTTTCAGTGCTAATTCTTTTTGTGCGTAATCTAATAACATCACTGAATTATATTGGGAAAAATAATCACGCTGCGTGCGATCTTCTGTTGCAACTTCATTTGGTAAGAAACTATTTGCCCAAATTTGTCCATGAGGATGCGGATTTGAGCAGCCCATTGCGGCACCTTTATTCTCAAAAATTTGTACCCATTGGTATTTTTGCCCTAATTCTTGTAACTGTTGTTGCCATAAATCAATCACTTGTTTGATCTCGTCAACAGATAACAGAGGCAAGGTTTTACTATGATCAGGAGAGAAACAAATCACGCGACTTTCGCCTCGTGCTTGTGCCATTTGGAATAAAGGAGAATCTGATTTTTCTGGACTCGGCGTATCCTCTAATAACGCAGAAAAATCATTTTTAAAAACATAGGGGCTTTTATAATCAGGATTTGGTTCCCCTGTAATGCGTTTATTGCGTGGACATAAATAACAAGTAGGATCATGAGAAGGCTTTTGCTCTTCTGCTGTTTTTTCCTGTTGCCCTTGCCATGGACGCTTCGCTCGATGAGGTGACACTAAAACCCATTGATCAATGAGTGGGTTATAGCGACGATGTGGGTGTTCGGTCGGTTCAAATCGCATATGACACTCCAAAATATGAAAACGATTACAAAAAGGTTTTGCCATAAGATAGCATAATCTTATAAATAAACTGTGATTAAGATCACAAATTCAGCAATAACCCCCTATTGAATATCCCTTTTTTGTGACATAGGTAACACTTTTACAACGTAACCGTTTTCAACTTCTTTTTGTTTTCTTATGATGAACAAAATATTTTCTGAATAAGGAGAAATACGATGATTACCATTCGTGATGTTGCAAAACAAGCTGGCGTATCAGTTGCAACAGTTTCTCGTGTTCTTAATAATGCCTCTTGCAGTGAAAAAGCACGCTTAGCAGTAGAAAGTGCGGTGCAAAAATTAGGTTATTCTCCCAACGCCAATGCACAAGCATTAGCACTACAAACGACAGATACTATCGGTGTTGTAGTAACGGATGTATCAGACCCGTTCTTTGCAATTCTCGTTAAAACAGTGGATCAAGTTGCTTCAGAATATAATAAAACAATTTTAGTGGGTATGGGTTATCACCATGCAGAGAAAGAACGCAGCACCATTGAAACATTACTACGCAAGCGTTGCAGCTGCTTGGTAGTCCATTCTAAAGCGCTTTCTGATGAAGAACTAAAGAATTACTTAGACTATGTACCCGGCATGGTCATTATCAACCGTAATATCAAAGGATATGAAAATCGCTGTGTTAGCCTTGATAACCAAAGAGGTACTTTTTTAGCCACTGAAATGCTGATTAAATTAGGGCATAAACGCATTGGTTATATTGGTTCTAATCATCAAATTAATGATGAACGCGATAGAAAGTTGGGATATTTAACCGCACTTCAGCAATATAAATTACCCATTATTGAAAATAGTGCGGTGCAAAGTACACCTGATTTTGAGGGTGGCGAAGCGGCAATGATTGATTTATTAAGCTATCACTCTGATTTAACTGCGGTTGTTGCTTACAATGACAGCATGGCAGCAGGCGCATTATCTGTCTTACACGAAAACAATATCAATGTACCACACCAATTCTCAATCATTGGTTTTGATGATATGCCAATTTCTCGCCAGCTGGTACCAAAACTAACAACCATTCGTTATCCTATTGATTTAATGGCAAATTATGCCACAAGACTGGCATTAAGTTTGGTGAATAAGGATATTGAAACACCTATTCATACGCAATTTAATCCAACTGTGGTGCGACGTTTTTCTACATCAAGCCATCAATCACAAGATATTTTGTAAACGTTTTCATGTTTTTTCTGATATTGTGAAATAGATCACAGTATTCAAGTAAAAAAAAAGGTATGGTAATACATATTACTCAATGCAGTAACTTGAGTTGTAAAAAAATCTATTGAGTAATCTTACATTTATTCACTTAAAAAGAGGAATATCACTATGAAAAAATCAGTATTAAGTGCAGTAGCGTTAGCTGTAGGTTTAGGTGCATTAACAACATCAGCTCAAGCAGCGGATCGTGTTGGTGTAACTATTTACAAATACGATGATAACTTTATGTCATTAATGCGTAAAGAAATCGAAAAAGAAGCAACGCAATATAAAGGTATTGAATTATTAATGAACGACTCGCAAAATGCACAGTCTGTTCAAAATGACCAAGTTGACGTGTTAATTTCTAAAGGCGTAAAAAGCTTAGCAATCAACTTAGTTGATCCTTCAGCTGCAAAAACCATCATTGGTAAAGCAAAACCTGACAATATTCCAGTGATTTTCTTCAATAAAGACCCTGGCGATAAAGCCATTATGAGCTATGAAAACGCTTATTATGTAGGTACTAACCCACAAGAGTCAGGCGTTATTCAAGGTGACTTAATTGCTAAATACTGGAAAGCGCATACAGAAGCTGACTTAAATAAAGATGGTAAAATCCAGTTCGTATTATTAAAAGGTGAACCGGGTCACCCTGACGCAGAAGCTCGTACTAAATATGTTGTTGAACAATTAAATGCTGTTGGCATCCAAACTGAGCAATTGTTCCAAGATACAGGCATGTGGGATGCAGCGTTAGCAAAAGACAAAATGGATGCATGGTTATCTAGCTCAAAAGCGAAAGACATCGAAGTTATCATTGCAAACAATGATGGTATGGCGATGGGTGCATTAGAAGCAACTAAAGCACATGGTAAAAAATTACCAATCTTTGGTGTGGACGCATTACCTGAAGTATTACAATTAATCCAAAAAGGTGAAATTGCAGGTACCGTATTAAATGATGGCGTGACCCAAGGTAAAGCTATTGTTCAATTATCAAACAACTTAGCCGCAGGCAAACCAATTGCTGAAGGCACAAAATGGGAATTAAAAGATAAAATCTTACGTATCCCATATGTTGGTGTTGATAAAGACAATCTTTCTGAATTCTTAAAATAATCATCCACTTATAGGGGAGAACTGTCTCCCCTTTTGTTTTTATGAGGTTGGATATGACAGCACAAAGGATACAACAAGGTGAAGTGCTACTGACAATGAAAAATGTCAGTAAATCCTTTCCTGGCGTAAAAGCGCTTGATAACGCAAATCTCACTGTAAAATCGCACTCTGTTCATGCCCTAATGGGTGAAAATGGCGCAGGAAAATCGACGCTACTTAAATGTTTATTTGGTATTTATGCCAAAGATGAAGGCGAAATTCTTTTTTTAGGTAACCCCGTCAATTTTAAAACATCAAAAGAAGCCCTTGAAAATGGGATTTCCATGGTTCACCAAGAATTGAACCTCGTTCGCCAACGTAATGTAATGGATAATCTATGGCTTGGTCGCTACCCATTGAAAGGGGTATTTGTTGATCATGCCAAAATGTATCGAGATACAAAAGCCATTTTTGATGAATTAGACATCAATATTGATCCAAAAGAGAAAGTAGCAAATCTTTCTGTTTCACAAATGCAGATGATCGAGATTGCAAAGGCCTTCTCTTATAATGCCAAAATCGTGATTATGGATGAACCGACGTCTTCTCTATCCGAAAAAGAAGTGGAACATCTGTTTAAAATCATTGAGAAATTAAAAGAACGTGGTTGTGGCATTATCTATATTTCGCACAAAATGGACGAAATATTTAAAATTTGTGATGAAATCACGATTTTACGAGATGGTAAATGGATCAACACTGTTGCAGTAAAAGATTCCACCATGGATAGTATTGTATCAATGATGGTAGGACGTGAATTAACCCAACGTTTCCCGCCAAAAACCAATACGCCACAAGAAGTGATTTTGCAAGTTGAAAACCTAACGGCTAAAAATCAACCTTCTATTCAAAATGTCAGCTTTGAACTGCGTAAAGGCGAGATTTTGGGCATTGCAGGACTTGTAGGTGCAAAACGAACCGATATTGTGGAAACCATATTTGGTGTACGCGAACGCGCAAGTGGCGAAATCAAGTTGCATGGCAAAACAATGAAAAATTCCACCGCACTTGAGGCCATTAACAATGGATTTGCACTTGTGACGGAAGAACGTCGCTCTACAGGGATTTATGCCAACCTAAGCATTGAATTTAACTCATTGATTTCCAATATGAAATCCTATATCGCTTCTCTTGGTTTACTCAGCAGTAAAAAAATGAAAAGCGATACACAATGGGTAATTGATTCAATGAATGTAAAAACCCCGTCTCACAAAACAAACATTGGTTCACTTTCTGGTGGTAATCAACAAAAAGTCGTTATTGGCCGTTGGTTATTAACCCAACCCGAAATACTCATGTTAGATGAACCAACTCGAGGCATTGATATCGGGGCAAAATATGAGATTTATCAGTTAATTATGCAACTGGCACAAAAAGAGAAAGGGATTATCATGATTTCATCTGAAATGCCTGAATTATTGGGTGTGACCGACAGAATTCTGGTGATGAGTAATGGTAAAGTCGCTGGCATTGTGGAAACAGCCAACACATCCCAAGAAGAAATCTTGCAATTAGCTGCAAAATATTTATAAAAATAGAAGGAAAGTATTATGTCCGCACTCAATAAAAATAAATCCTTAGATTTTCTGAAACAGAATGCGATTTACTTCGTATTATTGGTGCTTTTGGCAATTATTATTGCACAAGACCCAAGTTTCTTAAGTTTACGCAATTTTAGTAATATTCTGACACAATCATCTGTTCGCTTAATCATCGCACTCGGTGTAGCTGGGTTGCTTGTTACACAAGGGACTGACTTATCCGCTGGTCGTCAAGTGGGTTTAGCAGCGGTGATTTCCGCAACCCTATTACAAGCTATGGACAATATGAATAAGGTATTCCCAAATTTAGGGGAAATACCAATTCCTGTCGTTATCCTCGCAGTTTGTGCAGCGGGTGCAGTAATTGGATTAATCAATGGTTTAGTTATTGCTTATCTGAATGTAACGCCATTTATTGCCACAATGGGGACCATGATTATCGTCTATGGTATTAACTCTCTCTACTACGATGCCGTAGGTTCATCACCAATTGCTGGCTTTAATGACAGTTTTGCAGATTTCACTCAAGGTTTCTTCCGCGTTGGATCATTTAACCTTTCCTACATCACGATTTATGCAGCCATTGCATCTATCATTGTGTGGATTATGTGGAATAAAACACGCTTCGGTAAAAATATCTTCGCTATCGGCGGAAACCCTGAAGCTGCGCGCGTGTCTGGGGTAAACGTAGCACGTAACCTCGTGGTTATTTATATGATCGCTGGGATGTTCTACGGTTTCGGTGGTATGTTAGAAGCAGGTCGTATCGGTTCTGCAACCAACAACTTAGGTTTTATGTATGAATTAGATGCTATCGCCGCTTGTGTGGTAGGTGGTGTATCATTCGCTGGTGGTGTGGGTACCGTTATCGGTGTAGTAACTGGGGTATTAATTTTCACTGTTATCAACTACGGCTTAACCTACATCGGCGTTAACCCATATTGGCAATACATCATCAAAGGTAGCATTATCATCTTCGCAGTAGCAATTGACTCACTCAAATATGCGAAGAAAAAATAATTTCTTTCTATCTAAACCAAAGGACGCTCATCGCGTCCTTTATTTATTTTGGCGCTACGCTGCCACTGCACACAACCCAATAGATGCAATGGATTGTAGGGACATCATTGCGGATATCCATCAATAAAATAAATTAAGATCACTTGACAGCAACATGGCGTCCCTAGATGTTAATTTAAAATTCATGGTGTATGCGCTAGTGATATAATCTATATTCACTTAAAAAGTTGGCAAAAATCCACCGCACTTTTAAGCAAATTGATTCCACAACATGACACCAATGATAATGGCGAGGAATAGAATTAACCAAAACAACTGGACTTTTTGGTTTTGCTTATTTAACTGTTCATTATGCAAACGACGTTGTTCTAACTTCTGACGATACAATGCTAAATCACTTTCTAAAAAAGAGAAACCACAATGAGGGCAGGATTTCGCACTATCGCTGATTTTATGCCGACATTCAGGACATTTTTGTAACGCCATTATGCCTCCTTAATTTGCTTAAATGTAAGGAAATAGTAACAACATACCGCTAAAATCACACAACCACCCATGGTATAAAGCATCGGCGCTGCACTGTCCATTTTCATTAGCGCTACCAGTGAACCAACAGAAGCGCCAATACCAAAACGTACAGTTCCTGCTAAAGAATTTGCAGTGCCTGCCATATTAGGAAATTTTTCCAAAATAGATGCCATTGCATTTGATGAAATTAAGGAATTTTGCCCGACAAATAAGGCGATACCTAGTGCCATTGGCCAAAAACCTAAATCAAACAAAGCCACTAAAATCAACCATAATCCTGCAGCCAATTGAATAGCCAATCCAATTTGTAACATACGTTCAGCGCCCATCTTAAATACCAAACGACCATTTAAAAACGAACCTAACGCTAACACGCTGATATTAAGCATAAAGAAATAACCGAAATTTTCGGGAGCAATACCGTATAAACCGATATACACAATAGAACCGGAAGTAATAAAAGCAAACATACCACCAAATCCTAAACCTGAGGAAAACATATAGCCAAGTACTTCCTTTTGTTTCCATAAGCTCACAAAGTTTTTTGCAATAATATTTAAACGCAATGGAATACGATTTTCTTTTTTATGGGTTTCAGGAATGATCAATGCGACTAAAAGGGTTGCCAAAATACCAATCGCCATAATCACATGAAAAATACTGTGCCAATGCCAGAATTTAATGATATAGCCACCCACAATAGGTGCTAGTAAAGGAGCAACCATAAACACAAGGGTAATAGTGGACATCATTTTTGATAATTCATTTTTGTTAAACAAATCACGTAATAATGCCCCGACTAACACTACTGGCGCCGAACTGAAAAAACCTTGTGCAAAGCGAAGTGCGGTGAAATTTTCAATAGAATTGATACTGGTTAGCACAAAGGAAACGCCAGCACTGATACTCACGCCTAGCAACATAATGGGTTTTCGCCCAAAACTATCCCCCACAGGTCCCCAAAAAAGTTGCCCTGCTGCCATACCAAAGGTAAAAAAAGTGAGCGTATATTGCACTTGTTCTGGACTCACTTCCAAGTCTTTCGCCATTTGTAAAAACGAAGGCAAGTACATATCAATGCCCAAAGGTGGAAGCATTGATAACATGGCTAACGTTAAAATAAATAATGCTCGATTTTTCAATATCATAAAAAATGTTCTACTTCTTCTTGTGTTAAGGCGCGAAAATCACCTTCATCTAATTGTTCATCTAATTGAATATCACCGATTCGCCAACGGTGCAAAGCCACCACTTTATTGCCCAATGCGGCAAACATACGTTTAACTTGATGATAGCGCCCCTCACTAATGGTTAAATTCACATTATAGTCATCAATAATTTCTAACTTCGCTGGCTTTGTAGGATCTTTTTCGCCTCGTAATAAAATGCCTTGCTCACAAGCTTGTTGATAATGGCTTTCAACAGGATCAGCCAAGGTAACCAAATAGGTTTTCTCACAATGGAACTTTGGCGAAGTAATACGATGCGACCATTGTCCATCGTCAGTGAGTAAAACTAATCCTGTGGTATCTACATCTAAACGCCCTGCACTATGCAATTTTCCTGCGAGAGGATAATCAAAAAATTGATAAATGGTCGGATAATCGCCATCATCATTAGAACAAACATAGCCTTGTGGTTTATGTAGCATAAAATATTGAGGGCCATCCAACCATTCCAAAGGCTCGCCTTCAAAAAGAATTTCATCTTCTGCACTCACTTTCCTTGCGCCATTTTTTTCAATTTCTCCGTTAATTTGCACCGCACTTTGACGTAATACTTTGTTGGCTTGTGAGCGCGTTAATCCCGTTTGTTCTGCTAGAAATTTATCTAATCTCATCATGTTATATTGTTCTCCATTATTTATCCGCTATTCTACGCTTCTCATCTAAAAAATTCATCCCACTTTCTCAGTATATAAATCAGAATTCTTTTAACAGAAAATAGGCATTTTTAATGATCTAAATCAAGAATTCTGCTAATATAAGCCCATCTTTATAGACATTTGTCTAAAAAGTAAATAGCACAACTAACGATTAACCTTAGCCCTTGTCGGCTACATCGTCCCTAACAAATTAGCTCTACGATTAAGGAGAATTTTATGGCTTATACTTTACCTGAATTAGGCTACGCCTATGATGCATTAGAACCTCATTTTGATGCACAAACAATGGAAATTCATCACAGTAAACATCATCAGGCTTATGTCAATAATGCAAATGCAGCATTAGAAAGCATCCCAGAGTTTGCTGAATTAGCAGCACAAGGTTGCCCAGGCTCATTCTTGAAAAAACATTTAAGCAATGTACCAGCAGACAAATTTACTGCATTACGTAACAATATCGGTGGTCATGCGAACCACAGATTATTCTGGAAATCATTAAGAAAAGGAACAACCTTACAAGGTTCATTAAAAGCAGCTATCGAACGCGATTTCGGTTCTGTAGACGCATTCAAAGCTGAATTCGAAAAAGCGGCAACAACGCGTTTCGGTTCGGGTTGGGCATGGTTAGTGGTTTCAGATGAAGGTAAATTATCTGTTGTTTCAACTGCAAACCAAGATAACCCATTAATGGGTAAAGAAATTGCAGGTTGTGAAGGCTACCCATTATTTGGTTTAGACGTTTGGGAACACGCTTATTACTTAAAATTCCAAAACCGTCGTCCAGACTACATCAAAGAATTCTGGAATGTAGTTGACTGGGAATTCGCAAATACACGCTTTGACAAAAAAGTGTCTTCTGGTTGCGGTTGCCAAGGTAAATAATTTATTTTATCAATGAAAAATCGGCTCTCAATGAGCCGATTTTTTATACATTCATACACAGATATTTTATTTCAAGAAATTCCTCTAAGCCATAACGAGAGCCTTCCCTTCCCAGACCAGACTGCTTCACGCCTCCAAACGGCGCCATTTCATTAGAAATCACTCCTTCGTTAATTCCAACAAGCCCTACTTCTAAAGCTTCGCTCACTCGCCATACTCGACTTAAATCCTTAGTGTAAAGATAAGCAGCCAAACCAAATTCACTATTATTTGCAAAATCAATCACTTGCTGTTCCGTATCAAACTCGATTAATGGCGCCAAAGGTGCAAAGGTTTCCTCATGGCAAACTTGCATATTCTGAGTAACATTTTCCAAAATAGTTGGCTCAAAGAAAGTACCACCTAATTGATGGCGTTGTCCCCCAAGCCTAATAGTCGCACCTTGTTTTACGGCATCCGCAATATGAGCTTCAATTTTTTGCACCGCACTTTGATTAATTAAAGGACCAATATCCGTTTTAGGATCAGTAAAAATCCCTACTGAAAAAGACCGCACTTTTTGCGCTAATTTGTCGGCAAAAGCACGATAAACACCTGATTGCACATAAATTCGATTAGTACAAACACATGTCTGCCCTGCATTACGGAATTTAGACGCAATCACCGCGTCCACCGCCTGATCTAAATCAGCGTCATCAAATACAATAGAAGGTGCATTGCCTCCTAATTCTAAGCTGAGTTTTTTTACTGTATTGGCGCATTTTGCCATTAAACTTTTGCCCACTTTAGTGGAACCTGTAAAAGTCAATTTACGCACATCTTCACTTTGTGTTAAAACATCACCCACTTCTTCTGCTTTATCCGTTGGTAACACATTGAACACGCCTTGAGGAATACCCGCTTGATGAGCAAGCTCTGCCAATGCCAAAGCAGATAATGGTGTTTCAGGTGATGGTTTAATAATAATGCTACAACCTGCAGCAAGTGCTGGAGCGGCTTTACGCGTAATCATTGCATTAGGAAAATTCCAAGGCGTAATTGCGGCTACAACTCCAACAGGTTGCTTAATCACTAATAAGCGGCGATTTTCTTTATCTTGCGGAATAATGTCACCATAGGCGCGTTTGCCTTCTTCCGCAAACCATTCAATAAAACTCGCACCATAAGCGATCTCGCCACGACTTTCTGCTAAAGGTTTCCCTTGTTCCAAGCTTAGCAAATACGCAAGTTGCTCCTGGTGTTGCATCACTAACTCATACCATTTCATCAGCATTTTTGAACGCGACTTCGCCGTTAATTTCTTCCAGCTTTGCTGTGCAATTTTTGCTGCTTGAATCGCTTGCTCCGTTTGTGTTTGACCAATATTGGCGACCTTCGCAATGAGTTGTCTATCAGCAGGATTGTATACATCAAAGGTTTGCTGATCTTCCGCCTCAACAAATCGCCCATTAATATATGCTTGCGTCCGCAATAAACTTAATTCCATTTTTCACTCCTTTAAAAACAACAAAGCTCGGGCATTACCCAAGCTTTGCAAAAATTATAAATTATTTAACCGCACTTGTGCTTCTTGTCGTTCAAGATCAGATCCTGATTTTATTGCAGTTTCAAAACTCTGTTTAGCAGCTGCTTTATCGCCTTTTGCTAATTGAATTTCACCAGTGATTAACGCTTTACGTCCATCCCAACTTGTATCTTTAACAGAAGTTAATGTTTGCAATGCTTTATCCCATTGTTGCTGCTGCAATTGCACTTCGGCTAAACGGATCGCCGCAATTGAAGCTAAAATGCTATCTGGCGATTGGGCGACAGCTTGGCTTAAAGCTTGTTCTGCAGCTACGTAATCTTGCTTAGTCACTGCCACTTTCGCTTGTTCTAATAATGCAAACGTTGCATAAGCAGTTTTACTATTCTCTTTCACAAAAGCATCAATTTGTGCTTTTTGTGTTGCTTCATCTGCATTTGAATAAATGATTTGATCATATTGCGCCGCAGTTTCTTGGATTTTATTCGCTTGATAACTTTGCCAATAGTTCCAACCTGTTACACCACCAAAACCTAAAACAGCCGCCGCAATAAGCGTTTTGTAGTTTTCTTTCCACCAAGATTTAATTTCATTTAATTCTTGTTCTTCTAAACTGGTATAAGCCATTTTACTTTCCTTTTAAATATGTTGTTCAATATAGGCAACAACTTCATCTAATGCCACAGTTTGCTGCTCGGCACCGCTCAACAAATGTTTGATAACAACTTGTTTATTCTGCACTTCTGTTTCGCCAATCACTATCGCTAAGGTTGCCCCGACTTTATCCGCACGTTTAAATTGCTTTTTAAAGTTACCGCCACTGCAATGCAACATGGTGCGTAAGTGCGGTAAATTTGAGCGAAGTTTTTCAGCCAATTGGAATGCTGCAAGTGTAGTGCCTTCGCCTTGGAAAACCACATAAATATCCACCGCACTTGGTAATGGAATGGCTTTATTCACTTCTTGAACTAATAGCACCAAACGCTCTAATCCCATGGCGAAACCAACGCCTGTCGTCGCATGGCCACCCAATTGTTCCACTAAGCCATCATAACGTCCACCACCGCACACAGTACCTTGCGCACCTAATGCTGTCGTTACCCACTCAAAAACGGTTTTATTATAATAATCTAAACCGCGCACCAGTTTTGGATTGACTTCATATTTAATACCGACTGCATCCAATAATGCACAAAGTTGTGCAAAATGCTCGCGACTATCATCATCCAAATAATCCAACAATTTTGGCGCATCATTAAGCACTTCTTGCAAAGCTTGGTTTTTAGTATCCAAAATACGCAGTGGATTTTTCACTAAGCGTTCTTTTTCTTCATCACTTAACAAATCAATATGTTGTTGCAAGAACGCGACTAAAGCAGAACGATAATTTTGACGTGCTTCTAATGAACCAATAGAATTTAGTTGCAAACTCACGTGCTGATCAATACCTAACTCTTTCCATAAACGCGCCGTTAAAATAATGAGTTCAGCATCAATTTCTGGATTAGGAATACCGAATACTTCCACGCCAGCTTGGTGGAATTGACGGTAGCGCCCTTTTTGTGGACGCTCGTGACGGAACATAGGTCCCATATACCATAAACGTTGTTCTTGGTTATAAATCCAACCATGTTCTATCGCCGCGCGCACGCAGCCCGCTGTACCTTCTGGACGTAAAGTGAGTTGTTCATCATTATCCCAAAAGGTGTACATTTCTTTAGAAACAACATCCGTTACTTCACCAATTGCACGCGCAAAAAGCGGTGTGCTCTCAACAATTGGCATACGTACTTCTGCATAACCATAATTCTGTAAAACTGAGCGCACTTTTCCTTCAATCCATTGCCATAATGGACTTTCAGTTGGGGAACAGTCATTCATTCCGCGAATAGCTTGAATTGTTTTCGCCACGTTATTTTCCTACTTGTAATTCTGTTTAAATAATTCGATTTTTAGGGTCTTGCGCTGCCACTCTGGCGCGAATTTTTGCTTCCAATTGATTAATGAGATCATCATTATCAAAGCGTTCTTTTTGGCGCTCACCATCTAAATAGAAGCCACTTTTTTTGTTGCCACCCGTTACGCCTAAATCAGAAACTAATGCTTCACCTGGACCATTTACCACGCAACCAATAATGGAAACATCCATTGGTGTGATGATATCCTCTAAACGTTGTTCAAGGGCATTCACTGTACCAATTACATCAAATTCTTGGCGCGAACAAGTTGGGCAAGCAATAAAATTAATGCCACGTGAACGAATACGTAATGATTTAAGAATATCAAAACCCACTTTGATTTCTTCCACTGGATCAGCTGCTAATGAAATACGCAAAGTATCACCAATGCCTTCAGCTAAAAGCATGCCTAAACCCACCGCACTTTTTACGGCGCCAGCACGAAAACCGCCCGCTTCAGTAATGCCTAAATGCAAAGGTTGCTTAATAGCTTTGGCTAATAAACGATAACTTTCCACCGCTAAAAACACATCCGAGGCTTTCACGCTCACTTTAAATTGATCAAAGTTAAGGCGATCTAAAATTTCCACATGACGTAACGCCGATTCCAATAAGGCTTCCGGTGTTGGTTCGCCATATTTTTCCTGTAAATCTTTTTCTAAAGAACCTGCGTTCACACCAATACGGATAGGGATATTTTTATCTCTAGCGCAATCTACTACTGCACGAATACGATCTTCACGTCCAATATTACCTGGATTAATACGTAAACAATCCACACCATATTCCGCGACTTTTAAGGCAATGCGATAGTCAAAATGAATATCTGCAACTAGTGGCACATTCACTTGTTGCTTAATTAATTTGAAAGCTTCCGCTGCATCCATTGTTGGCACCGAAACACGCACAATATCCGCGCCAACACGTTCTAAAGATTTAATTTGTGCAACAGTGGCTTCCACATCAGTGGTACGCGTATTAGTCATTGATTGCACTGCAATAGGCGCATCTCCACCGACCGGCACATTTCCCACATAAATTTTTGTCGATTCACGACGTTTAATTGAAGGTTTAAATGATGACATAATTTTTATTGTAATTTGATTCGAGCAACACGACCGTCAATTTTTAACGGATAAGCTTCGCCCTTATAAGTAATTTTCACATTTGCTGGCGCACCAATGGTTAAAGCATAAGGTCCTTTACCATCAAAGGTTAATACTTCACCTTGCTTGTATTCTTTTTGTGCTAAATTTTTACGATTCGCATCTTTTACCGTAATCCAGCTGGTTGCGGCGGTAATTTCGATTTGTAAATCGCCACTTACCACTTTATTTTCTTCTGCGTTGCTTTCAACCGCATTATTTTCCACGTTGGTTGCCTGATTTAAATGCTGACTCAACATGTTTTCAGCGGTAGCAGGGGCAGAATTTTCCATTGCTGGAGCCACTTCTGTGGTTGCAACAGCAGGCACTGTTGTTAGGTCTGGTGCAGCTTCTGTTGTCACAGGTGCTGATGCTACATTTGTATTTTCTACAGCTGGTGTTGTAGGTGGCAATAAGGCTGCATTGGTCTTTTCTGTATTTGTGGTTTGCTCTTCACTTGCTACATAGTTTTGAACCATATTATCTCGTTCAGAGTTAGATTGTTGGTAATTTTCCCACCACCAAAGAGCAGTCATACTTGCAACAACTAAAAGCACTAAACCAGTTAAAATACCTAACCAACGACTATATGAAGCATGAGGCGTCGTCGCACGTCTCACTCGTGCATTACGATTTAAATCATTTTTCGGATCTTCACCAAAGATCGCGTCATTATCCCATAGACTTTCTGGTAATTTTAGAAACTTCGCATAATTACGCACATAACCTTTCATAAAGGTCGCAGGAATATTTTTCTGAATAAATTCATTATTTTCCAAATATTGTAAAATCACTGGGCGTAAATTAATTTTTTCTGCGGCTTCTTCAAGGGTTAAATTTAACCCTTGGCGCGCTTGACGAAACTGCTCACCAAGTGAAAGTACTTGTTCTGCTTGATTTTTTGGTGTATCCATAAGCGAAATTTTTCCAAATTGAAAAGAAATAAAATTCAAGTGAGTAAGTTTAAAGTTGTATCCCCTGTTTTGCAACTTTTATTCACAAAACTCGGGCAAAATACACCGCACTTTTAGGCATTAGAAATACCAAATGACATCACTTCTTCAATGTTTTCCACACCTAAAGCGATCATCAATAAACGATCTACGCCAAGCGCAACCCCGGAGGTATTAGGTAAACCTGATTGCAATGCGGCTAATAATCGATGATCAATATCTCTTACAGGCAATCCCAATTTTTCTCTTAAACGGTTATCCTGTTCAAAACGATGTTGTTGCTCGCTTGCATCCGTTAATTCATGAAAACCATTAGCAAGCTCTAAGCCTTTGTAATAAAACTCAAAACGTTCTGCCACGCGATGATCTTCTGAACTAATTTGCGCTAACGCTGCTTGAGTGGCAGGAAAATGATAAATAGCAACAGGTCTTTTCTGCCCTATTTGAGGTTCAACGACAGTACTAAATAAAAATTGCAACAACACATCTCTGGATTCGTCTTCGTCACAAATAAAATGATACTCTTTAGCTTTAGCAATCAGTTCGGTTTTACTCGCTGAAAGGGGATCTAAACCCACATATTCTTGGAAAGCAAATTGATAACTTAAACTTTCCGCTGGCTCACAATCTAAAATTTGTTGCAATAAATCATCGACTTCATTGATTAAGCGATACATATCAAAGAATGGGCGATACCATTCCAACATCGTAAATTCAGGATTATGTTTTCTGCCGGCTTCTTCATTGCGAAAGACATGACAAATTTGGAAAATGGCACCTGAACCGGCCGCGAGCAAACGCTTCATATGATATTCAGGGCTGGTATTTAGCCATAAGGTTTTCGATTGTTCCGCAAAAGGCGAGCTAAATTCTGTGCTAAAAGTAGCTAAATTCACATCCGTTACACCAAATTCACTGAGAATTGGGGTATCGACTTCAAGTACGCCGCGTTCCGTAAAGAAATGACGGATTTCTGCGATAATTTTTGCTCGTGCGATTAAATTTTTAATTGACGCCGTTGGCTGCCATACAATTTGTTCAGACATATGTTATTCCACTCAAAAATTTCGGCTATTTTACCCGTAATTCAGACAAACAACAAATTGCGACTTATTCTTATTTTTCTTTAAGTGCGGTGAGATTTTGACAGTTTTTGAGATAGATCACATTTCTTTACATTATAGTAAAAAATAGGTAGTAATTTGTTTAAATTTAAGTAACATATCTTTCGATCTTTTCTATTTTTTGGGGGATATTATTGTGCAAATCGTTAATGTAGATATTGCAATTGTTGGTGCTGGTGGTGGCGGTTTACGTTCCGCAATCGCAGCAGCAGAAGCAAATCCAAATTTAAAAATTGCTTTAGTTTCTAAAGTTTATCCAATGCGTAGCCACACAGTTGCCGCCGAAGGTGGTGCAGCTGCGGTAATAAAAGAAGAAGACAGCTACGATAAACATTTCCAAGATACAGTCGCTGGTGGTGACTGGCTATGTGAACAAGATGTAGTTGAATATTTTGTTGAACATTCACCAGTTGAAATGACACAGTTAGAACGTTGGGGTTGCCCTTGGTCTCGTAAAGAAGATGGGGATGTCAACGTGCGTCGTTTCGGTGGAATGAAAATCGAACGTACTTGGTTTGCTGCCGATAAAACCGGTTTCCACTTATTACACACCTTATTCCAAACCTCTATCCAATATCCACAAATTCAACGTTTTGATGAATACTTTGTGTTAGATATTCTGACAGATGATGGTCATGCTTGTGGTTTAGTTGCCATGAATATGATGGAGGGCACATTAGTTCAAATTAACGCGAAAGCCGTTATCATCGCAACAGGCGGTGGTTGTCGTGCGTTCAAATTCAATACCAATGGTGGTATTGTAACTGGTGATGGTTTATCTATGGCATATCGTCATGGCGTACCATTACGTGATATGGAATTCGTTCAGTATCACCCAACAGGTTTACCAAATACGGGTATTCTAATGACCGAAGGTTGTCGTGGTGAAGGTGGTATCTTATTAAATAAAGATGGTTATCGTTATTTACAAGATTATGGTCTAGGACCTGAAACACCAATTGGTAAACCACAAAATAAATATATGGAACTTGGTCCTCGCGATAAAGTTTCACAAGCATTCTGGCAAGAATGGAAAAAAGGTAACACATTGAAAACTGCAAAAGGTGTTGATGTTGTTAACTTAGATTTACGTCATTTAGGCGAAAAATACTTACACGAACGCTTACCATTTATTTGTGAATTAGCACAAGCTTATGAAGGTGTAAACCCTGTTCATGACCCAATTCCAGTTCGTCCAGTCGTACACTACACCATGGGTGGTATTGAAGTCGATTTCAATAGTGAAACACGTATCAAAGGCTTATTTGCAGTAGGTGAATGTGCATCTTCAGGATTACATGGTGCAAACCGTTTAGGTTCTAACTCATTAGCTGAGTTAGTGGTATTAGGTCGCGTCGCAGGTGAATATGCTGCAAGACGTGCACTTGAAAATCATCCTGTCAATCAAACTGCGGTTGATGCACAAGCGCGTGATGTAATTCGTCGTTTAGAAGATTTATACAACCAAGAAGGCACTGAAAACTGGGCAGACATCCGCGAAGAAATGGGTACTGCAATGGAAGAAGGCTGTGGTATTTATCGTGACCAAGCAAGCATGCAAAGTGCGGTGGATAAAATTGCAGAATTAAAAGAACGTTACAAACGTATTCGTATTCAAGATCGCTCAAGCGTGTTCAATACCAATGTGCTTTATACCGTTGAATTAGGTTACATCTTAGATGTTGCACAATCGATTGCAAATTCAGCAATTGAACGTAAAGAATCACGTGGTGCTCACCAACGTTTAGACTATGTTGAACGTGATGATGTGAACTATTTGAAACATACACTTGCGTTCTACAATGAAAACGGTGCGCCTCGTATTGAATACAGCCCGGTGAAAATTACAAAATCACAACCAGCGAAACGTGTGTATGGTGCTGAAGCTGATGCAGCAGAAGCAGAAAAAGCGAAGGAGAATGCAAATGGCTAACCAATCTATTATGAATGTAGAAGTGCTACGCTATAATCCTGAAGTGGACAAAGAACCGTATTTACGCACTTATCAAGTTCCTTATGATAACCAAACTTCTTTATTGGATGCACTCGGTTATATTAAAGATAAACTTGATCCTGAATTGGCTTACCGCTGGTCTTGTCGTATGGCGATCTGTGGTTCTTGCGGTATGATGGTAAATAACAAACCGAAATTAGCTTGTAAAACGTTCTTACGTGATTACAGCGGTCATATGCGCATTGAAGCATTAGCAAACTTCCCTATTGAACGTGACTTAATTGTTGATTTAAGCCATTTCATTGAAAGTTTAGAAGCAATTAAACCTTATATCATTGGCAATAAAATGCCTGAATTAGATGGCAAACCACATCCATCTTCAGAATTAGCGAAAAGCCGTACTAAACAAACACCGAAACAATTGGAAAAATATCGCCAATTCTCTATGTGTATTAACTGTGGTTTATGTTATGCAGCTTGCCCTCAATTTGGTTTAAATCCTGAGTTCGTTGGCCCTGCCGCATTAACACTTGCACATCGTTATAACTTAGACAACCGCGATAGCGGTAAAGATCAACGTATGCCAATCATCAATGGCGACAATGGTGTTTGGTCTTGTACGTTCGTAGGTGCTTGCTCTGATGTATGTCCAAAACATGTTAATCCAGCAGCAGCAATTAACCAAGGCAAATTAGAAAGTGCGAAAGACTATCTAATTTCAATGCTTAAACCAAAAGCATAGGGAGAATGTTATGACTGAATTAGCAAGCAAACGTAAAAAATATGTACGAGAAATGACACCAACTTGGTGGAAAAAAGTCGATTTTTATCGCTTTTATATGCTACGCGAAGCAACAGCTATCCCTACCGTTTGGTTCTGTTTAGTGTTGTTGTATGGCATTGTCTGCCTAGGTAAAGAAAATGGTATGGTAGAAAGTTTCATTCCATTCTTACAAAATCCATTGGTCATTATTTTAAATATTATTTCTTTGGGTGGGTTAATCCTACATGCGATTACGCTATTTGATATGACAGGCGAAGTGATGTCTGGCACAACAGGACTAAAAGCAAGCCTTATCCGTAATGCATTACGCGTTGCTTTTGGTGTAATCAGTGTTCTCACCTTAATTTTATTGTTTATTTAAGGAGGAAATATGGTTAATCAAAATCCAAAGCGTTCAAATGAACCACCTGTATGGTTAATGTTTAGTGCTGGCGGAATGATTAGCGGGTTAGTATTTCCCGTATTAATCCTTGCCATTGGTTTATTACTTCCTTTTGGCATTATTTCGGTAGATAACATCGTTGCATTTGCACACAATTGGTTTGGTAAATTAGTGCTATTAGCCATTACCATTTTCCCAATGTGGGCAGGCTTACACCGACTTCATCATGGTATGCATGATCTGAAAGTACAGGTGCCAGCAGGACATTTCATTTTTTATGGATTAGCGGCGCTTTATTCGATTATCGTGTTCTTAGCAGTCATTGCAATCTAATCCACGACAATTCAAAATAGGCATCAAATGATGCCTATTTTTATTTCATAAACATTATAAAATTCCACCGCACTTTTGTGCTAGAATCAGCTGAATTCTATTATCAAGTTAAGGATAAAATATGACTGGCATTTACAAACTCACAGGCACATTACAGCAATATGCTTGGGGTGGCGAAAATTATATTCCGACATTAATTCAATTCGATAAACAACCTCAACAAACTTATGCAGAATGGTGGCTTGGTGCTCATAATTCCTCACCATCGCAAATTGACATTGACGGAGAAACACAAAGCCTACTTACTTTTTTACGACAAAATCCTTCTGCTCTTGGCACACAAAGTAGAAACACTTTTGGCGATGAACTGCCTTATTTACTCAAAATTCTTGATGTGAAATTACCGCTATCAATTCAGCTACATCCAACGAAAAAGCAAGCTGAAATCGGTTTTGCACAAGAAAATCAACGTGGCATTGACTTAAAAGATCCTAAGCGGACTTATAAAGATAATAATCACAAACCTGAAATGATGATCGCATTATCTGATTTCTGGTTATTACATGGCTTTAAACCAAAAGCAAAAATTATTGAAACCCTACGTCAATATCCGCATTTTGCTCAACTAGCAGATAAATTAGAAACTCAAGACTTACACAGTTTCTATGCTGAGATTATGCAAGCAAACCAATCACAGTTAGAAGGTTGGTTAAATCCAATATTCAGCAGCAATAAATTAGAAAACCTCACGCCAGAAAATCCGGATTATTGGGTGCTTTATAGTTGCGAGGCAATGGAAATCCCTGCCGACAAATTAGATCCTGGTTTAATGTGTTTTTATCTATTCAATATTGTACATGTTAAAAAAGGCGAAGGTATTTTCCAAGATGCGGGAATTCCTCATGCTTATTTGCGTGGACAAAATATCGAATTAATGGCTTGTTCTGATAATGTTATTCGTGGCGGTTTAACACCAAAACACGTGGATATTGACGAATTATTAAAAGTCATTGATTGCAGCGAAGTTATCCCCAAACTAATCCCTCCTGCACCTCAAACCCAAGGCAGTTTTACTTACCAAACTCCCGCAAAAGATTTTGCCTTAGAGAATCTAAATTATCATGCTGAAACCCTAATTAAAGGAACCGCAGATAATACCTCTATCTTATTTGTGATGGAAGGAAAAGTACAGTTACAAGCCAACGGCAAATCCCTAGAGCTCAATCAAGGCGAATCAGCATTTATATGTGCAGAAACGCAATATGAAATACAAGGAATGAAACAAGGATATGCAGTGATTGCAAAACTACCGTAAAATACACCGCACTTTATGGAGTTATAAGGACAAAAAATCCGCTGGCATCAGCGGATTTTATTTTATTCATATTCTTCTAACCAAATGGTTAAAATCGCTTCGAGGATATGCTCGTTGGACGCTTCGGGATCATCATCAAAATCCTCCATTTCAACAATCCATTTATGCATATCAGTAAAACGAACGGTTGTTGGATCTAAATCGGGATTCATATCATACAGATTTTCCGCGATCATGCGTGTATCAGTCCATTTCATTAATGTGCCGCCTCATTTGCATGGTTTAAGTTATATTTTGGAATTTCAACAACTAAATCTTCTTCACCCACAACACATTGACAAGACAAGCGGCTATCCATTTCTAAACCCCAAGCCTTATCTAACATATCTTCTTCTTGATCTGTTGTTTCATTTAGGCTATCGAAGCCCTCTCTAATTACCACATGGCAAGTTGTACAAGCGCAAGAACCATCGCAAGCATGATGAATTTCAACACCGGCATTATGTGCAACATCTAATAAATTCTCACCTGTCGCAGCATCAACGACCATGCCTTCAGGGCAGAATTCTTCATGAGGTAAAAAAACAATTTTTGGCATAATACTTTCCTATAAAATTATAAATTTTCGACTGATTGTCCCGTTAATGCTTTACGAATTGACTTATCCATTCTTCGTGCAGCAAATTCTTGAGTCGCTTGGTCTAAGGCTTTAATTCCTTGTTTGATCGCTAGGGTGTCTGTGCCCTGTTGCAATTCATCCAGAGAAACTAATGCATTTTTGACCGCACTTAATTCTTCTTCATTTAACAATTCTTGATCATCATTCAATGCTGCCAAGACAGCTTCAATAACACGTTTTGCTTCAACTCGTTGTTCCGCTAATAAACGTGCATCAATATCTTGTTTCGCATTTTCCATTGATGATTTTAACATTTGTGTAATTTCATCATCGGTTAAACCATAAGAAGGCTTAACTTGAATTGAGGACTGAATCCCCGTTGATTTTTCCATCGCTGTGACGCTTAATAATCCGTCTGCATCTACTTGATAGGTGACACGAATATGTGCCGCGCCCGCCGCCATAGCAGGAATGCCACGCAAGGTAAAACGCGCTAAAGAACGGCAATCATCTACCATTTCTCGTTCGCCTTGTACAATATGTACTGACATCGCGGTTTGCCCATCTTTAAATGTGGTAAACTCCTGTGCTCTAGCCACAGGGATTGTGGTATTGCGCGGAATGATTTTTTCCACTAATCCACCCATAGTCTCAATACCCAATGAAAGCGGTATCACATCAAGCAGTAACATTTCCGCATCAGGCTTATTACCCACCAAAATATCCGCTTGAATTGCTGCTCCAAGAGCCACAACTCGATCAGGATCAATGGAAGTTAAAGGCTGTTTACCAAATAATTCAGCGACTTTTTCTCTCACAATAGGCACTCGCGTGGAACCTCCCACCATGACAACTTCACGTACTTCATCTAAACTTACATTTGCGTCTTTTAATGCTCGACGGCAAGCAAACAATGAACGTTTCACTAAAAGCGCAACCAATTGATTAAACTGTTCGCGCTGAATTGTGCCTTTCCAATCTTGATAAACAATTTCCGCTTGCAAATTATCTGTTAAAGCAATTTTCGTTTGAGTTGCTAATTCGATTAGCTGACGTTGTTGCTGCGCTGTTTTAGGCTCAATACCAGATTGTTCAATAATCCAATTCATCAGCAATTGGTCAAAATCATCACCACCAAGAGCTGTATCGCCCCCAGTTGACAACACTTCAAACACACCTTTTGATAAACGAAGAATTGAAATATCAAAGGTGCCTCCACCTAAATCATAGACGGCAATTACCCCTTCTTGACCACTATCTAAACCATAGGCAATAGCTGCAGCGGTGGGTTCATTTAATAAACGTAAAACATTGATTCCTGCTAATTTTGCAGCTTCTTTTGTACTTTGACGTTGCGCATCATCAAAATAAGCAGGAACAGTAATCACAGCACCCGATAAGTCGCCAGCCAAGCGTTTTTCTGCAAGTGCGGTTAATTTTTTCAAAATTTCAGCCGACACTTCAATTGGACTGCGTAAACCTTGGCGTGTTTTTAATAAAGGTAAGCCATTCTCACTTGCTTCAAAATCATAAGGTAAATCTGGGCTTTGTTGCTTCACATCCTCAAGGCTACGACCAATTAACCGTTTCACTGAAATAATCGTGTTTAGTGGATCTTTGCTAGCTAACAGAGCAGCTTCATAGCCAACAATTACTTGATCATCTTGAAAATTAACAATGGATGGCGTTAATGGGCGTTCTTGTTCATCAAGTAAAATATCCGCTTGACCATTACGTACCGTTGCGACTAACGAATTTGTTGTACCTAAATCAATCCCTACTGCTAATTTATGCTGATGAGGAGCTGCACTCTGACCGGGTTCTGCAATTTGAAGTAATGCCATTATCGTTCTCTCATTTAGGGTTAAAAATCAAACAATTGTTCTTCAATTCGTTCAATTTCTTGTAATAATTTTTTGATAAAACGAAGTTTATCATTAATTGCTTTCGCTTGCTGCCATTGTTGGCTTAAAAGTGCGGTGGATAATTCGGATAAAATATCCTGTTGTTCTTGTTCTATTTCCGCTAAAAATACCGTTAATTGTTCGCTATTCTGATTTTGCTCAATTTGTTCTAAATGCTCGCGCCATTCCATTTGTTGCATTAAAAATGCCATATCTTTGGTGCTTTTTTCTTCTAAATTTTGTTGTTCACCGGTATGAATGGCAATAATCGCATCTGCACGTAAAATAGGATCTTTCAATATTTGCAATGCATCGTTTATTTCTGCTGACTTTTGCATGGCTAAACGCTGCTCTTGCGGCGAACAATGTGCAAAATTATCAGGGTGCAACGATTTTTGTAAAGCAAGATAGCGTTCCGATAGGATCGCTTGTTCAATATGGAAATTTACAGGTAAATCAAATAAAGCAAAGGGATTTTTCATAATTTATACGTTAAAACTTTCACCACAACCGCATTGATCTTTGACATTTGGGTTACTAAATTTGAAACCTTCATTCAAGCCTTCTTTGACAAAATCAAGCTCGGTGCCATCAAGATAAACAAGACTTTTTGTATCCACAATGACTTTGACACCATCTTGTTCATATACATTGTCATCTTCATTGAGTTCATCTACAAATTCAAGCACATAAGCTAAACCTGAACAACCAGAGGTTTTAATGCCTAAACGTAATCCAATACCTTTACCGCGATTTTGTAAAAATGTTCTTACTCGATTTGCCGCACTTTCCGTTAATGTGATTGCCATACTTAACCTCAAAACAAAGAATACTTATTACATCAATATATTAGAACAAAGGCAAACGAATGCTCACCTTTATTGTTCAAATAGCTACTAAAACATAAAAAAGAAGGGGAAAGACGTTAGTTTCTTTCACCTAGTAATTAATAAAGTGCGGTGAAAAATACCGCACTTTTTTATTATTTACCTTGTTTTGATTTGTAGTCAGCAATCGCTGCTTTGATAGCATCTTCAGCAAGAATTGAACAGTGAACTTTTACTGGTGGTAATTCTAATTCTTCTGCAATTTGGCTGTTTTTAATCGCACCAGCTTCATCCAATGATTTGCCTTTTACCCATTCAGTGATTAATGAGCTTGATGCAATCGCAGAGCCACAACCGTAAGTTTTGAATTTTGCATCTTCAATAATGCCACTTTCATTCACTTTAATTTGTAATTGCATTACGTCACCGCAAGCTGGTGCACCCACCATACCTGTACCTACATCAGCCGCTTTTTTATCCATTGCACCAACGTTACGCGGGTTTTCATAATGATCTAATAATTTTTCACTATATGCCATTTTATTGTTCCTTTTATTTATCTTGTGATGGGCAATTAAAGCCCATCTACATTTATTGATTATGCGAAATTTGTTTAATTTCTTGCAGTAAAAGTAAAAATGCAAGTAAATAAACGCAAATTAGTGAGCGGTCCACTCAATCGTATCTAAATCAATACCTTCTTTGAATAAATCCCACAATGGAGATAAATCTCTTAATTTTTGCACCGCACCTTGCATAAGGCTAACGGTGTAATCAATTTCTTCTTCTGTTGTATAACGACCTAAAGAGAAACGAATAGAACTATGTGCTAATTCATCATTTAAACCTAAGGCACGTAATACGTAAGAAGGTTCTAAACTTGCTGAAGTACAAGCAGAGCCAGATGATACCGCAATATCACGCAATGCCATCATTAAGCTTTCACCTTCAACATAGTTGAAACTGATATTTAGGTTGTTATCTAAACGATGTTCCATTGAACCATTTACATAGGTTTCTTCAATATCTTTTAAGCCATTGTATAAGCGGTCACGTAATGCTTTTAAGCGTGGCATTTCAGTTGCCATTTCTTCTTTTGCAATACGATATGCTTCACCCATACCCACAATTTGATGTACCGGCAATGTACCTGAACGCATACCACGTTCATGACCACCGCCATGGATAATTGCTTCTAAACGAATACGTGGTTTACGACGAACATATAATGCCCCAATACCTTTTGGTCCATATAATTTATGGCTTGACATTGAAAGTAAATCAACAGGTAATTCTGCTAAATTAATGTCAACTTTACCCACACTTTGGGTTGCATCAGTATGGAAAATCACTTTATTGGCACGACAAAGTTCACCAATTGCTTTAATATCTTGAATCACGCCAATTTCGTTATTCGCATGCATAATTGATACTAAAATCGTATCCGGACGAATAGTTGCTTTTAACACATCTAAATCAATTAAACCATCTGATTTAGGCTCTAAATAAGTGACTTCAAAACCTTCACGCTCTAACTGACGGCAAGTATCTAATACGGCTTTATGCTCAGTTTTGCATGTAATAATGTGTTTACCTTTTGTTTGATAGAAATGTGCAGCACCTTTGATAGCTAAGTTATCTGCTTCTGTTGCACCTGAAGTGAAGACAATTTCACGTGAATCCGCACCAATTAAATCTGCGATTTGGTTACGTGCAATATCAACAGCTTCTTCTGCTTGCCAACCAAATTTATGCGAACGAGAGGCCGGGTTACCAAAGTTGCCTTCGATGGTTAAAAATTCCATCATTTTTTTAGCAACTCGCTCATCAACTGGGCAAGTTGCTGCATAATCCAAATAAATAGGTAATTTCATTATTCACTCCTAATAAATATCTTTCTCAATAATTAATGCCATTAATTATCTACTACCAATAAGTTTTCAAAATCTGGATGTTTTTGAAGCACTTTATTATTTTGCTTATTTACCAATTCTGCTAGCGTAATCTGATCTAAAAAACTCTCAATGCGATGACTTAATTCTTCCCACAAAGAATGAGTTAAACATTCATGACCTGCTTGGCAATTTCCTTTACCTAAACATTTTGTCACTGAAATATTTTCATTCACTGCCGCAATAATCATGCCAATTGAGATTTCTTCGGATGGCAAGCCTAATTGATAGCCACCGCCAGGACCACGTACACTTTTCACAATTCCGCCTCGACGCAATTTTGCAAAAAGTTGTTCTAAATAAGAAAGGGAAATATGTTGACGTTCAGAAATATCAGATAACGTAACGGGACCCTCTTGTGCATTTAATGCAATATCAAGAATAGCAGTCACCGCATAACGCCCTTTAGATGTTAATTTCATCCTTCTCTTTCCTTCAAAAAACGGATGCGCCTAGTTTACTTAACCCTGAATAATAGTCAACTATTATTCCGACTTAAACTTTTTGTTTTTCCACCGCACTTAACATTCCTCGCAGAATATTAAGTTCATTTTTTTCCAAACCAGCACGTTGATATAAACGTCGCAATTTTGGCATAACCCCTTGATTTTGAATAAAACCAAGAGATTTGAATACGCGCTCAGTATGTTCAAAAAAATATTCCAATTCCTGCGCATTAGCTAATGCTGAAATGCTTTGATTGGTATTATCTATTAATTCAACAGGAGATGTTTGCAAGAAAGCCATTCGCAATTCATAACATACCAGCTGCACAGCCATCGCTAAATTTAACGAACTATATTCAGGGTTGGCAGGAATGGTTAAATGGTATCGACACTTCAACAATTCTTCATTGGTTAACCCAATACGCTCACGCCCAAAAACGATCGCAATTTCACCGCACTTTGCGGCATTAATCGCTATTTCACCACATTGTCTCGGCTCAATTAAACTATTTTGTAAATGACGCAAACGTGCACTTGTGCCAATTACTAAATGACAATCCGTTATCGCATCCTCTAACTGATTGACCATTATCGCATTTTTCACTACATCTTCAGCACCGGCTGACAAAGCAATAGCTTGTTCATCAACTGGCTGCTTAGGAGACACCAAATACAGCTTGGTTAGCCCCATGGTTTTCATTGCACGTGCGGCAGAGCCAATATTGCCACTATGAGAGGTTTCAACTAATACAATGCGAATACGATCTAACATCTTCTTTTATTATTCTCAATATCGATGGTGTATTTTAGCATAATATCCCTAAAATTTACTGGGTTTCTATAAAAAATTTTAACTCTGGCAAATTGGAGAAAAAATGACTATAATGCACCGCACTTTAAGGCAATAACGATTGCCCTTGTTCTTTCCACAATTTCTCTAATGGACAATACTATGAACCCAATGTTAAATATCGCAATTCGTGCAGCACGAAAAGCAGGTAATATTATCGCAAAAAGCTATGAACGTCGTGATGATATTGAAACCAATGTAAAAGGCAGTAACGACTTTGTTACCAATATTGATAAAGCGGCTGAAAATGCAGTGATTGAAACAATCCGAGCCTCTTACCCAGAACACAGCATCATTTCGGAAGAAATCGGTAGCTTAGAGGGTAATGAACAAGACGTTCAATGGATAATTGATCCATTAGATGGCACCACTAATTTTATCAAAGGTTTCCCTCATTTCGCTGTTTCTATTGCTATTCGCGTTAAAGGTCGCACTGAAGTCGGCGTAGTTTATGATCCAATTAAAAATGAATTATTTACTGCAGTTCGTGGTAAAGGTGCTAAATTAAACGAAATTCGTTTACGCATTGCTGATCGCCGCGATATGAAAGGCGCTGTATTAGCAACCGGTTTTCCATTCAAAAATACGAAATTAATGCCAACTCAAATGGCAATTATGAATTCATTAATTGCAGATACAGCAGATTTCCGTCGCACTGGATCAGCAGCATTAGATTTATGCTATGTGGCAGCAGACCGAATTGACGGTTATTTTGAAATGGGATTTAAACCTTGGGATTGTGCAGCAGGTGACTTAATCGCACGTGAAGCTGGTGCATTAGTGTGTGACTTTGTTGCAGGCCATAATTATTTAACCTCAGGTCATTTAATTGCCGCTCATCCTCGTGTTGTAAAAGATATTTTAAATAAAATCCAACCTTGCTTAGCGCAAGACTTCAAATAATAAGTAAAAAGGGCAATATGCCCTTTTTATTTTTCACCATTTAACCAATGCTTTAATACAGATAAACTCTTATCTATATCCATTTCTAATTGTTCTACCCAAGGACCGATATTAACAATCCACTGTGGCGACTCAAATTGTTGCGCTAAATTCGCCGTTTGCTGGACAGATTGCATAGCCAGACTAGAAGCTGCGCCTTTTAACTTATGCATAATTTCTGCTAATTGCTGCGCTGAAATCTTCCCTTGTAAAAATAACTGATATGACATAACAAAATTCAATTCAGATTGAATGGCTTGTTCAAATAACAGCACATTATGTTTGTATGTTTCAATTCCAATGAAATCAAGTAATTCTTGTAATACTGTCAAATCAAACCAAGGCAATAAACGTTCTCCTACAACGCTATTTGGTTTTTGAGGTTTATTCGCTGAGCTAACGACAAAATCCGCTTCAAAATAACGATTTAAACAAGCATTTAATTGGTTAACTGACAACGGTTTCTTTAACACATCATCAATACCACAGGCTTGATATTCCGCCTTGTTATGCACTACATTCGCTGTCAAGGCAATTAAAAGCGGTAAACAATCCAATTCATCATTTTCATAAGCAGCTTTTAAATGCTTAGCAACATCTAATCCTGTCATATCAGGAAGTTGAATATCCAATAAAACTAAGTCGTACGTTGCTTTATTAAAAGCATTAATAGCATCCTTACCTGACATCGCAACATCAACTTGGTGCCCTAGTTTTTCCAATAATGCAATGGCAACAAGAATGTTCAATTGAATATCTTCAACAAGTAAAATTCGTAAATTTTTAACCGCACTTTGAGATACTGTTTCTTGTTGTTCAGCTGTTTTCGCTTCAATTTCTAAAGTAAAAGTTGAACCTATCCCTAATTGGCTTTTAACCGTCAAATCGCCCCCCATTAAGCGAGCGATATTACGGGAAACAGAAAGACCGATACCACTACCGACAGATTTTTTCGATGAAAATTCCGATTGATAATAAAGCTCAAAAATTTTATCTAATTCATGAGGATCGATACCTATTCCTGTATCTTGGATTGAAAACTCATAACGATTATTTTCTTTGCGCTTTACTGAGAGTACCACTTTGCCTGATTCAGTAAATTTCACTGCGTTATGCAACAGATTCCATAATATTTGACTTAAACGCGTACGGTCTAACAAAAGGAAACTCGGCAAATCATCCGTATATTTCAGCTCAAATACCAGATCTTTTTGCGTGGTCATTAAATTCGCAACATTTTGAATGTCCATAAGAAAACGATGAACATCCGTTTCAGATAAATAAAGTTCAATATTTTCCGTATCAATTTTTTCTAAATCAATAATATCGTTGAAAATATGCCCTAAAGAAACCGCACTTAGATTAATCGTCTGTAAATAATTACGCTGAGACTTAGTCAGATTCGTATCTAGTAACATATTACTTAAACCCAATATGCCATTTAGAGGAGTTCGCAATTCATGACTAATAGTGGCTAATAAAGTACTTTTATCTTGAATAGTTTTTGCTAATTCCTGACGGGAAAGTTCTAATTTCTCTACTAAAACGGTAAAAAAATAAATAACTGAAGGGGCTGAAATTAAACCAAAAATCACTGAGTAAATAAGATTATGCCAATTAATATTATCTAAAAAAATAATACTTAGGATAATCTGCGTGCATAAAGCAAAAATTGAAAGAATAAGAAAGCCAAGTAAAGAAAACTTAACCTTTCCTAGTTTGATAACCCAATCAATGTATCTTTGAGTAAAATGCTTAACGTTCTTCATAATTTAATCAAATATCAATTTTTGCTTCATTCTAACAAAATAAAAGAGAAGAAGAATAGTGTGTGACAAATAAAACTTCACATTTTCCCACCGCACTTTTTTCTGTTTTTTGTTTCTGCTTTCTCTTTTTTCAAAAAACAAAAATCCCAGCCATCTCTGACTGGGATTCTCTTTCTCTCTTATTCAAAACCTGGCGGTGTCCTACTCTCACATGGGGAAGCCCCACACTACCATCGGCGTTACAGCGTTTCACTTCTAAGTTCGGCATGGATTAGGTGGGTCCACTGCACTATCGCCGCCAAGATTATTCCTTCGATGTCTTTATCTATCTATTTATCGTTCTTTTCTATCACTCTTTATCAAAAACCAAAAACAAGCCTCAAACTTTCAATCTCTTCTCTCTCGTCTAAGTCCAACCCAAAAACAATTCAGGTTGTATAGTTAAGCCTCTCGGGCAATTAGTATGGGTTAGCTCAACGTCTCGCAACGCTTACACATCCCACCTATCTACGTCGTAGTCTACAACAACCCTTACCAACTTAAAGTCGGGGATGACTCATCTTGAGGCAAGTTTCGTGCTTAGATGCTTTCAGCACTTATCTCTTCCGCATTTAGCTACCCAGCAATGCCTCTGGCGAGACAACTGGAACACCAGTGATGCGTCCACTCCGGTCCTCTCGTACTAGGAGCAGCCCCTCTCAATCATCCAACGCCCACGGCAGATAGGGACCGAACTGTCTCACGACGTTCTAAACCCAGCTCGCGTACCACTTTAAATGGCGAACAGCCATACCCTTGGGACCTACTTCAGCCCCAGGATGTGATGAGCCGACATCGAGGTGCCAAACACCGCCGTCGATATGAACTCTTGGGCGGTATCAGCCTGTTATCCCCGGAGTACCTTTTATCCGTTGAGCGATGGCCCTTCCATTCAGAACCACCGGATCACTATGACCTGCTTTCGCACCTGCTCGACTTGTCTGTCTCGCAGTTAAGCTTGCTTATACCATTGCACTAACCTGACGATGTCCGACCGTCATTAGCAAACCTTCGTGCTCCTCCGTTACTCTTTGGGAGGAGACCGCCCCAGTCAAACTACCCACCAGACACTGTCCGAGAACGCGTTCCACGTCCTTCGTTAGAACATCAAACGTTAAAGGGTGGTATTTCAAGGACGCCTCCACAATCACTGGCGTGACTGCTTCTTAGGCTCCCACCTATCCTACACATCAAAATTCAATGTTCAGTGTCAAGCTATAGTAAAGGTTCACGGGGTCTTTCCGTCTAGCCGCGGGTACACCGCATCTTCACGGCGATTTCAATTTCACTGAGTCTCGGGTGGAGACAGCCTGGCCATCATTATGCCATTCGTGCAGGTCGGAACTTACCCGACAAGGAATTTCGCTACCTTAGGACCGTTATAGTTACGGCCGCCGTTTACTGGGGCTTCGATCAGGAGCTTCTCTTTCGATAACACCATCAATTAACCTTCCAGCACCGGGCAGGCATCACACCCTATACGTCCACTTTCGTGTTTGCAGAGTGCTGTGTTTTTAATAAACAGTTGCAGCCAGCTGGTATCTTCGACCGGTTCACCCTTCGTCCGCAAGGGACTACAAGCTACGCCGGCGCACCTTCTCCCGAAGTTACGGTGCTATTTTGCCTAGTTCCTTCACCCGAGTTCTCTCAAGCGCCTGAGTATTCTCTACCTGACCACCTGTGTCGGTTTTCAGTACGGTTTAGATAAACCTGAAGCTTAGTGGCTTTTCCTGGAAGCGTGGTATCAGTTACTTCAGTGCCGTAGCACCTCGTCATCAGTTCTCGGTGTTAAGAGAGTCCGGATTTGCCTAAACTCTCCACCTACCGCCTTAAACAGACATCCAACAGTCTGCTAACCTAACCTTCTCCGTCCCCACATCGCAGTTTATCCAAGTACGGGAATATTAACCCGTTTCCCATCGACTACGCTTTTCAGCCTCGCCTTAGGGGCCGACTCACCCTGCCCCGATTAACGTTGGACAGGAACCCTTGGTCTTCCGGCGAACGAGTTTTTCACTCGTTTTGTCGTTACTTATGTCAGCATTCGCACTTGTGATACGTCCAGCAAACCTCTCGATTCACCTTCTTCCGCTTACACAACGCTCCCCTACCCAACAATGTTTCCATTGATGCCGCAGCTTCGGTGACTAATTTAGCCCCGTTACATCTTCCGCGCAGGCCGACTCGACTAGTGAGCTATTACGCTTTCTTTAAATGATGGCTGCTTCTAAGCCAACATCCTAGCTGTCTAAGCCTTCCCACTTCGTTTCCCACTTAACTAGTACTTTGGGACCTTAGCTGGCGGTCTGGGTTGTTTCCCTCTCCACGATGAACGTTAGCACCCACCGTGTGTCTCCTATGCATTACTCTTCGGTATTCGCAGTTTGCATCGGGTTGGTAATCCGGGATGGACCCCTAGCCGAAACAGTGCTCTACCCCCGAAGGTATTCACATAAGGCTCTACCTAAATAGATTTCGGGGAGAACCAGCTATCTCCCGGTTTGATTGGCCTTTCACCCCCAGCCACAAGTCATCCGCTAATTTTTCAACATTAGTCGGTTCGGTCCTCCAATTAGTGTTACCCAATCTTCAACCTGCCCATGGCTAGATCACCGGGTTTCGGGTCTATACCTTGCAACTAATCGCCCAGTTAAGACTCGGTTTCCCTTCGGCTCCCTTATTCAGTTAACCTCGCTACAAAATATAAGTCGCTGACCCATTATACAAAAGGTACGCAGTCACCCATAAGGGCTCCCACTGCTTGTACGTACAAGGTTTCAGGTTCTATTTCACTCCCCTCACCGGGGTTCTTTTCGCCTTTCCTTCACAGTACTGGTTCACTATCGGTCAATCAGGAGTATTTAGCCTTGGAGGATGGTCCCCCCATCTTCAAACAGGATATCACGTGTCCCGCCCTACTTATCGTAAGCTTAGTACTTCAACCATGACTTCGAGTACGGGATTATCACCCTCTGTGATTGTGCTTCCCAGCACATTCCTCTGTCATCGCTGATATCACTTACTGGCTCTTCCACTTTCGCTCGCCGCTACTCACAGAATCTCGGTTGATTTCTTTTCCTCGGGGTACTTAGATGTTTCAGTTCTCCCGGTTTGCCTCATTAACCTATGGATTCAGTTAATGATAGTAGATTCTTCATCTACTGGGTTTCCCCATTCGGATATCTCGGATTAAACGCCTCTTATCGACTCATCCAAGCTTTTCGCAGATTAGCACGTCCTTCTTCGCCTCTGATTGCCAAGGCATCCACCTTGTACGCTTAGTCACTTAACTATACAACCTCAATTATTCTTGAGACGTCTCATCACTAAACACTTAGCTGCCTTTCTCAGCTAAGATTTTTTCTCTACTCAGACTTTCTTTCGAAAATCTCTCAGTTTTTCAGCTTGTTTCCTGGTTTTTAAAGAACAATAAGATGACCTGAATGCTTATTTTTATAAGCACTTCAATAAAAACATCTTTAAATGGCGTCCCCACGGGGATTCGAACCCCGGTTACCGCCGTGAAAGGGCGATGTCCTAGGCCTCTAGACGATGGGGACAGCATATAAAGATGTTCTTCTGTCTCTTCTATTTCATATCAAACAATCTGTGTGAGCACTTATTAAGCTTGTCTTTGTGTAAGGAGGTGATCCAACCGCAGGTTCCCCTACGGTTACCTTGTTACGACTTCACCCCAGTCATGAATCATACCGTGGTAAACGCCCCCCCGAAGGTTAAGCTATCTACTTCTGGTACAACCCACTCCCATGGTGTGACGGGCGGTGTGTACAAGGCCCGGGAACGTATTCACCGCAACATTCTGATTTGCGATTACTAGCGATTCCGACTTCATGGAGTCGAGTTGCAGACTCCAATCCGGACTACGATGCACTTTCTGAGATTCGCTCCAGGTCGCCCTTTCGCCGCCCTCTGTATGCACCATTGTAGCACGTGTGTAGCCCTACTCGTAAGGGCCATGATGACTTGACGTCATCCCCACCTTCCTCCAGTTTATCACTGGCAGTCTCCTTTGAGTTCCCGACCGAATCGCTGGCAACAAAGGATAAGGGTTGCGCTCGTTGCGGGACTTAACCCAACATTTCACAACACGAGCTGACGACAGCCATGCAGCACCTGTCTCAGAGCTCCCGAAGGCACACTCGCATCTCTGCAAGCTTCTCTGGATGTCAAGAGTAGGTAAGGTTCTTCGCGTTGCATCGAATTAAACCACATGCTCCACCGCTTGTGCGGGCCCCCGTCAATTCATTTGAGTTTTAACCTTGCGGCCGTACTCCCCAGGCGGTCGATTTATCACGTTAGCTTCGGGCACCAAACTTAAAGTCCAATCCCCAAATCGACAGCGTTTACAGCGTGGACTACCAGGGTATCTAATCCTGTTTGCTCCCCACGCTTTCGCACATGAGCGTCAGTACATTCCCAAGGGGCTGCCTTCGCCTTCGGTATTCCTCCACATCTCTACGCATTTCACCGCTACACGTGGAATTCTACCCCTCCCTAAAGTACTCTAGCGACCCAGTCTGAAATGCAATTCCTAGGTTAAGCCCAGGGATTTCACATCTCACTTAAATCACCGCCTGCGTGCCCTTTACGCCCAGTTATTCCGATTAACGCTCGCACCCTCCGTATTACCGCGGCTGCTGGCACGGAGTTAGCCGGTGCTTCTTCTGTAGTTAACGTCAATCAAGCTTGCTATTAACAAACTCGCCTTCCTCGCTACCGAAAGAACTTTACAACCCGAAGGCCTTCTTCATTCACGCGGCATGGCTGCGTCAGGGTTCCCCCCATTGCGCAATATTCCCCACTGCTGCCTCCCGTAGGAGTCTGGGCCGTGTCTCAGTCCCAGTGTGGCTGGTCATCCTCTCAGACCAGCTAGAGATCGCGGGCTTGGTAAGCCGTTACCTTACCAACTACCTAATCCCACTTGGGCTCATCTTATGGCAACTGGACCGAAGTTCCCAGTCTTTAGTCTTTAGACATTACGCGGTATTAGCTACAGTTTCCCGTAGTTATCCCCCTCCATAAGCCAGATTCCCAAGCATTACTCACCCGTCCGCCACTCGTCAGCAAGAAAGCAAGCTTTCTCCTGTTACCGTCCGACTTGCATGTGTTAAGCCTGCCGCCAGCGTTCAATCTGAGCCATGATCAAACTCTTCAATTTAAAAAGTTTAATCGCTCAATAAACTGCTTAGCTTAGTTTACATTCGTTTCAACATGAATTTATCACATCGAAACTATAATGAATTTCTAGTTTAAGCACTTATTCAGTCTTTATTTAATTTCTTCTAAACAAATCTTCAACAAGTGCCCACACAGATTGTCTGATATCTTTTTAAAGAACAAAAAAGAACGACGCGGGTTGCTTTTTACAAAATTGACAACGGCGTCGTTGTGGAGGCGTATTATAGGGAAAATTTAAATTCACGCAAGTACTTTTTGCAAAAAAAATTTGAAAATTTTTTCTTTTGCTGAAAAAAAATCCAAAACGTTCAAATTCACATCTATTCATAGATAAAAAAAAGCCTCTTCTATTCCCTATTCCAAATTTAGCAATAACAATTCTTCGAATCCCCAAAAATCAAGTACTTGTTGGAAATGTTGTTGTTCAGGGAATGATTGAGTGCAAAAAATAACATTTTTTTGTGAAATTTTTGACTGCACTTCAATGCCTTGTAATAAAAATTGCACTCGTTTAGCAATGGCTTTTCCTGAGTCAATAAAAGATTTAACTTGCGGTAGACACCAAGCGATTTCTTCCTTAATAAGTGGGAAATGGGTACAACCTAAAACAACAGCATCCAAATTAGTAATCTGACTCCAAGGTTCCAGTTCTTGTTTTAATGCAACCAAATCAACAGCTTCTCCTCGAAGTTTTTGCTCCGCAATTTCCACTAATTTAGTGCTGCCAATTTTTTCTACCTGACAGTCTGCAGCATATTGTTGAATTAAATCTGCTACATATTGACGTTTAACCGTCCCCTTTGTTGCCAATAATCCAATGTGTTTATTTTCTGATGTTTCTGCTGCCGGTTTAATCGCAGGCACAGTTCCCACAATGGGAATGGAAAAATGTTGACGCAGTACAGGCAAAACGACAGTACTTGCTGTATTACAAGCAATGACGATTAAATCCAATGGAAAATCTTGATTAATGTTCTGACAAATCGCTAATGTTCGTTCAATGATATTTTGCTCTGTCTTTTCGGAATAAGGAAAAAATGCGTTATCAAAGCAATATAAATAATGGCAATCAGGCAAAAGCTGTTTGGTTTCTTTATATACACTGAAGCCACCGACACCCGAATCGAAGAAAAGAATTGTGGGTTGTGATTGTTGCATAATAATTTCCTAAAACTCGTTAAAAAGACACCGCACTTTTATGCGTTGGAGTAAATTTCTTTTTGATTAAGCCAACGTTTAATTAAAGCTTCTGATAACTCAGGATATTTTACGATAAATTGTTTGGCATAATGCTGTACAGTAGGAATCATTCGGCGATCTCGCATTAAATTCGCCACTTTAAATTCTGCCACACCAGTTTGTTTTGTGCCTAATACTTCACCGGGTCCACGAATTTCAAGATCTTTCTCAGAAATAAGGAATCCATCTTGGCTTTCTCTCAATACTTGCAATCGTTTCTGCGATACTTTACCCAACGGCGGTTTGTACATAAGAACACAAAAGGAGGCTGTACTGCCTCGACCCACACGACCTCGTAATTGATGTAACTGAGAAAGACCTAAGCGTTCCGCATTTTCAATGATCATTAAACTGGCATTTGGCACATCAACACCGACCTCAATCACCGTTGTTGCCACCAACAAATCCAACTCGGCCTGCTTAAATGCCATCATAATATCTTGTTTTTCGCTCGGTTTCATTCGTCCATGCACCAAACCTATGCGTAAGTGCGGTAGAATTTTACGCAAATCTTCCGCAATGGCTTCTGCTGCCTGCGCTTCAAGCACTTCTGATTCATCAATCAACGTACAGACCCAATAGGCCTGACGCTTTTCATTAATACAAGCATGATTGACACGTTCAATAATTTCCGCTCGTCGTTCTTCTGACATTACCACTGTTGTAATTGGCGTTCGCCCCGGTGGTAATTCATCAATAATTGACGTATCCAAATCCGCATAGACGGTCATTGCCAGTGTACGAGGAATTGGCGTTGCAGTCATAATAAGCTGATGTGGATAAATGCCCGCTTTTTCCCCTTTTTCTCGCAACATTAAACGTTGATGAACGCCAAAGCGATGCTGTTCGTCAATGATGATTAATGCCAAATCAGCGAATTCCACTTCTTCTTGAAATAGCGCGTGCGTGCCCACAATCATCTGCACATCGCCTTGTTTAATCCGTTCTAATTCGGTTTGACGTGCTTTGCCTTTTACCTTACCCGCTAGCCAACCTACTTGAATACCTAATGGATTAAGCCAACGTTTAAAATTTTCTGCATGCTGTTCTGCCAAGATTTCCGTTGGTGCCATCAATGCCACTTGTTTTTGGTTATCAATCGCGAGCAAAGCGGCTAAAGCTGCCACTAATGTTTTACCCGAACCGACATCGCCTTGCACTAAACGCATCATAGGATGGGATTGAGTGAGATCTTGCTCAATCTCTGCAATCACTCTTAATTGCGCATTCGTCGGTTGAAAAGGTAATTGGCTTAGAAAACGTTGTTTTAAATCAGATTGATAATGTAACGCTTGCGCTTGATATTGCTGAACACCCAATTTCATTTTTTGCATAACCAGATTATGCGCCAATAACTCTTCAAAAATTAACCGCACTTGTGCAGGATGCTGCCCTTTTTCAAGAAGTTCTAACGAAATATCTGGTGGCGGTCGATGTAAAAATCGAATCGCTTCTTTTAAACTAAAAGGATTAGGGTTAAATTCAGTAGGTAGAATTTCGGTAATCTGTAAGGAATCTAATAATTCTAATGCTTGATCCGTTAATTTCCGCAACGTATTTTGCTTAAGTCCATCCGTTGTTGAATAAATAGGCGTCAAATTTTCTTCTAACAAAAGAGGTTTGTCATCACGAATAATTTGATATTCAGGATGATGAATTTCAGCCATAAAACGACCGCGCTTTACTTCGCCAAATGCCTTCACCCTTGTGCCAATTTGAAAACTATTTTTCATACCCGCGTTAAAATTGAAAAAACGCAGCATAATTTTGGATGAACCATCGGATAAGCTGACCATTAACATGGGACGTTTACCAAATTGCACTTCGCAAATTTGTACCTGTCCCTCAATAGTGGCATATTGTTCAGGGCGTAAATCAATTATTGCCGTAATTCGCGTACGATCTTCATAACGAAGGGGAAAATGAAACAGGAGATCTTGCAAATTATAAATTCCAAGTCGTCCTAATTTTTCAGAAATGGCTGCCCCTACACCAGACAAGGTCGTCAATGGAACAGCATTAAGAAGTTGCGTATTCATAACTAATCTGTGAGTGCATTAATATTACGTTTAACCGAAGTTACACCGGTAATATTTTCAATTTTACGCATCACTTTGACAAGTTGTTTTAAATTTGATGTGGTTAACACAAGGATGACTAAACATTGTTCCCCATCTTCTTCAGTCCAAACGCTATGGATATTACTTTGCGCAGCTGAAACCACTGACATAATATTTCCCAAAGCTCTTTGATCGACCATTTCGATACGTAATTCAGCTTCAAATTGCACTGAAGAAAAATGCTCATCCCAACTGAATACTTGTAAATCTTGGCCATGGCGTAATAGCGTGGCACAATTTTCATGGTGAACAACTAGTTCATTCTGATGGTTTTCATAAGCAAAAACAGGATCACCAAACACAGGATGACAACAATCTGCCAATACATAGTTCTTATTTTGAAGAGAAGAATGTGTATTTTGTTCTTCTAACGTTTTTAATACTTGACGAATTGTAGAGCGTGCTTTTCCTGTTACCACAAAATTGAGCCAACTTGCTTGCGGTTTGGCTTTTGGGGAAGTCACAATATCAACAGTTTGACCAGACACCAGCGGTTGAGAAAGCGAATAATCCATACGTTCAACTTTTGCTGCAACACAATGATTACCCACATCAGTATGTACTGCATAAGCAAAATCCACAGCAGTCGCGCCTCTTGGTAATTCAATAATGCGTCCTTTAGGCGTAAACACATAGATCTCGTGTGAAAATAAATCTGATTTTACACTTTCAATAAATTCAAAAGAATTACCCGCACTTTGTTGTAATTCAATGATATTTTGTAGCCAACGTTGCGCCTTAATTTGTGGCGTAGTGGCATCATTTTTACCATCTTTTTTATAGACCCAATGCGCCGTGATGCCCATTTCTGCCATACGATCCATTTCTTCAGTACGAATTTGCACTTCAACAGGTACGCCTTTTGGACCTATGGTTGAAGTATGTAACGCTTGGTAACCATTGGCTTTAGGCACAGCGATATAATCTTTAATGTATCTGGCTTTTGGTTTATATAAATGATGCACCTGCCCTAATGTGCGGTAGCAATCATCTACGGTATTTACAATAACGCGGAAATCATAAATATCTAAAAGAGAACGAAATTCTTGCTCTCGCTGTTTCATATTTTGATAAATATAAAACTGAGGCTTTTCTTGCCCAAATACACGAGCAGCAATTCCGACAGATTGTAAGCGCTGTTGTAATTCATCAATAATAGGTTGAATAAGCTCTTGGTGTTTACCTCGGATAATTTGCAATACTTTTTGCAATACCGCATAACGCTGAGGATACATGGCTTGAAAACAAAGATCTTCTAACTTGTTTTTAATGTTTTCAATACCAAGACGGTGGGCTAACGGGCTATAAATTTCAAGGGTTTCTTTAGCAATACGGCGACGTTTATCAGGACGTAATGCGCCCAACGTTTGCATATTATGTGTGCGGTCAGCTAATTTAATCAAAACCACACGAATATCTTTGGTCATCGCCAAAATCATTTTGCGAAAACTTTCGGCTTGCGCTTCCTGACGTGTTCTAAATTTTAGTTTATCTAATTTAGATACGCCATCCACAATATCAGCAACGCTATGACCAAATTCGTCCGTTAATTGTTGTTCTGTGTAGGGAGTATCTTCAATCACATCATGCAACAACGCCGCCATAATGGCTTCATGATCAAGGCGCATTTCTGCAATAATGCAAGCAACTGCAACAGGATGGGTGATGTAAGGCTCGCCACTTGAACGAAATTGACCTTCATGTCCGTCTTTTGCAATAACAAAAGCACGCTTAATCAGATCAATCTGCTCTTCGGGTAAATATTGTTGGATGATTTTATTTAAAGGTTCAAAAAAATGCATTACCAACCCCCTGTTCAAATAACAAGCCTAAAATGAGGTGAAAAAAGACCGCACTTATTCAGTAACAAAAGCGGCTGCTTGTGTTTTTTCTTCATAAACAAAAACATCTTGACGCTCTTGCGCATTCATAATGTCATTGTTAATTAAACCTTTTTCAATCTCACGCAACGCAATCACTGTTGGTTTGTCGTTATCTTCTGGCACCAAAGGTTCACTTTGATGAAGTTGTAATTGTCTTGCACGACGAGCTGCAACTAAAATTAAATCAAAACGGTTGCCAATTTTTTCTACTGCATCTTGCACAGTAACACGAGCCATATTTTACTCCAATTCATTCGTATTTTTAAAATAAGGGGAAATATAATACTAAAGTGTGGTCTATTTTGCTAGCAATTCTGCGATTAAGCACTGATTTTCCCGTTGTTGATAATTCATCGTCAATTTTTCAGCAGTTAAAATCGCTTTTAATTCGCATAATGCCTGTTCAAAATCATCATTTACAATCACATAATCATATTCATTGTAATGCGAAATTTCACTTATTGCTTTTGACATACGATCGGCAATCACTTCCGCACTATCTTGACCTCGACCAATCAAACGACGCTCTAATTCAGTCAATGAAGGGGGTAAAATAAAAATACTTTTGACTGAAGGCACTTTCTCTCGAATTTGTTGCGCACCTTGCCAGTCAATATCAAGGAAAACATCAATACCTTGGGCCAAATTTTGCTCAATAGCTCGCAATGAAGTGCCATAATAATTGCCACCGAAAACCTTGGCATATTCTAAAAACACATTTTGTGCGATCAGCTGTTCAAATTCATCCACCGATACAAAATAATAATGTACGCCATCTTCCTCTCCAGGTCTGGGTTGACGCGTTGTATGCGAAACCGACACCATCGTTTTTTTCTGCTCGTCTTGTTTTAACAAAGCTGAAATTAATGAAGATTTTCCCGCGCCACTTGGTGCTGACAGAATATAAAGATTCCCTTGTGACATAATTTGCTCCCACTTATTTAATTTCACCATCTTATTATGCCTCATAAAAAGGATAAATTTCATCAAAAGTGCGGTGAAAAATATAATTTTTTTATAAAAAACTGGTTTCTTATTTTTATTCGTTAATAGATTTAAAATTTCTTGTTATTCATCCACTAAAAATTTGATATAGATCACAAAATCATTGTGTTGTATTATGTCTTTCCGTTTCGTTATAAACTGAAATCGTGCTATAATCTCGACGTGACAGCAAGTTGACTTTTAAAAGCGACAAACTGTAATAAATTTTGTTTAACTTTAAATATAGGTGAAAAACTTATGGCAATTAAAATTGGTATCAATGGTTTTGGTCGTATCGGCCGTATCGTATTCCGCGCTGCACAACTTCGTGATGATATCGAAGTTGTAGGTATCAACGACTTAATCGACGTTGATTACATGGCTTACATGTTAAAATACGATTCAACTCATGGTCGTTTTGACGGTTCTGTTGAAGTTAAAGATGGTAACCTAATCGTTAACGGTAAAACTATCCGTGTAACTGCAGAGCGCGATCCAGCAAACTTAAAATGGAACGAAATCGGTGTTGATATCGCAGTTGAAGCAACTGGTATCTTCTTAACTGATGAAACAGCTCGCAAACACATCACAGCTGGTGCGAAAAAAGTTGTTTTAACTGGTCCATCTAAAGACAGCACACCAATGTTCGTTCGTGGTGTAAACTTCCAAGATTATGCAGGTCAAGACATCGTTTCTAACGCTTCTTGTACAACTAACTGTTTAGCACCTTTAGCACGTGTTATCCACGAAACTTTCGGTATCAAAGATGGTTTAATGACAACTGTTCACGCAACTACAGCAACTCAAAAAACTGTAGATGGTCCATCTGCTAAAGACTGGCGCGGTGGTCGTGGTGCGTCACAAAACATCATCCCATCTTCAACTGGTGCTGCAAAAGCTGTAGGTAAAGTATTACCAGCATTAAACGGCAAATTAACAGGTATGGCGTTCCGCGTTCCTACTCCAAACGTATCTGTAGTTGACTTAACTGTAAACTTAGAAAAAGCAGCAAGCTATGAAGAAATCAAGAAAGCAGTTAAAGATGCAGCTGAAGGTAAAACTTTCAACGGCGAATTAAAAGGCGTTTTAGGTTACACTGAAGATGCTGTTGTTTCTACAGACTTCAACGGTGCAGTTGAAACTTCTGTATTCGACGCAGACGCAGGTATCGCATTAACTGATACATTCGTTAAATTAGTTTCTTGGTATGACAACGAAACTGGTTACTCAAACAAAGTATTAGACTTAGTTGCTTTAGTTCACAACTACAAAGGCTAATCTAAGCTTATTCTAATCGCAGACCGTACTGCAAAGTGCGGTCTGTTTTTATTTGATTTTATTGAAAACTTTGCTAAAATCCACCGCACATTTATTAATCAATAATTCAACATCTTCGTGGTTCGAAAACCTCCCACGTAAAAAAACTAAGGAAAATTATGCAACTCTTTAACCCAAACCGCGATCGTAAAGCGGTTGTTATCTTTTCTGGCGGACAAGATTCCACCACTTGTTTAATTCAAGCTATTCAAGAATATGGCACAGAAAATGTTGAAGCAGTCACTTTCCAATATGGTCAACGTCATCATATTGAATTAGAAAAAGCGCGTTGGATAGCGCAAGATCTCGGCGTGAAGCAAACTCTTATCGATACGAGTGTTATTAAAGCCATCACTCATAATGCGATGATGAGCGACAGTGAAATTAAGACAGATGATAAAGGCATGCCAAATACTTTTGTGGACGGCCGCAATGCCTTGTTTTTACTTTACGCGGCTATTTATGCCAAAGGGCAAGGTATTAGCGATATTATTACGGGCGTATGCGAAACGGATTTCAGCGGTTATCCCGATTGTCGAGACATATTTATCAAATCAATGAATGTCACGCTTAATCTTGCAATGGATTATAATTTCAACATTCGCACTCCGTTAATGTATCTTACCAAAGCTCAAACGTGGCAACTCGCGGATGAATTAGGGGCGTTAGATTATGTCCGTCGTTATTCACATACTTGCTACATTGGGGTTGATGGTGGCTGCGGGGAATGCCCAAGCTGCGTGCTGCGTGAAAATGGCTTAAATGAATATTTACAATCTAAAAAATAAAAGTGCGGTGAAAATGTTTAAAGTTTCTAAAGAATTTAGTTTTGATATGGCTCACATCTTGGACGGACATGATGGGAAATGCCAAAATTTACATGGTCATACTTATAAACTACAAGTAGAAGTCAGTGGTGATTTAGTTGCCGATGGTGCCAAAAAAGGCATGGTGATTGATTTTTCTGATCTCAAATCTGTTGTACAAAAAGCAATTTTAGACCCTATGGATCATGCTTTTATTTACGATACTACCAGCGAAAGAGAATGTAAAATTGCCAATTTACTCAATGAGTTAAATTCTAAAACATTTGGTATCCCAACACGCACAACCGCAGAAGAGATGGCTCGCTTTATGTTTAACCGATTAAAAGCTGAATTGCCTATTTCCGCTATTCGTTTATGGGAAACTCCCACTTCATTCTGTGAATACCGCGAATAATAACAATGACTTATTCTACATCAAATCATAAAGTGGCGCTGATTTCTAATCCAAGTTATCCAATTGTGGAGATTTTTGAAAGTTTACAAGGCGAAGGTTTCAATACAGGGATGCCTAGCATTTTTGTACGTTTTGGTAAATGTAATCTCACTTGTCCTTGGTGTGATACTAACTACAACCAATTTAAACAATGGACATTGCAAGCCATTTTACAAAAAGTGCGGTCATTTTCAGCAAAGAATATTATTATTACCGGTGGAGAACCGACCATTCAGCCAAGCTTATCCTTATTGCTTGATCAGCTGAAAACTGAAGGCTATTTTCTCGCCATTGAAACCAATGGATTAAAAGAGATCCCGCCACAAATTGATTACATTGCGACTAGCCCAAAGCGAATGTATCAAGAAAAATATCAACAACGTTGTATTCCTTTTGCCCATGAAGTACGCATTGTAGCTGATGGCGATGTACTAACATTTTGTGAGCAAATCGAACAGAAAATTCAGGCTAATCACTATTACCTTTCCCCTTGTGAAATCAATGGTGAAATGAATTTGTTAGAAACAATTAGCCAATTAGGGATGCTTAATCAACGCCCAAATAAACAAAAATGGCAACTCAGTATTCAGACACATAAGCTGATTGGTATTGAATAAAAAAATCCCACTAATAAGTGGGATTTTTGTTGCTGAATAGAATTAAACTAAACGTTTTGATACTTCTAATAATTCAGCTTTGAATGGACGACGCATATTATCAATTGCATCAATAATGTCGTGATGAACTAAATGTTCATTTTGAATACCAATACAACGACCTTTTTCACCTTGTAGTAATAATTCCACTGCATAGACCCCCATGCGAGAAGCAAGGATACGGTCAAATGCACAAGGTGAACCACCACGTTGAATATGGCCCAATACGGTTGCACGTGTTTCATTGCCCACGCGTGCTTCAATATCTTTTGCCAATTGATGAACATCTGTGATTAATTCTGTGATCGCAATGATTGCATGGCTTTTACCATTGGCAAAACTGCGCTCAATTTCTTCAATTAATTCTTCTTTATCAAAACCCACTTCTGGTGCAATCGCATATTCACAACCACCAGCAATCGCTGCGTTAATTGTTAAATCGCTACAATGACGCCCCATGATTTCTAAAATAGAAATACGATGGTGTGAGCTACTTGTATCACGTAAACGGTCAATTGCAAGTACTGCGGTTTCTAATGCGGTTTGATAGCCAATAGTATAGTCTGTACCAGGAATATCATTATCAATGGTGCCAGGAATACCAATACAAGGGAAACCATGTTCTTCAGTTAATAATTTAGCACCAGTATAAGAACCATCACCGCCAATAACCACTAATGCATCAATACCATGAGAACGTAAAATTTCCGCACATTTTGCACGCACTTCTGGCTTTTTAAACTCAGGAAAACGCGCAGAACCTAAGAACGTACCACCATGAGTAATAATATCAGATACACTAAAGCGGTTTAATTGAGTAATTTTGTTATGGTATAAACCTTGATAACCATCACGAATACCATAAACTTCTAAGCCTTCATGTAAAGCGGTACGCACAACAGCACGAATTGCGGCATTCATACCTGGTGCATCGCCACCACTTGTTAAGACTGCAATTTTTTTGATCATAATATTTACCTTTAAACTTAAATGAAATCCGAGAAAATCGTGTCGCTAAGCTTACACTATTCAGCGGTTAGCCTCTACTATATTTTAGCAGATTTTCATCATTTTTTGCTAAAAATCAAAGATTATTCTACCCTTCAGGCATTGCACATTGCCAATCCCATTTTAATTCATGTAAACGCGCCAATTCTTTATCTATGGCGTATTTTTTCAGATAACCAATGAGTTTAACTTTCCCCATTTGCATCAGCTTATGAGATTGTGGCACTTTCACTGAATATTGGAACTGCACGAATCCACAGCCTTTAACATCAGCACCTCGTGCTACTTCAACTTGCCAGTTCGCTTGATTTGGATTAGGTGAATAAATCACAAAAGCGTATAAATCATCCCCTTCTAAATTAAGATTAAAATGCTCAACACCATTAGTTCTGTACACTTTCTCTCTTAACTGAATACGATCGGATAATGCCATCTTTTCTGCATTACGATCATGTAATAATTCCACCGCACTTTTCCAATTTTGATTATTCTCTTTTTTCTCAAAATACACATAGCGTGCCATACTGCCTAAATCTTTTTGATTTCTTAACTGATAGCTCGACTCATGATATTTAATAACTTTCGGCACATTCAATTTTACCATTTCAGAAATCACTTCTGGCTTGCTTGACTTTATAGCGCAACCTGATAGCAATAAGATGGAAAAAAGTGCGGTGCATTTTTTTAACATTTTATTCTCCTCTATCACGTTTGAAGATCCATTCCTGTGCAGTTGATGACTCTTCATCGAACCAATAACCTTCTAAATTAAATGCTTTGAGCTGTTCCGGTTTTGTTAACGCATTTTGGATCATATAGCGGCACATCAAACCTCGGGCTTTTTTAGCATAAAAACTAATCACTTTAAACTTACCAGCTTTCGCATCTAAAAACACAGGTTTAATAATGTTTGCGTTCAACAAATGAGGTTTTACGACTTTATAATATTCATCAGAAGCTAAATTAATCAACACATTATCGCCTTGTTGATCTAATGCTTGTTGTAAATGCTCAGTTACGATATCGCCCCAGAATTGATACAAATCCTTACCTCTTGTATTAGCCAGTTTCGTGCCCATTTCTAAACGATAAGGCTGCATTAGATCCAAAGGACGCAACAAGCCATATAATCCCGATAACATGCGCAGATGTTGTTGCGCAAAGGCAATATCTTGTGAGTTCAACTCTTCAACTGATAATCCAGTATAAACATCGCCTTTGAATGCATAAATCGCAGCGCGTGAATTTTGCTCATTGTGTTCCACTGCCCATTCAGCAAAACGTGCGGTATTTAGTGTTGCCAATTTATCACTAATAGACATTAAAGAGGCAATCTGAGCTGGCGATAAGTCACGACAAACTGCCATTAACTCAGCACTATGAGCCGTCAACTGCGGTTGTGAAAATTCAAATTTTGGCACCGCACTTTCATAATCCAATGTTTTCGCGGGCGAAATAATAGCTAACATATCTATCCTCAAATATTATTCAAATGCCAATTAATTTCCGTCAATTGATGTTGACGCAAATATTCATTGGCTTTCATAAAATGACCGCACCCCAGAAAACCACGATGTGCTGAAAGTGGCGAAGGATGTGGCGCAGTCAATACTAAATGTTTTTTACGATCAATGAACCGACCTTTTTTCTGTGCGTGACTTCCCCACAATAGAAAGACCAAGTTTTCACGCTGTTCATTTAACACTGCAATGACACGATCAGTAAAAGTTTCCCAACCAAAATTCGCATGAGAATTGGCATTTCCCTCTTCAACAGTTAAAACGGTATTGAGTAGCAACACGCCTTGTTCTGCCCATGAAATCAGCGAACCATGATTAGGAATTTGGAAATCAGCATATTCTAACTGCAGTTCTTTATACATATTCTGCAATGAAGGGGGTGCTGGCACTGGTGGTCGAACAGAAAAAGCTAAACCATGAGCCTGATTTGGGCGATGATAAGGATCTTGTCCTAGAATCACCACTTTGACCTGGCCAAATTCTGTTAATTTAAAAGCATTAAAAATATCAGCCTGTGGCGGATAAACAACTTTTCCTTCAGAACGAGCTTGCTGTACCTTGGCCAAAATCTGTTGAAAATAGGGCTGCTCTTTTTCAGCACCAATCGCCATTTTCCAAGTATCCATTGCGCTTTCCTATACCGATTTCAATTGTGCTAAGTATAGTAATTTTCTTGTCTTTTCTCTAGCTTTTATTAGTAAAAGTGTTTATATTAGCGAACACTTGTACGCTAGAAACAGGAACAATACATGAACTTGGATTTTCATTTTATTCAACGAGTTCGACAACAAGCAAAAACTCAAGCCAAACGCACCGCACTTCGTTATAAAAAAGAGGGACAATGGCAAGATATTTGTTGGACAGATTTTCAACAACAAATAGATAATATCAGCTTAGCCTTAATTCACTCAGGTATTCAAGTTCAGGATAAAATCGGTATTTTTGCACAAAATATGCCTAACTGGACGATTGCTGATATCGGCGGTTTACAAATTCGCGCAGTCACAGTGCCGATTTATGCTACCAATACCGCAAACCAAGCCGCATTTATTGTCAACAATTCAGATATGAAAATTTTGTTTGTGGGTGACCAAGAACAATATGATCATATGCTTGAAGTCATAGAAAAATGCCCACGTTTAGAAAAAATTGTGGCAATGAAAGACAGCATTGAATTACACAATTGCTCAATTGCTTACCACTGGCAAGATTTTATTCAAAATACGTCAGAACAAGCAGAAGCAGAGTTACAACAACGTCTCACACAAATTAGTTTAGATGATCTCTTCACGATCATTTATACATCAGGTACCACTGGCGAACCTAAAGGGGTAATGCTCGATTATGCAAACTTAGCCCATCAACTTTGGGCACATGATCAATTACTTGATGTTACTCCTGAGGACGTGTCTTTATCTTTCCTTCCTTTCTCACATATTTTTGAGCGCGCTTGGGTAGCTTATGTGTTACATAAAGGTGCAACCAATGCGTATTTGGAAGACACTAACCAAGTAAGAGAAACGCTGGCGGAAGTTCGTCCAACGCTGATGTGTGCGGTACCTCGCTTTTATGAGAAAATTTACACCGCGGTTTGGGATAAAGTACAACAAGCACCAGCGTATCGCAGAAAATTATTTAATTGGGCAATCAAGGTCGGCGAAATGCATCTCCATGCAAAAGCTCAAAAGCAGTCGATTTCATGGTGGTTAAAAACACAATATCGCTTAGCGGATAAATTAGTACTAAGTAAATTACGTCAACTATTAGGTGGACGCATTAGAATGATGCCTTGCGGTGGCGCCAAACTGGAATCCACTATTGGTTTATTTTTTCATAGCATTGGCTTAAATGTAAAACTGGGTTATGGCATGACAGAGACTACCGCAACCGTTTCTTGTTGGAATGACTTAGTCTTTAACCCAAATTCTATTGGGACATTAATGCCTGGTGCAGAAGTAAAAATCGGCGAAAATAATGAAATTTTAGTCAAAGGCGGCATGGTCATGCGTGGCTATTATAAAAATCCACAGCAAACAGCGGAAAGCTTTACAGAAGATGGTTTCCTCAAAACAGGGGACGCTGGAGAATTTGATGCGGAAGGTAACCTTTATATTACAGATCGTATTAAAGAACTAATGAAAACTTCCAATGGCAAATATATTGCCCCGCAATTGATTGAAGGCACTGTTGGCAAGGATAAATTCATTGAGCAAATTGCAGTGATTGCTGATGCTAAGAAATACGTGTCCGCCCTTATCGTACCTTGTTTTGAGAGTTTAGAATCTTACGCTAAACAATTGAATATTAAGTACCAAGATCGATTAGAATTAATCAAACATTCTGACATTGTACAAATGTTTGAAAAACGCATTAATGATTTGCAAAAAGAATTGGCGCATTTTGAACAAATTAAGAAATTTACCCTATTGCCAAAGGCATTTAGTACAAAAATGGAAGAAATCACGCCAACCTTAAAATTACGACGCAAAGTCATTTTACAGCGTTATCGTGAACAAATTGAAGCCATGTACAATTCAAAGAAAAACAGCAAGAGCGACAATGAATAAAACAAAACCGCACTGAAAAGTGCGGTCTTTTTTTAATTAATTTTTAACGATAATATCCGTAGTGATAGCCAATAGACGGCATCAATACAACAGGATATCTGGATGAGCCTCTTGTAGAAACTTTTGGTTGAGAATCACTTGCGTTTATTGGCATATCAACCGCAGTTTCTTTTACTTGCTTATGCTGCACTGTTTTACCGCTATATACTTTTGCATTATAAGCTTCTACAGCTTTCATATCCAATGGCGCTTGTGGTTCACCGACAGTTTGATGGCTACTACAAGCAGCTAAAAATAGAGATAAAATAATAACAACTTTCTTCATTTTAAATACCTTTAATTTGTATGACAGACATCATTGGATAGCATATTACCTCTATCCTTTAAATTCTGTTCTGCAATTTTTCTACCTTTCAATTTATCTTGTTCTTTTAGACGATTTGATAAGGCTTCATCATTGACATTAAACACCGACGCATATTGCACTTTCCTCGCAATGCCCTTGTCATTCAACACTCCACCAGAAACATTAGCATAATATTCGTCTTTAGAATCATCTTTTATATAATAAGTCGCTGAGTCCGTTACTTCAACTCCTCTATTTTTGTAGCCATCACATACGCCTTCTCCAGCTAAAAAAACTGTATGAGTTTGACTATCCTCATTGATCCGATAAACTTCAAATTCAATACTATTTGCTAATTTATTAGCATCTTGTTGATTCTTAGGATCTAATGTTTTTAAATTATCCTCATTAATATAAATCTTTTTTGCATTATCAGCCTTAACTGGTGTTTGAGGAGTACTTATAATACCATCTTCTGAAATATGAATAGATACAGAATTATTTGCAATAACATTCAAACTGCAAAAACTAGCCAAAATGATAGCCACAAACAATTGATATTTCATAAATAAAAATTCCCTTATTAAGTTATGCACAAAATAAAAAACAATCCTATTAGAGAGATAAAATTACAACCATAGATCATTATATAATGACTTTTGGTCAAATTTAAAGCTAAATATATAAAATCGGATCAGTAAGAATAGTAAACAATGGCACGCCCTATTGGATTCGAACCAATGACCTACGGCTTAGAAGGCCGTTGCTCTATCCAGCTGAGCTAAGGGCGCATTTCAAATGGATATGATAAGAAGTGGTCGGCGAGATAGGATTTGAACCTACGACCCACTGGTCCCAAACCAGTTGCGCTACCAAGCTGCGCTACTCGCCGACGAATGTTGGTAATTATAGATGGCTTTCTGTTTCAGTCAATCATTTTTTTTGCTTTTTAACTCAATCGATTAAAATTATCTCAATTTAATAAATTTATTCGCATTTCCATATGTTTTCTGACAAAATAGCAAACGTTTCCGTAACTTCTTGAATGAAAGGTAAATCGAATGACTGCACAAGTAATTTCTGGCACAGAACTTGCTAAAAAGATCAAATCTGAAGTAGCGCAAAAAATAGAGAGCTATGTTACTCAAGGAAAACGAAATCCAGGTTTAGCCGTAATCTTAGTGGGTTCAGATCCTGCTTCTCAAGTCTATGTAGGCAGCAAACGTAAAAGTTGTGCTGAGATTGGTATTCAATCAAAATCTTATGACTTAGCCGAAAGTACATCAGAGCAAGAATTGCTGAGCTTAATTGATCAACTCAATAATGATGAAAGTATCGATGGTATTTTGGTTCAATTACCTCTCCCCGCTCATATTGATAGCACAAAAGTCATTGAACGCATTGCACCAAATAAGGATGTTGATGGTTTCCACCCATACAATGTTGGCCGTTTATGCCAACGTATCCCTACGCTACGTGCATGCACCCCCTACGGCGTGATGAAACTACTAGAAACTACGGGGGTAGATTTATATGGTCAACATGCAGTGGTTGTTGGCGCCTCTAATATTGTAGGGCGCCCAATGGCGTTGGAATTACTGCTCGCTGGCTGTACAGTAACAGTAACACATCGTTTCACGAAAGATTTAGAAAGCCATGTTCGCCAAGCGGATATTCTCGTTGTAGCGGTGGGTAAACCTGAATTTATCCCTGGCGATTGGGTTAAGTCGGGTGCTATTGTAATTGATGTCGGTATAAATCGTGGAGCAGACGGCAAACTCAAAGGCGATATTGAATATGATAAAGCCACTGAAAAAGCAAAATTCATCACACCTGTTCCGGGCGGTGTCGGTCCAATGACTGTAGCAATGCTAATGCATAATACCTTAGCTGCTTACGAAACCCATTAAGAACAAACAAAAAAACGCTCAATATATTGAGCGTTTTTTTATGAGAAGCGCGGTGAAAAAATTCAACGTTTTTTAACCGCACTTTTTGATTATTGAATAATTAATTCGGCAATCGCTACACCCACGACACAGGCTGTAATCACACCGATTAAACCAGGCATCATGAAACTGTGGTTAAAATAGTATTTACCAATCTTCGTTGTACCTGATACGTCAAAGTTAACCGTTGCAATATCCGATGGGTAATTAGGAATAAAGAAGTACGCATAGGTTGCTGGCATTAAACCCACTAAAATTGGCGCTGGAATACCTAACTCTAATCCCACCGGCAAGAGCATGACTGCAGTTGCTGCTTGGCTATTAATTACCACAGACACGACAAATAATGCTAATGCAAAGGTCCAAGGGTAAGTTTTCACCATATCCATAATTGCTGTTTTAAATGTTGGCATCGCGAATTGGAAGTAAGTATCACTCATCCAAGCAATACCAAAGATTGCGATAGCCGCAACCATACCTGATTTAAACACCACACCATTTGGTACAGTTTGTGGATTTGTTTTTGTCACTAACAAAATGATACCGCCAAAACACAACATCATCATTTGAATAATCAATGACATTGAAATTGGTTTAATTTTTTCACCGATACCAACCGTACGAATCTCAGGTAGCATTGCAATGATAGTAATCACTACGAAAGACAATAGGAAAAGATATACCGATTGTTTTGCTGAGGCAGGTAATTTTTCATTTAAAGTTGTACTTGTTGTATTTAAAATACGCTCACGCCAAACAGGATCTTGTAAACGACGTTGATATTCAGGATCATCTTCTAATTCTTTACCGCGACGAATACTATATAAAGATAATGCAATAGTACCCACAAACGTAGCTGGTACAGTCACACCAATAATATGCAGTAATGAGATATGCTCAAAACCTGGAATTTGAATGATCTTACCTAAATAGAATACTACTGCTGCTGATAATGGGCTTGAGGTAATTGCCAATTGAGAAGCAACAGAAGCGGCAGCCATCGGACGCTCTGGACGAATTTTATTTTTTAACGCAACGTCACCAATAATTGGCATGATGGAATAAACTGAGTGGCCCGTACCAAGCATAAATGTCATTAAATAGGTGACGATTGGACCTAATAAAGTCACGCGTTTTGGATTGCTACGCAGTACTTTTTCCGCAATTTGAAGCATAAATTTTAAGCCACCCGCGGCTTCAAGTACAGAAGCACAGGTCACTACCGCTAAAATAATTAGCATCACATCAACGGGTGCTTTACCAACTGGCATACGGAAAATGAATACTTCAATCACTAAACCAATACCAGAGACGACACCAAGGCCGACACCACCGAAACGGCTCCCTACATACAACATTAATAGTAGGAATAAAAATTCTAAATAGAGCATAAATATACCTTTAAAGAGTTAATTGATTCAGGTCGGGAATGATACTGAATTTATAAAAATTTACAATCTTTTTAACTAAAAGATAGGAAAATCTTTATCTAAATCAAACTTTAACTTAAATATAAAAGAATAAAGGAAATTTATGCACAGAATTGTGCAGAAAGTTCAGTTAATTGTGACCAAGAATCTGCGGAAAAGTCCATTTTGGTTTGGCGTTCAATTTCGGCTAGTTGTTGAATAATTAAATAGAGTCTTTGATAAGTTAGGCGTTGGAAAGCTGCTACATAAAAAGTGCGTCGATTTTGCCAGATCTTCATGCGATCAAAATTCTGGCGCAATTGCTCAACGGGTAACTTCTGAGTTAAATCAGCGATGGATTGTTGTGGTTTGGACAACTCAAGCATGATCATCAATTCACGTTGGAAAATACGTAGCAAGACGACAGGCTGCACATCTTCCATTTTCAGACCTTGCAACACGCGTTTTGCACGTTGAAATTTACCCTCTAACAATGCATCAATCCATTGAAAAGGGGTAAAAATAGAAGATTGCTCCACCACTTGTTGAACTTTCTGCAAACTCAGTTTTTTATCTTGATGCAATAAAAACAACAAATCTAAACTTTGTTTTAGGGCAAGTAAATTATTTTCATGGCTATAACATAGGAACTGAATGGCATCTTGTTCCAAATTCATTCCCATATTTTTGGTTCGGTGGGTAAGCCATTTGGGTAATTGTTCAATGGTTGGTGTTTGGCAGTTGACTAAGACTAAGTGCGGTTCAAATTCGAGGGATTTTTTTACCCAAGCTTGTTTTTCCGCTGTTTTAGGAAATTTCGCCATTTGGAAAACGAAAAGCAAATCTTCATTGATTAATGAAATCAATTCATCCAATTTACTTTGTAAAGCAACGGTGAGGTTTTCTGGCAGATTAAGATAAATAATCTGCTTATTAAAAAATAAACCTAAGGATTGGCAACGTTCAAGTAAATCATCCCAATCCGTATTATTATCAATATCGGCTTCGATCTTTTCATCAAAGCCTTGTTGATTAGCCACTTTCCAAATTAAATCTGCACTTTCACTCAGCAATAAAGGATCTTGCCCAACCAAATAATAAATTTGCTGTAACCTATTATTTAGTGAAGCCGCCAATTGCTCAGTAAAGATACGATTCATATTTGCCAATAACTATTGAACTTGGTGCTGTAACGCTACCATTTTGCTGATAATTTGACGAGCAGCTTGCTCATTCATATCACGTAAAATAATCTCTTTTTCCGCTGATTTTGCCAAAGCTGCACGTGGGTTATCAAAGAAAGTGCGGTTAACTTTTACAGAGATTGGATAAGCATCTTTATGCGGAAATTTCACGCTTGCCTCAACTTGTAAAAACAACATTTTCTCTGCTTCACGACCATATTTAAATACAGAAACGACGCTATCGTTGCTAGCAATTTTATTAATACGCAATACAGGCACATCATTTTGTTCCACTACAGTAATATTATTGACTTGTAGCTGTTTGCGCATTGCTAATGACATATCGCTATAAGGATCGCTACTTTCTAGTTTGATCACTTGCAAACTTTTTGGTACTAATTGCCCATTTTGGAAATGAAAACCACAAGCGCTTAGTAATAAAATGCCCGTAGTGATAAAAGCGACTTTAACTTGTTTTAACATAGATTAAACCTTTATTTACAAAGAATATTAAATAAAATACTGGCTTTTTCTAACACATTATCTTGTGCTATTTTTTTACCCTTTTTTTGTTCCGAAGTCCGTATTTCCTGCTGCAAACGATCATTATTACCCGTAAAACTTGGTGTGTAGCCAATTTCTTTTGGTGCGGACTGCGCATGCAATTTTACATTGATTAAACTTGTATAAAAATCTGTAAAGCTATTTTCAGGGTAATAATTGGTGGTCATAATTAAATCTACACCATTTTTTCCCTTGAAATCTTGGCAAACCGCTTGTTTACCACTGAATCTCGCATGCCCTAATCGAAATTGCCCAAACTCATAAAAATCAACTATTTTTGCCTTCGCTAAGTTTGCCAAATCATCAGGACGTTGAGGATTAAGGGATTGACCTTGCACATTAAAAATCGTTGCCATATATCCCTCGGCATTACGCAATAATGCAAGGTAGCCAATGCGTTGTTCCACACCTTCATTACGACTTACCGCATAACCTTGAAAATGCGTAAGATCGCGTTTTTCTGCGGGTTGCTCATATTCCATCGCAGTTGTTTCTTCTGCAAAACGCATTTGTTTGATGACACCATCAATATCTTTATAAGGGCGCCATTCAAACTCCTCTACACCACTCGTACAACCTAAAAGTGCGGTGCAAATAAGGCTAATTTTTGCGGTTCTAAGCCAATTCATAACAATATCCCGTAATAATGGGCGGAAGAGCTTTTCCTGCCCATTCTAACAAATTATTTTGCTACAAAGCTGAATAATTTGCCCGGCACATAAATGGTTTTCACAATGGTTAAACCTTCAAGGAATTTCTGTACATTGACATCAGCAAGTGCCACAGCTTTAATATCTTCTTCAGACATATCCGCAGGCACAGTCACTTTGCCACGCACTTTACCATTTACTTGAACCACGACGAGTTTTTCGTCTTCCACCATCGCTTTTTCATCGGCTTGCACCCAAGGTGCGAAGTCGATGCTGTCTTGGTTGCCCAAATTTTTCCACAATTCAAAGCAGATGTGCGGTGTGATTGGGTAAAGCATACGCACTACAGCACTTAAGGCTTCCGCCATAATCGCTTTATCTTGATCGCCTGTAAGTGGTGCTTTGGTCAATTTGTTCATCAACTCCATAATCGCTGCAATTGCAGTGTTGAAAGTTTGACGGCGACCAATATCATCACTCACTTTAGCGATGGTTTTATGCACTTCACGACGAAGATTTTTCTGATCAGCTGAAAGTGCGGTTGGATCTAACGCAGTTTTTGCAGGATCTTTTTGGTATTCAAACGCTAAATTCCATAAACGACCTAAGAAGCGTTTTGCCCCTTCCACGCCTGATTCTTGCCATTCCAACGTCATTTCAGCCGGAGAAGCGAACATCATAAACAGACGAACCGTGTCCGCACCGTATTTTTCCACCATTTCTTGTGGATCGATACCGTTGTTTTTCGATTTGGACATTTTGGTCATACCCGAATGCACCAACTCACGTCCTTCTTTATCAAAGGCTTTGACGATACGGCCTTTTTCATCACGCTCAAGAGTCACTTCCGTTGGGCTGACCCAAATACGTTCGTTAGTTGGGCTGGTGTAGTAAAATGCATCAGCAAGCACCATACCTTGACAGAGTAATTTATCCGCTGGTTCATCACTGCTGACTAAACCCGCATCACGCAACAATTTGTGGAAGAAACGGAAGTAGAGCAAGTGCATTGTAGCGTGTTCGATACCGCCGATATATTGATCCACTGGCAACCAGTAATTCGCTTCTTCGCTGTCTAACATACCTTGTTGATATTGTGGGCTGGTGTAGCGTGCATAATACCAAGACGACTCCATAAAGGTGTCGAAAGTGTCCGTTTCTTTTAACGCAGGTTGTCCGTTGTAAGTGGTTTTCGCCCAATTTGTATCGGCTTTGATTGGGCTCTTCACGCCGTCCATTACCACATCTTCAGGCAATACAATCGGTAAATCTTGGATTGGGGCTGGCACTACGTCGCCATTTTCAAGGGTTAGCATTGGAATTGGAGCCCCCCAATAACGTTGGCGAGACACGCCCCAGTCACGTAAGCGGAAATTCACTTGGCGTTTACCCACGCCTAGTGCGGTCAATTTATCCGCAATAGCGTTGAATGCACCGTCAAATTCCAAGCCATCAAATTCCGCAGAATTTACTAATTTACCGTATTCAGTAAAGGCTGCTTGGCTGAAATCCCACTCGCTGTTATCAAGCGGTGCGATCACTTGTTTAATTTGCAAATCGTATTTTTGTGCAAATTCAAAGTCACGCTGGTCGTGTGCAGGCACTGCCATTACTGCACCCGTACCGTAGTGCATTAACACAAAATTTGCCACCCAAATTGGCACCGCTTGTTTTGTGAGTGGATGAATAGCGTATAAACCGGTCGCCATTCCTTTTTTCTCCATTGTGGCTAATTCGGCTTCTGCCACTTTGGTGTTTTTGCATTCTTGAATAAATTGAGCTAAATCAGGATTATTTTCTGCTGCTAAAGTTGCTAATGGATGCGCTGCTGCCACTGCCACATAGCTCACACCTAAGAACGTATCAGGACGCGTGGTGTAGACCGCTAATTTTTCTTGGCTGTCTTGAATATCAAAGGTAATTTCCACCCCTTCAGAGCGACCGATCCAGTTGCGTTGCATCGTTTTCACTTGATCAGGCCAGTTCGGAAGGTGATCTAAATCACCTAAAAGTTGTTCAGCGTAATCCGTGATTTTGATGAACCATTGCGGAATTTCTTTTTGCTCCACAGGCGTATCACAACGCCAGCAACAACCTTCGTGCACTTGTTCATTCGCCAACACGGTTTCATCGTTCGGACACCAGTTTACTGTGGATGTTTTTTTGTACACTAAACCTTTTTTATACAACTCGGTAAAGAACCACTGTTCCCATTTGTAGTAATCAGGTTTGCAGGTGGCAATTTCACGATCCCAGTCGAAGCCAAAACCTAAGGATTGCAACTGTTTCTTCATATAGGCAATGTTTTCGTATGTCCATTTTGCTGGTGCAGTTTTGTTTTTAATCGCTGCCCCTTCCGCAGGCAAACCGAACGCATCCCAACCCATTGGTTGCAACACATTTTTCCCGTTCATTCGTTGGTAGCGAGAAATCACATCGCCAATGGTGTAGTTACGCACGTGTCCCATATGCAGACGACCTGACGGATACGGGAACATAGAAAGACAATAGTATTTCTCTTTTGAAGTATCTTTAATCGCTTTGAACACCTTGTTTTCAGCCCAAAATTGCTGAATGCGAGGTTCAATTTCGCTTGGATTATATTGTTGTTGCATAAAATCACCTTAAATTTAACCGCACTTGCGGTAAAAAACTAAATTAGAAAATGTGGTATAGGATAGCCTAAAATCGTAAAAATTGCATTAAGCTTCAAGTAATTTTGCTGATTTAATCGACTAAAATAAAATTGGCTCTTTCGCTAATTCATTGCTTTCAAACATCCATGGCTCAAAACGGCAAATATTATCATTGGAATTGATAAAATTTTGTAATGATTGTTCAAATTGGTTAATAGTCTCAATATAGCTCGGTTTAGCGTAACGATGGGTGAGTTGATAGCACACTCGCGGAGTTGGTGGTTCTTGGATTCGATAGCAAGAAATATCTAAATATTGGCGTAAAAAAGAAACTAGCGACATAGGAGCAATCGCCCAATGCTCTTTTTTTGTTAAATATCTTGAGATTAATGAGCCGGTATTCACAGTAATAAATGGGTGTTCATAAGGACTCCAATGCGCATCATGCCATTGTCGAAAATCAGGTCCCCATGCAAGAAATATCTCATTTTTCACAGACAATTCATTTGGATGAATAAAATCATAATAAGGGCTATTTTTGTTACAAATCAAGTACATCTGCTCACGATAAACAGGCTTAGAAATAATGTCGTTATATTTCATCTGACTAAAAACAAACCCAATATCCATTTGCCGACTTTCGACTAAATTATGAATTTCAGAAGAATGAAAGGTATGAATACCCAATTTAACATTTGGATGCTCTGTCGCGTAACGCTGAAAGAATGGTACAAAAGTAAAATTATTCACTAAATCTACACTACCAATATTTAACGTTTTAATATCCTGTATTTGCTGTAATTGCCTCGTATCTTTCCACAAAGACATCCATTGCTGAGCAATGGGAACAAACGCTTTCCCTTGGGAAGTTAATTCAATATTTCTTATTCCTTTACTGCGCACCATTAAACAAACATCTAATTCTTGCTCTAAAGATTGTAAGCGACTACTGATTGTTGATTGGGTGACAAACAAACTGTCAGAAGCGGCTGAAATATTGCCAAATTCAACAACAGTTAAAAAGGTTTTTATCTGATCAAATGTCATATCCCCTCCGAAAATATCGAATATATCGATATTATATATCTAAAATATTCGTTTTACTATAATTTACAAGCTTGCTATTTTTAAGCCGATTTTAAGTAAATAGTGGAGAAAAAAATGCAAAATCCTGGTTTTAAAATTGTGAAAGACTTTTCAAGAGTTGAAAAAGACAAAATTGAACAGCTGCGTAGCATTCCTGTCACTATTCTAGGTGACAGCTCAAATCGTACTGCTTGCTGTTCAAATAATATGTTTGCAACAAGCAAAAACCGCTTATTAGGTAGCGCTTATACTGTGCGTGTACCAGCAGGTGATAATCTGCTATTTTATTATGCGATTGAAAACGCTAAAGCTGGCGATGTCATCGTAGTTGATGGGGAAGGATATACAGGCAGAGCTCTTTGTGGAGAGATTATGGTTGAATATGCGAAACAACGGGGCATAGCAGGTATTGTCGTATATGGCGCAATTCGTGATAAACAAGATGTGAGTGATATTGGCTTACCCGTTTTTGCGTGCGCAACAAATCCAAATGGTCCATATAAAAATGGTCCAGGAGAAATCAATGTACCCGTCAATATTGCAGGAAAAACCATTTGTCCTGGCGATATTCTCGTTGGCGATGAAAATGGTGTAATCGCGATTAAACCAGAATATCTAGATACCGTTTTAGTTCGTTCTAAAGAAATTATCGAAAAAGAAAAACAAATGTTAGATGAAATCCGAACACATAAAAAATTAAATCTAAGTTGGTTACATAAAAAATTAGCCGATAGCCAATGCGAGTTTATTGAGGAAGCATAATATGACTATTACTTTTGATCTATTACAAACCGTAGGTTTAGCCGCAATTGTATTTTTATTAGGTAGCTATATCAAAACAAAAGTGCGGTTCTTTCAAATCTATTTTATTCCAGCACCAGTTATTGGTGGATTAATATTTAGTTTTCTCACATTTATAGTCTTAAAATTAGGCTTATTTGAGATTAAGTTAACTGGAACTTTACAAAATTTCTTTATGAACCTCTTCTTTACTTGTACTGGCTTTACTTGCAGTATTAATGTAATGAAAAAGAGTGGGCGTTTAGGTGCTATTCTTGCTATTGGCGCAGTATTATTCCTCTTTGTTCAAAATCTTGTTGGTGTAGGTTTAGCTTCACTCTTTGGTTTAAATAAACTACTAGGTGTTGCAATGGGTTCTATTTCAATGTCAGGTGGTATTGGATCTGGTGCAGCATTTGGTCCAACGCTAGAATCATTTGGTGCAGAAGGTGGAACAACCGTAGGTATCGCTGCAGCAACCTTTGGTTTACTATTAGGCAGTATTATTGGTGGACCTGTTGCTAAACGTTTAATCGCAAAACATAATCTGAAAAGTGAAGATCTCGCTGATGATAATCAAAAGAAATCAGAAATCTTTGAGCTAAACAGTAAAAATATGTTCAATAGTGTCGTAATGATTTTAATTGCTGCATTGATAGGATCCTATATTTCTATTTTATTAAACAAGACAGGATTAACATTCCCATACTATGTGGGCTGTTTATTTGGCGGTGCAATCATTCGTAATATCGCAGATTTAAATATTCTAAAAATTAGAATGAAAGAAATTGATGTGATTGGCGATATTTCACTTAATTTATTCTTATCAATGGCATTAATGACATTAAATATCAATAAATTATTAGATCTCGCACTCCCAATGATTGTGATCCTCATTGCGCAAGCTGTGGTAATGATGCTATGGGCATATTTCATCACATTCCGTACAATGGGTGGCAATTATAATGCTGCAGTTATGGCAGCAGGACATTGCGGCGTTGGTTTAGGTCAAACGCCAAATGCGATGGCAAATATGGCAGCAGTTATTGAGAAAAACGGTCCCGCACCAACTGCTTGGTTTATATTGCCTGTAATTACTGTTATCTTTATCAATATCAGTAATCCATTAATCATTACATTATTTATTAACCTATTCAAATAACTTAAAAGGGAGCATAAAGCTCCCTTTTTTCACATATAAAAACTCACCGAAAATGTACCGCACTTTTCCCTACTCTACAATCTCTGCGGAATAGTTGAGCTTATAAATGGCTTGTTTTAGGCTTTCATTATCAACGGAATTTTTAGCGAGAATATTCACATTTCGTTCTTTAATATTTGCTTTGGTATGCAGCACGCCTTCCACATTTCGTAGTTCTTTGTTCACCAAGTAAACGCAAAGTTGGCACGTCATTTCTTTAATATGCATAACCACTTTTTTCTCATCATTTTGTAACGTAGTGGCTTGGACAGAACCAATAAGCAAGCCCCACATTGTGAGCAGTTGAATTAATTTTTTCATTCTAAAAACCAAGGTAAAATTGTCGGGTACAGTAAGAAAAATAAAATAACGATAAACATTATCCAATATAAGACTAACAATTGGCGATGCGGAAGGTATTTAGTACAAATAATGCGCTTAGAAAATACCAATAACCAAAAGCCGTAGCCAAAAGCCCCCAAAGAGAGAATTAGCATGGGAATACGTAAATATTCATATTCGCCAAACCCAATCAACCACGTGGAAGAAACGCCAAATAATAAGTAAATGAGCGGTCCAATACAACACAGGGTTGAAGTTACTGCTGCAACGACAGCAGTAACACAGCTTACAATAAAACGTCGATTAGCGTTGTTTTGAGATAAATTCATATTTGAACTCTTTTGGATCGAATGAATTTAATGGGTCACCGCCAATTTCTGCATAAGGATAGCCAAAATTATTTAATGGTGCGATTTCTGGTAACGGGAAAAGATCGAAATCACGCGCATAATTAAAGCCAATCCAGTTCATTTCCCAGTTACCAAATAAATAATTCGCCACTTGCTGCACATCAGGATCTTGTACCGCTTTTTTCTCTGCTAAACGCATTTTAGCTACATCAGCAGAATCCACTGGCACCCAACCAAAACCCGCTAAATAAAATTCTGCGCGGCAATGTTGTCCACCTCTGACATCAGCAACACCTTTATCATCTGCTTTCCCAAAAGCCCCTTTTGAATATTTCCCCATTTTTATCGCTTGACCTAAACGGATACCAAACACTTCTCGAGCAGGAATTCCCGAAGCGCGAGCCAAAGCAACAAAGACAGAATTAATATCCGTACATTTACCTTTTAGTACGCCTGTGGTAAGAATTTTTTCTACATCTCCATCACCGCAACCTAACACTGAATTATCACGTTCCATATTGTTCACAATCCAACGATGAATCAATTCCGCTTTTTTCAATGGATTCGTTTCAGTACCGACAATTTTATCGGCATATTGCTTAACAATACCGTCAGTTTTTATATGATCCGTTGCTTGTAAATAAGGCAACACATCAACAGGATAAGTAATTTTTTCTGGTGTTTGATAAGCAGATAACGCCTTTTGTAACATAGGTTCGCGATCTTTCGTCTGCACTAACAAAGTCACTTTTAATTCACGTTTATCCGCATTTTTATCCCAAGTTGCAAATAAGGTTTTCGCACCATAGGCATTATTTTCTGTAATATAAGCCTGCTGATAATTGCCTTCAAACTGAATGGACTCCACTTCTTGATATTCATTATTAAAAGGCAAAGGCACCCATAATTTCATTTCGCCTTGTGATCCTTTCGGCACTTGGAGATCATAATTTTGTGTTAATTCATATTTATGTGAAGTCGTGTGATAATTTGGAAGCGTATCCGCTTGCACAAAGAGAGGTGCACATAAAAGTGCGGTGGATAAAAACCATTTTTTCATAGGAAAACTCCATGTGATAAATAAACAAACTTGCTATATTTTTATACTTTCTCGCAGTAAGAAAATATGTTTTAAGCATACGCTCAAATCAGCAAAATAGAAAGTGCTATTTTTGACGAAATTTTGTTTCCTTTTGTGATGTAAATTCCAAAAGTGCGGTGAAATAATTGCAAGATTTTATGCCTTCGACAAAAGTAACCTCGTTGAGCAAACTCAACAGTTCTATATTAATGAAAGGAAAAAATCTATGAAATTAATCAAAACCTTATTAGGTTCTGCCATTTTATTGGGAACCTTATTAAATAGCCAATCCTTGTTTGCAGAAACTCAGACGGCAAATTCTGAATCCAATAGCGCAGTGAAAACAGAAATGCCCATTGTCGTTGGAGAAAAGCTGAATATTAACACAGCAACTGCAAGTGAAATTCAAAAAGCATTGCTTGGTATTGGAGCAAAGAAAGCTGAAGCCATTGTGCAATATCGTGAGAAGCATGGCGCTTTTACCGCAGCAGAACAGTTACTTGAAGTTCAAGGTATTGGCAAAGCCACATTAGAAAAAAATAGAGATCGTATTGTGTTCTAAAAAACAAAATGGCGGAATAACCGCCATTTTTTATTCATTAGCATAACCGTTATCTGGTAGCTGTTGATTATCCAAATAAGCTTTACCATTAATTTGTTGTAAACGATCATCTACAAACCACTTAACCACCAATGGATAAATTTGCGTTTCTTGAATTTTGACCCGTTGTTCAATGTCTTCAACTGTATCTTCTGGAAAAATAGGTACTTTGGCTTGCAAAACAATTGCGCCACCATCCACTTCTTCATTCACAAAATGAACTGTCGTGCCATGTTCAGTATCGCCCGCCTCTAATGCACGCTGATAGGTATTTAACCCCGGATATTTTGGCAGAAGTGAAGGATGAATATTTAGAATTTTTCCGTCAAAACGTTGAGTAAATGCCGAGGTCAAGATTTTCATATAACCAGCTAAGACAATTAAATCCGCCTCAAGATGATCAATATAATCAGCAATCGCCTTATCCATTTCAAGATTATTGTCATAATCTTTACGCTCAAAAACTGCGGTGGGAATTTTTGCAGTTTTTGCTCTTTCTAAACCTAGTACACCCGCTTTATTACTGATCACCGCGCAAATTTCGGCATTGATCATTTTGGTTTCACAAGCGTCCATAATGGCTTGTAAGTTAATGCCCGTTCCAGAAATTAAAATAACAATTTTTTTCATAAAATTTACATAAAAATAGGGTGAGCCATATCTATAAATCACTCACCCTATATTTAATTAAGCAATAATAACTTGTTTCTCGCCTGCGTTTAATGGCTCAACTTGACCAATTAACCAAGCGTCTTCACCTGCTGCACGCAATACAGATAATGCTTTCTCCACATCTGCTTGTGGTAATGCAATAACCATACCAACACCACAGTTAAATGTGCGATACATTTCATAGGTTTCGATATTGCCTTTTTCTTGTAACCATTTGAAAACAGGTTGCCATTCCCAGCTTTTCTCATTAATCACTGCTTTCACGTTATCTGGTAATACGCGAGGGATATTTTCCCAGAAACCACCACCGGTTAAATGCGCAATCGCGTGAACATCAACATTTTCAATTAATTCTAAAACAGATTTCACATAAATTTTGGTTGGTGCAAGCACTTGCTCAGCCAAAGGTTTACCCGCTAATTGTTCTGTTGCAGGATTAACGCCTGCTACTTCAATCACTTTGCGAACTAAAGAATAACCATTAGAATGTGGACCGCTAGACGCCAATGCAATTAACGCATCGCCTGATTGCACTTTAGAACCATCTAAAATTTTTGATTTTTCTACCACGCCAACACAAAAACCTGCTAAGTCATAGTCACCTTCGTGATACATACCCGGCATTTCAGCAGTTTCACCACCAACTAATGCACAACCAGATTGAACACAGCCTTCAGCAATGCCTTTTACCACATCAGAAGCTACATCCACTTCTAATTTCCCGGTTGCATAATAATCAAGGAAGAATAAAGGTTCAGCACCTTGTACAACCAAGTCATTCACGCACATAGCAACTAAATCAATGCCGATGGTATCATGTTTTTTCAAATCAATCGCTAAACGTAATTTAGTACCCACACCATCAGTGCCTGAAACTAAAATTGGTTCTTTATATTTAGTTGGCAAAGCACATAATGCACCGAAGCCACCTAATCCGCCAATCACTTCAGGGCGAGTAGTACGTTTAACGTGCGGTTTGATACGTTCAACCAGTTCATTGCCAGCATTAATATCTACACCAGCGTCTTTATAACTTAAAGATTGTTTGCTCACAGTTCTGTCCTTTACAGTTCAAAATTTTGCGTATTATACAAGGTTACGTAATCGTTTGCGATAGTTTTATGTTGTACATTCAAGCTATTTTACTCAAACTCCAATTCCACTGCGTTATCACCAAGCAAGTCCACCAAAGCAGAAAGCAATTCATCTTGAGGATGAATACTCCATTGCACACCTAATTTCAGCAAAGCTCGCCCTTTTGGACTGTCGTAATACATATTAATCGGAATGGTTCCACCACTATAAGGCTCAATAATATCCTTTAATTGTCGGATAAAGTGCGGTGTAATTTGCGCTTGTTTTATACTTAGTGCCAGACTCTTCGCATATCGGCTGCGCGCTTCGTCTAAGGTTTCTAATTCGCGGACAGACATTCGCAAGCCTTGGGTAAACTCATCAAAACTCACTTGTCCTGAAACAATAACAATGGCATCTTTTTGTAGTTTCTCACCATATTTTTCCAACGCTTCGGCAAATAACGTAATATCGAGTTTGCCCGAACGATCATCTAAGGTCGCAATACCCAAACGACTGCCTTTTTTGGTTACCGCAAATCGAGAAGCGATAATTAAGCCACAGGCTTTGCTGGTTTTGCCTCTTTGATTTGGTGTTAAATCTGCCAAACGTGAGGAGCTGTAATGGGAAAGCTCTTTTAAATAAGGACTGATCGGATGGCTACTCAAATAAAGCCCAAGGGTTTCACGCTCGCCCTCTAAAATTTGTTTTTCACTCCATCGCGCCGTTTTCGCGTATTTACGTTCCACATCTTCATGACTTTCCGTCAACACGCCAAACATATCCGCCTGACCAATTTCCTCATCTTTTGCAAATTGATTTGAGGAATGTAACGCGTCTTCTAAATTCTTCGCCAATGCTGCGCGATGAGGACCTAATTTATCAAATGCCCCTGATTTAATTAAACTTTCAAAAGTTCGGCGGTTAATTTGTTTCAAATCTACACGCGCACAAAGATCAAATAAATCTTTAAAAATTCCACCGCGGTTACGTGCTGAAACTAAGGCTTCAATTGGACCTTCGCCCACACCTTTAATAGCACCAATGCCATAAACAATTTCGCCATTCTCGTTAACGCTAAAATGATGTTTACCCAAATTAATATCAGGTGGTAACACCTTTAATCCCATGCGCAAACATTCATCATAAAGCCCAACGATTTTATCAGTGTTATCCATCTCCGAGGTCATTACTGCTGCCATAAACTCTGCAGGGTAATGGGTTTTCAACCAAAGTGTTTGGTAAGACACCAAAGCATAAGCTGCAGAGTGCGATTTGTTAAAGCCATAGCCTGCGAATTTTTCTACCAAGTCGAAGATTTTCAACGCAAGATCGCCCTTTATTCCTTTTTTAACCGCTCCTGCTTCAAAAATGTCACGTTGAGCCGCCATTTCTTCTGGCTTTTTCTTACCCATTGCACGTCGCAGCAAGTCCGCTCCACCAAGCGTGTAACCTGCCAATTCTTGCGCAATTTGCATCACTTGCTCTTGATAAACAATTACACCATAGGTTGGATCTAAAATAGGTTTTAAACTTTCGTGTTGATATTCAGGATCTGGATAAGCAACTGGCTCATGCCCATGTTTTCGGTCAATAAAGTTTTGCACCATGCCCGATTCTAATGGACCTGGGCGGAATAATGCCACCAAAGCGATGATATCTTCAAAACAGTCAGGTTGAAGGCGTTTAATCAGATCTTTCATCCCGCGCGATTCCAACTGGAAGACCGCTGTGGTTTCAGCTCGTTTCAATAAAGCAAAGGAATCAGGATCATCCAATGGAATTGCAGAAATATCCACCGCACTTTTTCCTTCTTTGGCTAAACGTGCATTGATCATATCTAACGCCCATTTAATAATGGTCAGCGTGCGCAGACCTAAGAAGTCGAACTTCACTAAGCCCGCATATTCCACGTCATTTTTATCAAAATGCGTAACAGGATGTAACCCTTCAGAATCGCAATAAAGTGGTGAGAAATCCGTAATTAAGGTCGGCGAAATTACTACGCCCCCCGCATGTTTCCCTGCATTTCGTGTCACCCCTTCCAATTTACGCGCCATGTCTATTAAGGCTTTGACCTCTTCATCTGCATCATAGGCTGCTTGTAATTGTGGTTCAGCATCAAAGGCTTTGGCTAAAGTCATGCCGGGATCCGGTGGAATCATTTTAGAAATGCGATCCACAAAGCCATAAGGATGCCCAAGCACGCGCCCTACATCTCGAATTACCGCTTTCGCTGCCATGGTTCCGAAGGTAATAATCTGTGAAACCGCGCCACGCCCATAGGTTTCTGCCACGTGTTCAATCACGCGATCTCGCCCATCCATGCAGAAATCCACATCAAAATCGGGCATGGAAACACGTTCAGGATTCAAGAAACGCTCAAATAGCAAATCAAATTCTAAGGGATCTAAATCGGTAATTCTTAACGCATAAGCCACCAAAGAACCCGCACCAGAACCACGCCCTGGTCCCACCGGAATATCATTATCTTTCGACCATTGGATAAACTCCATCACGATCAAAAAGTAACCAGGAAAACCCATTTGGTTAATCACATCTAATTCCACTTGCAAGCGATCATCATATTCTTTACGTTTTTCTAACCGCACTTTTTCATCAGGAAAGAGCACTAATAAACGTTCTTCTAATCCCTCTTTCGCTTTTTTAATCAAGAAATCTTCAGTGCTCAGTTCACCTGTTGGGAATTGTGGCAAGAAATACTCGCCTAGACGAATGGTTACATTGCAACGTTGCGCAATTAACAAACTATTTTCCAACGCAGAAGGAATGTCCGCGAACAAATCGCACATTTCTTGCTCAGAACGGAAATATTGTTGCGTGGTATAGCGCTTCGGGCGTTTTGGATCATCCAAGGTATAACCATCATGAATTGCCACCCGAATTTCATGAGCTTCAAAATCGCTCGGTTGTAAAAACAACACATCGTTGGTAGCGACAACGGGAATTTGGTGGGTTTTGGCTAACTCCAACGCTGCTTGAATATAAATCTCATCTTCAGGATGACCAATTCGGGATAGGGTTAAATAAAAATGGTCAGGGAAAAATTCTTGATAAAAATGCACCGCACTTGTGACATCAGCAGCATTTGATTTTAATAGTTTTTTGCCAATATCACCATTTCGCCCACCAGAAAGCACAATAATGCCCTCTCGCAATTCAGCAAGCCATTCTTGATCAATATAGGGCAAGTCATCATAACCTCGCTGGTAAGCCTTTGATAATAAAAGCGTTATATTTTTATAACCCTCATTATTTTTAGCTAACAAGGTTAATTCAAATAATTCATCACCGCATAATGCACTTTTTACTAATACATCGGCACCAACAATAGGTTTAACGCCAGAACTCAAGGCTTCGCCATAAAAACGCACTAACCCACAAAAATTCGTAAAATCCGTTATTCCCAAGGCAACCATTTGATTTTGCACACAGGCTTTTACCAATGGTTTCACTTTGGCAATACCATTGATCATAGAAAAATCACTGTGAGTACGAAGATGAACGAAACGAGGGGATGACATGCTTATTCCTTGAAAATAAAAAGTGCGGTCTATTTTAGCGAGATTTTAAAACTCGGTCGAGTATCTCGCTCAGTTAATCATTCTGTAACAGACCTTGGCTTTTTAACTTACGACTAATACGAATGGCAGTTTCTGTCTCACAACCAGCAAATTCAGCAATTTCACGATAAGTCCAATGATAATTGGGGTAATTATCTGTTAAAAAACGAATACTCGAAGCGATACGTTCAGTGCTACGCTGATAAGAAACCTGTGATAAACGATGCTCTGCATCCTGTAATTCAATGGCTAATTGTTTAATCAAAAACGTGGCTAAATGCGGATTTTTTGACAGAAACTGCGGTAAATCTTGCGGTTTAATACGAATAATTTCCGCAGGTTGCAAAATACGGGCAGTACAATGATAAAAATGATCACCAAAGAAAGTACGGAAACCAAAATATTGATGATGTTGATAAAGGCGAACTAAACTTTCTTTACCATTTTCCAGCATATGATAAAGACCAATTAACCCGCTTTTAAGATAATAAAAATCCTGTGCTTGCTCCCCTTGGGAGTACACAATGAGTCCTTTATCAAGATGAATATGTGTTAATTGACAATTAATTAAGTTCTCAGGCTGAAGTAATTCAATCGCATCCATACTGTCTCCTTGCGAAGCTACTATACAATTTTTTCAATATGGATGCGATGATTATCCGCTAAATTTGTGATCCTGCTGGCAAAATTTGTGGTCGTTGTTCTTTAGCAATCACCATTTGATCACCCAATTTTTGACGCAATTCTATACGTACTGCTTCATAATTTGGATCACTCACAAGATTTGTTAATTCATAAGGATCTTTTTCTAAATCATATAAAAAGTCCTCTACATATAAATCACTGCCCGAGTGCTCACCACCATTTTTATTCGGTGCGGTAACCGCGTAAAGATACTTATCGGTACGTAATGCTCGCCCTACTCGACTTTCACTGATTTGAATAAAGACTTCATTTAAACGTTGCGGATTGGTGTTCTCAATAACTTGGTATAGATCCTCACCAACCATATTATCACCCACATCAATCCCCGCCATCGCTAAGAATGTTTTTGGTAAACTCGCGGTACTAACCAGTTGCTTAATCCGTTTTCCGCCCACATATTTTCCGCCTGTAATCACCAATGGCACATGGCAAGCGGAAGAATGGCAAGAACGTTTATAATCGTCGTAACCATTTAAATTAGCATCACGATTACGCGTCATAAAATGCGAACCATGATCGGAAGCAAACACAATAATGGTATTCTCGTATAACCCTTTTTCTTTCAATTTATCAATGAGTCTTGCTAAATTATCATCAAGACTACGACAACAACCGAGATAGTCTGGATACATTTCATCTGCATTGCCCTTTAGCACCGCCAAATCATGCGGAAGTTGATAATTTTTAAACCGCACTTTTGAACCATTAGGGCCTTCATAACAGTGGCGATCATTTTGATGATGTGGCTCAATATGTGAAATTGTCATAAAGAAAGGTTTATCGCCTTGATATTGATCGAGATATTCGAGCGCATAGTCCGTAATACAATCCACACGATAGCCTTTAAACTCACATTTATTCATATTTTCATCAAACACAAAGCCATCGTAACCATGGGAAGTAAACTCTAATACATCTGCTGCACGCCAGAAGCCTTTATAACCACCTCGTCGTTCAGGCGGAATTGCTGTAACAGTGTAATCAATAGTTGGCGTTTCTTCTAATTCCCCATCGCTCGCTAAATGCCATTTACCAATGTAAGCGGTGTCATAGCCATTTTCAGTAAAATAGTCAGCGACGGTTTTGATATCTAAAGGCAAAGCAACATTATTGCGGAAACAGCCTGTTTCTGTTGGATATAAGCCACTTTGGAAAATTGAACGACAAGGACCACATACAGGCTGAGAAGAAAAGGCTTCCTCAAATAATACTCCTTCCTCTGCCATTTTATCTAGTGTTGGCGTAATATCTAAAGGCTGTCCATAAGCACCAACAGTATCCCAACGTTGTTGATCGGTAAAATAAAATACAATATTCGGTCTGTTCATTATTTATCCTTATTGACACAAAGTGCGGTCAAAATTAGCGTAGTTTTTTATAATTGGTATAAAGAATACTAATGATGGTCAGTAAAATTAGTATGCAAAAAGCCAATGAGAATGGGCGTTCAAGAAAAATGCTCCATTCACCGTCCGAAATCATTAAAGAGCGGCGTAAATTTTTCTCTGTTAATGCTCCCAATACTAAGCCTAATAAAGTCGGCACCGCAGAGAAACCTAATTTATCCATAATGTAAGAAATCACGCCAAAGGCAATAGCTGTGCCCACATCAAACATACTTTCTTTTAACGAATAAGCCCCTGCAAAACAGAAAATAGCAATACATGGAATTAAAATTTGCTGCGGAATACGAACCACGCGAGCAAATAATTTCACTAAATATTTTCCTTGAATTAGCATAAAGATATTAACGAAAATTAAGCCAATCATAATGGCATAAACCGCTGTGCTATGGGTTGTGAATAGATTTGGTCCTGGTGTTAAGCCATTGATCATTAGTGCCCCTAACATCAACGCCACTGCGGCATCGCCTGGGATACCTAAGGTTAACAATGGAATTAGGGTTGTACCGGTAATCGCATTATTTGCACATTCCGCAGCAGCAATGCCCTCAATAGAGCCATTCCCAAATTCTTTTGGTTTTTTTGATACTTTACGAGTAAAGTCATAGCTTAAAAAAGACGCAATAGACGCCCCTGTGCCAGGGATAATTCCGACTAAAATACCTGATAATGATCCAATTGAAATCGGCTTAGTCAAACGTCCCCATTCTGATTTAGATAAACGTCCTTTATCCAATGGCAGATTTTGTGGTTTATCCTTATCTTGCTGATTAGTTAGTGCAATGCTTTTATGAATAATTTCAATTAAAGCAAATAAACCTATAAGGACCACCACCAAATCGAATCCGCTATACAAATTAATATTATCAAAGGCAAAACGCATAGTGTCGCCACTCATTAAATCCATACCAATAAAGGATAAAAACAAGCCAACACAACCTGAAATAATGCCTTTTAGTAGGCTTTCACCACTGACACCCGCAATAATGGTTAAGCCGAAAGCACAAATTAAGAAATATTCGGGCGATCCCATTTTCATCGCCACTTTGGCAACTTCAGGGGCTAAAAATAACAACACTAATGCACTGATAATGCCTCCCGCAAAAGAAGCATAAAGGGCAACATTTAGCGCTTTTTGTGCTTGTCCTCGTAAGGCTAAAGGGTGACCATCCATCATCGTTGCGGCAGCATGTGGTGTGCCAGGTGTTTTAATTAAAATAGCTGAAATCGATCCCCCGTAACTACCAGCACAATAGATCCCAAGTAAAAACATGAAAGAATGGATTGCATCGAGGGAGTAGGTAATAGGTAAAAATAAGACTAAGCACAGCATGACGGTTAAACCAGGTACAGATCCGAATACAATACCGAGGAATAACCCCAAATTCATGTAGAAAAAACTACCCCAATTGAAAAAAGCAGAAAAGCCAGACAGGATTTGATCAAGCATAATTCACTTCCTTATTTCCTTTTAAGGCAACGAAACATTGAGCACATATTGAAAGAAAACAGATACAGAAATAACAACACTGATCACAATGGCATAATATATCCAATTCTTACAACGAAAAAACAGCAATAATAAAATAGAGAAAATCATTGAGGCTATCATAAAAGGCAGCCAGTTTAACATTGCCCAATATAACAGCAATAAAGCAATAACGATCAAACTACGAAGTTCTTGATCAAATCGTAATTCCACCATTTTTACTGGTTGTTTACGAAACCACTTAACCAACTCTTTCACCAATAAAATGAAACTACAAATTCCCATTAAACCAATCACTAAGCGAGGGAAAGTTTGTGCCGTAATAACTTCCTCATCATCAGTTACCATAATTTGATAAGGTATTAATAACCAAAGGCTAATTGATAAAATGAGAAAAACGACTGCACCGACTAAATCTTGGCGAAAGCTAATTTTCATATCAACCTCTTAATAAAAAAGTGCGGTGAGATTTTCAGTTATTTTACACCGCACTTTATGCCTATTTATTTCACTAATTTAGAATATTTTTCCGCTTTTGACATGGTTGAATCGATATAATCTTTTACCCATTTACCATCGCGAATATCCAATCTTAAACCAATATTTTTTGCAGTTTGTTGTAATTTTGGATTTTCTAAAATGGTTTTAAGTGCGGTGTAATTTTTCTCTACAATCGCAGGATCAGTTCCAGCACGAATAAATACCGCGCAGGTATTGGTCATCCAAGTATCTAAACCATAATCACCCACACTTTCTAAGTTATACACTTCATCAACGAGTTTTTTCTCATCAAACGCAATGACTGGTTTTACGTTACCGGCTTTAACGAATTCACGTGCTAAAGAAGCATGTGTAGTTGCGAAAGTCACTTCACCAGAAACTACTGCTGTTAAGGCTTCATTTGCACCTTCATAAGGAATTAATTTGAATTTAGCGCCTAATTCAGTTAATAAAGCTGCAGTTTGTAAAGCTTCAGAAGAGTTGGTACCATTTACCCCTACTTTTACTGTTTTGCCTTTAGCAATATAGTCTTTTAAAGTCGCCATTCCATCTACTTTTGCTTTTGGATTCGCTAAGAACACAAAGGTAGAAGAATAAATATTAATCACAGGTACAAAATCATCAAATTTGTACGCGACTTTCATTGTGAGTGGCGCGATAGCAAAACTACCTTCACCACCTAAAATTAATTTATGTGTATTTGGTGCTTCTTTTACATATTCTGTTAAAGCCACAGCACCGCCAGATCCTAAAATATTATCCGCTAACAATGGCTGACCATATTGCTCTTTTCCGTATTCAGACATCGCGCGGTTAATTTGGTCAGCTAATCCCCCAACTGCCCAAGGGGTAATAATTGTAACAGGTCCTGTAGGCCAATTAGGTTGCGCTTGTGATGTGATCGCACAAAGTCCTAGTAACCCCACTAAACAACTCTTAATTGCAGTTTTCCAATTTTTCATAATAATCTCCCAAGTTATGATTAATTTCAGCTTTAGCATACAAATCATTTAGGCTAATGAAATATGATAATTGTCATATCTACGCTGTGAGCTAGATCACAAATTTAAAAACTTCTTTGCTTTAACTGTTGTGCAAGCTTCTGTAAATAAGGTGACATATAAGAAAGTGCGGTGTAATACGCCTCACATAATTGATTATGTGGTTCACCAAAACCCTGTACAGTACGATGTTTTGGGCAACCTCCATGACAAGCAAAGCGAAATTGGCATTGCTGACAACGCTCGGACAACTTGGATTTCAATAACGAAAACTGTTGTTGTTTCGTTGAGTTGGTAATATCTAATAAAGGTGTTTCAATTAAATTACCGATTTTATAATGTGGATAGACATAATGATCGCAGCTATAAATATCACCATTTTGCTCTATGACCATTTGATCACCACAGTCTTTGCGGAAAATGCATAAGCTCGGTTGAAAGCCTAAAAAAGCCATTAACCATTGTTCAATAAATTGCACACCAATTTTACCAATATCCTGTGGATACCATTGGTTAAAAATATCAATCATTAATTGCCCATAATCTTTCGCACTAGCTTGCTGAGCATAATCACCCATTAATGGAATAAATTGTAGATAGGTTGAGCCAATGGATTTTAAGAATTGGTAAATATCAGCACCATGCAGCACATTTTTTTGATGGATAACCGTTAAGGTATTAAAAGACACTTGATATTTAATTAAATTTTCCAGTCCTTGCATCACTTGCTTAAAACTGCCTTTTTGACTTTTAGTGACACGATAAGCATCATGTAGTGGTTGCGGTCCGTCAATTGATAATCCCACTAAAAACTGTTGTTCCTTTAAAAATTCACACCACTGTTGATCAAGCAAAATACCGTTAGTTTGTAAGGCATTATAAATTTTCTTTCCGTTCGCATATTTTTGCTGAAAATGCACCGCACTTTGATAAAAGTCTAATCCTGCTAGTGTCGGTTCACCACCCTGCCAAAGAAACGTAACTTCTTTTTGTGGTGCAAATTGCAAATATTGTTGAATATAACGTTCTAAGACTTCATCCGTCATTCGACGTTGATTTAAATGAGGTTTTTCTAAATAAAAGCAATAGTGACAATCTAAATTACAAATCGACCCTGTGGGTTTTGCCATTAATTGAAATGCCTTATTCATACTGCCTCCTACTCTATTTATCTCATCATATAAAAAAGATTTTTTAATAGATATGATAATGATCATAACCGAATAAGAACAGAAGTTGGCAGAATAAAAATCTCTTATTATCCACTGAGCATTTGTAATGGCATTAACGACCCTTTGTATTCTGATTGTTTGTGGTATCATCGTGAATATGGTGTCCGCCCTATTTGGTATTGGCGGCGGCGTACTCATGGTGCCGATTTTGCGCACACTCTTTCCACAATTCCCCATTCAAATGGTCGCAGCTACTTCATTAACCATTGTGATGGCAAGTTCACTTATTAATTTGCTTTCATTTCGGCGTCAACATATTCAAATTGATATAAAAAGTCTGCTATTTTGGTCGCTCGGCATGGTGATAGGCGTACAATTAGGTTTTGAACTCAGCTTTCTATTGTCTGATCTCGCAATTACTTTAGTGTTCACCATTACCCTTACACTACTTGCGCTAAAAACCCTTTTTATTAAAAGCAAAGCCAATCTCCACCAATATCAAGCAAACGCAAAAGAAAGAATATATGGTGCACTCACTTGTGCCTCTGGCGGCTTTGTTGCCGGCATTACAGGCATTGGCGGCGGCTCAATTATGGCGCCATTAGTTGCACAATTAAAATCCGTACAAACGAAGCAAATCGCCGTTTACACAAACTATATGATGGTGATTGGTGGAATTGGTAATTTATATGGTTATCTGTCAAAAAGTGCGGTCATTTCTGAGCCTATTTTCCCGCAATGGCAATATGGTTATGTCAATTTTGCAATTGTCGGTATTGTGACTTTTAGTTCATTTCTCACCAGCTTTTTCTCTATGAAATTACGGGGAAAATTAAGCCCTCATCTCACGACAAAATTATTAGGTGTAATCCTCTTACTAATTGCCTCTTACACCTTTATTTTACAGATGTATTTTAAATAAGCAGATAAATGGAGCATGGCATAGGTAAAACTGGTCTAACTTGTAGCCTGATTAACAATTATTTGATCTATATCGTTGATTAATTATACTAAATAAATAAACTCACTACAGTTTTCTACTATTATTTCTAGGAGTGTCTTATGTTAAATCGTAGTTATCGCATTATTTGGAACGCAGTGCAACAAACGTGGCAAGTGGCTTCCGAACTCGCCAAAGGCAAGGTAAAATCCCACCAATCAATCAATCAATCAATCAATCAATCAATCAATCAATCAATCAATCAATCAATCAATCAATCAAAACATTTAAACCGTCTTTAATCTCTCTTTCAATCCTTTCTATTTTTCTTTTTCCCCTTTCTGTGGAGGCTTATACCGCTTCAATTATCAATGAAAGAGCAAATAGCTATGTAACAGCCTTAAATCATGATGGTTCCATCGTGGGCACCTTTAATACAAATCCATTAGATACCATTTGGAGTGGTGCAAATTGGGCAAACAGAGCGGATCTTCCTGTAGCTCCAAATAAAAACCATAATAGAAACCGCACTTACATTGAGGCTCTTAATAAAAATGGTGATATTGCAGCTGGATCATCTTATCATCCTATTGGATTATATATTGGTCAGCAAGCGACTATCTGGATAGGTAATAATTGGAGTTTTGCAATCAATTTAGAAGAGGGTAGAAAGGGAGAATCTAACACTTCTTTTGTTTCTGCGTTAAGTGCGGATGGTCGAGTTGCTGCAGGATCACTTAGAGATGAAGGATCGCCAGTAGAATGGAATAGAGCGACTATTTGGTATGGAAAAAACTGGCAAGATCGAGAAATTTTAGGTTCAGGACAAGTATTTGCTCTCAATCATAATGGTGATATTGCTGGTGGACGCAGTTATGATCCTCAGAAAACCAATATGCCTAAAGTGGAGTATTCAACAGCAGCGATTTGGTCTGGTGAGTATTGGCAAACGGAAACCTTGCTCCCCACACCAAATAGTAAACCCAATTCTTTAGTATTTGCTTTAAGTGCTGATGGTCGTATTGCAGGGGGGATATTTGGTACTGTCTCACATCTTGAATCAGGTAAAGAGAAGAATGACAAAACGGGGGATTACTGGAAGAATGATCATCAAGCGATCCTTTGGGTGGGAGATAATTGGCAAACGCCCGTAACGCTCGGCACACTACGACAAGATAACCGAGGTGAATCAAGTGTTAGAGCATTAAGTGCTGACGGCTCTGTGGCTGCTGGCTATGCAGCAAATGAAGAATGGGAAACTTCTGCGACATTGTGGTCAAACGTCAATACTAGTAAATTTAACTACTATTTAGAAAGACCTGAAGATTATTGGCAAGTAAAAACCAATTTAGGTTCATTAAGACCAGATAAAAAAGGATATTCTGCCGCTTATACGTTAAGTGATGATGGAACTGTTGTAGGGGGAAGAGCACAGGCGGCTAAAAATGGACCAACCTATGCTACCTTATGGCGTGTTAAATATGATAATTTTAGTGAAAGAGTGTTAAGTGAAGTCTTAACCCAAGAAATTGCTGACTTTGGCATTAATGGCAGCGGTGTAACTATAGAACTTCCAATTTTTGATATTTCAACATTAAAACAACCAAGCACACTTCCAGAAGAACCAACAAATGGCACAACGAATCCAACAAATGGTGCTAATGATCCAACAACGTCAGTGGACAATACAACTACACCAACGACAGAGCCAACCATTCCCCAAAAAACAGTGGAAATGGGCAAAGGTGTAACGATTGAATTACCAATTTATGATATTTCTAAACTGAAAAAAGCGGCTGAGAAAAATCAAAGTAATAGTGCTGTTGCAAACAATTCTCCTACCTCTGATACATCCAAACCAAAATCACCAGTAGAAGTGTTAGGAGCGATTAATTTAGATTTCACCATTAACGCCTTGCAACAATTCGGGACAGATAGTATTAAACTGATGGCAATGCAACAACATGCTTTGAGCCGTTTGCAACAAGGTTGCCACACCAACCAAACTTTCTGTTATGACGTTCGTACGGACATAGCAAAAAGTGGTGAGACCAAAGATACCGCAGCAAGTTTTACAGCTGGTTATCACTTTGGTAATGGCTTAACGCTAGGCGTAAGCTTTGATCGCTCACTACGTCGCAATTTACCAGACACCTACAAACGCAATAGCAGTAATTTAGGTTGGGGTGTGTTTGGTCGTTGGCAAAGCGAAAATTGGTATGTACAACCAGCGGTGGCTTGGGATTACTACAATGCGCAAGTTAAACGCCCGGTTTATGACAACACAGAATCTGAACAACATGTTAGTCGAATCAAAGGTTTAGGAGCTAGTTTAACTATTGGACAAGATTTTGCGTTAGACAATGCAGAATTGGGTTGGTATGTATCAGGACGTTACAACCGCATTTCTCGCACAGGTTATACCGAGAAAAATCTATTATTCCCTGTGAAATTTGGTGATTTAAGCCTCACTGATACCACTGTGGCGTTAGGAACTAAACTTGCCTTACCAGTAACAGATAAGTTGAAATTCTTAGCCAAAGCGGAAGTTGAACAGCGTGTCGGTGGTAAGAATCCAACCTACACCGCAGCGGGGCAATATATCGGTAATTTCCGCTACGAAGGCAAGCTAAACAAAACTCGTGCGAAATTCAGCACTGGCGTGAGCTATGCATTTAGCCCTGCGTTCAAAGTGGAAGTTAGCCCTTATGTTGAACGTAATACATTCGGCAAAACTCGCTATGGCGGAATGTTATCGTTCAATGGAGAATTCTAATTTGCTCTGATTGGCAAAATTGAAAAAATACCCCGTTGTAAACTCACAACGGGGTATTTTTTGCGTGAAATTTGCAAGTTAAGTGATTTCAATTTGATTGGAGGACTCTAGTTTTTTTGCCCTAATGCTCCCCAAGCTTTTACTAATGAAATCTTACTTCGCTAATTTTGCACGAATAGCATTTGCTAATTCAGAACTTACTTTTTCGAAATGAACCATTTGTTTTTCAACGATTTCAGGGAAAGTTACACCTGATAACGCTGCAGCGAAGTTACCTGCCAAGCGGTCTTTTTCTTCAGCAGTGAAGATGTTGTAAAGTGCCGCTGGTTGTGAGTAGTAATCTTGATCGTACTCACGGAAATCAAAGTGTGCCGCTTCACGTTCAATTTGTAATGGTAATTGGTCGTGAGTTGGAACATAAGTATCGAAACGGTTTGGCGCGTAGTTCGGGTGGTTACCACCATTGTTGTCAACACGCATTGCACCATCACGATGAGTTGTGTGGTATGGGCATTTTGGTGCGTTAACAGGGATTTGGTGGTGGTTCACGCCTAAACGGTAACGTTGTGCATCTTGGTAAGAGAACAAACGACCTTGTAACATACGGTCTGGTGAGAAACCAATTCCCGGTACGATGTTGCTTGGTGCGAATGCCGCTTGCTCAACTTCCGCAAAGTAGTTTACTGGGTTACGGTTTAACTCTAACACACCCACTTCGATACAAGGGTAGTCCGCGTGTGGCCATACTTTAGTTAAGTCGAATGCATAGTTGTGTTTGTGTGCATCTGCTTCTGGCATAATTTGCACTTGAACAGTCCAACGTGGGAATTCACCACGCTCGATTGCTTCGTATAAATCTTGTTGGCTTGATTCACGATTTTCACCTACAACTTTAGCTGCTTCTTCGTTGGTGAAGAATTTGTGACCTTGTTGAGTTTTTAAGTGGAATTTCACCCAGAAACGCTCGTTTGCTTCGTTTACAAAGCTATAAGTGTGGCTGCCGTAACCGTTCATATTACGTAAAGTCGCAGGAATACCACGATCTGAGAATAAAATCATGATTTGATGCATTGATTCAGGGTGACGTGACCAGAAATCCCATGCTGCATTTGCATCACGTAAGTTTGTTTGTGGGTTACGTTTTTGTGTGTGAATAAAATCTGGGAATTTTAATGGATCACGAATAAAGAATACTGGTGTGTTGTTACCTACTAAGTCCCAGTTACCTTGCTCAGTATAGAATTTGATTGAGAAACCACGCACATCACGTTCAGCATCTGCTGCACCACGCTCACCAGCAACAGTTGAGAAACGTAATAAAACTTCAGTTTCTGCGCCTGGTTTGAATACTGCTGCTTTAGTGTATTTAGTGATGTCTGCTGTTACAGTGAATTTACCGTAAGCTGCAGAACCTTTAGCGTGAACCACACGCTCAGGAATACGCTCGCGAGCAAAGTGAGCTAATTTCTCTTGGAACCAAACATCTTGTAAAAGTAATGGACCACGTGGACCTGCTGACATTGTATTGTCGTTTTCAACAACAGGTGCACCTGCTGCGTTAGTTAAGGTTTTTGAGCCATGATCAAATGGACATTTAGACATAATTCCCCCCCATAGGAATGTGATATAGAATATGAAACAAACATAATATTTCTTTGAGTTGGAGGAAATTATATAAAATTGCAACCAAATAGCAATTGATTAATTTAATAGAAATTAACTATCGAAACATTAAATTTAATAGATTAAATTAGATTTAATGTTTTGTAATCGCTTTAGCACAAGCAAAAGCTGAACTCCACGCCCATTGGAAATTATAACCACCAAGCCAACCTGTCACATCCAGTACTTCACCAATAAAATAAAGCCCTTTGTTCTGATTTGCTTCCATAGTTTTCGATGAAATTTGTCTGGTATCCACTCCGCCCATGGTGACTTCAGCAGTACGATAACCCTCAGTACCATTAGGTTGGAATTGCCAATGATGAATCAAAAAAGTTAATTTTTCTAACCGCGCTTTGCTCAGATTCGCCAGTATTTCATCTTGTAACAATCCTTGTTCTAGCCATAATTCAATCAGTTTTTTAGGAAGAAATCTCGCCAAGGCAGTTTTAAGTTGCAATTTTGGCGATTCCATTCGGAGCTGTTGTAGCACCTCGCTAATTGAATCTGTTGGCAATAAATCAATTTCTAAACCTTCATTAGGCTGCCAATAGTTCGATATTTGCAACATAGCGGGGCCTGACAGCCCTCTATGAGTAAACAGCATAGAATTCGTAAAAATTTGACCGCACTTTGCTTTAACTGAAACGGGCAGCGCTACGCCCGAAAGTGCGGTGTAAAATTTATCTGTTTCTCGCCAAGTAAAAGGGACCAGGCTTGCACGTGGTGCAATCACATTTAAATCAAATTGTTCAGCGACTTGGTAACCAAATGGCGTTGCTCCCAAGCCCGGCATAGAAAGCCCGCCCGTTGCAATCACAAGGGAATGACAGCTCCAACGTTCGCCATTGGCAAATAATGTAAATCGAACATTATCATCATTTTCCACCGCTTCAATTTGGCTAACTTGCTGACGTAAGTGGATATTCACTGCATATTTATCACATTCGCTTTCGAGCATAGCAACGATTTGTTCCGCGCCTTCATCACAAAAAAGCTGCCCTAACTCTTTTTCATGATAAGCAATACCATATTGCGCCACCATGGCGATAAAATCCCATTGATTAAATTGTGCTAATGCGGATTTAACGAAATGCGGATTTTGCGACAGATAATGTTGAGCAGTCACCTCCAAATTAGTGAAATTACAAAATCCACCACCCGACATTAAAATCTTACGCCCAATCTTTTTCCCATTGTCAAAGACCGTAACTTGTTTGCCTTGTTTTGCTGTTTGGCTTGCGCAGAATAACCCCGCAGCACCGGCACCAATAATAATGACTTCACTGTATCGCATTATGGATTACCTTTCGCATTCAATAAACGCTCTGCCAATTGCATACTTTCAATAGTTTTGCGACGATCTACTTCGGAACGCTCACTATCTAATATTTTTTGCCATAACATCAATGCATTAGCATAATCATTACGTAAAAATGCATCTGAAGCGAGCAAAGACAAACTAGCAATTTCATAGCCATCTTGTTGTAACGCCGTATCAATTAACGTCTGCGCTTTTGGTGTGATTTTTTGTCCTGCCTGATAATACAACGCAGTCGCCGCTAAACCTAAAATAGCAGGTTTGCTGCCCGACAATTGTTCCGCATTACCATAAGCAATGAGGGCATGATCAAATTCACTATTCAACGCATAAGCCTGCCCTAATTCAAGCCAAAGATTGCTATCGTTTGGGTCTGCCTTTAATTTGTTTTGAATGGACAAAATATAATCATCATTTTTTTCGCTTGAGGAAGCGGTGCGCAATTGATGTTGCTTTTGTTTGAATGCTTGCTCGCCTTGTTGAATGTAATCCAAACGGTTTAAGGAAAAATAATAAACAAGAGGCACAATAATTAAACTGCCCCATAGCGCCAAAGATAAAAAAGGTGAAAAAGACACCGCACTTTTTATCTGTTTTTGGTTGGATTGTAAGCACTGTTCATCATCCAGCAAGCGTTGGCTTAATTCATCAGCTAAATCGGCAGAAGGCTGAGATGCCATTTGTTGTTGATACAATTCAATATTTTTATTTTGACGATAATTTTTCTGCCAATTGATTTTACGCCCAAAAGGTATAAAAACAATCAAGCTAATTAGCGCAAAAAGAGCAATGCCCCAATATAAAATATCTTGATTAAAACTCATTGTTTTTTCTCTAATAGTTCTGCTAATGCCTGCTTCTGTTCAGTTGAAAGTGCGGTCTGTTTTTTTTCAGTTTTTGCACGTTGGCGCACATAATTAATCATTAACATAAATGCCAACAGGAATAATAAAACGGGCAATCCCCATAATAATGCGGTGGTCCATTGAAATGGCGGCTTATACAACACGAAATGTCCAAAACGAGAGGTCATCACTTCTACAATTTGCTCATTAGTTTTGCCTTCATTCACCATATTGTAAACTTCAATACGCAAATCATAGGCAATCGGCGAATTCGATTCCACAAGGTTTTGGTTTTGGCATTGAGGACAACGCAAAGACTTCGCCAATTCAACCGCTCGAGTGCGATCTTGAACATTCTTAAATGCGAAAGTATCGACCATTTCCGCAAAAGAAGAAGTGGAAAAAAGAAGTAAAAATAACAAGATGACTTTTTTCATTTTCTTGTTATCTCCATTTTTCTAACTCAGGCAAAATGATCTTTTGTACGGTTTCACGATCAAATGCGCCAGAATAGCGGTAACGAATAACGCCATATTTATCAACAATATAGGTTTCTGGTGCACCATCAACGCCTAATTGCATGGCTAGCTTGCCTTGGCTATCATCGATACTAAACACAAAAGGATTTCCTGAATGTTGTAAGTATTCCAACGCATTTTGTTTTTTATCGCGATAATTTAAACCAACAATTTTTACACCTTGTTGAGCAAGTTCAAGTAACAAAGGATGTTCCTGTTTGCAATAATAACACCAACTTCCCCATACATTGATCAAGTGCGGTTCTTTTGGTAACTGTTTGTTATTACGAATAATATTATTATCTTGCAAATCTGCTTGGAAAAATTCGGGTACGGGTTTGTCAATTAATGCAGACGCAATTTTTTTGGGATCTTGCTGTAATCCCACTAACAACAAGGCACAAATGCCCAAAATCAACACCAATGGAATGAAAAAGAAAATCTTTTTATTCATATTTCTTCCTTAATCCTAAACAAGCCAATAGCGCCCCTAATGCCATAAGAACACCACCAATCCATAACCAACGTACGAAAGGTTTATAATGTAAACGGAAGGTGAATTCGCCATTAATTCCGCTGTTATGTGTGAGTTTATCGCCCATCACAATATAAATATCGCCGAACCATCCCCATTCAATACCGACTTCGGACATATTCATTGTTCTCACGTCGTAATAGCGGCGTTCAGGGAAAAGTGCGGTCACTTTTTTGCCATTTTTTAGTACATCAAAATGCGCTTTTTCACTGGTGTAGTTTGGTCCAATTTCATTGCTAAAGCCAAGGTAGCGGAATTCATATCCACTTAAATGCTGGCTTTGTTGTGGTGCTAATCGCACACCAATTTCAGAGCCAAAATAGCTCGACATCACTGCGCCAATAACCGTCACCGCCACACCACAATGCGCCAATATCATACCGAATTGCTTTAAATTGAGTTTTAACCAGTTGGTGTAAATTGTTGCTAACAACAACCAAATCGCTAAAGTCAGCAAAAGATAAGCAGTAAAATGGAAGCCTAAGCTTTCTTCTTGTGCGACCGTATATGCAATTAATCCATAAGCAATGGCAGCAGCGGGCAATAGCATGATTACGCGTTTAATAAATTGTGCAAAATGGAAACGTTGCCATCTTGTCGCTAAAACCACCACCATGGCAATTAATAACACAATAATTAACGGCAGGAAAATGCTATTAAAATAAGGCGCACCAACAGAAATCGAACCCCATCCTAAACTGGTAAATAACATTGGATAGAATGTACCAATGAACACACTGACCGTTGCAATGGTTAATAGCACATTAACAAGTAACATAGCACTTTCTTTAGAAACGATGGCAAAACGCACCGCACTTTGTTGTAAATTAGTCTTAAAAGCGAACAGACTTAGTGAGCTAACAGTAAGCAAAAAGAAAAGCACTAATAGTACGGTTCCACGTTCGCCATCAACAGCAAACGCATGCACAGAAGTCAGTACGCCAGATCGGACAATGAAAGTACCTAGCACACTAAATGCAAAAGCGAACAGTGAAAATAGAATGGTCCAATAGCTGAAAATCCCGCGTTGTTCTGTAACAGATAAACTATGTAATAAAGCAAGACTTAACAACCAAGGCATTAAAGATGCATTTTCAACAGGATCCCAGAACCACCAACCGCCCCAGCCTAATTCATAATATGCCCACCAAGAGCCCAGCATAATACCAAGGGTTAAAAATAACCAAGACGTGAGAATCCAAGGTCGCATCCAACGTGCCATAGCTGCATCTAAATGCCCGCTTAATAAGGCTGCAATAGTTAAAGCAAAATTAACCGCGAAACCCACATAACCAAGATATAACAAAGGCGGATGAAAAATGAGTCCAACATCTTGCAACATTGGGTTTAAATCTCGCCCTTCTGGTGGAATGGGAAATTGACGGATAAACGGATTTGAAAAATAAATGATAAAAATGGCAAGACCAACACAAATTAAACCTAAAACAGATAGCGTTCTGCTGGCAATAATAGGATCGATTTTTCGACTGAAAAAGGCAAATAACATTACCCAAATGCTGATTGAAAACAGCCAAAATAGCATGGAACCTTCATGCCCGCCCCAAGTGGCAGCTAACTTAAAGAAAAGCGGTAATTGCGAATTAGAATGTGCGGCGACATAATCAACAGAAAAGTCATCAACTGCAAAAGAATAAGCTAATAAGCTGATTGATATAATGCTAAATATTCCCAACGCATAGCTCAACTGCCATGAAGTGCGGATCAAATTAACATTGTTTTTCGCAATGCCGATCTGTGGCAAAATTGCCAATAATAAGGAACTAAAAAACGCAAAGAGTAACGCAATAAAGCCAAGTTCAGGAATCATAAAGTGCTTTTAAATTTAACAAATAATACAATAAAAAGGGCGTTATAAAACGCCCTCATTTTACAATATCTTAACTAAATTATGCGACTGTTAATTGACCTGCGTACAAAATAAAGTAACGCAAGCAAAGTACACCAATTAAGTCAAAAATAGAAACCCAGATAATAAAACCGCGGTTATATTTAAATCTATCAGAAGCAAACATATTTGCTGCCAACGGAATTAAAATACCAATTAAGAATACGCCTATCCAGAAAATCGCTCCCCAGAAACCACTTAATGCATTTTGTAGCGCCAGTAATTTTTGACCACCACCAAAGTATAGTCCCACAAAGAAGCAAACTAATAGACCTAATTCAGTGATCATAATAGGTACTTCAAATTTATGGATAAAATGAACTTCTTCACTATCGCCAGCTAATTTACCTGCAATCAGGATGATTAGGAAGGTAGCTGCGATACCTGATGATGTACCAGAAGCCAAGAATAAAGCTGGTAATACAGGGTTATTCAACATTGGATAACTGATTAATGCCGAGAGTAAGAAACCAGTATAAGCCCCTAATACTGCTGCAAGAACGAATAATACGAACTCTAATGGTTTTAAGAAACGCTCAACAAATTCAATCCATTTCACCGCAAACTTCAATGGCGAGTTTGCTATCCAGTCTTTAAACATAACAGCGGCCCATACCACAAGCACTGCCATATATACTTGGAATAACATTACCCCCATCGACATCACAGAATTGAATTGATAATTAAACATCAATTTCCAGAATGTCCAAGGACGAGCTAAATGGAAAATCAGCAACGTTAAACCAATTAAAGTTGGAACTATCCCTAAAATCACCGCACTTCGAATAACCCAGTTTGCACTTGGTTTTTCGAATTTCACATGATTGCGGTAAGCAATACCTAATTGTACTGCACCAGAGGAAATACCTAAGAGAAATAAGTAAATCGCAATGGTGCCATCCCATACAAGATTTGGGGTTTGAAATGCGACTTCATTCATGATCTGTGCTCCCCTTTACCGAATGGAACGTGATATAAATTCGGTTCTGTACCTAATTGAACTTTTGTACGATAAACTGGATTCTCACGTACTTTACGAGCGACAGCACTGCTTGGGTCATTCATATCACCAAAGGTTAATGATTTGGTTGGGCAAGCCTCAACACAAGCAGGTTGTTTACCATTTGCTAAGTTCGTATCACGACAGAAATTACATTTATCCGCTGTTTTATGAATTGGATGAATAAAACGGACACGATACGGACAAACTGCCACACAATATTGACAGCCAACACATAAATCTTTTTCAACATCCACAATACCTGTTTTCGGATCAATGAAAGAAGCGCCCGTAGGACAAACCGAAACACAAGGGGCGTTGCTACAATGTTGACAAGATTGGCGGAAAAATTCATATTCCACGTCAGGAAATTCGCCAATAGGTTTACTACGAATAATTTCCAAACGAGAAACACCTTCTGGCACTTGGTTTACTTCACGACAAGCATCCATACAAGCGGTACAACCGATACAAGAGGTTTCATCATGCACCATTGCATAGCGAATGGTTTTTTCTTGCTTATCGGATTCACCTTGTGCCGTTAAACTAACTGTTGTTCCGGTCGTTAGGATTAACGCTCCCATACCAGAAACAAAGTTTCGGCGTGAGCAAGCGGTCATTTTTTATCCTTTTGTTCAGTAGAAAGTTGTTTTTCACGTGCTTCTTTCTGTTTTTGTTGTTCGCTATGGCAATCAACACAAAGTTTCACACGCTCTTTTGGCTTAATTTCTTTCATTTTATCTTTTGCTGGGTGCAAGGTATGGCAATCAGCACAAGGTAATTTGATAGAGTGAACATCATGTGCCCAGAATTTTTCTTTTAATTTCTCAGGTTGGTGACATGAAAAACAAACCTGGTTTTGTTCTGCTGGCGTAAATTTAATGGTCTGCTCTTTATCCCATAATCCATGGAAACGCATCACATCTTTCACGCCACGACGATGCTCTTCACTAATATTGCCATGACAAGTTACACAGTTAATTGGCTTGCCTGTTGTTGGATTTGTTTTCGTTAAGTGCGTACCATGGAACTTACCAGTATGAAATTCGCCTTTTGCTTGATCCGCATTGGTATCCAAATTATGACACTTCGCACAATACTGATTTGGATCTCGCACGTTTTCAATGGTTGGTTCATACGTCAATTTACTTTCATTTGCTGACGCTGTCATTGGCACTGCAACTAACATCACACCACAAAGTGCGGTCAATTTTGCAAGTGTTTTTAATACAGAGTTCATTTTTGTTACCTCAATTCTTGATTTAAAGTGACCGCACTTAAGCAAGTTTCACAAAAGTGCGGTTGCTTTTTTCATTATTTTGCAGGTGGTACGTCGTTGATGAGTAGACCTTTCGCTTTCGCTTCTTTATTCCACTCAGGAACCACTTTATTCAAGAACTCTGCTTTTTCTCTACGTTCTTTTTCGATATCAACACCAATGACTTTCCATGCTTTTTCTGCTGTTGAAGTATCTGGATAGTTAATTGGTTGTTTAACATCATGTTTAGCTAACACAACTGCTAATTTTGCACGAGCATCTGCAATACGATCTAAACCAGATGCAATCACTTTTAAGGTGATATCAGGTGCGTGCATGTGGTTACCATGACCTGCTGCTGAGTAATCCCAACGCCATTGTGCGTGACGAATACCTTTTAATGCATCAGCCATTTCTTCTTTCGTTGCACCTGCATCCCAAGCAGCTTTCGCTTCAAAGTGTGCTTTCACGATTTGATCTTCTAATTTAAGCATCACTTCTTTCACGTCATGTTTATGACCAGCAACGATTTTTTGTAAGGTTTCTTTGCTTTGGTCATGACATTTCGCACAAGTATGTTCAAATTGATCAAATGGGTTGCCAATTTTGTGGTCGGTATAGACTTTGCCATCCGCACCTTGAACTTTAGGCATGTGACAGTCAATACAGGTTACGCCATTTTTACCATGGGTACCTTGCATCCAAATTTCATAATCAGGATGCTGTGTTTTCAACATTGGTGCTTTAGAAATGGCGTGTTGCCAGTCAACGAAGTCGATCTCATCATAGTATTTTTCGATACTATCTACATCAACACCTTTGAACCATGGGAACACCACGTTATTCACATTATCTTTATCAAAATAATATTCTACATGGCAGTTCGCACAGATTGCTGCACGCTTATCAGTACGATCTAAATCGGCAAATTTTTTGTCAATCGCTTCTAATGCACGTAATGCATTTGGACGTGCGATGCGTAATGCTGGTTTACCTTCTTCAAAATCTTTTGAAGTAGTATCGTGACAGTCAGCACAACCAATCGCATTGACAATTTCTGCCCCTGCTTTCACCCATTTGCCGTTGAAGTAACCTTCTTCGCCCCATTCAGCCATTAAGCGTGCCACATCTGGACCTTTACAAGTCCAACAAGCCATTGGCATACCGCTGTTAAGGTCTTTTGGTGCGCCTGTACGTAAAATATTGCGCACATCAGTAACAGAATAGAAGTGGCCACGTGGTTTGTTATACTCTTTTGAGAATGCATAACCCGCCCACATAACAATCATTCTTGGATCTAATTCAATTGCAGGGGAAATTTCTGTTGAATTTGAGGTTGCTTTCCAGCTTTTATATTGGCTTGGATATTTTTCCGCAAAACTTTCATTCACAGACTCAATTTTTAAATTAGGATTTGCTGGTGCTAACTCACCTTTTTTAGGTGCGTATTGCATTTTCTCTACTTTAGCTTCAGCAGAAGGTTGCTCACTCGCCGAAGCCGTTTGCAACATAACCAAGCTCATTCCAGCAATCGCTAGAGAAGATAATGTTTTTTTGAGGATGTTCACGATAATCACTCCATTAAAAATTAATTAACCAAGGTTAAAATTGTATATACAAGTTTGAATTTGCTTTATTAATCTAGTCATTACAAATGAGAATTTTTATCATTAATAACAACAAGATAATTAATAAAAAGCTAAAAAATCAATGGTAAATTAACAAATTGAAAAAACCTTTGCTGAGCTTTCACACTTTTTCTTGCGTTTGATCAAGCAAAATACTTCTTTAGGGGTAGAGGGTATAAATACCTCTTTTTGAGAACGGAAAAAGAATAAACAAAGTGCGGTGAAAACATCGACAATTTCCACCGCACTTTTAGAAAGGAATTACTTCACAAGTCCACCGCTCGCTTGTAAATCCGCATGATAAGAAGAACGAACAAAAGGACCACAAGCTGCATGTTCAAATCCCATTTCTTCGGCTTTCTGACGCATTTCATCAAACTCCTCAGGTGGAACATAACGCGCAACAGGCAAATGGTGACGACTTGGTTGTAAATATTGCCCTAATGTCAACATTGTCACACCATGATCCCGTAGATCTTGCATAACCGCTAAAATTTCTTCATTTGTTTCACCTAATCCCACCATTAATCCAGATTTTGTTGGAATATTAGGGAACATCGCTTTGAAGTCTTTTAATAATTTTAACGACCATTGATAGTCAGCACCCGGACGAATTTCACGATATAGGCGAGGCACATTTTCCAAATTATGATTAAACACATCTGGTGGATTTTCTTTCAGAATTTCAAGGGCTTGCTCAATTCTGCCTCGAAAGTCAGGAACGAGAATTTCAACTTTGGTATTTGGATTTAAAGCGCGAATTTCACGTACAGTGGCTGCAAAATGTGCGGCACCACGATCAGGTAAATCATCACGATCCACCGAAGTAATCACCACATATTTTAATTTCATATCCTGTACGGTTTCCGCCACTTTACGTGGTTCATCAGGATCTAGAGCAAGTGGTTTACCATGTGCCACATCACAGAATGGACAGCGGCGAGTACAAATTGCCCCCATAATCATAAATGTAGCAGTACCATGATTAAAACATTCATGCAAATTAGGGCAAGAGGCTTCTTCACATACCGAATGTAGACCATGGCGACGCATACCATTTTTAATACTATTAATTTTCTCAGAATTTGCAGGTAATTTGATTTTCATCCATTCTGGTTTTTTTAATAATTCCTGATCTGGATTGATATTTTTTACCGGAATAATGGATGTTTTTGCAGCATCACGATATTTTACTCCGGGTTCCATTTTGAAGGGTTTACCCATTTTATTCCTTATTCATTGCTAAACTAACTGTTACACTCAAATAAAAGTGCAATTTTTAAAAAAATTTTAGATATTATAGCCTAAAAGTTGACAGAAATGTGTAACTAATTGAGGAGATACCTTGTCGCATTCCGCTTCTTGTACAGGGATAAAATCTGCTAACTGGCACATTTCTAATCCAATGTAGCCACAAGGATTGATCATGCGAAAAGGGCTGAGATCCATATTGATATTCAAAGCTAAACCATGAAATGAACAACCTTTGCGAATGCGTAATCCTAAAGAACAAATCTTTTTCTCAATACCATCACAATTTATATATACGCCTGGTGCATCGGCCTTGGCATAGGATTGAATACCATAATCAGCCAACGTCAACACAACTGTTTGTTCCAATGCAGTAACTAATTGTCGTACATTAAAATCTCTACCTTCCGCTTTATGACGTTTAATATCAATCAACACATACATCACTTGCTGCCCAGGTCCATGATAGGTAATTTGTCCACCACGATCGGACTGCACAACAGGAATATCACTACGTTGTAATAAATGTTCCGCTTTACCTGCTTGACCTTGCGTAAATACAGGATAATGTTGCACTAACCAAATTTCATCAGCGGTATTTTCACTGCGATTATCAGTAAAATCCTGCATTTTTTGCCAAATTTGTTGGTAATCTTGCATACCCAATTGGCGAATAATTAAAGGAATATTGTGCATATTCAGCCCTGATTAAAGCACCATTCTCACGCCATTAATTTTCGCTAATTCAGCATAAAGCGTTTCTACTTGTTCAATATTTTCTGCAACAATATCAATGGAGATAGAATTATAAGTGCCTTTGCTACTCACATTTTCACGAGGATTATAATCCCCCTTGGCATATTTTTGCACCACGACTACAACATCATCAACCAGATGTTCTCTGTTTTGCCCAACCACTTTGAATGTAAAAGGGCAAGGAAACTCCAACAGATCTTTTAATTGTTTTTGTGGTACTTCTGCGAGATTAACTTGTTTTTTATCCGACATAATCTTTTCCTAAAATAAGCTAAAAAAGTACCGCACTTTATAAAAAGTGCGGTGAAAATAAATTGAGTTTTCTAACTTAGAATAAACCTTTGATAGTGAGCACTAACCAATCCCAAGCACGCCCGAAAATGCCAGCTTCTTGCACATCTTGCATAACTTGGAGATTTACCGTCGCAATATCTTTTCCATCCAATTGATAAACGACTTTACCCACATTTTGTCCCTTGGCTAATGGCGCTTCTAAATATTTTTTATCATATTCAACTCGTGCTTTTAAATCCGCCTGGCGACCTTTGGAAACAGTAATAAAACCATCTTGTAGCACACCAATTACGACTTTATTGGCATCACCATAATATACTGATTTTTCTTCAACTCCTTTGCCTGCTTCTAAGGTTTTGAAAGTCTCAAAGCTATTAAATCCCCATTGGAGTAATTTTTTGCTCTCAACTTCACGACCTTTATAAGTTGGCACGCCCATCACCACAGAAATTAAACGCATATTGTTGCCATTGGTTGCTGAAGCCACCAAGTTATAGCCTGCATTATCAGTATGACCTGTTTTCATCCCATCAACATTAAGGGTTTTATCCCAAAGTAAACCATTGCGGTTAGGTTGTTTAATTTTATTGAAGGTAAATTCTTTTTCTGCATACACTTTATATTTTTCTGGCAAATCACGAATGATATGGGCACCAATAATTGCCATATCTCTTGCTGAAGAATATTGTTGAGGATCATCCAATCCATGCGGTGTCGTAAAATGCGTATTTTTTAAGCCAAATTGTTCAACATATTTATTCATCAATTCAACAAATTTATCTGTTGAGCCAGACACATGTTCTGCCATCGCAACGCAAGCATCATTCCCGGATACGACAATAATGCCTCGGTTTAAATCGGCAACTGAAACCTGTTGATTGAGATTTAAGAACATTTTTGATGAACCAGGGAAATTTTTACCCCAAGCACTTTCACCAATAGTCACCGTATCCGTTAAATTGATTTTCCCCTGTTTGATCGCATCACCTACCACATAACTTGTCATCATTTTCGTTAACGACGCTGGATATTGACGCTGATCTGGATTGAAAGATGCCAACACTGCACCTGAATGATAATCCATTAAAACATAGGTTGCGGCATTAACTTGAGGTGGCGAAATACCAAAATTTACGTCTTCCGCAAAGCTTGATAAAGAAAATGACAACAAACCTGCCATTAATGCAAGCTTGGGCTTTTTAACAGAAACATTCAACATAAAAAATCCTTAAATATGTGCAATTAAGTTATTGTGCAAGATGTAATTTTTCAACTCTTACATTCGCAATTCCAGAAGAAATCATACCAATATCCGCTGCTGCTGCGCGCGAAAGATCAATGATTCGGCCTCGAACAAAAGGACCACGATCATTAATACGTACCACAACTTTTCGATTATTGCGTAAATTGGTGACTAATACATGGGTGCCTAATGGCAAACTTCTATGTGCTGCGGTATATTTCTTGCCGCTATAAGGCTCACCGCTCGCTGTGCGACGACCATTAAATTTAGAATGATAGTAACTGGCACCACCGCGTTTATCATAATGATAAGATTTATTTTTATGCTCCGTCGTATATGAACGACCGTTCACCTTATAAGTATTTGGCTTATCCACTTGCTTTTGGACAATCTGTGGATTTTTCGTTGCTCTTTTGGCTTCTGCATGAGAAGTACAAGCCGTAAGTACAACAGCAAATATCATCAAGAATATGTATTTTGCTATTTTCATAAATAATGTTATATCCTGTTTTTATGATTACCTTTTATAAGAGTAATCAAATTCAAATTAGTTCCGTTGCGTATATAAACCTGTTCGTTTATGCGTATGAATTGACATGACCAAACCGAATCCAGCCATTAAAGCGACAAATGATGTGCCGCCATAGCTAATAAGAGGAAGTGGCACGCCCACCACAGGTAAAATACCGCTTACCATACCAATATTCACGAAAATATATACAAAGAAAATAAGGAAAGTCGCACCAGTTAAAATACGCCCAAAGGCATTTTCTGCTTGCGCTCCAATCATCAACCCACGAATAATAATAAAGAAATAAATGGCTAATAAAATTAATACACCAATCATACCATGCTCTTCACTCAATACGGCAAAAATAAAATCTGTATGAGGTTCTGGTACAAATTCTAACTGAGATTGCGTCCCCGCCATCCAACCTTTACCTGTAATGCCACCTGAGCCAATCGCAATTTTCGATTGTAGAATATGGTAACCCGCACCTAAGGGATCTTTTTCTGGATCAAGTAAAGTCAACACCCTAGTGCGTTGATAATCATGCATTAAATATAGCCACATAATTGGAATAAATGCAGCAAGGCCAACAACTGCTGCTAAAATAATCCACCAGCTCATTCCTGCAAGGAAAACCACAAAAATACCGGAAGCACTGACCAATATGGATGTTCCCAAATCAGGCTGAATTGCCACTAATAATGTTGGCACTAAAATCATTGCAAGGGCGATAAAGGTTTGCTTCCAATTAATCGGTTGCTGCTTATTACCTAAATATACCGCTACCATCAAAGGCACAGCTAATTTCACAATTTCTGAGGGTTGAAAACGAATAACCCCTAAATCAAGCCAACGTTGCGCACCTTTACTTGTGGTACCAATCAAATCTACCAAAATCAACATCACTAAACCTGCCAAATAAAGCAAAGGCGCAATTTGTTGATAAAAACGTGGCGGTAGCTGCGCCATCACAAACATGACAAAAAAGCCTAATGTCACCTGAATGATACGGTTACGAAACATGACTTCACTACCACCAGAAGCACTGTATAACACCAACAAGCCATAACCTGAAATCACCACTAAGCCGACAAAAAGCCATAAATCGAGGTGCAGTTTAGACCATAAGGAAAAAATCAAAGGACGTTTTTCTTTCATTCTGTCACCTCAGATTCTATCGTTTTTTCCACCGCACTTTTCTCATCAACATTGTCTGACTTTTTCATTTTCGGCAAACGTACATTCAAATAATAATCCATTACTTTACGCACCACCGGCGCCGCAGCACTCGAACCACCACCTGCATTTTCTAAAATAACAGCCACCACCACTTTTGGATCTTGATACGGTGCATACCCCATAAACCAAGCATGGTCATGTAAGTATTTTTTTAAATTACGCGCATCATATTTTTGCCCTTCTTTTAGGCTAAAAACTTGCGCTGTTCCAGATTTTCCTGCTGCATCATAAGCTGCGCCAGCAAAAGCTTTTCGTCCCGTACCAGCAGCTGAATGCACCACACCAAACATACCTCTTTTTGCTGCTGCCCAAGCGGCTTCATTTGGTTCTTTAATATCTTCATAAAGCAATGGATCTTTATAAGGCTCAATAACCGAACCATGTAATGCTTTCATTAAGTGCGGTGTATTTACGCGTCCATTATTCACTAAAACTGCGGTGGCTTTAGCTAACTGTAATGGCGTCGCCGTCCAATAACCTTGCCCAATCCCCACTGGAATCGTATCTCCCATCACCCATGGTTTCTTATGACGTTTTTGCTTCCAAGTTCGATCAGGCATAATCGCAGCGGTTTCCTCTTTAATATCAACGCCTGTTGGCAAACCAAAACCAAACTTTTTCATCCAAAGAGAAAGCTTATCAATGCCCAGCTTATAAGCCACTTGATAAAAATAGGTATCTGAAGATTCCACGATTGCTTTCTGTAAATCCGTATTACCATGTCCTGATTTTTTCCAATCGCGGAAACGCTTTGTGGTATTTGGCAAAACCCAATAACCCGGGTCTGAAATCGTGGTACTTGGTGTAACAACCGATTCTGTTAACGCAGCTACTGCAACAAAAGGTTTTACTGTAGAAGCTGGAGGATACGCCCCTTGGGTTGCACGACTATATAAAGGACGATCCTCATCTTGTAATAAACGTTTATAATCCGCCCCTGAAATACCACCCACAAATAAATTATTATCGTAACTTGGGCTGGAAACCATCGCCAAAATACTGCTATCTTTTGGGTCTAGCACCACAACGGAGCCTTTTTGCTTACCCAATAAATCCGTAATATATTGTTGTAGAGGTAAATCAATGGTGAGATGGATACTCTTTCCAGCAATAGGTTCTTGCTCGCTTAATTTGCGAATAACCTTGCCTCGATTATTGATTTCTACCTGTTCATAGCCCGCAATACCATGCAATTCATCTTCATAATAGCGTTCAATGCCCAGTTTACCAATATCGGTTGTCCCTGCATAATTCGCTGATTTTTCTTCTTTTTTTAATCTGGCTTCATCTTTGTCATTAATTTTAGATACATAACCTAAAATATGCGTCATTGCCTCGCCATATAAATAATTGCGTTTAAAATAAGGACGAACATCTGCACTTGGATAGGCATATTGATTAACAGAAAAACGCGCGATTTGCTCTTCATTCAAATTCGGTTTAAGCAAAATCGGGGTGTAGCGAGTGGAACGGCGACGCTCTTTTTTGAATTGCTCAATATCTTCATCTGTCAAGCCGACGATATATCTTAGCTCATCAAAAGTGCGGTCTAAATCTTCGACTTTTTCAGGCACCAAATACAAACCAAAAAAAGTGAGGTTTTCCGCTAATAAGGTGCCATTACGATCGTAGATTAACCCTCGGGTAGGCGGCACTGGCAATAATTTAATACGGTTGCCGTTGGAACGCGTTTGATATTTATCGAACTCAACAACCTGTAAATGATATAAATTAGCCAATAAAATCGCAGCGAGTACTAAAGTCCCCAGAAAAGCAACCAACGCCCGACGTACGAACAGATTCCGTTCCGCTTTATTATCGCGAATCGGTTCATGCTTCGGTGGGGCAAAAAGCTTGCTTAAAAGACGCATAGAATTGATTTCTTATTCTCGATGATAGGGATGATTAGTCGTCAACGACCAAGCACGATATAAACTTTCCGCCACAACAACACGCACCAGCGGATGTGGCAAAGTTAAAGGAGACAATGACCAGCTTTGTTCTGCCAATGCTTTACATTCTGGTGACAAGCCTTCAGGCCCACCAATTAAGAGGCACACATCTCTCCCATCATTTTTCCAACTTTCTAATTGCTGTGCTAATTGCGCTGTCGTCCAAGGCTTACCAGGAATATCTAAAGTCACAATCTTGCCTTTACCACAGCTTGTTAGCATCGCTTTGCCTTCTTGCTCTAAAATGCGTTTAATATCCGCATTTTTACCGCGTTTTCCGGCAGGAATTTCCACTAACTCTAATGGCATATCTTTCGGAAAGCGGCGCTGATATTCTTCAAACCCTGTTTTTACCCAATCAGGCATTTTGGTACCAACAGCAATTAATTGTATTTTCATAAAGTGCGGTCAAATTTATTAAAGTTTTACGCCCACAATTTCTCAAGTTGATACATATCACGACTATCTTGTTGCATGATATGCACAATTGCTTGACCAAAATCCACCACAATCCAATCTGCCGTTGCTTTGCCTTCTTCACCAAAAGTCGCAAAACCGGCTTGTTTGCTTTCATCAATCAGCTTTTGCGCTAAGGAAGCCACATGGCGACTCGAAGTACCAGTGCAGATTATCATATCATCGGTAATTGAAGACTTACCACGCACATCAATGGCTTGAATTTCGGTGGCTTTTAAATCATCTAATTTGTTCACTAAAAAATCGACTAAATTCATATTCTCTTATTTGTTTTTGGATATTCGAACGTGGAATTTTAGCATAGGATGAGAAAGATAGGAAATAATTGGTGCCCCCAGCTGGGATTGAACCAGCGACCAAACGATTATGAGTCGTCTGCTCTGACCGCTGAGCTATGGGGGCAACAGAAAAGTGCGGTCGATTATATGCAAATATTGAAATGAAGTCTAGTTTTTCCCCTCATATTCCTTTTTAGTTGTAGAATTTTTGCCAAATTCCATCGAGATTATAGTATGATGCCAATCATTCCCTATAAATCACAGATTGAACAACAGATTAAATAACAATTTCATTTATTCATTATGAAAGGATTATTTTTACGCATTATCGCAGCAGTTGCCTTATTACTTTGGGCAATTGATATGGTTTTCCCTTGGCAACAAATTATGCGTTCCGAGGCAAATCATTACACAGCTATAAAAGAACGCAAAACCTTGGTTGTTGGCACTATTAACAACCCAGTGTCCTATTTTATTCATGCCAATGGACAAGCAGGTTTAGAATATGAGTTAAGCAAAGCCTTTGCTGATTATTTAGACGTGAATTTAGAAATTAAAACGTTGGATAACAGCCAATCTTTATTTGACGCTTTGAATAAAAATGAAATTGATATTGCTGCCGCTAACTTGTTTTATCAACCACAAAGAACAGATCACTTCCAAATTGGTCCAGCCTATTATTCAGCTTCTTGGCAACTGGTTTACCGAAAAGGTGAAGCGCGTCCAACCTCTTTAGACCAATTAAATGGTCGCCTCGTTATTGCAGGTGGTTCTGAATTAGAACAATTATTACAAAACAAACAGGAAAAACACCCTCAACTCACTTGGAAAGTTGAAAATAAATACACGCAAGAAGAACTCTTATTACAACTTGCGGAAGGAAAAATTGATTATACTATTGCAAATTCCATTGATGTATCAGCCGCTAAACAAATTAAACCCCAGTTAGGTGTTGCCTTTGATGTTACCGATGAATCCACTGTGCATTGGTATTTACCCAATAGCTCTTACAGTGAATTACAAGCTGCGTTGCTCGATTTTATGAATAACGCCTTAGAAAGCGGACTCATTGCCAAAATTGAAGAAAAATACTTTAACCATTTCTCCAAATTTGATTATGTGGATATGCGTTCTTATACCAACGCCATTGAGACAATTTTGCCAAAATACACCGCACTTTTTCAGAAATATCAAGGCGATTTAAATTGGCAACTTCTTGCTGCTATTGCTTATCAAGAATCCCATTGGGACAAAGATGCCACTTCTCCGACAGGCGTTCGAGGCATAATGATGCTGACAAAAGCAACCGCAGATCGAATGAAAATTACGGATCGAACCGATCCTGAACAAAGCATTAAGGCAGGTTCAGGCTATTTACATTGGCTAATTTCTCAAGTGCCGGATACTGTGCCACAAGAAGATCGTATTTGGTTTGCTTTGAGTGCTTATAATATGGGGCTTGGGCATATGTTAGATGCCCGCCGTTTAACTAAAAATCTCGGTGGCGATCCTGATAATTGGCTAGATGTGAAGAAAAATTTACCGCTTCTCGCTGAAAAACGCTATTATGCAAATTTGAAATATGGTTATGCTAGAGGATATGAAGCCTTTCAATATGTTGAAAATATTCGCCGCTATATGAATAGCATCATTAACTACTATCGCGTGCAAGAAAATCAACAAACAAACGCTGAACAAACTCAACTTTCTATCGAGAAATCAGAATGAAGAAACTATTCGCTATTTTTACCGCTATATTCCTATTAGCAACCTCAGCTCATGCTCAGGTTAATCATACAATCAAAGGCAACATAAAAAGATACCAGGTTACTGAGCATTATTTAAAAGTAAAGAAAGGTGAACAATTAAAAATAGATCTAACAAGTCATAACCGTTTCATCTATTTTAGCTTGTTCGAACCAAATCATGCTCAAGCTATTTTTTCAAATATGGAAAATGAACATTTTCAAGGAAAAGCCAAATATAATGGAAAATATAAAATTCGAGTCTATTTAGTCAGAGCTGCTGCACGACGTAATGAAAGTGCGAGCTATCAATTAAATATTCGTCAACATTAAAATCAATCATAAAAGGGGAGCATTATGGCTGTTAGACGTACAAAACATTTAAAAAAGAACCGTTCATTTGCATTATCACAGGCACGTCGTTCTGTGCGTATCCGTAGTTTAAAGCAAGCTAAAAGTCGCTTAGCTGCTCGCCACGCCCTCTTTTTTGTGGTGCAAGAAAAAAATTAATCAGGTAAAACACATCAAATTATCACCGCACTTTTAGACGTTCATCAAATGAATGAAAAGTGCGGTGTTTTTTTTACTGATTTTTACTATCTTTTGCTTGAGTTTCTGCGCTAAATCTGTATAATCCGCACCCTACAGTCACATCCATTTTTAGTTCCTTGCTTCCGCAGATTGGTGACTGGTCTATCCCGGAGGCTGATTAACCCGTAAGGAGCAGTAATGCGTCACTACGAAATCGTGTTTATGGTTCACCCGGACCAAAGCGAACAAGTACCAGGCATGATTGAACGTTACACAGGTTCTATTAAAGAAGCTGGCGGTCAAATTCATCGCTTAGAAGATTGGGGTCGTCGTCAATTAGCGTACCCAATTAATAAATTACACAAAGCACATTATGTGTTAATGAATGTAGAAGCGCCTCAACAAGTCATCGACGAGCTTGAAACAACTTTCCGTTACAATGACGCAGTTCTTCGTAACGTAATTATTCGTACTAAGCACGCCGTAACAGAAGCGTCCCCAATGGTTAAAGCAAAAGACGAACGTCGTCCAGCTTTAGCTGAAGTTGAAACCAACGATTTTGAGGATGCTGAGGAGTAATTTGAATATTGATAATCGTTTGTCGCTCATCGGTAAAGTTGCCGAAAAGCCCAAACGAAGTATAAGCCCTAATGGCGTACAACACTGCCAATTTTTACTCGAACATCGTTCCAATAAAATAGAAGCAGATTTAACGCGCCAAGCTTGGTGTAAACTACCAGTTCAAATTAGTGGCAATGCATTAATTCAAAAAACTCAAAGCATTACGGTCGGCAGTCAACTTTTGGTCGTGGGATTTATTAATACTCACAGAACCGCAAAAGGTTCATACCAATTAGTATTACATGCCGAGCAAATCGAATTTATAGATTAGGAGACTAGCCAAATGGCACGTTATTTCCGTCGTCGTAAGTTCTGCCGTTTCACAGCGGAAAACGTAGTTGAAATCGATTACAAAGATATCGCTACATTAAAGAACTATATCACAGAGAGCGGCAAAATTGTTCCAAGCCGTATTACCGGTACTCGTGCGAAGTATCAACGTCAATTAGCTCGTGCTATCAAACGCGCACGCTATTTAGCGTTACTTCCATACACTGACAATCATCAGTAATTAAGGAGACTCGGTAATGCAAGTTATTTTATTAGATAAAATTGCTCACCTAGGTAATGTAGGTGATCAAGTTGAAGTGAAATCAGGTTTTGCTCGTAACTTCTTAATCCCACAAGGTAAAGCAGTTATGGCAACTAAAGCAAACATTGAACACTTTGAAGCACGTCGTGCAGAACTTGAAGCAAAAGCAGCAGCTTCTTTAGCAGAAGCACAAGCTCGTGCAGCACAAATCGCAGCGTTAGAAAATGTAACTATCGTTTCTAAAGCAGGTGATGAAGGTCGTTTATTCGGTTCTATCACTACTCGCGATGTAGCTGAAGCTGTAACAGCAGCAGGCGTTCAAGTAGCGAAATCTGAAGTTCGTTTATCAACAGGTCCATTACGTACTACTGGTGATCACGAAGTTCGTTTCCAACTTCATGGCGAAGTATTCGCAACATTAAATGTTGTAGTTGTTGCAGAATAATAGCTAAACATATAGATAAAACCCAGCATATGCTGGGTTTTTTATTATTTAATGTACTTCTTTAATACGTAATTCTTTAGGTACTTCAAAAACCGTATTTTCTTCACACCCCTGTAATTCTTCTACTACGGTCGCACCCAATTCTTTTAATCGGCTTATCACTGATTGCACTAGAACTTCTGGTGCAGAGGCACCCGCAGTTAAACCAATTGTTTTCACATTTTGCAACCAATCAGGATCAATATCATTTGCCTCGTCGAGTAACTTAGCAGGCGTTCCCAAACGTTCCGCCAATTCGGCTAATCGATTAGAATTTGAAGAGTTCTTTGAGCCAACAACAATCACTAAATCCGATTGCTGTGCTAATTCGCGCACAGCTTGCTGACGGTTTGTTGTTGCATAGCAAATGTCATTCTTACGTGGACCTTGAATATTAGGATATTTTAATTTCAGCGCCTCAATCACATCTGCAGTATCATCAATGGATAAGGTTGTTTGTGTCATAAACGTAAGATCATCGTCATTTCCTAAGGCTAACTTTGCAATATCCTCCACATTCTCAACCAAAAAGATACCCCCTTCTTGATTATCATATTGCCCCATAGTGCCTTCTACTTCTGGATGCCCTTCATGACCGATTAAAATAGCTTTAGTCCCTTTACGGCTTGCTCTTGCTACTTGCATATGCACCTTTGTAACCAAAGGGCAAGTTGCATCAAACACTTTAAGATTACGGCGTTTTGCTTCTTGGCGAACCGCCTGTGACACCCCATGAGCAGAGAAGATCACGATAGAATCATCTGGCACTTCGTCTAATTCTTCTACAAAGATTGCCCCTCGTTCACGTAAACTGTTCACTACGAAACGATTATGCACCACTTCATGACGAACATAAATTGGCGAACCATGGATTTCCAGTGCTAATTCCACAATGCTAATTGCTCTATCCACTCCCGCACAAAAACCTCGCGGGTTTGCTAAAATGATTTTCATATTTTAATTACAATAAATTCGTTAAGTTATTTTTGTTTTTTCGGATCATTTTTAAAAGCATCGAGCGCCAATAATCCTGCACCAATACAAATAGCAATATCCGCGACATTGAAAATTGGATAGTGCCAATCTTGCCAATAAAAATCAAAGAAATCGACAACAAATCCATGATATGCACGATCAGCCATATTCGCTAATGCACCACCAATAATCAGCGCATAAGCTGCATTTTGTAATTTCTGAAGTGCGGTATTTTTTTTCAGAAAATAAATTAATATGGCTGAAATTACCAATGCTAAAGCGATAAAGAAATACTTCTGCCAACCTGCATGATCAGCTAAAAAGCTAAATGCCGCTCCTGTATTACGAGCGTAAGTTAAGTTAAAAAATGGCAGAACATTGACACTTTCATAAAGAGCAAAGTTCTTTACCACTAAGTACTTTGTCCCTAAGTCTAAAACAAAAGTGATTATACTTAGCCATAAAAAAGATAATCCAGTTCGATTATTCATAATTTCCTAAAATAGAGAGAAATCAGATTTTTATTAGATAAAAAGTGCGGTCAATTTCACCGCACTTTTTCTACTTATTAAGCAAATTGACGTTTTTCACCTTCGCCAGCCACATTCTCCACACAACGTCCGCAAATATGTGGATGTTCTGCATTGGCACCAATATCTGTCGCAAAGTGCCAACAACGTGGGCATTTTTCGCCGTCAGCTCGTTCAACTTTTACTGCTAAACCAGCTAGTTCACCTTCAGCAACGTCTGCTTCTGATAATGGTTTCACAACGGCTTGTGAAGTAATGAGCACAAAACGTAATTCATTGCCCAATTGTTCTAATAATGGACGAATGTCATCGTTTGCATAAACCGTTACTTTCGCTTCTAAGCCAGCACCGATAAGTTTCTCATTACGAGCCACTTCTAAAACGCGGTTCACTTCTGAACGCACTTTTAACAGTTGCTGCCAGTAGTTGTCGTCTAATTTTTCGCTCTCGCCTAAGCCAAATAAGCCATCATAGAACTCTTCTGTAAAGACAAACTCTGAACGACCATCTACTTTCGGTAAGTAGTTCCAAATTTCATCTGCTGTGAATGAAAGAATTGGGGCAATCCAACGTACTAAGGCTTCGCTAATATGCCATAACGCCGTTTGGCAGCTACGGCGAGCCAAGCTATCCGCTTTGGTTGTATATTGACGGTCTTTGATAATATCCAAATAGAATGAGCCCATTTCAATAGAGCAGAAACGCATTAAACGTTGTACAACCGTATGGAATTGGTAATTATCATAAGCTTCTTTAATTTCATTTTGTGCATCTAACGCACAGCTAACTGCCCAACGGTCTAAGCTAATCATCTCTTCTGGTTTCACTAAGTCACGTTTTGGATCGAAACCGTTTAAGTTCGCCAATAAGAAACGTGCTGTGTTACGGATACGACGGTAAGTGTCGCCCGCACTGTCTAAAATTTTGTGAGAAACAGCGATTTCACCCGTATAGTCTGTTGAAGCAACCCATAAACGTAAAATATCAGCACCGTTTTTGTTCCACACTTCGCTTGGTAAAATCACATTACCAAGGGATTTCGACATTTTGTAGCCTTTTTCATCCACAGTGAAACCGTGAGTTAATACCTGTTTATAAGGTGCTTTGTTATCTGTTGCCGTTGAAAGCATTAATGAAGACATAAACCAGCCACGATGTTGGTCTGAACCTTCAAGGTACATATCCGTTTCATTGCCGTTAAATTCAGGGCGATCTTTTACTACGGTGAAATAAGTAGCCCCAGAGTCAAACCATACATCTAAAGTATCTGGCACTTTCATATATTGGTCTGCATCTGCACCTAATAATTCTTTTGGATCAAGATCCCACCAAGCCTGAATACCTTTCTGTTCAACACGTTTCGCAACTTCTTCCACTAATTCTACTGTACGTGGATGTAGTTCTTCGGTTTCTTTATTGATAAATAACGCAACAGGCACACCCCAAGTACGCTGACGAGAGATACACCAATCTGGGCGATTTTCTACCATCTTCTCAATACGAGCCTGACCCCAGCTTGGAATCCAACGCACTTTTTTGATTTCACTTAACGCTTGTTGGCGTAAGCCTTGTTTTTCCATACCAATGAACCATTGTGGTGTCGCACGGAAAATAATAGGTGTTTTATGTCGCCAGCAATGTGGATAGCTATGTTTCAGTTTACTGAATTTCAGTAATGCACCCACTTCTTTGAGTTTTTCAACCACAAGATCATTCGATTCAAACACGCCTTTGCCTGCAAAGAATGGCACATCCGCTTTAAATAAACCGTCGTTACCAATTAATCCAGCCATTTCAATGCCATTTTTCATTGAAATCACATAGTCGTCTTGACCGTGGTCTGGTGCAGTATGAACTAAACCGGTACCACCATCCGTAGTAACGTGATCACCTAAAATAAATGGTACGCTGAACTCATAGAATGGATGGTTAAAACGCAACCAAGTTAAATCAGCACCTTTTGCTTCACCAAGCACTTCAAATTGTTCAACGCCAACCGCTTTAGCGACATCTTCAACCAGATCTTTAGCTAAAATCACTCGTTCATCATTAAATTGAACAACTTGGTAATCTAAATTTTCGTGAATTGCAATCGCTCGGTTTGAAGGCAATGTCCAAGGAGTTGTTGTCCAGATAACTGCTGAAAGCTTGCCGTTACCTTTACCCGTTGCATTGAATTTTGCTAAAACTTCTTCAGAATCGACCGCTTGGAAACGCACATAAATTGAAGGAGAAACTTTATCTTCATATTCCACTTCTGCTTCTGCTAAAGAAGATGCACAGTCTAAACACCAGTGAACAGGTTTTGAGCCTTTGTATAAATGCCCATTTTCTACCGCTTTACCAAAGGCACGAATGATGTTCGCTTCGGTACGGAAATTCATCGTCAAATACGGATTATCCCAGTCACCTAAAACGCCCATACGAATAAAGTCCGCTTTTTGACCTTCTACTTGTTCAGCCGCATATTTACGACAAGCATCACGGAATTCTGCCGCAGAAATTTTCTCATTCGGTTTACCCACAATACTTTCTACTTTTAATTCAATCGGCAAACCATGGCAGTCCCAACCAGGAATAAATGGTGAATCAAAACCCGCTGCAGTTTTAGATTTAATAATAATATCTTTTAGAATTTTATTAACCGCGTGGCCTAAGTGAAGGGAACCATTCGCATACGGAGGGCCATCGTGAAGAATAAAGGTTTTTCTGCCTTTACGTGCATCACGTACTTGTTGGTAAAGATTTTTATCATACCAATTTTTCAACATTGCAGGCTCACGCTTAGCTAAATCTCCACGCATAGGGAAGCCTGTAGCTGGAAGGTTTAATGTGTTTTTGTAATCAAATTGTTCAGACATATTTTGTACCAAATGATAAATTAAAATACTGAGTTTGCTTAGCGCAAAAAATCTTAAATATTATACGCTTAAATGCAAAAAGATTAAAGAAAAGGAATAGCTTAGCCCGAGTTTTTCTCAGCTTTTTTCTGCTCACGACGTTGCTTGAAAAAATCACTTAATTTTTGACCGCACTTTTCCGCCAAAATCCCGCCAGTGATGGTGAGAAAATGGTTCATTTTGTAATCATCAAAGAAATGGAAACGCGATCCCACTGCACCTGTTTTGTAATCATAAGCACCAAAAACTAAGCGTTTAATTCGACTATGCAGAATGGCGCCAGCGCACATGGTGCAGGGTTCAAGCGTGACATATAAGGTGGTATTTAATAAACGATAGTTTTGGATTTTAGCCGCGCCTTTGCGTAAGGCAATAATTTCAGCATGCGCGGTAGGATCATGTTGTGAGATTGAGCAATTCCACCCTTCCGCAATGATGTCACCATTTTCATCAACAAGCACAGCGCCAACAGGAATCTCGCCCAAGGACTGTGCTTTATCTGCGAGCGATAATGCATATTGCATCATTTGCTCATCAAATTGTTGTTGGGAAAATTGCTGTTCCATGCTTAAACAGAAAACGGATATTTAATGGGCTCATGACATTCATAGCCAATCACTTTGAAGTCATCCATGGTTACCCAAGTTTCTAAATCTTCCAAGGTTTTAATATCTGGGTTAATTTCTAAACGCGGGGACGGAAAAGGCTCACGCTTTAATTGCACATCTCGCATTAAGGCAAGCTGATCTTCATAAATATGCGCATTGACAATTTTATGATAGGCTTGTCCCGCTTTTTTGCCAGTAATTTGTGCCATTAATGCTAAGAAGGTAAATACTTGAATTTGATTGAAATTCAAGCCCAAAGGCACATCACAAGAACGTTGGTAACTGGTTAAGTAAAGGGTGTCACCTAATAATGAAAAAGTATGGCTATACATGCAGGGGCGCAAACAACCTAACTCAAATTCACCAGGATTAAGGAAAGTCAGAATTTCACCACGATCATCAATACCTTTACTGAGGTTATTCACAATTTTTCGCAACTGATCGACAGTTTCGCCATTAGGTTTACGCCAAGCACGCCCTTGTACACCATAAACGCGTCCCATATCATCAGTGCCTTTACGCGCGGGATTATTGAGCCAAGCTTCATTTTCATTGGCATTGGCGTCCCAAGTTTTTGTGCCTAACTGACGAAAATCTGCAGCATTATCATAGCCTCGAATATAGCCTAAAAATTCAGCAATAGCCGCTTTCCAATAGCTTTTACGTGTGGTAATCAGTGGAAATTGGTTGTTCGCCACATCATAGGTCAAATCGGCATTAATCACCGTTAAACAACGTTTACCTGTGCGCTCATTTTCTACCCAAACACCTTCATCAACAATACGTTGGCATAAATCTAAATATTGACGCATAAAAACTCCCTATTTTTGCACCGCACTTTGACGGCGATATGCCCAGATCATAATCCCAATACCCGCAATAATCATCGGTAAAGATAACATTTGACCACGAGTAATCAGATCTGTTGCACTATTTACGTTATGGTCAATTTCACGTACATATTCAACAAGGAAACGGAAAAGACCATAGCCTAATAAAAATAATCCTGACACCGCGCCCATAGGTCGAGAGCGACGAATAAAGAGGTTAAGAATAAGGAATAACAACACGCCTTCAAGTAACATTTCATATAATTGGGAAGGATGTAATGGCAAACTTCCTTGGTAACCATAAGGATACATTGCCCAAGGTACCGCATCTAAGTTTTCGACAGGACGTCCCCAAAGTTCATTGTTAATAAAATTGCCTAAACGCCCTAGACCTAAACCAAAAGGAACCAGTGGCGCAATTAAATCTGAAGTCTGCCAGAAAGAGCGTTTTTGACGGAAAGAAGTCCACAACATTGCAACAATGACGCCAATTAAGCCACCATGAAAAGACATTCCCCCTTCCCAAATACGGAATAAATACAAAGGATCTTGTATAAATTGATCAATATTGTAGAAGAACACATCGCCAATACGTCCACCTAAAATCACGCCAACAAAACCGTTATAAAGGAGTTGTTCAAATTGCTCTTCAGTCCATTGTCCATGTGAATGTTTAACGCGACGTGAGCCTAGCCAATAAGCAAAACCAAAGCCTAATAAATACATTAATCCGTACCAGCGCAAGCTTAAAGGGCCGATGGAAAAAATAACAGGATCAATATAAGGCAAATGGATAAATTGTTGCATATAAAATGAAGTTTCCTTTTAAATTAACTAAATAACATTTTAATCGCCATAATAATTAAAAATACGGCAAAGTAGCGTTTTAATGTTGGCACCGGCAGACGAGTGGCGGTTCTTACACCAATTTTCGTTGTAAACATAGAGGTTAAAGTTATACCTAGTACTGCGGGTAAATAAATGTAACCGATTGACCATTCTGGCATTTCTGTATTACCCCAACCGCTGTAAATATAACTCGCTACACCAGCAGTGGCTAATAGCATGCCACAAAAGGAAGAAGAACCAATGGCTTGTCTCATTTCATATCCTCTTGCATTTAAAAAAGGCACAATAAAACTGCCACCACCAATACCTGCACCACTTGAAGCTAAGCCAATTAGACTACCACCAACAACCGCTGAAGTAGTGGTAAAAGGTTTGTTACCTGTTTTTAATTTAACGGATAAAATCATTTTCGTGGCAAGATACACCACCAATACAGCAAAAATTTTACTTGAATATTCTTTTGGTAGCTTACTAACAAACAAACTAGCAATATAGGTTGAAACCATCACAACAGGAGCAAAAACTTTTAGGGATTGCCAAATAATATTGCCCACTTTGTAATGATTGTAAGCAGAAGACGCGCCGGTAATAATAATAGTGGCAAAAGACGTACCTAGCGCTACTTTCATTAACATATGTTCAGGTACGCCCACCATTGGCAGCAAATGAACAAGGACTGGCACGATGACCAATCCACCACCAATACCAAACAAACCTGCTAAAAAACCAGCCAAACATCCTACAACTAAACAAATGAGAAATAATGTGATCATCGGAATTTTCTCTCTTTTTTATGTGATTTTGATGGGTATTTATGATAATAAGGTGCTTTTTTCGCTGCTTCTGCTGGCTTATGAGAGGCTGCTGTCAAATTTTGAGCTGCACGATCTGTATCAAATAAGAAACTCGCAAATTCTTTCATCGCTTTACGATACACATCTTGTTTAAAAGAAACCACTTGACGAACAGGATACCAAAAACTCACCCAACGCCAACCGTCAAATTCTGGCGATTTACTGCAATTCATATTAATGGCCTTTTCATCGCTCACTAATTGCAATAAAAACCAACGTTGTTTTTGCCCAATGCACATGGGTTTGCTGTCATAACGTAATAAACGCTTAGGTAATTTATAACGCAACCAATGCTTTGAAGCATAAAGCAAACGAACGTCTTTTTTAGACAGGCCTACTTCTTCATATAATTCGCGGTACATCGCCTGCTCGGGTGTTTCATTTTCATTAATTCCCCCTTGCGGAAATTGCCAAGAATTTTGTCCGTACCTTTTTGCCCATAGCACTTGTCCCTGCGTATTACAAATGACAATGCCCACATTAGGACGGTAGCCATCGAAATCGATCACTATCGTTCACCTTAACTTTAAAAACAATCTCAATAATAACCGGAGATTATGGCACAGTATGCTATTTTCGCCAATAGTTATTCCCAATATAGAACTCCTTATTGTCAATAAGTGCGGTGAAAAATAGATACTTTTTGTATAACTCTGTGGATAACCTAGGTATAAATCAAGGATAATCTGAGATAACATTGACATTTATCGCAAAGTCGCCTGAAAAGACTTAATCCATTGAAGGCTGTTTAAAGATCAGGCAAGAAAAAAGTCGTTCCAAATACACCGCACTTTTCCACAGAATCTTCCACAATGAATTGAATATAACTGTTCTAAATACAGACAAAAATTACTCATGTAGGATTTATCCAAATGTTATGTGGATAAATTTGTGACTGAAGACAGAATAAATGAGGAGAAAAGATAATTAACAATAAGACAAGATAAATTTTCATATATAAATCAATAATATAAATACAATAATCTAACTAAAACTATTCAGTAGAAAAAAGTGGAAGAAAATTGTCTAATTATTAAACGCGTTGGAAAATAAAAAAATCCCTCTACATCATAGAAGGATTTTATTTAGGTTATAACGATCTGCAATTTCCCAAAGTGCCGTCATCAATAAATTCACTCTCCACACCCTGTACTTCATATTGCTTTTCGCCGTCTTTAAAAAAGACAAAACCACCTTTACCCATTTTCACCCAATGTTCATTTTTAGTTAAAGGGAAGGTGGTGATAATGGTGACTTTATCATTACTCTTAGTGTAATCATTGAAATCAATGACACCATCATCATCAACGCGCTGTGCTTTACCAAAAGGCGCTTGACGAGTAATGTAATGCAAATTGGTTGAGCAATGGGCAATCATCCATTTTCCATTGGATAAAATAAAATTAAAGGTGCCATACTGCACTAATATTTGGGTTACCTCCTGAATCGCCTGAAAAAGCTCTGCATCTGCCGGCTTAGTAGGAAAATGTGTTTTTAAATATTCCGCAATATAACAAAATGCCGCTTCTGAATCGGTATCACCAATAGGTTGCATAAAATGAGTGGAAAGCTCTGGCAACTGCGTTAAGTTGCCATTATGTGCAAAAACCCAATTTTCTCCCCAAATTTCACGAATAAAAGGGTGGGTGTTTTCAATACTCACTTCACCTTGTGTCGCTTTGCGAATATGCGCAATCACGTTCAATGATTTAATGTTGTATTGCTTTACACAATCAGCAATCGGTGATAATGCAGCAGGTCGATTATCGCGGAAAATTCTGACACCTTTACCCTCAAAAAAAGCAATACCAAAACCATCTGAATGACAGTCTGTCAGTCCTGCTCGGCGGCGGAATCCTTCAAAAGAAAACACAATATCTGTTGGCGTATTACAATTCATTCCGAGTAATTGACACATAATAAAACTCACATAAAAACGACATAATGCTGATGATTTAACACCATCAGAACAAAAATAACAATCGATTTTAACAAATTGCTTAGAGCAAAATGCTATAAGATCAAACAAAACTATCTAAAAATAGACCGCACTTTTTTCACAAAATAAAAACCCTCGCGATTCACGAGGGTTGAAAGCAATGATTTTCGTTATAGCACGCCTTGCGCTAGCATTGCATCCGCCACTTTAACGAAACCTGCAACATTGGCGCCAACAACATAGTTAATATTGCCTTTTTCGTCGCTGCCGTATTTTTTACAGTTCGCGTGAATATCTAACATAATATTATGTAATTTTTTATCCACTTCTTCAGCCGACCAATATAAACGTTGTGAGCTTTGCGCCATTTCTAAACCTGAAGTTGCCACACCACCTGCGTTCGCTGCTTTACCAGGTCCAAATAAGACACCAGCTTCTAAGAAAGCATCTGTTGCTTCAATGGTAGTTGGCATATTTGCACCTTCCGCTACAAGCTGTACGCCATTTGCGATCAAAGCTTTTGCATTGTCTAAATCAAGCTCATTTTGAGTTGCACAAGGTAAAGCAATATCCACTTTTACTTCCCAAGGGCGTTTACCTTCCACATATTTTAAGCCAAATTGTTCTGCGTATTCTTTTACACGACCACGTTTAACGTTTTTGATTTCCATTAATGCCGCTAATTTTTCAGGGGTAAATCCTGCTTCATCATAAACATAACCCGCTGAATCCGAACAAGTCACCACTTTTGCACCTAATTGCAGTGCTTTTTCGATTGCGTATTGCGCAACGTTACCTGAGCCAGAAACTGACACTGTTTTGCCTGCAAAAGATTGTCCTTTTTCAGCTAACATCGCTTGAGCAAAATAAACTAAACCATAACCCGTTGCTTCTGGGCGAATTAAGCTACCACCAAATGACAAACCACGACCGGTAAAGACACAAGCAGCTTGGTTAGATAATTTTTTCATATAGCCAGATAAGTAGCCCACTTCACGACCACCAACACCGATATCGCCCGCTGGCACGTCAGTATCTGCGCCAATATGGCGATATAATTCGGTCATTAATGCTTGACAGAAACGCATAACTTCGCCTTCTGATTTGCCTTTTGGATCAAAATCAGAACCGCCTTTACCACCACCCATAGGTAATGTAGTTAAGGCATTTTTGAAAATTTGTTCAAAGCCTAAGAATTTTAAAATAGATAAGTTTACTGATGGGTGGAAACGCATTCCGCCTTTAAATGGACCAATTGCACTATTGAATTGAACGCGGAACGCGCGGTTGACTTGAGTTTGACCTTTATCATCAGTCCATGCTACACGAAATTGGATAACTCGCTCCGGTTCAACTAAACGTTCAAGTAAGGCTTGTGAACGGTATTTAGGATTTTTTTCTAAGAATGGCCATAATGAAGTTAATACTTCACGCACAGCTTGTAAAAATTCAGGTTGGTGTCCGTCACGCTGAGCCACATAACTCAGGAATTCCTCTAAAGAAGCAAGTTGGTTAGACATAATTTGTTTCCCTTTTTATTTTAATCATTGTGTTTGCATATCATAGCCAATCGTTTGGCTCCCAGATAATATGCAATAATTCTCAATAAAATCACAAATATTTTTTTGATGAATTAATAAAAAAATAGAGAGAATGAATATTTTTCAAAATTTTATTCAATTAAATAAATTTAATTTAACTTTAGAGCAAAAGAGAAAGTTTGAAAATGATTTAGAGAAGATTTTGTTAAACCACATATACAAAAAGTGCGGTAGAATTTACCGCAATTTTTTGTTTAGAACACGCCAATATTTCGCAACCCAGAGGTAATAATTTCTACACCTAAGGACATAAGCAACAAACCCATAATACGAGTGATGACGTTTGAACCTGTGGTACCTAGCTTATTAATCACTGGTTTGGAATAACGGAATAAGATGTAACAACAGAGTCCAAATAAGCTGATTGTAATAGAAGAATAAACATAATCGATAAATTCATGTTGGCTAGAACCAAAAACAATAGTCGCACTGATTGAACCCGGCCCCGCCATAATTGGCATGGCTAATGGCACGACCGCAATATTATTATAATCTGCGATATGCGCATGCTCTGTTTTTTCTTCTTTATTGATTTTATGTTCACCAATTTTACCGTTAATCATAGTAAGCGCAATGAGTACAACAATAATCCCGCCAGCGATACGGAAAGAATCAATGGAAATACTAAAAGATTTCAGAATAAAATTACCGAAATAGAAACTCACCAATAAAATCACAACGATAGAAAAACAAGTGACCATTGCAGTACGATTTTGCTGTTCTTTCGTCAGATCTGATGTCATTGTATAGAAAATGGGCACAACACCAATAGGGTTAACCAACGCTATTAACCCAATAAAGAATTGCAAATAGGTGGATAAATCCATATTTTCTCCATTAAACTGAAATAATCAGGCGTATGCTAAGAAAAATAAGCCGCACTGTCAATTTGTGTATTAACGCTCTTTAGATGAATCTAATTGTATTGGCAAAAATAAACTTAACGGTCTTTGCTTAATAATTTGACATAACGATTGCCCAATGTTTTTCCAACTGTCAATTTCTGTTCCAAGGGATCTTAATGCGACCCATAATGTTAATGAAAAACTGACCACTAAATTCACCAATCCAATAAGTAACACATATAGCAATCCTTGTAAAAAAACAGCTGAAGATAAATCACCGCTAACAGTCGCATAGCCTAAATTCGCAGAGGAAAAAGCAACATGACGAATGTCTAGTGGTAATCCCGTCCAATAACCAACTAACCCTGTTAAACCAAGTAATAAACCGAAACATAGGTTACCCATAATTGAGCCATAATTATCATGTACATAATCGGCAAAAACTTCACGCACTTTTTTAGTCATAATGCGTTTTAATAAAGGATGATGTCTTAAGCGCATTTTTAAATTCAGGTAATTTGTTCGGTTATCAAAGAAACCAGAAATAATGCCCGAACAAAAGAGCCATACGCCAGCAATTGCCGCAAACCAAAGTGTTCCTGAGAAAAGATCAATTGAATGTAATTGGTAAGCAACGGCTTCACTATTGAGTAATGGGGTTCCACTTATGGATTGGTAAAGGATCGCGATAATCATCGCCAAACTGATCGCAATAGAAATATTACCTAATACCGCAATACTTTGTGAACGAAATACATCCACTAACAGCTGCGCAAGCTTCATATCAACGATCTTACCCTGTGGATTTTTCTCTACGGCTTCTGCAAAACGGGCAGCAGTCATTGCTGGCTGTTTTGTTGCAACGGTACAATGCAACATAAAGATCACCACAAACCCAATGCCATAATTTAACACATACAGCAGACTTTTTAGTACCTTTCCATCAACCACATTACCAATGTAAATTTTAATTAACGCCATAAAGGCAATTAAAACACCGCCAGCTGCCGCGGAATAAAACATAGAAAAATATTCTTTCTTATTACGCGTAATATAATGTTCGCCATGATCACTGGTATTTTGCGTAATACTACGGGCCAACATTCGCACACTTTGTTTCCATAAACGAGAAACACTATGCTGATCTGCTGAAGCTATAGCTAAATTCCCTGTTAAATGAATTAAGCGACGAGGCAGAAAACGATTTGAACCAAAGGCATCCATTAATTCAGCTAAACGAACTAAGGTCTGCGATAAACGTTCTAATAAATGTGCCACACCTAAAGACGATCCCTCTGTGCTACCTTTCTTTTGTAAACGCTCAATCAACTCTTGGCTTTGCTCAAACATCACTTCTAAATGGTCAGTATCATAATTCTCATTATTCCGTTGTGCATTGACCCAATTATGTACTTCACGTTGTAAGCTTACAAATGGACTATCAGCCTCTAATAATTCAGGATCAAGACGCATTAATTCTGGATCCATATCTTCCGCAGCAATCCAAATAGAAAGCATTTCAATCGCAAATAGGCCTTCATAACGCAGATGATTGTATAAGGTTTCTCGCTCATGGGCGCTGGCATAGCGACTTAATAAACTCACTAAAAATTGCCAATATTGATTGGGAATATGGTTTATCCAATCTGCATCATTTTTATCATTGAACAATAAGAAAAATACATCTCGCAAATCTGTTGGGTCTTTATAAGAAGGATTAATTTTCTCATAAATACGATTTTTCATTTCTCGTCCAAATCCTTCGCGCGCCAGAATTCCACAGCTAATAAGCAGCGGATAAATGCGCATACTGCAAATCCAACGACACAATTGAGAAGCAAATTTTTGTCCTAAATCTTCATTGTGTTTTAGCGTTTTTATAATGAAATAAAAACGAGGTTGAGCATCATCTTTCCCCTGTCGTAACCAAGTGAATAATTCATCAAATAACCCAAAAACATCCTGCTGTGCTAATTTCTGTTCAATTAATTTTTCCAGTTGATGATGGTCTTGAAAATCGTTATGTAACAAAATCGTTTCCTATCGTAAATATTTATTCTGCTCAATTATAGAGAAATCCGAAGAAAGAAAAAAGTGCGGTAGATTTTGAGCAACTTTTAAGCATCGCCATTTCTATTAACCATCCCAAGACAGCTACATCATTTGGTGATGTTGATAAATCTCATTCCAATCTAAATTAGCATAATCCCAATACAATGAGCGGAAACGGGTTAAATTTTCTAATAACCAAGGTTTGGCTTCTGTATTAAAATGCACAATTAGTGGGAGCTCCTCCCCTAAATCTTCAATGTATTGAGCCATATTAAACCGTTGAAAGAGATAATCACAACCAATTAAATAATTGAATCCTCTATTTAATCGTAGCCAATGGTGTTGATTAAAAATCAAATTTAAAATGCTTTGGTCAGCATCGGGCATTTGATCAATATATTTATTAGATAAATCAATCGCCAATTCGGAAATGTTGTTCTTCCGCCATGCTTCAACATTAATAAGCATGACACCAGCGTTAAAATCAGTTTTCTGATGTATTTTTTCTGCAACATTATCTTTTACCGCAGCTAAAAAATAATTTTCAATATCAATCTGATATAACGACATTAAGTCGCCATTTACAACCAAATCACAGTCAAGATAAAGTGCTTTGGGTTCAATCACATAATCAGCAATAAAATAACGAAAAAAAGTGGAAGCGGAACTAATATGTTGATAGGTTCGATATTGCGCAATTTGCTGATTATTAATTTTTATATCAATAATTTCACTATTCAGGTGAGCTAACTTTTGGTTTAAATGATTAAAGGTTTCTGATGGAATATCTTTATTAAATAAGTAAAATTTAATGTTACGATTATGGTAACAGATAGACTTTATTACTGTGTAAATTTGCGGTAAATAGCGATTATCAGCGCCAAGAACAATAGGCAAACGAAATGGTTGTGAAGATGGCATGGTTTTATCCAATTAATTAGCTATAGATTTGACCAAAGTATAGCAGAATACTCTTCTGTGAGCGCTGATAAAAGAAAAAAGTGCGGTGGATTTTTACAGCGTTTTTACCTCAAAACCAATTTGGCGATAAAACTTTTGAAAAGATCCGATAAATGACTATAATTTTGATTAACAATCATTCATCAATAATAAGGAAGCGCTATGCTTGCAAATACACCTAATCTAAAAAATCGTCATTTCCTACGCTTAATGGATTTTACTCCCAATGAAATTCGTTATTTGCTTGATTTATCTGCGAAATTAAAAGCAGATAAAAAGGCAGGTACAGAAAAACAAACAATGAAGGGTAAAAATATAGCACTCATTTTTGAGAAAAGCTCAACACGTACTCGTTGTGCTTTTGAAGTAGCCGCATTTGATCAGGGTGCAAAAGTGAGTTATATCGGACCGAGCGGCTCACAAATTGGGCATAAAGAATCAATGAAAGATACAGCACGTGTGCTAGGCAGAATGTATGACGGTATTCAATATCGTGGCTTTGGACAAGAATTAGTACAGTTCTTGGCTGATTTCTCAGGCGTGCCGGTGTGGAATGGTTTAACGGATGAATTCCATCCAACGCAAATTTTAGCTGACTTTTTAACCATGCTTGAATATAGCGATAAACCGTTAAATCAAATTAAAATGGCTTATTTAGGCGATGCGCGCAACAATATGGGCAATTCTTTTGTTGAAGGCGCAGCATTAATGGGAATGGATTTACGATTGGTTGCACCAAAACAATTTTTCCCAGAACAAAAATTGTTAGATGAAGTTGCTGAACTTGCTACACAAACAGGGGCAAAAATTACTTGTACAGAAGATGTCGCAGAAGGCGTAAAAGATGTTGATTTCGTTTATACTGATGTTTGGGTATCAATGGGCGAGCCAGAATCAGCTTGGGAAGCAAGAATTAATCTGATGAAGCCTTATCAAGTCAATGCAGAATTAATGAAATTAACGCAAAATCCGAAAGTGAAATTCTTACATTGTTTACCTGCATTCCATGATTCAGAAACCACAGTAGGGAAAGAAATTGCAGAAAAATATGGAATGAATGGTTTGGAAGTAACAGATGAAGTATTTGAATCTGAGGCATCCATTGTGTTTGACGAAGCTGAAAATAGAATGCATACCATTAAAGCTGTGATGGTCGCTACATTAGGTGAATAAGACCATAAAAAGATAACTTTCACCGCCAAAAATAAAAGGACTGTTGCTGATATATTCAGAAACAGTCCTTTAAATTGTGGATTGTTGGGGGGAATTACATCATTCCGCCCATGCCTCCCATTCCGCCCATGCCAGCACCTAGGTCAGCTTTTTCATCTTTCGGTAATTCTGTTACCATACATTCTGTAGTAATCATTAAACCAGCAACAGAAGCTGCGAATTGTAATGCAGAACGAGTCACTTTAGTTGGATCTAAAATACCCATTTCAATCATATCGCCATATTGTTCTGTGCTTGCATTATAACCGAAGTTACCTTCACCAGCTTTAACTGCACTTGCCACAACAGAACCTTCTTCACCTGCATTTTCAACGATTTGACGTAATGGCGATTCCATCGCGCGTAATGCTAAACGAATACCCACATTTTGTTCTTCATTGTCACCGGTTAAGTGCGTTGCAACTTTGCTTGCTGCACGAACTAATGCAACACCACCACCCGCAACGATACCTTCTTCAACCGCTGCACGCGTTGCGTGTAGTGCATCTTCCACACGATCTTTCTTCTCTTTCATTTCAACTTCAGTTGCAGCACCTACTTTGATAACAGCAACACCGCCAGCTAATTTAGCTACGCGTTCTTGTAATTTTTCTTTATCGTAATCAGAAGTAGTTTCTTCAATTTGTTGACGAATTTGAGCTACGCGACCTTTGATTTGTGCTTCATCGCCGATACCATCAATAATAGTGGTATTATCTTTGTTAATTACAACACGTTTAGCTTGACCAAGATCTTCTAAAGTTGCTTTTTCTAACTCCATACCGATTTCTTCTGAAATCACTGTACCTGCAGTAAGAATCGCGATATCTTGTAACATCGCTTTACGACGATCACCAAAACCTGGTGCTTTCACAGCTGCTACTTTTACGATACCACGCATGGTATTCACAACTAAAGTTGCAAGTGCTTCACCTTCCACATCTTCTGCGATGATCAATAATGGTTTACCCGCTTTCGCCACACCTTCTAATACAGGTAATAATTCGCGAATATTAGAGATTTTTTTATCCACTAATAAAATAAATGGATTATCTAATTCAACAGTCGCTGTTTCAGGTTTGTTGATAAAATATGGTGATAAATAACCGCGGTCGAATTGCATACCTTCTACAACCGCTAATTCATCTTCTAACCCCGTACCATCTTCAACAGTGATAACGCCTTCTTTGCCCACTTTTTCCATTGCTTGAGCGATTAATTTACCCACAATGTTGTCAGAGTTTGCAGAAATCGTACCCACTTGCTCAATTTCTTTTGAAGTTTCACATGGTTTTGAAAGTGCTTTTAATTCTGCAACAACTGCAGTAACCGCTTTATCAATACCACGTTTTAGATCCATTGGATTCATGCCTGCAGCAACCGCTTTCAAGCCTTCGTTAACAATAGCTTGCGCTAAAACTGTCGCTGTTGTTGTACCATCACCAGCAGCATCATTGGCTTTAGAAGCAACTTCTTTCACCATTTGTGCCCCCATGTTTTCGAATTTATCCGCTAATTCAATTTCACGAGCAACTGACACACCATCTTTTGTAATGGTTGGCGCGCCAAAGGCTTTATCTAATACCACATTACGACCTTTAGGACCTAAAGTTACTTTCACTGCATCTGCTAATACATTCACGCCTGCTAACATTTTTACACGAGCATCGTTACCAAATTTTACGTCTTTTGCTGCCATTTTATTTTTCCTTTTTTAACGGACGCCAATATGACATCCCTATAAATTTAAACCAAAGTATTTGAGGGACAAATTATTCTACAATCGCTAAAATATCGTTCTCAGAAACGATTAATACTTCTTCGCCATCAATTTTTTCGCTTTTTACGCCGTAACCATCATTGAAAATCACAGTATCGCCAACTTTTACATCTAAAGGTTGCACTGTGCCATTTTCTAAAATGCGACCTTTGCCCACTGCAATCACTTTAGCGCGGGTTGATTTGGTTGCTGCTGAGCCGGTTAATACGATACCGCCTGCTGACTTAGTTTCAACTTCTTCACGTTTGATAATTACACGATCGTGTAAAGGACGAATTGCCATTTTGAATTTCCTCTAAAGTAAGATTTGTAACAAATGTGAGGATTATATGGGGAAGAAATTTATGCTTTCAAGAGTGAAATGTAAAATAATTTGATTTTAATAAAAGAAAGTACAAAAAGTGCGGTGCATTTTGAAGACTTTTTTGAGAGAAAGAAAAAATGGCTCACAACGAGCCATTTAGAAGAGATCTTAAGCCAATCAATTAGCCCATACCATATTGTTTTAATTTTTTGCGTAATGTGCCACGATTGATACCCAACATTAATGCTGCACGAGTTTGGTTACCACGAGTATGTTGCATAACCATGTCTAACATCGGTTGTTCAACTTCTGCTAAAACCAGTTCATAAAGATCGTTAACATCTTGCCCATCAAGTTGTACTAAGTAATTTTTTAATGCACGTTTTACTGAATCACGTAAAGGTTTGCTCACAGTTTGAGATTGTGCATTTAATTCTGGCACGATAAACATATTTGTAGAAGTTGTAGTTTGTTCAAACATTGTTGTTTCCATAGCGAATAAAATTAAAAAAATCTTCCAATGCAACTAATTGTTCATCCGCAGATGTAATCGCATTAAAAGTCTGTTTAAAATCGGAATCAGGAAAAATTCCTTGTAAATACCAACCCACATGTTTGCGCGCAATTCTGTAGCCTTTTTCAGCACCATAGAATTGATGTAATGCCGCAATATGTTGCAAAATTACACCGCACTTTTCTGCTAGGTCAGGTTCCGATAATAATGAATTTGTTTCAATTAAGCTGACCATCGACCGAAATAGCCAAGGCTGACCTAATGCCCCACGCCCAATCATTATGGCATCCGCTCCCGTATAATCGAGAACAAATTTTGCTTTTTCTACGGTTGTAATATCACCATTAGCAATGATTGGAATCGAAACTGCTTGTTTAACCGCTTTAATATTGTCGTATTCTGCCTCACCTTCAAATAAACATTCTCTTGTGCGTCCATGAATAGTGAGTGCTTGAATACCGCTTTGTTGTGCGATTTTAGCAATTTCTACGCAATTCCGATGTTGGCGATCCCAACCTGTGCGAATTTTTAATGTGACAGGCACGTCCACTGCATTGACCACCGCCTCAAGTATTTTTGCGACCAAATCGGGATATTGTAACAAGGCAGAACCTGCCAGTTTTTTATTTACCTTTTTAGCTGGACAACCCATATTAATATCAATAATTTGAGCGCCATATTCCACATTTACTTGAGCCGCTAACGCCATTTCTTCAGGGTCTGCGCCTGCAATTTGTACCGCATTTATACCCGCATCTTGATGATGAGATAAACGCAGTTTTGATTTTTCTGTATGCCAAACCTGAGGATTTGTGGACATCATTTCAGAGAAGGTCAACCCTGCACCATAACTTGCACAAAGTTTACGAAATGGTTGATCCGTAATCCCCGCCATTGGTGCCAACAAAATGCGATTTTTTAATTGATATTGACCAATTCGCATTATGGACTCCAATGTAAACAAAACAGAAAAAAGAAACCGAATATTATTGGTTAAATATTCGGCTATCGTTACCGACAAGGGATGCTATGATACGCACTTTTGAAGGGTTTGAAAAGCATAATTTTTAAACAAAACACAGAAAAATATGCCTTTCTCTAGTTGACTTTTACGAATTAAGCCAATTTCCCTGTAATTCGGCACCATTCCTCACGTTCTACCACAGGATCAAGACTGAATTTTTGTTGGTAAGTTTCACATACTGAAGGCGCTTGACTCGCTAAAATCCCTGATAAACCTAAATCACCATTGTCATTTGCCAGTTGGCTAATAATCGGGTAAAGCTCTTTTAGTGGCCCTGCCAAAATGTTCGCCACCACAATATCGGCTTTTAAATCTTCTGATTTTTCGTGCGATAAGAAAAGTTGTAGGCGATCTGCTACACCATTTTGTTCCGCATTATTGCGGCTCGCTAAAATTGCTTGCGGATCAATATCAATTCCCACCGCACTTTTCGCGCCTAATTTGAGTGCAGCAATCGCTAAAATACCTGAGCCACAACCAAAATCAATCACTGTTTTTCCTTCAAGATCTAAACTATCCAACCATTCTAAACAAAGCGCTGTAGTGGGATGTGTGCCTGTACCAAATGCCAAACCGGGATCAAGCATCACATTAACCGCATTTTCATCGGGCACTTCACGCCAAGTTGGGCAAATCCATAAACGCTTGCCGAATTGCATTGGATGGAAATTATCCATCCACTCACGTTCCCAATCCTTATCTTCAATTTGCTCAATTTTATAAGCAAAATCAGTTTCCAATAAGCCACTCTGCTGAAGTGCGGTTAAAATAGGCTGCATATCTGTTTCTGCATCAAATAACGCCATTACATCTGTATTGCCCCAAAGACGTGTTTCGCCCGGTAATGGCTCGAAAATCGGGGTATCTTGGCTGTCCATAAAGGTAACAGATACGGAACCTAATTCTTCCAAAAAATCGCTAATTTTTTCTGCTTTTTCATTGGTGCTATTCAAACGAATTTGTACCCAAGCCATAATCATTCCTTCTTATTCAAGTAAAAAGTGCGGTTATTTCCACCGCACTTTTGTTTGTTACTGTACTACAATCAACCCAATCGCGCCTTTATCTGCCTGCATTAAATCTGCCGCGCCAAAAATAAAGGGCTGCGAATTGGAGGATAAATTATCAAATTTCACTAATAATGAGGCTTGTTTTTCAATCCAAACCGCATCTTTCCACACCAGCTCATCACTTGTCGTTTGCACATTGTCTTTGCTTTCAATCAGGAATTTTGCCCCTTGAATACGAAAGCCAGTCGCGGACGAAACAGACAACGTCCAACGTTCCACTGAACCTTGTTTCGCATTCACATCAATGCGGCGAGGATCAAAACGTTTTTGATTAATCATTGAGTTGAGCGTATCCAAATGGAATTGGCGCTCTTGTGCAATTTCCGTTGGTAAACTAGCATACTGACTAAATTGGTAATCAGGTTTATTGGTGAAAACAGAAAGTAAACCTTCTGGACGCAATTCTAATACGGTATTGTCGCTAAGTTGGTTATCACTATCGAAGAAAAGTCCCACTTTATCAATAAAACCACGTTTTTTACCCACAATTAAACTAACGTTGCCACCTTCATTGAGATCCACCAATAATTCAATACGTTCACTTATTCCAAGCATGACAGAAGTCACTTTTTTAGGCTGTGGAAGAAATCCTTGATCCTGTGCAATAACGAAAAACTCGCGATCATCATCTAAACGTAATTCATAGGCTCTGGATAACGAAGCATTGACTAAGCGTAAGCGAACCCAACCACGTGCCACATTTAAATAAGGAGCTTCTTGCCCATTAACCAACAAACGATTACCGAAAAAGTGCGGTTCATTTTGTTGAAATAATTGCGTTCCCTCATCATTGAGTTGTACATCCTGCAGAATTAGCGGAATATCGTTGACACCATATTTATTCGGTAAATTAGCTTTGCGGCTTTCATCATCTTCAATAATCCACATCCCAACTAAACCGCGGTAATTTTGATAAGCGGAGCTCGCAAGGGAACAAGATTGATAATAACAAGTCGCGGCTGATTGCGTAATTGGCACAATAGGGGCCCAATGTTGCCCTGTTTTTAAGCCATGACCAATACCGCCGAGGATATCACTACTTACTTGCAATCCCTGAATATTCATCGCCACAAGTTGTGGCAATAAATTGCGATAATTCAGCTTAACAAAATCCCCTTTTCTCACCTTAACAGTTGGTCCTAAATATTGTCCGTTAAAACCCCAAAGTTCTACGATTTTTTCATTGTTGACCTTAACTTGCGTGCTTTCTAAGCTAAGAAAAATAGGTTTACCTCGACGACTTTCTAACAATGGTGGAATACGCAAAGCCTCTCTGCTTGCCGCAATTAACGACATTGGCAATAGACTAATTGCTGAAGCAATAGCGGTTTGACGAAATAATTGGCGACGAGATAGCTTCATAGATTAACTCTGCTGTGATTGCGCAATTTCTTGATCTAATTCATTAATACGTTGTAGCATAATCTGATGGCAATAGCCGGCAAATTCACGTACATTTTCTTTGCTAAATTGACGACTATCAATAGGCGGCAACATTTCGCAAATCACCTTGCCATTATCCCAACGATTAAGATCAATTTTTCCTTGTGTCGTCGAACAAACCACAGGCACAATAGGCACATCTGCTGCTAAAGCTGCGTGAAATGCACCCGTTTTAAATGGTAGTAAACCTCGACCGCGACTACGAGTACCTTCAGGGAACATCCAAACGGATAAATCATCTTCATTGATACGACGAGCCAATTCGCCCATTGTATTATGCGCTTTATTACGATTATCTCGATCTAAAAGAATATTCCCCGTTGCCCAATACACTAAACCAAAAAAGGGAATCCAAATCAGGCTTTTTTTGCCCACACTAACAGTTCGAGGTCTCATCATATAAGCGATGGTCACCATATCATAATTATTTTGGTGATTGCCGATGTAAATACAACGCCCAAATTCCTCCACGTTATCAGGAAAACGATGTTCCACTTTTAAGCCAAACAAAGGATATAAACGTCCAAACCAACGCGCGACTACACTGACATTATTCGGGTTTCTAAAATGAATAAGCGAATAAATTGTGCCTAATAAACAAATCAAAATACAACAAAGCACAACAACAATAATTCTCGCAATTTTTAGCATAATAAAGTCCTTACAAAAATTTTAGCCAGTATAGCGGAAATCATGACTACTGTGTAGGATTTCGGATAAATGAAATAAAAAGTGCGGTTAAAAATAAATGAGTTTTAAAAGCCCCAATCGCAAGATTAGGGCTTTGATAAAGAAAATTAGATTTGAACTCTCTCTTTTGCTTCCGCAATGGCTTCGGCAACACGAATTGGAGAGACACCACCTTTTGCACAACGTTTATCAAGACAAGATTGTAATGAGAGAATGTCGTAAACATCTTCATCAACTACATCGCTGAATTGACGGAATTCGGCAACACTGAGATCTTCTAAACCTTTTTGTACTTTGATTGCATATACCACTGTTTCACCAACAATATGGTGTGAATCGCGGAATGGTACGCCTTTCGCCACTAAGTAATCGGCTAATTCTGTTGCATTTGAATAGCCTTTTAATGCTGCTTCGCGTGTACGTTCTACATTCACTTTGATATCTTCAAGTACAAAAACAGCCATGCCTAAACAATCATGCCAAGTGTCTAAGGCATCAAAAATGCCTTCTTTATCCTCTTGCATATCTTTGTTGTAAGCGAGAGGCAAGCCTTTTACTGTGGTTAACATACCCATTAACGAGCCGATTACACGCCCTGTTTTACCACGAATGAGTTCACATGCATCGGGGTTTTTCTTCTGTGGCATTAATGAAGAGCCTGAAGTAACACGATCAGATAATTCGACAAAATCTGCTTCCCCGCTGTTAAAAATAATCATATCTTCTGCAAAACGCGAAAGGTGCGCCATACTTAAAGACGCTGCGGAAAGTAATTCAATAATATGATCGCGATCAGATACGCTATCTAAACTGTTACGTGTCGCGCTACTAAAACCTAAGTCTTTTGCTAATAATTCACGATCAATCGGATAAGCCGTCCCTGCTAAGGCACCACTCCCCAATGGACAAGTATTCATTCGGTTATAAGCATCTGTTAAACGAGAATAATCACGTTCTAACATTTCCACATAAGCCATGCACCAATGAGCAAAACTAATGGGTTGTGCACGTTGTAAATGCGTATATCCTGGCATAACTGCATGTTGATTCTGCTCAGCTGTTTGCACTAATTTGGCTTGAAATTCACGAATAGCATATTTCAAATCAATCACTTGCTGTTTGCACCACATTTTGATATCAAGTGCAACTTGGTCATTTCGGCTACGACCTGTGTGCAATTTTTTACCAAGATTGCCCACTTTATCAATTAACTTACTTTCAACCCAGCTATGAATATCTTCCGCGTCATCTTGCAAAATCGCTTGTGGATTTGACCGCACTTCGATTAATAATTCATTGAGCGCTTTCTCTAATTGTTGTTGTTCCTCTTGGCTCAGCACATTTACGGTGACTAAAGCCTTTGACCAACCAATCGAGCCTTCAATATCTTGTTCTGCTAAACGATAATCAAAACGTAGTGAATCATTAAAATCTTTAAAACGTTTATCTGCCGCTTGGGTAAAACGACCGCCCCATAGAGCCATATGTTATTCCTTTTATATTTTAAGTTATTTAATTAGGTGAAAGCGAAGTTAAGGTGTAATTCGGGTACCAATGATTTCGCCTGCAAAAAGTGCGGTGAGTTTTTCAGGATATTTCCAATTAGCAATATCAACCCCACTATTAAGCATTTTTGCTGCTTCCAATGCGGCATTCACTTTAACAATCATACCATCAGTAATCACTTTATCTGCGATTAACTGCTCAATTTGTGCGGCATTTAATTGCGGAATAAGTTGTTTATTGCCATCAAGCACGCCATTTACATCAGAAAGCATAACTAAATCAGCACCAATCAATGCAGCAATCGCAGTTGCGGCTTGATCTGCATTAACATTCATCAATCGACCTTGTTCATCAACAGCAATGGAGGTAATGATCGGTAAAAATGCGCCAGCGAGTAAATTGTCTAATAAAGTAGGATCATTTGGCACAACGTTCGCCACATGACCTAATTCTTCGTCTAATTGAGAGGCTTTGGTCATGTTACCATCGGCTAAGCAAAGCCCCACAGGATTGAGGTTAAATTTTGCAGCCTGCGCGACCAAAGTTTTGTTCGCGGTTCCCGCTAAGGCACCAACAATAATGTCGATTTGATCACTTGGTGTAACGCGCAATCCATTTTTCTTTTGCACTGGTAGATTTAAGCGTTTCATTAAATCATCCACTAGGCAGCCACCACCATGAACAATAAGCAGTGGACGAGCAAAATCTTTCGCATAATTAGCTAAAGCAGTGAATAAATTTTCCATTGCAACAGGTGTATCGAGCAATACACCACCAAGTTTTATCACTAAAGGTTTCATCTTATTTTCCTTATATTAATGCCAAGGCTTCAGGGTAACCAAAACGAATATTAGCACATTGGACTGCTTGCGCTGCCGCCCCTTTTAATAAATTGTCCTCTGCGCCCACAATAATAATGTGACCATTTTGGGTTGCAAAACCAATATCGCAATAAGGCGTGAATTCAACCGCTTTAATGCTAGGTAAACCCTGCTCATATAAACGCACTAATGGGCGATGATTATAATATTGTTGATAAGCCGATTTGATTTGTTCATCTGTTACGCCCGCTTTTAATTTAGCTGTAATGGTCGCGAGAATGCCACGTTTGAAATTCCCTAAGTGCGGTGTAAAAATCACTTCCGTTCCTAAATGTGTGGCTATTTCAGGTTGATGACGATGATTAAATACGCCATAAGCATTTAAGCTCACCTCACAGAAACTGCTAGTTAAAGAAGCCTTACGCCCCGCGCCACTAACACCACTCACCGCATTAATAACAGGCAAATGTGTTAACTCTAATAAATGATTTTCAATCAGAGGTTTGAGGCAAAGTTGAGAAACCGTCGGATAACACCCCGCCACAGCAACCAAATCCGTTTCTTCAATTTGTTTATAATTCCATTCCGCTAACCCATAAACTGCTTGCGCTAATAATTCAGGATATTTATGTTCAAAGCCATAGAATTGCTGATAAAACTCTGGGTTATTTACGCGGAATGCACCTGATAAATCAAAGACTTGGCAGCCATTTTGCAAGAAAATAGGTGCAATATTATGGCTGACTTCATGTGCAGTAGCTAAAAATACCATATCCGTCTGAATCGCTAAGTTTTCTAATTGCTCAGGCAAAGGCTGTAACACAAGATCACAAATTGAACGCAGCTGAGGATATAAATGAGAAATCGGTTTATGCGCATCTTGGCTTTGGCTCGACACATAAAGTCCGGCTAAGTCAAAATGGGGATGGCGAGTGAGAATTTGTGCAAGTTCTGCGCCAGTATAACCACTTGCGCCAATAATGATTGCTTTTTGTGTCATGATTTATCCCGTATAATATAAGAAACAGCCATTCTATTGATTATTTATGCTATTATTCTGCATAAATATTTAAAAATCAACCATTATAGGTTAATGCAATGAAAAAATTTCCATCATTTCTTAATATGTATGCTGACCTCATCGCTTCACCAACGATTAGTAGCCTCTCACAAAACGAAGATCAATCTAACCGCGCTTTAATTGAATTGCTCGCGACTTGGTTGCAAGATTTAGGTTTCCGAGTGGATATTTTACCCATTGAGAATACGCATAAGTATAATCTACTTGCTACTTATGGTGAAGGTGAAGGAGGATTATTGCTATCTGGGCATACGGACACCGTTCCTTTCGATGAAGGACGTTGGCAATTCAATCCCTTCAAACTTACCGAAAAAGACGGAAAATTATATGGGCTTGGTACAGCGGATATGAAAGGCTTTTTTGCTTTTGTATTGGATGCTATTCAACAAATTGACCTAACTAAATTAACTAAGCCATTGCGCATATTAGCTACCGCAGATGAGGAAACTTCTATGCTCGGCATTCGCACTTTTGTACAACATAGCCATATTCGTCCTGATTGTGCCATTGTGGGCGAGCCGACCTCCTTACGTCCTGTACGAGCGCACAAAGGGCATTTAGCCAAAGGGCTGCGCATTATTGGTAAAAGTGGACATTCAAGCGATCCTGCTCGTGGCATTAACGCCATTGATATCATGCACCAAGCAACAGGTTATTTGATTGAAATGCGCAATGAATTACAACAAAAATATCATCATGCTGGTTTTGAAGTGCCTTATCCAACCATGAATTTTGGTTCAATTCAAGGAGGAGATGCGGTCAATCGTATTTGTGCTTGTTGTGAATTACATTTTGATTTACGTCCTTTGCCTGCGATGACCGTCAATGATTTGGATGATATGTTACGTGAAAAACTGGCCCCACTCTTTGAACAATATGGCGATCGATTGAGTTTACAAAATTTGCATGAACCAACTCCAGGTTATGAATGTGAACATTCTGCCCAAGTGGTGCAAGTGGTCGAAAAATTACTAGGTGAGAAATGTGAAATTGTGAATTACTGCACAGAAGCACCATTTATCCAACAACTTTGCCCAACATTAGTGCTTGGACCGGGTTCAATAGAACAAGCTCATCAACCAGATGAATACCTGTCCACTGAATTTATTCAACCAACAAGAGACTTGTTGACCAAATTAATCGCTCACTTCTGCTAATCAAAAAGTGCGGTGAATTTCACCGCACTTTTGTTTTTTCTGACTCAAACCACTGCCTTGCTTCTCGTTCATCTTGCTGAATTTGTTCTTTAAGCGCCTCAAGTGAAGGGAATTTCATTTCATCCCTTAGCTTATGGCAAAATTCAACTTGAATATTTTCACCATATAAATTCTGATTGAAATCAAAGAGATGCACTTCCAACAATTGACGAACACCATTTACTGTTGGGCGTAATCCTATATTCGCAACGCCTTGTACTAACAATCCATTTTTCAATATCACTTGTACCGCATACACGCCTTTAATTGGTGTAACTTGCCGTTGTAAGCGGATGTTCGCAGTGGGAAAACCAATGGTGCGTCCCAATTTTTTACCATGAATCACTTTGCCCCAAATGCGATAAGGACGCCCCAATAAAGTCTGTGCTTGTGCCAACTGATTGTCGGCTAATGCTTCTCGAATCGCAGTGCTACTAACACGCAGTTCATTTAGACAAAAAGTGCGGTTATTTTCTACCTCAAATCCATATTTATTGCCGACCTCTTGCAACAAGACGAAATTACCTTGCCTCATTGCGCCAAAATGAAAATCATCGCCAATACTGAGAAACTTCACTTTTAATTTTTCAACTAATAAGGTATCAATAAAGGCCTGAGCTGTTTGTTCAGCAAAAGTGCGGTCAAATTTAGCGCAAATCACATAATCTACACCGGCTTGCTGTAAATAATGCAATTTATCACGTAACCGCATTAAACGAGCAGGCGCTTTTTCCCCCAGAAAATATTCTCGAGGTTGTGGCTCAAATATCATTACCGCTGTAGGCAAATTGAGCGTTTTCGCCTTTTGTGTTAGATGGCGCAAAATAGCTTGATGACCTAAATGGACACCATCAAAATTACCAATCGTTAGCGCACAAGCAGGAAAGTCTGAGGGAATTTGTCTTATTCCACGAATAAGCTGCATATTAATCTAAGATAAAATCTGTTTTATAAAAATGTGTCGACATTTTAATTAAAAATAATAAAAAATCCACTCAACTTTTCAGTTGAGTGGATAATTCATTAGTGAAAACTAATTACATCGCTTGAGTAAAGGTACGAGTAATTACGTCTTGTTGTTGCTCTTTAGTTAAAGAGTTGAAACGAACTGCGTAACCAGATACACGAATGGTTAATTGAGGATATTTCTCTGGATTTTCCATTGCGTCTAGTAACATTTCGCGGTTCATTACGTTAACATTTAAGTGTTGACCACCTTCTACTGTTGCTTCGTGGTGGAAATAACCATCCATTAAGCCCGCAAGGTTACGTTTTTGTGCTTCATAATCTTTACCTAACGCATTTGGTACGATTGAGAAGGTATAAGAAATACCGTCTTTCGCATAAGCAAATGGCAATTTAGCAACTGAGGTTAATGAAGCTACCGCACCTTTTTGGTCACGACCATGCATTGGGTTAGCACCTGGTCCAAATGGTGCACCTGAACGACGACCATCTGGAGTATTACCTGTTTTCTTACCATAAACCACGTTAGAAGTAATAGTAAGTACTGATTGTGTAGGTACTGCATTACGATAAGTTTTGTGAGTTTGAATTTTCTTCATGAAACGTTCAACTAAATCTACCGCAATATCATCTACACGTGGGTCGTTATTACCGAATTGTGGATATTCGCCTTCGATTTCGAAGTCAATTGCAACATTAGATGCAATAACATTGCCTTCTTTATCTTTGATATCGCCACGAATTGGTTTTACTTTCGCATATTTAATCGCAGATAATGAGTCAGCCGCAACAGAAAGACCTGCGATACCACAAGCCATTGTGCGATAAACATCGCGATCATGGAATGCCATTAACGCAGCTTCATAGCTGTATTTATCATGCATAAAGTGGATGATATTTAATGCAGTAACATACTGAGTTGCTAACCAATCCATAAAATTATCTAAACGAGGCATTACATCGTCAAAGCTTAATACTTCGTCTTTGATTAGATCTGTTTTTGGACCAACTTGTAAGCCTGATTTTTCATCAATACCACCGTTGATTGCGTATAATAATGTTTTCGCTAAGTTTGCACGTGCACCGAAGAATTGCATCATTTTACCTACAATCATTGGGCTCACGCAGCAAGCAATTGCGTAGTCATCATTATTGAAGTCTGGGCGCATTAAGTCATCGTTTTCATATTGAACTGATGAAGTATCAATAGATACTTTCGCACAATAACGTTTGAATGCTTCAGGTAATTGTTCAGACCATAAAATAGTTAAGTTTGGCTCTGGTGATGGCCCCATTGTGTAAAGGGTGTGTAAGATACGGAAGCTGTTTTTAGTTACTAAAGTACGACCGTCTAAACCCATACCCGCTAAGGTTTCTGTTGCCCACATTGGGTCGCCTGAGAATAATTGATCATATTCTGGTGTACGTAAGAAACGAACCATACGTAATTTCATTACTAAGTGGTCAATTAATTCTTGTGCTTCTTGTTCAGTGATAACACCTTTTTGTAAGTCACGTTCGATGTAAATATCTAAGAAGCTAGATACACGACCGAATGACATAGCTGCACCATTTTGAGATTTAACCGCTGATAAATACGCAAAATAGGTCCATTGAACCGCTTCTTGTGCATTTGTTGCTGGATTTGAAATATCAAAACCATAAGATGCAGCCATTTCTTTCATTTTGCCTAAAGCGCGGTGTTGTTCAGCAATTTCTTCACGTAATTGAATTGTTGCTTGGATATCTTCACCCGCTTCTAAGCGAGGTTGTAATGAAGCAAATTGTTTTTTCTTATCTGCCATCAAGAAATCTGCGCCATATACAGCTAAACGACGGTAGTCACCGATAATACGGCCACGACCATAAGCATCTGGTAAACCAGTGATTACGCCAGATTTGCGGCAGCGTAAAATGTCTGGGGTGTAAACATCAAATACACCTTGGTTATGCGTTTTACGATATTCAGTAAAAATATGTTCAACTTGTGGATCAAGTTTACGACCATAAACTTCACAAGACCCTTTAACCATTTTGATACCACCAAATGGCATGATAGCGCGTTTTAATGGCGCATCAGTTTGTAAACCAACAATCTTTTCAAGATCTTTATTGATGTAACCAGGTTTGTGTGAAGTAATTGTTGATGGGTTGTCTGTATCGAAATCTAACGGCTCATGCGTTTTATTTTCGATTTTGATGCCTTCCATCACTTGAGCCCACAACGCTTGAGTTGCAGGAGTCACTTCAGCTAAAAAAGACTCGTCGCCTTCATATGGGGTGTAGTTTGTTTGAATGAAGTCACGTAAGTTAACTTCTTCTTGCCAAACACCAGGTTTAAAACCTTCCCATGCTTTTTTTTGCGCTTCAGTTAATTGAGCCATAATACTTCCTTTAGTACTAATAATTGAAAGAAAAACGTTTATAAGTGCGGTCAAAACCCATACAGTTTTGACCGCACTTTTGAACTAAAATTCAGCAGTATTTGTTACTATTAATGATGATCATGTGGTCTATTAGTATACCACTGCATTAACGCAACACAAACACCGCCACCGACAATATTACCAAGGGTAACTGGAATTAAATTTTTCACTACAAAGTGATATACATCCAAATCCGCATATTGTTCTGGATTAATCCCTAGTGCTTGCCAAAACTCTGGGGTACTAAAATGTGCGGTAACCATGCCCATTGGGATCATAAACATATTCGCCACACTGTGTTCAAAACCAGCTGATACAAATAAGCCGATTGGTAAAATCTGAACTAAAATTTTATCCGTTAAGGTTTTACCTGCATATGTCATATATACAGCTAAACACACCATGATGTTACACAAAATACCTAAGCAGAATGCTTCATACCAAGTATCATGATGAATTTTATGTTGTGCGGTTTTTAATATTGTTAAACCCCATTGACCATTCGCTGCCATCGTCTGACCAGCAAACCAGATCAACATGACAATAAATAACGCTCCAACAAAATTACCAAAATAAACAACTACCCAGTTGCGAAGCATTTGGAAAAGAGAAATTTTTCCTTCTGCTTTTGCTACCATGGTCATGGTTGATGATGTAAATAATTCACATCCCAAAATAACAACCATAATTACCCCAACAGAGAAAACTAATCCCCCAACTAATTTAGTTAATCCCCAAGGAGCACCTGCACTGGCAGTTTGAGTAGTAGTATAGAAAACAAAGGCTAGAGCAATTAATGCACCGGCAGTAATTGCAGATAGGAAAGAATAGAATTGATGTTTTTTGGCTTTATACGCACCAGCTGATGAACAAATTTCCGCCATGGTAGCAGGTGTCGCCATTACCGTTGATACATTTTCTTCGTTTTTCATAGTTTAGTACCTTTTATGAATTATATTAATTAAGCACCCTAAACGACAGAGTAAAACTAAAATTTTTTTGAAAATTTACAACTTTTTTTAGGTCTCTAATTATAATCCTCTCGCCACTGAATGCCAAATAGATTTTTAATATAATACGCCCAAAAAATTGAGCTGGGTCAAAAGTTAGTGATTAAATTGCTATTTTAGCTATTTTCTGATAAAAAAGCGGAAAATGATGGCTATCTTATATTGAGGAATATTGTTATGGCAGAAGAAACTATTTTCAGTAAAATCATTCGTAAAGAAATTCCAGCGGATATTGTATATCAAGACGATTTGGTCACCGCATTTCGCGATATTGCACCACAAGCTAAAACCCATATTTTAATCATTCCGAACAAGCTTATTCCAACCGTTAATGATGTGACGCAAGAAGATGAAGCCATATTAGGTCGCCTTTTCACTGTTGCAGCAAAAATTGCCAAACAAGAAGGCATTGCCGAAGACGGTTACCGTTTAATTATGAATTGCAACAAACATGGCGGACAAGAAGTTTTCCATATTCATATGCATTTAGTTGGTGGCGAGCCATTAGGCAGAATGTTAGCAAAATAACGATGATGAAAAAAATTACCTTAATTTTAACCGCACTTTTACTGGCTGCTTGTTCGAGTAAACCCAATTTAGTGCACACTCAGCAACCTATACTCAATATTTCAGCGGAATTACATCCGCTGATTGAGGCTGAGGTATCAAGTCATTCAGCTTGGATAAAAAATAAAACCGGCCAAAATCTAGGCGTTAAATACGATTTATTTTGGTATACAGAAAATGGGGTAACTCAGCCTGTCAGCACAACACAGGATCAATATAGCGCAACACTATTATTAACCCCTTTACAAAAACAGGCAATTTCGCTTACTCGTCCAACACCTGAAAGTGTAAATTATCGTCTATATTTAAGATTACAATAATGTCAACTTTGCTTATCGACCTTAAGGGTCAACAACTAGAATCGCAAGAAATTGAATTACTTGAACACCCTTTGGTTGCAGGATTAATTCTTTTTAGTCGCAATTTTTACGATCGCGAACAAATTCAAGCCTTAATAAAAGAAGTTCGCCAGCGCGTCAAGAAACCCTTATTAATAACAGTGGATCAAGAGGGAGGACGTGTTCAGCGTTTTCGCGAAGGCTTTACTGCACTACCAGCTATGCAATCCTTCGCTGAAATTTATGATGATCCATTTCAGCAAGAAATACTTGCTCAACAAGCGGGTTGGCAAATGGCCGCGGAAATGACCGCACTTGATATTGATTTAAGTTTCGCTCCAGTGCTTGATATGGGGCACCAATGTAAAGCTATTGGTGATAGAAGCTTTCATTGCGAATTACAACATACCCTTCGTTTAGCCACTGCTTTTATTAAAGGCATGAAACAAGTAGGAATGGCAAGTACGGGAAAACATTTTCCGGGTCATGGGCATGTCATTGCAGATAGCCACCTAGAAACGCCTTATGATGAACGTCCAAGCGCGGTGATTTTTGCGCAAGATATTCAGCCTTTCCAACAATTAATCCAGCAAAATTTGCTTGATGCAATTATGCCAGCTCATGTGATCTATACGAATTGCCATGATCAACCTGCCAGTGGTTCAACATTCTGGTTGCAACAAATTTTACGCCAACAATTAGGCTTTAATGGTGCGATTTTCTCCGATGATTTAGGTATGAAAGGCGCAAGTTTTATGGGTGATTTTGTTTCACGTTGTGAAAAGGCTTTATCTGCAGGTTGTGATTTATTGTTGCTCTGTAATGAGCCTGAAGGGGTTGAGCAAGTATTGGATAATTTAAAACTTGCTGAAAATCCACCGCACTTTGCTGCTCGCCAACAGCGTTTACAAACATTATTCAAAAAACAGCACTGCACTTGGTCCGAATTAACCAAAACACAACGTTGGTTGGATAATCATAAATCCTTGGCAGCATTGCAAGAACAATGGCTAGAGAAAAAAGCGAGCTAACATGCATTGCCCTCATTATCAAAATGGCCGCTGTCGTTCATGTGCTTGGTTAGAAAAAGACTACGCACAACAACTTGAAGAAAAACAACAGCATTTAAAACAACAATTGTCTGAACTGGATTTAACTGAAGTTGAATGGCAGATGCCTTTTCAATCTGAACAACACGCTTTCCGCAATAAAGCGAAAATGGTGGTCAGCAACAGTGTTGAACGCCCGATTTTAGGCATTGTCAATGCGGATAATAAAGCCGTTGATTTAACCGATTGTCCGCTTTACCCCACAACTTTTTCCGCATTATTCCCTGTGCTAAAAGATTTTATTGCTCGTGCAGGTTTGGTACCTTACAACATCATTAAACAAAAAGGTGAATTAAAATATATTCTGCTCACAGAAAGCCGTTATTCTGGGCATTTTCTATTGCGTTTCGTGTTAGCCTCAGAAAAGAAAATCCCGTTGATTCAACGAGAATTAGCCGGATTATTGACAAAATTACCGCAATTGAAAGTCGTCACTGCCAACATTCAACCACAACACGCTGCCATTTTAGAAGGTGAAAAAGAAATATTTTTGACAGAGCAAACTGTACTAGAAGAACAGTTTAACCAAATTCCGCTATTTATTCGCCCACAAGGCTTTTTCCAAACTAACCCTCGCGTTGCTGAAGCCCTATATTCCAGTGCACAACAATGGGTGAAAGATTTGCCTATTCATTCATTGTGGGATTTATTTTGTGGTGTAGGAGGATTTGGCTTACATTGTGCACAAGCATTATCAACCCAAAATTCTCATATTGAATTAACTGGCATTGAAATTTCCCCATCAGCTATTTATTCCGCCAATTTATCAGCGCAAAAATTAGGGTTAAATAATGTCAGATTTCAATCCTTGGATGCTGCACATTTTGCGCTTCATCAACAGAACAAACCCGATTTGGTTATTGTAAACCCACCTCGCAGGGGAATTGGTAAGGCCCTAGCAGAGTTTCTCAATCAATTACAACCGCAGTTTATTTTATATTCCAGTTGTAATGCCACAACGATGGGCGATGATCTACAATATCTGACCGACTATCGTATGCAGAAGATTCAACTGTTTGATATGTTTCCACATACGAGTCATTATGAAGTGCTCAGTCTATTGAAATTAAAGAATTGATTTTTTAATTAACCCAATTACCATTTCTATCTATATATCCAGTATAGCCTTTGTAAGTAACTTTAGCTTTTCCTTTAATAAATCTTTCTGCATAATCTAATTCTGGTCTAATTACCCAATTCCCTTGCAAATCAATAAACCCCCATTTTCCATCTAGACATTTACCATTCGAAATATACCCTCCACTATATACTCCAGCCAGCCCATCACTTTCACTAAATGCAGCAACACTACAAAAATGAGGAGGAAGAATATATTCCCCAGTTTGATTAATAAATCCCCATAAACCATTATCAATTTGCACCGCGGCTCTTCCTCTTGAAAAACGACCTACATTTGCGAATTGAGGTGTAATGACTATATTTCCTTTTTTATCAATAAATCCCCAAAGACCATTTTGTTCGAATTTAGCTAAACCATCATAATATTTACTCTTTTGAGCAATTCGTTTACTTCGCTTTTCTCTCATTTCATCAAATAAATACAAATTCTCAATAAAAAGTTTTGTATTTTTACTAATAATCTCGTCCATGACATTTCCATTCAATCCTTGGAACTCAGGTACAAATTGCAGTGCTCTATTTATAACATTTGGATAATTAAAAAATGTAACATTTTCATGTTGCGGATCTGTTTCTACTAAAGAATAATTAATAAAAGAACTTAACATATCAAAATCAAAACATCCCTTTTTATTATTAGATCTAGAGTAGCAATTATTTACCCATCTTGATAATTCAGAAAAATCTTTCACTTTATAGGATTCATGAACGAAGTCACTTATAGTTTGACGCAATTGCTCATTTGTCATAACAAACTTATCTAACTCTACATTATGAGAATTTGTAGATGGTTCAATTACAGTGTCTATATTATCAACTCTATCTGCTTTGATGTGGTTATATACAAACATACTAATTATTGTAATCAATATAATACTAATCAACGCTATATTTGGGGAAATAGAAAACTTCCTTTTTTTTGGCAAGCCCAGTTCATTAGGAATAGGAGAATTCCAATCTATGTTATCTAACTCAATCGGGTAAAAAATTAATTTTGTATTTTTCCATTGATATAATAACCAAAATAAAACAGCAGTACCGACTATATCCAATCGATAATGATTGGAAAATTTCCAACTACCTAAACCAAAAGCAGCTCCAGAAATAATTGCTAATATAACAACTAAGAACAAAATAAAAATAAAATTACACCAATAAGCAAATTTGAATTTTTTATATAAACTGTAAGTATGTACTATAAAAATAAATGATAATATCCATCCATCATGTTCAAGTTTAAACATAGATAAAATAATGAGAGAAGGATAAAAGAGATATGTAAAAAAACGATAAATATAAAGGTTAAGACGTGAATAAAGCTGTTCCATAAAATTATTCTCCGATCAATTAACTACTATCAAATGACGCTTACGAATTCCAGTAAACGCCAACATTGAAAAATAGCTGATTGCAGCGAGGCTGATTAACCACACTAACCAATGTACACGTTTAATAAAACCCATTGCATTCCATTGTTCAAGGTTTGGACTGAAATAATAGACTAAGCTTCCCATCACAATCGCAGCTAGCAAAACTTTCGCAAAAAACACCGCACTTTGACGGCTAAAATGATAGATATCATCTTTAACCAAGCCGCGATAAAGCAAATAAGCATTTAGGGTCGCCGACATCACTGATGCCATAGCCAAACCAACATAGCTGAACCAATAAGCAAGAATGTTAAAACCCATATTGCTTATCATAGCGATAATACCAATTTTTACCGGCGTTTTAGTATCTTGGCGCGCATAGTAACCATTCGCCAAAATCTTAATCAGCATAAAACTGAGTAAACCCGTATTAAACGCCCACAATGATAAGGAAGCCGATTTTACATCAGTTAGTGTAAACTCACCACGCATAAATAAGGTGAGTAACATAGGTTGTGCAAGCACCGCAATACCGATCATTGCTGGTACGCCTAGCAATAAAATCATTCGCACGCCCCAATCCATTGTATGACGAAAATCAACGACACTTTGTGGATTGTCGCTTTGATTAACATGCTGTCTGGCCAAAGTTGGTAGAATTACAGTAGAAATAGCGATACCGAATAAGCCGAGAGGAAATTCTAATAGACGATCGGAATAATATAGCCAGCTAATTGAACCTGTCATTAAGAAACTGGCAATAAAAGTATCAAGCAATAAATTAATTTGGCTAACGGATACGCCAAATAAAGCGGGAATCATCAGTGTTCTGATTTTTTTCACTCCCGGATCATTCCATGCCCATTTGGGTTTGACTAATAAACCCGCTTTTTTTAAGAAAGGGATTTGGAATAAAAATTGCAGTAAACCACCAATAAAAATACCTATGGCTAACGCTAAATCAGGGCTTTCTAATTGAGGTGCTAAAAAAAGTGCGGTGGAAATCATCGCAATATTTAGCAATACTGGTGAGAAAGACATGACGCCAAATTTCCCTAAAGTATTTAGAATAGCGCCAGATAGAGCAACAAAGGTGATAAACCACAAATAAGGGAAAGTAATTTTGAGTAGCAAAGAGGCTTGTTCAAATTTGGCTGCGTTGGGTCCATCATTTAACCAATCCATAAACCAGCCAGTACCAAAAATCGCCGCAACAACAGGGGAAAAGAACATAGCGAACAAAGTCACTATAGTTACTAAACCACCCAATGTGCCAGATACTTTAGCAATAAATTGCTGCGTTTTGCTTAAATCACCTGATTTTTGATATTCAGCTAGAACGGGAACAAACGCCTGTGAAAATGCCCCTTCAGCAAATAATCGGCGCAAAAAATTGGGAATACGGTTGGCAAATAAAAATACATCTGCGGCAGCTCCTGCCCCAATAATATTAGCTATCACTACATCACGCACCAAACCTAAAATACGTGATAATAAGGTCATTGTACTAACAATAATGCCTGATTTTAAAAGTCGTTTACTCAAAATAAAAGTCCGCTGTATAAAAAATTAGCTTAATTTTATAGAAATTTCACATTTTAGCTATATTCTAATGAAAAAAACTGATAAAATCTCGCCCACATCGTTATTTTGATCGCTTAACGGCTTATAGCGAAACCCAAAACGGTGGAAACATTCGGTTGTGTCTCACCGAAACCAACAAATTTTGTAGAGCCGATAATCGGTAATTCGTTTAATTAACACAGATTTTTAGGAGTTTGACCTTGGCTAATATCAAGTCAGCAAAAAAACGTGCGATTCAATCTGAAAAACGCCGTCAACATAACGCAAGCCAACGCTCAATGATGCGTACATTCATCAAAAAAGTTTACGCAGCAATCGCAGCAGGTGATAAAGCAGTAGCAGAAACAGCATTCGTTGAAATGCAAAAAGTTGTGGATCGTATGGCATCTAAAGGCTTAATCCACGCAAACAAAGCTGCAAACCACAAATCAAAATTAAGTGCTCGTATCAAACAATTAGCATAATTATTTGATTTAAAATTGCATAAAAAGAAACCGCAGTTCAAATGAATTGCGGTTTTTTTATTGCTAAGCAATCACTATAATGTTTTGACTAACTTTTTCAAGTATTCTTTAAACTCTTTACCTAACACATTATGTTGCAAACCATATTCAACAAAGGCTTGCATATAGCCTAATTTATCTCCACAGTCAAAAGATTCGCCTGTCATTTGGAAAGCTTCGACTGTTTCTTGATTAATAAGCATATCAATGGCATCTGTTAGCTGGATCTCATCGCCAACACCAACAGGTGTTTTCTCTAATAAATCCCAAATTGCTGCAGAGAATACATAACGCCCTACAACAGCAAGATTTGATGGTGCTTCTTCTACACTTGGTTTTTCTACCATACGAACAATTTTAGCACTCTCACCATTTTTAAAATCTACGCCATCACAATCAGCAATCCCGTAGCTACTCACATCTTTAGGATCGACCGCTGCAACCATAATCTGACTTGCCTGAGTTTGTTTAAAACGCTGAATCATCGCCGCTAAGTTCTCTGTTTTTTGGTTTGCGGTAAAATCAGCAAGTAACACGTCAGGTAAAACAACAGCAAATGGCTCACGACCAACCACAGGCAAGGCGCATAATACAGCATGTCCTAAACCTTTCGCATTACCTTGTCTAACGTGCATAATAGTCACATCTTTCGGGCAAATAGAACGTACTTCTTCTAAAAGCTGACGCTTAACGCGCTTTTCTAGCATGGTTTCCAGCTCAAAAGAAGTATCAAAATGGTTTTCGATCGCATTTTTTGATGAATGAGTAACAAGGACAATTTCTTTCACCCCTGCATTAATACATTCATTTACCACATATTGAATTAAAGGTTTATCAACCAAAGTTAGCATTTCTTTTGGAATCGCTTTGGTTGCAGGCAACATACGTGTTCCTAAACCCGCAACAGGAATAACAACTTTCATTTCTTTTTCCTTAAAAAAGACCGCACTTTGTATAAAGTGCGGTGTGTTTTATACTTATTTTATTGGCGTAATAACGCTAAAATTTCATCGGTTTTTTCTTTCATCAGCGCTTTATCACCGCGTGTTTCAAGATTCAAACGAACGACTGGTTCTGTATTAGAGCTACGTAAATTAAAGCGCCAATTTGGATATTCAATACTGATACCATCAATTTCATTCACATCTACTGCATCTTTCTCATAAGCTGCACGTACACGAGCAATAGAGGCTTTTGCATCCGTTAATTTACTATTGATTTCACCTGGTGATGGGTAAGTATCAATACTTTCATTCACTAATTCGCCTAATGTTTTACCGGAAGTGCACACTAATTCCATCACTAATAACCATGGAATCATACCACTATCACAATAGTAGAAATCGCGGAAATAATGGTGTGCTGACATTTCACCACCATATACTGCATCCACTTCACGCATTTTTTCTTTAATGAAAGAGTGACCGGATTTAGACATAACAGGTACACCGCCATTTCCTTCCACTAATTTAATCGTATTCCAAATTAAGCGTGGATCGTAAATAATTTTCGCACCTTGTTGTTTTTGGCTAAATGCTTGTCCCAATAAACCAACTACATAATAGCCTTCAATAAATCCGCCTTTCTCATCAAAGAAGAAACAGCGGTCAAAGTCACCATCAAACGCAATACCCATATCTGCTTTATGCGCTAACACCGCATCAATGGTGTCTTGACGGTTCTCATGCAAAATTGGATTAGGGATACCATGAGGGAAAGTACCATCTGGATTGTTATGGACTTTAATAAATTCCACAGGCACACGACGAGCTTTAAATTGTGCTTCGATCGCATCAATAACATGACCTGCCGCACCATTACCCGAATTGATCACTAATTTTAATGGTTTAATGTTGTCCAAATTAACATAGGAAAGTAAACGTTCAACATATTCGCCAATCACAGATTGTTGTTTGTAAGTACCGCGTTGCGTAACGGCTGGGAAATTATTTTCTTCCGCTAAGCGTTGAATATCAGCAAGACCTGTTTCAGAACTAATTGGACGAGATCCCTCGCGAACTAATTTCATACCATTGTAGTCCATTGGGTTATGGCTTGCGGTAACTTCAATACCACCATCTGTATTCAAGAAAGACGTTGCGAAATAAACTTCCTCTGTTCCCACTTCGCCTAAATCGATCACATTTACGCCTGAATCTAACAAACCATTTGTTACCGCACTTTTTAGCTCTTTACTTGTTAAGCGGACATCGCCGCCTACAACAATTGTTTTTGGTTTTAAGTATTGACCAAAAGCACGACCAATGCGATATGCAATATCAACATTTAATTCGTCACCTAAACGACCACGAATATCATAGGCTTTAAAACAAGTTAATTTAGACATAGGGATCTCCTTATTCAATCTCAGGCTGCTCGGCATGTTGAGATTTGATTCGTTGATAAATTTCTTTCCGATGAACGGAAATATCTTTTGGCGCTCTCACACCAATTTTTACTTGATTGCCACGTACATTTAATACAGTAACTTCAATATCATCGCCAATGAGCAAGCTCTCACCAATTTTGCGTGTCAAAATCAGCATACAAACCCTCCTTATATGATTTTAATAAGTGTTTGTAACATCCTTATTTGATAACACTCACTACCATATCCCTTACGTCTCCTTTAATATGGTAGCTTTTCGTTAAAATTACAGATTCCCTGTTAACCATTCCTGTGCAACACTTAATGCAGATGCAACATTCTCAGGTTGTGAGCCACCAGCCATTGCCATATCAGGACGACCACCGCCTTTACCACCCACATGCTGAGCCATCAAATTAACCAATTCTCCAGCTTTCACTTTATTGGTAAGATCAGAAGTCACCCCAACAATTAAATTCACTTTATCTTCTACAACAGAAGCAAAGACCACAACTGCGGATCCTAATTGATTTTTCAGATCATCCACCATTACACGTAATGCTTTCGCATCCAAACCATCAAGTTGCTGTACAATAGTTGAAACACCATTTATTTTCACCGCACTTTGCGCTAAATTTGCACCCGCCTGCATTGCGGCTTTTTCTTTCAATTGTTGCAACTCTTTTTCTGCTTTTTTCGCTTTATCTTGTAGCTGATGAATTTTCTCAGGCAGTGAAACCACATCAGATTTCAATAAGTCAGCGGCTTGCTGCAAAATAGATTGTTGTTCATGTAACCATGCCAATGCTTGCTCACCTGTCACCGCTTCCACACGACGAATGCCAGCAGCAACAGCCCCTTCAGATACTAGCTTAAATAGCCCAATTTCCCCTGTTTGTGTCACGTGTAAGCCACCACAGAGTTCAATAGAGAAAGGACTCATAGACACAACGCGCACCACATCACCATATTTCTCACCAAACAATGCCATTGCACCTTTTGCTTTCGCCTCATCAATGCTCATTTCTTCGGTGATCACAGGATGATTTGCACGAATATGATGATTAACAATACGTTCAACTTCCGCCAATTGCTCTTTTGTAACAGCCTCAGGTTGCACAAAGTCAAAACGCAATCCTGAATCTGTAACCAATGAACCTTTTTGTGCTACATGATCGCCTAACACTTGGCGTAATGCCGCGTGCAATAAATGGGTAGCACTGTGATTTAGTTTTATGTTCTGGCGTCTTACCACATTCACTGTCGCCGTCACTGTTTGTCCAACCGCTAAGTTGCCTTGCGCTAATTCACCAATATGTCCAACAACTTGACCATATTTTTGTGTATCTTTCACATCAAATTGCATACCAGATGCGATAATTTCGCCGCTATCGCCAATTTGACCTCCCATTTCTGCATAAAATGGCGTGTTATCTAAAATGATAACAGCACTTTGTCCCGCAGAAATAGATTCAACTGCTTCGCCACCTTGGAAAAGTGCGGCGACTTTTGCTTGAGTTTCTGATGCAGTATAACCTTCGAATTGTGTTTCGCCATCAACTCGAATGACATTATTGTAATCCATACCAAATTGGCTGGCAGATTGAGCGCGTAAACGTTGTGCTTCCATTTCTTTTTGGAAACCATCTTCATCAATACGGATATTACGTTCGCGACAAACATCTGCGGTTAAATCCAATGGAAACCCATAGGTATCGTACAATTTAAATGCTACTTGCCCAGACAGCTCACCGTTCTTCACATTGGCTAGCGCTTCATCTAACAGGGTTAAACCACGTTCTAACGTACGTGCAAATTGTTCTTCTTCTAAACGCAATAATTTTTCAACGTTGGCTTGTTTTTCTTTAACTTGTTTACCCGCTTCCGCCATAACCTCAATTAAGGTTGGCACAAGCTTATAGAAAAAGGTTTCTTTAGCACCTAATAAGTGACCATGACGTACCGCACGACGAATAATGCGACGTAATACATAACCACGACCTTCATTTGATGGAATCACTCCATCTGCAATTAAATAGGCACAAGAACGAATATGGTCGGCAATCACGCGTAATGATTTATTATCTAAATCTTTTACGCCGAGAATTTCTGCGGTCTTCGCAATTAATTTTTGGAAGATATCAATTTCATAGTTGGAATTAACGTGCTGCATAACAGCAGTCATACGCTCTAAGCCCATGCCAGTATCCACTGATGGTTTTGGTAATTTTTCCAAAGTCCCATCAGCCAAACGGTTAAATTGCATGAACACGATATTCCAAACTTCGATATAACGATCGCCATCTTCTTCAGGTGTACCCGGCAGACCGCCCCAATGTTGTTCACCATGGTCATAGAAAATTTCAGTACAAGGACCACAAGGGCCAGTATCACCCATAGCCCAGAAATTATCTGAAGCATAAGGTGCACCTTTGTTATCGCCAATACGAATAATATGCTCTGCAGGCACGCCTACTTCGTTATGCCAAATGTTATAGGCTTCGTCATCTGTTGCATAAACAGTGACATATAATTTTTCTTTTGGTAATCCCAGCCATTGTGGCGATGTTAAATATTCCCAACCGAATTGAATCGCATCATGTTTAAAATAATCACCAAAACTAAAGTTACCCATCATTTCAAAGAATGTGTGGTGACGAGCGGTGTAACCTACATTTTCTAAGTCATTATGTTTACCACCAGCACGAACACAACGCTGTGCAGTTGTCGCTCTAGTGTATGAACGTTTTTCTAAACCTAAAAAAACATCTTTAAATTGGTTCATACCAGCATTGGTAAAAAGTAAGGTAGGATCGTTTTCAGGAACTAAGGAACTACTTTCCACAATTTGATGACCTTTACTGTGGAAAAAGTCTAAAAAGGATTGTCTAATTTCTGCAGTTGTTTTCATAAATGTTATGATTTTTTTATTAATAATTTTTCATACCTATTTTGGCATAAATTTCACTTTTATAGAATTATTTTTTTATTCTATTTTTAAAGGCTTCCAACACAGGCGGAGGCACGAAATTATTCACATCTCCACCATGCAAATAAATTTCACGCACGATGGTAGAAGACACGTAAGACCACTGCTCCGTCGTTGGTAAAAATAAACTTTCAACACCTTTGGTCAGCACGCGGTTTAAATGCGCTAATTGTAACTCATACTCGAAATCCATGGTGGTTCGCATACCACGAATAATCACTGTCGCATTATGTTCTTGTACCACATTCGCCAATAAATTGGAAAAGCCAAGCACTTGAACATTAGGTAAATGCTGCACCGATTTTTGTACCAACTCAATCCGCTGCGCCAAATCAAATAAGGGTTTCTTACTTGGATTTGCCGCCACTGCGACAATAACTTTGGAAAAAAGCACCGCACTTCGCTCAATAATATCTAAATGCCCATTGGTTATAGGATCGAAAGTACCAGGATAAATTACTGTTGCCATATTATTTCTCTAAATAAGGTGTTAATAGCACTAATAAACGCTGCAATGCGCCTCTGTTTTCAATTAACACTTCATAGCCTGCCTGACCAAAGCGTTCGCACAAACTTGGTGAAGATAAAAAGCATTCCACTGCATCTGCAAGTGAATTCGAGTCAGAATTGACTTCCAATACAGCATTAACCATCAGCAATTTATGGAAAACTTCAGGAAAGTTGAAAGTATGCTGACCACTGATCACTGGTAACTTGAAAGCTAATGGTTCTAAAGGATTGTGCCCACCATGTTTAACTAAACTACCCCCCACAAACGCAATATCTGAGACACCATACATCAACATGAGTTCACCCATACTGTCTCCCAGTAAAACTTGGCTTTGCGCGCAATCCTTCAAATTTTGACTACGTCGACAATAAGTTAATTTTTCTTTCTCAATAAAGCCTGCAACTTGATTAAATCGTTCTGGGTGGCGTGGCGCTAAAATCAATAATAAATCAGGATATTTGTTTAGCAAAGTGCGGTGTGTTTCTAATATAATTTTTTCTTCACCTTCATGCGTACTTGCTGCGATCCATACGGGACGTGAACCTATCCATTCTTGCTTAAATTCCGTAATTTTTTGACGTAATTCATCAGTAATGACTAAATCATATTTTATATTACCAGTTAAGGTAAGCTGTCCTTTGTAGCCGAGATCTAAATAGCGCTGACCACTAATATCATCCTGTGGTGCAATTAAACGAATTTCATTTAAAACATTAGTTAAATATTGTTTAACCCAACCATAACGGCGCGCAGAACGTGCAGATAATCGCGCGTTAGCAATAATAAATGGCGCATTACGCAAATTCAATTGGCGAATTAAATTAGGCCAAATCTCTGTTTCAATCACAATGCAAGCTTTAGGTTGTATAAATGCTAAAAAGCGTTTTAATGCATCGGGCAAATCATAGGGCAAATAAAAATGTGCAACTGAATCACCAAATGCTGATTTAACCCTATCAGATCCTGTCGGCGTAACCGTTGTGACTGTAATGGCTAAATTGGGATATTCTGCTTGAATACGTCGAACTAATGGCGTTGCTGCAATAACTTCGCCTACCGAAGCAGCATGAACAATAATCCCATTCGGTTTTGTTTTTTGCTGCGTTGCATAAAAAAGTCCATAGCGTTCATTTAAACGTTTACGATAATTAGGTGATTTAATACTACGACCTAACATAAAAAGTAAAATGAACGGCTGCAATGCATACATTGCTAACGTATAACAAAGACGTAACATAAGTTAATTCAATTATTGATTGGCGTTAAGCATAGTATAAAGAATTTGGAAGCAATATCAAAAAAATGCGGTCAAATAGACCGCACTTTTTATCTCATTATTGAATTAAGCTTTCGCAGCTGCCGCTGCTTTTACGATCACTGCGAATGCAGGTGCTTTTAATGAAGCGCCGCCCACTAATGCACCATCAATATCAGGTTGAGTAAATAATTCCGCAGCATTTGCGTCATTTACAGAACCACCGTATTGAATAATCACTTGATCCGCTACTGCTTGCGATTTTGCCGCGATGTGATCACGAATGAATTTATGCACTGCTTGAGCTTGTGCTGGAGTTGCAGATTTACCTGTACCGATCGCCCAAATTGGCTCATAAGCAATAACCGCGCCGTTGAATGCATCCACACCTAATGCATTAATCACCGCATCGATTTGACGCGCACACACTTCTTGTGTTTTACCCGCTTCGTTTTCTGCTTCACTTTCACCGATACATAATACAGGGACTAAACCGGCTTCTTTTAACGCAGCAAATTTTTTCACGATGAATTCATCACTTTCATTGTGATAAGTACGGCGTTCTGAGTGACCAATAATAATATATTTCGCACCAAAATCTTTTAACATCGCAGTTGAAATATCGCCAGTAAATGCACCCTGTACATTCACATCAACGTTTTGTGCACCTAATTGGATTAAATCTTTACTGCCACAGCAGCAACTGCAACTTGCTAATGCTGCTTCTGCTTCAGCTAAATACATAACCGGTGGGGCAATTGCCACATCACAACCAGTTACGCCATGTAATTCTTCTTTTAAACCAGCAATTAATTCTTTAGTAAACGCTTTACTACCGTTTAATTTCCAGTTTCCCATCACTAATGGTTTACGCGCTGCCATTTGAGTTCTCCATAGTTAAATTAATAAAAAATAAACAGCATTAATATAGCAAATTTTCTCTTGCTGTTTTGATTTTTTTTATAGTTTTTTGATCTAGTAGATGATTATTTTATGTTTAACAGGTAAAATCTACTGTATAAATTTGTTATTTTTTAATCAATTCAACCTAAGACCAAGTTAATTATGCGTATCTTTAAAGCTGAACAATGGAACCTTGCTGTATTGCTTCCACTATTCGAAGAATATCGTTTATCCCATGGCATGGCAGAAAATCCCGATCGGACATTAACTTTTCTCAATAACCGTATTCGTTTCAGCGAAAGTATTTTTTTCATCGCATTTGACGATCAACAAAAAGCCGTTGGTTTCATCCAACTTTATCCTCGTCTCTCTTCTTTACAATTACAACGTTATTGGCAACTTACAGACATTTTCGTGCAAGAAGGCAGCAAAAAAACCGAAATTTACACCGCACTTATTGAAAAAGCGAAAGAATTTGTCAGTTTTACTCAATCCAATATGCTGACGGTTGAGCAAGATGAGAAGCAACGTCAAATGCTAGAAATGGAGGGCTTTCAACTTAATCCGAAGAAAGCCGTATTTGAATTAATCTTAAATTGATGAATTGATGAGATCCCTCACTTGTTGAGGGATTTGTTTTGGCGAAGGGATAAAAAGTTGTTTATGTCGTTGTAATTCGCCTTTTTCTAATTGAATACTGCTTTTCGGAACCTTAAATAGCTTACTCAAAAATTTCAATAAATGGGCGTTTGCAGCACCATCGATAGGCGGTGCAGTAATGCAAATTTTTAATTCACCATCATGCAAACCCACAATCGCATCTTTACTGGACTTAGGTTGTAAAAAAATGCGCAACCTTAATCCCTCTTGTAATTGTTCAACTGCAACCATAAAAAACGTCTTTTTATTTCACCGCACTTTTACACTAATTGCCACAAATGTGGAATAAGATCAAACATCACTTTATTTAACCAGAAGAGTAAGAATGCAACGACCATTGGCGAGAAATCAATCATTCCTGTTCTTGGTAAAAGGCGACGGATCGGGTTTAAAATAGGTTCACCTAATTGATATAACAAATAAGAAAGCGGATCATTGCCCCTTCTAAACCAACTTAAAATCGCACCAATAAACAACACATAAAGCAACATTTCACCAAATACTTTCAGCACGCTTAATACACCAACCAATGCTAATGTACTGATATTGGCAAGCATACCGTCCAACGACCAATTCCCGCCTAAAAAAGATAAAATTGGAAATTTGAAAAAACCGATTAAAAATACAAGCACTAATGCGGCAATATCAATGCCCTTTTTCGCATTTAAATATTTGCGCAACGGATTTAATACAGGATCAGTCATTTTCACTACTGATTGTGAAATAGGATTATAAAAATCAGCCTTGCAATATTGTAACCACATCCGCAACATTACCAACAGCATATATATGCCCAATATCGTATTTACCAAATATTGAATAGAATTCATACATTTTCCTCTAATCGAATCATATTTAGGCTAAAGATGGGGGTAAATGACAAGAAAATCAAGAAAAATTACAATGGACTTTCCACTTGTAACTTTTGATAAATATCACTAATAGTCAGAGTTAGGCAAGAACGTAACAATTTTTCGTGACGTAATTGTTTCATTTGAAAAACTAAAGAATCTGCACTTTCTTGGTTAGGTGGAAAATTCAAGAGTACTTTGTCCTGTAATAAATTTAACGAACGAGCAAACTCAACGATCACATCATCTGCAAACTCGTATTCTTTCTCATCATTATTTAATTTCTCTTTCATATGAATGAAAGTAAAAATATCTTCAAAAATGTCATGAGAAATCACACCTAGTCCTAATAAGACTTTTAGGCGGATAGAAAGATCGCATAAGGGACCTGAGGTTTCAAATAAACTATCCACCACTGATTTAACGGCAAAATCACTTTTGCGAAAAACGCGATTAATTAATTGATCCACAGCTTCATCGAAAATAGCGACAGTAGCGGTGATAAAACCCCGAATAGAAATGGATTCGTTTAATTTTTCATAAATTGGATCATCAGACAACACAACTTAAATCCCTAAAATACAAAGTGCGGTGTAAATTTCGTCTTTTTTAATTTAAAACTATATTAAAATACACCGCACTTTTTTATTATGCTAATTTATTATAAGCTTCAACGATTTTCGCTACAATTTCTGGCTGTTGTAACTCAGTGTATTTTTCCACCGTCGCCAATACGCCATTTTGCGCTAAAGATTGTTCTAATTCTAACGCTTGAGGATCATCTTGATTACGATAAGTTAAGGCATAAGCAATGGCTTGAATTAAGTTATCATGAGGTAAAACATACTCTAGAGTACCACGTAAAGGTTTAATTAAACGATCATTAAAACTTAATTTACGCAATGGTTGACGACCTACGCGATCCACATCATCCACTAAGTAAGGGTTAGCAAAACGTTTTAAAATCTTCTCAATATAAGCTGCATGTGCTTGAGCATCAAAACCATAACGTTGAATTAATACAGCACCACTTTCTTGCATAACCGATTTTACGAAATCCTTCACTTCAGCATCTTCAATACTTTCTTTCACAAATTGATGGCCTTTGAACTTGCCATAATAAGAAGTAATTGCATGACCAGTATTTAAAGTGAATAATTTTCGCTCAACAAATGCCATTAAATTATCCGTTAATTCCATGCCTTTGATATCAGGAATGGCACCTTTGAATTGTGTTTTATCCACAATCCATTCACTAAATTCCTCTACAGTAACCAATAATGGATCGCTATCATCCGCTTGTACAGGAGGAACAATACGATCTACTGCACTATCAACAAAACCAACGAATTGTTCGACTTGATCTTTTAACTCAGGTTTTAAATGACTGAACACCTCTTCTTTTAAAAAAGTTGTTCCACGTACCATATTTTCACAAGCAATGATATTTAATGGTTTGGTATTACCTGACGATAAACGCAATTCCAGCCCTTTAGCAATAGTGCTAGCAATTAATTTCAACACTGTTGGACCAACTGCTGTCGTCACAAAATCAACCTCATTAAATAATGCAACAACGCCAGCTTCATCTTTTGAATTAACACCCGTCACATTTTTCACTTGCTCAATTTGGTTGAGGCTATCACCAACAATTTTTACATTATAAGCTTGTTGGTTTTTTAATAGCTCAATGACTTTATCATTCACATCAGCAAAAATCACTTGTACACCACTATCAGCAAGTAGTTTACCAATAAAACCACGTCCGATATTACCTGCACCAAAATGTAATGCTTTCATATTTATTCCCTCTAGTAAGATGAATGGCGTGAAAATCACGCCATTTTTAACCGCACTTTTATGCTTTGAGTAATTCTAATACTTTATTTACATCATTGGTAGATGTGAGCAAATGAATTGCTTCTTCACTATCCAAGGCATTTGTAATTGCGGATACCACTTGAACATGCTCATTATTACGCGCTGCAATACCAATAACCAATTTCGCAACACCATCTTCATCTTCGGTAAAGCGAACACCTTCAGGATATTGACATACCACCACACCGGTTTTAATTACTGCATCTTTCGCTTCACTTGTACCATGAGGAACTGCCACACCCTCGCCCAAATAGGTAGAAACTAACTCTTCACGAGCAAACATTGCATCTACATAGCTTGGTTGAACAAAGCCGAATTTCACTAATTGCTCACCAGCAAAACGAATAGCATCTGCTTTATTATCTGCTTTTAAGCCCAAGAAGATTTGATCTTGCGTTAACGTAAATTTAGTACCATTTACTTCTACTTCATTTTCAACCGCACTTTCTGCTTTCTTATCACCTGAGAAATGCGCTTTTAAGTCATCCACTAAACCATCATAGAATTTGTTATCTAAGAAGTTATGTAATGAATAATGCATTGCAGTAGGAACTTGTTTTTGCGCACGTGGTGTTAAGTCTTGGTGAGTAATGACCATGCGTGCATCTGCTGGTAAATCATTAATTGCACAGTTAGTCACTTCAAGTGGTAAGCCAGCATCTTTTACTTTTTTACGTAACATGCTTGCACCCATTGCACTTGAACCCATACCGGCGTCGCAAGATACGAAGATTTTTTGTAAGCCATTAAAGTCAGTGACAACTGGTTGTGTCGCTTGGTTACCTTTCATTGCTTTTGATGCTGCTTGCATATCTTCTAATGAATTACCTTCACCTTCTTTTTGAATTTTTAAGAAAAATGCTGATACCACAAAAGAGACTACAGAAGCAGCAATAACAGAGCAGATTACCCCAACAAATGATGCTTTAGGTGTCATTGCTAACACAGCGATGATAGAACCTGGCGATGCTGGCGCTTGTAAACCTGCATTAAACATCACTAAAGTAAATACGCCTGTTGCACCACCTGCGATCACTGCAAGGATTAAACGAGGATTCATTAACACATAAGGGAAATAAATTTCGTGGATACCACCAAAGAAGTGGATGATCGCTGCACCACCAGAAGTTTGTTTTGCAGAACCTTTACCAAACAACATGTAAGCTAATAACACCCCTAAACCTGGACCTGGGTTTGCTTCAATTAAGAAGAAAATTGATTGTCCAAATTCTTGTGATTGTTGGATACCTAAAGGTGAGAAAATACCATGGTTAATCGCATTGTTTAAGAATAGAATTTTCGCTGGTTCAACAAAAACAGATGTTAATGGTAATAAGTGATTTTGTACTAATACATCTACACCTGAAGCAAGTACTTGGGAAATCACTTTTACAGCCGGACCCACTACCCAGAAGAACAGGATAGCTAAAATCATACCAATAATACCAGATGAGAAGTTATTAACTAACATCTCAAATCCGCTCTTGATTTTACCTTCTGACCATTTATCAAAAGATTTGATTGCCCATCCACCTGTAGGACCTGCGATCATTGCCCCTAAGAACATAGGAATATCAGTACCAACTATTACACCTGCTGTGGTAATCGCACCAACAACAGCACCACGTTCACCACCGACTAATTTACCACCAGTATAACCAATAAGTAATGGTAATAAGAAAGTGATCATTGGCCCTACTAGCTTAGCTAGCATTTCATTTGGTAACCAACCTGTAGGAATGAAAAGTGCGGTAATAAAACCCCACGCAATAAATGCCCCAATATTAGGCATCACCATATTTGATAGGAAACGTCCAAAACCTTGGATTTTCACTTTTGCATTTGCTGATAGCATATATAACCTCAATAAGAATTGACTGATTAAAATTGACGCAAAAATAGCATAGTGGCTATGTAATGCAAATTTTTTAATCAATAATTGTGAAGTTGATCACAAAATATTTTCAAACACAAAAAATCAAAATGTGATCAAGATCACATATTTACACTCAAGAAATTTATTGTGTGACAAAGATCACATTTTCATCCTTAATTTTTAATACATAATGAATTATGAACATTTCACTGATTTTTTCTGCCAACGTATAAAATTTACTGTAACAACTGATGATTTTTTGGTACATTAAGCACAATTTTTGCTATGCCTAAAATTAGGGCAAATTATCACCAAATATATCACCCAATAGTAGTGGAACACTTATGTTATTTAAAAAAATTCGCGGTTTATTCTCAAACGATCTTTCTATTGATTTAGGTACAGCCAACACCTTAATTTATGTAAAAGGTCAAGGTATTGTATTAGATGAGCCTTCTGTGGTGGCTATTCGTCAAGGAAAAGCAGGACAAAAAAGCCTCGCTGCAGTGGGTAAAGACGCCAAAATGATGTTAGGTCGTACATCAAATAATATTGAAGCTATTCGTCCAATGAAAGATGGCGTTATCGCTGACTTTTCTGTGACAGAAAAAATGCTACAACATTTTATTAAGCAAGTGCATAGTGGCAACTTTTTACGCCCAAGCCCTCGTGTGTTGGTTTGTGTTCCAGCCGGTGCAACACAAGTTGAACGCCGCGCAATTAAAGAATCTGCCATTGGTGCAGGCGCACGTGAAGTCTATTTAATTGAAGAACCAATGGCAGCAGCAATTGGTGCTGGCTTACCTGTTTCTACTCCTATCGGTTCAATGGTAATTGACATTGGTGGTGGTACCACAGAAATAGCGGTTATCGCCTTAAATGGTGTATCTTATTCTTCTTCTGTACGTGTTGGAGGCGATAAATTAGACGAAGCCATTATTTCTTATGTGCGCAAAACCTTTGGTTCAATCATTGGTGAAGCAACAGCTGAACGTATCAAACATGAGATTGGTACCGCTTATATTGAAAATGATGCTGATGTTTTATCAATGGAAGTGCATGGTTTAAACCTTTCTGAAGGGGTACCAAGACCATTTACTTTAACCTCGAAAGATGTATTAGAAGCGATTCAACAACCATTAAAAGATATTGTCGGCGCAATGCGTACCGCATTAGAAGAATGTAAACCTGAACACGCCGCAGATATTTATGAGCGCGGTATGGTATTAACAGGCGGTGGCGCGTTATTACGCAATATTGAAGTGTTATTAGCAAAAGAATCAGGCGTACCTGTGGTTATTGCTAAAGATCCGCTCACTTGCGTTGCACGCGGTGGTGGCGAAGCTTTAGATATGATCGACATGCACGGTGGCGATATTTTTAGCGACGACCTTTAATTAACGAAATCATAAAGTGCGGTCAAAAAATCCGGTATTATGTAGCAGTTGCACAAAGATTTAACTCACTAAAAATCATACAATCCTTATCAATATTCATCATTTGATAAGGATTTTTTTATTATGATAGATTCTGATGTCATTACAAGGTTAAGACAAGAAATTAAACGCTCTCAGAAAGCACATAAATCTGTCACTCAACAGATTAAATCATTGCAACAACAAGAAGAAAGATTAACTCGTATCATTGTAGCATTGAAAACGGTCGTAAAAAACTTTCAAGACTTCAATGAGCGTTTTGCACCCCCTCACCGCTCATATCAAAAAATCTTTTCACAACATGTCTGTGGTTTAATTGCTCAGGTGTTCAAGCAAGATAATGATTGGAAGGATGTTGAGAAGATTACTGAAATGGCAATAGCCTTAGACAAGCAAGAAGGGATAGCTTACAACAAGGCAAAACATGCGGTTTACACCGCACTTTGTCGATTGCATAAGAAAGGAATTGTTGAGCGGTCAGGCTCTCATTGGCGGTTAAAAGCAACGATTTGCCAATGAACTTCTCTACGGCTCACTTGCGTACGAGTGATTAAACCGTTTTGATGGAATACATTGAGTTGCTTGCGAACAGAATCAAGATGTTTTTCGGAAGGTGTATCGGTATTCCCTTCAATCTTAAAAATTCGTAGTGTGAGTTCGGCAATAGTAAAACCTTTGGTGGGTTCATTTCGCATAATCTGTAAGATATATTTGCGAATTTTCCCTTTAAATAGCTTGTATCTACGGCGATAGACAAAGTTTTCCGTATTGTATAATGTCACATCACTTTCACTTTGCATTAATGCTATTGCACGCTTTATTACGTCAATGTTAGCATCGAGTAAAGCGAGGTGATGTAGCACTTGCTTGCGTTCAAATTCAAGGTCTTTAAGTTTGCGGTCGAGTGTATAAGCCATATTGCTTCCTTACTGCAATATGACTTCTTGAGGAACAATTTTACGTTGCCAATAACCGCACCATTCATTGTTTTCATTGGTTGTATTCAGGCATTTACTGAGAATGTCATTAAATTGCCATCCATTCGGTTTTCTACGATTATCTTCACGATAGGCAACTTCATTGGCATAATTGAGTAAGTAGAGATTACTCATTTTATGCACTTGTCCGTAGTACATTCTTTTGAAACGTGAGAAGTAACTTTCTGCTTGGTTATTGGTTACCCCTAAATCACTGCGGTATTCTTCTTTGTGGTTGACGGTACAGAGATTGTAAAATGGCATGAGGACATCATAGGCATTACTTTCATCGGTATTGATTCTTGTCCCACGAGCCACGATGTTATCGGCTATCTGTTTAATGGTCGATTGGGTTTCGGCATAAGATACCGTCACGTAGGTCGATTTTGCCCCACGAGCATCACGATTAGCTTGTTTTTCCGCTTCGGTGTAATGCTCACGAGCCACAATAATGCAACGTTTATCAGGGTTTTGATTTTCTTTTAAACGATAGTCTATGCGGTCAGCTTTCTTATTCGCCTTGCGGGGTGCAGGGTGAACGTAAGTGCCGTCCATATCTACTTCCCCTGACATCATCGTAGATTGTCGATGAACCAATAAGGCTTTACGCAACTTTTGAGCCAACACGAAAGCGGCTTTATATTGCACATCTAATTCTCTGGATAATTGTAAAGCAGGCATACCTTTCACTGCATTGACGAACAAGGCAATCGCAAAGAGATACGTTTTTAACGGTAACTTATGATTGGCAAAAATTGTCCCTGATGTAATAGAAAAGGTATGTTTACAATGTTTGCATCGCCACTGCTTGCGAGTAGAGATAAAGTAGGCTTTATGTTGCACGCCACATTTCGGGCAAACCACATCTTCTTTACTTCCCCATCTGCGATAGCAAAGGTGATCGAATACTTGTTCGTCCGTCAAGGCTGCGACCTCTGTGATAGAGATGGTTCTTGATGCAGATGATATGAGAAAGTGTTGTGTCATTTTGCTATTTATTTTAATTAGGGGTAAACTACCAAATGTTAATAAGTACGCAACATTGTGTGTTATCTATTGTTTTATAATGCCACAAATAGCGTAAAAGTCAAGTCGGTATGTCATTATGTGTATAGCTAAGAGATTAAAAGATATAATTGAATCACAATCCTTGAGTATCAAGGCTTTTGCAGATAAAACAGAAATTCCATATCGTTCAGTGCAAAGCTATCTGTTGGGGGAACGTAGTCCAAGTGCTGAAATTTTAATCAAGGTAACAGAGTGTTTTGGGATAAATGCTAACTGGTTATTATTGGGCGAAGGTGAAATGTTTGCAAAAAATACCGCACTTTCTAAGCAAGAAATGCAGCTATTACACAGTTACAGCCAATGTAGTGATGACGTAAAACGTAAAATTATGGTGGCAATCAATGCAATTGCATTAGATTCAGTAGAGAAATAAATGAAAAAACTCATTCTAACTGCATTAGATGATAATGATGAAATTTGGTATCGTTGTTTTATCCCATTCATTCTAAGTTTAAGAAAAACAGATTACTTAGGCGATATTGGGGTTATTAGTTACCAATTATCATTAGAAAAACAACAAATATTGAAAGCGAATAATATTATTGTCTTTGAAGCGAAACATCAGTTTTCTGAAATGTTAGTTGATCGGCATTTTTCAGCGGCTGAAATTGCTCAAGATTATGATCAACTGGCTTTCTATGATGCAGATATTTGGTTTCCTTACCCCAAATTAACGGTTTTTGATCAAATTCGGGATAATCATTCTCTCTATTGTTGTTATGATGTAATCATTCCTCCATTCTTAGAAGAACCTTTACCTGACAAAATTTCAGAATCAACACGATTAAAATTTAATCGCCTGTTATCTTCTCAAAATGCTTTCTGGCAAGCAGGATTAATTATTGGCTCAAATCAGGCTTGGAACAATTATTTCCATTATATAAAGCAAGATCTACTCTGCTTATCTGAATTTAAAATGGTTTATGGCATAGATGCAACAATTTTGAATTTATATGCTTGCGATAAAAATAATGTAAAACATATATCGGAAAAATATAATTGTTTACCTTATTGGGGAATTAGCTTTGTAGGGCTGAATTATTTTAAGTTGAATGACAATACCGTTGAATCAGTGCATATTACTCGTTATCATAGAGATAGCAAAGAATATAATTATATTCACTTGAATAAATCAATCTATCTGAGTAGAGGGAAAGATTTTTCAATTGATGCACCAAAAATGTTGCATTATTTTCAATGCGGTCATCTATTTTCATCACTTCCTCAAAATACTAATTTTCCTGTCTTATCCATAGAAGAAATCTATTGTACATCTCTTTTTGCAAACACAGATACAGATGGAAAATTTTATAAGAAAGATAGCGTTATCTTGGATTGTAGTGCTAATGCTAAAATTGCACTGAGAAACCCATTAAACCAAGAGATTGAAATTTTATTTTACTTTCAGGAAAAACCTAATTCTGTTCTTCCTTGCCATATCGAATTTAAACAAAATGATAAACAACTTAATCTTGAGAGAAATACATTATATACAATAAGCCTTTTACCTTATGATCATCTTGAACTGATAACAAATGATATATGGCAGAATCGTTGTGGTATTCGTTATATTTTTAACAATGTAAGGTTTATTTAGATGAATAATTTTTCACTTTTAAATATTCTTAGAAAATTAGTTAAAATTGATACTTTACTATCAATTCATCATAGAAATCCAATGCTATTTCATCAGAGAGCAATATTGCTTGCTGACATAGGTTGCAATTCTCTTGCCATGAGAGATATATCACTTGCTACATTGTTAGAAAAACAAAATAATATTGAATCAATCAATCAATCAATCAATCAATCAATCAATCAATCAATCAAATTAAGTATAAAGACCTATCTAATTCTTTTTCAATATTATTTGAATTGGAAAAAGAGACTATTTATTACGATCTGGTCTATCAAATCGTTATTAACGACAAGTATTTTCATAAAGAAACCTTAGACCCAATGCACTATATCGCTCGTGCAGGTAATTTGAAAAAATTAGGTTTATTTCAACTTACCTTGAGAGATTATAAACAAGGGATGGAGTGTCTAGGGAGTTTTCCACAAGAGCTTGCCATTGCTTGTATGGATGCAGGTATGTTACTCAATCTATTAGGTGATTATGAGTTTGGTTGGCAACTTTATGAAAAACGTTGGGAGAGTAATTATAAGAGTTTCCAAAATCCGATTATATTTCCACGCCCTCGTTGGAATGGGGAAGATATTTCACAAGGCAGATTACTTATTCATTCAGAACAAGGAATAGGTGATAATATTCAATTTATCCGTTATGCTATTTATTTAAAACAGCAAGGTTTGGATGTTTTAGTTTGGAATAATGAGCATATTGACGATTTTTTGTCGTTTAATCTTGCAAAATATGGTATTGCTACTGCCAAAGGCGGAGATGAAGTACAATTTTCTCACTGGATTCCAATGATGAGTTTACCTGCAATATTGGAAACTCGCCTTGATAATATCCCTTATACAACAAGTTATCTCTTCTCAGAAAATAGCTATTTGCAAAAATGGAGAAAAAAACTACCGCTTAATAAATTCAAAATTGGGGTTGCTTGGCGTGGAGGGGCAGCCACAGATGTTGACAAAATTCGTAGTATTCCATTAGAAATATTCTCTCATTTATTTTCTCTTAATGCTGATTTTCACGTTTTACAGAAAGATATTAATGATAATGAACAGTCGATATTGGCTATATTTAATAATGTCTATGATTGGCATAACGACATTGATAACTTCTTCGATACATCTGCAATCATTGATCAAATGGATTTAGTGATTTGTGTAGATACTTCAGTTGCACACCTTGCTGCTGCAATGGGGAAACCAACTTGGATTCTCATTAATTATAGCCCTGATTTTCGGTGGTTACTCAATCGAGAAGATTCGGTTTGGTATGATAGTGTAAGATTATTTAGACAGGATTTAGATTATGACTGGAAGTCAGTGATAGATAGTGTTTTGAGTACGTATGCAATAAAATATTTTTAAATAATCAATAATGCTCTTGCCAACCGAGTTTAGTTCTTTTAGAATAGTATCACTCTCCAGAAACAAATAAACCACTCAGGTGAGTGGCTTATTTTCGTTTATTATGTCTGGTTTCTTTACCAGATATGTTTATTATGTCTAAATTTTCAAAGTAAAGCAATAGCTTTATCATTTTTATTCTGTTTTTTTGCCAGATATTCCACTCCACAAAATATTGTGGGTAATTATTTTCTATATAGGAATATTTTATGTATAAAAAACATAATAATACAGCAAAAACCGCAATTACTTTATTAACAGCATTAGCCACAGGGCAAATTTTTGCTACACCAATTTCTATTCAAGGTACTGCAACATCTGAAAACGCAGTGTCTATTGGAACAGATAGTTTTGCAACGGCATTAGATGGTGTTGCAACTGGTAAAGGTTCTGTTGCAACAGGAAATGGCTTTAACCGAGAGGATTTTGCCAATAAAGTCAATGCACAAAATGCGTTGTTGAGTGAAAAAGCCACTAAACAAGAGGAGCTTGACACTATCAATACCAATTTAGAAGCTAATGATAAAACCCAAGATAATCTGAATAAACAAATTGCTGACTTAACTAATCTTATTGATAGTAAAGAGCAAAAATCTGATCAACTTGATAATCTAAATGATGAGTTGGCTAATAAAGGTAATGAATTAACTGGGTTAACGCAAGATTTGGATAATGCTAAAAACAGTTTACCTAATGAGTATCTGATTGGTGAAAATAAAAATGTAGCTGTTGATTTTACACCTGTTCTTAATAGTTTAGATTACAACAAACTCAATAATGCTGATGGTCGTTCTGAGCTTACTCAGGACTTAAAGAATAAACTAGAGGGGGATTTTCCTGATATTCAAGGTATGTTCACCGATAAACAGTATCTTGACGTCTTGAATGAATTTATCAATAAACGTTCTTCTTATGATGCTTATCGTAATATTTATGATGCAGAAATGGGAAATGAAAAGTATAGAAATATTTCAGTTGGCAGTGATAATACAAGCGTGCCACTTAATACAGGGTTAGCACTCGAAAATATTTATTTAAGACTTGGTAAATCTATCCAAGATATTTCACGTGATGATATTTACACTCATTTAGAGAATGATGAATATAATCACACGAATTCTACTTACCAAGATAATAATAATTTGAGTAATAAAAATTTAACTCAAAATGATTGGGACAAGGCTCGGAACTTTAAACATTCTGATTTACAACGCAATCTTTATGATCAACTTATTCTTAGTCATTTGATAGCGGATACATCTACAAATACTCATGCCATTGCTACACAATATACAAATGTTCAGTATTTCAATCGTGAACGTAATGCATCAAACGGTCATGATAAAGATTATGTGTTTAAGCTAGCTCCCTTAAAAGGTAATTACGATCAAAGCAATCCATTTCAGATTATAAAAAAAGCTGTTAAAAGTGAAATTGCTCCTAGTAAAAAACAAACAGGTTTAATGGTATATGTTAGTGGAGTTGATGCTGTTGTAGAGCGTATTATCAAAGATAAAGCCTTATCAGATGAAGATTTAGAGTATATAAAGCACCGTTACGATCAGTTCAATCTTTACTCAGATACTATTGACTATGATTCAGATAAATGGGTTGTAGATAAAGATCATTATCGTGAGAATTTACAAAAAGTCTTAGATTTTAATGCAAAATTGGAAGAATACCGCCAAGTCAGTGAGCAAATTCGTAACGATGCTGTCACTAATAATGTAAGAGATGAATTGCTTGCTCGTCAGATTAACCTCAAAAAAGAAATTGAAGCCTTAAATGTTGATTCGTCTTATTTTGAAAGAATGTCTGTGAGATTTAATGAAACTGGTAAAAATGAAGTGAATCAAGGGATTGATTATGTCATTAAGCAAGAAAATTTCATTGATAAAAATTTACGTTATTATGATGGCAAAAATGTCATTATCACAAAGGTTCAAGAGAAAATAAAAGAAATCCAATCTGACATTTCTCAAGCACAGCAAGCTGTCGATAGAAAACAACGTGAAATTGACGAGCTTAATAAGCAAATTACAGATTTAGCTTTAACTCCAGACGAACAAGGTGCAGCAGACTTAAAAGCTGAAAAAGAACGTGAATTAGCGGATAAACAGGCTGAAAAAGCACAATTGGAAGATGATAAAGCAAGAAAGCAAAACGAACTTGATGAAATCAATCGCCAATTAGCGGATTCTAGTCTAAGAGATCTTGGTCTGCGTTCACAAGCTCATGGTTCAAATGCCTTTGCTTCAGGTAATGATTCCATTGCGATGGGGACTAATTCAACAGTAACAGCAAATGATGGTATTGTTATCGGACGTGATTCAATGGTAACTGGACTTGGTTCTGTAGCTATCGGAACGAACAATCAAGTACAATCAGCAAACGCAGTTGTACTCGGCAATAATATTACCGTTGGCTCAGGATTTGATAATGCTGTTGTATTAGGTAATAGTTCAACTGTCGAAGCTCCAAATCCAACCGAAAACATAGTGATTCGTGGTGTAACGCATAATTTTGCGGGTATTCAACCAACTTCTACGGTCAGTGTAGGTGCGGAAGGTGCTGAACGTCAAATTGTGAATGTGGCTGCAGGACGTGTTAGTTCAACTTCAACGGATGCAATCAATGGTTCACAATTATATGCTGTTGTTGATGCAGTAAATAGACTAGAGTTAGGTGCGGTAAATCCTGATGATGTATCTGATGCTATTAATAATGCGATTGCGAATAACATCAAAGCAGGGGATAACGTAACTATTGATGAAACAACTGATCCTGATAGTGGTGCAAAAACTTTCACTATTAATGCGATTGTACCAAAATCTCCATTAACAACAGTGAGTACGGGTGCAGGATTGGCATTAACTACTACCACAACCACTAATGATGAAGGTGTATCTGTTACCGATTATCATATTGTAGCAACAGGTAATGACAATCAAGAAGTTGTAGAGGAATCAGTCAGTGCAGGAAGTGAAAACTTAACCGTTAAACAAGAAGGCGTAAATGAATCGGGCGGTAAAAACTTTGTCGTGGATTTAAACAAAAATCTTGATTTAACCGATAAGGGGTCAGTGAAACTGGGTGATGTGTTGTTATCAAGCGATCAACTTAATATGGGTGGTCATACTATTACCAATGTTGGTGTACCAGTTAATGACAACGATGTAGTAAACAAAGCCTATGTGGATAATGGTAAACCAACGGTGACATCTAAAGATGCAACAGTCAGTATTACTGAAACCGTAGTTAATGCAACAACAGGAGCGATCAATTACGATTTATCTGTAACAGGTGGTTTACACGTTGAAACTGACGATGGTACATCTACTCAGCATAAATTGGGTGATACGATTTTTGTAACGGGTGATGGTAAAAATATTTCCACTGCAACAGTAGGTGGCAAAGTCCAAGTGAAACTCGCTGATGATGTGAAAGTGAACTCAATTACCGCAGGTAATGTTTCGCTTTCAACTAAAGGTGTAAATGCGGGTGGTAAAAAAGTCACTAACGTTGCCCCTGCGACTATCAGTCCAACATCAACCGAAGCAGTAAATGGTTCGCAATTATTCGCAACTAACCTACATGTTCACCAAAATACGCAAAATATTGCAAAATTAGGTGATCGAGTAAATCATTTAGATCACAAAATTAATCGTGTGAATAAAGATTTACGAGCAGGTGTAGCAGGTTCTGCTGCCATTGCAGGTTTGCCACAAGTTCGTGGTAATGGTAAATCAATGGTATCTGCTTCAGCAGGTAACTACAAAGGACAAAGTGCGATTGCCGTAGGTTACTCAAGAGCTAGTGATAATGGCAAACTATTACTTAAATTAAGTGGTAGTGCCAATACACAGGGGGATATTGTTAGTTCTGTGGGAATTGGCTATGAATGGTAAATAAAATTCATTCCTTCATGTAATTTAAACGTAAAAAGCAACGGTTCTTGAACCGTTGCTTTTGTATTTACGTTGTTCTAAAATAATTCACTATAAATTGGAATTGAAATAATAGATTTCAATTTATCACTTGCTTACGAATAATTTTCGCCTTTCGCCTTGTTTACAAGGCAAGATGGCTCGCTAGATAAGTGACTATTTCATTGCTTATCTATCATCGACAACGACCGCAATAGGCGGTCGAATGTTGGTTTGAGCTTATCTTGGCATTTGTCACTGAGTATTCAGTGCGGTACGGTATTCGAAGCACTAAACGCTTTGAGCCGACTTGAGTTTTCAGGTGGGCGATTTTTCATATCTGGCGTTTAAGAAAAGGGCTTTGAGTACCTTGTACACACAAGGAATACTTATGGCACAACATCATTTACTTTCAAGCAAATCAAAAACCTTATCTATTATAGACATTGCCCGTTTATCCGAAGAAGAAGCCTTTCATCGTTTAAAAGTCAATCGTTGGGGAAATCCTCATAATATCAAGGATGTCTGCTGTCCGCATTGTGGCATCCGCCATCACGCCTATTTCGTGAAATCTCGTAAACGTTGGCAATGCAAGCATTGTAAACGCTATTTTTATATCACCACGAATACCGCTTTAGTTTTCCACAAACTTTCTTTCGTTCAGATATTGGTAGCGATTCAGCTTTTTGTCAGTCAAGCGAAAGGCATGTCCGCTATTTCCATGAGCCAAATTCTCTGTATTAACCACAAAACCGCCCATGCCCTTTGCCAAAAACTGCGTGAAGTCTTATTTAAAACTCGTGATTTAAGTCCATTGCAAGGTGAAATTCATGAAGATGGAGCATGGATTAACTTCACGCTAAGAAAGCCAAACTTTCGCAAGAATCATTACAAACAGAAACAAAAAGCCGATAAACAAGGACGAAGATTCCCGAAATTTAGACCAACTAAACGTTGTATCATCAATTTTAGTCAACGTGCATCGAATGATAGTCACTTAAATGGTTCAGACAGAACCATTGTGGCAATGGATTACAGTGAAAGTGCCGAAACCATTTTGAAAATGAATCAACAATTTGTCAAACAAGGTAGCGATATTTTCTGCGATGGTTTAGACTTCCACTACACCAGATGGTCAGTCAATCATCAAGAGTGTTTTAGTAAGTGTAGCGTGAACAATAATCTTGCCGAATCCTTCAACGCTCGTTTTCGTGATTTACATCGTGGCGTACATCATAAATGCGACAATAGATATGCTTTACTGTATGCCAATCAAGCAGTCTATATGTCAGATAACCGTCACAAATCAAACGGTGAACTGTTTGAAGATGTCCTCAGACGTTGCTTATGGGTGTTACCACTGAAAGAATGTGTAGGTTACTGGCAAGGTAATCATCGTACTGAAGAACTTATCGGCATGGCTGCGTTCAGTCCTAAAGAAATTTCCCAATCGTATTTTCGCAATCTCAATGAGCGAATGAAGTATGAACAAGAGCAGTTAGTCGCTTAACGTCAGTTACCCACTTCAATTGACATTTCAATGAGGGAAAATAGCTTACCTGAATCAAGGTTGAGCAAATTGCCTACGTCTGTATGTAGGGAAAATGGGATGGATTGTGTGTAAATAAGGGAATGTTTAGGGAAAATTCCCCAAAATAGACCAAAAAAAATGCCCTTAACCTTGTTCATCAGGCTAAAGGCATGCTATTTTATTGCAGTTAAAATGCAGTTTTACGGCTTTGTGCAACTGCTACATAATACCGAAAAAATCCTTTGTTTTTAACCGCACTTTTTGTTTTTAGTTTGGACTGCCTATGAAACCTATTTTTGGAAAATCCCCGCCTCTCGGACTACGTTTATTTTTAGTCGTAGCGGCGTCGATTGCTCTAATTCTTTCCGACGGAAAAACCAATACGGTGATCAAAGCCCGATCAGTTATGGAAACAGCAATCGGTGGACTTTATTATTTGGCAAATACCCCCCACACTGTACTTGATAGCGTTTCAGACAACCTGATTGATACCAATAAACTGCAAATTGAAAATCAGGTACTCAAAAAACAACTGATTGAAAAAAATGCAGATTTGTTGTTATTAGATCAGCTCAAGGTAGAAAATCAACGCCTGCGTTTATTATTGAACTCACCATTGCGTAAAGATGAATACAAAAAAATTGCGGAAATTTTAACCGCAGAAAGTGATATTTATCGTCAACAAGCGGTGATCAATCAAGGACAAGGCTCAGGCGCTTATGTAGGGCAACCTGTGATTGATGAGCGCGGTGTGGTTGGACAAATCATTTCAGTAGGCGAACACAGTTCCAGAATACTGTTACTCACTGATGTTGCTCATGCCATTCCTGTGCAAGTATTGCGTAATGATGTGCGAACCATTGTGAGTGGTACTGGAAGAACCGATGAATTAACCCTTGATCATGTACCTCGCTCAGTGGATATTGTCAAAGGGGATTTATTAGTGACTTCGGGGTTAGGTGGACGCTTCCCTGAAGGCTACCCTGTTGCCATTGTTGAAAACGTATCGCGTGATGGATCTAATTATTTCGCTACTATTACAGCAAAACCCTTAGCTTCCTTAGAACGTTTACGCTACGTATTGCTTGTTTGGCCAAATGGCGAAGAAATGCGTAAGCTACAAGCACATTCACCAGAAGAAGTACGCAAAGCGGTACAGCAACGTTTAGCGAATAAAAATAATGTTCCAGAGCAACTGAAAAAAGAGCCTGTAACAGATGAACAAGAGCCGACACAACAAAGTGAAGAGCATTTAACGGAAAGTTTACCTGTTGAGATGAATTCAAATGATACTCAGCTTGATCCTGAACTTAAAGAACATCGGGAGGAAGACTAATGCAAACGCGTTTTCTCGTTCAATTCATTAGCTTGTGCTTGATCTTTATTATTGCATTAGTCATGGAAATTATGCCTTGGCCAGCGGGCTTTCAAAGCTTTAAACCCTCTTGGTTGGTCTTAGTACTGACTTACTGGGCATTATCTATCCCTGAAAAAGTCAGTATTGGCTCTGCTTTTGTTTTAGGTGTTTTATGGGATTTAGTGCTTGGATCAGTAATGGGGGTGCATGCTTTGGTACTTTCTTTATTTATGTACCTTGTCGCCAGAAACCACATTTTGCTACGCAACTTATCCATTTGGTTACAAAGCTTATTGGTCGTGGTGCTAGTGTTTGGTATTCGAATTGGCGTGTTTATCGTGGAACTACTCATTCATAACGCCACATTCCACTGGCAAGAAATTTTCGGCGCCCTGATTAGCGGTTTGTTATGGCCCTGGTTATTTTTGTTATTGAGAAAGATTCGACTCAAATTACAGTTAAGTGAATAAAAAAAGTGCGGTGGAAAACACCGCACTTTTTTCATCTTTAATAAAGTTTTAATGATGGGCGAATAAAGCGATTTAATCGGCCAATCAAAATGATTAATCCCGTTTTAAAACAACCATGTAAACGTTGTTGGTGTAAACGATATAGAGAAATATAAGCTAATCTCGCTAAGCGACCTTCAACGGTTAATGAGCTTTTCTTACCTGTAGTAATGTTACCTAATGCAGTAAATTTAGATAAAGACACTAACGAACCTTTATCGCGGAATTCAAAGGCTTTAAGATCGTTCTTGCCTGCAAGTAAGGCTAAAATATTTTGTCCACAGACTGTTGCCATTTGTGTCGCTGCCTGACCGCGAGGAGGCACCGGTGTACCATCTTTCTGCATTAAGAAAGCGCAATCGCCGATAGCAAAAATGCTATCATCAACTGTGGTTTGTAAAGTATCTTTCACCACAATTTGATTAATGCGGTTCAATTCTAAGCCGTCAAATTGTTGAGTAATTGGCGAAATACAAACACCAGCCGCCCATACCATTAAGTCCGCTTTAATCTCTTCACCGTCTTTTGTGAGCAATGAATTTGGGGTTGCTTCCGTAATCATGGTGCCAGTGCGCACATCCACACCTAGCTCTTCTAATTCCACGCGTACAGAATGTGAAATACGTTCAGTTAAGGCGGGTAATAAACGATCGCCTGCTTCAATTAGAGTGACTTTCAAGCAATCGCTACGAATTTTGCCATAACCATAAGAGGATAAGTGTTTCGCCGCATTAAAGAGTTCAGCTGACAATTCCACGCCAGTAGCACCACCACCAACAATGGCAATATTCACTTTATCTTCTTGAACTAAACTTTGTTTACTTTCATCTTCACCGATTTCTGATAACGCATTGTTTTCAGAGAATTTTAAGAATAATTCCAACATTTTGTGTTGGAAACGTAATGCTTGATTTGGCGCATCTAAGAAAATACAGTTTTCAGCAACACCTTTGGTATTAAAGTCATTTGATTTACTACCAATAGACACCACTAAATAATCGTAAGGGATACGACGAGCAACCACAATCATGTCGCCATCAGCGCCATAAACGGGTTCTAATTCAACGTATTTATTAACACGATCAATACGCGCAATGGATCCCTGCTCAAAGTTAAAACCATGATTAAAGGCGTGTGCGCGGAAACTTACTGCATCAGTTTCAGCATCTAATACCCCTGTTGCAACTTCATGTAATAAAGGTTTCCAAAGATGCGTTTGGTTACGATCTACTAACACCACATTGGCTTTCTTTTTACGTCCTAATTTGTTGCCTAAAAAGGTAGCAAGCTCAAGCCCGCCAGCGCCACCACCAACAATTACAATATTTTTCATAGGTTAGCCTCAAAAAATTTCACAAAATTTCAACAATTCTAATATGTAAGACATCGAAAGTCTATTGATTACGCCAAAAGCATTAAAAATAGGTATAATAATTTCCTTTTTATGCATTTTACAAAAAACCTTGTGAAGAAAACACGCATAATTTTAACCGCACTTAATCACAGAATATGAAACTGAATCCGCAACAACAACAAGCCGTTGAATTTACTACGGGTCCTTGCTTAGTTCTGGCTGGCGCTGGCTCAGGCAAAACACGTGTGATTATCAATAAAATTGCCTATTTAATTAATCAGTGCAACTATTCGCCAAAACAGATTGCCGCAGTTACATTTACCAACAAAGCCGCAAGAGAAATGAAAGAACGTGTTGCCCATTCTATTGGCAAAGAACAAAGCAAAGGACTCATTGTGTCCACCTTTCATACGCTTGGCTTTGATATCATCAAACGTGAATATCAGCATTTAGGTTTTAAATCGAATATGACCTTGTTTGATGAATATGATCAAATGGCGTTACTTAAAGAACTTACGGAAGATTTACTCAATGATGACAAAGAATTGCTACGTCAGTTAATTGTAGTGATCTCTCACTGGAAAAACGATCTCATTTTACCTAAACAAGCCAGCCAATTAGCGGCGGATCCGAAATATCAATTATTCGCTCAATGTTACGAACGCTATAATACTCAGCTGCGCGCATACAATGCCTTAGATTTTGATGATCTCATCATGCTCCCCACTTTATTGTTTAAACAAAACGCTGAAGTGCGGTCAAAATGGCAACAGAAAATTCGCTATTTATTAGTTGATGAATATCAGGACACGAACACAAGTCAATATGAATTAATCAAATTATTAGTAGGCGAGCGCGCTTGTTTTACGGTTGTAGGCGATGACGATCAATCCATTTATTCATGGCGCGGTGCGAAACCTCAAAATATGGTGCGCTTACGTGACGATTTCCCTAACTTAAATGTTATTAAACTGGAACAAAATTATCGTTCGACGCAACGCATTTTACATTGTGCCAATATTTTGATTGATAATAATGATCATGTATTTGCCAAACGTTTATTTTCCAATTTAGGCGAAGGGGAAAAATTACAGATCTTAGAAGCTAAAAATGAAGAGCATGAAGCAGAGCGCGTGGTGGCAGAATTAATTGCTCACCGTTTTATTCATAAAACCCAATATAAAGATTATGCCATTTTATATCGTGGCAACCATCAATCGCGCTTGCTCGAAAAAATGCTGATGCAAAATCGTATTCCTTACAAAATTTCTGGCGGCACTTCATTCTTTAGTCGCGCTGAAATCAAGGATATGATGGCGTATTTACGTGTTTTAGTAAATCAAGACGATGATGCCGCTTTATTACGCATTATCAATACGCCGAAGCGAGAAATTGGGCCTGCAACCTTGGAAAAATTAGGTTTATTGGCAAATGAAAAACAGATGAGTCTATTTGATTCGATTTTTGATTTTGAATTAATTCAACGTGTTACACCAAAAGCTTATAATGCCTTACAGCATTTCGCTCGCTGGATTGTGGAACTCAACGAAGAATTACAACATTCGCCAGAAAGTGCGGTCAAAAAAATGCTCGCACAAATTCAATACGAAGAATATCTTTATGAAACCGCGTCTACGCCAAAAGCAGCGGAAATGCAAAGTAAAAACGTAGCAACCTTATTTGAATGGGTGGCAGATATGTTACGTGGCGATGAATTTAATGAAGCAATGTCATTAAGCCAAGTTGTTGCACGTCTAATCTTACGCGATATGTTGGAACGAGGCGAAGATGACGAAGAAAGTAACCAAGTTCAATTAATGACATTACATGCTTCCAAAGGTTTAGAATTTCCTCATGTTTTTTTGATTGGCATGGAAGAAGGTTTATTGCCACATCAAACCAGTATTGATGAAGATAACGTTGAAGAAGAACGCCGCCTCGCTTATGTAGGCATTACCCGAGCGCAACAGAGTTTACATTTTATACTTTGTAAAGAGCGGCGACAATATGGCGAAATCATAAGACCAGAGCCTAGCCGCTTCTTATTAGAGCTACCGCAAGACGATATTCAATGGGAACGTGATAAACCTGTATTAACGGAACAAGAAAAAGCAAAATCCAACGCGGAAAATTTTGCCAGATTACGTGAAATATTGAACGGAACGAGAAAATAATTGTAGAGGAATTAAACAAACAAACGTTTTTTATCAAAAAGCATTTGACTTGTTAGCAGAAAACCGTATCATATCGCCCACAAACCAATTGCGGTGAGATGGCCGAGCAGGCTGAAGGCGCTCCCCTGCTAAGGGAGTATGGGGCTAAACACTCCATCGAGGGTTCGAATCCCTCTTTCACCGCCATTTTTGTAAAACCTAATTAATTGAAAAATCTGCACCCGTAGCTCAGCTGGATAGAGTACTCGGCTACGAACCGAGCGGTCAGAGGTTCGAATCCTCTCGGGTGCGCCATTTCATCTTCTACTCTGGATAAAATGGTTTAGATATCCAATCAATTCTTGAGCACCCGTAGCTCAGCTGGATAGAGTACTCGGCTACGAACCGAGCGGTCAGAGGTTCGAATCCTCTCGGGTGCGCCATTTCCCTTTTATTATCAATAACGAATTCCCTTTATTCTTATCCTTTTTATTATTTTTCGTCAAATTTCGTTCTAAAATCGTTATAATATTTCGTCTGATTAAATGGATGGAATAAAAATATGTTAGCGAAAGAAACCCTGCAAAATTACACCGCACTTATCTTTGATATGGATGGCACACTCATTGATACCATGCCAAGCCATGCAAAAGCTTGGGAAAAAGTAGGCGAGGTATTAGGCTATCCCATTAATGGTGATTTAATGTATCAACTGGGAGGTGCCCCTGTTTCTGTCATCGCCAAAATGGTCATGCAACGCTACGATATTCCGGCAGAATTATTAGAAGAAATCATCCGTTTGAAACGTGCCTTTGGTTTTGAAATGGTAGAACAAAATGCAACGCTACTCCCCGCTTTTGACATTGTCAAAACCTATCATCATCAATTTCCTATGGCATTAGGCACTGGCTCACATGGCAATATGGTCAATTTATTATTAGATAAATTTAATTTGCGTCCTTATTTTGATGTCATCGTCGATGCCGATCAAGTGACGCATCACAAACCTAATCCAGAAACCTTTTTACGTTGCGCCGAATTGTTACAGGTGCCACCCCAACATTGTTTAGTGTTTGAAGATGCAGATTTCGGCATACAGGCAAGCTTAAATGCAGGGATGGATGTGTTTGATGTAAGAATTCAACAAATTATTCAAGCGAAAAATGGTTGATTTTTTAACCGCACTTTTAGGCGAATACAGCCTTTGCTTGATGTTTGCTAGCGCCTTTCTCAGTGCAACCGTCTTGCCAGGCAATTCTGAAATCGTCTTTTTAGCTTTAGCCGCCAAAATTCAACTTGTTGCTGAGCAATATTTTAGTTTGCCTATCATTCAATTATTCGCAGCAGCTACCTTGGGCAATACATTGGGTAGCTTAACAACTTATTGGCTTGGGCGAATTTTCCCTTCGCCACAAATCAATCCGCAAACCAATACAAAAGCGCGGTGGATTTTAGAGAAGTTTTCCGCTTACGGTACCTTTTTATTATTATTGAGTTGGCTACCTGTGATTGGCGACTTAGCTTGTGCCGTCGCTGGCTGGCTACGCTTAAATCCTTGGCCTTCAGCTTTTTATATTCTCATTGGAAAAGGATTCCGCTATTTATTTTTACTGAGTTTAGTGATTGGTTATACCTTTTTATAACAATTTAAGTGTACAATATCCGCCATAAAAAAGCCGCTCACAAGGAGCGGCAAGTATAACCTAAGGAACCAATTTTTTATTATAAACACAACTATATGTTGCTTGTAATATAAGACCAACTAGAGGTTAGAAAGTTCAACTTTTTTTAATTAAAGGATCTTTTATGCCATTACTCGACAGTTTTAAAGTAGATCACACTATTATGAAATCCCCTGCGGTGCGTATTGCCAAAACCATGCAAACCCCAAAAGGCGATATTATTTCTGTTTTTGATTTGCGTTTTTGCCAACCCAACAAAGAAATCATTTCGCCAAGAGGTATTCACACCTTAGAACATTTGTTTGCTGGATTTATGCGCGATCACTTAAATGGCGATGATGTAGAAATTATTGATATTTCACCAATGGGCTGCCGCACAGGTTTTTATATGTCATTAATTGGCACGCCAGATGAACAACGCGTTGCAAAAGCTTGGTTAGCCGCAATGCATGATGCCTTAGCAGTGAAAGATCAACATGCTATTCCTGAATTAAATGAATATCAATGTGGCTCTTTCAAAGAACATTCATTAGAAGATGCACACAAAGCTGTTCAGCACGTTATTGATAGCGGCATTGGCATTAATAAGAATGAAGATTTAATGTTAGACGAGAAATTACTCAATCCCTAAGGAGTGAAAAAATGACGACAATTGGTACCGCACTTACCCCAAAAGCAACCAAAGTAATGATGCTAGGTTCTGGCGAATTAGGCAAAGAAGTAGTGATTGAATTAATGCGCCTCGGCGTAGAAGTGGTTGCAGTGGATCGCTATGCCAATGCGCCCGCTCAGCAAGTAGCACACCGCGCTTACACTATTTCTATGTTAGATGGCGCTGCATTACGCGCGCTTATCGAAAAAGAAAAACCAGACTACATTGTGCCAGAAGTGGAAGCCATTGCCACAGACACATTAATTGAGCTTGAGCAAGAAGGCTATAACGTCATTCCAACAGCGAAAGCCACCAAACTCACTATGAATCGCGAAGGTATTCGTCGTCTTGCCGCAGAGGAATTGGGTTTGCCGACCTCTAACTATCAATTCGTGGACAATTTTGACGATTTCAAAAGTGCGGTGGAAAAAATCGGTATTCCTTGTGTTGTGAAACCAATTATGTCTTCTTCCGGTCATGGTCAATCTGTGATCAAATCAGCCGATCAAATTCGACAAGCTTGGGACTATGCACAACAAGGCGGTCGCGCTGGTGCAGGTCGCGTCATTGTAGAAGGCTTTATCAAATTTGATTATGAAATCACCCTATTAACTGTTCGTCACATCGGCGGCACCTCATTCTTAGCGCCAATTGGTCACCGTCAAGAAGATGGCGACTATCGTGAAAGCTGGCAGCCACAAGCCATGTCTGAAGCCGCATTACAGAAAGCACAGCATATTGCAGAAAAAATCACTAGCGCATTAGGTGGACGCGGCATTTTTGGTGTCGAAATGTTTGTACATGGTGATGATGTTATTTTCAATGAAGTCTCGCCACGCCCTCATGACACAGGCATGGTGACGCTGATTTCACAAGAACTTTCCGAATTCGCTTTACATGCACGTGCGATCTTAGGTTTACCAATTCCTACCATTAATTTAATCAGCCCAGCAGCATCTAAAGCGGTTGTGGTAGAAGGGAAATCAACGCAGGTGCAATTCGGCAACTTAGCAGAAGTATTGGCAGAACCGAATACCGATTTACGCATTTTCGGCAAAGGTGAGGTGGATGGTCATCGTCGCATGGCGGTTGTTTTAGCGCGCGATATTTCCGTTGAAAAAGCCTTAGAAAAAGCGTTACGCGCCCATGATAAATTAGAAATTACCTTATAAAATCAAGGGCGTTTATAACGCCCTTTCATTTTTTTCGATGTCTATCACTTCAACCACGCCTTCCGCACAAAAGCAGAATTTCACATTATAATCCGCTAAATTGACACCATAAACACGCTCGCGGATTTGCCCTTGTTGATAGGCAGGGCGCGGATCTTGCTGTAATACGTCGCTGACAAAACGCTGAAAGTGCGGTTGAAATTGTTCGATTTTTTGCACCGTACTTTGTGCTTTTTCTTGCCACACCACTTGTAACTTCACTTCGGGTTTCTGCTGTGCAAAGCCTGAAATGGCATTAGGTTCGCTGTCAGCATAAGCAAGATAAGGTTTAATATCAAAAATCGGCGTACCATCCACCAAATCCACCGCACCTAAATGCAGCAACACTTTGCCATGTTGACATTCCACTCGACGCAATTCTACTTTGGATAACCCTAACGGGTTTGGACGATGTGTGGCTCGCGAAGCAAAAACTCCGACCCGTTGATTGCCGCCTAACCGCGGTGGTCGAACAGTGGGTTGCCATTTCCCCACAGGAATTTGATCAAACTGAAAAATCAGCCACAAATGGCTAAATTCTTCTAACCCACGAACTGCCTCGGGCGAATTATAAGGCGGTAACAATTCCACCACGCCTACGCCATCTCGCACCAAATTTGCTTGGCGCGGCACCGAAAACTTTTCTTTATAAGGCGTATGGATAATGGCAACAGGCTGTAATGTGAGGCTCAAATCAGACATATTTTATATTCTATGTTAAACTGTGTTCCTTATCATACCTGAAACCGCCTCAAAGTGCGGTAGATTTTTGAGTAGTTTTTTATGGCAACAATGAAAGCGTGGTTCGACACTGCTCGACCAAAAACCTTACCTCTAGCAGTAGCAATTATTTTAACAGGATCCGCATTAGCACAATGGGCAGGACAACACAATTGGGCTATTACGCTATTGTGTTTGCTTACTGCCACGTTATTGCAAATTGTCTCGAATTTTGCCAATGATTATGGCGATCATCAAAAAGGTTCGGATACAAGCGAACGCATTGGTCCTTTGCGTGGTATTCAACAAGGGCAAATGAGCGCAAAGCAATTACGCAATGGATTAATTGCTGTCAGCTTCGCCAGCTTCTTATCTGGCGCAACCTTAATCGCCATTGCTTATGAAAGTGTAAATGATCTAATCGCTTTTGCCATACTCGGCATATTGGCCATTGTTGCTGCGATTACTTACACTGTTGGCAAAAAACCCTATGGCTATTTAGGCTTAGGCGATATTTCCGTTTTCTTATTCTTTGGCTTGCTTGCAGTTTGTGGCACTTACTATTTACAAACGCATCAACTTTCAGCGGATATTTTCCTACCTGCAGCAGCTTGTGGTTTTCTCTCTACTGCTGTATTAAATATCAATAACTTACGTGATATTGAGCAAGATCGCAAAGCAGGGAAAAATACCTTAATCGTGCGTATTGGTGCTGAAAACGGGCGTATTTACCATTGCATCTTACTCTCAAGTGCGGTGATTTGTTACACCCTTTTCGCGATACAGCATAAACCCTTGCTACTTGCACCAATTGCAATGATTGCGATTTTATTAGCCAAACACGCTATTTTTGTTTATCAACATAAAGCGCCAACAGAATTACGACCGATGTTAGCCAAAATGTCGATGTTAGCTCTTCTTAGCACGATTCTATTTAGTTTAGGCTTGCTAATTCTATAAAAACAGGCATATACTAACCAAGCTGAAATAATTAATTTGAAAGGAAATCCTATGCATATTGATACTTCTGAACTCTGTGATATCTATCTTGATCAAGTAGATGTTGTTGATCCTATTTTCTCCAGTTTCGGTGGCTTAGCCTCATTTTATGGCAAAGTAACTACTGTTAAATGTTTTGAAAATAACGGGCTCATCGCTGAACTATTAGAGGAAGATGGCACAGGGCGCGTATTGGTTGTTGATGGTGGTGGTGCTGTTCGTCGCGCATTGATTGATGCGGATTTGGCACAGCTCGCAGCGAATAACGGCTGGGAAGGAATCATTGTTTATGGTGCAATTCGCCAATTGAGCGGATTAGAAAATATTGATATTGGTATTCAAGCGTTAGCGCCAATTCCTGTGGGCGCGGATAACCAAACTCATGGCGAGAGTGATGTGCCAGTAAATTTTGGTGGCGTAACTATTTTCCCTGAAGATTATGTTTATGCTGATTTAACAGGCATTATCCTTTCTCAAGAACCATTAGAATTGGACGACTTAGAGCAAGAATAACGTTAGTTTTTTTAAAAAGCGCGGTGAATTTCTAAATAAAATTTAACCGCGCTTTTTTATTTTTAGAACTCTGTCACAAAACCATAAAAAAATTGTTGCTTTTTTTTAACAATTAGATAACGTGAGACAATCAGTTACGATAAAACATAGGAGAACACTATGGAATTCACGCCAGAGAAGAAAACACTACTCAACCCTAAAGGCGTTATTTTACTTTTCGATATCGCTTTATTTTTCATCTTGCTTAACACCTTACCTTTTGCGCCAAATGAAAATAAAGGGCTTGCCTTACTCGCATTTGTTGCAGTGCTTTGGTTGACAGAAGCCATACATGTAACCATCACCGCCATTTTAGTGCCTTTATTAGCCATTGGTTTAGGTTTGGTTACAACCAAAGAAGCACTCGCCGATTTTGCTAACCCAACGATTTTCCTCTTCTTTGGTGGTTTCGCATTGGCCACAGCGTTACATATTCAAAAGCTCGATCGTATGATCGCTAACCGAATTATGTCTTTAGCACGTGGCAATTTAATGGTGGCTAGCCTTTATTTATTTGGCGTTACCGCGTTCCTTTCTATGTGGATCAGTAACACCGCAACAGCCGCAATGATGTTGCCATTAGCCATGGGCGTGTTAAGTCAATTAGACAGAGAAAAAGAACACAACACCTATGTTTTCGTGCTGTTAGGTATTGCTTACAGTGCAAGTATTGGTGGTATGGGAACCTTAGTGGGTAGCCCACCCAATGCCATTGTTGCTTCACAATTAAAACTCACTTTCTCTGATTGGCTCTGGTACGGCTTACCAATTGCCATTGCGCTTTTACCATTAATGGTGGGAATTCTATACCTTATTTTTAAACCTAATTTGAAAATCCGTTTTGATCAACAATTTGAAAAAATTGAAATGGATCGTCAACGCGTGATTACCTTAATTATTTTCGTCTTAGTGGCTTTATGTTGGATTTTCAGTAGTTCAATCAATCCGGCATTATCATCCGCCCTTGGATTAAGCAAAAAAATTGCAAGCTTTGATAGCGTAGTCGCCTTATTTGCAGCTGTGCTTGTGGCGATTTTTGGCGTAGCGTCTTGGAAACAAATTCAAGATAACACCGAATGGGGCGTGTTAATGTTATTCGGTGGCGGCTTAACCTTAAGTAGCGTGTTAAAAAATTCAGGCGCAAGCAAAATTATGGCGGATGGTATTGTCTTTATGATTGAAGGGGGACATTACTACCTAATCGGACTGATTGTTGCCGCCTTTATTATCTTCTTAACTGAATTTACCTCAAATACCGCAAGTGCTGCATTATTGGTGCCAATCTTTATTTCTATCGCACAAGCCTTAGGTATTCCAGAAACTGGCTTAGCCTTGATTATCGGTTTAGGTGCATCCTGTGCATTTATGTTGCCAGTGGCAACCCCACCAAATGCGATTGTCTTTGGTTCTGGTCAAGTTAAACAAAGCGAAATGGTACGTGCAGGTATTGTACTTAACCTACTCTGTGTATTTGTTATCGCAACCGTTGCTTACCTTTTCTGGTAATGAATTAAAACATAAAATAAATAGACCGCGCTTTTTAAAAGTGCGGTCTATTTTTTTGAAGAAAATTTATAAAAATTTTTATTTCCTAATTTTCCCCTAATTTTTCCTCTCTAAAATGCTCAACATCGAAAGGGCGAGAACATCAAACTTGCGATAAATAATCCTCTATTTATCAATTAATTTCCAAACAAGGAGCAAAAGATGAAAAGATCAGTAAAAACATTCGCAGCAACTTTATTAGCAGGCGTAGTGGCATTTGGTGCAATGAGTACAGTCAATGCTATGTCACCCAAAGAACAAGAAGCTCTAAGCAAAGCACAAATTACCGCAGTACAAGCCTTATCTACTGCACAAGCTAAAATTGGTTCAGATGCAAAAGTGAAAGAAATTGAATTCAAACATTCTTTTTACGGTAAAGATTATTTCCAAGTAGAAATGTTTGCAAATGGTCAAAAACATGAAGTAGATGTAGATGCGACAAATGGTGAAATTTTAGCAGTTGAAAGTAAAACACCGAAAAAAGTAAAACAACATGCAGATATTGTACCCAAAGTAACCTTTACTCAAGCAATTGAAACTGCTATTGCTAAAACGGGCGGTAAAGTAGCAGAAGCGGATTTCAAAAATAAACATGGTAAATCCTATTATAAAATTGAAACCATCAATAACGGTCAAGAATTTGTAGTAACTATTGATGCGGATAATGGGCAACTCATTGATTTGCCTAAAAAAGAGAAAAAAGACAAACACCATAAAAAACACGAACATCGTGAAGGTTATGTCAATACTGATACAGTAGAAGGGAAAACCAATTAATTTTAGTTAGCCCCATCTCAAATGGGGCATTTCAATAAGAAGGAATGAATTATGCAAAACATTAAAATTGATACAGTAAAACAAAATTTACAACAAATTATTGAACAAGAAAATGCAAAATTAACTGAGCAGCTCGAAGGTATTTTGAAACAAAATACACATTTCTCATTATTAGCTGAACAGTTACAGAAAAATCTCAATCAGGAAATAATGAAAAGCCAACAGTTACTTGAATTGATGGCAAGACGATATAGTGAAGATGTCGAAGTAGCATTACAAGGTTTTATAAACACAATAGAAATGGAAGATGAAATGCAACAAGCTCTATTATTACAGCGTGAATCACATCGCTTGGAGCAAGCAATTTATCAAAAATCGGCTGAGTTGGAAGTTGAAATTACATTATTAAATCAAGCCTTAACGACATTAATAAGAGATATTCATACTGAGCTTCAATATGCAGTTGAAACACCGAATAAATTTGATAAAGTGAAATTAGCATTTCAACAGAAATGTATGCCTAGCTTAAAGAAAAACTGGCGACATGGTAGTGTATGGTTAGGTACGGTATTAGAACGTTTTGCTTTAAAATTAAAAGCAGCATAAGTATAAATGGGTAGATTTATTTCTACCCATCCTTTTGTTAAACTCTAGTCAATTTTATTACTAATTTTTATTATGAGAATTTTATTAGTCGAAGATGACAAAATGATTGCTGATGCCGTTTATGAGGGGTTAAAGAACGCTCGTTATGCGGTAGATTGGGTAAATAATGGCAAAACTGCTGAACAAGCCCTCAATAGTCAACAATATGATTTAGTTTTACTTGATTTGGGTTTACCAGGTCAAGACGGTTTGCAGGTGCTTCGCCATTTACGACAAGATAAAAATAATGTTCCTGTACTTATAGTTACTGCTCGTGATGATTTGGATAGCCGATTATCTGGACTAGATGGTGGTGCGGATGATTATATTATTAAACCTTTCGATTTATCAGAACTATTAGCTCGTATTCGTGCTGTACTTCGCCGTCAAAGTGGGCAAAGTACCCCTTTACTGACTAATGGTGCGATCACATTAAACCCAACCAATTACCAAGTCACTATTGCTGATCAACCAACGCCCATCGAATTAAGTAATAAAGAATTTGCAATCTTACAAGCGTTAATGACACGTTCAGGGATTATCCATTCTCGTTCTGATTTAGAAGATAAAATTTATTCTTGGGGCGAAGAAGTTGAAAGTAATGCAATTGACTTTTTAATTCATAGCTTACGAAAAAAAATTGGCAAAGAACATATTAAAAATGTAAGAGGTGTGGGTTGGCTAGTTACCAAGCATTAATTGCAAAAACAAGCAAGTTATCTCTAATACTTATTATGACGACTGAATAAAGGTACTTAATTAGAAATCTATGAAAAATTCAATCCAATTTAAACTTACCCTTGCTTGTACCGCCTTATTTACATTAGTGGCTGCTATTGCTGGTGGTGTGTCTTTTTACGATACCTACCGAGAAACTTATAAATTACAAGATGACATGCTCGTACAACTTTCATCTTTTATTCACTTTTCAGATGATTCAACACCTTATTACCCACTTTCTGATAATGATGCTCGTGTGTTTGTTTATTTTGAACACCGAAACAAACACCTTAATACAATGCCAACAAACTTTCCGCAACAGATAGCTGATGGTTTTCATACGCTCAAAAAAGACGGTAAAAAATATGAGAAAGTGAATCCTCGCAAGGAAAACCGCTTTTGGTTTACTTTAAAAAACGCAGATGATTTATACCGCACTTATGTGCGAAGTACCCCAAAAGGTAAAATGATCATTACGCAAGAAAATGAGTATCGTGAGGATCTTGCTGTTCGCAGTGCATGGCAAAGCATTTTACCTTTGTTGATTTTATTACCTTTAGTCGTCTTACTTACCATTATCATTGTGCGTTTAGCAATGAAACCAGTCGATAGATTATCTCGTAAAATAGAAAAACGCCATGAACAAGATTTAACCCCGTTACCAACTCAAAAAATTCCTAGTGAAATTCGAGGTTTTGTGATAGAAATCAACCGATTATTAGGGCGTACAAATGATTTCATTCAGCAACAAAAACGTTTTATTGCAGATGCTTCACATGAGTTGCGTAGTCCAATGACAGCCCTTTCACTACAAATTGAGCAACTTGCATCACAAAATTTACCTATTGAAGCGAAAAAACAACTGATACAAGTACAAAAAGGCGTTCAACGCAGTCGAAATTTACTAGAACAACTGCTTTCGCTTGCTCGTATTCAAAATAAGGCGACACAACACTATACTCATTTTAATATACAAGATATTTTTAGACGTGTGATTGAAGATGTTTTACCTTTAGCCCTTAATAAAGAACAAGATTTAGGTGTAACAAACAATCAAACTGTCAATTTCTATGGTTCTGAAACCGATATTTATTTGCTCGTAAAAACACTGGTGGATAATGCTATACGTTATACGCCAAATGGTAGTCAAATTGATTTAAACGTAAAGAATAAAGGAAACAAGGTTATTATTCAGGTAGAAGATAATGGTAATGGTATTCCTAAAGAAGAACATGAACGTGTATTAGAACCTTTCTATCGTATTCTTGGAACAGAACAACAAGGCTCAGGTTTAGGTTTAGCGATAGCACGAGAAATTGTATGCAATTATTCGGGAACAATAGAGCTGAAAGAAAGTATCAATTTCAAGAAAGGGTTATTGGTAGAAATTTGTTTACCTAATGAAATGAAGTGAACTGTTTCTCATCAAGCCTAAGCCTATGTTATCACTCATTATAATCAAGTTATTGTACATTATTGACATCACATAGAAAACACAAAAAAATAAACCGCACTTTTTAAAAGTGCGGTCTATTTTTTGAAGTCTGGAACAAGGAAATACTTTTGAAGAAAGAAAATGTGCTTAGGTAGGGCTCCCCACACCTACACACGATCAAAGAAGATATTATTTCAATCCTCCGCCTGCGATCAGGGAGATTCATCGCTTTTCTAAGCACATTTTTGTCATTAGGTAGGGCTCGAAACACCTACACACGATCAAAGAAAGTAAAATCACTTTCCGCCTGCGATCCTCGAGATTATCATCGCTTTTCTAACGACAAAATAGAATATACTCTCGATAAAAATTGAAGTCAATCTTGCTAATTAGCTCGATAAAACACAAAAAAATAGACCGCGCTTTTTAAAAGTGCGGTCTATTTTTTATTAGTTTTATTTTAATGATGACTATCTGTAATCATTACAGGTTGGTTTTCATCAAATTCTGGTAATGGTTTATGTCTTGTTGCTACATAAGAATAAATCACCGGCAGAACAAACAAGGTAAATAGCGTACCAATGGCCAAACCTGACACAATCACAATCCCCATACTAAAGCGCATTGCTGCACCTGCGCCTGAGGCATAAAGTAATGGGATAAGACCCGCGATCATTGCCGCTGTTGTCATTAAAATTGGGCGTAAACGAATTCTTGCCGCATACATAATCGCATCAATACGGTTTTTGCCATGTAAAAGTTGCTCTTCTTTCGCTACTTCACACATCAAAATACCATGCTTAGTGATTAAACCAACTAATGTGATTAAGCCGACTTGCGAATAGATGTTCAATGTTGTACCCACGAAGTTGGCAATTTTCATTCCCGTTAATAAACTCAATACATTTAAAGTGAGCAAGGCTCCACTTAATGCAAGAGGAACGGATACAATAATCACTAATGGATCGCGTAAGGATTCAAACTGAATTGCCAATACTAAGAAAATAATCACAACTGCTAGTAAGAATGTAGTTGCTAAAGCATTACCTTCTTGTACTAATTGACGTGCTTCACCAGTCCAATCGTAGTTATAGCCTTGCGGTAAATCCTTAGCAGCTTCTTTTAACCATTTTACCGCATCACCAGTTGTTGATGTTGGAGATGCCACAGCTTGAATAGTCGCAGAATTTAATTGGCTAAAACGCGCCAATGAAGTTGGTTGAGTTTCCAATTTAATATTTAATAAACTACTTAAAGGAACACTTTCACCATTCGCCGCCGTAATATAATAATGTTTGAAACTTTCTGGTGATAAACGATCTGCGCGTTTTACTTGTGAAATCACTTTATAAGCGCGCCCATCAATATCCACACGCGTGATAGTCGCTGCCGATAAATAACTACCCAACGTAGAAGCAATCTGTTGCATACTAATGCCATAGGTACCCGCTTTTTCTTTATCGATGGTAATGTTCATCTCAGCGGTATCAAATTGTAAGCCCAATTTGGTGTAAACGAACTGCCCTGAACTTTTCATCTTAGTTAAGAAATTACCCGCTACTTCAGCAAGATCTTTTACACTATTCGGCGTACTGATAACAAAACCAATTGGTGGACCACTTTCCCCAGTATCAATTTCAGGGAACGCAAAGCCTGTTACTGAAATTTCAGGAATAGAAGCCGCTTTTGCATTCATCTCCGCCATAATCTGTGCTTGTGAACGAGAACGTTCTTTCCAATCTTTTAACGTCGTCACAATTAACGCACTATTTGACGATGGCACACCCGCAATTACTTGCGAATATTGACGCTCTGGTAAATCATCCAATAATTTTTCGTATTGTTTTGCTGCTTGCTGAATATAATCCACATTCACATTAGAAGGCGCTGTCGCCATACCTAAAAACGCACCTTTATCTTCCGCTGGCGTCAGCTCACTGGATAAGGCGTTGAAAAGGCTTGGCAAAGTAGCAAAAATAATCATCGCAAACACTAGCATAGTTTTACGTGCGCTCATCACTAAACCTAATACATAGCCATAAAAGTTGGTAAGTTTAGTTAAAGTGCGGTTAATTCTTTCCTCAAATTTTGAGCTTTCATGTTTTAGCAATCTGCTCGACATCATTGGTGAAAGGGTTAATGCCACTATCCCAGAAATAAATACCGCTCCCGCTAAAGTTAACGCAAACTCTTTAAAGAGTGTCCCTGTAATACCGCCCATTAATGCCATTGGTGAATATACGGCAATTAATGCAATGGTCATGGAAATAACAGGCACCGCAATTTCCCTTGTGCCAATAATAGCTGCGCGGAAAGGTGTTTCACCTTCTTTAATATGACGATCCACATTTTCCAATACTACGATTGCGTCATCCACTACCAAGCCGATTGCGAGAATTAAAGCAAGCAATGTCATCAAGTTAATCGAGAAATCGAAAACCTGTAACAACATAATTACCCCAATTAATGAAATTGGAATGGTAATAATTGGAATAATAATGGCGCGTAAAGAACCAATAAACAGCATAATCACCACAAGTACGATAATCACAGCTTCAACAATGGTGCTTACCACATCATTAATGGAGCTATTAATCGCAATAGTGCGGTCGTATAAAACCTGCCCTTTAATACTGTCAGGTAAATTCTTTTGAATAGATTCAAACAAAGGGCGAACATCAGCCGCAACGGTTAATGGATTAGCTTCAGCGGTAGGCTCAATAGATAACACCACCGCTTCCGCACCATTTGCTGTTGCTCTGGTGCTGTCACTTTCTTTATTTAATTCCACATCAGCCACATCACGCAAACGAACTAAGTTATCGCCTTTGGAGAAAACAACTAAGTTACGTAATTCTTCCACGTTTTTCGTAGTGGTTTCGACCTTATTTTTGTACACATTGTAGTAACCATTAAAACTACCCGCGGCAGTTTGTACGTTATTACTTGCCAATGCATTCATCACTTGTGTTGCAGATAAATTTTGCGCGGCTAGTTTTTGTGGATCTAACCAAATACGCATTGCATATTCTGATGCACCAAAAATTTCAACTTTCGCCACACCCTGTACAGTAAAAATCTGTGGTTTTACTACACGTTGAATATAGTCCGTTACTTGACTTGCATCTAATCGATCCGACGTAAAGCTGATATACATAATCCCCGTTCCCCCAGTTGATGAGGTCACTGTTGGATCTTCAATTCCTTTTGGTAATGCAGAACGCACTGAGTTCACTTTTGCCAATACATCGGCTAATGCGGTATTTGGATCCGTATTCAACTTCATTTTCGCCGTAATTCTTGAGGTATTTGGTAATGAAGTTGAAGATAAGTAATCAATGTTATCCGCCTGCGCAATGGCTTCCTCTAATTTTGAAGTCACAAACGCTTGGATTAGATTAGCATCTGCGCCTGGATATACAGTGGTTACGTTAATAACTGTTGTCGTCATTTTAGGGTATTCACGCACGCTTAATTTTGAAATCGCTTGCAGCCCTAAAATTACAATCAATAAGCTAATTGAAATAGCTAAAATCGGACGACGAATAAAAATATCCGTAAATTTCATTGACTATATCCTTAACTTATAGATTGGTATTCTTCGCAGGTTGAGTTGTACCTACACCTTCTTTCTCTGTCACAAGAACAAGGCTACCATTATTTAAACGTTGCATACCGCCAGTAACCACTTTTTCGCCTGGTTTGATATCATTGCCTTTCAATTGGGCATAAATTCCTTGACGATCTTTAGTAAAGACGGTGACTTGCTGTACTCGATAAAGCTTGTCTAAATTCTCATCCCCCGCCATTTTCTCTTTATCTTCATCAGATAATGGACGCAACACATAAGAAAATTCGCCATACATATTGTAGCTAATCGCTACTTGTGGAATGACAATCTGGTTACGTTCTGTTGAGAGCGCAAGGCGTAAACGGGTAAACATACCTGATAATAATTTCTTAGCATCACCATCTTCAAAAGTCGCCTGCACATCAACCAACCCAGTTGCTGCATTTACCGCAGGTTCAATCGCAGTCACTTTCGCTAAAAAGGTTTCGCCTGTTTTCGCATCTGAAGTAGCAGTTACTTTCTGACCGATAAAGAGTTGGTCTAATTGATTTTGCGAAATAGAAAAATCCACCTTCATTGAACTATTATCTTCTACGCGCACAATTGCTGTACCCGGTGAAATAAACTGCCCTTCATTTACTTGAACAATACCAGTTACCCCATCAAAAGGTGCCAAAATCTTACGGCGATCAATGCTTGCTCGTAATGCATTGATATTGGCAGACATTTGCTCAAATGCCGCTTTCGCTTTATCTAATTCAATTTGTGAGACGCTTTGTGACTTAATCAAATTCGCATAACGTTGGTAAGTTAAACGTAATGCTGGCAATTGCGCTTCGGCAGCACGTAAATTTGCCATTTCAACATTACTATCTAACTCTACAAGCACATCGCCTTTCTTCACAGATTGTCCTGATTTCACTAAAACTCGGCTAATAGTTCCTGATGCTTCTGCGCTTAACATCGCCCCTTGATTTGGGCGTACCAAGCCTGTTGTTTCAATTACGGGTGTCCACTCACTTGCTTTGACTGTTGTCACCGTAACAGGATTACGAGGTTCAGGTAAATTAGAAATGATTTCTTTTACTTTCATATTCTTAAGAAAATTCATTCCTATGACACCAGCAAAAATCAACACAGCAACAACTAAGCCCACTTTTAATAAAAAAACATGAGCGCGTTTTGGACGCTTGTTTTGTTGTTCAGTCATAAAAACTCCGTTATTTAAAAATAAAATTTATTGTTGAATAGCACGCCATGTCCGCTCAATAACGTTTTCTAATGTGCTTTCAGAGAACTCTTGATTAAAATAAATATGGGCATGAACTAAGTTCACCGCACTTTCAAGACTTAAAGAAAATAAAACCTTTATTGGCAAATCGCAAATTTGTTCACTCGCAATTGCTTTTTGACAAAATACCGCCCAATGTCCTTGATTTTGTTGCTCAGAACAGACCTTAACAAAGGAAGGTAAAGACCAATATTGCCCCATATTTTTAACTAAAATTGGGTTATTCGTGAGATGGTGCCAAATGTTCCACCACATAATGCGATATTGCTCAAAATAAGGTTTATTTTCGTCATAATCTTTCGCTAATTCTTGCGAAAAAATTGTAAATATACGACGAGCAAGTTGCTCTAACAGCTCATCTTTACTCTTAAAATAAAGATAAATTGTGCCTGCTGAGATTTTGGCTTCTTTTGCAATCTTGTGCATTGATAAATTATGTAATCCACCTTCTGCCATTAATCGCTCAGTCGCTAAAAAAATTTGCTCCGCCATATCAATTTCTGATTGACGCATAAATAATCCAATTTAGGTTAATAAAAAAGACAAACAGCGGTAAAAAACACCGCTGAATGAACGTTCGTTCATTTTAATGATTTTTAAAAATTAGGCAAGAAAAAGTGCGGTTAAAAAACAATAAATTTTTTAACCGCACTTAAATTCAACAGAAAATGGTTACATACCGATAATCACACAACCCGCAATGGCACTTGCTTGTTGTTGTGCAGCGGTTGCTGCTGCGCGATCTCCAACTGGCCCAATCAATACACGATTCCATTTGCCACTTTCCGTAATACGAGCATTTAACCCTGACATAGCAAGACGGGCTTGTAAATTCTCCGCTTTGCCACGATCATTGAAAGCACCACATTGTAAGCCAAATTTACCCACTTTCGATCCATCTGATTTTTTGCTTTCTTCTTTCTTCGCTGTTTCAACCTTTACAGCTTCTGCTTTTTTCGCTTGTTCCGCTTTTTTACGTTGTTCCGCAGCTTTGCGTTCTTGTTCCAGCTTTGCAGCCGCTTCTTTTGCCGCCATATCTTCAGTTGGAACAGCAGGTTTTGCTGTGGTTTCTACTGTTGAAGAAAGGTTATTTTCTGCCGCTTTATTGGCTTTCTCTAACTTCGCTTGCTCTTCTTGCTGTCTTAATTTTTCTAACGCAGCTTGTTTCGCTTTTTCTTCTTCCTCCAAGCGTTTTAATTCTGCTTTTTGGCTCTCATTTAATTGAATATTCTGGTTATTGGTAACTGTTCTACTTTCCAATTCTTTAATATAAGACCAAGTTTCTTCAGGGCGACTTGGCAACTGACTTTTTTGTTTCGCTTTCTCGTTTTTTACTTCCTGTTGCGCTTGCACCACTGCTTCAGGTGCATTTGACTTTAATAAATATAATCCCGCAGCAAAAGCAATGACGATACCCGCCGCGATCACAAATAAAAGGGGCTTATTTACGCCTGATTTTTTCTTTTTAGAACCGTTACGAACGGCATAATCTCGCTGTACCACAATATATTTCCGATAATCTATAGATAAATTGTTACAATTTTACTGAAAAATGGGCAATTTTACTAGAAAAATCAAGACAGATCTTGTGGATCCACATCCACATTTAACCGCACTTGACCGACTTTATATTCATATTGCAATGAAAAATCTCGCAGAGCCTGCTGTAAAACGGCGCGTGAGGCATGCTGTAATAGAAGTTGCCAACGATATTGATCAGCCTTTTTAGCAAAAGGCGCAGGCATAACGCCCAAAATCTGTAAGTGCGGTTGATTTTGGTTGAGTTTCCATTGCTGAAAAAATGCTTCAATCTGGTATAAGATCTGCTCTGCTGCTTGGCTTTGGCGACTCTGCGCCTTAAATAATACTTGCGAACTAAATGGTGGCAATCCCATTAATTGCCTGGTCTGCAATGCTTGTTCCGCAAAGGATGAATACCCCTGTTGCAATAAAGAGTGCAGCAAAGGGTGTTCAGGATAGTAGGTTTGTAAAACCACTTCACCCTGTTTTTCGCCTCGTCCAGCACGCCCCGCGACTTGAACATATAACTGCGCTAGGCGTTCTTCTGCACGAAAATCAAGGGAAAATAAACTGCTATCAACATTGACTAACGCCACTAAAGTGACATTAGGAAAATGATGCCCTTTGGCAAGCATTTGAGTGCCAATCAAAATTTGGCTTTTTCCTTGTTGAATATCACTTAAATGACTTTCCAATTTTCCCTTGCGCGCAGTGCTATCACGATCGATCCGCGTAATCGCATACTGTGGGAAGTATTGTTGCAAGCTTTGTTCTAATTGTTCTGTTCCAACACCCGTTGTGACCAAATTCGTCGAACCACATTCTGCACATTGGCGTGGAATAGGGCGTTGTGAAGCACAATGATGACAACGCATTGCTCGTTGTTGCTGATGATAAGTGAGCGGTTTATCGCAATGAGAACAAGTAGCAATCCAACCACATTCATGGCACAACAAAGCGGGGGCAAAGCCTCGACGATTAAGAAACAACAAAACTTGATTTCCTTTCTGCAAATGCTGTTCTATTTTTTTCAGTAAGCTGACCGACAAACCATTCACTAAATTTTGTTTTTTTAGATCAATCAGTTGTCCAACAACAATGTTTGCGTTACCCGCTCGTTTTGATAGCTTAATATGTTGATATTTGCCTAATTTTACATTGTTGAGGCTTTCCAAACTTGGCGTAGCCGAACCTAAGACAATCGGAATATTGAGTTGCTTAGCGTACACTAACGCTAAATCCCTAGCATGATAACGCCAAGCATCTTGTTGTTTAAATGAAGCATCATGTTCTTCATCAATCACAATCAAACCCAAATCATAAAACTGGCTGAGTAACGCAGATCTTGTGCCAATAATCACCGCACTTTGACCGCTTCTAACTCGTTGCCAAACCTGTAAACGCTGGGTGTCATTCAAATTGGAATGTAACACTTCAATCGGCACATTAAAACGTGCCATAAAACGCTGTACTGTTTGTGGCGTTAAACCAATTTCAGGTACCAACACCAAGGCTTGTTTACCTTTTTTGAGCGTTTCTTCAATAAGTTGCAAATAAATCTCGGTTTTGCCCGAGCCAGTTACGCCATCCAGTAAAAAAGCAGAAAAACCTTGTTGGAATAGCATTTGACTCATTGCAAGCGCTTGCTGCTGATTTAACACCAAACGATTTTCCGCTTTAACCATAGGCAAATCACCCAAAGCTTGTTGCCAAGAGATTACGTCTATGGTTTGCTCAATTTCCTCAATAAATTGTTTTGCTTTTAATTGTGACCAAATCGCCGTATTAAATGGATTATTGCCTTTCTCCAGTGGCGACTGCTTCAAGGATTGCAACGCCTCAAGCTGTTTTTTGGCTTTCTTCAAACTACCATTTTGCAAAGCTTGTTCACCAAGTGCGGTTAAATTCCACAAAGTTTTTGTTTTTTGCACCGCACTTTCGCCATTGCGCAATTTTACAGGTAAAGCGGAGATCAACACCTCACCTAAAGGGGCTTGATAATAAGCTGCAGCCCAAGTTAATAATTGCCAACTTGAAGGATTAAATAGCGTTTCCTGATCTAAAACAGCAATCACTTCTTTAAGTTGCTGTGGAGAGACATCTGATTTTTCAGGCAGATCGACCACAATCCCCACTTTTTTTTGCGCACCAAAAGGCACAACTACCCTTGCACCAACAACGGCATGGCAATCCGCTGGCAACAAGTAATCAAAAAAACGCATTAAAGGCACCGCTAACGCGACTCGTGCTAATCTCATCATTTATTCCAATCAGCTAAATTATGGGCATTATAACTAAAAATCTTGCTTGAATAATCCATTTTTTTCGGTATAATTTCTGCTCTTTTTAACGTGCCTTCAGAATTTCAATGGCAAATTCGAAGGTGTAATATTAATCACACGCGGTGTTTGAATATCGAATGATGATTCTTATAGCGGCGTGGCTTCAATTTGAGGTTCTCTATGAAACAAGGTATTCACCCAGAATATAAAGAAGTTACTGCAACTTGTTCTTGCGGCAACGTAATCAAAACTCGCTCAACTGTGGGCAAAGATTTAAACTTAGACGTTTGTGGCAAATGCCACCCATTCTACACTGGTAAACAACGTGTTGTTGACACTGGTGGTCGTGTAGAACGTTTCAACAAACGTTTCAGTATTCCAGGTTCAAAATAATTTGAATAAATAAACCCCACAATTGTGGGGTTTGTTTTATCTATCTTAGCGTGATTATTCCATCACATTCTACGTCTCCGGCGATGAAACATCGTTGCACTACTCAATTTTGATTTAGTAATTTTTATAGGCTCTGAAATAGCACGTCTGGCTCGACGATAATGGCTTAAAAAATAATGCACAGAACTGGCTAAAATAATTCCGGCTAGGAAGACGATAATTAGTTCACCATACAGGCGTGAAAAAATGTGATTAATTTTATTTTGTGTCGTCTGTCCGTATTTATCATCGAAGGTCACGCGTAAAAAACCCACAATGCCATTTGCTGAATAAATAGGTTCAACAATTTGTTGATTACTCAGCGTTTGAGTCTCGTCCAAACCAAGCTGATGCCGCAAACTTAAGGAATGACTACTCTGCGCTAACAGCTCGCCATTATGTCCATACAAAGAAGCGTCCAAGACAAAATTTTCTCGAGTTAAACTGTCCAAATTTTCCACTAATTTTTCTGTATTGGCATTATTGACTAATAAAATAGAAAACAAGTTTGTTTGTTGGCGCACCAATAAATGCGACAAATTCGCCACCTGATTGACACTAGCTAATTGCGATCCAATTTGGAATTGTTTTACACCGAATAAGATAACAGACATGACTGCAACACAAAGCATAATAATCATTAACATCATGGCTGACTTTGTGATTTTTTCTTTGATTATTTGCAAGTTCTTTTCCCAAAAATTTTCAAATATTGTATGATTGTAACACTATCGCCCAAAATTTACAGGATAAATTCATGCAAAGTATTATTCAAAAATTTCCTCAATTTCCCACCGCACTTTTACCCGATCAACCTTTTGAACAAAGCCATGGATATTCCATTTTATTCGGTCGCCATTTGGATGTAGAAAAATTAATGGCATTTCAGAAAAAGTGCGGTCAAAATTTTTATATTTTGGATGCTTGGACAATTTTAGACAATAATGTGGTGTTGTTTTCCAGTGAATTTAGTGCCGATATTATCACCAAAGCCCATGAATTAAGCATTGATTCTGCGGTGATTAATTTTAACGCCCGTTTAAGCCAAGCGGGTTTATTAGTGATGGATATGGACAGTACTGCAATCAAAATCGAATGTATTGACGAAATTGCTAAATTAGCAGGAACCGGCGATGAAGTATCAGCCATTACAGCTGCTGCTATGCGTGGTGAATTAGATTTTGAGCAAAGTTTACGCCGTCGTGTTGCCACCTTAAAAGGCGCACCTGAAAACATTTTAGAGCAAGTAAAATGTGATTTACCCTTAATGGAAGGCTTAATTGAAACCCTGCACGAATTAAAAAAATACGGTTGGAAAACAGCAATTGCTTCCGGCGGCTTTACCTATTTTGCTGATCACTTAAAAACGGAATTACAGCTCGACGCAGCGGTATCGAATCAATTTGAAATTATTGACGGCACATTAACAGGTAATGTAAAAGGTGATATTGTACATGCTCAATATAAAGCGGACACATTATTGCGCCTTGCTAACGAATTTAAGGTTGAAGCAAAAAATACCGTCGCTATTGGCGATGGCGCTAATGACCTTGCCATGATGGCTGTGGCAGATTTAGGCGCAGCTTTCCACGCGAAACCGAAAGTACAACAACAAGCACAAGTTGTGGTAAACTTTGCTGACCTCACTGGCTTAATTTGTTTATTAAGCGCAAATGATCGAATTCAACAGCTTTAATTAGGAGAAAATTATGCCTTCATTTGATATTGTTTCAGAATTAACTATGCATGAAGTGCGCAATGCCGTAGAAAATGCTAATCGCGTATTAAGTACACGTTATGATTTCCGCGGAGTTGAAGCAGTAATGGAATTAAATGAGAAAAACGAAACAATTAAACTCACAACAGAATCTGATTTCCAATTAGAGCAATTAATTGAGATCTTAATTGGTTCTTGTGTGAAACGTGGTATTGAAAGCACATCCTTAGATATTCCAACAGAAAGTGAACATCATGGTAAACTTTATTCCAAAGAAATTAAGTTAAAACAAGGAATTGAAACGGAAGTAGCGAAAAAAATCACAAAATTAATCAAAGACAGTAAGTTAAAAGTACAAACTCAAATTCAAGGTGAACAAGTACGTGTAACAGGTAAATCTCGCGATGATTTACAAGCTGCAATTCAGTTAGTAAAAGGGGCTGATTTAGGTCAACCTTTCCAATTTAATAACTTCCGAGATTAATCATCTTATTGTAAAAAAGGACGTCAATGACGTCCTTTTCTTTGTTCTCTGTTATTTATGATCCATTAATTTTCGCATCCGAATATTTAGAATTTCCACGACAACGGAGAATGCCATTGCAAAATACACATAACCTTTCGGGATATGTACGTCTAAACTCTCGGCAACAAGTAAAATACCAATCATTACTAAGAATGCTAATGCCAAAATCTTCAATGTTGGGTGAGAATCTACAAAATCGCCAATTGATTTCGCTGCAAGCATCATTACACCAACAGCTATCACAATCGCAATAATCATTACTTCGATATTATCTGCCATACCTACCGCGGTAATCACAGAATCCAAAGAGAACACAATATCTAAGATGGCAATTTGCACTAAAGTGAAGAAAAAGCTAGGGTGTTTAGGTTGTTTACCGTCCTCGTGTTTATCCCCATGTGGCGTCATTTCGTTATGAATTTCATGGCAACTTTTCACAATTAGGAACAATCCACCCAATAACAAAATCAAATCACGACCAGAAATTTCTTGCGCAAACAAGGTAAATAAAGGCTCTGTTAATCGCATTACCCAGGCCAATGATAATAATAATAAAATTCGCATTATCATTGCTAACGACAAACCGATAAAACGTGCAGATGGTCTGAGTTTTTCAGGTAGGTGTCCCACTAAAATACTAATAAAAATAATGTTATCAATACCCAATACAATTTCTAAAGCAGTTAGGGTTAATAAAGCAACCCAAGCTTCTGGGTTTGAAATCCACTCAAACATAGATAATCCTTAAAAGAAATAATAAGTTGTCGATTTTATAACTTTGGCTGAAAAAACCAACATTTATTTATCAACAATGGAAAAAATTTTGCAGAATTTGTGCAGTAAAAGGTTTACGCAGATAAAAACCTAATGGTAAGGTCTCTATCACTTCGCCATTTTTACCAATTCCTTTGGTTAATGCACGACTATTTGCCCCTTTTGGACGTAGCTGCAATACTTCGCCAATAGTTGCATTAATCTGTTCAACCTTGCCTAACACAATATAATCCATTAATTCTTCCCAATCTTGTCGTAATTGCTGCTCTTGCTGTGCATTGGGTTGCCACAAAACAGGATAACCAATTCTACGCTCAGCCAAAGGTAAATGGCGTTCCCCTTGCACTGGGATCCACAACACTTTGGCTAATTTATGTTTAACATGGGAATTATGCCAATCAATACCTGAATTCTGAATTAAAGGCGCTAAACAAACAAAAGTGGTTTCTAATGGATAACCTTCTGAATTGATAGGAATGGTTTTTAATTCAATACCTAAATGTGCAAAATCTTGCTCGGGTTTACTACCTGCCTTTGCTCCTAAAGACATTTCAATCAACTGACCAACCCAGCCTTTATCCCGTTTTAAATCAGGTGGCACGCTAATATTAAGCTCATCAGCAAGCTCGCCGAAACTTAAACCAGCAATAGCCTGTGCTCGTTGTAATAATTCAAATTCAGATTGAGGTGTTTTTGACATAAAGTGCGGTCAATTTTTGTATTGTTTTAGTAACTTTTGCTTAACGAATTCCACGCCTTTATCCACATAGTGAATTTGCTCTAAATTCAGTAAATAACGTTTAGCAGGCAAACCTCCTCCAAAACCTGTGAGTTGGCGTTGTTTACCTAACACGCGATGGCAAGGAATAATAATGCTGATAGGATTTCTCCCTACCGCTCCTCCCACCGCTCTCACCGCATTAGGTCGATGAATTCGTTGCGCTACTTCGCCATAGTGGCATATTTCGCCATAAGGAATTTGGCGTAGTTGCTGCCAAATAGCAAGCTGAAATGCGGTTCCTTTTGGTGCCAATGGAATAGCAGAAAACGTCTCTTTTTCACCGTTAAAATAGCGTTTCAACGCTGATTTTACTTGTAAAAATAAAGGAAGATCATTATTTTCTTGCCATTTTGCATTTGGCTCATACTGCTCCAATTCAAAATCAAGATTGGTGAGATGGTCATTTTCAGCCAGCATCAACAACCGCCCTACAGGCGACATATAGTAACTATAATAAATCATAAAATGAAAAAGGGCGTATAAAAATACGCCCGATTATATTTTAAATTGATTAGAAACGGTAGTTTAAGTTTAAACCATAGAGATTTGCTCTCGCTTTGGTTTTCACATCAGTTACGATACCTGCTTCAGTTTCTTTAAATTGGTTTTTCGCACCACGTAAGTGAGCAAAACCTGCATCAATTGATAGGTTCGGGGTGAAGCGATACGTTGCACCTACGCTGTACCATACACGATCTGTATCTGGAATTGAGATAGAATGATGTGTGCTTGCTGCAGTTTCATCATAAGCAATACCAGCACGTAAAGTTAATGCATCATTTACATTATAGGTCGCACCAATAGCTAAACGTGAACTATCGCGGAATTTTTCTGTTTTATCAAACAATACTTTACCTGTTTGAGAACCAACCGCTTTTAATTGATCTAATTTAGACCATTGCGTGTATTTCCAGCTATAGTGGAAAGCAAATTGATCTGTTACTTGGTGGAAACCAGAGAATTCCCAATAAGCAGGTAATGGCAGAGTTAAACCACCCGGTTCATTACCTTGAGATAAAGGACCTAAAATAGCTGCACCAGCATCACTGTATTGGCCTTTAAAATTAATATCAACTTGGGAATGATAAGCTAAACCAAAACGGCTACGTTCTGTTAATTGATACACTAAGCCAGCATTCCAGCCAAATCCCCATTTATCACCTTCGATTTTACGTAATAATGCGTCTGGAGAAACCATTGCTGCTTTTTGAGCTAAAGCACCATAATATTGCGCTTTCGCTAAATCGCCCGCAGCTGCAAATTGTTTAGCTGCTAGATCAGCTTTAGCCGCTGCTGCTTTACCTGCAACACCAACATGACGTTCAATTACAGCATCTGCATGAACAACATTTAAACCTACACCAAACGCAAGCTTATCTGTAATTTTATAAGAACCACTTAAATTAAAGTTTAATGCTGTTAATTCTGTTTTACCCGCAATAAAACCTGCCGCATAATCTGTTGGGTATTTAGTTGCTAAACCATAGTTCACATTTAAACCTGCACCCACAGCAAATTTGTCATTAATTGGGTAAACAGCATATAAGTTAGGCACAACCGCACCTTTTGCAATATCTTTTGCATTTGCGTTTGTTGCAAATGGTGTACCACTTAATGTTGTTGCTTCAATATCAATATTTGGATCTACATAGATTGCACCTGCTGCAATTTCTGGACGAGTAAATAAACTCATTAACGCTGGGTTAGTTGCAACTACACCTGCATTATCAGCGATCGCTGCTTCACCTGCATAAGCACGACCTAAACCAGAAGTTGAAACCTCTGCTAATTGGAACGCAGCAGCATTTGCTGCACCAGCAGCCACTAATAAAGCAGAAGAAAGAAGAGTTTTAGTAAAAAGTTTTTGCATAAAAATTCCCTATGTATTTGTCATCATTAGAGTAAACTTGCGGAATTCTAAAGAACGATCCCACTTCATTCAATGCTTTTTAGCGCTCCACTTGACTGTTCAGACCAGTGAAACGGGAACTTTTGAATCCAACCCAAAAGGGTGCTACACTCAATTTGGTTAAATTTTATAGAGGACAGAGTAAAATGAACTTATCTCAACGAATTGAGCAAACCAGTAAATGTTGCACTAAAAAAGAGCAACAATTTTTTGATGGCGTAGAAAGTGCGGTGCAAATTTCACAAATTTTTTCTGATGAAAAAGAAATCGATATGGCGCTAGATAAGATCGTTCAACTAGCACGTCAACTGGAAAGCGAACCTTGCAGCATAGAAAGCAAAACTACAGCGGTTGAGCAAGGTATTTTATTAGAGGTAAATTTACAATTTTGCTGCCAAGCAGAAGCAGTTCTTTTTCAGATGAAATACAGATAAAAGGAAAAGGTTATGCAAATTTTTTTAGATACCGCTAACATCAACGAAATTGAACGTTTGGCGAAGATTATGCCTATCGCTGGCGTAACAACCAATCCAAGCATTATCGCGAAAGAAAAACGAGATATTTTCACCGCACTTTCAAGTATTCAGAAAATCATTGGTAAAGATAAGTTGTTGTTTGCGCAAACAATGGGGCGCAATGCTGATGAGATGGTAGATGATGCATTGCAACTTTCTGAGCGTATTGATAATTTGATTATCAAAATTCCTGTTACAGCAGAAGGATTGGTTGCAATAAAAGCCTTAACAGAAAAACAAATTCCTACATTAGGTACTGCGGTATATGGTGCTGGACAAGGCTTTCTCGCAGCCTTGTGTGGCGCACAATATATTGCTCCTTATGTTAATCGCATTGATGCTCAAGGTGGCAGCGGAGTTGAGGTGGTCAAAGATTTACAACATTTATTGTCTCAACATCATTGTAACAGCATGGTTTGTGCCGCAAGTTTTAGAACTGCACGCCAAGTGTTAGATTGTATGCTAGCTGGTTGCCAATCCATTACGGTTAGTCCTGACATTCTGGCGCTTTTTATCCAAGATCCAGCAGTATTCAGTGCTATTGATAAGTTTGAACAGGATTGGCATAACGCATTTGGACGGTATAGCTTAAGTTGATTATTCTTCTAATATAAATGAGGGAAATTTATATAAACTTAAATCTTTCAAATTAAATTTTAAAATAAAACTTTTTTCTTTTATTTTAAAAGTTTTTGCTTTTTTGTGATCTAGGTCACAGTTTTAAACAAAATATTCCGGTATTATACAGAAGCTGAACATCCAAGCCTTATATTCAGCTCGCTAGAAAACTTTCACTCTAAAACTTAAAAACTTTCATTTTAAAACTTCTAAGAGGTCATTTTATGGAATACATCACTCATGGTGCAGAATGGTTCATTGGACTGTTCCAAGAAGGTGGTAAGGTTTTTGTTAGTATGGTAACAGGAATTCTCCCTCTCCTTATTTCATTATTAGTTGTAATGAACGCATTAATTAAATTTGTTGGTCAAGAACGTATCGAACGTTTAGCACAACGTAGTGCGGGCAACCCAGTTTCTCGTTATTTAATCCTTCCTGTTATTGGTACTTTTATTTTCTGTAACCCAATGACATTAAGCTTAGGTCGTTTCTTACCTGAACGTTATAAACCAAGCTACTACGCTGCAGCGTCTTATAGCTGTCACTCAATGAACGGTTTATTCCCACACATTAACCCAGGTGAATTATTCGTTTATTTAGGTATCGCAGCAGGTTTAACTAAATTAGGCTTACCATTAGGCCCTTTAGCGATCAGCTACTTATTAGTTGGGATGATCACAAACTTCTTCCGCGGCTGGGTAACTGACTTCACCACTGCATTTTTCGAAAAACGTATGGGCATCACATTAGATCGTGAAGTACATTTAGGTAAATAACGCACAGTAAAAAATTGATAGGTGAACATAATGAGTAAAGCACTTTATATTGAAAAAGGTAATGGCGGTTGGGGTGGTCCTTTAACATTACCTGTTGTTGAAGGTAAAAAAGTCCTCTATATGACAGGTGGAACAAGACCTGCTATCGTTGACAAAATTGTTGAACTTACAGGTTGGGAAGCTGTTGATGGATTTAAAAATGGTGAGCCTGCAAGCGAAGAAATCGGTATCGCAATCATTGACTGTGGTGGTGTATTACGTTGTGGTTTATATCCAAAACGCCGTATTCCAACAATCAACGTTCATGCAACAGGTAAATCAGGTCCATTAGCAGAATTCATCGTAGAAGATATTTACGTATCAGCAGTTAAAGAAAATAATATTAGTTTGGTTGATTCAGATGCACCTGCAGCTGCCGCAGCACCAAAAGCAGAAGCTGAAAAACCACAAGCAAAAGAATATGATACAACCAAGAAAATCACAGAACAAAGTGACGGCCTATTAGCTCGAATTGGTATGGGTATGGGTTCTATCATGGCAGTATTCTTCCAAGCAGGTCGTGATACTATTGATACCGTATTTAAAACAATTCTACCATTTATGGCTTTCGTTTCTGCCTTAATTGGTATTATTATTGCATCAGGTCTGGGCGATATCGTTGCAAAAGGTTTAACACCATTAGCGAGTAATCCTATTGGCTTAGTCACTTTAGCACTAATCTGTTCATTCCCACTATTATCTCCATTCTTAGGCCCTGGCGCAGTAATTGCACAAGTAATCGGTACACTTATCGGTGCGCAAATTGGTCTTGGTAATATTCCTCCTGCATTAGCATTACCAGCATTATTTGCAATCAATGCACAAGCAGCTTGTGACTTTATCCCAGTAGGTCTATCAATGGCAGAAGCAAAACAAGATACTGTACGCGTTGGTGTTCCTTCCGTATTAGTGAGCCGTTTCTTAACTGGCGCACCAACAGTATTAGTTGCTTGGGCTGTTTCAGCATTCATTTATCAATAAAATAGTGGGCGCTTAAGCCCACTTCTCAAAAAGGAACAGAAAGAATGACGACTATTTACGAAACTGAATTTACAAAAATTGGTGACCTTGCAGTTGAATCATTAAATGAAAATATGTTAATCACGTTCAAACAAGGCGCACCTGCTGATGTGGAAGAATACTGCTTCATGCACAATCCAAAAGAGCTTACCGCAACTTTACAAGTTGGCGATATCGCTGAATTTGATGGTGTAGATTACCCAATCACTGCACTAGGTGATGTTGCTAGCACTAACTTAAAAGAATTAGGCCATGTAACATTCCGTTTTGATAGCGCAGCTGCTGCGGAATATCCAGGCACAATTCATGTAAAAGGCACAACACCTACATCACTTAAAGTGGGCAGTGTGTTAAAAATCAAACGTTCATAATTTAAACTCAATCAGAAGGAAAATCATATGGAATCTTCTAAAGTAGCTATCGTTGTTGGTGGTGGTCAAACTCTTGGTGCATTTTTATGTGCGGGTTTAGCTGAAAATGGTTATCGTGTTGCTGTTGCTGACTTAAATGAAGCAAATGCACAAAAAACAGCAGCTGAAATCAACCAAAAAGTAGGTAAAGAAGTAGCCCATGGTTTCAAAGTTGACGCAACAAGCGAAGAAAGTGTTATTCAATTAGCAGCAAACGTTGATGCAACTTTCGGTCGTTCAGATTTATTAGTTTACAGCGCAGGTGTAGCAAAAGCAGCGCCAATCACTAGCTTTGCATTAAAAGATTTTGAATTCTCTGTTGCAGTAAACTTAACTGGTTACTTCTTATGTGCACGTGAATTCGCGAAATTAATGGTTCGTGATGGCATCAAAGGTCGCATCATTCAAATCAACTCTAAATCAGGTAAAGTGGGTAGTAAACACAACTCTGGTTATAGTGCAGCGAAATTTGGTGGTGTAGGTTTAACACAATCTCTAGCGTTAGACTTAGCGGACAACGGCATTACCGTAAACTCTCTAATGTTAGGTAACTTATTAAAATCGCCAATGTTCCAATCACTTATTCCACAATATGCGCAAAAATTAGGTATTCCTGAAAGCGAAGTTGAACAAGTATACATCGATAAAGTACCTCTAAAACGTGGTTGCGATTATCAAGATGTATTAAATGTTCTTATGTTCTACGCAAGTGAACAAGCTTCTTATTGCACAGGACAATCAATCAATATCACTGGTGGTCAAGTGATGTTCTAATATTAAGAGGGCACGTTAATGTGCCCTTTTATCTCCTCTCAAATTATTATAGAATAACCTTGTAAATCTATTTTTCAGAGAAAATCATCTTAATGTCCGCAACAAATTCATTAATCCTAATCGCCATTGTCGCTTGGGTACTTCAAATTATTTTAGGTGGCATACAGGTTAGCCGTTTTAATCGCGCTTTTAGTGCTTTATCAAAAAAAGGAAGAATTGGTGTCGGTCGAACCAAGGGGCGTTTTAAAGCTAAAGTCGTCATTGCTATCGCTTTCGATGATGATTTAACCGTTGTAGATGCCTTAATGATGAAAGGATTTACTGTATTTTCATCTCCACAGCCAGTTCCTGAATTAATTGGCTTAAAGCACCATGAAATCAAACCTGATTTGCTTTTCCCTAATAATCCCAATGCGCAAGATGCTTTATCAGAAGCGATACAAATAAAAGAATAAAGGATACGCAATGAAACCAAAAGAGCGACAACTGGAAATCCTCAATTACCTTCGCACGCAAGGTAAAACATCAGTTGAAGAACTTGCTAGTCATTTTTCCACCAGCGGCACCACAATTCGCAAAGATTTAACCGCACTTGAAGATGAAAAGAAAGTCGTACGCACTTATGGTGGCGTTATTCTGGTTACAAATGATAACGAAGATGATGATTTGCCGATTATCAATAAAGCCTACATCAATTTAGAAGCCAAAAAATTAATTGCAAAAGCAGCAGTTAGCTTACTTAAGAATGGCGATTCATTGATTATGGATTCAGGAAGCACAGTGCTACAAATGATCCCTTATTTTAATCAATTTGAGAATCTGACTATTATGACCAATAGCTTGCATATTCTCAACGCAATTTCTAATCTTAATACTGAGCATGAATTACTGACTTGTGGTGGCACCTATCGTCCCAAATCAGGTTCTTTCCATGGTATTTTGGCTGAAAAAACCTTTGAGTATTTTTCATTTGATAAACTCTTTATTGGAACAGATGGTTTTGATATGAATTTAGGTCTAACGACCTTTAATGAAGTGCATGGAGTGAGCAAAGCCATGTGCGATGCTGCAAAAAAAATCATTGTGCTGACAGATTCAACAAAATTCAATCGCCGCAGTCCCAATATCGTCTGCCCATTAGAAAAAATTGATACCATCATTACAGATAATGGCATTGAGCCTAAAATTCATCAAATGTTGACAGAGAAAGGCATAAATATCATCATCGCTGAATAAGTACCGCAATAAAGCATAAGAAAAAAGGAATTAGATTAATTCCTTTTTTTTCACCTTTTTCTTAAAAATCATTCAAATTTTCACCGCACTTTTATAAATTTTTATCCTGTTTTTCCAGTAATTCGATCACATTTGATCAGAATTATATTAGAATCCTTGCGATATTAACTTCAAGAGAGCGTCCAATTATGCATGATATTGTTCTAAAATTCGAAGAAATCTTAAGATGGATTGTTGATAATATTGATGGTCCATTGTGGGATATTACGGTCATTACCTTATTATTTACCGGCCTATTTTTTACTATTTCCACAGGTCTTGTTCAATTACGCTTATTGCCACAAAGTATTCGCGAAATGTGGTTTGGACGTGCGTCAACAGGTAGTTCATTAACGCCATTCCAAGCATTTGCCACTGGCTTAGCAAGCCGCGTAGGTGTTGGTAACATTGGTGGTGTTGCCACTGCAATTGCTTTAGGTGGTCCGGGAGCAGTGTTCTGGATGTGGGTTACTGCATTAATCGGTATGAGTAGTGCCTTTGCTGAATCTTCTTTAGCACAAGTCTATAAAATTCAAGATGCGGATGGTATGTTCCGCGGAGGCCCTGCTTACTATATTTCAAAAGGTTTAAAAGCCCCTTGGTTAGCGGTCGCTTTTGCTATCACCCTCATTTTCACCTTCGGTTTCGCCTTTAATGCAGTACAAGCCAACTCTATTGTAGAAGCAACCCGTAATGCTTGGGGTTGGAATCCAAACTACGTGGGTATTTGCTTAGTGATTTTAACTGGCTTAGTAATTTTCGGGGGGGTAAAACGTATCGGGCAAGTGTCATCTAAAGTGGTACCGACCATGGCGCTTTTCTATTTAATTATCGCCGTTATTATTCTTGGTATGAATATCAGCAAAGTGCCTGCTGTACTTGCAAATATTGTTACTAGCGCCTTTGATTTCTCTGCAATGGCTGGTGGTATGTTCGGTGCTTTATTCTCAAAAGCTATGTTAATGGGGATTAAACGCGGTTTATTCTCTAACGAAGCAGGTATGGGTTCTGCGCCAAATTCAGCGGCAACATCAAATGCAAAACACCCTGCGATTCAAGGTTTAATCCAAATGCTTGGTGTATTTGTGGATACCATCATTGTTTGTACCTGTACCGCAGTCATCATTTTAATGTCTGACGATTACGGTTGCGAAAGCTTAAAAGCGGTATCATTAACCCAAAAAGCGTTAACATTCCATGTTGGCGAGTTTGGTTTACATTTCCTCGCGTTCATTATTTTATTATTCTGCTACACCTCAATTATCGGTAACTACGCCTACGCAGAAAGTAATATTCGCTATATCCGCAACAAACCAACTATGGTCTTAATCTTCCGTCTCATCGTGTTGTTCTTCGTTTACTTCGGTGCAGTACGTGACGGTGGTATCGTGTGGGCATTCGCAGATACGGTAATGGCATCAATGGCAATGATTAACCTTGTGGCTATTATCTTGCTTTCCCCAGTGGTATGGTTAATTCTCAAAGATTACCGCAAACAACTTAAAGCGGGACAAGAGCCAGTATTCAGTGTGGAAGATCATCCTGAATTATTAAAACGTGGCGTTGATCCTCAAATTTGGGGCAAACAAGAATAACACCAAAACATTCAAAAAAAATCACCGCACTTCATCAAAGCGCGGTGATTTTTTATATTGTTTGTACTGATTTTTCAGATACAGAAATTACGACTTCTTCCAATCTTTCAACGCATTGGCAAAAGCGTTATTGCTGAATGAATTGCGCAGTGAATTCCCTTTGTTACTGGATTTTGGCGCTAAAGTGCGGTCCATTTTGGCCGAGTTTTTATCGTGATTTTTCACTGCAGTTTCATCCATACGCATGGTTAAAGCAATACGACGACGAGCAACGTCCACTTCTAATACTTTCACTTTCACTACATCGCCTGTTTTGACCACTTGATGTGGATCTTCCACAAATTTATCCGCCAAAGAAGAAATATGCACAAGACCATCTTGATGAACACCGATATCCACAAAGGCGCCGAAATTAGTGACATTGGTGATCGTTCCTTCCAATATCATGCCCGCTTTCAAATCCGTAATTTCTTCTACGCCATCCATAAAGGTTGCCGTTTTAAATTCACCACGCGGATCGCGTCCCGGCTTTTCTAATTCGTTGAAAATATCCATTACCGTTGGCAAACCAAATTGTTCGTCAACGAATTTTTTGGCATCTAACTGGCGCACTAAGCTGGCATTGCCCATTAGGGTTTGAATAGATTGCTCCGTTGCTTGTAAGATTTTTTCCACCACAGCATAGGCTTCTGGGTGAACACCTGAAGCATCCAATGGATTTTTTCCAGCTAGAATTCGCATGAATCCCGCACATTGTTCAAAGGCTTTTGCACCAAGTCTTGGTACTTTCTTCAAATCGTTGCGACTTTCAAAACGCCCATTTTCATCACGATAAGCCACAATATTTTGTGCAAGGGTTTTCGTCATGCCCGCAACACGAGCTAATAAAGGTGCAGAAGCGGTATTCAAATCGACGCCAACCGCATTAACACAGTCTTCCACTACCGCATCCAATTTACGCGCTAGCTGTGATTGATTGACATCATGCTGATATTGCCCCACGCCAATCGCTTTCGGATCAATTTTCACTAATTCCGCCAAAGGATCTTGTAAACGACGAGCTATGGAAATTGCGCCACGCAAGGACACATCCACATTTGGAAATTCTGTTGCCGCTAACTCTGAAGCAGAATAAACTGAAGCACCAGCCTCACTCACCACCACAGTTTGCGGTTTTTGACCATCAATTGCTTTAATCACATCTTTAGCAAAACGCTCAGTTTCACGAGAAGCGGTGCCATTACCAATAGCAATGAGTTCAACCCCATGTTTATTAATTAAAGCATAAATACTCGCCATTGCAGCGTTCATTTGACCTGAAGAATGTGGATAGACCGTATTAGTATCGAGCAATTTGCCTGTATTATCCACAACAGCAACTTTCACCCCAGTACGCAAGCCGGGATCTAATCCCATTGTCGTTTTCGCTCCCGCAGGTGCTGCCATTAAAAGCGCGGTTAAATTTCGGGCAAAAACATTAATAGCTTCATCTTCCGCTTTCTCACGCAAGTTTGCCATTAACTCTGTTTCTAAATGTAGGGCGACTTTGATTTTCCACGTCCAAGCAACCACTTGTTCACGCCATCTATCCGCTGGCTGCCCCGTAAAACGAACCTGTAAATGATCACGAATAATCTCTTCGCAATAGCTTGAACGGCTACTTTCTTCCGCATCAGGATCTGCATTTAAACTCAGTTGTAAAATGCCTTCATTACGCCCGCGGAACATGGCTAAAGCACGATGAGAAGGCACATTATTTAAGCGTTCTTGATGATCGAAATAATCTTGGAATTTTGCACCTTCCGCTTCTTTGCCTTCTAAAACTTTTGAAACTAGCACCGCACTTTGCAGTAAATATTGGCGAACTTTTGCTAATAATTGAGCATCTTCAGCAAAACGCTCCATTAAAATATATTTCGCCCCATCCAATGCAGCTTTGGTATCAGCAATGCCTTTTTCAGCATCGATAAAAGATGTCGCTGTCTGCTCTGGTTCATGCTGTGGTTCGTTCCATAACAAATCTGCTAAAGGCTCAAGCCCTGCTTCAATCGCGATTTGTCCTTTGGTGCGACGCTTCGGTTTGTAAGGCAAATACAAATCCTCTAATTCTGTTTTGCTTTGCACCTGTGCAATTTTATCGCGGAGGTCATCCGTTAATTTGCCTTGCTCTTCAATTGACTTCAAAATCGTTTGACGACGTTCGTCCAACTCGCGCAAGTAAATTAAACGGGTCTCAAAATGACGCAGCTGCGTATCATCTAAACCGCCAGTAACTTCTTTACGATAACGTGCAATAAAAGGAATGGTATTGCCTTCATCTAACAATTGGATCGCGGCTAAAATTTGTTGCGGACGAACGGTTAATTCAGAGGCAATAATTTGACTAATTTGTTGATTTAACATAAGGATACTTCTTAAATAAAAAATTGCGGGATAGCATAATATGTTTGCTTATAAAAAGAAAGTGGCGAATCAAGCCACTTTATCTGAAAGTGGGGGCTGAAAAGTGCGGTCGATTTTTATGTGGTTTCATACCAAATACGATTGACATAAAAAGTCATTTTCCCTGAAGGCGTTTCAACAGAGATATCGTCATCCACTTGCTTACCAATTAAAGCGCGCGCCACTGGTGAATCAATAGAAATCCAGTTTTTCGCAGGATCAAACTCATCACAACCGACAATGCGATATTGCTTTAATTCGCCCTGTTCTGTTTCCAATTCAACCCAGGCGCCAAAAAACACTTTGCCTTCTTGCTTAGGGCTATAATCCACAATTTGTAGCACTTCCAAGCGTTTCATTAGAAAACGAACTCGGCGATCAATTTCACGCAAACGGCGCTTACCATAAATATATTCCGCATTTTCACTGCGATCACCTAAGGCTGCCGCATCCGATACAGCCTGCGTGACTTTTGGTCGTTCTTCTTTCCAAAGATACTTCAATTCTTGATCCAAGGCATTCCAACCTGAACGCGTGATGTAATTTGATTTAGCCATTTTTACTTTATTTCCTAACATAAATTGCCCAGATTATAGCATAGTTAGACAAAATAATTCCTTTTGGCTATTGTTCAAAAAGGCTAAAAACGGTATATTCTCACTGTTTTTATCATTAACTCAAAATAAGGAAAAACTATGGGCGGAGTAAGTATTTGGCAAATTCTGATTATTCTTTTAATCGTTGTTGTATTATTTGGAACGAAAAAATTACGTACCCTAGGTTCTGATTTAGGTGCATCAGTCAAAGGTTTCAAAAAAGCAATGGCAGAAGATGAGCCAAAAGACGCTGAATTTAAATCATTAGAAACCCCTGAAGGTACTTCAGCGGAAAAGGCAAAAGAAAAAGAACAGGCTTAATCTGTGTTTGATATTGGTTTTTCTGAATTAATTTTAATCTTTATTGTGGGTCTAGTAGTGCTAGGTCCTCAACGTATGCCTGTTGCCATTAGAACCGTAATGAAATGGGTGCGCACTATTCGAGGATTAGCGGCTAATGTTCAAAATGAACTGAGTCAAGAACTAAAATTACAAGAACTACAAGAAAGCATTAAAAAAGCAGAACATCTTAATTTGAAGACCTTGTCGCCTGATTTGGCTAAAACAGTGGAAGAACTGAAAGAATCGGCGCAAAAAATGAAAGCCGATTTAGATAAACAAGCTGCGGACGCCAATAAATCCTTACAAGAACAAATTAAAGATGTAAGGGAAGCAAACTTCCAACAAACCCAAAAAAAAGCCATTGATGTTGCGCAACAAACTGAAAAGCCAACCGAAAGTGCGGTAAAAAATTCAGAAAATTTAACCGCACTTCATGACTCAACGCCAGAGGAAGCGCAGAACAATATTGAAGATGAAGTGGATCTTGATGCGCAATTAGCGAAATATATGGAGCAATATCATCCACTTGATGATCAGCAACCCTCAACCAATAGCAAATATAATGCATAAATCTCATGAGTAAAGTAGAAGAAACTCAACCCTTAATTTCTCATTTAGTTGAATTACGCAACCGTTTATTACGTGGCGTTATTTGCATTTTAGTGGTGTTCTGTGCATTAGTTTATTTTGCTAATGATATTTACCATATCATTTCCACCCCGTTACTCAATGCTATGCCGGCGGGCTCTACCATGATTGCGACCAATGTCGCAGCACCATTTTTCACACCGATTAAATTAACAGGAATTGCCGCGATTTTTATTTCTGTGCCTTATTTGCTCTATCAACTTTGGGCATTTGTAGCACCAGCATTGTATAACCACGAAAAACGCTTAGTGTACCCATTGTTAGTGTCTAGCACGATTTTGTTCTACACAGGTGTAGCTTTTGCCTATTATGTGGTATTCCCATTGGTATTTAGTTTCTTAACTAATACCACGCCAGAAGGTGTTGCGATGGCGACGGATATTAGCAGCTACCTCGATTTTGTGTTAACCCTCTTCCTTGCATTTGGTATTTGTTTCGAAGTGCCTGTGGCGATTATTTTACTCTGTTGGACAGGCATTACCACACCTGAAGATCTCAAAGCAAAACGACCTTATATTATCGTTGCCGCCTTTGTGATTGGGATGTTGCTCACCCCTCCTGATATTTTTTCGCAAACATTATTAGCCATTCCAATGTGCTTATTATTTGAAGTAGGCATTCTCTGCGCTAGATTTTATCGTCCGAAAGAGGATGAAGAAGAACAAAGTGAATAAAAAGAAAAGGGGCAATGCCCCTTTGTGCATTTTTGATAAAAGGAAACAACATGACTCAACAAATTTTCACAGGCTATCCTGCTCGTCGTTTACGCCGTATGCGTAAACATGATTTTAGCCGCCGTTTAATGTCAGAGAATAAATTAACCGTAGATGATTTAATCTATCCCGTCTTTATTATGGAAGGCGAAAATCATCGCGAGCTTGTACCTTCAATGCCAAAAGTGGAGCGTCTCACTCTTGATCAATTGCTGATCGAAGCCGGGTTATTAGTGAAATATGGCGTACCTGTTATTGCATTATTCCCTGTGATTGAGCAAGACAAAAAATCCCTAATGGCAGAAGAAGCCTATAATCCCAATGGTTTAGTACAGCGTGCGGTTAAAGCATTGAAGACTGCTTATCCCGAATTAGGCGTACTCACTGATGTAGCGCTTGATCCTTACACAGTGCATGGACAAGATGGCATTATCGATGACGAAGGCTATGTATTAAATGAAATCACTAGCGATATTTTGGTCAAACAAGCACTTTCACACGCAGAGGCTGGCGCCGATATTGTGGCACCAAGTGATATGATGGATGGTAGAATTGGCAAAATTCGCACCGCACTTGAGCAGCAGGGCTTTATCAACACCTTAATTATGGCTTATGCGGCAAAATATGCCTCAAATTATTATGGTCCATTCCGCGATGCAGTCGGATCAGCAGCTAATCTAAAAGGTGGGGATAAAAAGACTTATCAACTTGATCCAGCTAACAGTAACGAGGGCTTACAAGAAGTGGCGTTAGATATTGAAGAAGGCGCGGATATGGTGATGGTTAAACCTGGCATGCCTTATTTAGATATGGTCTATCGCGTAAAACACCAATTTGGTGTGCCAACCTTTGCTTATCAAGTTTCAGGTGAATATGCTATGCACTGGGCAGCCATTCAAAATGGTTGGTTAAAAGAGAAAGAATGTATCATGGAAGGATTGCTCTGCTTCAAACGTGCAGGTGCTGATGGTATTCTGACCTACTTTGCGAAACAGGTTGCTGAGTGGTTGTATGAAGAAGGTAAAAATAAATAATCTTTATTGAATAGAACAAAAGTGCGGTCTTTTTCACCGCACTTTTTTAATGCCATTGACGCTCAATAAACGGCAAAATATCCACTAAGCAGTCTTTAATGGAAATCACATGTAAATTCTTTTCCACTTCTTTTTTAAACGGTGGGCAGAAGGCAATGTGCTTATCTGGTGCATTAATCGGCTGCCAGCGGCGAGGAATAGCAGATAGACGGCTTGGATAAAAACCAATGGTCGCCACATTTAAAGCGCCACAAACATGTAAAGGCCCTGTTGAGCCAGCAATAAATAAATCAGCACAAGCAAGGGAATGCGTAAAATCCACTAACCCGTTATTTTGATCATAAACCACCACATTTTTATGATTAACCAATGTTGCTAATTGTTGTGCTTTTTCGCTTTCATTTGGCCCAGCGGTTAGCACAACTTGGCAATCAAAACCTCCTAAAATGCCTTGAATGAGCTCAGCATATTGTGATAAAGACAAATTATTGGCAGAGCCACCGGTTCCGCTATGTACAAATAACCATTTTTTATCTTTATCCAGTCCCAATTGCTCAGATAATAAAACTTTCTGTTTTTGCACCGCACTTTGTTCAAGCTGCAAATAAGGTGGTTGAACATCTTTCACTTCAAAATGATGATCTTGTAAAAATTGACGCGCCAAATCCATATTGTATGCAAATTCGGCTTTTTCAGAGCGGGAACGACGTTGCGTTAAACGCTGATTATATAAAAATTGAAATAATTTGGTGGCGGGCGCCAAACGATACGAAATGCCAGATTGCCAAGTTAATTTGGCATTATACCAATCAGAAACAAAGCTAATCACCGCATCAAATTTTGCTTGTTTAATTTGCTGTAAAGTGCGGTTAAATTCGGTTGAGTTTTTCTTATCCGTTGCATCAATAATGATGTCATCAATGTAAGGGCAAATTTCCGCTAAAGGTGCGGTATATTTTGGCACCAATGCGGTAATTTTAATATGAGGTGTGGATTGTTTGATTAATGCTAATGCAGGAAAAATCAGGATGAAATCACCTAATTTATCATTTCGGATAACAAGTAAATTTTGCATAATGAAAAGTAACCTTAATCAATTTAAGTGATTCATTCTAACAAAAGGCAATCATAAGATAAACCTTGCTTTTCTAATAAAAAAATGTATAATTTTCAGGCTTTTTGTCTATATATACAGAGAAAAAAGTAAGCATTCCTGCTCCTTCGATGCAGGTTTTCTTTTATTATTAAACACTTAGAGGAAGGTTATGGTAACCATTCGTTTATCTCGTGGCGGAGCTAAAAAACGCCCATTTTATCAAATCGTTGTTGCTGACAGCCGTTCACCACGTGACGGTCGTTTCATTGAGCGCGTAGGTTTTTTCAACCCATTAGCAACAGGTAAAGCTGAACGTTTACGTTTAGATTTAGATCGTGTTAATGCATGGTTAGAAAAAGGTGCAAGCCTTTCTGATCGTGTTAGCGTATTAGTGAAAGAAGCGAAAAAAGCAGCATAATTGCTAGCGATTTGAGCATTTAGATAGGTGGATAATATGGAACAACAAAGAATTGAAGTAGTTGGCAAATTAGGTTCAACTTATGGTATTCGTGGTTGGTTACGTATTTATTCATCAACAGAATACGCAGAAAGTATCTTTGACTATCAGCCTTGGTTCTTAAAAATTAAAGGACAATGGCAACCAACTGAATTAGAAAGCTGGAAACATCATAATCACGAACTTATTGTTAAATTAAAAAATATTAATGATCGTGAAACGGCACAAACCCTTGCCAATGTAGAAATTGGCGTGGATTTATCCGTATTTCCTGAGCTAGAAGAAGGCGATTTTTATTGGCATGATTTAATTGGCTGCCAAGTCGTTAATTTAGAAGGTTACAACATGGGCACTGTATCTGAAATGATGGAAACAGGTTCTAATGATGTGTTGGTAGTTCGCGCAAGCGCCAAAGATGCTTTTGGCAAACAAGAACGGTTAATTCCGTTTTTGTATGAACAAGTAGTTAAAAGAGTAGATCTCACCACTAAGACTATTGAAGTGGATTGGGACGCTGGTTTCTAATCTCAGGTATGCTGTTGCGCTTTGAGTAGTAACATTTTGACACAAAGGATTAACTATGTGGATTGGGATTATTAGTCTTTTCCCAGAAATGTTTAAAGCAATTACAGAATTTGGGGTGACGGGCCGAGCTGTTAAACATAATCTTCTGCAAGTGCGGTGCTATAATCCAAGGGATTTTACCTTTGATAAACATAGAACCGTTGATGATCGCCCTTATGGCGGTGGTCCTGGAATGCTGATGATGGTGCAACCTTTACGGGATGCAATTCAATTAGCAAAACAAGAAGCAGGAGAGGGAGTTAAGGTAATTTATCTTTCTCCTCAAGGACGTAAGTTAGAGCAAGCTGGTGTAAAAGAACTCTCACAAAATGAAAAAATCATTTTAGTGTGTGGACGTTACGAAGGCATTGATGAGCGGTTGATTCAAACAGAAATTGATGAAGAATGGTCAATCGGTGATTATGTTCTAACTGGTGGGGAACTTCCTGCAATGACGTTAATTGATGCTGTTGCAAGATTTATTCCTGGGGTATTAGGCAAACAAGCCTCAGCGGATGAAGATTCATTTGCTGTTGGTTTATTAGATTGTCCGCATTATACTCGCCCTGAAATGTTAGATGGCTTAGCAGTGCCACCTGTGCTGATGTCGGGTAACCATGAAGAAATTCGAAAGTGGCGATTGAAACAATCCCTAGAACGAACTTGGTTAAGACGCCCTGAGCTACTGGAAAAACTAGCTCTGACTGACGAACAAAAGAAACTGTTAAAGCAAATTAAAGCAGAAAACAGTTAATATCAGTTTAATCTAGTAAAAAAGGTTTAAAAAATGAGCAACATTATTAAACAACTTGAACAAGAACAATTAAAACAAAACGTACCTAGCTTCCGTCCTGGTGACACATTAGAAGTTAAAGTATGGGTAGTAGAAGGTTCTAAACGTCGTCTGCAAGCATTCGAAGGCGTGGTTATCGCAATTCGTAACCGCGGCTTGCACAGTGCATTTACGTTACGTAAAATGTCAAACGGTGTTGGTGTTGAGCGTGTTTTCCAAACTCACTCTCCAATCATTGATAGCATCAGCGTTAAACGTAAAGGTGCGGTACGTAAAGCGAAACTTTACTACTTACGTGAGCGTTCAGGTAAATCTGCACGTATCAAAGAGCGTCTTGGCGAATAATTCTAAGATCGCAATGAATATAAGCCTTGGGAAATCCCAAGGCTTTTTCTTTTCAAAAAGAAAACGACATAACAAATAACTTTCTACATCCATTTTTTAGAATTGTGATCTAACTCTCCTTTTCTTTATAGTAATTCTGCTAGGATATCTTTGATTTTATTTCAATTAAGGAGATAACTATGAGTGGAATGACGCTTATCATTGGCTTTATTATCGCCATCATTATTATGATATGGATGATTTCAAAATTAAAAGTCCATCCATTTCTTGCATTAATGACGATTTCTTTAGCACTGGCATTAAGTGCAGGTATTGATCTCAATAAAATCCCAGGTATTGTAGGGAATGGTTTTAGTGGTACCTTTAAAAGTATTGGGATTGTAATTATCTTTGGTGCCATTATTGGTACAGTTCTAGAAAAAACAGGGGCAGCCTTAAAACTTGCTGATATCATAGTTAAATTAGTGGGGCAAAAACGTCCTGAATTAGCTATGTTAATTATGGGTTGGGTTGTTGGTATTCCCGTATTCTGTGATAGTGGTTTCGTTGTTTTAAACCCAATTCGTGAAGCATTACGTAAAAAAATCGCTGCCAATCCTGTTGGCATGGCTGTTGCACTAAGTGCGGGTCTTTATGCTGCTCACGTATTTATTCCACCAACACCAGGGCCAATTGCAGCCGCAGGCGCATTGGGTTTAGGTTCTCAACTATTACTTGTTATTTTAATGGGTGTGGTTGTGTCAATTCCTGTACTTCTAGCTTCTTATTTATTTGCGAAATATATTGGCGGTAAAGTTAATATTGATGAATCAGAAGCAGATGCTGTTATCAATAAAAGCTATGACGAACTGCTCAAGCAATATGGAAAATTACCAAGTGGTTTTCTAAGCTTAGCGCCAATTCTTATGCCAATTATCTTTATGGCCTTAGGTTCTATTACCAAAATCATGGGCATTGAGGGTGGCTTTGGTAACATCATGTTATTCTTAGGAAATCCAATTATTGCTTTAGCAATTGGTGTGATTTTCTCTGTATTCTTACTAATTAGCACTGGCAAAATGGCAGATTTTGGCGATTTAACCAACGAGACGCTAAAAACAGTAGGTCCAATCCTCTTTATTACTGCTGCTGGTGGTGTATTAGGTAAAGTGATTACTGAAGCAGGCTTTGTAGAATATATTAAACAAAACGCGCATATTATTAGTATGGCAGGTATTTTCTTCCCATTCTTAATTTCAGCAATCTTAAAAACAGCGCAAGGCAGCTCAACTGTTGCAATTATCACCACAGCCTCCATTATGGGTATGTTTAATGCGGGCGACTCTTTAATGGCTGTGTTAGGCTTCACTAACGAGATTGCTGCAGCTCTTTGTGTTATGGCGATTTCTGCTGGTGCAATGTGCGTTTCCCATGCAAACGACAGCTATTATTGGGTAGTCACTAACTTCACCAAAATGACACCGCAACAAGGTTATCGTACACAAACAACGCTCACATTTATCATGGGTATCGTGGGTATGTTAACCGTTTATGTGTTGTCTTTAATCCTTCTATAACCACATCAAAGCAGGCTAGCTTATGCTAGCCTGTCAAAAATGATGCAAATTTTCTCAAAATATTTTTAAATGACCATTCCTATTTTAGTTCATTCAATACCTCGATAGGTTTAATCGCAATCTCTGCAGTTGTTTATGGATTATTTTTAAATTTCATTTAAAATGCCATTTTTCCTTTATTGCTAGTAAATTGGCCATAAAGGATTTTCTAAATTTGAGAAGAATAAAATGATTAGTGTATTTGATATGTTTAAAGTGGGCATTGGACCTTCTAGCTCACACACTGTAGGTCCAATGAAAGCGGGCAAACAATTTGTAGATGATTTAATCACCCAACATCTATTAGAAAAAACAAGCAGACTTCATGTTGATGTATATGGTTCACTTTCTATGACTGGACGTGGCCATAACACAGATACTGCGATTATTATGGGATTAGCAGGCTATTTGCCTCATGATGTAGATATTGAATTAATTCCTAAATTTATTCAGGAATTAAAACAAACTGCACATTTACCCATTGCACAGGGTGAGAAAATCGTTGATTTTAACTTTGATACCAATATGGTCTTTCATCAAAGTTTCTTATCCTTACATGAAAATGGCATGAAAATCACCGCACTTGATGATGAAAGTGCCCCCCTTTACCAACAAACCTACTATTCTATTGGTGGTGGTTTTATTGTAGATGAAGCACATTTTGGACAAGAACAAGAAACTGTCACACCAGTACCTTATCCATTCAAAAGTGCGGCTGATATTCTAAGACATTGTAAAGACAATGGTTTAGCGCTTTCCACTGTGATGATGGAAAATGAAATCGCCTTAAATGGCAAAGAAGCAACACAAAAACATTTATTATTGGTGTGGCAAACCATGCAAGCTTGTATTGATCGTGGTTTACATACTGAAGGGTTATTACCAGGGCCATTAAAGGTACCAAGACGTGCAGCTACACTCTATCGTATGCTACAAGCCAACACAAACTTAACCACCGATCCAATGCGTGTTATTGACTGGGTCAATATGTATGCTTTAGCGGTGAATGAGGAAAATGCAGCAGGTGGACGTGTAGTAACCGCGCCAACAAACGGTGCTTGTGGTATTATTCCTGCTGTATTGTCTTACTATGAAAAATTCGTCTCGCCATTGGATCAAGAAATTATTGAACGCTATTTATTAGCCTGTGGCATGGTGGGGGCATTATACAAAATGAATGCGTCTATTTCTGGTGCTGAAGTCGGTTGCCAAGGCGAAGTAGGCGTTGCCTGTTCTATGGCAGCAGCTGGTTTAGCCGAAATTTTAGGGGCAAGTCCAGAACAAGTTTGTATTGCGGCGGAAATTGCCATGGAGCATAACCTAGGTTTAACTTGCGATCCCGTTGGCGGTCAAGTTCAGGTGCCTTGTATTGAACGTAATGCGATTGCCTCAGTAAAAGCCATCAATGCAAGCCGCATGGCGTTGCGCCGCACCACAAACCCTCGCGTAACCTTGGATAAAGTGATCGAAACCATGTATGAAACTGGCAAAGATATGAATGCCAAATACCGCGAAACATCACAAGGTGGCTTAGCCATCAAAGTCATCTGTGACTAATTACTGAAAACCTAAAAGTGCGGTGGAAAAATTGCACGTTTTTACACCGCACTTTTTTATGGAAATTCAGCTATAATAGCGTCCAAGATTAGTTGTTCAAGAGAAATACAATGACGCAAATTGCTGAAAACCCACTGGTATTAGTGGACGGTTCTTCCTATTTATATCGTGCATTCCACGCATTTCCCCCATTAACCAATACCCAAGGCGAGCCAACGGGTGCCATGTATGGCGTACTCAATATGCTAAAAAGCCTGATTGCACAGGTGCAACCAAGCCATATTGCAGTGGTTTTTGATGCCAAAGGGAAAACCTTTCGGGACGAAATGTTTGAGCAATACAAATCTCATCGCCCCCCTATGCCCGATGAATTACGCAGCCAAATTCAACCTTTACACGATATTATTCGTGCTTTAGGTATTCCATTGCTTTCCATTGAAGGCGTTGAAGCAGATGATGTGATTGGTACCCTTGCGGTTGAAGCGTCTCGGGCGGGTAAAAAAGTCCTCATCTCAACAGGCGATAAAGACATGGCGCAATTAGTTGATGACAATATTATGCTTATCAACACCATGAATAATAGCCTGTTGGATCGTCAAGGTGTAATGGATAAATATGGCATTCCACCAGAATTAATTATCGACTATTTGGCATTAATGGGCGATAGTGCAGACAATATTCCTGGCGTAGCTGGCGTAGGTGAAAAAACAGCACTTGGACTATTACAAGGCATTGGTTCAATGGCTGAAATTTACGCTAACATTGACAAAGTTGCTGACTTATCCATTCGAGGTGCGAAAAAGCTGGGCGATAAATTATTGGAAGCCAAAGCAGATGCAGATTTATCCTATGCACTAGCTACCATCAAAACCGATGTTGAATTAGAAATCAGCGCAGAACAATTACAGCTCGGTGAAGCAAATAAAGATTTATTGATTGAATATTTTGCCCGTTATGAATTTAAACGTTGGCTCAATGAAGTACTAACGGGCGAAAGTTCCGTTACCAAAGGAGCGGAACAAGCAGTTAAAATTTCCCCTGCCGCAACAGAATCAAAATCAAGTGCGACGAACAAAAGTACGGTGAAAAAAAACATAAAAATTGACCGCAGTTTATATCAAATCATCCGCACAGAAGAACAACTAAAACAATGGATTACACAAATTGAACAAGCAAAATTTGTGGCAGTGGATACGGAAACTAATGCGTTAGATCCAATGCAAGCCGAATTGGTGGGCATTTCTTTCGCTTTAGAAAATGGACAAGCCTGTTACATTCCACTGGCACATATTCATCAAGTTGCAATTGAGCAAGAGCAAACAGATCTATTTGACGAAGTGCCTGAAACAACAGAAATGCAATGGCAACTTTGCCCAAATCAATTAGATAAAACCCTTTGCTTAAACTTACTCAAACCTTTATTAGAAAACCCTGACATTCAGAAAATTGGGCAAAACATTAAATATGATTTAACCATTTTTGCCAATAATGGTATTGAATTACAGGGAGTTGCCTTTGATACCATGTTGGAAAGCTATGTGTTGGATAGCACAGGTCGTCATAATATGGATGATTTGGCTGCGCGCTATTTAGGTTATCAAACCATTTCTTTTGAGACTTTAGCAGGTAAAGGCAAAAATCAACTGACTTTCGACAAGATCGACTTAGCACAGGCTGCCGAATATGCCGCAGAAGATGCGGACATTACCATGAAACTCCATCAAACCTTGTGGCAAGATATTGAACAAAGTGCTGAATTAGTTGAGCTTTATCAAAACATTGAATTGCCATTAGTGGAAGTTCTTTCTCGCATTGAACGTAACGGCGTGTTGATTAATAACCAAGCGCTTGAACAACAATCGCAAGAAATTGCCCAACGTTTAACCGCACTTGAACAAGAAGTACATCAACTCGCTGGTGAAACCTTTAATTTGGCTTCAACCAAACAGTTACAAGAAATTCTATTTGAAAAATTGGCGTTACCAGTCATTGCCAAAACGCCAAAAGGCGCACCTTCTACCAACGAAGAAGTATTAGAAGAACTGGCACAGCAAGGGCATGAAGTACCAAAATTATTAATGGAACATCGCGGTTTAGCGAAGCTCAAATCCACTTATACAGATAAATTGCCACAAATGTGCAATGCCAAAACAGGACGAGTTCATACCTCTTATCATCAGGCTGTAACCACAACAGGACGCTTATCATCCAGCGATCCGAATTTACAGAATATTCCTATTCGTAATGAAGAAGGTCGCCGTATTCGCCAAGCCTTTGTGGCAAGAGAAGGTTATAGCATTATCGCCGCTGACTATTCTCAAATTGAATTGCGAATTATGGCGCACCTTTCCAACGATGCAGGCTTAACACAAGCATTTAATGAAGGAAAAGATATTCACCGCGCCACTGCCGCTGAAATCTTTGGTATTCCTTTAGAGGATGTTAGTAGTGAACAACGCCGTAGCGCGAAAGCCATTAACTTCGGTTTAATTTATGGCATGTCAGCCTTTGGGCTTTCACGCCAATTAGGCATTTCTCGTGCTGATGCTACTAAATATATGAATCTCTATTTCCAGCGCTATCCGAATGTGCAGCATTTTATGACGGATATTCAGGAAAAAGCAAAAGCACAGGGTTATGTGGAAACGCTTTTTGGTCGCCGTTTATATTTGCCAGAAATTAATTCGAGCAATGCAATTCGTCGCAAAGCCGCAGAACGTGTGGCAATCAACGCACCAATGCAAGGCAGTGCCGCTGATATTATTAAACAAGCCATGATTGCGATTGATAAGGAAATTGCGCAGGATCCTGATATTTATATGATTATGCAAGTGCACGATGAATTGGTATTTGAAGTGCGTTCAGAAAAAATCGCACAATATAGCCAATTAATCAAATCATGCATGGAAAGTGCTGCCAAACTGAGCGTGCCACTCATTGTGGATGTTGGCGTTGGACAAAATTGGGACGAGGCGCATTAATAAAATGATACAACCAACGGATAATAAACAAGGTTTTTGGCTTATTACGCAAGCACAAAACATCTACTTCCCACAACATAATTTACCTTTTGGAACTGCGGAAGAATTAGGATTACAACATAAACTCACCACAAAAATTGGCGAATGGGATAATGCACCGCTCTATTTGCTATTAGAGGAAGACAATGCCCAATATGATTGGATTGCATTGCGTTCCTTATTGAATTTACCGAAGAGCAAATTCAATCTCTTAAACCGCGGTGTTGAATTAAATCATTTTTATAACACGCATAAATTCTGTGGCAAATGTGGGCATGAAACCGAAATGCCACAAAATGAATGGGCGGTGCAATGCAAAAATTCCTCTTGTTTACACCGCACTTATCCCGTCATTTGCCCGTCAATCATTGTGGCGATACGTAAGGATGACTGCATTTTGCTCGCAAGTCACCGTCGCCATATGAACAACGATGGCAGAGCCGGACTTTATACGGTGCTCGCAGGATTTGTCGAAGTAGGCGAAACCTTTGAGCAAACCGTTGAACGCGAAGTGTTTGAAGAATCCGGCATTAAAATTAAAAATATCCGCTATTTTGGCAGTCAACCTTGGGCATTTCCAAACGCACAGATGGTGGGTTTTTTGGCTGATTATGATAGTGGCGATATTCAAGTACAAGAAGAAGAGATCGTTGAAGCAAAATGGTTTAAATACAACGAGCCTTTGCCTCAATTACCTGAACATGGCACCATTGCCAGAGAATTAATAGAAACCACATTACAACTTTGTGCAAATGCAAACTAATTAATAACAGGAAAAAACTTTGAAAAATACAACCGCACTTTATAACGCCCTTGCTGAACGTATTTTAATTTTAGACGGTGCAATGGGGACGATGATCCAAGAATATAAGCTCACTGAAACCGATTTCCGCGGTGAACGCTTTAAAGACAGCACCATTGATTTACGTGGCAATAACGATTTACTCACCCTGACTCAGCCTTTGCTTATCAAGGCTATTCACGAGAAATATTTAGCGGCTGGTGCAGATATTATTGAAACCAACACCTTCAGTTCCACCACCATTGCACAGGCAGATTATGAATTGGAAAGTATTGCCTATGAACTCAATTTTGCAGGGGCAAAATTAGCGAGATTGGCTGCCGATAACTATTCTACGCCCGATAAGCCACGCTTTGTGGCAGGTGTGTTAGGTCCAACCAACCGCACAGCATCCATTTCCCCTGACGTAAACGATCCAGGCTTCCGTAATGTAACCTTTATGCAATTGGTCGATGCCTATGCTGAAGCGACCAAAGGTTTAATTGAGGGCGGAGCTGATATTATTTTAGTGGAAACCATTTTCGATACCCTTAATGCCAAAGCGGCAATTTTCGCCATTGAAAATGTATTTGAAGAATTAGGTGTGACCTTGCCTGTGATGATTTCAGGCACGATTACTGACGCTTCAGGTCGTACGCTTTCAGGGCAAACCACAGAAGCATTCTATAATTCGTTACGCCACGCCAAACCAATCAGCTTCGGCTTGAACTGTGCACTGGGTCCAAAAGAATTACGTCAATATATGGAACAGCTCTCCAAAATCTGTGAGTGTTATGTTTCTGCTCACCCGAACGCAGGTTTACCAAATGCTTTTGGCGGTTATGACTTAAGTGCGGTGGAAATGGCGGCACATTTGAAAGAATGGGCAGAAAGCGGCTTTTTAAATATTGTCGGCGGTTGTTGTGGTACCACGCCTGAACACATTAAAACCATCAGTGAAGCGGTTAAAGATTGCAAACCACGCCCGTTGCCAGAAATTAAAACCGCAATGCGTTTATCAGGGTTAGAACCCTTAACCATTGATGAAAACAGCTTATTTGTGAACGTGGGCGAACGTAATAACGTCACAGGTTCAGCGAAATTTAAACGTTTAATCAAAGAAGAAAAATACGCGGAAGCCATTGAGATCGCCATCGATCAGGTAGAAAACGGGGCACAAGTGATTGACGTCAATATGGACGAAGCCTTGTTAGATTCAGAAAAATGTATGACCCGTTTTCTCAATATTATGGCAACTGAGCCTGAAGCGGCAAAAGTGCCAGTGATGATTGACTCATCAAAATGGGAAGTGATTGAAGCTGGACTACAAACCATTCAAGGCAAAGGGATTGTAAACTCCATTTCTCTCAAAGAAGGCGAGGAAAAATTTATTCATCAAGCCAAACTCGTTCGCCGTTATGGTGCTGCGGTTGTGGTAATGGCATTTGATGAAGTAGGACAGGCCGATACCGAAGAGCGAAAAGTAGAAATTTGTACGCGTGCTTACCGCATTTTAGTGGATCAAGTCGGTTTCCCACCTGAAGACATTATTTTCGACCCGAATATTTTTGCTATCGGCACTGGCATTGAAGAACACAATAACTACGGGGTCGATTTCATCAACGCAACAGGTCGCATTAAACGTAGCTTACCGCACGCCAAAATTTCAGGCGGTGTGTCGAATGTATCCTTCTCTTTCCGCGGTAACAACCCAATGCGTGAAGCCATTCACGCGGTGTTCCTATATCACGCCATCAAACAAGGAATGGATATGGGGATTGTCAATGCAGGGCAACTTGCGATTTATGATGATCTCGACCCAGAACTACGCGATGTGATTGAAGATGCGGTGCTAAATCGCCGTTCTGACGCCACAGAACGCTTATTGGATATTGCCGACAAATACCGCAATACAGGTGCTGATGAACAAGATAATTCCGTTGCGGAATGGCGTACTTGGTCAGTGGAAGAACGTTTAAAACACGCTCTAGTAAAAGGGATTACCACGCACATTATTGAAGACACCGAAGAAGCGCGGTTGAAATTTAGCACACCTTTAGAAGTGATCGAAGGGCCGCTAATGGACGGTATGGACGTGGTCGGCGAACTGTTTGGCGACGGTAAAATGTTCCTACCGCAAGTGGTAAAATCGGCACGTGTAATGAAGCAGTCGGTTGCTTATCTTGAGCCTTTTATCAATGCCACTAAACAGAAAGGCTCATCGGCAGGTAAAGTGGTGATTGCGACCGTAAAAGGCGACGTGCATGATATTGGTAAAAATATCGTCAGCGTAGTAATGCAATGTAACAACTTTGAAGTGATCGACTTAGGCGTAATGGTGCCTGCGGATCGCATTATTGAAACCGCAATCCGAGAAAAAGCGGACGTGATCGCATTAAGTGGTTTGATCACCCCGTCACTCGATGAAATGGAATATTTCTTAAGTGAAATGACTCGCTTGAAATTAAACTTGCCAGTGATGATCGGCGGTGCAACTACTTCGAAAGAACACACCGCAATCAAACTCTATCCGAAATATGCACACGAAGTAGTTTACACCACCAATGCTTCGCGCGCTGTTACCGCTTGTGCTGCGCTGATGAACCCAGACACCAAAGCGGAATTATGGGAACGGATGAAAAAAGAATACGAGCAAATTCAGCACGCCTTTGCAAACCGCAAACCGCTACGCAAACAGCTAGCCATTGAAGAAGCACGTAAAAACCGTTTCAACGCGTTCGCAGGCGAATGGGCAGATTATCAAGTGCCGCAACCAAAACAAACAGGCATTATTGAATATAAAAATGTGCCTATCGCCACCCTACGCAAATTTATCGACTGGTCGCCATTCTTTATGCTATGGGGATTAATGGGCGGCTACCCTGATGCCTTTGATTATCCAGAAGGTGGCGAAGAAGCACGCCGCGTATGGAATGACGCCCAAAGAGTATTAGATGAATTAGAACAAAACGGAAAACTCAATCCAAGCGGTATTATGGGCATATTCCCAGCCTACCGCACTGGCGATGATATTGAAATCTATCAAAATTCTGACCGCACTTTATTGGCAGGCAAATGCTACCACTTACGCCAACAAACCGAACGCGGCAAAAACAGCAAAAGCCCATACAATCTCTGCTTGAGCGATTTTATTGCCGACCGAGAAAGCGGACAACGGGATTGGCTCGGAATGTTCGCCGTCTGTGCTGGCATTGAAGAACACGATTTAGTGGAAGGCTACAAAGCCGCAGGCGACGACTACAATGCCATTTTATTGCAAGCCGTAGGCGACCGCCTAGCCGAAGCAATGGCGGAATATCTCCACTTCGAACTTCGCACAAAAGTTTGGGGTTATTCAGAAGAAAGTTTTGATAATCAGGCCTTGATTGATGAAAAATACGTCGGCATCCGCCCTGCTCCCGGCTACCCAAGCTGCCCAGAACATACCGAAAAACAAATCATCTGGGACTTACTGGAAGTGGAACAACGCATTGGAATGAAACTTACCGAAAGCTACGCAATGTGGCCCGCCGCTTCCGTATGTGGTTGGTACTTCTCCCACCCTGCAAGTAACTACTTTACCTTAGGACGCATTGACGAAGACCAAGCGTTAGACTACGCAAAACGCAAAGGTTGGGATGAAAAGACAATGTTGAAATGGTTGAGTGTGGCGATGAAGTAGGATGTGAAATCGCTGGCTGAGAAGATGTGATTGTATGGAGGGCATAAGCCCACCTTATCGTAGTGGCGGGTTTTAACCCCACTACGATATTTATACAGGAATTCCTTTTTTATTTGGATTATTAACCCATTTAGAAATTTTTCCAATAAAATCCCACACATCTCCATCTTGTGGCTTTATATAACCACTTGAGCTAGGATTATCTCCCATTTTCTCAAAGATGTTCTTTAGCCAATGAGACTTTCCTCTTTCAATATCAAGGTCAGATAGCCACTGCTCAATTTCTCCAACAGGAACGACTGCACAACCATACTCAAATAAATTATCAAAAACATTTTCACAAAATTCTTTATCAGAATTACATAATAAACTTATTCCACCATTCCGTTTAAAATCTTGGCCTGTTGCATTAAAAGCAGTACATAAGTTTTCTCTATCTTTTCTATAAGAATCACAATTACGTTCAGGTAGAAAAATCCCATTTAGTACTTTATTCCAGTTTTCTCCACCTTCTTTAATTACATCAATATCAACAATTCCTACAGCAGGTATTCCTAACTCTCTTAATGGTTTTACAATATCCCAAACAGTTTGCTTATTTTGAGCATTTAGAAATAAGCACCCTTCAATCCCTCTGGGATCTCCAGCTTGTAATAAACGCTCGTTTATTTCTTGATAAAAAGCTCTGTCAGCATCCGCTTCGGTAACAACAACAGCATTATAAAAAAGAGCATTAAATACACCGATTGAACGTAGTAAAGGATTCTGCATTAATGGTTTTAATTTTTCTTGTGTTAAAACACGAGCTGTAGCCCCTTGTAGGTCATGAGTTAATCTAACTATATTGATTCCAACATTATTTTGTACGCATCCCATTAAAAAATTTGCACTATGTGTTGAAATAAATAATCTTTGATGATTCTCTACAAAACTAGATATTTCCTTACCTAACTTATAAGATAATGTTGGGTGTAAAAATGCTTCAGGTTCATCAATTAATACAATTTTAGATTCATCTACAAGTATAGATATAATCAGACCTATGAAAGCTTTTATACCGTCACTAGATTCTTCAACCAAGATAGCATCTTTCTGGAAAGCTATTCCTTCTTCTGTAAGGGATTTTTCTATATTATTTTTAGGTTCTTTTACAGATAATCTTAATCTTAAACTACCGAGATTTGTTGGATCTATAACTAAATATTTTTTAAATGCATCAAAGATAACTTCTCTTACCTTTTCCATTAATTTATCATTCTTGAATAACTTTGAAAAAACATTTGTTTCTTTTTCAATCAAATCTCCTGCTGATTTAGAATTTATCAAAGATAGTCGGTTATACCCATCAAGCTTTAAAGTATAATATGAAAAAACATCAAATATACCAGAGTTTTCTTTAGCCGAATTAATATCATCTATACTGTCTAATACACCAGGTAAATAAATTTGACACTTATTTTCATATTTTCCAATATATATATTACCTTTAAACAATGGTCTATTCCCTATAGTTTCTGGAAGTCTTAGACCATTTATAAATTCTGTTTCTAATCTATTCTTGTCTAAAGACTCAAACTCTATATGTCTAATTATTTTCAAGTTTTCTTTAATTCCTTTCGATACTAGCCCTTCTATCTCAATTAAAGTTTGAGACTTGCCGCTATTATTAGGACCAATAAAAATAGTAATTGGTTTTAATTCTAGTTCTAATTCATTTCCTGAATCTGGAGATGAACCTGATTTAAATACTATCTTTTGTAACATGCGAACTCCTTTTTAAGGTAAATTATACAATTTATGTGTTCTAAATTAAATATGTTACTCACAAGCGGTCACTTACCGATAAAATTTTGCAAATTTTACTCACAATCTGACCGCTTGCATTTCTCTAAATTCCCCCTAAACTTATTCTATTTCTCACTTTATAACAAAACCAAATGCATCATCCCCATATTTACATCGGCACTGGCGGTTATAGCGATACGGATTTAGTCGGTACGCTTTATCCTAAATCATAGGGGATCGGAACTTTATTTCGTTATAGCGATACGGATTTAGTCGGTACGCTTTATCCCTTTGGGACGGATAAAACGGAATTTTTGACGATTTATAGTCAGCATTATGATGCGATTGAAATCAACAGCACTTTTCACGCACCGATTGGGGCGAAGGCATTGCAGGGCATGGTGGAAAAGGCTCAGGGGCAGTTGCAGTTTTCGGTCAAGCTTCATCAAGATTTTAGCCATAAACGCACCGCAACAAAAGAACAAGCGGAAGCCTTTTTGAATGCGTTGCAACCTTTAACAGAACAGCATTGTTTGGCGAATTTATTTATTCAATTTCCGTCGAGTTTTGAACGAACGCACGCCAATCGTTACTATCTCGCTGAACTGGTTTCGTGGTTTCAAAATTATCCCTTAGCCATCGAATTTCGCCATCCGAGCTGGCATACGCAGTCGGTGTTAGGCTATTTTCAAGGCAAAGAAAATCTGATTTGGTGCAATGTGGATTATCCACAATATATCGGTTTGCCTGCCTTTCAGTTTTACGCCAATCAACGCACCGCCTATTTACGCCTACATGGTCGTAACCCAAACTGGTGGAAAGCTCAATCAGCTCAAGAGCGACACGACTACCGTTATAGCGACGCAGAAATGCAAGCGTTGGCGAAGTTGCTTCATCAACGCAAAAACGAATTTGATCAACTCTATCTCTATTTTCAAAACACCACCAAAAGCCACTCGTTCTACAATATCGAGTGTTTAAAAAGTTATTTGGCAGAATATGGATTTGACGTAAAAAGCAAACCTGAATTTTTAGTCGGTCAGCAAAGTTTGTTTTAAGTGCTTGTAACAGAAATTTCCGCTATCATAATGCGTTCAAATTAACTTCATTTTCTCGGCATTTTATGAATAAACTGAAACTTATTGTGCTAACGGCAACGATTTCTACCCTATTTGCTTGTACGCAGACCAAAACGCAAACGCAGCCAACCAAGCAAAAAGGCTATTTAAAAGACGACATTAGCTACGCAGAATTAGCAAATCCAGCCCATTACAAACGCTATTACTATTTTTGCCGTAACTTTGAAACAGGTGGCACATCTTATTTAGTGAATTATTTTCCACTCTCCAGAGAAAGTCGTTTACAGGAAAATTTTGGTATCTATTTCCAATTAGACGGTGGCAAAGCACAACCTTTCGACCATATCGAAAACAAAACCTTAAACGCCCGAGGCACACGCTTTGAAGTAGTTTACCGTTCATACCACCCAATTGAAGGGGCTTACATTGACCTAATCGCCCGCCACAGCAGTTCAATTTACTACAAAAACCACCAAGGCACCCGCACGCGTTGGTTAGAGTGTAGAGAGAATTAATCGACGATAAATGAATAAAAGTGCGGTTGAAAACAAATTTGTTTTTAACCGCACTTTAAGATAACTCACTAAGGTTTTATCGCAATCAGTCTGATAACAACCAATCCACAATGTAAATAATTTCTATCCCATTAATTTCTGTTTGTTCGTAATATTTACCTGTGATCAATATTTTTCGATAATTATCCTTAATATGTAATAGGTTATCCGTTTCCCTTGTATTTTCAGGGATTTCAAAAGCGACTTGGACATATAAAATTTCATCAGCTTTACGTGCGATAAAATCAATTTCCTTACTTTCAAGTTTTCCTACATCAATGGTATAGCCCCGTCTTAATAGCTCTAAAAAGACAATATTTTCTAAACGATTTGCATAATTTGCCCCTTTCTTACCAATCGCCTGTCGTCTTAAACCATTATCAACAATGAAATATTTGGCATTTGTTTTCAAATAACCTTTTCCGCGAATATCATACTGTTGTGCTTTATAGAATAAGAAAGCATTTTCAAGTAAATCTAAATATTTACTAATTGTGTGGTTAGATGTAGGAACACGCTCAGAAGTTAGTGTATTACTAATTTTACTTGGATTAACTAACTGTCCCACATTATCCGCAAGGAATAAGATCACACTTTTTAAAATATGAGTGTCTTTTACACCAGCCCGATAGGCAATATCATTTAATACAATCGAGTCAAATATACCTGATAAAATCGTCTCTTTAAGAGGCTCATCGGCTATAACAACACTTGGGAAACCACCATATTTTTCATATTCTTGATAAGACTTATCGACAAGTCTGGAATGATGATCGATATTTTTGGCATCCAAAAACTCTTTAAAAGATAAGGGATAAATTTTAATTTCCACATATCGCCCACTGAGTAAAGTAGCCAGCTCTCCCGAAAGGAGATTAGCATTTGATCCAGTAATAACAATATCTGTATCAAAACTCACTCTTAGTGAATTAATGATTTTTTGCCAATCTTCAACAAACTGAATTTCATCTATTAGGAAATAAACCTTTTCTGTCGAATTAGGCAATAGATCTCGAATAAGTTGTTGAAAATCTTCTGCATTTTTTACCCACTGATATTCGAAACGCTCAAAATTAATGTAGATAATATTTGTAGGTTGGATGCCTTGCTGCTGCAAATAGTCACGATACTGCATCAAGAGAACAGATTTCCCCGAACGTCGGACTCCAGTGATTATTTTAACGAAATCCGTATCTTTAAATTGGATAAGTTGTTGTAGATAGTGCTGTCGAGTTATCATATAAAACCCCATTAATTTTAGAAGTTAAGTTCCAATTTATCAAAATTAAAAATAAATTGGAAGTTGATTTCCAATTTTTTTTAATATTTCTATGATTTATGATCTAAACTTCCAATTTTCTTATATTGATAATCTCTTTCCTTTCCCGATCAATCTCTGCCTTAATTTTAAAGGCTTGGGCGAGATTGCTTTCTGTTAGCACTTGTTCGGTTTTGCCGCTTGCAATGATGTTACCTTTCTCCAACAAAATCACTTCGTCACAGAATTTATAAGCCAACGAGAGATGGTGGATGACCACCACACAGGTGTGTTGTGGGGTGAGGGATTTGAGTTGTTCCATAATATCGATTTGATAATAAGGATCCAGTGCGGCGATGGGTTCGTCTGCGAGCAAAATTGGGCTCTCTTTAATGCAGCAACGTGCCAGCTGAACTCGCGTTTTTTCACCGCCTGAGAGCTGTTGGTAAGGCTTGTCGAGCAAGTGTGAAATGGAAAACTTGTCGGAAATTGACCGCACTTTTTGTGCTTCATCGGCGGTGGGTTGATTTAAACCGAGAGCAATCACATCATACACGTTGAGATCCCAATGAATTGCGGTGCTTTGGGCAAGATAGGCGATTTGCTGGCTTTTCTGTTTAGGCGACATTGCACTTAATTTGCAAGAATTTAGCCAAATCTCACCGCTTGCAAGCGGTAAGATCCCCGCCATACTTTTCAACAGGGTCGATTTTCCTGCACCATTTGCCCCCATAATGCCGACTAATTTTCCTTGTGGAATTTGGCAACTGACTGCGTTCAAGCCGTAAGGCAAGCTGATATTTTCGATCTTAATCATACAATCTCCGTTGTTGTGTCAGCAAAATCCAAATCAGCACTGGTGCCCCGATAATCGCAGTGAGCGTGCCAATATAAATGTGAGAGAAGAAAGGCAGATGTAAAATCGCCAAATCGGCAATGAGCAACAGCAAAGCACCGATAAGTCCGCTCGTCAGATAGAGTTGCGATGGGCGTTTTTTCAGCAAAATGCGAGCAAAGTGCGGTGCGATTAAGCCGATAAATCCAATCGTCCCCGTTTGCGGAATAGTGGCACCCACTAATAAAGCGACACCGAAAGTAGTGATAAAAAAGCTGCGTTTTACATCCACGCCCATTGTGCTTGCGGTTTCTTCGCCAAAGGTGAGTAAATCCACATAGCGACGTTGGCGATAAATGCAGAAAAAGCCAAGTAAAACAATAGGTAAGGAAACAAGCAAAGTGTCTAATTTCGCCCAAACCAAAGAGCCTTGCAACCAGCGATAAAGCTCTGCCAATGCCCAAGGACTTTGTGCATTAGAAAGCAGCAAAGCGATAGCCGAACCGAGCAGCATATTGACCGCTAAGCCACTTAAAATCATCATCGTTGTGCCATAATTTTTCGCAATCAAATAGACCAACAGAAAGCTGAGCAGCGCCCCTGCAATGCCACCCAAGAGCAACAACGTGAAAGGGGCAGAAAAATAGTAGAGAATAAAAACGCTCGCCGTTGTCGCCCCATTCGCACTACCGAGCAAGCCCGGGCTGGCTAGCGGATTTTGAAAAATCCCTTGCATTGCATTGCCTGCCACCGCCAAACTTGCTCCTGTTAAAATGGCGAGTAGAAATCTCGGTAGGCGAATGTCAAATAGCACCAATGACCGCATATCCGTCAGCACACCATCGGCATTCAATAAAGCGGCAAAATCGCCCAGTTGATAACTGCTTGCTAAAGCAATAATGGCGATCAGCAAAGCAAACAAAATAAAATTTAACCTATTGATATTCATCCGTTTTATTTCCTTTCTTGCTGAAATTGTTGGTAAAGTTGCTCTGCCCCTTGCCATAAGCCTTGATCGACACAGTAAGTATATTTCAATGGAATTGTTGCAAGCGGTCGGTTTTGGAACATTTTTTGCAAAATTGGATGTTTTAGCAGTTCCGCTTGTTCGTTGTAGCCCTGTTTGTCGCTGATTGAAATCAGTTGGTTCGGCTGGCTCAACAGCACTTTTTCTAAGGAAAAATTTTGTGGCGTCAGCGTGGTTTTGGTGGGTTTTAAACCGAGTAAGTCGAGCAATATTCGGTATTGTGGAAAACTGGGCTCGACCACGCCTGTATCAGAGAGGATTAGCGTTTCTGCAAGCGGTCGGTTTAGCTTAAAATTTTGCGATGAAAGCTGAGCAATCAACTGCTCTGCTTGTGCCACGTTGCCCGTTAATTGCCCCAAGTGAGAAACGAATTCAATGAGCTGTTCGGGCGTTTGTGGATCGCTCATTGGCACAATTTTCACGCCAAGTTCTCTCAGTTTTGCCACTAATTGCGGGTAAAAACTTTCGTTAATCAGCAAGGTTTTATCCAAATAAGGTAAAAGTTGGCTCAAAGTTGGCTCAACGGTGGGTTTACTGACATTGACTTTATCCAACATCATCAAAGGATTAGTAGAATACGGCGATTGAGCCGCGATTTGCTCAGGGCGAGCAAGCTCAATCAGCAGGCGATCGCTACATAAATTCAGCGAAACAAATTGCTCCGCCTGTGCGGTGCCGAGAGAAGTAAAAAGTGCGGTGCAAATTAGGCAAGTTTTTTTCATTGCATAAAACAAAATGGTGGGCAAAACGCCCACCGAGTTGATTAGAAACTACCTTTTAAGCCAACGTAAACATTGCGTCCGTCTTGACCGTAGCCAATGGTATGCTCATATTTTTTGTTGAACAGGTTATTCAAATTCGCATAAACATTCAAATTCTTAGTGATTTGGTAATTCGCCCCTAAATTCACTAAGGTATAAGAAGGCAATTTCACGCGAGAAGCCGCATAAGTAACTTCATCAAAATGGGTATCCGCACGTTTTCCAACGTAGGCTAAATTCACATTTGTGCCAAATTGCTCTGTGACTTGGTAAGCAAGGCCTAAATTCGCGGTATGTTTTGCACGACGCACTAATGATACGCCTTTGCTATCCTTCGTATTGGTGTAAGTGTAGTTTGCATAGGCGGTTAATACGTCGTTTAATTTGCCGTTATAAGCCAGTTCTACGCCTTTGATTTTTGTTTTTCCATCAAGGTTAATCGCTTGTGTTGTGGATACATAAGTCACAGGATCAAAGGCAAGCACTTTAGAACTAATGAAGTTTTCTACGTTACGAGCGAAATAAGTCACATCTAAGCTGTGTTTTTTATCATTAGAAGTAATCAATAAACCGATATCGCCACCACGACTTTTCTCAGGTTTTAAGTTTGGATTGCCGATGAAAGAACCATTCCAACCAAAATATTCCGTCATTGTCGGATTTTGAATGGCTGAACCATAACTTGCGTGAGCTTGGAAGTTCGGTGAAAGTCTATAAGCCCCCGAAATTCTGCCCGTCCAAGCATTTTTATATTCTGAACTATCAATGTAACGACCACTAATTGCTAAGCTATGATCATCTTCGCTAAATAGACGATACTCCGCCGCCACACTTTTTTCAGTCAGGTGTTTTGGTACAGCATAAGCGGTTGAGTCATAGTCAGAACGTTGAAATTCGCCTAATAAACTGACCGCTTGGGTAATCGATCCTTCACGATCAAAATTGATATCTAATTGATAATTCGCATTTAATTTTTTCGCATCATAAGCACTTGCCCAAGCACTAAAGGTGTCGCTATCTGTTTTTAAATGGCTGATACTTGCTTGGTGTTTAAAGAGTTCTTGATCGTTACCGAAATAACCACTCAATTTGAATAGGGTATCACGAACACGCGTTCTATCATCGAATGATTTCTCGCCAGCTAAACTGCCGTCATAACGAGCCGTTTGAGATGAATGAGAAGCAAGCACTTCTAAACCACGTGTTTCCCCTGCATAGCCGAAGCGTAAAGAAGCGTTGTCACGATGGAATTTGTCTTTTTCTACCGCACCACCTGTTGTGATTTTATTGCCTTGTTCGCCTGTATAGTGGAATTTATTTGAGCTATAAGCAGAAATGCCTTTTGTTGTATGGCTATCCCCATGTAACGCATAGTAGAAACCATTCTGATAGCCAGAAACAGTCGCAGAACCATCAAAGGTGCCATTTGAACCTGCACCGAAATCAAAATCGATGTTAAAGGCTTTGTCTTTGTATAAGCCTTTCTTGGTGGTAATGTAGATTACGCCACCCATTGCATCACTGCCCCATAACGCAGATTGCTCACCACGTAATACTTCAATACGATCAATATTGCTTAATGCAAGACCACCGAAATCAAAGCCATAACCTGTAACAGGGTTCATTTTTACCCCATCAATGACCACTGCTAAATGGTTCGCATCCGCACCGCGTAGGTAAAAATTGGATAGCGTACCACGACCACCCGAAGCACTAAATGCCATACCCGGAACAGTTTTCAGCACATCGCTCACATAGGTAGCATTGCGATCGGCAAAATCTTTTTCAGTTAGAACAGTAACAGATGACGCGGTTTTATCTTGATTGATCGGTGCGGCATAAGCGGAGTACACCGTAATAGGTTTAAGTTCTGCTGCTTGCTCAGTTTCAGCAAAAGCAAGTGCTGGCAAAGCCAAAAGAAGTGATGTTGTGATGAGATTTTTTTTCATTGTTAGGTTCCTACAATAACAAGGTTAAAATTAATATGACGGGTTAATATAATCAGAAACAAACAAAAAAAGAAGACCTTGTTTATAAAAAGGTCTTCTTTTTTTTCATAATCAACGTTAAAAAAATTAATCTTTAATTTTAGAATGGTTGTTTCCATATTATTTGGGAATGTAAATTATAAAATTATTTTAAATCAATTAATTAAACACTAATCTACCCAGATTGAAGTATGAATACGTAAAAATAAAGTATAAAAAGGCTAGATTTCAGATTTTATTTTTACACAATGTATTTACTATAAAATACCAAACAGATAATATTTGTCCATAAATTCATTGGGTTGATGATGCCATTTTTACACTTATTGACTAATCACGATTAAATCCACCTCATCAGTCAGTAACTTTTCAAAATTTGACACAATATCAATGTTGGGGAACCATGCTAATGCCCGAGTGGTTGAACGCTCAAAAAATTTTATCACGTTAAACCGATGATCATTTTTAAAAAAGGGAACGTGGAAAATACGGGTAGAATACCCACTCCCCACAATGGCAACATTAATTTTCTTCATATTTGGCTATCCTTAATTAATAAAATTGTGGCGAGTATAAGATCGTTTCTATCTATCCGCCATTTAGGTTATTTATACAGAATATCTAAATAGATTTAACTTTTGACATCTTTTTTCCTAAATAAAAAGAACCAAACCAAAAATCTTGTGCTGTAAGCCAGCGCAATTAAAATCGCAAGAAAGTCAAAATAAAAGACCGCTTGCGGTTCATCATAATTGAAATAGGCAAAATCTACTTGTAGCAATAAATAGGGTAACAACTCTCGTTGCACAAAAACGAAAATACCATAAGCGGCAATAATCAGCCAACAAGCTGGAATAAGCCTGCGTGCAAGCCAATGTTCAAGATCTAAACGGTAGCCATTTGCGAATAAATTAGCAATAGGTTTCCAATGTAACCCCAAATGTACACCCACTAAAATTTGCAACCAATGGGTGCTGGTCATATGAATTTTTCGCATTAAATCTGTGGTAGAGTGGAATAGCATTTCCACCAATAGATGTTTAGAAAGCATAATGCCACTGATACAAGCGGTTAAAAATAACAAAAAAGTTGCAAAATTGACCGCACTTTGCAAAATGCGATAGCTGTTATAACTGCCTGAAAAGGTCTTTTTGAGCCACCATGTATTCAGTGAAAGATGTGAGATAATCAAAGCAAAAAAGACCAAGCCGAGCCATTCGTGCGTGATTTCTTCATAAAGATGATAGCCAAAAAGAGAAAGCAATATTGCCGTTAGAACCAAATCTTGAGCGAGTTGGAGGAGATATTTTTTCTTCATAAAATTGAAATTTAAATGGTAGGGACATACGCTGTGTGTCCCTACATTTTTATTTTGTATAACCATTTTCGGTTAAGAATTTAGCTAATCTTTTTTCCACTTGTTGTTCAGCCCTTACCGTTTTATGCAAATACGCCTCAAAACCGTTTTTCACGTTGGCTTGTGGTTGAAGTTGCTGAATATCTTTATCCGTTCCACCCAAACGACTGCCACCGTGACCAACCACCGGCACAATATTTTTCCCACTAAAGTCTACTTGCTCGAGCAAAGAATAAAGCGCCATTGGCATTTTGTACCACCAAATCGGATAGACCAAAAATACCGTATCTACATCGGTTATCATGCCAAGACAAGTGAAATCGAGGCATTTGTTTGGGGCAAACGTGATTTGCAAACCGCTTTGGCTTTAAAGCAGCGTTTAAAAGAACTCAAAGTAAGCTATGAACGTATTGCCGGCGATAATTGGGATGCTTTTGTAAATGCGTTTTCTGATACCGGTGACCAATGGGTGGGTAAGCAACATACTAAAGTGATTGAGGGTAATAACTGTCGGATTCGGCACAGATTAAGCAGAGCCGTCAGGCGCAGTTGCTGTTTTTCCAAATCAATGTTTTATCATGTTAAATCTTTTAATATTGGATTTTAGGCAATCAATCATCCCAAACAAATTTAACCCAGTACACTTTTCAGGACACCACCAGTAATTTTTTTGAATTGGCGGTGGCGATTTCCTTGTTTGGCTTGCATTCGGGCGCGGCGTTAGCGACTGTGGTTGGTGTATTGGTTGAAGTGCCTGTGATGCTCTCACTTGTTGCATTGTTAAACCGTTGGAATAGGCAGTGATAAGCAGTGGGATTTTCGCGATTTACAAATTTTCACGAAAATCCCTCTGTTTTTTATGGTTAGATACCACTATTCCACTTTAAACATCCCCATCATACCGAGATTTTCATGTTCCAAAATATGGCAATGGTACATTTTCAACCCAGTGTGTCCTTGCTTAAAGCGAATAATCACTTTTTCATAAGGGCGCAAATTGACTACATCTTTTAACGCCCTGCCTTCTGGCTTGAAGGTTTTGCCGTTTAATGTATGTTGAATCACTTCAAATTGAGTGCCGTGCAAATGGAACGGATGATCCATATGGCTTTCATTGAAAATTTCCCACTGTTCCACTTCATTCAATTTGGCAACAAAATCAATACGGTTCATATCAAAGGTTTGACCGTTGATTAAGAACATACCATTCATCATTGGTGGAATAGGGTTATCCGTTGGTGTTGTAGTAGCGTGATGTGTACCGTGATTCATCATTGGCATATTCGTATGGTTCATCATTTTTTCACTAAAGCGAATTTGGCGAACCTGCTTTGGCTCATCCCAGTTAGGCAAGGACCTTAAGCTTTCAGGTAACTGAACAGGTTCTGATTTCACCTGAATTGTGGCTAAAGTGAGATCTTTAGGCTGTTCTTGAACCATCATCTTACGGCGATCATAATAACCGCTTTGTAAATTGACTGTTCCTTGCGTTTCACCCACCATAATCACTTCAACGCGTTCGGCTGGTGTAAGTAGCAGTTCATCAACAGGCGAGCGAGGTTTTTCAAGTAAACCACCTTCGGTACCCACCACAATCCATTTCACCCCTGGAATGTTTAAACGAAAATAACGAGCGCTAGTGGCATTCCAAAGACGGATTCGTTCATTCGTTTTCACTTGAATCTGGGGCTGATATTGACCGTTGATTAACACAAATTCCCCCTCACGACCATTCATCCAATCTAACATCGTATTTGCTGGAATGGTGCCATCGGCATTTAAACGCAGATCGGAAATCACCCAATGTTGTTCAGGAAGGCGTGCAAGCGGATCATTTTTCGCTTTAACAACGAAAGTGCCTGCTAAGCCTTTATAGACTTGCTCGGAAACATGGTCATGTGGATGAGGGTGGTACCAATATGTCCCAGCACTGCCTTGAGGTAGCGTAAAGCGATAGACTTTTTTCCCTTGCGGTTCAACCATATCCATCGGGTTACCATCCGCTTCATTTGGTACATCTAAGCCGTGCCAATGTACTGTTGAGGGTTGTGGTAGGTGATTGATAAATTCAATTTCTACGGTGTCGCCTTCAAATACTTCAATTTGTGGCCCTGGTAGTTGTCCGTTATAAGCCCAAAATTCCGTTTCTTTATTGTCTGCGAGGCGAATTTTAATTGGCTCTGCTTTTAAAGTGGCTGTGAATAGCCCTGCTTGAGTCGATTGATTAGCAAGTTTTGGCAATATCCCATTAAGCGATAAACCTGAAGGCATTGCCTCAGTTGGCATTAGGCCAGTAGGTACTGAATGCATCATCGCCATATTGCCATGTTGTGCGTGGTTCATCATATTCGCAAGGCTATAAAGCGAGCTACTGGCTAAGCTAATTCCAATTCCATAACGTAAAAAATCTCGACGTTTCATTCTTTCCCCCCTATTGGTTATAGGATTTGAACACTTCACTTTCACCGTTTTTCTTAATTAAAACAACATCATAAGGATCTTTGCGTCCGCCGTATGCTTCACCGTCCATACCTGGTGAACCAATCGGCATGCCAGGTGCGGACAAGCCAACTGCATCGGGTTTTTCTGCGAGTAAACGTTTGATATCCTCAGCAGGTACATGTCCTTCAATCACATAGCCATCAATCACGGCTGTGTGGCAAGAAGCATGTTCATATTTAATGTTAAAGCGCTTATGAGCATCATAATTGCCTGTTTCGTTGACTTTAACCTCAAAACCGTTTTTCTGCATATAGCTGATCCATTCATTACAACAGCCACAAGTCGGGCTTTTCCACACTTCCATAGAAAGTGTTTGTGCTTGAGCAAAAGCGGTTATGCCTAAACTTAAAAGCAACAATGAGCGGGTGAATTTATGTAATTTCATAAGATGTCCTTATTTTTTATTGAGATTGAATGGACATCATTTTAAAGCTTAACCTAGGGTTAAGGTCAAGTAATCTGAAAAAATTCTATCATTTGAAAATTTTTCTCAAAATCCTACTGCTTGTAGTAGAGATATGCCAACGTACCATTACAGTGCAAAAAGGCGATTTTGTTGTATTGGGCGGAGCGACCAGCTCGGTAGGCATTGCCACCATTCAAATCGCCAAAATGCAAGGGGCAAACGTGATTGCTCTGTCTCGCACGCCAAAGGCGATGTGCTTTTACAGAAAGGGGCGGATTTTGTGATTGCCACCAAAGAAGATGACGTTACGGCTAAATTACTAGAAATTACAAACGGCAAAGGCGTGAATTTGGTGTTCGACCCTGTGGGTGGCAAAGAAGCAGCAAAAATTATCAACGCAATGACACAAGACGGCAAATACATCATCTACGGTGCATTAAGCCACGATGATATCGCCGTGCCTGTGTTCCCAATTTTAGGCAAACACTTAACCGTGCGAGAATTGTTTGAAATCACTACCGTACCAGAAAAACTCGCTCAAGCGAAAAAATTCGTGTTTGACGGCTTAGCAAGCGGTCAATTAAAACTAGAAATTGACAAAGTTTTTGCTTTTGATGAAATGGCGGAAGCTCACCGTTATATGGAAAGCAATGCACAGATTGGGAAGATTTTGGTAAAGGTTTGATTGTTTTAAGGTAAATATGCCGTCTGAAAAATAAGTTTCAGACGGCACATCGTTATTTTACCTGCCGATTAAGCCACCACACTAGCGAGAGCATCACAGGCACTTCCACCAGCACACCGACCACCGTTGCCAATGCCGCCCCCGAGTGCAAACTGAACAAAGAAATTGCCACCGCCAATTCAAAAAAATTACTCGTGCCAATCAAGCACGCAGGGGCGGAAATTTCGTGTGGTAATTTGAGCTATTTTGCCAAAACGTGAGCCAAGGCAAAAATGCCGTAAGTCTGTGCCAGCAAGGGAATGGCAATCAGCAAAATAATCAAGGGATTGGCAATAATGGTTTGGGCTTGAAAGGCAAACAGCAACACCACCGTCAAAATCAAACCCATAATGGAAAAAGGTTTCAGGCTGCCTGAAAAATATTCCGCTATTCTTTTTCTTTAATACCTTGAATAATCTGACACTTATCAACCGTTTTATTTTCACAACCCACAAATTGCATTAGAAAAGTTTTAACTTGTTGTAGTTCTGTGATTTGTTCGTCCAAATATGCCAAATGTTGCTCGGCAAGTGCATTGATTTCATTGCATTGTTTGTTAGGCGTTTGTTGTAATTGCAACAGCGTTTTGATGTTACTTAAAGAAAGACCGATATTACGGCAAGTTTTAATAAAGCGTAATTGTTCTAACTGATTTTCATCAAACACACGATAGCCGTTTTGTTGATGTGTAGGGGCGATTAAGCCTTGTTTTTCATAATAACGAATGGTTTCCAAATGTACGCCTGTTTGTTCACTGGCTTGTTTTATTTTAAAAAATTTTGACATTTTGGCTTGACCCTGTAATGACTACGGAGTTTATAGTATAGCAAATTTCATCTTAAAACAGGAGCAAAAAAAATGGCGTGCCAAAATTGTTGTGGTTCAAATCAGCCCATTCATCAATCGCCCAAGTACAAAAAAGCCTTGTGGATTGTCTTGATATTAAATTTATCAATGTTTTTTGTGGAAATTGTGATGGGGGTTAAATCAGGTTCAACTTCGCTGTTGTCGGACAGTTTGGATTTCTTGGGCGACAGTGCCAATTATTTGATAAGTTTGATTGTTTTGCCAATGGCGTTAAGTTACCGAGCCAAAGCATCTATGGTTAAGGGGCTAACGATGGGCGGTTTTGGTTTATTTATTTTAATGACAACCATTTATCGTGTGTTTTATGGGGAAATGCCCAGTTATTCTGAAATGAGCATTGTGGGATTTTTGGCGTTATTGATCAATGTGTCGGCATTGTTGATATTATTAAAATTTCGTGATGGCGACAGCAATGTCCGCAGTGTGTGGCTGTGTTCCCGAAACGATGCGATTGGTAATGTGGCGGTAATTTTAGCGGGTATGGCAGTTTATTTTTTTCAATCAAAATATCCTGATTTAATTGTGGCGTTTGTTTTGGCATTTTTGGCATTACAAGCCAGTCAAGAAATCATCAAAAGGGCTTGGGCGGAATTAAAAGTCAGTTAATTTAAAACACCGTTTTCGTTGGGTTGAAAGCGGTGTTTTTGTTTTTAAAATGGGTAAAATAAACTTTTTAAGGCTGCCTGAAAAAAACCTATCCCCCAAGCCCCTGTAAAATCGAACATTCTGGCATATCATCGCCACGACAGGCATCACGCCACGCCCCAAGAGTAGTTTTCATTTCTTCTAATTCCTTGATTTTATTTGATAAAAATTCAATGTGCGTATTTGCCAACGCTTTGACTTCACAGCTTTTGCGGTGTGGATTGTCTTGCAGTGCCAAAAGCTCGCCAATTTGGGCAAGCGAAAAGCCCACGCCCCTTGCTTTGGCGATGAATTTTAGGCGAGCGATGTCATTGGAGTTATAAATCCGATAACCTGCTTCACTGCGTGATGGGTTAATTAATAAGCCTGCTTTTTCATAATCACGGATTTGTTTGACGGAAAGTTGGGTAGATTTAGACGCTTGTCCGATGTTCATTGTTGCTCCTTATTGAGTGGTGTGTAAAAAAATGTTATCAAGTAAAAATAACCCTTGATCCTAACGCAAGGTTAGGGTTTATGATGCACACATCAAAACAAAAAAGCAATGCTTTTAATCGCTTAAAAGCACTTTGTTTTGATAATCCACTTTAACTTAACATTCGGAGAAACTGTTATGAACGCTGATTTTGTTCAAAACCGACACGCCCATTGCGGCTGCCAGTCTTGCACGGGGCAAAACTGCCGTCCGGACTGCCAATGCCAAAACGGCAAGCCCTGCATTTGTGATGACTGCACTTGCAACGGCTGTGCGTGTGAATCGTAAAACCAAATAGTGAAATGGACATTGGGCGAATCTGTCATTTGCCCAATGTTATCAATGCCCATTTTGACAAGGAGAATCCAATGACATTCATCAAAAACCGTGCCGTACATCTTGTCGCTGCCGCTGTTGTTTTGGCGACTTCAACCGCTTTTGCCGACGGCAAAAACGAAGTGCCGACGCACTCGATGGCGTGCGACAATAACTACACCCAAACCACCCACGACTGCCCAAATAACCAAAACGGGCACGCAGCGGTGAACCACGCCAATATGAACCACTCTGCTATGGCGATGGATACTCAAAATGCTCCGCCCCATACCCAAGCCTATCTTGCAATGATGAACAAGATGGGCGATGAGATGAGCAAAGCGGGCAATCTTGCCGATGCTGATACCGCTTTTGCCAAAGGTATGATTCCGCACCATATCGGAGCAGTTGAGATGGCAAAAGTACAGCTTGAATTTGGCAAAGACGAAACAATGAGAAAACTTGCCCAAGCGATTATTGATGGACAACAAAGTGAAATCGACCTGATGAACGCTTGGCTGCCGGGTAAAGACACCGCAACCCAAAACCCGCAAGCCCCGCACGCCAAGGCCTATGCCGCAGGCAAGGCGCACCACGAGGCGATGATGGCGGCAATCAATGAGCCAAACCCTGATGTTGCCTTTGCCAAAGCAATGATTCCGCATCATCAAGGGGCGGTCGAGATGGCAAAAGTGCAATTACAGTTCGGCAAAGACGAAAAAATGAAAAAGCTCGCTCAAGACATCATCAAAGCCCAAGAACCTGAAATCAAGCTGATGCAAGACTGGCTAAAACAGTAGGGGCAATAAGGCAAAAACACCGCTTTTGATAAAGCGGTGCTTTTGAGGTCGTCTGAAAACAGGTTTAAGGCTTTTTCAGACGGCATTTGGGGTTTTCAGGCAACCTTTAAAACAAGCCCCAAGGAAATGATGATGCCGACTTGTCGGACACATCGGCAAGCGATGTTCTGAACCTTCTGCTTTTTCAGACGGCATCGGTATTTGCAGGCAGCCTGAAAAAAACCGTCATTCTGACCGGCCCAATCCGTACCTGCTTTTTCGGTAAACGACCGGTGATGACCCTATGAACCCAACAGGAGAAATTGTGATGAAGCAAGAAACACACAAACCGCCCAAACACCACGAGTGCCGACACGGACACGGACAGCACCGCCCTGTGCAGACACCGTCCGATGCAGCGGCTGCTTCGGGCTACACCTGCCCGATGCATCCGGAAATCCGGCAAGACCGCCCCGGCAACTGCCCTCTTTGCGGTATGGCATTGGAGCCGCTGATGCCTGAATTGGACGACGACAATCCGGAGCTGCGTGATTTTTCCCGACGCTTTTGGTACACGCTGCCCCTGACGGCGGCAGTGCTGGTGCTGGCGATGTTCGGCGAGCGTCTGAACCTGATGGATATGGCCGCACAAAGCTGGGTAGAGCTGGTGCTGTCGCTGCCGATCGTGCTGTGGGCGGGGCTGCCGTTTTTCTCACGGGGTTGGCAGTCGCTGGCAAACCGTAGTCCCAATATGTGGACGCTGATTGCACTGGGAACGAGTGCAGCCTTCGTTTACAGCGTTGTTGCCACCGCTGCACCCGGCATCTTTCCGGCATCGTTTGTATCGATGGGGCGGGTCGGCGTGTATTTTGAGGCGGCGGCCGTCATCATCTCGCTGACCTTGCTCGGCCAGATGCTCGAACTCAAAGCCCGGTCGCAGACTTCGGCGGCAATCAAGGCCCTGCTCGGACTGGCGCCCAAAACCGCACGGCGTATCGGCCCGGGCGGTGCTGAAGAAGATGTGCCGCTCAGCCACATCCACATCGGCGACCTTCTGCGTGTGCGCCCCGGCGAAAAAGTGCCTGTCGATGGCGTGGTGGTTGAGGGCGCAAGCTCGGTAGATGAATCGATGCTGACCGGCGAGCCGCTGCCGGTGCGCAAAGCCACCGGCGACAAAGTCATCGGCGCCACGCTCAACACCGGCGGTGCGCTCGTCATCCGCTCCGAGCGCATCGGTTCGGAAACAGTGCTTTCGCAGATTGTCCAGATGGTGGCCCAGGCGCAGCGCTCCAAAGCACCGATGCAGCGTATGGCCGACGGGGTGGCAGGCTATTTCGTACTGGCGGTTGTCGCCGTCGCCGTTGCCACTTTCTTTGTCTGGGGCGTGTTCGGCCCGCAACCGTCTTGGGTGTTCGGGTTGATCAACGCCGTTGCGGTCTTGATTATCGCCTGCCCCTGTGCACTGGGACTGGCCACGCCGATGTCGGTGATGGTCGCCACAGGACGCGGGGCAGGCAGGGGCATATTGTTCCGTGATGCCGCCGCTATCGAAAACTTGCGGCGAGTAGACACTTTGGTGATTGATAAAACCGGCACACTCACCGAAGGCCGACCCGCCTTTGACCGTGCCGTTGCGGCAGCAGGCTTTTCCGCCGAAGAAGTGCTGCGTTTGGCCGCCAGCTTGGATCAGGGCAGCGAACACCCGCTGGCCGACGCCATTGTGCAGGCCGCACGGGCACAACAGCTGAAGCTGAGCAAACCCGAACAGTTTGATTCAGGCAGCGGCATCGGCGTGAGCGGCGTGGTTGAAGGGCGTGCGCTGGCACTGGGCAACACGGCGTTTATGCAGCAGAACGGGCTTAGCGTCGAACCACTGATCGAGCAGGCCGAATCCCTGCGCAGTGAAGGTGCCAGCGTGATATATCTGGCTGCGGACGGACATCTTGCGGGACTGCTTGCCGTCTCCGATCCTGTAAAAGACAGCACCCCCGAAGCATTGGCCTCGCTCAAAGCAGCCGGCCTGCGCATCATTATGGCAACCGGCGACGGATTGACCACGGCAAACGCCGTGGGCGCAAAACTGGGCATCGACGAAGTGCACGGCGAAGTCAAGCCCGCCGACAAACTGGCACTGATCGAGCGGCTTCAGAACGAAGGGCGGGTGGTCGCAATGGCAGGCGACGGCATCAACGATGCCCCCGCACTGGCCAAAGCCGATGTCGGCATCGCAATGGGTACCGGCACCGATGTGGCAATGAGCAGTGCGCAAATCACGCTGGTCAAAGGCGATTTGCGGGGTATTGCCACCGCACGCAAATTGTCTGAGGCCACCGTGCGCAATATGAAGGAAAACCTGTTATTTGCCTTCTTATACAACGGCCTGGGGGTTCCCGTTGCCGCCGGCGTGCTGTACCCCTTTACCGGCTGGCTGCTCTCGCCGATGATTGCCGCACTGGCGATGAGCCTAAGCTCGGCATCCGTGGTCGGCAACGCACTGCGGCTGCGCAAAAGCAAGTTGTAGACCACAGCCCCGCAGGCTTCTTCCAATGACAAAACGACCTCAAAAACACCGCTTTTGATAAAGCGGTGTTTTTTATGCCGTCTGAAAAGGTCTTTAATACTTTTTCAGACGGCATTGTGTTTTTCAAACAGTTTCGCAGTGTGCGTCATTGCACCAACCCAATATTTCATCAGGAAAATGGTGCAACAAGTTGCACCCTACATCTTTGATGCTTTTTTAAGACGGCATTGTTTTATTCAAACAGTTTTTGACAACCAAACCAGTCTGAAAAACAACCGCACTTTTTTAAGACGGCATTTTTTCAGACGGACTAAAACGCCCAATCTTTCCATTTTTAAAAACCAACTTCCCATTTTTCGCCATTCTTATTGTTATTTTAAAACGCTAAAATACGCCCATTTTTAATATAGGTCAAAACAATGAGCAAACAAATCCAATTTACAAAAACAGGTTCGCCTGATGTCCTGCAAATCGTTGATGTACAAATCCCCGCCCCAAAATCGGGCGAAGTGCAAATCCAAATGCACGCTTTGGGACTAAACCGTGCCGAGATGATGTATCGGGAAGGGGCGTATGTGATTGACTCTGTGTTCCCTGCGACTTTGGGTTATGCAGGGGCAGGTGTGGTCGTGGCGGTGGGCGATGACGCTGGCGAATTTCAAATCGGCGACAAAGTGAGCGTCTGATCTGCACCCCAAAAGTTGGACTAAAAACCAACTGATTAAGGTGCAGATTTTTTATGACGAAATACAACCAATCTTTCAAACAAGAAGTGATCGCATTTTTTCTCCAAAACGGGAAAAATTGCTCACTCACTCGCCAGCAATTTCAGCTTAAAGCCTCCACGCTACGCCGTTGGATTTCGCAATATAACTATAATGGAATCAATAGTTTAGCCGTACTGGGTAAGAAGCAAAAATATTCCCCAGAATTTAAATTAACCGTCATACAAGCGGTCAAAAAGGGGCAATTTTCTGCAGAAAGTGCTTGTCTGCATTTTGGTATTGCTAATTCAGGGGGGATTAGCCAGTGGTTGCAAGCCTTTGAAAAACAAGGTATAAACGGCTTATTTCCAAAGCCGAAAGGACGACCAGCAATGAAACCGAAATACCCGAAAATGCCTCCCCCACCCAAAACCGAAGAAGAACGCTTGCGTTATCGGATTTTGGAATACGTTCATAGCTTACTTTGAGTGCTTTTAAACGCTACTTTAAAGCCAAAGCGGTTTGCAAATCACGTTTGCCCCAAACAAATGCCACGATTTCACTTGTCTTGGCATGATAAGCGTAAATCAGCCAGATTTTGTTTTTCTTATTTCCAACAAATGTATGGAACTCATCAACTTGTAAAGTGTCGTAATGCTTTTGTTTGGGTGTGATTTGATGATGGCTGCGTTTTAAGGCAGCCTAGACTTTGTCACGACGGCTATAAGCCGTTATGGAACAAATAGCGCGGATACCGTTTCCGATGATATGCAAATGGCACTAATGGCGACCCCACAATATTTAGAAAAAAATGGTACGCCTCAAACAATTAGCGATTTAGTCAAACATAAATGTTTATGTGTACGTATGCCGACTTCTGAGGGCATTTTTGTTTGGGAATTTCGTTCCCCTGAAACAAAAGAGGTGATTAAATTTACCCCTTCGGGAAGATTGGTGGTTAATAATAATTTTCTGGCGAAAAAAGCGTGCCTTTCCCATTTAGGTTTAGCATTAATGCCTAAAGATCGAATGGCAAAAGAGCTAGAACGTGGGGAAGTAGTAGAGGTTTTAGATGACTACGCAATGAGTTATGAAGGCTATCATCTTTACTACCCAAACCGCCGCCAGAATTCGCCGTTGTTTAAGGCGTTGGTGGAGGTACTGAAAGGCTAGAAGTGCGGTCATTTTAGAACGTATCTTTATTGAGATAAATTAGGTTTAGTTTTGTGAAAGCAGGACAGCTATTGGGAATTTCTTCCTCATCCTTAAGCCATAGCATGAAAAATTTAGAGACACGGCTAAACCTACTACTATTCAACCGTACAACACGCAATGTATCGCTAACCAAAGCGGGACAACAGCTTTTTGAACAGCTTTTGCCGCTTTATCAAGCCATAAACCAAGAAGTCGATGCATTAAATGATTTTTTGAATACGCCATCGGGATTGATTCGCATCAACGCCCCGGCGATGGCAGCGGAAGCCGTGTTGTATCCAAAATTAAAGCCGATTTTGAACCAATACCCGAAAACCCGCTTGGAAATCGTGGTGGACGATCGTTGGCAGATATTGTGAAAGAAGGGGTTGATATGGGCGTGCACCTAGGCAACGACGTGGCGTAGTTCAGTACAATAGTGTTTGACGCGCCATTAAACTGCTGTATCTCTCCGGCCAGAAGAAGTAGATGTTGACGAAAATTGTTTTCTACTCTACCCATCAAGAAGTTTAATAGGTGTGAAGAGATTGTCTGAAAATTGATTTTCAGACAATCTTTTGTAGAGACTACTATTATAGTAAAAATCATCCTATAAATTACCTACGTTGACGGTTAACAGCAATAAGAGGCTTATTTAAAGTAATTTGGGTCATACCATGCATATATGCATTATATTGCCATACAATAAATTGCTGTTTATATCGCTCATTAATTTCTTCCAAACGTTGTACTTGAGCTTTTAAATTCTTAACTTGCTTTTGCAGATAATCCACAGTTACATTTGGTATAGGATTAGCTTTTGCTCTTTCTTTTATTTTTTGTTTTCGTCTAGTAAAGGCTGTTTGAATATCTGAATAATTTGCAAGAGACTGTCTCTCAATACTTTTAACATTCAGTAGTTCTGCCACTTTATGACAGAGTAAATCCCATGTTAATTTACCCTCCCAAGTATTAATCAACATGATTATATCTTCTAAATTTTCTTCTGTAATAAGAATTTTAGGCATACTATAACTCCATTAGTCTATATAAATCATCGTCTAACTTAGCTGTTTCTTTCTTCTGTATATCTAGATCCATTCCTCTTTCCAACAAAGCTAATTTAATAGGGGAAGGATCATACTCATCAGGCATCCTTAATAAGGAACCATTTGGGATGCTCTCATTTTCTAAGAATTTAATTTTAGTTTTTATGTGAGTTAGTCTCCATCCTAAATTACTTATCCAGCGATCTGCACCAAAAACACCTATTTTATGGTGTTCTTTAGCTTTATTAAATTGTTCGGTTATCTGGGCTTCACGCACCTTTAAGATTTCTAAGGAGTGCTCTAAACCTTTAATACAAACAAGCTCTTTACATGTTTCGCAATCTCCATGACGAGAACATGGAGACATTGCATAATCATGTTCACAGATCCCTATTTCTGTTACCGTTGCGATTCCAATTCTATCTTTCCCTAAGTCTTCATAGGTAATAGGAAGATTCAAATGAATTTTATCTAAGATAGAAATATCTTCGGGAATGAGTAAATTCCTAACTGATTCACTTTTTTCTTCTTCTGTTCTGTGATCATAAGCCTTGTTATCTGCAACTCTTGCTCGTCCTGCCCAATTAGCTAAAGTTAACTCATCCATTCCTCCTCGTTCAGCTTTTGTACTTAACCAATGTCTTGCATTGTGTGATGGTAATCTTATGAATTCTCCTTTGGATGTGCCTATACAATGTTTTTCCCATAATGATGTTTTAGGACGAGTTTCAGAATAGCAAAACCTATCATTAATTTGATTCACCGTTGGTAACACAAAAGAAAAACTTTTAGGGGAAAAGTCATCATGAAATTCATTTTCTCTAAATAATAATAAAGCTTCAGAAACCTTAACATTTTTATGTTTATCAACATAAGGCCAATTATGAAATTTTGATGTATATTTTTTATTTAAAAAATTGTTTTGATGTTATTAGATCTATATTAGGTATAGCTTTATCAATTTTAATATATAAATTTGGTTACTAATATGGTTACCATAATTCAATGTGCTTCAGCAATATGATCAAAAAATGATCTCTTTTCAATGTTCAGCTCAATCGCTGTAAAATTATACTAAAATTCACAAGAAAGTTAAATTTCAAGTTATTTTACGATAATTTTGGTGTAGGCTTGTAGTGCAATATTGGTCTTGTTCAGTTTACATCAGTTGTTGATGTATTCCTGTTTCAGTCAATATTGCGTATTGTTCATTAACAATATAATGTCATCAAATAATGTTTGGTATTCAATTATCATTATTTCATTTATTAATTTCTAATCATTAATATCTGATATGGGATAATAATTTGTTACTCATACATCATTACAATCATATTCAGCATTATTATCTGATATGGAATGACATTATGTTACTAAAATAAGGAGTAAAATGTACAATAGAAAAAATTACACGTTAGATGACTTTAACCGCAGTTTATCGCAACAGATAAAATAGACAGATTGCTTTGGTGATGGGGTTTGGTTAAATCAAAAAGAAGTCGCATTAACACATAAGTATATTCAATTTAACGATTTGTTTATTAAATTTATGGTGTTTGATGTAGACCGTGAAAATTCAGCAATGGATTGGGAATTAGTGGGTTTACCGAGTCCGAACATTGTGGTGCAAAATAAATTAAATGGCCGTTGTCATTACATTTATGCACTTGAATCACCAATTTGTAATACGAGCAATGGACGCATAAAACCAAAAGTTTACTTTGAAAAAATACGGCAAGCATACGTTGAAAAATTAGGCTAGGATAAACACTATGTGAATGTGTTTACGAAGAACCCTAATTGCGATTTTTGGCGGACATTTGTGTTTAATGTGCCTGCATACAGTTTAGACTATTTAGCTGATTTTGTTGATTTGTCGAATAAACCTGTGTTTTATCAACATATTGATGAAGTTGCTGAAGGTCGAAATTGTGATTTGTTTAATCAAATTAAACGCATTGGTTATCGTGAAGTATTACAATTTAAAAAAGCAAACAAAAATTTATCGCAGTTTAATGAATATTTGTTGTCGTTATTAGAACAACTTAATCAACATCAGCAGCCACCATTAGCCTATCGTGAATTAAAAGGTATCGCAAAAAGTGCGGCTCGTTGGATTTGGGAACGATTTAGTGAAGCACAGTTTCGTGAAATTCAATCAAATCGTTCGAAAAAACGTTGGAAAATACAACAACAAAATAAAGCATTATTCATTGCACAATTTAATCATAATCAACTGAGTGTGTCGCCTAAACAGCTTGCAGAACAATTTAATGTTAGCGTTAGCACAATACATCGTTGGTTAAAAGAAGTAAGGGTTATTAAGTCAAAAAATCAGTCGCAATCAATGTACGAACGCATTTTAGTGTTGAAAAATCAAGGGCTAAAATGGCAAGACATTGCACAACAATTATCTGTTTCAGTCGGTTGTGCAAAAATGTGTTTTAAACGCAATCACCAAATATCATAAAACAAAAGCCGCCAAAGTAATTTTGGCGGCTTTTTTTATAATTGGCAACTGTTAATGTAGTCTAAGACCTAAGATTCGGGAATGCGAACTTGTCGTCCGAGTTTAATTGCGGTGAGTTTTTTCGCTTCGATTAAACGTAAAATCGTTGAACGGCTGAGTCGTAAACGATTTTGTAGGTCTTGAATTGTCAAATAGTAGCCGACATTGTCTTGAATAAGCATAATAATCTCCTTTTTTCATTAGTATTTGTCAGGAGGTTAGCATAAAAATTTTTCAAGATAACTTTTTATTGACAATTTTTTTAATTTTTCGAGCAAGTAGATATTTTGCTTGAGGGGTACGTTGAAACAAGCGCAACAGGAAAATAAGGTCTTCGGGTTCAAGTTTGTTCAGCAAACATTCAAGTAAGACATCAGTATCTACATCATAGTGCGGTGGAAATTTACGCAGTTTTGTTATCATTTTTTATTCTCGTGTACACAAAATAATATGTAGTTATTTATTCTGCACGAGAATGATCCTAAATGAAGCACAGAGACACAATTTGAGTGAAAATTAATTATCCGATTTAGTAGATGAAAAAATCACCAGAACATTATTCTGGTGATTTTTTAGCAATTACGATAAGTAATTGGATTTTGTGGTGCTTTATAATCTTCATTGGAGGAATAGGTTAATTTATCAACCAGTTCTTGGTAGATCGGTGAATCTTTAGGTAAAATTTTTCCTTCAAATCCCCATCGTCCTTGCCGTTCAATAGGTGCTTCAACCCAATGAGAAATTTCATAGACAGCCAATGTCCAACCTCGATAAACAGCAACGGCATATTTCACTTTTTCGCGGCGTTGGCTCATTTTCCAATAACCACGAGTTCGATTATAAATTTCTTGTTCAATATCAGCTTGTTTAATTTCACCTGATTTAAGTTTACGTTTTAAATCATTATAATTTCTATTAATTGTGATTAAAACAATAGGCAAATCCGTTTTTAATTCTTGTGGATCATAAAGATTTTTCAATTCAGATAATGACATCAAGCCTTTTTCAGATGAATGCGTTCCACCTTGAATATTTGTTAATGGTTGCTGATTAGGTTTGACTAATGATAATAAATCAATCGCTAAAGCCTCGTATTCTAATGCTTGGCTCTCGGTTTGGATATTATGACGAAGAATGTAATATAAAGGTTCAAGTCCTATTTGATAAATGTCTTTAATTAATTCAATTTTTTCACTTTCTTTCGCTTTTCCTGTCAAAACTCCTTTCGCGTGTTGAAATACGCGGTTTCCTTTGCCTTTTCCAACATAAAAAATATTTTGGTCACGAGGATCAACTAAACAGTAAATGTAATAATTGATTTTTTCTGTGATTGAGATTGAAAACATATTAATTAACCAATTACAATTCTTGCTCTCGAACTAAAGTGAATTTATGGTTGCATTTACTACAACAGTAGTAATAACGTTTTTTTACCATTGTTGTTTGCATATATCGCTCACGAATTTTTCCCGATGCCATTTTTTCACGGACTTTTGTTTTTCCTATCCAGCGATCTATTTCTTTTGTGCTCTCTAATTCAACATCTCCAGAATCACAATTAGGGCATTGAATTAAAGAAGTATTACTTGTAAAAAGTAAAAAAATTAAAATAGCTAAGGCTACGAAAAATACGGTTGTACCTTTTCCTTGAAAAAAATTGCCACCGCCCTGAAAAAATTCAGCCAAATATATTAAAACTATCAAAAATGATATTGTTCCAGCGATACACCTAATCAATTTCCAAAGAATACGCAATGTCAGATCCTCATTTCAACTAATTTGGAGTAGATTGTAGTCAGAAAAATTTTGAGTTCCACCAACAATTAATGTATAGTAAACACACAAGTTGTTGTAAACACTAACGAATTTGTAGGTATGAAATGAACGTAAACGAGAAAATTCGCAAGATCAGAGAAGCAAAAGAGTGGTCGCAAGAGCAAATGGCAGAAAAAATGAGTATGTCATTGAATGGTTATGCCAAGATTGAGCGAGGCGAAACAAAGTTGTATTTGGATAAGCTAGAACAGATCGCACAAATTTTGGATATTGATATTGTTAGTTTAATTTCACCTGATGACAAAAATGTTTGTGTTCAAATTAGTGAGCATATACATTTAAGTCCTGTATATCAAGGAAATAACGATCAATCATTAATTATTGAGATTGAGAAATTAAAACTTGAAGTTAAACATAAAGATGAATTACTTGAACAAAAGCAATTAGAAATTAATAGATTAGATCGTATTATACAATTATTAGAACAAAAATAAGTGAAAGCTGTTGTTGAGAGACAACAGCTTTTTTACATTACAATTCAACACTTTGATTCATACATTGTTCAACAAAATTCCCCCAATCGTCCATTAATGGTTTACGTTGTTCGAGATAGGTAGAACGATTGTAAGCATTTCGTACTTTATTTTGGCTTTTATGCGAAAGGCAAGCCTCAATAATTTCAACATTCAAATCAATAAATTTTTCACTTAGATAAGTGTTTGCAATAGAGCGCAAACCGTGTGATGTCAATATACCCTTGTAACCCATTTGTTTGATATTGTTATTGGCAATTTGCGCACCAATGGGTTGCGAAGGTTTTTTGATGCTTTGGAAAATGTAAGCACTACGACCTGTTATGGGTTGCAATTTTTGTAAAATTTTAACCGCTTGTTTTGAAAGTGGGATTGTAAAGGGCTGCTTCATTTTCATTCGTTCAGCAGGAATGTGCCAAAGTGATTGTTCAAAATCAATTTCAGCCCATTTGGCATTAGCAGCTTCTTTAGGACGAGCAATCGTTAAAAGCAAAAATTTAATCAATGATTTAATGATGAAATCAGCGTGTGAATCATTTAGTGCAACGAAAAATTCAGGCAAATGTTCAGGACGAATGGTTGGGTGATGAGTGGATTTGGCTTTAACAAAGGTTTCAGCAATATCAGTACATTTATTGTATTCGATAATGCCACGATTCACCGCAAATCGCATTATTTCGTTGATTGTTTGCAATAACGATATGCCTGTTGCATTAACACCACGTTGGAACAAAGGGGTTACCATTTGAGTAACTTCAATGGGTTTAATTTGAGCAATGGGAATATTGCCTAATGTCGGAAAAGCATAGAGTTCAAGACGACGCCAATGATTTTTTAATGTTGCGGTTTTGATTTCAGCTGATTTTTTTGACTTCCATTGTTCAGCAATCGCAAAAAACGTATTTTGTGTTGCTTGCAATTTTTCGTACTTTTCAGCTTTGATATGTTGTTGTGGGTCAATGCCGTTAGCAACAAGTTGTCGATATTCATCACGCAATGCACGTGCTTTTGATAGACTGATTGCAGGATATTGACCCAATGACATTTTGGTTCGTTTTTTCGTAATCGGCTGATAATAGTTGAATCGCCACGATTTTGACCCCGTTGTCGAAATCAACAGAAATAGTCCGCCACCGTCAGTCAATGTATAGGGTTTATCAGCTGCTTTTGCTTTTTTGATTTCAGTATCAACCAGTTGATGTACCTTTTTCGCCATTGTTCACCTCGTATAAGTTCAAAACATGAACATAAAATCATCGTTTATAGCTATAATAGTAACCATAAAAATAACCACCTCAATGATTGGATACCAATATGGTTACTAAAAAGCTGGATTTTGATGCGATATTATGAATTATAATGAGTTATTCAAAATATGTAAACCTATTGATAATTAAGGTATTTTGCTATTTTGTGGTATACTCTGAAATATTAGAGCAATTTATATATAAAAATTTTCCTAACACCTCATAAGTTATAATTCCATCATTTTCACTTATTAAATTTTTAAACCATTTAGTATTAGTGCTATTTTTGTCAATATCTAGTACTTCAAAAATTTCACTTTTAGTTAAAGGCTTTTGGTATAAAGAACGGGATGGCGCAGCCTCTTTATTGGATAACATCAATATATTAGGATTTTCTTCTGCAAATTTAGCAACTCCTCTTGCTAGGGTGCCTATATTTGTTAAGCGTTTAACGGCTTCAACAACAATATCTTGCATACAGCTAGGAACCCATTTTAATCCCACTTTACCATTTTTTGCGGGTATCCATCGAATACCTAATTGCTTATTTCCTAAGCTATCATTCTCCCATTCTAAGCAATTAACAGATAACGACATTAACTCAGAACAACGAGATGGAGCAACCATAAGTAGAGCCATAACAGCTGTGTAATATTCAGTTTCTTTGTCTAAATTGGGGGCATCATGAAAGAGTTTAGCTACCAACATCATTTCTTCATCAGTTGGCATTTTACTGGAGCGGTATTCTTTTCCTTTTTCATCCAGTAATATAGTCAAATCTCTAGGGCGTTTGTAAGGACTTTTCCATAAAGGTAGTTGAGGTGTAATTTGATTTTCTCTACAAAAATCAAATAATTTTTGAATTTGATAACCTAATTTATTGACTGATTCCGTACCTTTTTTATATTTTTTTGATACGATATTTTCTACTTCATGAATAACTAAATAATCAAGCTGAAGTATGTCAGCTTTTCCTTTAATATTGTAGAGAGCCATTTCAACTATACGTAAAGATTCAGTATGTCGGGCTAAATTCCGAATAGGATTTAGAGAATAAGTATAACGAATATAGGCTTTGGCAAATTCAATGAATGGTGCAGCTAATGGCTCATATTTATAAGCTGTAGATTTAATTCTTTCTGTGGAAAAACGAACCTGAACTGGATAAATGCTGAATGTTGTTTTCCATTGGTTGTTTTCCCAGCAATCATTTCCAAAGGTAGTAAGCTGATTTTTACTGAAATTAATAAATTGCTCTAAATTAGATTTAGGATTATTATCTTGTGGAGTAAAAATTAGATTATTCATAATTAGTGGCTCCCAATAGTTCTTTTCATATCATTGCAAGCTTGAACAACATACTCAACAGCTAAAATAATACGATCTTTGGATGATGCATAATCTATGCTTTTGGTTTGTTTTAAACGTTCTTCCTTTTCCTCATACAACTTATTTAAGATTTGTTGATGAGGACCATCAACGAGCGGTCTAAACTTAGGACATAAATAACAAGTTTCATAGCCAGTTATACAAAAATCATTTGTACCACAAGCACCTATTGTATCTATTCCGTTATTGGTTATTAAAGATGTTGGATCGTGCCCCCTCTCGCTTTCATTTAAGTTAGAAATAATTCTACCTGTAAATGCTTGAGCTAGTTTTCCCATTTCAGCACCCATAACACGATCAATGTATTGCACTGTATCAGCTGTATTTTCAGTATAAACTTTAACGTTTTGTGTATCTGTATGATCTAGGAGCTCTGCTATAATCGTTGCCCCACCCCCTTTTCTTCCTAGATTTGTTCCTCTAGTATGGCGAAAACGTCTTGCTGTTACATGAATAATTTCACCTGTTCGTTCTGAAATTGCTTTTTGGTGAATACAGAATTTTCGTAATGCGTATAGCTCCAACGAAGAAGCAGAATAATGAAAAATATCTTTGTTTAATAATGAAAGATCAAAATTCCTATTTTTGATATTCTTCTTTAAACAATTCCAATCAATAAACATTGGTAATTTCATTTTATAACTAGAAATAAAGGTTTCATCAACCAGACTAAGCAATTTCTTATATTGATGTTCCATAAAGTTTAGGAGAATTAAATATAAGTCCTCTGTGATAGCAAGCTTTTTAAACGTTTCTCTAAATAGCCCTCCTCTTTTTTTTGCACTAGGGATATTTAGAAAATAATTCCATGTTCCTTGAGAGATTTCCTTTCTTAGGTCTTCAAATTTTAAATGGCGTATTTGAATGGGTCTTCTAGCTGTAGATTGAAGTAAGTGAATATATGCATATGTTTCAAATGAAATAAGATCTTCTCTCCAAAGTCTAGCTAGTTCAGCCATTAAAGCTAAAATTTCATTTTCGGTAAATGCTCCTGTATAAGGGCATCTCATTAATACCGATTTACCTTTATCATTTCCACTCAAAGTAAAACTTTCTAGCAACGACACAACAGATTTGTCAACTCCATAATAGCCATACTCATGCCATGACAGTAAAAAACCCTTTAATGCTCCTAAATGCCACTCACGTTCTTTACCTAAAGTAGCTTTCCAATTTATTATCACAGATGTATCAATAATATTTGAGTTAGTAGTCATTACAAATTCTTGGAATCGACGATGCATATTAAAAGTATGGTAGCTAGAATATTTTTCAGCATAAATAGCAAGTGTTTTTTTAAATCCTTCTAGTGTTTTATGATCTATATCTAATACAGATTGAGAGAAATTAATTGTAATATCTTTACTTATATGCCAAGAGTTTTCATTTTCATCAAATACATACCCATCTCTTGACTGTCTAAAACGTTTATTCTGATTCATAATTATCAACCTTTTTTTGAAAGTCAATCTGAAGATCTAATAATATTTTGTTAGCTTTTTCTCTTATATAACGTTGATTATAAATATTTCCTGATTTCTCGGATGTATGTCCCATAAGATGTTGTCTCATCTTTGCTTCTTTTTCGGGAGAAATAAAATCTTTATGAGAAGAATCATGATTTACATTTTGATTATTTTTATCCACCTTTCGTGAAAAATCTAAGTTCCATTCATGACGAAACATATGTGGATGAATAATCGAAAATTTAGAATCTATCTTTTTCATCGTTGGTACAATAACATTATCAAAAGAACTGGTACTAATTGGGTTTCCTTGTGTTTTTCCTTTTCGATGGGTTACAAATAAATATGGATGTTTATTAGCGTTAGGAATCTTAGAGCGATAGTTCATAATATAGTCATTGATAAGTTGAGCTATATTTTGTGAAATAGGAAGTCGCCTTTCTTTCGTTTTACTTACAGCTTGCTTCTTCCTTGTGTCAAATTTATCATCATGCGTGCGTCTAATTGTAATTGAGGATTTAGCTGTTCCTATATCAATAAATGGGATTTGAATTGATAATAGCTCTCCTCTTCTAATCCCTAATTCCTTTAATAAGATAAACATTAAATGGTTTCTTTTTCTAATTCCAATATCTTGAAATGGATTATTAGGATTAGAAAAGCTAGCAATAGACATAAACTCATCTAACAATCCATCAGGTAGCTCACTTTCTGGTTTGATAGATAATGTTTTATGATTTTTAGGTCTTGACTCTTTAATTAACGTAATTAGTTTCGTCAATTTTTCAATATATTCATTAGATACATTAATTACTTTAGATAGAAATAATATGTATTCTGAAAGCGTTGTTAGTCTATTATATTGATGACTAAGAGATACGGCAGAATAAATATCAATAAATTGAGTCCTACCTTTCATTAACACACTTTTTTTTGTATTGATTACATTCTTTCGCTTTTTTACATTTATTCTCATATGTTGGATAAGAGATTCTAATTGGTTTTCTGTTAAGAGTACTTTGTTATGAATTAGATCACTAATAACAAGATTATTCTGTTTTTCCCAATTCATTATCCACTGTATAGTTCCCAGCTTATTTCTAATTGTGTTTACTGCGGATTGATTACGTAGTTCTACAGTTACCCATAAGGTTGAATAAAAATCAGGAATACCAGTTTTAACATTAACCAATATAGGAAAACGTTCTCCATTTGAAAAAAGGACTGTTTCTAATCTATGCATATCCATTTAATTTACAAAAATATCATATATAAATACTATCAAATTAAAGATATTGTGTCAAAATTAATGTAAAAAAAGAGAACCCTTTTAAAATAAAGGGTTCTCTATATTTATATGGATTTTATTTTACAGTTTTAAATTATATGTAACTCAGAACGGAATATTATCATCCCCGAAATCATCTACTGGCGCTTGAGTAGGTTGAGTTTGTTGCATAGGCGCTGACTTAGCAGCTGGTTTGCTATAACCTGTATTGCTACCAAAACCATTATCTTGTGGTGCAAATCCACCTTGGTTTGCATTGCGGCTATCTAACATTTGCATTACATCGCCTTGAATTTCGGTGGTGTAACGCTCCTGACCAGATTGATCTTGCCATTTGCGTGTACGTAAGCGACCTTCTACATAAACTTGTGAACCTTTACGTAAATATTCCCCTGCAACTTCCGCTTGACGACGATAGAACACAATACGATGCCATTCAGTCACTTCGCGGCGTTCGCCTGTATTTTTATCTGTCCAACTTTCACTGGTTGCCACACTAATATTTGCGACTGCTTCGCCATTTGGCATAGTGCGAATTTCAGGATCATTACCTAAACGTCCTACGATAATTACTTTATTGATACCCGCCATAATTTCCTCTTTTGACTCAAAATTTGTTGTTTATTGTGCCTGAAAACAACTGGAAAATCTATAAATTTTCACTGGTTATTTTAACAGATATAAAAATGTGTGATAATAGTTCCAGTTTTAAAAAATAATGTTGTGATATTGGAAAGCGAAATGGATCAAATTGATATTCGAGGGGCCAGAACCCATAATTTAAAAAATATAAACCTCACTATTCCACGTGATAAATTGATTGTCATCACTGGTTTATCGGGTTCTGGAAAATCCTCTTTAGCCTTCGATACGCTTTATGCTGAAGGGCAGCGTCGTTATGTGGAAAGTTTATCTGCTTATGCACGTCAATTTCTTTCCCTAATGGAAAAACCAGATGTGGATAGCATTGAAGGTCTATCTCCCGCCATTTCGATCGAACAAAAATCAACGTCGCACAATCCTCGTTCTACAGTGGGTACGGTTACCGAAATTCACGACTATCTTCGTCTTTTATTCGCTCGAGTGGGGGAGCCACGCTGCCCTAAACATGATGTGCCATTAGAAGCGCAAACTATTTCGCAAATGGTGGATAAAGTATTAAGTTTACCTGAAAATAGCAAAATGATGTTACTTGCTCCCGTAGTGAAAGCGCGTAAAGGCGAGCATGTCAAAGCGCTAGAGCAAATTGCAGCGCAAGGTTATATTCGAGCGCGAATTGATGGCGAAATCTGTGATCTTTCCGATCCTCCAAAATTAGAATTACACAAGAAACATACCATTGAAGTGGTGGTTGATCGATTCAAAGTGCGGTCTGATTTAGCCACAAGATTAGCGGAATCTTTTGAAACCGCATTGGAACTCTCGGGTGGTACAGCGGTTGTTGCTGATATGGATAATCCAAATGCAGAAGAGCTTATCTTCTCCGCTAATTTTGCTTGTAGCCATTGTGGTTATTCCGTACCCGAATTAGAGCCACGGTTATTTTCATTTAATAATCCAGCAGGCGCTTGTCCAACCTGCGATGGCTTAGGTGTGCAGCAATATTTTGATGAAAGTCGCGTGATTCAAAATGCATCGATTTCTTTGGCAAATGGGGCAATTAAAGGCTGGGATCGTCGCAATTTTTATTATTATCAAATGCTCACATCCTTAGCGAAACATTATCAATTTGATATTGAAACACCTTATGAGGACTTACCTTCGCATATCAAACAAATTATTTTACATGGCTCAGGGCACGAAGAAATTGAATTTACCTATTTAAATGATCGTGGTGATAGCGTGATTCGTCGTCATAGTTTTGAAGGTATTTTAAATAACATGGCTCGCCGTTATAAAGAAACGGAATCTATGTCAGTCCGCGAAGAATTAGCTAAAAACATTAGCACGCGACCTTGTGTGGAATGTGGTGGCTCACGATTACGTTCAGAAGCGCGTCATGTTTATTTAGCGAACACGACACTCCCAGATGTGTCCGAAATGAGCATTGGTGAAGCATTGGTTTTCTTTGAAAATCTTTCCTTAACAGGTCAAAAAGCGCAGATTGCAGAAAAGATCTTAAAAGAAATCAAAGAGCGACTTTCTTTCTTAGTCAATGTTGGATTAAATTATTTATCTCTTTCACGTTCAGCGGAAACCTTATCTGGTGGTGAAGCACAACGTATCCGTCTTGCTAGCCAAATTGGTGCTGGATTAGTCGGTGTCATGTATGTATTGGACGAACCTTCTATTGGCTTACACCAACGAGATAACGAACGTTTACTTAATACTTTGTTACACTTACGTAATTTAGGCAATACAGTGATTGTGGTTGAGCATGATGAAGATGCCATTCGTGCCGCAGATCATATTATTGATATTGGACCAGGCGCAGGGGTTCATGGCGGACAGGTGATCGCACAAGGCACCGCTGCACAAATTATGACAACGCCAGAATCCATTACGGGTAAATTTTTGTCGGGCGAGGAAGCAATAAAAATTCCCCAAAAACGCACCGCACTTAATAAAGAAAAATTGCTCAAACTCAATGGTGCAAGCGGGAATAATCTTAAATCCGTTGATTTAGAAATTCCTGTTGGACTATTTACTTGTATCACTGGTGTTTCTGGCTCAGGCAAGTCAACGCTGATTAACGACACGCTATTTCCTCTAGCTCAGAATGCGCTAAACCGCGCAGATAATATTCATTTTGCGCCTTATAAATCCATTGAAGGTTTAGAACATTTCGACAAGGTGATTGATATCAATCAAAGTCCTATTGGGCGAACACCACGTTCAAACCCAGCCACTTATACGGGATTATTTACCCCAATCAGAGAACTCTTTGCAGGCGTACCTGAAGCACGAGCAAGAGGATATAACGTAGGACGTTTTAGCTTTAACGTGCGCGGTGGACGTTGTGAAGCCTGTCAAGGTGACGGCGTGATCAAAGTGGAAATGCACTTCTTACCTGATGTATATGTGCCTTGTGATCAATGTAAAGGTAAACGCTATAATCGTGAAACCTTAGAAATCCGCTATAAAGGCAAAACCATTCATCAAGTACTTGATATGACAGTGGAAGAAGCGCGTGAGTTTTTTGATGCGATTCCTGTAATTGCACGTAAATTACAAACCCTTATTGATGTGGGATTATCCTATATTCGTTTAGGGCAATCTTCTACTACTTTATCTGGCGGTGAAGCACAACGTGTTAAATTAGCCACAGAATTATCTAAACGTGATACGGGGAAAACCCTTTATATTTTAGATGAGCCAACCACAGGTCTGCATTTTGCGGATATCAAGCAATTATTAGAGGTATTACATCGCCTACGCGATCAAGGCAATACCATTGTGGTGATTGAACATAATTTAGATGTAATTAAAACGGCAGATTGGATCGTGGATTTAGGTCCAGAAGGTGGCTCTGGTGGTGGACAAATTATTGCCACCGGTACACCAGAACAGGTTGCTCAACATCCACATTCTCATACTGCACGATTCTTAAAACAGATATTAGAGAAATAATAAAATGGCTTAAACTGATAGAAAGTTTAAGCCATTTTTATTACCTTAAAATTAAGTTAGAAAATCACTTCTAAACGTAAAAACGCACCGAGATGATGTTTACGATCATGCTTTCTATCATTGTAGAAAGTCAGTTCAGGTTGAATAAAGACCCACTCGCGCAAGATTGGTTGTCGCCAGTTCACAAAAGGTCCATAATGATTAACATCAAATTTCTTACGCCCAATATCGCCCCCAATAGAAAGACCATAGTTTAAACGTTTATAACCAGCGAAATTATGTTGGCGGTAAAGACTGTTGCCCCAAGTTGTGTTTTCATCCTCATCATGTGTATATTCCAGATAAGTATGGTTATTGAAAAAGGTGCTATCAGAATCTTCAAATTTATTCTCTAGGTTAGTGCGTAAATAATGCTTACTCTTAATTCCATAACGATAAATTTGCTCTAATCGGGTTGAGAATTGGTCATCATGTTGCCATGTTTTACTTGCTTTGAAACGTAAAAACACATCAGCGCCTGAACGAATACCTAAATCGACATCCGTATCAATTCCCCATTGTTTAATGCCATCAGACCAGCGGATCGCAAAGGAATTATTGTCATGACGCGCTTGTTTCTTATCGTAGTGTTTATCCTTTTCCAATGGGGTGCGATAATTAGGTGCCGTTTGGTTACCATCGCGAGATTGGTTATCTAAATCTTCATCCCCCATCACCACGCTAATATGTTTTTTCAACGCAGGTAAACGAATTTTCGCGCGCACTCTTGGCTTTATTGAATAACCATCATAATGATTCCAAGCGCTATCTAGCATCAGACGTAAATTGGCGCTCGCGGGTTTATTCGGATCTGGTGTTCCCACCCAATCATCAATGGTATTCGACCAACTATGAAGCGTTTCTTTTACTTTCGCATGCTGTTGATCCACGACAGTATCATTTGCTAGTGCCATGGTTGGCAGTAAAAATACCACAATTGGCATCGCCCGTTTTATCTGTTTCATGGAATCCCCCTCATAAATCAGCTTTCATATTACGCTAAAATAAGAAAAATCCAAACACAATCCTCTTTTCAAAAAGAAAAATTTTGAATACAATTAGCGCGCCTCAATTGAGGTAATTTATAACTAAATATAATTAAGGAAAATCAATATGAAAATTAGTGCTCGTAACCAATTAAAAGGTAAAGTAGTATCTTTAGAGCGTGGCGCGGTAAATGCGATTGTGGGAATTGACATTGGTGGACAAGTCATCACTTCAACTATTTCTGTTGCAGCAGCTGAAGAATTAAAACTTGAAGTTGGCAAAGAAGCTTATGCTGTAATTAAAGCAACTTCTGTAATGATTGCAATCGACTAATCATTATCCAAAAAGAAAGAGGCAATTTATTGCCTCTTTTTCGTTTCTGACGACTGAAAAAGTGCGGTGGATTTTCTTTCATTTTTATTTTCGCTATAATGCCAAGCTCAATGTAGAGGGACTTCAACAATGACGCAATATAATAAATTACGAATTGAATGGGATTGCAGACGCGGTATGTTAGAGCTTGATAAAGTGATTATGCCATTTTATCAGCAACATTTTGATGAACTATCCGAAGCACAAAAAAATACCTTCATTCGTTTGCTTGCTTGTTCCGACCTACAATTATTTTCTTGGTTTTTCAACCGCACTTCTGCGCCTGATGAAGAATTACAGGCAATGGTTGACTATATCCAACAAACACTTCAATTAAATAAATAACTTTTTGCAAGATTTTGAAAAAAGATTGAACTTTTTACAAAAGGCTTGCTCTAATTCAATACAAGACACTTGCGGCTTTTCAGTTAAGCAAGTAACAAGAGAAAATATGGCTGAGCAAATTACAGATCAGGCTTTAGTAGAAAGAGTGCAGCAAGGGGATAAAAAAGCCTTTAATTTGTTGGTTTCTCGTTATCAAAATAAAGTCGCAGGTTTATTAACACGTTATGTGCCACGAAATGATATTCCTGACGTTGTGCAAGAATCCTTTATCAAAGCGTATCGCTCAATGGATTCCTTTCGCGGTGAAAGTGCTTTCTACACATGGCTTTACCGAATCGCTGTCAATACAGCAAAGAATTATTTAACGGCGCAAGGTCGCCGACCACCAAATGAAGATATTTTAGCAGAAGATGCTGAAAGTTATGATTCAGGTGTCAATTTACGTGATGTCGATACGCCAGAAAATGAACTTCTGTCGGCAGAATTAAAGAAAATTGTGTTTGATACCATTGATTCCATGCAAGAGGAATTAAAAACAGCAATTACATTACGTGAACTTGAAGGTTTAAGTTACGAGGAAATTGCCGAAATTATGGATTGTCCAGTTGGCACCGTACGTTCTCGCATTTTCCGCGCTAGAGAAATTATCGAAAATAAAATTGGTCCGTTGTTACAACGATAATGCAAACGTTATAACAATGACAAAAAATTAATATTGGGGTATTTACATGCAAAAAGAGTTACTTTCCGCATACATTGATGGTGAACAAGTAAGTAACGAATTCACTGCAACATTATGTCGTGACGAGGGCTTACAACAAAGCTGGCAAAGTTTCCACGCAATTCGTTCAGTAATGCGTGAAGAAACACCAGTTTTCCTTGGTGCTGACTTTACAGCGAAACTTGAGAGTCTCATTGGAGCCGAAGAAAATATTCAAGTATCACAGCCGTTGCCAGAAGAAGTGAATACATCACCATTTATGCAAAAGCTCAAAGCTATGTTAATGCCATTAAGCCAAGTTGCAGTGGCCGCAACAGTTTGTTTAGTTGCAGTGTTAGGCGTGCAAAGTTTTAATGCAAATCAAGCAGATAAAAGCGCAGATACACCGGTTTTACAAACCTTACCATTTAACAATGGCGTGCAACAAGTAAGCTATAATGCGCCAAGCAAAGATGTCATTAGCAATGAACAACTTGAGCAAAAAAATAAACGTATGGGCGCGATGTTACAACATTATGAACTACAACGCCGCTTACATGCAGATGGCATGAACTTAGGTCAAAATCACAAGTAATTCCCTCTTTAATAGATGATCACCACCCTTTGAGGTGGTGATTTTGTTTAGGACAGCATATGGCAAAAATAATCAAAATTTACACCGCACTTTCATTATTCTTTGGACTATCCTCTGCAGTATGGGCGGAAACAGCATCGCCAAAACAATTATTAGAATCCATGCACAAAGCACAAAGTCAGCGAAATTATCAAATGCTGTTCGTGCAAAACAATGTAGCGGGTTTACAAACTTTCCAGTACAAACATATCAATACGGACAATAAAAGTTACGCGCAATTAACCAACTTAGATGGCGCTAAGCAAGATATTATTCGCCGCGATAATTTAGTCAGCTACTTACACACCAATTTTGCGCCATTTACTATTAAAGCGGCACATATTGTGGATCATTTGCCACAAATTATGTCCTCCAATATCAACAAGTTAGCTGAAAATTATGACTTCTCAGATTTGGGGCGCAATCGTATTGCCGATCGCTTAGTGAAAATCATTAAAATCATGCCAAAAGATAATTTTCGTTATCAATATGTCGTCTTCATTGATGATGAAACCCAACTTGTTTTACATAGCGATATGATTGATCGTGCTGGCAATGTGTTAGAAAGTTTTCATGTGGTTAACTTAGAATTAAATACGGATAAACAATTAAGTGAACAACTGGATAGTTTGACTTACCCTCCATTATTAACAGAGCAGCATGAGGCTCAACAAAAAATAACCAACTGGACAACCACTTGGCTGCCAAAAGGTTTCCACATTATTCATGAAAGCATTGATGTAGAAAATAAAGAAAACGAGAAAATAATAGAAAGTCGTTTATATAGCGACGGTTTGTTTTCATTTACCATTTATGTGGCAGACAAAATCATTAATGAGCAACAAGAAAGTCTATGGCAGCAAGGGGCGAATACTATTTATAGCGAAACCATTAACGACAAGGAAATTACCTTAATCGGACAAATTCCTGCTGCTACTGCCAAACGTATTGTGCAAGATATCAAATTCAAATAGGCAAAATATGATTACCGAAAAAGCCATTGTGATCGACTATCAAGCGGGCATTGCTACAGTGCAATGTCAATCAAAAACCGCTTGTGGTAGCTGTTCAGCCAAACAAGCTTGCGGTGCAGCTGCCCTTTCTGAGCTCAATGGCGAAAATACGCATCATATTTTTACCTTGCCTTGCATTACGCCATTAAAAAAAGGGCAAATTGTGGAAATTGGACTATCGGAAAGTGCGGTGCTTTTTTCCGCATTATTACTCTATGTTATTCCATTGATTACGCTTTTATGTACCACTCTAATTAGCGCTCATCTGTTTGACAATGAATTGATCAGCGCTATTTTTATCCTTTTTTGCACCGCACTTTCCTTTTTTGCTATTCGTATTTACGCAAAAAAAGTACAAAAAAAATCGGCATTTCAGCCGATTTTATTAAGAGTGGTAGCGTAAAGCTATTCTGCTTTTTCTGTTGGTTTACGTCGCTTACCAATATTTTTACTGTCTTTATGACGTACTTTTTGTTTCGCGGTTTTAGTCGCCGGTTTCTTGGTGTGCGTCGCTTTTCCTTTGGACTTCGACTTCTTACTACTTTTCTTTTCTTCACCCTCTTTCGGTGCTTTAGTTCGAGGCTCAAGTCCTTCAATAATGCGAGGTTTCAATAATTCGCCCGTATAGCGTTTAATTTTACCCAATAAGTAATAATCATGCGCTTCAACAAAAGACACCGCTGTCCCTTTTTTACCTGCACGAGCAGTACGACCAATACGGTGCAAATAAGTATCCGCACTATAAGGCAAATCAAAGTTCATCACATGGCTGACATCTTCCACATCTAAACCACGCGCTGCCACATCAGTGGCGACAAGAACAGTTACTACGTTATTTTTCAGTTTATCAATGGCATTATTACGTTGCGTTTGCGCCATTTCACCCTCTAAATAAGTGCTACGAATCCCCCGTTTACGTAAGGTTTCAGACAGTGTTCTTGTTTCTTCACGACGACGAACAAAAATAATACCTCGGCTTACTTCTTCATCAGCAATAAAGCGTGCCAATAATTTGGTTTTATGCTCTTTACTGTCTGCATGATAATACCATTGATTGATTTTCTTACGCTCACGACGGCTTGGTTCAGCATCAATTTGCACCGGATCTTGCAATAAGCGCCCTGCAAAGTCCGTTAATAACTCGCCTTCCAAGGTTGCAGAAAATAATAGGGTTTGCTTACGCCAACGGGTTTCTGCCGCAATTTTTTCTGCATCTTGCCCAAATCCCATTTGCAACATGCGATCCGCTTCGTCAAAGATCAAAATCTCAACAGAACGGCAATCAAAATTTTCTTCTTTAATGTATTGCAGCAAACGACCTGGCGTAGCAACTACAATATCTTGGTTTTTATTAAACACTTCACCATGGTTTTGATACGCCACACCGCCTGTAATAGTCGCAATGCTTAAATGAGTAAACTGAGCTAATTCTTCCGCTTGCTCCGCTACTTGCATGGCTAATTCACGCGTTGGAGTAAGTACCAATACTCTTGGTGGACCCGGTTTTCTTCGTGGATAATCTAGTAAATGTTGGATTGCTGGTAATAAAAAAGCAACGGTTTTGCCTGTACCTGTTGGTGCAGAACCTAACACATCTTGTTCATCCATCGCCGCAGGAATGGCTTCCGATTGAATAGCAGTTGGGCGGTTATAACCTTTTTTAACTAATGCTTTTAATAGTTCTGGCGAAAGATCAAAATCATCAAAAGTCTGTGCTGACATTATTTTCTCTACTTATCGTTGTCAAAATTGTGCTAGATTATACCGCACTTTATGGGCTTAGGGGGATTTATGTCAGGCTTTCGCTTTAAACAATTTCATATTCAGCATGATCGCTGCGCAATGAAAGTGGGAACGGATGGCATTTTATTGGGTGCTTATGCGGATATTTGCCAAGCACAGCGTATTTTAGATCTCGGCACAGGCACAGGTTTAGTTGCGTTAATGCTGGCACAACGTAGCAATGCAACAATTTATGCCATTGAATTAGATAATGCGGCTTATTTACAAGCACAAGAGAATATTCAACATTCCCCTTGGCAGCAACAAATTCAACTTATTCAACAAGATGCGTTGGAATTTTGTCAAAAGTGCGGTGAAAAATTTGATCTTATTGTAGCAAATCCCCCTTATTTCGCACCGGGCATTGATTGCAAAACAGAGGCAAGAAATCAAGCGCGTTATATGCAACAATCCCATTTAGCTTGGTTAGAAAGTGCAGCACAATGTCTTGCACCTAATGGAAAAATCCAATTTATCTTACCTTTTGATTGTGCAGAAACTTTGATAAAACAGACCGCACTTTATTGTGTGGAACGTTTAGAAATTATGACTAAATCAGGCAAAGCGCCACAACGGATGATCGTTTCTTTTCAATCTCAACCCAAACCCACAATCACAAAATCGCTCACCATTTATAACGAACAAAACCAGTACAGCCAAGATTTTGTTGCGCTAACCAAAGATTTCTACTTAAAAATGTAAAAGGGCGTAGAAAACGCCCTCTTAATTTATTTTAATTTTCCGCTCTGACCAACTTCGTCCAGTTCCAATAGCCATATAAGGAATTTAGCAAGTAAGCACCATACATCAAGTACATCGCTGGCGTATTTTGCCACAACACAATGGAAAGCACATTCACTGCAATCCATAAAATCCATTGTTCACGATAACGCAAAATCATCAACAACTGTGCAACCACCACTAATACCGTCGTTAATCCGTCAATATTGGTTGAGCTACCACCTGCTGCAATCAGCGCTTGCACAAATAAGAAAGTACCAATAGCAATAGTCGCAAGTAAAATTATCCAACCTTTCGGCGTTAATGATTTGGCAATCACCGCTTCTGAATTTTGCTCTTTTTGTAAGTTTTCTTTCCACAGGAAGTAACCAATAAATTGCGCAGGAATATATACATACAACGTGGTATTCATTTCCCCTAAAAAGTTATTTCCCAAAGAAATGTAAAAATAAGTATAAGCGAAAATTAAACCGAAAAAGTAGTTACTCACTTTCCCTTTACTCACAAACACCACACAAAGAATACCAGCGATCCCTGAAACAATTTCTAATAGGGAACTTGGTTGTGCTGCTTGAGTGAATGCCCAAATTTGTGCAGCGATAAAAATCGCTAACCAAATCAGTTCAAAAGGTTTCCACCCACCGAAAAACTCATTTTTAATTGTTTGAAAATTCATCTAAATGCCCTCTTATGTTTTAAACTGAGCAAATTCTTACACCACGAACGACAAAAGTCAATGATAAATTACAAATTCAATGAAAATACACCAAACTTTTTATAATTTTGTTATATATAGAATACAAAATAGAATATTTATCTCAACAAAACCCAAATTTTGAACTTTTTATGCTAAAGAATCAGGCATAAAAAAACTGCATTCTACTCGGGAAAACCCTTTCAAATGCAGTTTAATTAGTTAATTAGCTAACGAAGTTAGCGAGGTATTACCATTGGTAACCCATACCAACACCACCAGATACATGGCCTTGGCTATTTGCAGTACCTTGGATCTTCAAGATAAGTTTACCATTGTCACTTGCTCTTGAGTAACCCACTGCAACCGCAGATGCGCCACCGTATGTACCAGCTGCTGCTGCTACCATTGATTTACCAGGAATGTAAACCTGTGGTAAAGAAGCTGCTGCTGCTGCACTTGCACCAACGCCACGAACACGTTTATCAAGTTTGTTCACTTTGTTGTTGACATTTGCAACATCACCTGCCACTTGATGTAACTGGCTACCATTTACAGCGTCCTTACTGTCTTTCGCAATACGTCCTGGTGCAACGTTAGTGATCTTGACTGCTTTACCGCCTTTACCACCAACTTGTAAATCACCATTCTTATTGTTAGTGATATTCACAGATGGACCTTTACCATTGTTCAATTCAACACCTTTGAACTCTGGAGTTTCAGCAATTTCTACTACTAACTCACCGTCTTTGTTAGACACATGAGTATTCTTCGCTGAAACTGGTTTAGCAGGTTTACCACCTTTATTTTCAATACCACCACGAACAGTTAAGGTTTCGTTCAGTTTCTTAACAACTTCTTTACCGTCGTTACCTTTGAACTTCAAGCCGTCGTTTAAGGTTGCCACTTTCTCTTCAACTGGGTTACCTTTCGGATCTACCGCAGGTTTACCTGTTGCAGGATCAACTGGTGTATAAACGATACGTGGTTTACCATCAACACCGTCTTTGCCAGGGATACCTGGGAAACCGTCTTTACCATCAACACCAGCAGGACCTTCACCGATCTTCAAGGTTGCGCCAACGCCATCTTTACCGTCTTTGCCTTTCGGACCTTGTAAACCGATAGAACCATCCTTACCATTGATAGCAACTGCTGCGCCATCAGCACCTTTCGCACCGATCGAGCCGTCTTTACCATTAATAGCGACACCAGATTTACCATCTTTACCGTTTACACCGATATATCCGTCAACACCGTCTTTACCCGGTTTGCCGTCTTTACCTGGTACTGATGGGCTACCAAGCACTACGTTATCTTCTAACGCATAAGTCACTTTAGTTGTTGAGCCATCTTGTTCTTGTTTCACTTTCAAGTTTTTACCTGAATTGAATTGAACAGTTTCACCAGGTGCAACAACTGATGGTGGGTTACTATCTGTTTGTTCAAAGTCTTCTTTATCTTTACCAGTCGTTGCTTTCCAACCACCATTGTTGATAACAGTTACTTCTTTAACAATTTTCTCTAAGTCAACATTGACTTTCACAGTACTAACTTTACCTTCATCATCAGCTTTAACTTCTACTGTGGTACCTGTACCATTAGCAAAGTTTACAGTGTCGTAAGGTTTCACAAAGTCAACTGGAGTGCCATTGCCTTGTAAGTTCCATCCTGCATTCAAGATGTCGCCAACGGTTGCTACATTAGTTACTTTGTTTTCAACACCATTTGGTAAATCCTGTGCTTTCGTCACTGGTTCACCATTTTTATTTACCGCATCTTTGTTATAAGTGTCCGGTAAATTAGACTTAATGTTGTTAATCGTAACTGGCGCTGGGTTACCATTTTCATCACGACCTGCAAAGGTTACTGTGTTTTTATTTTCATCTCCTGGATGACTTACGATAGTGATTGGGTTCACTTTCTTCGTATTATCATTAGGATCTGAAGTACCAATCGTCAAGCTATTGAAGTCTGGGTTTTCAGCAATCTTAACAATTAACTCACCATCTTTGTTTTCAACATAAGTATTCTTATCTGAAACTGGTACAGATGGAATCTTAGCATTTGGATCATTTGGATCTACTTTACTATCAATACCACCTTTAACTGCTAAGGTTTCGTTCAATTTCTTAACGATTTCTTTGCCATCGTTACCAACGAACTTCAAGCCGTCGTTTAATGTTGCCACTTTCTCGACCACTTCTTTATCACCGTTTTGGTAAACGTATTCGATACGTGGTTTTTGTGGTTTACCATCTTTACCGTTCAAGCCATCAACGCCGTCTTTACCGTCAACGCCAGCAGGACCTTCACCGATTTGAAGTTTAGCTGAAACTCCGTCTTTACCTGGTTGACCGTCTTGACCATCCTGACCATCTTTACCATCTTTCGGCTGTTTAAGCGTAATGGTTTCAATATCTTTCAAGTCTTTGTCAACATTAAAGGTAACATTGCTGACTTTACCACCTTCAGTTACTGTTACATTCGCTTTAGTATTTTTACCATCAACAAATGCGACTGTATCATAAGGTTTCACAAAGTCTTTCTCAGTTGTATTCTCTTTCAAGTTCCAACCTGCATTCAACACATCACCAACAGTTGCACCGTTATTAAAGATTTCATCTTTATTAGCAGGTGCAGATTGAGATTTAGTTTCATCACCTTCAGCAACTTCTGCATTTTCTGATGGTTTACCACCAGTAGGTGCGTCAGAACCGTCTGCATTAACAATTTTCTTATCACCTTGATTGTAAGTGTTCGGTAAGTTACCACCTACATTTGATAACTGCATTGGGTTTGTTTTGGTGTCATTGTCTCCATTGTTCATAGATGCGATGACATCACCTTTATCAACTGGCGTACCTGAACCATCTGGTTTGGTATTAAAGGTTACTGTGCCATCTTCAGCTACTTGTTTATAAACTTTGTCACCAGCTTTGTTTGTGTAAACCACAGGCATATCTACGTTTACGGTAATTTTACGTAAGTTATCACCTTCGTTTTTACCTTCAACGCGTACAGAACCTTCACCAACAAATTGAACTTCGTTCGCATTTTTCACAGTATTACTGTAATCGTTGTTTTTCGCAGAAACAACCCAACCCATATTACGTAAGTCACCAACAGTTGCAACATTGTTGTCTGATACATAATCAGGAGCGTCTTTATCACCACCTAAGTTGACTAAACCATCAGCCGCTTTCTTGGTATCAGGAGCGTCAGCTTGAGTATATGGTTTCAACCCACTGTTCACATTACCAATTGTGATCGGCGCACCTTTATCATTTGGTGCAGCATTTGGATTCACCGCATTTACCGTTAAATCTGCTGAATCAATTGGTGTTGAGTTCAAATCAGGTTTACCGTCAATGCCCACTTTGTAGAACTTATCGCCTACTTTAGCAACTGGATTGCCTTCAGAATCTGTAAACTGAACTGGCATACCAACAACATTTACGCTAACGTTGGTTACCGTGCCGTTTTCATTTGTTTCAACAACATGTTTAGTGTTTGCTCCATCAACAAAGTTTACTGTGTCGTAAGGTTTCACAAAGTCACGATCTTCACCGTTTTCTTTCACATTGAAACCAGCATTCAACACATCACCAACAGTTGCAGCGTTAGTTACTTTGTTTTCAACACCATCTGGTAAATCCTGTGCTTTCGTCACTGGTTCACCATTTTTATTTACCGCATCTTTGTTATAAGTGTCCGGTAAATTAGACTGAATGTTGTTAATTGTAACTGGCGCTGGGTTACCATTTTCATCACGACCTGCAAAGGTTACTGTGTTTTTATTTTCATCTCCTGGATGACTTACGATAGTGATTGGGTTCACTTTCTTCGTATTATCATTAGGATCTGAAGTACCAATCGTCAAGCTATTGAAGTCTGGGTTTTCAGCAATCTTAACAATTAACTCACCATCTTTGTTCTCAACATAAGTATTCTTATCTGAAACTGGTACAGATGGGATCTTAGCATTTGGATCATTTGGATCTACTTTACTATCAATACCACCTTTAACTGCTAAGGTTTCGTTCAATTTCTTAACGATTTCTTTGCCATCGTTACCAACGAACTTCAAGCCGTCGTTTAATGTTGCCACTTTCTCAACCACTTCTTTATCGCCGTTTTTGTAAACGTATTCGATACGTGGTTTTTGAGGTTCCGCATCTTGACCGTCTTGACCATTTAAGCCATCAACACCGTCTTTACCGTCAACGCCAGCAGGACCTTCACCGATTTGAAGTTTCGCTGAAACTCCGTCTTTACCTGGTTGACCGTCTTGACCATCCTGACCATCTTTACCATCTTTCGGCTGTTTAAGCGTAATGGTTTCAATATCTTTCAAGTCTTTGTCAACATTAAAGGTAACATTGCTGACTTTACCATCTTCTGTTACTGTTACATTTGCGTTGGTATTCTTACCATCAACAAATGCGACTGTATCATAAGGTTTCACAAAGTCTTTCTCAGTTGTATTCTCTTTCAAGTTCCAACCAGCATTCAACACATCACCAACAGTTGCCGCGTTAGTTACTTTGTTTTCAACACCGTCTGGTAAATCCTGTGACTTAGTTACGTCTTTTTCATCACCTGGATTTAACGGATTATCCTTATTGTAAGTGTCCGGCAAGTTAGAATTAATATTATTAATGGTCACTGGTGCTGGATCACCATTTTCATCACGACCTGCAAAGGTTACTGTGTTTTTATTTTCATCTCCTGGATGACTTACGATAGTGATTGGGTTCACTTTCTTCGTATTATCATTAGGATCTGAAGTACCAATCGTCAAGCTATTGAAGTCTGGGTTTTCAGCAATCTTAACAATTAACTCACCATCTTTGTTCTCAACATAAGTATTCTTATCTGAAACTGGTACAGATGGGATCTTAGCATTTGGATCATTTGGATCTACTTTACTATCAATACCACCTTTAACTGCTAAGGTTTCGTTCAATTTCTTAACGATTTCTTTGCCATCGTTACCAACGAACTTCAAGCCGTCGTTTAATGTTGCCACTTTCTCTTCAATCGGCTTACCATCTTCACCTACCGCAGGTTTACCTGTTGCTGGATCAGTTGGCGTATACACGATACGAGGTTTACCATCAGCACCGTCTTTGCCTGGGATGCCAGGGAAGCCGTCTTTACCATCAACACCAGCAGGGCCTTCGCCGATCTTCAAGGTTGCACCTAAGCCGTCTTTACCGTCTGAACCATCCGCACCCTTAGGACCTTTAGGACCTTGTAAGCCGATAGATCCATCTTTTCCATTGATAGTCACTGAGGCACCATCTTTGCCATTTACACCGATAGAGCCGTCAACACCGTCTTTGCCTGGTGCACCATCTTTACCTGGCTCACTTGGTTTACCAAGTTCGATATTATCAGCAATATCCACTTTGTAATCAGTAAGGTTAGTAGCAGGATCTTTATCTCCAGACGTTACTTTCACATTAGTTGAACCAGCACTTACAGTTGTACCGTCAGCGTTTACAGTGAACGTAATTTTGTCATCAGTTTCGTCTTTATTTACGTCATTAACGTTTGTGCCTTTAACAACCTCGACTTCTTTACCACCAGTACCTGTGCCATCACCTGGCTCACCTTTAGGGCCTCGTGGACCAGTTGCAGGAACGTTAGTGTCGGTACCATCAATTGTCCAGTTACCTGTCGCTGGGTCAATGCTTGGTGTTTTACCATTTGCACCATCTTCACCTTTTGGACCAGTTGCAGGAACGTTAGTATCGTTACCACCGATTGTCCAGTTTCCGTTAGGACCGATTTGTGGAGTTTCTCCATTGGTACCGTTTGTACCATTAGTACCATTGTCACCTTTTGGACCAGTTGCAGGAACATTAGTATCGTTACCACCGATTGTCCAGTTTCCGTTAGGACCGATTTGTGGAGTTTCTCCATTGGTACCGTTTGTACCATTAGTACCATTGTCACCTTTTGGACCAGTTGCAGGAACATTAGTATCGTTACCACCGATTGTCCAGTTTCCGTTAGGACCGATTTGTGGAGTTTCTCCATTGGTACCGTTTGTACCATTAGTACCATTGTCACCTTTTGGACCAGTTGCAGGAACATTAGTATCGTTACCACCGATTGTCCAGTTTCCGTTAGGACCGATTTGTGGAGTTTCTCCATTGGTACCGTTTGTACCATTAGTACCATTGTCACCTTTTGGACCAGTTGCAGGAACATTAGTATCGTTACCACCGATTGTCCAGTTTCCGTTAGGACCGATTTGTGGAGTTTCTCCATTGGTACCGTTTGTACCATTAGTACCATTGTCACCTTTTGGACCAGTTGCAGGAACGTTAGTATCGTTACCACCGATTGTCCAGTTTCCGTTAGGACCAATTTGTGGAGTTTCTCCATTAGTACCGTTTGTACCATTGTCACCTTTTGGACCAGTTGCAGGAACGTTAGTATCGTTACCACCGATTGTCCAGTTTCCGTTAGGACCGATTTGTGGAGTTTCTCCATTGGTACCGTTTGTACCATTGTCACCTTTATCACCTTTCGGACCTGTGGCTGGAACGTTAGTGTCTGTGCCACCTACTGTCCAGTTACCTGTCGCAGGATCAACAGTTGGCGTATCACCTTTATCTCCTTTCGGACCTGTGGCTGGAACATTAGTATTCACACCATCAATTGTCCAGTTACCTGTCACTGGGTCAATAGTTGGAGTTTTACCATCTGCGCCTGGAGTGCCGTTTGTACCATTGTCACCTTTATCACCTTTCGGGCCTGTGGCTGGAACGTTGGTGTCGTTACCATCAATTGTCCAGTTACCTGTCACAGGGTCAATAGCTGGGGTTTTACCATCTGCGCCTGGGGTACCTGGAGTACCAGAACCTGTACCATTTGTACCATCTTCACCTTTGTCGCCTTTATCACCTTTCGGACCTGTGGCTGGAACATTAGTATTCACACCATCAATTGTCCAGTTACCTGTTGCTGGGTCAATAGTTGGAGTTTTACCATCTGCACCTGGAGTGCCGTTTGTACCATTGTCACCTTTGTCACCTTTCGGTCCTGTAGCTGGAACATTAGTATCTGTGCCACCTACTGTCCAGTTACCTGTCGCAGGATCAACAGTTGGCGTATCACCTTTATCACCTTTTGGACCAGTTGCTGGAACGTTAGTATCGTTACCACCGATTGTCCAGTTTCCGTTAGGACCAATTTGTGGAGTTTCTCCATTAGTACCGTTTGTACCATTGTCACCTTTATCACCTTTCGGACCTGTGGCTGGAACATTAGTATTCACACCATCAATTGTCCAGTTACCTGTTGCTGGGTCAATAGTTGGAGTTTTACCATCTGCGCCTGGAGTGCCGTTTGTACCATTGTCACCTTTGTCACCTTTCGGTCCTGTAGCTGGAACGTTAGTATCTGTGCCACCTACTGTCCAGTTACCTGTCGCAGGATCAACAGTTGGTGTATCACCTTTATCTCCTTTCGGACCTGTGGCTGGAACATTAGTATTCACACCATCAATTGTCCAGTTACCTGTCACTGGGTCAATAGTTGGAGTTTTACCATCTGCGCCTGGAGTGCCGTTTGTACCATTGTCACCTTTATCACCTTTCGGGCCTGTGGCTGGAACGTTAGTATCTGTGCCACCTACTGTCCAGTTACCTGTCGCAGGATCAACAGTTGGTGTATCACCTTTATCTCCTTTCGGACCTGTGGCTGGAACATTAGTATTCACACCATCAATTGTCCAGTTACCTGTCACTGGGTCAATAGTTGGAGTTTTACCATCTGCACCTGGAGTGCCGTTTGTACCATCACGACCTGGGGTACCTTGCGCACCGGTGTCACCTTTGTCACCTTTAGGTCCTGTAGCTGGAACGTTAGTATCTGTGCCACCTACTGTCCAGTTACCTGTCGCAGGATCAACAGTTGGCGTATCACCTTTATCACCTTTTGGACCAGTTGCAGGAACATTAGTATCGTTACCACCGATTGTCCAGTTTCCGTTAGGACCAATTTGTGGAGTTTCTCCATTGGTACCATTTGCACCATCACGGCCTGGGGTACCTTGCGCACCGGTGTCACCTTTATCACCTTTCGGACCTGTGGCTGGAACATTAGTATTCACACCATCGATTGTCCAGTTACCTGTTGCTGGATCAATAGTTGGAGTTTTACCATCTGCACCTGGAGTGCCATTTGTACCATCACGGCCTGGGGTACCTTGCGCACCGGTGTCACCTTTATCACCTTTTGGACCTGTGGCAGGAACATTAGTATCGTTACCACCGATTGTCCAGTTACCGTTAGGACCAATTTGTGGAGTTTCTCCATTGGTACCATTTGCACCATCACGGCCTGGAGTACCTGGGGCACCTTGCGCACCTGTATCACCTTTGTCACCTTTCGCACCATTTGTTACAAGCGCGCTAGTTGTGCCAGTTTTATCTGTAATTGTAATGGTATGTGTGCCGTTCGGGTTTGTAACCACGTTCGCAGTTGGGCTTACACCATCTACACCATCACGACCTGGAGTACCTGGGGCACCTTGCGCACCTGTATCACCTTTATCACCTTTCGCACCTGGATCACCTTTTGGTCCTTTAGGCAAAGTAGTAGGATCGATTTGGAACGTAAATGTATTACCATTTTTGATAATTTGAATTCCCGTACCACCATTCAAAGTTACTTGGTCATTCGGTTTAATGTTACTAACATCATCCCCTGAACCATTACCTGTACGGTTAATTTTCCAATACGAATTATTAATCGCATTAGCAACTTCTGATGCAGTAGGGAAGAAATCACCAGCAGTGAAACTACCTACTTTACCGCCATTCATTGTTAAACTGCTTTTGTTCACATCAAAAGTAATTTGATTCTGAGCAGTAATACGAGCAGTAGTGCCATTACCATTAATAAATAGCAGTTCGCCACCTGGATTAATCACACTACCATAAGAACTATTTACTTTCGGACGGAAACCTGATTTTTTCAATGCTTCAACTAAATCTTGAGCAGTAACTACACCGTCAGCAGCTTTGGTAATATCACCTGTGGTTTGATCCCCATTTACATCGCCTGTTTTGATATTTACTTTCGATGTAATAACGTTGGTGTTTGCATTTTCTGTGTTAGTGACAGTCACTACATCAGCAGTATCTGTTTCTACAAGAGTTTTCTTCGCAGAAATAGTGAAGTTTTCTATAGTTTGAGCAATCTTGATATTATTTCCAGCGATAAACTTCAATGTATCGCCTAATTTCACATCTTCAGTAGTAGAACCTGAGTTTTCACCACTTCCTGTTTGACCCGAAGTTACCATCCACTTCGCATCACGCATAACAGCGAAAAGTTGTGAACCATTGATTGCGTCGGTTGAATCACCAGAAATTTTACCTGCTGCCACATTTACTAATTGGCGCGTTGCTACAGTACCATCTGGAAGTTGACCGCCAACAGACACAACACCAACTGGGTTATTACCCGCAAAAGGATTTGCTTGAGAAGCATATTCCACGCCATTGACTGTCGCATTAAAGTTGCGCTCTTGAGGTTTAGTCCGCGAAGCGTTACCTAATGCCACACTATTTGCATGGTCTGCAGAAGCATCCACACCCAAAGCCACTGCACCCGCTTGTAAGGCTTTAGCACGTGACCCCACTGCTAAGGTTGACTCCGCTGAAGCATTCGAACCACCACCAAACGCACTAGCATTTTTTGCAGAAGCATTTGCATTGCCCCCGATTGCCGTTCCGTATTGTCCTGTTACACTTGCGCTATTACCAATAGCAATACCCTCATCTGCACCTGTTGCGACATTGGTATTTTTACCAATTGCAACAGCTTGTACTGCTGATGAAGTTGCTTGTGTACCAATAGATATAGCATCTGTTGCCCCCGTTGCAGTTATTGCACGATCACCCATAGCCACGGAGCTTTCTGCTTGAGCTTTTGAATATCCACCAACTGCCGTTGCTGATCTGTTCAATGCTTTGGCATCACGACCAAGTGCGGTTGAATTTTCCCCATTTGCTTCAGTATAAACCCCAATCGCCGTTGAAGAAGTACTAAGCGCTTTTGCATTACGACCGAAAGCTGACGAATCTACACCTGAAGCTACTGAATATGAACCTACCGAAGTGGCAAATTCATTTGAAGCATTAGAATCATGGCCTATAGCAATGGTGTCTCTATTTGAAGTGCGAGCCCCCTGACCAGCAGCAAATGATGATGTACCATTTGCATAGGCAGCAGAACCCACTGCTGTTGCTCGTACTCCATCTGCTTTTGCAGCAGAACCTACTGCAGTTGCACGTTCCGCACTTGCATTTGAATCAAGCCCCACAGCAGTTGAACGGTCTCCTAAAGCATTAGATTGAGGACCTAATGCGGATGAACCCAAACCTGTGGAATTAGTACGAGTACCAATCGCCACCGTAAAGGTATTATTGGCAGCGTTTGCGTTTGAACCTATAGCAATAGAGCCTTCTCCTAATGCAGTAGAAGCCTGACCGAATGCACTTGATACACTTCCTGCTGCCATAGAACCAGCACCAACAGCTGCAGAATTCACTCCAGTTGCTTTTGATTCTGTCCCCACCGCTGTTGCTGCTTGGTTTGCTGTTGCTCTGTTACCAAGTGCAGTAGAGAAATCTAGTTCAGCTTTAGTATTAGAACCTATTGCCACAGATTCACGTCCTGTTGCCCGAGAATTTCGCCCAAAGGCAGACGCACCGTTTTTATCTGCGTATGCATAATGACCAACAGCAGTTGTGCTAGCTTCCAAAGCTTGTGCTTTCGCCCCAATTGCTGTAGCGCCTAAGTTACCATTTCCAGCATAGGCTCTCGCACCATTCCCGAATGCTGTGGAGTCACCACCGCCATTAGTCTGTGTATTTGAACCGACAGCAATATCCGTACCAGATTCTCTAATTCCTTGATAGACACCACTAACAGCCGAAGCCTCTAAACTCAACACGCCCAACGCCGCTGAAACAACCACTGCTGCAGTTGCCACCGACTTGGTTTTACCTTTTGCTCGCTGCAATTCTGACACTGCCACCCAAGTTTGCGTGGCGTAATTCCAAATCACTTTAAATATTTTATTCATAAGATTTCCATTAGCTTTAAAATAATAAAGTGCGGTTAAAATCCATCAAATTTTCATCCAATGAACCAACAGCACTCCATAAATAAAAAAATATTTTCTTATTGCCTATTTGTCTAATAAAATAGACGGCTTATTATCCCCCCCCACACGCATAAAGTCCACACTTTTTTTGTAAATTTATTGCAAAGTTTCAGCAAATTTAAAGGGTAAATTTCGGCATAAGCATAAGCATAAGCATAAGCATAAGCATAAGCATAAGCATAAGCATAAGCATAAGCATAATTAAATCATACCTTTACAACCTGATATTGCGATCTGTTTTGAACCTTATTTTACGGACACCAGCGTGGTGTCCCTACTTAAATAGCTCATAACAAAAAAACGCGGTGAAATTCACCGCAGTTTTTGTGGTTTAGGGGATGATGAATATATTGATCTCATCTTGCTACATTGTGGTTTGAATATGTTTGAGTAAAACATCATTAATACGAGTTTGCCAGCCCTTGCCTGTCGCGCGAAAAGCCGCCAAAACTTCAGGCGATAATCGGAGATTAACAGCCTCTTTCGTTGGCTTACGTTGCTTGCCTCGTGGCTTGCGAACTTTGCCCAGTTTAGCTCGCTCCTGCTGGTTATTAAGCACCATAGCGACAAAATCAGGCGGCATAACTTCCGCCAATGGACGAAATTGTCCTAGTTCTTCATCCGTAAAAGGCACATTTTCTACATCATCATAATCTACATTATTTATGACTTTCATAATATTTTATCTCCCTTGCATTCGCCTTGCGAAAACTGATAACCCGAATACCGTCTTTAATGGGGGTAAAACAAAGTGCGTGCAATCGTTTATTTAGTAAAGCAAGTGTACAGAATCGAGGCTCTGGATAATCTTTCCGCGTATCTTGCCAAATAAGCGCCTCCTCCCAATCCAGATCCCTAGCTAACTCAAAAGAAAGCTCTCGCTGCTCAATATTACGTTGATTTTTTATTGGGTCGTAGTCAATTCGCATAACAACTTGTTATATGTATCACATAATCATATTGTAGATACAAAATAAGCATTGTCAAGGATAAAACCGCGGTGAAATTCACCGCAGTTTTGGGGTTGAAGGGAAATTGCGAATAAACAAAAATCAACAAAAAGGTCTCACAAACTTGCTCGTTCAAGTTAAATACGCGACAATGCGCGTTATTCAATAAAATGACAGAAAAATTGATTCGCAATGAAACCAATAAACTATTTTTTAAAAATGGAAGAACACTTCCTCTATGTGCCTTATTATAACGAACACCGCCGTATTCGCGTGTTGTTGCCAAAGGATTATCATAAAGACAGCTGGCAACGTTATCCTGTGTTGTATATGCACGACGGACAGAATATTTTTTATAGTCGAGAATCTTATTCGGGACATTCGTGGAAAATTATTCCCACTATTAAAGAACATCAAGAATTTCCAAAACTGATTATTGTGGGCATTGATAATGCAACAGTAAATCGCATTGATGAATATGCACCTTGGCAAACAGAAGTGGGGCAACATAGTATTGCGCGCCCTGTGGGTGGAAAGGGGATGCTCTATGGCGATTGGGTAGTTAATAAAGTAAAACCTTTTGTGGATCAACATTATCGCACCTTGCCTCAGCGAGAAAATACGCTACTTGCAGGCAGTTCAATGGGCGGCATTATTACCGCTTATATGGGCGCTGCCTATCCACATATTTTTGGGCATTTAGGCGTATTTTCCCTTGCCTCTTGGTTTAGCGAAGGTGCATTTTTGGATTTTCTGCACCATCATCCGCTCCATTATCAAAACCGCGTGTTTATCCAAGTGGGTACCAATGAGGGCGATGATATCGACGCACAATATATTTCTAATATGAATCAAACCTATATTGATAGCACTTTGCGTTATTATCAAGCCTTAATCCGCACTAGACACCCATTAGATCATATTCGTTTAAAAATTATGGCAAACGAAACCCACCACGAAGCCCATTGGGCAAATCATTTTGTGGAATTTCTACGCTTTGCATTAATGGGGAAATAGCAAAAAGTGCGGTGAAATTCACCGCACTTTTGTCAGAAAGATTGCTCCCAATAAGTAGGGACGCGACGCTCGCGTCCTAGGAGATTAACTTTACATTGAATGCCATTTTATTCGGACGCCAGCGTAGCGTCCCTACATGTAACAATCAAATAATCCCCTGTTCTTCTAATTTGGTTAAGAAGTAAGGCATTTGTACTTTCCACCAAGGCCAGTCGTGATCCACATCATGTCCCCAAAAATCGAACCAGCCTTCAATGCTTTTGGCTTCAAAGGCTTGTTTTAGCTGATGCGTTGCGCTGATGTGTTGTTCTTCCCACGCGCCTTGACCAACAGCAACCACAAAGTGATTTTGGCGATAGCGATTTAAGAACCAGTCATCATCTTGCGCCCATAGGTAATCAACCGGTGAATTGAAATACACCGCTTGATCGCCATAAAATTCGCCTGTAAAGAAACGTGCATCATATACGCCACTGAGTGCAATGGTAATATCAAATAAATCAGGATGGCGTAAGGCGAAATTGACCGCATGGAATGCGCCCATACTGCAACCTGTTGCCATCATGGTGCCATTCCATTGTGATTCATGGCGAATTAATGGCACTAATTCATGCACAATGTAGCGGTCGTAAGCATTATGTGCTTGCGCCATATCATGACTTGATTTCCATTCTGCTAGCCAAGATTCTTTGTCGTAAGAATCTGGGGTGTAAAATTTGATTAACCCTCGTTCAATAAACGAACGACAAGCATCAATCATGCCAAAATTCGCATATTCGTTTTGGTCACCACCAGAAGAAGGAAACACAATCACAGGTTTGCCTGCGTGACCATATACATTGAAGTACATTTCACGCCCTAATTCGCCACTCCAGTGGCTACGTCTTTCAAAATGCATAATCTCTTAATTCCTTATTGTTTTTGTTGAGCAAACTGTACAATTTCACGCATTTGCTCCAAGGTTTCGGTACGAGCCAAAATGCCTTCTTCGCCCATAATTTTCGCAAATACTCCCGGCACGCTTTGAATACTGATAATATTCGAGCCAAATTTTTCCCAAATAGCTTGAGTTGTATTAGCGTAGTTTTTGTTGGCTTTGCGAGAGATATAAACCACGTTCCACGGGTGCGTGATGTTGGTGTAGAACTTGTTTTCACGCACGATGTTGGCGTATTCATTAAACACATCAAAATCATTGGCGTAGTTCCACATATCAATGGTTAAGCCACCTGGTGGACGGCAGTTGATTTCAAGCGGCATAATTTCGCCGGTTTTTTTCACGCGGAAAAATTCAAAGTGGAAGAAACGTTCACGCACTTTGAAAGCTTTGACGCACTCTTTGCCCAATTCCACCAATTTTGGCGAAATTTCGCGTGGCACATAGTAGTACATATCGTTGTCTTGGCTGACGGTGTCGATTACCGCTTCGGAATATTCCAGGCCTGCGTAGAACACGATATTGCCGTCGTGATCAGCTAAGCCGTCAAAGGTGATGATGTCGCCTTCGATGAATTCTTCCATAATGTATTCAGTGCTTGGGTTGCGATTAGCAAAGAACTGTTCCAAATCTTCTTGGGTTTTCACTTTGTAAGTATCACTTGCCCCTACGCCAGAGTTTGGCTTGATGATCACAGGGAATTTCAACTCTTCGACTAATTTTTGAGCGTCTTTGTCATCGCCAAACACACGTCCTTTCGCCACTTTCAGCCCTGCTTTGCGGAACACTTCTTTCATTTGGGCTTTGGTTTTGATCGACAACATATCGTCGTTTTTATAGCCGAACACGTTGAAATCGGTGCGTAATTTCGCATCCAGTTCCAACCAATATTCATTGTGCGACTCAATGCGATCAATGCGTCCATACTTATGAGCGAAATAACCTACTGCACGATAAACTTGCTCATAATCTTCCATATTATCCACACGATAATATTCAGTCAGAGAATTGCGTAAGCCTTCGCTTAACTGCTCATAAGGGGTGTCGGCAATGCCGAGGGTATTGAACCCCTGCGCTTTCAACCGAGCCGCAAAAGGCTCAAAATTGGTTGGAAAGTGCGGTGAAATCATCACAAAATTCTTTGGCATAGACATAGGCGTATCTCCATTAATAAAAGGACTATAAACTGATTCTATGTTAGTTTCATGCGTTTGGCTATCAAATTTAATCGTTTGCGTCATAATAAAAGAAAACTTGTAAAAAATGCACCGCACTTTCAAAGACTATGAAAAGATCGTCTGGTTTAAAGAGGTTTATTTTGATGCGCGTCTCCACTACAATGAACAACAAATTTAGACTTTGTGGGGGACAATATGAAACCGATCACTTTTAATTATCATCATTTAAAACATCATAAACAGCAAGAAACCAGTAAAAAAACCTTATGGCTTTCCCTTGGTTTGACTTTGTTTTTTGCTTTGGTGGAATTGTTAGGGGGAATATTTAGCCAATCCCTTGCGCTTATTTCAGACTCTTTCCATATGTTTTCTGATGTTGTCGCGCTACTTTTAAGTATGATAGCTATTTATTACGCAGCCAAAGAGCCAAATGAAAAATTTACTTATGGCTATGAACGCTTTGAAATTATCGCCGCTTTTCTTAATGGTTTGGCGTTAATTATTATCGCCATTGGGGTTGCTATTGAGGGAATTTCACGCTTAATTAATCCTGTGGATATTGATTTTACTTCCATGTTAGTTATCGCTTGCATTGGTTTATTAATTAATATTGTGCTCACTGTTATTTTAATGCGGAGTTTAAAAGCAGAAAATAATCTTAATATCAAAAGTGCGCTATGGCATTTTATTGGCGACTTGCTCAATTCTGTGGGAGTGATTGCTGCCGCAATTTTAATTTACTACACAGGTATTATTGAAATTGATGCCATCATCAGTTTGATCATCAGCGCTATTCTGTTTGCTGGCGGTTATAAAATCTGTAAAAAAGCCTTTTTCATTTTAATGGAAGCGGTGCCTGATACACTGGATCTAAATAAAATTCATCAATCCATTTTAGCCATTGAACATGTGAACGAAATTCATGAATTTCATTTATGGTCAATCGGGGAAAATTCTTACAGTTTGTCATTTCATGTGCTACTCAATGAATATCAAAATGTGAATGATTATGAAATTGTTGAAGCCATTTGCAAAATGCTAAGACAGGAATATCAAATTGAACATGTCACCATTCAAATTGAGAATTTAGCGATTAATACGCATGAAGAACAGTAGAAAACTGGCAAAATAAAACTTGGATAGACTTATAAAAATACGATAAAAAAACCGCACTTTATACCAATAAAGTGCGGTTAAATTTAACTGAATTTTTAGCCTATGGTCCACAACAAAATGGCGAGTAGTTGCGGCGAAATAATCCTTAAGAACATGGTTAAAGGATACACTGTCGCATAAGCCAATGGAGAAGCCCCACTATCCTCTTTAATCGCATTTGCAAAGGCTAAGGCTGGGGGATCAGTCATAGAACCGGCGAGTAAACCACATAAAGAAAGATAGTTCATCTTCGCGTACATGCGGGCGATAATACCGACCACCATCAATGGAATAAAAGTAATTAAAATACCGTATCCCATCCATTCTAAACCATTTCCGTTGACTAAGGTTTCAACGAAATTGCCACCAGATTTTAACCCCACAACAGAAAGGAAAAGGACAATACCAATTTCACGCAAAGCTAAGTTAGCACTTGGTGGCATGAACCAATAAAGTTTGCCGATAGAACCAATACGCGCCAAAATTAATGCCACCACTAATGGACCACCAGCTAGACCTAATTTTAATGGTACAGGGAAACCAGGGATATGGAACGGAATAGAGCCTAATAACACCCCTAAGCCAATACCAATAAAGACAGGCAGCATCTGCACTTGTTGTAATTTCGATTGCATATTGCCTAGCACAGAAATCACTTTATCCATAACCTCTGCACTACCAACAACATGAACAACGTCCCCGAATTGTAAAGTCGTACTTGCAGTTGGTACCAATTCCACCCCCGCACGATTTAAACGAGAAATCACTACGCCATATTTTTGGTGGAAGGCTAAAGTGCGGATACTTTTACCTAATACTTTTTCGTTGGTAATTACCACACGTTCCGAACGCAAGTTGCCTTTAATCGTTGACGGTTCAACATTGACAGCTTCACCAATTACCAAACGGACCTTATTCAATGCAGTTTGTTCACCAATTAAATGAAGTAAATCACCCAAATAAATTTCCGTATCGCCTTTAGGTACGCTGATATTTTCGCCACGAATTAAACGGGTACAAAGTACATCGCCTGTTTCAAAACCAGGAATCTCTTTCAGTTCAATGCCGTCTAAATTAGGGTTGTTTACGCGTAAGTCAATTTTTTGTAAGGTTTCTTTGTCTTTACCACTTTTCTTATTAAAGTTCGCTGCTTCATCATCCACTTTTACTTTAAAAAATAAACGGATTAGCCACATACTTAATAAAATACCGCAAATACCAAAAGGATAAGCCACCGCATAAGACATACCCATGGTTTCGGTAATATTTTTCATACCGAGTTCAGACAGAATTTGTTGCCCTGCACCTAAAGATGGCGTATTGGTTACTGCACCAGAATACACACCTAAAATTACATCAAGAGGCACATCGCCCATTTTATAAATTAAAACGACGATTAAAGCGGCAAGAAATACATTTAATGCGGCAAACGCATTAAGTTTTAACCCTGACTGACGCAAAGAAGCAAAGAAACCCGGGCCGACCTGAATACCAATAGTATATACAAACAAAATCAAACCGAATTCTTGCACAAAATGAAGTGTATGTTTATCAAGATGCAAACCATTTTGATGCGTAAAATGAGCAACTATGATCCCCCCAAATAATACACCGCCAATGCCAAGACCGACGCCCTTGATCTTCCAATGCCCAATCCACAGGCCAACGACAGCCACCAAGGACAAAATCCCTATGGTGATGGCTATTTCAGACATAAAGCCTCCTTAAAAAGATAAAATTTAACCGATATAAATTATAATCCAAGCAATATAACTGAAAATAGTTAATATAATAAAGTTTGATTTTCATCACATTTTTTCTTGCTTAATTACAGTATTTACTGAAAAATAATTAAAAGTTTTAATAAAAAATTAACTGAATGAATTATGAATTATGCACAAGAGCTGTTGACCTCATTTATTTGGATCTTAAAAACCCTCGCAATAACTGCGGTATTATTCACCGCAGTTGTTTGGTTTTTAGTTAAAACAACCAAATGGGGCGAACAATTTTGGTTCCTCGCTAAAGGTTACATTTCACCAAAACAGAGTTTGAAACCACTGCTTTATTTTGTCGTTATCGTGTTTTTTAATTTACTCGCCGTTCGCTTAGATATTCTTTTCTCTGAATGGTACAAAGCCATGTATGACGCATTGCAGAATATGCATGAAAATATTTTCTGGGTGCAAATGGTGGTCTTTTCAATTTTAGCTACAATACATATTAGTAATGCATTGCTCACTTATTATTTAAGCCAACGTTTTACTATTCAATGGCGTACGTGGCTCAATGAAAATATGGTGGATAAATGGCTACAACATCAAGCTTATTACAAAACCCAATATGTGTATAATCAATTAGATAACCCAGACCAACGTATTCAACAAGATGTGCAATCCTATGTGAGTGCGTCCTTAAGTTTTGCTACTGGTGTGATTTCTTCGGTGGTATCCATTGTGGCTTTCACCCAAATCTTATGGAAACTAGCAGGCCCTATGACTATCGGATCTGTAACCATTCCACATGCGATGGTCTTTTTAGTCTTTATTTACGTGTTAATCACCAGTATTTTTGCCTTCCGCATTGGTCGTCCATTAATCAAATTAAACTTCGCCAACGAAAGATTAAACGCGAACTATCGTTATTCCTTAATTCGTATCAAAGAATATGCGGAAAGCATTGCTTTCTTCCGCGGCGAAAAAATGGAACGTTCAGGTCTAATGAAACAATTTGATCAAGTGATTGATAATGTATGGAAAATGGTCCATATGACATTGAAATTATCGGGTTTTAACTTAATCATGACCCAAATTTCAGTGGTCTTTCCATTTATTATTCAAGCAAGTCGTTTCTTCAGCAAACAAATTCAGCTAGGGGATTTAATTCAAACTGCACAGGCTTTTGGACGCGTACAAAACGCACTCTCTTATTTCCGTAATGCCTATGATGAATTTGCTAGCTATCGTGCGGTTTTAGATCGTTTAACTGGCTTTCATAGTGCCATTGAACAAGCCACACCAAGCCCTCAACTTTCATTACAATCGCATCAAAGTGCGGTGCAATTTAAGCAAGTTTCTATTTGTAAACCAACAGGTGAACTCCTCATTCGCAATCTCAATTTAAACTTACCACAGGGTAGTTCCTTGTTGATCAAAGGCCCTTCAGGATCGGGCAAAACGACCTTATTGCGCACAGCTGCAGGCTTGTGGTCTTATGCACAAGGGGAAATTGAGCGTCCACAACAGAATGCACTCTTTTTACCGCAAAAACCTTATCTGCCTCAAGGGCGTTTAATTGACGCCTTATTCTATCCAGAACTGGCACCACAGGATTTAGATTTGCAGCAAGCAGCTGAAACTATGCGTTTAGTGCAATTAGGTCATCTCAGTGATAAATTAGAGCAAGAAAATGACTGGACAAGAGTGCTTTCTTTAGGCGAACAGCAACGCTTGGCTTTTGCACGCTTGTTGATTATTCAACCACAAGTGGCGTTTTTAGATGAAGCGACAGCAAGCATGGATGAAGGTTTAGAGGATGCGATGTATCGCTTGCTCAAACAAAAATTACCGAATACAACGATTATTAGTGTGGGACATCGTTCTACATTAAACGTACACCACCAACAACAATTGCTGATCGACCCTAGCACACAAACTTGGCAATTACAGTAAAGGATATTATGGCTAAAACCCTATTCATCGCCGATTTACACCTCAGTGAAAATCGCCCAGATTTAACCGCACTTTTTGTGGATTTTATCCAACATATTGCGCCACAAGCAGAGCGTTTATATATTCTTGGCGATTTATTTGATTTTTGGATCGGCGATGATGAAGATTCCGTACTTGTTCGCCTTGTGAAAGAGCTAATTCATCAAATCACTGCACAGGGAATTCCTTGTTACTTTATTTGTGGTAACCGTGATTTTTTATTAGGTCAACAATTTGCCCAAAGCTGTGGTTTGCAATTATTAAATGATTATGAAGTAATTGATTTATATGGTACGCCAACCTTAATTTGCCATGGCGACACCCTTTGCATCGATGATCATAAATATCAACAATATCGCCGCAAAGTGCATCAAAAATGGCGACAATGGCTATTTCTACATTTGCCATTAAAAGTGCGGTTAAAAATCGCACAGAACATTCGCAATAAAAGTCGTGCAGACAAAAAACACAAACCGCAACAAATTATGGACGTAAATCCTGATTTCACCTTGCAAACCATGCAAAAATTTGGCGTAACACGTTTAATTCATGGGCATACTCATCGACAAAATATTCATCAAATGGCACCGCACTTTGAGCGGATCGTGCTAGGCGATTGGGGGGAAACGTCCTCGATTTTACAAGTGGATGAACAGGGTTACCAATTTTTGAATTTATCTCTCTCGCCTAATTTAAATTAAGCTGAATCGCAGAGGCAAAACAAGCCAATCGACATTCACCGCAACCGTTACATAATTCTGAGTTGACCAACAATGTTGGCGAAATCGCTTGTTGTGGGCAGGCTTGCTGACAATCGGTACAAACTTGTTGGCTGTGTTGTACACAGTTTGAAGTGAAAACAGGGCGCTGTTCAGTATCAGCCTTAAAGGAAGGATGTAAAGCATAGCGAGTGCAGCTTTTGGCACAATCGCCACATAGCGTACAGCTAGCATAAGACAAATCCAATATCGCCTTATTTTGTTCTATTTGAATTAAGCCGAGATCGCAAGCCTTTACACAATCACCACAGCCATCACAAGCTGTTAGAAACAGATTTTCTTCCGCAGCAAAAGGTGGACGTATGGCTGTACGCAATTGCGTTTTTTGCAATGCTTTTTCCGTACTGCCCAACAAGCCTCGAAATAACCCTCGCCTTGAAATCTGGTGATGGGATAAATAAGCTTGATAATAGCGTTCATCTTTTTGCATAACCATGCCCTTGGCAAAAACGATTAAAAATATAACCGCACTTTTTCCGTTTTCACGCCTAAATATTGCTGCCAACCTTGCAATGTCAATTGCGTAAGCTGAGCAATGCCTTGATAAAACAAGGACTGTTGCTGATTCGCCATTAATTCTAAATAGCGTTCAACCCAAGTCATAAGGTGCTTTTGCATAAATTCAGCAAGCAAATCTGGCTGATTTTCAGCGAGGTAAGCAGCAAACATCAGCATTAAACCAATATGATCTTCTGGCTCATTATTATCTGAAGTAAAGCTCAATTGATGTTGTTGTAAGAACTGGCGCAATTCAATAAGTGATTCACCAAATACAACACTTTCAGGATCTAAATACACCGATCCCCAAGGCGGCGCGATTAAATTATTGGGACCAATAAACAAGGCTTGATATTCTGCTTCAATTTCAGGAGAATGGATACCATGAGCGATCTTTTCAATGATCTCCCCTGAAACTTCCGTTTCCCAATCTTGTTGCCAATCAGCTTGTTGGAAAAATTGGAAAATTGGTGAAAGTTGTGTTGAAGAAGGTTCATAATAAAATAGCGCGCCAAGCAAACGCCCTGAAGTTGAAATCCAATCGTAAGACGGCTGATTTGTCATAATTACTACTCGAATGAAAAGGGCGTATAGAATACGCCCAAACAATTAAATCATGCGGTTATGCACCAATGGCTGTACCGGCGGTCATATGTAAAGCATAGAATAAACTACGACCGATAAATTCAGCACCAAAAATCAATAATACTGCAAGCACTTTGCTGATAGCACCTGTTGGTTTGCGTAATGCCCAAAATAATAACGCAACACCAAGACCAATGCAAAGCACGCGGATCGCAGTTAATACCGCAAAATCTGGTACTAAAGCGTTGGCTTTTTGCGCAGAAGTAATGATGTGACCGAAACTAAAACCTTGGTAAATCGCAACAACAGCAGCTAATAATAAGCCAATTCCCACCGCAGTTGGCACCCATTTTAAAATTCTCGCATCAGGGCGATCACTTTGTAACAACGCATAGCCTAAAGCAAAACCCGCAATAACCACTGTTAAATAGAAGTTCCAAGAGGTAAATACCGTATTCCAGGTTGGCACTGTGGCGATATGATAGGTTTGGTTCATAAAGAACATAAAGGCTAAGCCAACAAGTGCGGTTAAAATTAACCATAAATTACCCAATGCTTTTGGCATTTTCCCTGTAATTGCAATTAACCAATACAAACCTGCTAAAGCGAAAAATAAGGCACCAGAAGCAATTTCATTACTCATCATGGACTCGCCAATACGATTAAGGGAATTAAACGCTCGTAACGGTGAACCTAAATGGGTAATTGACGCCACAAATGCAACACCTTGCAATAGCAGTAAAACAAACATGGCTTTGTGTACATAAGCACGATAGTGCTTATCTTGTGCCGAACATAATGTGAGGGTAAAGAGTAAAAATGCCCCCACAACAGATTGGCTTAATACGGTAAAAATGATTAGGGGTAATTCGTGTAATCCGTTCATTTTACACCTCTCTTGGATTAGCTAAGAAACCAGACGTATCACCACTTGGGCGCGCATTTTTATTTGCTTTTACCACTAAATTTGGTTGCGTTAAATCTGCAGGCGGTAAAGGTGCAATTGCTGCTTCATTACCATATTTAGCACGTAATTCAGCAATAGGTGCAAAATCTAACGCACGTAAAGGACATGCATCCACACAAATTGGTTTTTTGCCCTCTTTGACGCGAGAATAGCAACCATCGCATTTGGTCATATGCCCTTTTGCCGCGTCATATTGTGGCGCATCATAAGGGCAGGCCATGTGGCAATAGCGACAACCAATACAGGTTTCTTCATTCACAATCACGAAACCATCTGCATTTTTGTGCATTGCCCCTGTTGGACAAACTTTAGCACAAGCAGGATCATCACAATGGTTACAAGAAATCGACATGTAATAAGCGAATACATTTTGGTTCCAGCAACCTTGCTTATCTTGAATCCAATTACCACCGCTATATTCATAAATACGACGGAAATTGACTTCGGTGCCTAAATCTTTGTAATCTTTACAGGCTAATTCGCAAGTTTTACAGCCTGTGCAGCGTTCTGAATCAAAATAAAAACCATATTGTTCCATAACTCACTCCTTAGACTCTTTCAACTTGAACTAAATTAGAATGTTGTGGGTTACCCTTCGCTAAAGGCGATGGACGTTGCGTTGTCAATACATTCACACAGCCTGAATGATCAATACCTTGGCTATCAGGTGCATACCAAGCCCCTTCACTTAATGCCACCACACCAGGAATAATTCGAGGGGTCACTTTGGCATTAATGCGTACTTCACCACGATCATTAAAGATACGGATCACATCACCATTTTTAATTCCCCTGCTTTCTGCATCAATCGGGTTGATCCATACCTCTTGTGGATTTGCCGCTTTGATTACATCCACATTGCCATAAGTTGAGTGAGTACGCGCTTTATAATGGAAACCCGTCATTTGTAACGGATATTTTTCCATTAATTTATCGCCATAATGTTCAAAGCTATCTACATGAATTGGCAACGGATGAATGACTTCGTCTTCTTTTAATTCCCAACTTTTCGCAATATCTGCAAGACGTGAGGAATAAATTTCAATTTTGCCTGATGGTGTTTTTAATGGATGTGCTTCTGGGTCATTACGGAAATCTTTATAAGCCACATAGAAACCATTTGGATCCACTTTCTTGAACATACCCTGTTCTCTGAACTCTTCAAAAGTTGGCAATTCAGGCAATTTTTCACGAGATAATTGATATAGATGACGCAACCATTCTTCTTGAGTACGACCTTCAGTAAATTGATCTTTCACGTCCATTTTTTCTGCAAGTGCGGTCATCATGTCGTAAATTGTGCGACATTCAAATGAAGGCGTAATAACCTGATCAGCAAAAATAATGTAGTTCATATTGGCCACATAAGCGTCCATACAGAAATCCATTTGCTCTGAAGCTGTACAATCAGGCAATAAAATATCACTGTATTTTGCAGTCGCCGTCATATGATTATCGATGGTAACAATCAATTCACATTGGCTTTCATCCTGTAGGATTTGATGAGTACGATTAATATCAGAATGCTGATTAATCAAACAGTTACTTGCATAATTCCAAATCACTTTGATTGGCGCAGTTAATTTTTCCACACCACGAATACCATCAGTTAATGCTGTCATTTCATGAGCGCGGAAAATTGCATCTGTCCATAAAAACATTGGAATGCTTGCTTTAACAGGGTTCGTTAAGGTTGGCATGCGTACAAATGGAATTTTGTAAGCACTTTCTCTTGCCCCTGTGTTACCACCATGAATACCCACATTGCCTGTTAAAATTGGTAACATCGCAATGGCACGAGAAATTAATTCACCATTACTACGGCGTTGCGGTCCCCAACCTTGCGAGATAAATGCCGGTTTGGTAGTTCCAATTTCACGCGCTAACTTAATAATACGATCGGCTGGAATACCGGTAATTTTCGCCGCCCATTCTGGTGTTTTAGCAATACCATCATCGCCTTGACCTAAAATATAAGCTTTGTAATGTCCATTTTTCGGCGCGTCTGCTGGTAAAGTTTTCTCATCATAACCCACGCAATATTTGTCCAAGAATGGCTGATCTACTAAATTCTCCGTAATCATCACATAAGCTAATGCTGAAACAAGCGCTGCATCTGTACCTGGTCGAATTGGGATCCATTCATCCTCACGACCCGCTCCGGTATCTGTATATCTTGGATCAATAATAATTAATTTCGCATTGGATTTTTCACGTGCTTGCTCAATACAATAGGTTAAACCACCGCCACTCATACGGGTTTCTGCTGGGTTATTACCGAAAAGTACGACCAATTTACTGTTTTCAATATCAGCCATACCATTACCCAATGCCCAGCCACCACCATAGGTGTAATCTAAGCCCACCGCAATTTGTGCAGTACTATAATCACCGTAATGATTTAAATAGCCACCCAAACAGTTCATAAAACGAGCAATCAAGGTCGCACCCGGTGGCCACGATTTTGTCATGGTACCGCCTAAAGTCCCTGTACCATAGTTCAAATAAATGGACTCATTACCATATTTCTTGATATTTTTACGTAATGAAGCGGCAATTTCCGTTAATGCCTCATCCCAACTGATGCGTTTAAATTTACCCTCTCCACGCTTACCAATACGCTTCATTGGATATTTCAAACGATCTGGATTGTACACACGACGACGCATTGAACGACCACGTAAACAGGCGCGTACCTGATGATCCACATTATAGGTATCAGTCCCTGTATTATCCGTTTCCACATAAGTAATTTTGTTATCTTTCACATGCATTCTTAACGGACAACGGCTACCGCAGTTTACGGTACAAGCACTCCAAACTACTTTTTCATCAGAAAGATCCACCGCACTTTTTTCTGCTGAAGCTTTAAAAGGCAGTGAAATATTTGTCGCAGCTACTGCTGCCCCAATAGAAGTCTTTTTCAGTAAAGATCTTCTTGTTAAGCTAGGATTCATAATTGATTTCTCCATCACTTCCCCCACTGGTTAGACCATAAAATAAAAAATATCTTATTTAAGCATTTACAATATTGAAACATCATGAGCTAGATCAATTTTCCAAAGGATAAAAAGAAGTTTTTTTCAAAAATGTGATTGAAATCAAATTGATAACTGATAATAATTAGCATTTATCAAATTTTGTATAATAAAACTACAATTCATATTATGATAAACAGCATGATTAACAATGCGAAAACACATTCTTTTCTTGCTTTCCCTACCCCATAGTGTCAAACTGTGCCCAACTTAATTGAAAGGAAATAATCACCTTATGGCACGTAAAAAAACTTCGCCAAAACAGACCGCACTTATCGATGTGCTTCACCTTGATCCCAAATATCAGCAAGAAAAACGCAAATATTCCAACCCAATTCCTAGTCGAGAATTTCTGTTACAAATCATTCGTGAGCATAATGCACCAATGAGACGAGAAGAAATCATCACGACTTTTGGTTTAAAGGGCGAAGATCAATTAGAGGGAATTCGTCGCCGTTTACGAGCCATGGAAAATGATGGTCAGCTCATTTTTACCAAGCGTAAACGCTATGCTTTGCCTGAAAAACTTGATTTATTAAAAGGCACTGTTATTGGTCATCGTGATGGCTATGGTTTTCTTGAATTAGAAGGTACCGTCAATCAAAAAGACTTATTCATTCCCAACGGGCAAATGCAACGCGTTATGCATGGCGATTTTGTGTTAGCACAACTGAGTGGCTTTGATCGAAAAGGTCGCCAAGAAGTGCGTATTGTTCGTGTGTTAGAAAACCGTAAAAAACATCTCGTTGGTCGTTTCTTCTTAGAAAATGGGATCGGCTATGTGGTGCCAGATGACAGCCGTATTGGACGAGATATTTTAATCCCTGATGAACATCGTATGGGCGCAAGAATGGGACAAGTTGTGGTGGTGGAATTAAAAGCACGCACTGCAAGTTTTAGCCAACCAGTTGGCGAAATTGTAGAAATTCTTGGCGATAATATGGCGAAAGGCATGGAAGTGGAAATTGCGTTACGTAATCATGATATTCCACATCAATTTCCAGCAGCAGTAGAAAAAGCCATTAAGAAATTCACAAAAGAAGTGCCAGAACAAGCCAAAATAGGTCGCGTTGATTTACGCGAACTTCCATTGGTAACCATTGACGGAGAAGATGCGCGTGATTTTGATGATGCAGTCTTCTGTCGCAAAGAACAACAAGGCTGGCGCTTGTGGATTGCTATTGCAGATGTGAGCTATTATGTGCGTTTACGTTCTGCATTAGATAATGAAGCACGCAGTCGAGGCAATTCGGTTTATTTCCCAAATCGTGTTGTGCCAATGCTGCCAGAAGTGTTATCCAATGGACTTTGTTCCCTGAATCCACAAGTCGATCGCTTGTGCATGGTGTGCGAAATCGAGATTTCCACTAAAGGTGAAATCAAAGGCTATCAATTCTACGAAGGCGTTATGAATTCGCACGCACGCTTAACCTATAATAAAGTGGCGCAAATTTTACAAGGCGATGAACATCTACGTCAGCGTTATGAATCATTAGTACCACATTTAGAGCAACTTTATGCCTTATACCAAGCATTAAATGACGCACGCCAAGCACGTGGTGCCATTGATTTTGATACCATTGAAAGCAAATTTATTTTCAATGAATTAGGACGAATTGAACGCATTGAACCAGTTGTACGCAATGAAGCGCATAAAATCATTGAAGAATGTATGATTTTAGCTAATATTTGTGCAGCGAATTTTATGGAACGTCATCAGGAGCCCGCACTATTCCGTATTCATGCCAGCCCAAGTGAAGAAAAATTAACTTCATTCCGTACTTTCTTAGCGGAATGTGGCTTATCATTGCGTGGCGGTTTAAAACCAACCACAGCGGACTATGCTGAGTTATTAGCTCAAGTCAAACAGCGTTCTGACCACGAATTAATCCAAACCATGTTATTACGCAGTCTTAGCCAAGCCATTTATCATGCAGATAATATTGGGCATTTTGGTTTAGCGTTAACGGAATATGCACATTTTACTTCACCAATTCGTCGCTACCCTGATTTAACTTTACATCGTTCTATTAAGTATTTGTTAGCAAAAGAAAAAGGTTCAAAACGAAAAACCACCGAAACAGGCGGCTATCACTACCAATTGGATGAAATTGATGAACTGGGTGATCATTGTTCTATGACCGAACGTCGTGCTGATGATGCAACCCGAGAAGTCGCAGACTGGCTCAAATGCGAATTTATGCAAGATCATGTAGGCAGCGAATTTGATGGCATTATTTCTTCCGTTACGGGATTTGGATTATTTGTGCGATTGGACGATTTATTTATCGATGGTTTAGTTCATATTTCCACCTTGGACAATGATTACTACAAATTTGATCCTGCAGGACAACGCCTCATCGGTGAAAATAGTGGTATGCTATATCGCTTGGGCGATAAAGTCAGAATTCGGGTAGAAAATGTCAGCTTAGAGCAACGTCAGGTGGACTTTAGTCTCATATCCAGCGAACGTAAACCTCGTCGTCAAGGGAAAACCGCTAAAACCAAAGCCAAGCAAGCTGAAAAGTCAGCAAAAATTGACCGCACTTTTCACAAAAAGAAAGAAAAAAGTGCGGTGAAAAAAGCCAGTAAAACATCAAAGAAAAAGAGAAATTAGTCGTTAGCAAGGAATAAATATGTCAGAACAAATTTATGGTATTCACGCAGTAAAATCATTTTTAGATCGTAGCCCTGAGCGAATGATTGAAGTATTAGCGTTAAAAGGACGTGAAGATAAGCGTTTACAACCACTATTAAATGAAATCCACGCTATCGGTGTTTCAGTGCAATTTGTCAATCGCCAAACCCTTGATAACAAAGCCAATGGCGAAGTCCATCAAGGTATTATTGCCCGAGTACAAGCTGCAAAAGAACTCAATGAAAACGATCTCGACCAATTGCTACAACGTCAGTCTAATCCTTTATTATTAGTGCTTGATGGCATTACAGATCCCCATAATCTAGGCGCTTGTTTGCGTACAGCAGATGCGGCAGGCGTTGATGCAGTAATCGTGCCTAAAGATAAATCGGCGCAACTCAATTCCACTGCGCGTAAAGTGGCTTGTGGCGCAGCTGAAGTCGTTCCCCTTATTCGTGTCACCAATTTAGCTCGTACATTGCGTGAATTGCAACAAGATTATAATTTATGGGTGGTAGGTACTGCTGGGGAAGCCACAGAAAATCTCTTTGAAGCCAAATTAACAGGTCCAATTGCGTTAGTGATGGGCGCAGAAGGCGATGGTATGCGTCGTTTAACGCGTGAATGTTGCGACCAATTAATTAGTATTCCAATGGCTGGATCGGTTTCTTCTCTTAATGTTTCCGTTGCCACAGGTGTTTGTTTATTTGAAATTGTGCGCCAACGTTTAGGCAAATAAAATTCGAAATAAAGGCATATCCCAACTTTCAATGGGCAGCGCATCAACTTGTTGGCATTGGTGCGCTAAACCAACTGGTACAAAGGATTTTTGTTGCCAATCGGCTAAAGTACGATCATAAAAGCCGCCGCCCATGCCAAGCCGATTGCCTTGCAGATCAAACGCCACCAAAGGCGTAAAAATCATATCCAATTTCGCCAAAGGCAACACATCTTTTACGTTCAACTGCGGTTCAAAAATCCCAAATTTATTTTTCACTAACAGGCTATCTGGTCGATAATGCAAGAACAGCAAGTGCCCTGCACAAAAAGGATGTAACACAGGCAAATAGACTTTTTTACCTAATTGCCATAATGCTTCAATCAAGGATTGGGTCGAAATCTCACCATCAAAGGATAAATACAACGCAATATGTTGGGCTTGGCGTTGTTCAATCAGTGCTAACGCTTGTTGCGTAATACATTCTTCCGCTTGTGCTTGTTCAAGTGCGGTCAAATTTTGCCGAGTTTTACGGATTTGTTGACGTAATTGTTGACGCAATTGTTGGATAGAAAGATTGCTTTGCATAAATAGAAATGGAATGGTTAAGAAAGGAACCCCGAGATGCCGTTGGGGGTGGTCGGTCCTTGAACCCGACGGTTCAAGGGAGTCGGTTTTAGTTATTTTTAGGCTTCTTAGTGAAACTAAGCCTGCACACCAATAACACAGAGAACCAACTCATAAGTATGTAAGTATCGGCTCAGGGACGTAACCCTCTCGCGAACATCTCAGGTAATCTTTGCACTTAATACTAACCTAAATCCATCAGATTGACTAGCGCTAATTGCTCGAAAAAGCGTTAGCCAGATCACATTTATTGGATCTCGTAAGCCGTTTGCTGATTTGTTGGTCGCATTAAGATGTTTTCTAATGAATTTGATAATTGCTGAATCTGATCTTGTAGCACTTTTTCCATCGCATTGTTTTTGTACTTTTCTTGCAACAGTTCGAAACTCAAATTCAATGCCACAATATTTACCGCACGATCCACTTGCACCGTTTGCATGCGCTCTTTCATTTCATTGACACGAAGATCCAATAGACGCGCAGCTTCTCGCAAATCATCATGCTGCTCTTCAGGCACATTCAGTAAAAAAACTTGCCCTAAAAAATTCAATTCAATCTTTTTTAATGCCATTCGTTTCACCATTCATCAAATTTTTCGCTATTATGCCATAGAGAAATATTTTCTGTCATAAATAATCTGTTAGAATTCCTTCATCTTCATTAAAGGAAAAAACAATGCTCAATTACGATACACTTAATCAACAACTTCATCATGCGGGTATCGCCCTATCTGCCACTGAATTACATGGATTTTTAGCCGGCTTAATTTGTGGCGGTTTAGATGATCAAAGCTGGCAGCCTTTACTTTACCAATTCACCAACGATAACCATGCCTATCCAACCGTACTTCTCAACGAAGTCAGTGAAATCTATGCGGAAATTGACCGCACTTTAGCGGATATTGACGGTTTCAATTTTCAATTAATGCTCCCCGAAGACAGCGATGTATTTACCCAAGCGGACAAACTCTGCGAATGGGCAAACCACTTTCTACTCGGCTTAGGATTAGTTCAAACTCAATTAGATAAAGAAAAAGGCGAAGTTGGCGAAGCCATTGATGATTTGCACGACATTTGCCAATTAGGTTATGACGAACAGGACGACAAAGAAGAGCTTGCGGAAGCATTAGAAGAAATCATTGAATATGTGCGTACCATTGCGGCATTATTTTATACGCATTTCCGTCCAGCAAAAGCAGAGAAACCCACAATTCACTAAGGATTAAGCGTTATGGACTTAGCTTATATGGCAAACTTGCCAGCGCAAGAATTTATTGAACGCCGCGAAAAAATGTATCAGCAAATGCAAGATAATTCCGTTGCTGTGATTTTTTCCGCCATCGAACAAACACGCAATAATGATTGCTGCTACCCTTTTCGCCAAGACAGTTATTTTTGGTATCTTACGGGTTTCAATGAACCTAATGCGGCGTTAGTGCTGATTAAAAAAAATGGACAAAATCACACCGCACTTTTTCTGCTTCCTTCCGATCCCTTAATGGAAACTTGGCATGGTCGCCGTTTAGGCATTGAAAAAGCGCCACAAAAATTACAGTTGCAACAAGCAGGCGATATTCAAAAGTTCACTGAAGAATTCAGCAAAATTTTGCCAAATTGCACCGCACTTTATTATGCTAAAACAGTACAGGCTTGGGGCGATGAACTCATTAATCAAACATTAACCCAAACTGATCATTCACTTGAACAATTAGATTGGCGACCAATTTTAGACGAAATGCGTTTATTTAAGTCCGATAATGAAATTCGTCTTATGCAACAAGCAGGGCAAATAACTGCCCTTGCGCATATTAAAGCCATGCAATCAACGCGCCCAAACCGTTTCGAATATGAGATTGAAAGTGAAATTTTGCATGAATTTAACCGCTTTGGTGCAAGATATCCTTCATACAACAGCATTATTGCTGGCGGAGAAAATGCCTGTATTTTGCATTACAATGAAAATGATCAGCCCTTAAAAGACGGCGATTTAGTGCTCATTGATGCAGGTTGCGAATTTGCTATGTACGCAGGCGATATTACCCGCACCTTCCCTGTAAATGGGAAATTTAGTCAAGCACAACGTGATATTTATGAAATTGTATTACAAGCACAAAAACGAGCCATTGAATTACTCGTTCCCGGCAATTCCATTCAACAGGCTAATGATGAAGTGATTCGTATCAAAGTGGAAGGCTTGATTAAACTGGGCATTTTGCAAAGCGATGTTGATGAATTGATTGCTAACAATGCACACCGAGAATTTTATATGCATGGTTTAGGACATTGGCTTGGGCTGGATGTGCATGATGTGGGCAGTTACAGTAACGAGCAACAAAACCCAGACCGAAACTCGAGAAAAAGAGACCGCACTTTACAAGTTGGCATGGTGCTAACCGTTGAACCTGGTCTTTACATTTCAGAAAATGCCAAAGTACCGGAACAGTACAAAGGGATTGGCGTACGAATTGAGGATAATATTTTAATTACTGAGTACGGTAACAAAATCCTCACCTGTGCCGCCCCAAAAGAAATTGAAGATATAGAAAAAATAATGGCGCAATAAAACAAAAAAGGCTTGGATAACCAAGCCTTTTTTCTCATTATTGCAACAACGAAATATCCGCCACTTGCAAGAACAAGTTCTGCAACGCATTCAAAATCGCTAGACGGTTTTGGCGAAGTTTCGGATCGTCCGCATTCACCATTACGTTGTCGAAGAAGTTATCCACAGGCTGACGCAGGCTAGCTAATTTATCCAACACCGCCGTGTAATCGCCGTTGGCAATCAATGGCTGAACGTCTTTTTCCAACGCTAAAACGCTTTCCGCCAAGGATTTCTCCGCAGGTTCCACGCAAGCGGCAAGATCAACGGCACCAATTGCAATGTCCGCTTTAGCTAGAATGTTGCTCACACGTTTGTTCGCTGCCGCCAAGGCTTCCGCTGCATCTAAGCTACGGAAATGCGACACAGCACGCACACGGGCATCGAAATCAGACGGCTTGGTCGGACGACGAGCCAAGACCGCTTGGATCACGTCCACAGCGATTCCTTCGTCTTGATACCACGCACGGAAACGTCCGAGCATAAAGTCCACCACTTCTTCAACCACATTTTTATTAGTGAGTTTCTCGCCAAACAATATGGCAGATTTTTGCACTAAATCGCTCAGATCAAGCGGTAAATTTTTCTCTACGATAATGCGTAACGCACCGAGTGCCGCACGGCGTAGAGCGAACGGATCGGCACTGCCTTTTGGCTGCTGTCCGATACCGAAAATGCCTGTGAGCGTGTCGAATTTATCCGCTAAGGCAACGCTGCTTGCCACCAAGGATTTCGGCAATTCATCGCCGGCAAAACGTGGCATATATTGCTCGTTCAATGCCACAGCCACTTCTTCGTCTTCGCCATCGTGGCGGGCGTAGTGCATTCCCATTACGCCTTGGGTGTCGGTAAATTCAAACACCATATTGGTCATCAAATCGCATTTTGACAGCAAGCCTGCACGTTTAGCTTTGGTCTCACTCGCTCCGATTTGTTTGGCAATTTCGCCAGCCAGTTGCTCAATACGAGCGGTTTTATCACGCAAGGTACCAAGTTGTTGTTGGAATAGCACGGTTTCTAAACGTGGTAATTGATCTTCCAAACGCTGTTTTAAGTCAGTTTTGAAGAAAAATTCCGCATCGGTTAAACGTGGACGAACCACTTTTTCGTTCCCTTCAATGATTTTGCTTGGATCTTCTGGATTGATGTTCGACACAAAAATAAAGTGCGGCAACAATTTGCCGTCTTTATCGTAAATTGGGAAATACTTTTGGTCGCCTTTCATAGTATAAACTAAGGCTTCCGCAGGCACGGCAAGGAAACGCTCTTCAAATTTCGCTGCTAATACATTTGGATATTCAACGAGTGAAGTGACTTCATCAAGTAAATCGTCTTCAATATCGGCAATACCGCCCAATGCGGTGGCTTTTTCTTGCGATTTCGCCAAGATCATTGCACGGCGTTGGTTGAAGTCGGCAATCACAGAGCCTTTTTCCGCTAACAATTGCGGATATTGATCGGCGTGAGTAATCTCAAATTGACGTTCGCCTAAGAAACGATGCCCACGAATGGTGCGACCGCTCTCTACACCTAAAATTTCGCCCGCAATTAACTCATCGCCCAGCAACATCGTCACCGTGTGAACAGGGCGAATAAACTGTACCGTTTTATCTGCCCAACGCATTGGTTTTGGAATAGGCAATTTCGCCAAGGCATTCGCCACAATATCTTTCAGCAAGTTTTTGGTCGGCTGCCCTTCGATCGTTGCACGATGCACCAACCATTCGCCTTTATCCGTCGCAATGCGTTCCGCCTGTTCAACGGAAATGCCACAGCCTTTCGCCCAGCCTTCCGCTGCCTTGGTCGGCTTACCTTCGGCATCAAACGCCGCCGACACCGCAGGCCCACGTTTTTCAACCTGCTTACTCGGCTGGCTCGTCGCTAAGCCCAACACCTTCACCGCCAAACGACGAGGTGCCGCAAACCATTCGACTTTTTCGAACGATAAGCCTGCTTGGTTAAGTTCTAATTCAACATTCTCTGCAAACGCAGTCGCTAATTTTTTGAGTGCCTTCGGTGGCAGCTCTTCAGTGCCGATCTCGGCTAGGAAGTTTTGTGTTGTCATTTTTGTTCTCTATGAATAAATTAATTTATTTTTTGCATCCAAACGCTCGACCAAATATTTCTGGATCTACTCGTTTTACAGTACTATTGGTAATATCGAATAACTTATAACTATAAGTATAAGTTGAGCTTGTATTAGCTTGGGTAGCGCTAGTCCAATGTGTTGAATGGCTAACATCACTTTGTATGATTAGTTGATAATCAACGTTAGCCTTTGGAGTAAAATACATACCAAATCCATATACATCCTCAGGATTATTAAATAATAAATTTATAGTCTTCCCGAATGTTTTGATAAATATAGTATAAGCTTTGTTTGGTTCTAATTTATATTCGTTTGATATATATGTTTTATCTGTGAACTGCACTCCATATTTTTCACTTAAATCTTGTAAAGAAATACTAGGCATTCCAACCGCTTTCTTTTTATTTTCTTCAAAGGGAGCCTTTGACCAGCCAGACCATATAGACCATCCTTCAGTAGTTCTTTTTGGGAATGTATTGTTTATATAAAAAACATTATCTGAAATACTGATACAATCTTTATTAGGTATAATAAATACATCCTTCAAATTTGTTGTTATCTTAAGTCGAGATATATTATTTCCTAATGTATCTGGTAGAACCTTATCTGTACTAAATCTCTCAAATTGGGTACAGGAAGATACTAACACTATAGGCACAATGGCTAAGCTAATCTTAATTAAGTTCATATATTATTCTCCTGAGAAATTTTGTATCTAACCAAGGACCTTGATTTATTTATTAGCAGTCGTTCGTGGACTCCTAGTGGTCTTTTCTCCATAATTAAATTTTATCTTTTAAAACCATTTTCTAAACAAATTTGCTTATTCGTTTTTAATTCAAATGCGAATAATTTATTTGGGTAATCATAATAATACTGATGGCTTTCTTCTAAACCTTTTTCTTGAGCTAATGCGACAGTCCTCAAAGAACAAGTACGATAAATCAAATCTTTTTGCATATTATTCTGAAGAGCACTTTTCTCAATATTATTCAAATTATTCCACCAAATTGACTCAAATGAATACTCATAAATAACTTGATGTTTTCTTGCCTTGACATCTTCAATATATAAATGACCGCCTAATGACATGCGTTTCTTACCATTCATTTCAGCTTTATCTTTTTTCGCTCCATTGATTGCAAGCTGTTCGACCGATAATCCCTCGATTTCTTTAGAAAATTGAGCAACATATTCATCAGGTTGAGCATAACGTTTAGCATATAAAGAACGAATTTCTGTATCACTCATTGAACATGCTGATAACAGAATGCTAATAAATAAAATAGATGAAAATTTCTTCATTTTTGTAGCAAGCCAACTACTTCGGCTGTGTTTCCCCCAAGGCTGGATATTTTGCATTCATTTTTTTCGCCCAATCGACCAAGTGCGGTGTAATTTCGTTTAGATTTACGCCAAGTTTTTCCGCTCGCATTACATACCAATCAATCACGCATACGGCAGAAATCGTGCCTAAATTTAGTTCATCGCCGAAAGATTCAAGAGAATGCGCTAACTCGTTGAAACTGCGGATATTTCGCTCCGTTAATTGCTGATGGCGAGCTGTCCACCATTCGTTTTCGGGGCGGAGCAGACGTTCAGAAATTACAGGCAAGGTGTTTTCCATAATACCATCGGTTAAGGCGTGCAGTTGTAGCACTTTCCAACGTTGGCTATTGAGTGGCAGAAGCAATTTTTCTGGCTGACCGTTCGCCCCGAGATGATCGAGATATTCCGCAATCACTTGGCTGTTGTAAAGCCAGTCGCCGTTATCCAGTTGTAACGCCGGCACTCGCCCAAGCGGATTGTCTTGGTTATGGGGCGAGTTCGGATCAAACGACGATTGAATGGTTTGCAATTCAATTTGATTGTCCAGTTGATGATGTTTAATCACCGCCATCACTTTGCGGACATACGGGCTTGTGGTGGAATGCCAGAGTTTCATTTTTTGCTCCTATTTTGCAAATAAGGTGCTGAGTTCGTTCAAATCCAAAATCACTCGTTCATCTGCTAGCAACAACGCAGGAATGCCGATATAACCGTTAGCTTTGGCGTTGGTAAAAGCGGGGTGATGATCACGCAATTTCAGAAAGCGTTTGAAATTTGCCATTGAAGACATAATTTCCACCGCTTCATATTCCACTTTTAAGCGGTTGAGTTCTGCCACGAACGGAACGGTATCGGGGCAGAGCTCAGCGAAAAAGAGTACGGGTTTTGTCATTTTATTTCCCTATATTCTCAAAGTGCGGTCAAAAAACCATTAGTTTTGTTCTTTCATTGCAGCCAACGCCGTAGGATTTGGTGTAGGTTCCGCAATTTTGGTTAAGCGATTTCTGTCAGTATGATTAAACGGATCTGGATAATTTGGCACCACGAGTACGGTATTTTGCTCATAAGACCAAGTTCCGTCATCGTTAATTTTCACTGTGATTTCATAACTATCCGTACGGAAATTTTGTTCAATAAATGGATTTGAAATAATTCCATTTGTTAATGAACCTCTAACCGCTTTTACCGTAAATGTTTTCGCATCTGGTGCTGCATTCCCGACCGCCATCACTGTTTGCCCACGAGGAATACTTAATGTGAACAAAATATTGCCCGTCGCAGGTTCCCATAACCAATAACCTACTTGATCATGGAAGGTTTCCACTTCATTTGGCTGCACAATTCGGGTGTGGTAACGCAAACCATAAAACAACTGTGGACCATTTGCCTGTGCATCAATAGGTTGTAATTCAATATGTTCAATGTAAGGATCTTTCTCTGGACCTTCCGCTTTTGGATTAATATCCAAACCACGTTTACCTTCCCAAATACCAGCCATTGGCGCAAGTGGTCCCAAATTTGCCAATGTGTTTACATCTGGCTCTGTTTCCGTATAAATGTCTTTTGGATATTGATAATCGCCCATTTTTATACCATTTTGTTATGTTAATTGAATGACTTATACACTGATGATTTTTTATGTTTAACATCTAGTTACAAATAAAATGTAATAATGCAATTCGTTCTTTTAAATTTCTCTCTGCAACTTCACGTCCAATTTTATATTCTTCATTTCTATGTTCTTGCTCAATTTTTTTATTTGTAAAACTAAAATAAGGTTCATATTTTAAATTGCTGATACCTTTTGTATTCAATATTGCACTAATTTGACTAGCATAATAATTTTCATAGTCAGTATAGTATGTAGTTGCAATATTGATTTTCACGCCTTTAGCTGATTTAAAATCAGTACATAACTTATTACTTGCTAAAAACTTAGCTCGCCCAATTCGACCTTTGCCAAAATCATAGAAATCCAATTCTTTTGTAGAAGCTAATATTTTTGCATCTTGTTCTGCATAAGGATTGAGTGATTTTTTATCAACAAGAAAAATAGCCCCCATGGCATACTTATCCTGATCAACAAGTGGATAAAAATCACCTATGGTTCTAAAAGTATCTAAACCACCAAATGTGCCCTTTTGAATCGCCGAGCCATAAGAAATATTTATTTTTCCCTTTTCCTCATCTGATAAAACCCTTTCCATAAAGTCCATATACTGTATCGAATTATCGATATCTAAATAAGGACGCCATTTAAAAGGAGAACCAGTTGAAAAGTCTGCACAAGCAGACAATATAAATGGCATTGCGATTATGAGCTTATTCATCGTTTTCATCTTAATTCTCCTTTGGGATATATTATTTCTTACAGCCAGGGAACCCTAACGCTTCACGGCTAGCGTAGTACGCTTCGGCAACGCCTTTGGTTAAGGCACGGATGCGTAAGATGTAGCGTTGGCGTTCGGTGACGGAAATCGCTTTGCGTGCGTCGAGCAAGTTGAAGCTGTGTGCTGCTTTTAAAATACGTTCGTAAGCTGGCAACGGCAGTGGTTTTTCCAATGCTAAGAGTTCGCTGGCTTCTTTTTCGTATTGGTCGAAACAGTAGAATAAGAAATCGGTGTTGGCGTATTCGAAGTTGTAGGTGGATTGCTCCACTTCGTTTTGGTGGAATACATCGCCGTAAGTGGTTTTGCCTAATGGACCGTCTGACCACACGAGATCGTACACGCTGTCCACGCCTTGAATGTACATCGCCAAGCGTTCTAAACCGTAAGTGATTTCACCTGTTACGGGTTTGCATTCTAAACCACCGACTTGTTGGAAGTAGGTAAATTGGGTCACTTCCATTCCGTTTAACCACACTTCCCAGCCTAAGCCCCACGCCCCTAGTGTTGGGTTTTCCCAGTTGTCTTCCACGAAACGAATGTCGTTTTGGGTTGGGTCGAAACCGAGCATTTTTAAGCTGTCTAAATAGAGTTCTTGAATGTTATCTGGCGACGGTTTGATTACTACTTGGAATTGGTAGTAGTGTTGCAAACGGTTTGGGTTTTCGCCGTAGCGACCGTCTGTCGGGCGGCGTGATGGTTGCACATACGCCGACGCCATTGGCTCAGGGCCTAGGGCTTTCAAGCAAGTCATTGGGTGAGAAGTTCCCGCCCCCACTTCCATATCAAATGGCTGAACAATCACACAGCCTTGGTTTGCCCAGTAATCTTGTAAAGCAAGGATCATTCCTTGGAAGGTTTTTATGTTAAATTTTGTCATCATTTTGTCTTCTATCATTAGCCTGAAAATCTGTCTATTATACGAAAAAATCACCTAATATAAAAGGCGAACCGCCATTGCAATTCGCCTTATTTTTCTAGGATAATCCTACAAATCACCAAAACAAACCTGCAAAGCGGTAATAGCTGTCAACGCGGCTGTTTCTGTGCGCAGAACCCTTGGCCCAAGCAACACTTCAGTAAAACCTTGTTGCTCTGTTAAGGCAATTTCTTGTGGTGATAAACCGCCTTCGGAACCGATCAGCAATCGAACGCCTTGCACTGGAATGTCAGGTAAATCTTTAATGGAATACTGAGCGCGAGGATGTAAATTCAATTTTAACGTCTCATCCTCCTCTGCACACCAATCTTGCAATTTCATCATCGGGCGGATTTCTGGCACCATATTACGACCACATTGCTCACAAGCGGCAATCGCAATCTTTTGCCATTGTTGGATTTTCTTCTCCATTCGCTCTGCATCAAGTTTGACACCACAACGCTCAGACCATAAAGGCGTAATCACATTTACACCCAATTCCACCGATTTTTGAATCGTAAATTCCATACGCTCGCCACGTGAAATCACTTGCCCCAAATGAATCTTGAGCGAGCTTTCTCTATCATCTATTTGCCTATTTTGAATTGCCACTTCAACAGATTTCTTACTGGCTTGCGTAATCACCGCAGAATAAATATGGTTTGAGCCATCAAACAATTCAAGTTGTTCGCCAGCTTGCATACGCAATACGCGACCCACATGGTTTGCGGCATCTTCGCTTAATTGACAAGTGGTTTGATGTTGTAAGGATTCGGGATGATAAATTCTTGGAATACGCATAATGTGGTTCACATAAACAAATAATGTTTATGATAAAACAAAGTGCGGTGAAAATCTGCAACTTTTCTTTTCAGAAAAAATCTGGATTTTTCCACCGCACTTTCGGGATGAAAGTTATTTAACAACAATTATTTGCCATTTAGCTTCGTCAAGTTGTTCAAAATGTGTTACTTCATAGCCTTCCTCAGCCGCCCAATTGGGAATGGATTCTGTCGCCTGAGTGCAATCAAATTCAATAATAAGCTCATCGCCTTTAGATAAGCCATCCATGGCTTGCTTAGCCTCCATCAATGGAAAAGGGCAAACTAATCCTGCAGTTTCTAATTTCAGTTGCATAAAATCTCCTAAACTTAACGCTTTGTTGGTCGAATAATCGTGAAATAAGCGGCAACCCAAGTGCCTAAAATCATAATCGGTAGTGAAATCCAGCCTTGCCATGAGAAAAATGAGGTTTCCACCAAACCATTTCCAATAGAGCAACCTCCTGCCAAGCTGGCTCCAATTCCCATTAATATGCCACCTAAGGCACTAAATAAAATTGTTCTCACATCTGGTACGCGGAATCGAAATTCATTACTGCCTTTAGCAGCAATAAAAGATCCCAATAAAATACCTAACACTAAAAACACACCCCAATTAATAAATTTACTGTCACCAGTCACCAAATATTGCATAATATTGGCGGAAGGGCCTGTAATACCTAAACCAAATTCTCTGCCTGTTGCCACGCTTAACGGCCAAGCAATAATCGCAATAATGCCAACTAAAATTGCGGTCACAAATGGGTGCCAGCGTTTTTCAAATAAAAGATGTGCAAGTCCCGTTTTCTTTGCTTTTAACGTAGCAACTTTTAATTTTGGCTTACGCAATTGTTGTAACACTGCTAAACCTGTAATCACAGCTAGTAAAGTAACCAAAATCCAAGGTGAAATATTCAAGGTTTGGTAAATCGTTTTTTGCTCGGTTTGGACACTATGCAATGCGGCATTGAAGCTATTAAGCGGCCCCGTTCTCATCATTGCACTGAAAAGCATATAAAAAATCAACGCAATCCAGCTACCAATTAATCCTTCTCCTGCTCGATACCAAGTTCCTGTCGCACAACCGCCAGCGAAAACAATGCCTATACCAAAAACAAATGCACCAAAAAGAACGGCTAAAGGGGCAAAGTTTTCTGCCGGCTCAACCTGTAAAACTCCAATTTCTTTTAAGCCAAAAAAGCCGATAGATTGCAACGTAATAGCGATCAATAATGCCACAAACATCTTATTATTTTTTGTAACATAAATATCACGAAAAGCGCCTGTAATGCAGAAACGTCCTCGCTGCAGTACAAAACCAAATAAAACACCTAAAACTAATCCTGTTATCATAAAACCTCCTTGAACTTTAATAGCTGTATTATGCAAATAAGCCACATCAGGTTGCCAATAACTTTTAGCACCATCTTATTTCATTTGGTTATTAATCTATAATTGGAGTATTTCGCACTCCTTTATGATGAAATAGCACTAAAAGTGCGGTGAAATTTCTGATAAAATAGCAACGGAATTTGCAAGCGGAGAAGCCATCATCGAAAATCTACAACGTGGATTTGTCCTCCACCGGAAAGTTTATAGCGAAACCAGTTTGTTAGTGGATCTTTTCACTGAAGAAGCGGGGCGTTTAACTGTTATTGCAAAAGGCGCGCGCGCAAAACGTTCTGCGTGGAAAGGTATTCTACAACCCTTTACCCCTCTGCTATTACGCTGGTCAGGCAAAGGCGGACTGAAAACCTTAACCAAAGCAGAACCCGCTTCCATTGCGCTGCCATTACAGCAGGTAGCACTATTTAGTGGATTTTATGTCAACGAATTATTATGCCGAGTAATCGAGTTGGAAGCGCCAAATCCCTTGTTATTTCAATATTATTTAGATTGTTTAACGCAGCTTGCGGTATCGGAACAAGTGGAACCTGCATTACGCACTTTTGAGTTCCAATTATTACAAATTTTGGGTTACGGCGTGGATTTTAACCATTGTGCAGGTTCAGGATTACCTGTTGATGAAAATATGACTTATCGTTATCGTGAAGAAAAAGGCTTTATTGCCTCTTTGATTAAAGATAATTTGACGTTTTATGGACGAGATTTACAGGCTTTTGCTCAGTTATCTTTTGATAATCCAGAGGTGCTACAAGCGGCAAAACGTTTTACTCGAATGGCACTTAAACCTTATTTAGGCGATAAACCATTGAAAAGCCGAGAATTATTTATACAACAATTTTCTATGAAGTAATCTAAACTATGGCGTTATTCTACACACCGACAAAACAACAAAAAAAAGCACCGCACTTAACGCTTGATATCACAAATTTAGATTATCAAGGGCTAGGCGTGGCAAAACTAAATGGTAAAACATGGTTTGTCGAAAATGCACTGCCACAAGAAAAAGTATTGGCAAATGTGTTAGAAGAAAAACGCCAATATGGACGCGCGACCACAAGCAAAATCCTGCAAACTAGTCCATTACGCCAACAAGCACTATGCTCACATTATGCACAATGTGGTGGTTGCCAAATGCAACATATTCCCATCGAATTACAACGCCAAACCAAACAAAACGCCTTATTTAAGCAATTACAAAAATTACAGACAGAAAAAATTAATCTCATGCCGATGTTGGTCGGCGAACCTTGGCAATATCGCCGCCGTTTACGCCTCAGTATTCGCTTTAATCCCAAAACAAAACAACTTGACATTGGCTTTCGACAAAAAGGCGATTCACAAATTGTGAACATTCAACAATGCCATGTAATTGAATCGCCATTACAAGCGTTGTTGCCCGAATTAATTCAAGTGCTACGCCAATTTTCACAGCCCAAATTGTTAGGTCATGTGGAACTCACCTTGGCAGATAATGGCATTGCCTTCTTGTTACGCCACAGTCAAAACTTAGCAGAAATTGACCGCACTTTATTGCTCCAATTTGCGCAACAACATCAACTCATGTTATTTGTGCAAAATGATGAAGATATTGAACATTTATCTGGTGAGCCCCCTGAATACGACATTGCAGGCTTAAAATTACAATTTGATATTCGTGATTTTATTCAAGTTAATGAAGCACTTAACAAACAAATGGTGCAAACTGCATTGGATTGGTTGGATTTGAAAAATAACGATTGCGTGTTAGATTTATTCTGTGGCATGGGAAATTTCACCTTGCCGATCAGCCAAAAAGTGAAAAGTGCGGTGGGAATTGAAGGCGTTTTTAATATGGTGCAAAAAGCACAAAAAAATGCGGAACGAAATGCTTGTTTGAATGTCGAATTTTATCAAGGTAATTTGGATCAACCTTTTTTAAATCAAGCATGGGCGCAGCAGTCTTTCAATAAGATTTTGTTAGACCCACCACGTAGTGGTGCAGCTTTTGCGATCAATGGGTTATGTGAATTACAGGCAGAAAAAATCCTTTATGTATCTTGTAATCCCGCTACATTAGTGCGTGATGCCGACATGTTATTACATTCAGGTTACCAACTGAAAAAAGTCGCAATGATCGATATGTTTCCCCATACGGGACATTTGGAAAGTATCTCTCTTTTTGAGAAAAAATAAGGAAAAAGTATGGTTGCGGTACGTGGATCTCATCTTTTAAATCCAAAAGACTTTGACATTCAACATTGGTGTGCAAGTCTGGATTTACCAATACACACAGAGAAAGAGTTGTTTGATGCGTGGCAATATGCACGTGATAATGCCGAACAGTTATTTCTTAACAGTCATTGGTATCTGCGTGATGGCGTAGAAATGGTGGAGATCTTACATGGACTCAATATGGATGGCGATACTTTACTCGCCGCCATGTTATTCCCAGTAGTGAATGCCAAAATTGTAACACTTGAGCAAATCAAAGAAGATTTTGGCAGTAAAATCAGTAAATTAGTCAAAGGTGTGTTGGAGATGAATAATATTCGCCAACTCAATACCTTACAATCCAATAATAATCCGCAAATTGACAACATCCGCCGCATGTTATTGGCCATGGTGGACGATTTCCGTTGCGTTATCATTAAACTAGCAGAACGCATTACTTTCCTACGAGATGCTGATAAACGCTATTCAAAAGAAGAAAAAATCATTGCCGCACAAGAATGTAGTAATATTTATGCCCCTCTCGCAAACCGTTTAGGCATTGGACAATTAAAATGGGAACTGGAAGATTATTGTTTCCGTAATTTACAGCCTGAACAATATCGCTTTATTGCCTTAAAACTGAATGAAAAACGTCTCGCACGAGAAGAATATATTCAACAATTTGTACAACAGCTCTCAGGTTATTTACAAGAATCCATTGAAGACGTCGAAATTTACGGGCGCCCAAAACATATTTACAGTATTTGGCGCAAAATGCAGAAAAAGAACCTCAATTTCGAAGATCTCTATGATATTCGTGCTGTTCGTATTTTAGTGAATAAATTGCAAGATTGTTATACCGCTTTAGGCATTGTACATACGCACTTTAAACATTTGCCAGATGAATTTGATGATTATGTAGCAAATCCAAAACCTAATGGCTATCAATCCATTCATACCGTTGTTTTGGGAGAAGGCGATAAACCCATTGAGGTGCAAATTCGAACCGTAAAAATGCATAATGATGCTGAACTTGGCGTGGCTGCCCATTGGAAATACAAAGAAGGCTCTACCGGCACCATGTCTGCTTACGAAGAAAAAATTTCATGGTTACGTAAACTGTTAGCATGGCAAGCTGATATTGCGGACAGCAGTGAAATTATGGCGGAAGTACGCAGCCAAGTCTTCGATGATCGCGTTTATGTGTTTACACCAAAAGGCGAAGTTATTGATTTACCTACAGGTTCAACCCCTTTAGATTTTGCTTATGCAATCCATAGTGATGTAGGTCACCGTTGCATTGGCGCCAAAGTGGATGGTCGTATTGTACCTTTCACTTACCAGTTACAAATGGGTGATCAGCTCGAAATCATTACACAGAAAAACCCGAATCCTAGCCGAGATTGGTTAAACCCAAATAGTGGTTTCACCCATACCAGCAAAGCACGTTCTAAAATCATGACTTGGTTTAAAAAACAGGATCGTGATAAAAATATTCCCGCAGGAAAAGAAGCCTTAGAGGCAGAGCTCACTCGTTTCAACTTTAGCCTAAAACAAGTAGAACAATATGGTTTAGCTCGCTATAACTTAAAAAATCTGGATGACTTATATAACGGTATTGGCAGCGGCGATATTAAATTAAATCAATTGATTAATTTCTTACAAAGCAAGTTAATCAAACCTTCCGCACAGGAAGCGGATCAAGAAATTCTACGCCATGTCGCACAGAAAAGTGCGGTGAATTCTAGCCAAAAATCTGAGAAAAAAGGTTATGTCGTTGTTGAAGGTGTTGGTAATTTAATGCACCATATCGCACGTTGTTGCCAACCAATTCCTGGCGATCAAATTGTCGGCTATATTACGCAAGGTCGCGGTATTTCTATTCATCGGGCAGATTGCGAACAGTTAAAAGAACTACAACAAGCCAATCCAGAACGCATTATGGAAACCAATTGGGGGGATCAAAGCCTCAATAAATTCCATATCAATATTCGGGTTGTTGCCACAGACCGCAACGGTTTATTACGAGATATCACTACTGTATTGGCCAATGAAAAAATTAACGTCAGCGGCATTTCGAGCCGATTGGATAGCAAACGTCAATTAGCCACAGTGGAACTGGAACTTGAAATAAACACGTTAGAAGTGCTCAACAAAATTCTTGCTCGTCTTGCTCAGCTAGATGGGCTAATTGATGTGAAAAGGTTATAAAATGACAGATAAAACAACTGGACTTACCCATTTAATTAATTCAACCCGTTATTCTTTACAAGGCTTAAAAAGTGCGGTGAAAAATGAAGCTGCTTTTCGCCATGAACTCTTTATGGGTATTTTTGCCATTCCCCTCGCCTTTTATCTTGGCGACGATCGCTTTGAAATTGCATTCATGATCGGCGCTTATTTGTTGGTTTTAGTGGCGGAATTATTAAATAGTGCGGTGGAATGTGTGGTAGATCGCATTGGAACCGAACGCCATGAATTATCTGGTCGCGCTAAAGATCAAGGTTCTGCTGCAGTATTTATCGCCCTAGTGAATATGGCAATCGTTTGGGCATTAATGATTTTTGCGTAATAAAAAAGGGGAGATTATCCCCTATTTTTAATCCAGTTCCAATTGAGAAACTAATTGATTTTTCAAGCTAGCATATAAAATTATCACTACCAAAAAGTAAAAAATGGAACCTGAGTTATGGGTAAAAAAGCCTTGACTTAAACCATAACAGCCAACCGCCACCACATGAATTGTGCCTAAAAGTGCGGTTAATTTTATCGCAATATTTGATGATGAAAGGGATTTAGCAAAATAGCACAAAGGCACACCCAAAATCCCCAATAATGCAATTAATCCTAAAATACCTCGTTTAGATAAATCATCTAAATATTGGTTATGAGCGTGGGTAAATCGAGCAATAACAGGGTGAACTAATTTTTGTTTCGCCTGTAATTTACGTTGCTCTGTGCTTCCTGCTGTCCCCCAACCTAACAATGGCTTTTCTTGTGCCATTAAAATCGCACTCTTCCACATATCAAATCTCGCACCTAAAGATGTATTGGCATACCCTTTTTCAAAATATGCATGCACTTCTCTTTCAACTTGATTAATTCGATACATCATTTTTGTTTGTGGAATAGCTAACGCCAAAGCAATCAATCCAATCATCACCAATGAAACAGAAGCCAACCATTTCTTAGCTAATTGATGGCGATATGTCCAAAGAATTAACACCAAAATGACCGGAATTGCCACCCAGCCACCACGCGCTGTCGAAAGCACACTGCCTAACACACCAAACAAGGAAGCGATCAAATAAAGTGCGGTGTATTTTTTGGATTTTTTAATCGCAAAATAGAGAGCAATGGCTAAGCTAAATAGGCCAAGAGACATGGCAATATCACCGGCCTGAATATGCATTTGATGTTGAAAGGCTTGGGAATAATTCAACACAAAACGATGAATTAATGCCACAACGCCCGAAATAAAAGCGCCTGCTGGAATACAATGCAACAATATAGAAAAACGAATAGGAAACTTGGCAAATAAAATGATTAGAGGTAATACCAATAAAGCGCGGCTTGGATTATCCAGTTCCCTCATTTTTCCACCATTAAAGATGACAGAAAGCAGGAAGATCAACACATAAAAAGCGAAACTCGCCATCAACCATTTATCTTGCTTTGAAAGAGCAAATGTATTGCGTTTAATAAGGAAATAATAAATAGCATAACAAATGCCGATAACTGCCAACAAAATAAAACCAATATTATGACTTCCTTTAAACATCAGCACCGTTAAAAAGAACAAGCCTACGGCGAAATTCGTTAGGCTTAACATTTTGTTATTTTTGATAAAATTCAAGAGGGAATCCATAATCGTCTCACATAAAAGTAGATGAAAAAACACCGCACTTTACGACAAAGTGCGGTGTTATTTTAGCTTATTTTAGCTAATTATAGTACGTTTACGCAGTTTAAATCTTCGAAAGATTGCTCTAAGCGTTTAGACATAGATTCTTCCATTTTACGTAACCAAACACGTGGGTCATAGTATTTTTTATTCGGTGCATCAGGACCAGTTGGGTTACCTAATTGACCTTGTAAATAAGCTTCATTTGCTTTATAGAATTGTAAAATACCATCCCAAGAAGCCCATTGTGTATCAGTATCGATATTCATTTTAATCGCACCGTAGCCAATTGCTTCACGAATTTCTTCGCGGCTTGAACCTGAACCACCATGGAAAACGAAGTCTAATGATTTTTCTGGAAGACCACGTTCTTTAGATACGAACTCTTGTGACGCACCTAAAATAGATGGTTTTAATTTCACATTACCTGGTTTGTAAACTCCATGAACGTTACCAAATGCAGCAGCGATAGTGAAACGCTTGCTCACTGGGCTTAATTGGTCATATACATATAATACTTCTGATGGTTGAGTATAAAGTTTTGCTTCATCCACATCAGAATTGTCCACGCCATCTTCTTCACCACCAGTTACACCGATTTCGATTTCAAGAGTCATGCCTAATTTGTCCATACGTGCTAAATAGCCACGACAAATTTCCATGTTTTCTTCGATTGGCTCTTCAGATAAATCGATCATATGAGATGAGAATAATGGACGACCTGTTTCAGCAAAATGTTTTTCACTTGCTGCTAATAAACCATCGATCCAAGGTAATAAATTTTTCGCAGCGTGGTCAGTATGTAAAATGACTGGCACACCATATTCTTTTGCTAATTCGTGAACGTGTTTTGCACCAGCAATCGCACCTAAAACATCTTGACGAGTACCACTTGCAGGTTTAATACCTTTACCCGCATAGAATTGCGCGCCACCATTAGAGAATTGGATAATCACAGGTGATTTAACACGAGCAGCGGTTTCAAGTACTGCATTCACAGAATCTGAACCTACACAGTTTACCGCTGGGATTGCGAAATTATGTGCTTTCGCGTATGCAAATACTTTTTGTACATCATCACCAGTTAAAACACCCGGTTTTACGATATCTAATAATGCCATTTTGCTTTTCCTTCTTATTGAGTGCTTTTGCACTGTTAAAAATAAATGAGGGAGAAGGTAGGTTTAAAACCTACCTATTATGCTCTCTTAACCGTTTGCGCGTTTTTCTAAAATTTCTACCGCAGGTAATACTTTACCTTCTACGAATTCTAAGAATGCGCCACCACCAGTTGAAATGTAAGAAATTTTGTTTGCAATGCCGAATAAATCAATCGCTGCTAAAGTGTCGCCACCACCAGCAATTGAGAATGCGCCATTTGCTGTTGCTTCAGCAATCGCATTTGCCACCACTTCAGTACCTTTACGGAAATTCGGGAATTCAAATACGCCAACAGGACCATTCCATAAAATAGTTTTTGCTGATTTGATAATTTTCGCTAATTCTTCTGCTGATTTATCACCAATATCGAAAATAGATTCATCTGCTGCGACTTCGTTTACAGCTTTTTCTGTTGCCGGAGCTGTTTCAGAGAATTCTTTACCCACACGAACATCCACTGGCACTGGAATATTGGTTACTTTAGATAAGCGTTGTGCTTCAGGGATTAAATCTGCTTCGTATAAAGAATTACCTACATTATTGCCTTCTGCTGCAATAAAGGTATTTGCAATACCACCACCAACGATTAATTGGTCTGCTACTTTTGAAAGTGAATCTAATACAGTTAATTTAGTTGATACTTTTGAACCACCAACAATCGCTAACATTGGACGTTGTGGCTCTTTTAATGCTTTACCTAAAGCATCTAATTCAGCGGCTAATAATGGACCTGCACAAGCGACTGGTGCAAATTCAGCGACGCCATAGGTTGATGCTTGCGCGCGGTGCGCAGTACCAAATGCATCCATAACAAATACATCGCAAAGTGCGGCGTATTTTTTACCTAATTCAGGATCGTTTTTCTTTTCACCTTTATTAACACGTACGTTTTCTAAAACAACGATTTCACCGTCATTTACTTCTACGCCGTCTAAATAGTTTTGTGCTAAACGTACAGACACGCCTAAACCCGCATTATTCAAATAATCAACCACAGGTTGTAATGAATCTTCAGGTTTAAATTCACCTTCTGTAGGACGACCTAAGTGAGAAGTCACCATCACTTTTGCCCCTTTCTCAAGCGCTAATTTTAGCGTTGGAATAGTTGCACGAATACGCGCATCAGAGGTTACTTTACCGTCTTTTACTGGTACGTTTAAATCCGCACGAATAAACACACGTTTACCTGCTAAGTCAAGGTCGGTCATTTTGATTACTGACATACTATTTCCTCTTAAAAGTTAAAAAATAAAAATTCTTCCTAATCCGCCGTATTATAACGAGATATGAGTAGCTTGTAACTGCTTTAGATCAAATTATTCTGATTTATTTACAATCCATCACTTGCCAATTTAAATCATAACAAATAAACAATTCCGCTCGGCTAGCACCAAGATAAGCATTTTTAAGTTGTGGATTATGAGCCTTCACCCAACGGAATAACTCTTTCTTGCTCATTTCAGTCTGAGGCAAGGTCAAAGTGCGGTATAATTCTTGCTGTTTTTTAAAGTACTGTTCCGCACTATCAAAAGCGCAAGCGCCATGTTTTTCCCATTCTCCTTGCAGCAAATGCAAACTTGGACTTTCTGCTAAATAGGGTTGCATCATTTGATAATCTACCGCAGGCAAATCCCCTTGGCAAAATCTTGGATGATCGGCACTGCTTTTTGCCACTGCACTTTGCGGCCACAAACCATGAATCACCCAGCCATATTTTTTCTCAACACCACATTGCATTTGCGCAGAAGCAGGTAAATCACCACTGTTGCGATATTGTTGCGTTTCACAAAAAGCCGGCGACCAAGATAACGCCAACATATAATAATCGGTTTTTGCTTGTTTATTTGGTCCAATCGCATCATTTCGCATGATAAAATCATAGTCAGAATTCACCGCACTTTGTTTAGATTGCGGCTTATGCTGTGCTTTTTCCGCTTGTTTCGCAGGGGGATTCTTTTGGGGTTTATCATTAAACCAATCTGTAAAAAACGAGAATACCACCGCGATTGCGACAATGGCTAATTGGATGATTTGCTTTTGTTTCATTTTTAACCTTTAACTTTGCACTGAATTTCTTTATAATCGCCCACTTTCTGCTATAACAAGGATCATCATGGCATTACTTATTACTGACAAATGCACTAATTGCGATATGTGCTTACCAGAATGTCCCAATGAAGCCATCTCCATTGGCGATGACATCTATGTGATCGATCCTGCACTTTGTACTGAATGTGTTGGTCATTATGACACCCCAACTTGCCAAAAAGTTTGCCCAATTTCCAAATGTATTATTGATGATCCTGAGCATCGAGAAAGCCAAGAGGAATTATGGGAACGTTTTGTACTCATTCACCACGCAGACAAACTCTAATTTAACGCGCCACCCATTTTGCCAATAAAATGCCTGTGGCAACCGCCACATTCAAGCCTATTTTTAATGGATTAGCTAAGCTCAAATTCACTACTTCGTCTTGCTTTTCTGCCATTTCCCCTTCATGCGCTAATACAAAAACAACCTTATCGTTAAAGCGCACAGAATGGATATTCTTCGCATTTTTTGCACTGGTCAAATGCACGATTTGATAACCTGCTTTACGCAGTTGGCTCAAGGCGCTGTCCATGGCTTCCGTTTGTAAGACATTGATATATTCCAATCCGCCTTCTGCTACACGCGCTGCATTTGCTGAAAACAACAAATCTGGCGAGCTAGTAACAATGCCTTTTACGCCATAAAATGCGCAAGTACGCACAATGCCGCCGATATTTTGCGGATTATTTGCCACGCCATCCAACATCAACAAACAATCGGATAATTTGGGCACATCTAAGTAACCTGCCAAACTAAATGGTCGTTGTTTTTTTACCAACATACAAATGCCATTATGATGTTCAGAACCGCTCACCAATTCCAATTCTTCGCGATCAACCACATGATACGCTTTTTTATTCGCCGCTAAATAACTGAATACATCGCCAATTTTATGAGACATTTCCACCGTTGCCCACACGCGCACAATAGATTCGGGACGCTGAGCGAACAGCGTTAAGCAAGCATTTTCTCCAAACACCTTCATTTCTTCGGCACGATTTTTCTTAATTTTCTCAGGCGCACGCGGAGATAAAGGCCCTGTTTTTTTCACTTTTGCACTTTCAGCTTGCGATTTCACTCGCACTTGAACCCCATTAAAATTGCCTTCCTTTATCAACGTCTTAGGTTGCTCTGCTTTTTGAAAGGAAAACTGCGGTCCATTTTTACTGCGTTTTTTCTGCGGCGCAGCCTGTTTAGCGAATTCTGTACGCGCTGAAACGCTGCGTTCTTGGAAACGTTTATTATCCGACGCAGTTTGAAAGGTCGGTTTCGAATGGCGGGAGGATTTTGAATTGTTCATAATTTAATCATCAATAAAATAAGAAATAGTGTGAATTTTAAGCATTTCGCCTAAAAATTTGTGACTATTATAGCAAAAAAATGCTTTTTTCTACCCAGTTACAACATAAATATTGTAAACTAACCTATTGATAATGGCACCGCTATTACCGAACTAAAAGAAGAAAAATTATGTTTATTAATCGAAATAAAAGAGCAACGCAACATTTAGCCAAGCTGAGTTATTTTCCTCAACAGGCTGAAGACATTGAATTTCTTTCAGGTCCCGTTGCTTTTAAACAAGCCATCATTCAATTAATTCGGCAAGCAAAAACTCGCATTTATTTCACTGCACTTTATTGGCAGTTAGATGAAGCTGGCGAAGAAATACTGGCAGAGATCTATCAAGCTAAAGCCAATAATCCGCAGTTAGATATTAAAATTTTTGTGGATTGGCACCGCGCACAGCGCAATTTATTGGGCGCAGCCAAAGGCACCACCAACGCGGATTGGTATTCAGAACAACGTCAAAAACAAGGTAACGATGCCATGTTTTTTGGTGTGCCCATTAATACTCGAGAAGTCTTCGGTGTCCTGCATATAAAAGGGTTCGTCTTTGATGATACAGTGCTGTATAGCGGCGCGAGCATAAATAATGTGTATTTATATCAAAAAGAAAAATACCGTTACGATCGCTATCAAACAATCAAAAATGCTGCTTTAGCAGATAGCTTTGTGCAATTTATGCAGCAATATTTAAACGATCCTAATGCAGTATTTGCGTTGGATGACCCAAATCGCCCTAGAACCAAAGAAATCAAAGCGCACATTAAATTATTTCGTAAACATTTAATGAAGCAGGCCCATTATGATCTGAAAAGTGCGGTGCAATTTAGCCAAGATTTATTAATCACCCCAATTTTTGGTTTAGGTGCAAGAAACAACGTATTAAACCGAACGATCCAAGATTTGTTCGTATTGGTACAACAAAAGCTCACCATTTGTACCCCTTATTTTAATTTCCCACGCAGTTTACAAGTTAAAATTAAAGAACTTTTAACTGATGGAAAACAAGTAGAAATCATCGTGGGTGATAAAACCGCCAATGATTTTTACATTCCACCCACAGAGCAATTTAAATTAGCTGGCGCTTTGCCTTATCTTTATGAAAAGAACTTACGCGCATTTTGCCAAAAATTTGAATATGAAATGGCGCAAGGCAACCTCATTGTTCGTTTGTGGAAAGATGAAGATCACAGCTATCACTTAAAAGGTGTTTGGGTGGATGACCAATATATTTTATTAACGGGCAACAATCTTAATCCACGCGCTTGGCGTTTAGACGCGGAAAATGGCTTATTAATTTCCGATCCAAATCAGCAATTAAAAGACAAAGTGGAACAAGAATTAAATGAAATTCGCCAACACACCAAAATATTAAGCCATTATTCAGAATTAGAAGAAATGGAACAATACCCTGCGCCAGCGCAACGTTTACTCAAGCGTTTTGCACGACTAAAAGCAGATCGTATCGTCAAAATGATTTTATAACTATGATGAAAAACAGATTAAAAATTGCCACACGCCAAAGTCCATTAGCATTATGGCAAGCTAATTATGTAAAAGATCGCTTACAAGCGCTTTACCCCGATTTACAGATTGAGCTAGTCAAAATGGTGACAAAGGGCGATATTATTTTAGATACGCCTTTAGCCAAAATTGGTGGCAAAGGTTTGTTTGTGAAAGAATTGGAAAACGCGTTACTGAATGGAGAAGCGGATATTGCAGTTCATTCAATGAAAGATGTGCCTATGCAATTTCCAGAAGGATTGGGGCTAAGCGTGATTTGTAAACGTGAAGATCCGCGTGATGCCTTTGTATCTAACAAATACCATAGCTTAGCGGAATTACCGCAAGGTGCAGTAGTGGGTACATCCAGCTTACGCCGCCAATGCCAATTAAAAAAATTACGCCCTGATTTACAAATTCATTCATTACGCGGCAATGTTGGCACACGCTTAAGTAAATTAGATAATGGCGAATATGATGCCATCATTTTAGCTGCTGCGGGTTTAATTCGTTTAGGATTGGCAGAACGCATTAAATCTTACATTGAAGTCGAAACCTCCTTACCTGCAGCGGGACAAGGCGCGGTCGGTATTGAATGTCGCGTTGCTGACCAACAAACACAATTATTATTAGCGCCGTTAGCAGATGCAGAAACTACGGCTTGTGTGTTAGCCGAACGCGCAATGAATAATCGCTTACAAGGTGGCTGCCAAGTGCCAATTGGTGGTTTTGCCATTCAACAAAATGGCGAAATTTATCTACGTGCTTTAGTCGGTGCTTTAGATGGTTCGCAAATCATCCGCGCGGAAGGCAAAAGTGCGGTGGAAAATGCCGAAGTTTTAGGTGTTCAAATCGCGGAGCAATTACTGGCTTTAGGTGCCGATAAAATTCTGGCAGAGGTTTATCAGGAATAAATCATGGCAATTTTAATTACACGTCCAGATGACACAGGAAAAGAATTGGTTACGATGCTAAATAAAGCAGGCATTGCCAATCTTCATTTTCCTTTTTTCTCTGTGTCCGCTGGTCATGAATTAAATGAATTACCCAACAAAATCAGCCAACTCAGTGCGGGCGACTACGTTTTTTGCGTATCTAAAAATGCAGTGAAATACGCTCATGACAGCCTAACCGCAGTGGGTTTACATTGGCGCCAAGATTTGAATTATTTAGCTGTCGGAAAAAGTTCTGCGCAATATTTTGCCAGTACTGCGCAAGTCAATGTCAATTATCCGATCACGCAGGAAACAAGCGAAGGTTTATTGGATTTACCACAACTTCAACAGCTTGAAAATAAACAAATCTTGATCTTAAAAGGTAATGGCGGACGCGAGTATTTTGCGCAACAAGCAGAATTAAGAGGCGCAAAAATTACCAAGTTAGAAATCTATCAACGAATTCCAATTGACTATAATGCAGAGGAACAGGTCGATCTGTTTAAACGTGCGAATATTCAACAAATTTTGTTTACTAGTGAGGAAATTTTGCACGCATTGATTGACTTTATACCAAGAGAAGAACAAAATTGGTTAAAAAGTTGTCAATTAATCACAAGTAGTGATCGCCTTGCCAATCTTGCTCAACAGGCAGGTTGGGATAAAGGGAATATCATTGTTTCACCAAAAGCAGATAATGCCACTTTGGTAAACACATTATTAACGCTTTAATTTACAAAGAGAATGTGGGTATGAGTGACAAAAAAGAAAATCAATCCAATGCGATTGAAACGGAAAAAAGCGTAGTAACTACGCCAGAAAAAAACACAAAGAAAGGGAATGACAAACCTGTTCCTCCAGTAAATCAAAACGACAACCTGAAAGAAGAGGCGATTGAAGAAGTAAAAAACACTTCTGAAACCTTGGAAAAAACACAGGAAGAAACAATGACTCAAGCAGAAACACCAGCCAAAGAAACAGTGATTGTGAAAAAAGGCGGTGGTACAGCTATTGCCTTGCTGGCTCTTTTAGTTGCCCTTGGCGTTGGTGGTGCAGGTTATTATTTTGGACAAATGGAAGTGGACAAAATTAATCAAAAAGTCACCGCACTTGAAGACAAATTCACTTCATCATTGAGTTCAGTTTCAACCCTTGCTGCACCAATTCAAGCAGAGCAAGCAAGCGTTAACTTTGAACAAGAACGTGCTCAAATTGAAAAATTGCTCGCCAATATGCAAACGAGCGATAATAAATTAGCAGAAATCGAAAAAGCCTTTGCAGAAAAAGAGCAAGCTTATAATGCATTAAAAAATCAAGTCAACAAATTGGCAAGTAACGCCAATGCTCAACCAAGTGATTGGTTACTTAGCGAAGCGGATTTCTTATTAACCAATGCATTACGCAAATTAGTGTTGGACAACGATGTTGACACCAGTATTTCTTTATTAAAAGTAGCTGACGAAGTGTTATCACAGGTCAACTTAGCGGAAGCAAAAACTGTTAGAGCGGCAATCAATCAAGATTTAAAACAATTATTGTCAGTAAATAGCGTTGACCAAAATGCCATCATGCAACGTTTATCTCAACTGGCAAATAACGTGGATGAATTAATGGTGCTTAACGTCAACTTTGGCGAAGAAGCAAAAACCAATGAAAAAATTTCTGATGATGTGACAGATTGGCAGACCAATTTAGAAAAAAGTGCTACGTCATTCTTAAATCATTTCATTCGCATTACACCTCGTTCAGAAAATGCGACACAGGCATTATTAGCACCAAATCAAGATATTTATTTACGTGAAAATATCCGTTTACGTTTACAAATTGCGATTTTAGCGGTGCCTCGTAAACAAAATGAATTGTATAAACAATCCTTAGAAACTGTTGCAGCTTGGATCAGAAGCTATTTTGACACTAATTCTGAAACGGCAATGAATTTCTTAAAATCTTTAGATGAATTAGCAGAACAATCTATTTACATCGAAGTGCCAAATCAACTGGCAAGTTTGAATGCGTTGGATAAATTATTAAATAAAACGCCAGAAGATGTGAAGAAAATCGAAATTTCTGCGGATAAAACCCTAACAGAAGCCAATGAAGCAGCGGCACAAGAAATTAAGCAAGCTGAAGATGCACAACAAAATAGTGCACCAGCAGAAGCGGCTACCGCACCACAAAATAAGGAGTAACCCATGTTTAGAATTTTATTTCTGATGCTTGTGTTACTCGCAGGCTTAATTGCAGGTCCTTATTTGGCGGGTAAACAAGGGTATGTTTTAATTCAAACTGCTAACCATAACTATGAATTATCCATTGTGACTTTAGTAGTGCTATTTGTCATCGCAATGGCGGTGGTCTATGGCATTGAATGGGTACTACTTAAATTATCTCGTTTAAGTAAAAATACTTATGGCTGGTTCGCACGCCGCAAACGTGTGAAAGCGCAAAAACAAACCTTAGAAGGTTTAATGCGTATGGACGAAGGCAACTATTCAAAAGCGGAAAAATTAATTAGTAAGAATGCGAAACATTCTGATGAACCAATTTTGAATTTCATCAAAGCTGCCGAAGCTGCACAACAGCGTGGTGATGAATTTAATGCGAATAAATATTTAATGGAAGCAACTGAGTTAGCTGGCACAGATAACCTAGCTGTTGAACTTGCGCGCACCCGTATTTTATTGCAACAAAACAAATTACCAGCCGCAAGAAGTTCTGTCGATAGCTTGTTAGTTATGGCTAACAAAAATTCTGAAGTGTTACGCTTAGCGGTAGAAATCTATAAGAAATCAAAGGCTTACCAAGCATTAGATGGCATTTTAGGCTTAGTTGAACAACGTGCTTTATATACTTCAGCAGAATTCACCGCACTTCAACACGAAGTAGAGGATGGATTACTGGATGAAACAATGAACGAGCAAGGTGCTGATGGTTTATTAGCTTGGTGGAAAGATCAACCACGCAAACGTCGTCACAATCACTATGTTCGCGTAGGTCTTATTCAACGTTTAATTGATTGTAACGATCATGAATCAGCTTATGAACTGACCTTAGAAACGTTGAAAAAATTAGAAAACGATGATCAAATTTGCCATTCGTTACTCGCTCAGATTACACGCCTACAACCAAGTGATAGTCATAAACTGATTAAATTATTGGAAAAACGTGCGAAATCGGCTCATAACGAAGCAGAATGTTGCATTAACAGAGCTCTTGGCTACTTGAATGTGCGTAATGCAAACTTTGCCAAAGCTGCAGATGCCTTCAAAAAATTACTTCAACATCAAACACAGCTTGAACCAAACGATATTACTATGGCAAGCTACGTGCTAGAGCAAGTTGGTGAAGAAGCACTCGCTAAGCAAATCCGCAATGACAGCTTAAAATCTGCAATGGCAGTGGATGAATTAGCTGGCGAACAAGCAGTAGAAGAAAAACAAGAAGACGTTTTACTATTGGAACAAACCACATCTTCTCAGCAATCCTAAATAAAAAAGCGCGGTGAAAATTTCATTATTTTTCACCGCGCTTTTTATATCAAATCGCCTCAACAAACCGTAACGCTTGTTCCAATACTTCTACGCCTGCTCCCTGTTTGCAGGCGTTTTCGCTTAAATGGCGTCGCCATTGTCTTGCGCCTTTGCAATTTTGGAATGCGCCTAACATATGGCGAACAATGTGGTTGAGATAAACCCCTTGGCTGAGTTGTTGTTCAATGTAAGGGAACATTTTTTCCACTGCTTGTTTTGGTGTAATGATTGGTGCGCTTTGGTCGAACAACGCTTGATCGATCTGCCCGAGCAAAGAGGGATTTTGGTAGGCTTCTCGTCCCACCATTACGCCATCTACAAACTGCAAGTGGTGCTGGATTTCATCAAGGGTTTTGATTCCACCATTAATGCTAATTTTTAAGTGCTGAAAATCCCGTTTGAGTTGATAGACTCGTTCATAATCCAGTGGTGGAATTTCGCGGTTCTCTTTTGGGCTTAACCCAGAAAGCCAAGCTTTACGAGCGTGTACGATAAAATCATTGCAAAATGGCTGGATTTTTTCGATGAAATCGCATAAAAATTCATAGCTATCAAGATCATCAATACCAATGCGATGTTTTACTGTTACAGGAATTTGCACTTGCTGTTGCATTGCATCCACACATTCAGCCACCAAATCCGCTTTGCCCATTAAGCAGGCCCCGAACATTCCATTTTGCACGCGATCGGAGGGACAACCCACATTCAAATTGATTTCTGCATAGCCTCGTTCTTCTACTAATTTTGCACATTCTGCAAGCTGCTTTGGATCGCTGCCACCAAGCTGTAACGCCACTGGATTCTCAGCAGGATCAAAGTCCAACAAATCATATTTGGCATGCAAAATGGCTGGAGCAGTAATCATCTCGCTATACAGCAAACTGTGGCGAGTGAATTGGCGGTGAAAATAGCGACAGTGGCGAGTTGTCCAATCTAGCATTGGGGCAACGGAAAAACGCCCTCGATAATAATTGGTGTTCATCATTTGTGATTTATCTCAATACAGCAAAAATTTGCCACATCATACTATAAAAGTGCGGTGTTTTTTAGAGAAAAAATAAAGGCTTAACACTTTCATGTTAAGCCTTTTAAATTTAGATTATATTAGAACTGGTAGCCAATAGCTGCCGCAGCTCCCGTCTTGCCACGAGAATTAGCATTTAGCAATACTTTCACACCGACTTTACCATTGTCAGATAAACGAGAGTAACCTACCGCTACTGCACTTTGTCCAAAATAGGTACCTGCTCCCGCAGATATCATTGATTTCCCAGGAATAGTTGCATGATATATGCTAGCCGCTGCTAACGAACCTGCAATACCAGCTCTGAGGTTTTTATCCACAGCATCAATACGATCACCCAAGTGATTTACTGCGGCATTCGTTTGTTTTAATTGGCTCACGTTTACCGCATCATTAGGATTTTTCCCTGCTGCAACATTGGTAATACGTACTGGGCTACCATCGGCTTTTGCGACTTTAAGTGTATCGCCATCAGCACTGAGTTTAGGTCCTGTGCTGCCACCCACTTGAACAGTATTAAATGTAGGATCTTTACTCACAGTGACTTTGATTTCTCTGATACCGTTTGCTCTTGTTCTACCTTCTACTTTAGCAAGATCATTACCACTCGTGAAATCCACTTGGTTTGCATTACGCACATCATCTGCATAGTCATTATCACTTGCGGAAACAACCCAACCTAGTTTTTTCGCATCAGCAACTGTTATTGCATTTGTCGGCTTGGATTTAGATAAATCAGCTAACCCTGCATACGCATTCACCGTATTTGCTTTCACATTAATAGGTTTTGCATTAGCATTTGGTTGACCCTGATTATTGATATCTCCAGCATTATAGAATTTGTCACCAACTTTCACTAAGGCAACGCCATTTTCATCAATAGGTCCTGCTAAAGTTTCTGTACCAGCAGCAACATTACCTAACTGTGTTGCTGCGCCAATTTGGTCACCTTTTACCGATGGATTCACTAAGTTAGTGGTAAGCTGATTCGCAGGAATAGGATTACCAACAGGATAACCATCTTTATTAGTTAAATAATAATTATCCCCAACTTTAGTGATAGGTTTACCATCTGTTGTTGTGTAGCTGATAGGTAATCCTACCACCTTGGCTTGAATTGTTGTGGTTGTAACCACTTCACTATTTTCATCCAGTTTCTTTTGCGTATCCAATCTCACTTTGGTATTAGCGCCATCGGCAAAACGCACATGGTCATTTGGATTGACTTTCTCGTCTTTATTCTCAAATTTCAATTCAGCAACATTATCTTGTTTACCAATAGTAAAGCCTGATTTTTGGATTGCTTCAGCCACTTTGTTACCTGTTACAAAACCAGCCCCTTTGTTTTCAGGTGCCTTGTTGGTCATATCTTCTGGCTGCACATTGTCTTTTGGCTGACCAGTTGTCGGATCAATATCATTCTTGTGTAGTATTGATCGCCTATCTTCACATAGGTATTTGGATCGTCTTTAACATTGTATTCATTACTTGACACTACTTCGCCTGCAGTAATATCAAGATCAAAAGTCACTTTCGTTACCCCATTAGCCTCCGTTGTTACATTGGCAACGGTATTTTTACCATTGACAAATTGCACCGCTTCGCCTGGGGTTACTGTGCCTTTCAATACTCCGCCATTATCTAATACACGGAAACCTTGATTCACATAAGTATTTAGGTTAGTTAATGCATCACCAACATTATTTGCTGTTGTGGTTAAAGCATCATTATTTCCTGCTGTTGGATTTTCCACAGTTAAATTATAAGTTGGTGCCGTCAAGCTACCATCAGAATTAACTGCTGAATTACCACCAAGATGATTTGCTGTACTACTTGCTAAATTATCAAGCGCATTTTGCGTTAAGTAAAGTTGAGAACCATTGATAGCGTCAGTTGATTCTGCTGCAATTTTGCCTGCCGCAACATTTTTGATTTGGCGTTCTTTGCCTGCTGCGCCCACAGAAATAACGCCAGTTGGGTTATTGCCTGCAAATGCATTCGCATCGCCTTCAGCTTGTTCACCATAAGTAATACCATTTACTGTTGCACCATATTCACGTGTTTTATTTTCATCCGTGGAATCCGTACCTAGAATTACGCCATTTGCATACTTAGTTTCTACATTTTGACCAAACACATAAGTATTTTCGGCATTTAAAGTATTATTAGTACCCACTGCATAAGATGTACCCGCATTTGGGTCAACGGTATTATTTGCACCAAATACACCAGCACCTTCACTATAAACCGTACTATCCACACCAACTGCTAACGCCTTGCTGCCCCCGCTAATGAATTATTACCAATAGCAATTGCGTCAACTGCTGAGCCATCATCAGCTAATTTACGTACAGTTTTAATAAATAAATTATTTGCCGAATTAAATGCATTTAATGCATTTTTATATTCACTGATTTTTTTCTTATAGTCAGCAACTTGGTCATTCGTAACACCACGCCCTGCATCTTTAAGCTCTTGCCCTTTTTCTTTCATCGCTAATTCAGCATCAGAAAGGTTTTGTTTTGCTTCTTCCAATAGCTCTTGCATTTGTTCTAATTCAGCTAACACTGCTGGATCCGCAATCCCTACCCCAGCTCTCGCATTTGAACCAATGGCAATAGTATCATTAGCAAAAGCTCTTGAGTTTTTACCGACTGATAATGAGCGATCCCCAAAAGCAAGAGAGCTATCTGCCACAGCAGCCGCAGAATCGCCACTTGCACGCGAACCTGCACCAATCGCAGAGGCTCTTAAATTTTCAGCAAAAGCACTATAGCCCACCGCTGTTGCGTCTTTCGCTTTGGTTTTTGAACTTGCCCCTAAGGCTGTGGAGTGAACCCCCACTGCTTTGGCTAAACCACCCACTGCCGTTGCATCCACATCTTCAGCCAATGTTTGCAAGGTGTCATTATAAGCAGACCCTAACTGCAAAGCTCGTCCTGCACCAGTTGCAGAAAAAGTCGGATCACCACCAAAAATATCGGAAGAACCAATAGCAACAGAACGATACTCTTTGGCGTGAGCTGAGTGACCTAGTGCAATGCCCCCGACTTTACCTGCCGCTGCAGAACTGCCCATTGCAATACCATAATCTTCAGCTGCGGCAGAACCACGACCAATTGCAATTGCTGTATTACCTTTCGCATAAGTGTCCAGACCAGTTGCTGTAGACGATGTCCCCAGCAATGGCAAAAGAACCAATGGCTGTTGCGGATGTTTTAGCAACTGCCAAAGAACCTAGTGCCGCACCACCCCCTGCCGCATAGGCGTTGTAACCCACTGCTGTACCTGCTGTGGTATCCGTCGTAGTCGCATTATTAATGTAGCTACCATTGCCATCGGCATCGACAAGAAATGACCCCGATGAACTTTTTACTAACCCAATATCACCAATAACAGAGTGAGCATAGCTGCCTGAAGCCACACCGTTAGCCACACTAAAAGGTTGATATGGATTGTCACGGAAAATCTGACCCGATGTACCTTCAGCTTGTGCATTCGCACCGATAGCCACAGACCCAGTACGGAATGTGTTAGCTCCACCTGCAGAAGAAGCGTTATAACCAATCACCACAATATCTTTAAGGTATTGATTTGAATTAATGCTAGTGCTCGCTTTATTCCCAATAACAACCGATTGATCGGCATTACGTGGCATTTTACTGCTATTATTTCCTTCTTTTGCTCCGCCTTGTGCATCCGTACCAATCACAACGGTTTCATTACCCACCACAACAGCGTTTTCACCAATTACAGTGTTCTTATACCCTTTCTCTATGGGAGGCTTAGGAGCTACTTGAGGTATCGCATTTACTGATGTAAAGCCCTTACCAATTAAAATAGTACTGCGATCTGTTGTTAGTACAGAATCACCGTTTGGATTGGTATCTATGGCTGCAGCAATAGCCTCTCCACTCAACAATCCCAAAGAAACAACCGTCGCAACTGCGGTCACTTTTGATTTAGTTTTCCCTTTTGCACGGGATAACTCCGACACAGCCACCCAACTTTGCGTTGCGTGGTTCCAAATCACTTTAAAAATATTATTCATAGTTTTTTCCTTTTGCTAAATTAGGGACGTAAACGTTTGGATTACATTACTGGTAAGACCATAAGACAATCCTTTATATATAGATTTATTTATTTATTTATTTATTTATTTATTTATTTGGCAGAATTATCAAACAATATCAATACGAATCAAATATATAACCATCAACTGCACGCCGAAATTATTTTCCAGAGCAAACATAAAATTAGGAAAGTTTCTTTGAAAAAATGATTACTATGATTTTAATTCCATTCAGCTGATAGAAAAAGTGCGGTGAAATTCACCGCACTTTTATAATGCCAAGCTATGTTTAATACAATAAAAAAGGCTTAACCATTAAGGTTAAACCTTTTCATTAAACTAAGTTAAATTACCATTGGTAACCTACTGTTGCCGCAGCACCCACGTCGCCTTGGGTGTTGGAGTTAAGCATCACTTTCACACCAATTTTACCGTTGTCTGATAAGCGAGAGTAACCTACTGCAAAGCCAGACTGACCTTTATAGGTACCCACACCTGCTGCAACCATTGATTTACCTGGTAATGTTGCGTGATATAGGTTCGCGCCAGCCATTGCACTTGCGATACCTGCACGTAAGCCTTTATCAACACCTTTTAATTGACTCACATTTACCGCATCAGTTGGAGCTTTACCCGGTGCAACATTAGTGATACGCGTACCACCAGCGTTAATGCCTTTGTTATTGATAGTAACAGGACCAGCTTTTAAGCTACCATTTGGACCTAAATCAACATCGTTAGATAAAGCATAAGTGATATTATTTCCATCTTGTTTCACTCTTAAATTTTTACCAGATTTGTAAGTGACGGTTTCACCAGCCTTGATAAGCTTCGTTGCTTTACCTGTTTGATCATTGAAGTCTGTATCATCACGACCAATAGTTGCTTTCCAGCCAGCATTGTTAATTGCATTTGCTACATCAGAAGCTGTCGCAATCGCTTTAGATGGTTTACCATTTTGATCGACTGGCACAACAACTTTACCTGTTTCTTGTTGCGGACCATTTGGCTTAGTTGGATCAACGGGTTGTTTTTCCATTTCTAAATCGACCAAATCAACATCAAAGGTAACATCACTTGATAGACCGTCTGGCTTAGTCGTTACTTTCGCAATAGTACTTTGTCCATTGATAAAGTTTACAGTGTCATAAGGTTTAACGAAATCTTTAGCGTCACCGTTATTTTTCAAGTTCCAGCCCGTGTTGAGTACATCTCCAACAGTTGCAGCATTGTTTACTTTATCTTCAACACCAGTAGGTAAATCTTGTGATTTAGTTACAGGTTTCTTATTGTCAGGGTTTAACGCATTTTGGTTGTAAGTATCAGGTAAGTTACTTGCAACGCCTGTTATAGTAACAGGTGAAATGTTTCCATCTTTAACGTCACCGCCTAAATTTAAGGTATTTGGTGCAGAGGATGTGATATTGACACCATTTTGGTTATTTGGATCCTTACCATCATTCAAATTTACACCTTTAAATTCAGGTTTTTCTGCAATTTTAACAATTAACTCACCGTCTTTACTATCAACACGAACATTTTTCGCAGAAGCATCTGCATCATTAGCCAATGAACCTTTTACTGCTACGGTATCATTTAGTTTTTTCTTGATGATATCACCTTTATTGCCTTCAAACTTCAAGCCATCATTTAGGGTTGCAAGTTGTTCTGGATTACCAACAGGGTTACCATTTTTATCCACTGGCTGATATTGGATACGCACCAATTTATCATCAGGTTTTGTACCATCAAGCGTTGCAGGACCTTCCACAACATTGATGTTCGCCGCAGGTGTGCCAGGTTGATCCGGTTTTGCAGGATCTGCTTTTGGTCCACCAACGGTTAAGGTATTAGTGTTTACGTTAGTGAAAGTGACATCATCTTTGGTTGCATAAGTGAATTTAACTTCTTTAGTTGCAGGATCAACATCTTGCTTAATTTTCAAGTTTTTACCTGCTTGATAGGTAACTTTGTCGCCAGGGTTAATCACTTCAACTTTTTTACCTGCTTCATCTGTAAAATCGTTGTCATCACGACCAATAGTCGCTTGCCAACCAGATTTGCTGATTGCATCGGCAACATTTTGTACTGTTGCAACTTTATTCAAGCCAGCTTCATCAGCTGCTTTTTTCGCATCCTCTAATGCATTTTTCAAATCTAGATTATCAGGGGCAGCTTTTAATGCATTTTCTGCATTGGTAATTGCGTCACCTAATTTCTTCGCTTCTTCAGAGGTTACTGGACCAGACACTGCACCAGTTGCTTCATTAACGTTAATATCACCTTTATCAATATGGAAAGTCACATTGCTTGATTTACCATCATCAGCAGTGGTTACGTTTGCAATAGTGCTGGTACCATTGACGAAGTTCACAGTATCATAGGCTTTCACAAAGTCACGCACATTGTTGTTTTCTTTCAAGTTCCAACCAACATTGAGGATATCACCCACTGTAGCAGCGTTATTGACTTTATTTTCAACACCTACTGGTAAATTTTGAGATTTTGTAACTGGTTGATTGGTGTTATTAATCGCATCTGTGTTGTAAGTATTGGGCAAGTTACCTGCTACACCAGTGATAGTCACAGGTGATGCTTTACCATCTGTCACATCACCACCTAAATTTAAGGTATTTGGTGCTGTTGAAGTCATATTCACACCATTCGGGTTATTATCTCCATTGATATTAACTGACTTGAATTGAACATCATCTTTAGTTGCATAAGTGAATTTAACTTCTTTAGTTGCAGAATCAACATCTTGCTTAATTTTCAAGTTTTTACCTGCTTGATAGGTAACTTTGTCGCCAGGGTTAATCACTTCAACTTTTTTACCTGCTTCATCTGTAAAATCGTTGTCATCACGACCAATAGTCGCTTTCCAACCAGATTTATTGATAGCTTCTACCACTTGATTTGTTGTGGCATATTTATTATCCGCAGGCTGATTCGTTGTTGATGTAGTTCCTTCATCTTCATTAACGCTTACATTACCAGTTAAATCACCTTTAAGTGAATCAACATCTACATTTACTTTAATTGTGCTGACTTTACCATCAGTATTTTCAATAACAACTTTGCTATTTGTACCGTCAACAAAATTTAATGTGTCGTATGCTTTAACAAAATCTTTCTCCTTGCCATTATTTTGCAAGTTAAAGCCCGCATTTAATACATCATTAACAGTTGCCGCATTTTTCTTATCACCCTCTGTAAGATTAGTTGGAGCTGCTTGTTTCTTAGTTGCATCATCCGTAGGCGTCAAGTTATCTTTTATATTAGTTAACGTAACAGGCGCATTGTTATCTCCAGCGAAATTCACTGTGTTTGGAGCACTTGAAGTGATATTCACGCCATTAGGATTGTTTTGTGGATCTGTACCATCATTTAAATTAATGCCTTTAAATTGCGGTTTTTCAGCAATTTTAACTACTAATGCATTATTAGCAGCGTCTGCTTCTACATAAACGTTTTTATCAGAAACATCTGCACCATTGTTACCACCTTTGATGGTCAATTTAGTCCCTAAATCACGGTGAACAGTCACACCGTTGTTATTACCTGTGAAATCTAAACCTTCAGCCACTAATTTCTCAGCAACCTTTTGCACATCACCAGCTTTCGCTAATGAATCTGGATTATCAGTAGTAAATGTTGGTGCTGTATCATCTTGTGCTGTTGAGGTCACTGTAATCGGGCTTGTATTTGCGGTTAGTTTATCACCTTCAACTTTGATTGTTGTACCATCAACTTTTACATCGACTTTAATATCATTTTCACCTGTTTTTGCATTTTTTGTTACGGTTACATCGGTGGCAATTCCATCAATAAAGTTTACTGTATCGTAAGGTTTAACGAAATCAACATTTTTGTTGTCACCTTTTAAGTTCCAGCCTGCATTTAACACATCATTTACTGTCGCAGCATTTTTCTTATCACCCTCTGTAAGGGTAGTCGGTGCTGCTTGATTTGGTGTTGTATTGTCTGTTTTTGGTAAATTATCTTTTAAGTTAGTTAACGTAACAGGTGTATTGTTATCTCCAGCGAAATTCACTGTATTTGGAGCACTTGAAGTGATATTCACGCCATTTGGATTGGTCGCGTTAGTTCCATCATTTAAGTTAATGCCTTTAAATTGCGGTTTTTCAGCAATTTTAACTACTAATGCATTATTAGCAGCGTCTGCTTGTACATAAACGTTTTTATCAGAAACATCTGCACCATTGTTACCACCTTTGATGGTCAATTTAGTCCCTAAATCACGGTGAACAGTCACACCGTTGTTATTACCTGTGAAATCTAAACCTTCAGCCACTAATTTCTCAGCAACATTTTGCACATCACCAGCTTTCGCTAATGAATCAGGATTAGTAGTCGTAAATGTTGGTTTATTACCATCTTGTGTTGTTGAAGTTACGGTAATTGGGCTAGTGTTTGCTTTTATCACATCGCCATCTTTCTTAATGGTTGTGCCATCTACATTTACTGAGGTAGGTGTTGCAGGGGTGATATTAGCAGTAATGGTAATTTCGCCATTTTTCTGTGAAATATCAATGTTTTTACCTGCGATAAATTTCACAGTCTCACCCGGTGCAATGTGTTCCACACCATTATCTGCTGTTACATCACTATCATTTGTACCAATAGTTTTACCGATATCTAAGTTCCAGCCAGCTTTATTCAGGGCTAAGTAAAGTTGTGAACCATTGATTGCATCAGTTGAAGTTGCAGAAATTTTACCTGCTGCAACATTTTTAATTTGGCGTTCTTTACCTACGTCACCAACAGAAACAGTTAAACCAGAGTTCGTAGCAACGCCATCTTTACCCGCAAAACCTTGATAAGTAACACCATTTACTGTTGCACTATTTTCAGAAGTACCTGCTGCGGAAACTGAATTACTACCTAATGACACTGCATCTTTGTGAGTTACTACTGCATTATCACCAATTGCAGTTGAGCTTACTGCTTCAGCTCGTGCTTGGTTACCCATTGCAATTGAATTTGCTTCTTTAGCAACCGTAGTGTTACCCACTGCAATAGCATTGTCTGCTGCTTTAGTTTCACTATTATCACCAGCTATCGCTTTATTACCAATTACGACTGTGCTATTTGCGTTGCTTGATTTAGAAAGTGCTTGTGTACCAATAACAATAGCATTCTCACCACCAGCAAGCGTTGCTGTTTGACGTGAGATGATTTTATCAAATCCTTCATTTGTATCAGCTACATCACCTAAACCATTACCAATTGCAATAGAACCTTTACCTTTTGCCGTTGAAATAACACCAAGTGCAATACTTCCTTTACCTGTTGCTGATGAAGCTGCACCAATGGCTTGAGCATAATCACCCGCACCAGCTGCTTGGCGACCTAAAGCCATACTGTTAGCCCCTACCGCTGCAGCAGCCATACCAACCGCAGTACCTGAACCTCTTGCTGTAGTAAAAGCACCTACAGCAACCCCTAAATCTGCAGTTGCAACACTACCGATAGCCACAGCAGAACTTTTAGCTCTTGCTTCATTACCTAGAGCAATAGCAGTACCATAACCGTGATGTTGAACATTACCACCTAAGCCATTATATATAGGAACTGAAGATGCAGAAGTTTTCACTGCTTGGCTTAAGTAACCATTACTGTCAATCTGTACATTAGTCACAGCAGTATCAATTTTGCTATTTAAGGCTGGATCTAATGTTCTTTTTGAAATTTTATCGGAATAGAACTGCTCATTACCTGGTGTTTTATAGCTAACAACATCAGCAGCGGTTGGTACTATTGTTTTCGCTTCAGAACCGATCGCAATACTAGGTCCGACATTCATAATACTATATCCACCTACTTTAGAAGAGTCCTTTCTAGCAGTGGCTGATGAACTTTCTACCGTAGCATTTGTACCAATAATAATTGCACCATAAGATGCAAGTGCTGAATTTTCAATATTAGATTTGAATGAAGCACCTTTACCAATTAAAATCGCAGTACGCTCTGAAGGAGATAGATTCTGATCAGTCGATACGGGGGTAGAAATATAAACCTCATTTGGACGTTCAATAGCTGAAACATCACCCCCTACCTGTAAAGGACCTTTAGCAGCGTTTCCTGAATATACTTTATTTGTATTGCTATCATATTCAATTGGTTTAGCAGTTAAAGAAGTGGTTGCCGTTCCAACGGTACCACCAGTTACTGCTAAAGCATCAACAACTACTAAACTTGCCACGGCAGCTATAACGGCTTTTGTACTTGATTTAGTTTTCCCTTTAGCTGATTGTAATTCTGAAACAGCAACCCACGTTTGTGTTGCGTGATTCCAAATAACTTTAAAAATATTGTTCATAAATTACCTTATTGGATTGTCAAAATAGTTATGCAATATTATCTGTTGCAGTACAAACCCACAATAAAAATTACATATCTTTACAAAATTAGTGTGTTTTATTTTTTATGCAGTCGCTCATCTTATTACGATAATATTCGTGCGTTTTTGCTTGGTGACTGTATTCCCTACGTTCATCCCCAAAAAACAAACCAGCTTACTTTTCGCAAACTGATCTGACGTTGTAACTGATTAAAAATTAGCTGGCTACTAAGTTTGTACAAACTTACTTAAGTTTCAATGATTTTCCCTTAAAAAATAAAAAACTTACAATATTTTTATTAAGATAGACAACAAAACTGAGGTAAATTTCACAGCGCTTTTTTGGATTGGGGGAATTGCGAACGAGCAGATTGAGAACCCGTAGGGACGCGACGCTCGCGTCCTGTGATTTTGAATGCACTTTGAATGTTGTTTATGGACACCAGTACGGTGTTCCTACTTAAATAAGTCATAACAAGAAAAGTGCGGTAAATTTCACCGCAGTTTTTCTTTATTTACAGAACAAAAAAGGCTTAACCCTTCAGGTTAAGCCTTTTCATTAAGCTAGATTAAATTACCATTGGTAACCTAGACCCACAGAACCACCAATATCACCTTGGCTGTTGGTGTTACCTTGGATTTTCAGCAATAATTTGCCGTTATCGCTTGCGCGTGAGTAACCAACCGCAAGAGCTGCTTGTCCTTTGAAAGTACCCGCAGAGGCTGCTACCATTGATTTACCTGGTAAGTAAACTTGTGGTAAGCCTGCAGCTGCGTTCGCACCTGCGACACCAGCACGATAGCCTTTGTGTACGTTTTTCATTTCGCCTTTTAATTGGCTTACGTTCACTGCGTCAGTTGGTGCTTTACCTGGTGCAACGTTAGTGATTCGTTTACCACCTGAGTTGATACCATTGTTGTTAATGGTTACACCGCCTGCTTTAATGCTACCGCTTGGACCAAGATCAATGTCTTTTGCCAATTTCACATTTAATGCGCCAGTATTTGGATCAGAAGTTACACCAATGTTACCTTCGGTTAATTGACCTTTCGCACCACCTTTCACACTTAATAGTGAATTTAATGGGCGTTTCACTTCTTTACCATCATCACCAGTAAAGCGTAAACCATCGTTTAAGGTTGCTACTTGTTCTGGCTCGCCTTTCGGTGTACCGTTTTTATCAACTGGTTGATAAACGATACGTGGTTTTTTCTCTGTACCGTCACGACCATCACGACCTTTTGCATTCGCTAAATCAGAAGGACCTTCGCCTACGCTGATTTTCGCAGAAGCGCCGTCTTTACCGTCTTTACCTTTCGAACCAGTTAAGCCAATAGAACCATCTTTACCGTTGATTGCTACTGCTGAACCATCTTTACCGTTGACACCAATGAAACCATCTTTACCTGGTTTGCCTGGTTGACCATTTTGACCTGGCTCACCTTTCTCACCAAGGGTAACTTGATCTTCTAACGCATAAGTAAACTTAGTCGTGGTTGCATCAGGCTGTTCTTGTTTCACTTTCAAGTTTTTACCTGCTTGGAACACAACTTTATCACCCGCGTTGATTAGCTCATCAGTTTTACCTGCTTCGTTTTCAAAGTCTTTGGCATCTTTACCAATTGTTGCTTTGAAACCTGCGCTATTAACCATGTTCATCACGTTAGTTGCACCAACGAAACCATTCGTGCTGCTATCTGGTGCTAATTTAATTCTACCAGTTGGAGCAGGTTGTTCACCAATGTTAACGTTGTCTTCTAACACTAAGTTACCTGCGCCAGAAAGTTTTAATTTCACGTCATAAACGCCTGTTGTTGCGTTGTTTTCGCCTTTAACCTCAATACCAGCAGAGCCGATAAAGTTCACTTTCTGTGCATTCTTAACCGCACTTTCGTAATTGTTATCAGGCGTTGCAACCACCCACCCCATATTACGTAAGTCGCCAGCAGTAACAACATTGCTGTCTGGTACGTTTGGATTGTTTAAGTTAATTAAACCTTCCGCCGCTTTCGTTGGTGCATCATCCTTAGTATAAGGTTTCAAACCACTTGTAATATTGTTGATTTGAACTGGCACTGGCTCGTTTTTATCAGCTGGATCTCGACCTGCGAAAGTCACTGTATTTGGTGCTTTCGGGTTAGTCACAATAGTCACTGGGTTAGTCGGCGCAACTGGATTATCAGGATCTGCCGTATTAATTGTTAAGCTGTTAAACTCTGGATTTTCAGCAATTTTAACGATTAATTTATCGCCATCGCTGTCCACACGAACGTTGCTCGCAGAAGCTGGTGCATCATTCGCTAATTTACCTTCAACGTTTAACGTCTCATTCAATTTCTTAATGATCGTTTCACCTTGGTTACCTGCAAACTTCAATCCATCATTTAAAGTTGCTACTTTCTCTTCAACTGGATTACCGTTTTCATCTACTGCTGGTTTACCTGTTTCTGGATCAACTGGAACATAAACGATACGTGGTTTGCTTTCAGCGTCTTTGCCTGCCGCATCTTTACCATCAACACCTGCAGGACCTGCGCCAACTTTCATTGTTGCACTTACGCCATCTTTGCCATCTGCACCTTTTGGACCTGTCAAGCCGATAGAACCGTCTTTACCGTTGATTGCAACTGCGGCACCGTCTTTACCTGTTACCGTAATAGAACCATCTTTACCATCTTTACCTGGTGTGCCTGGTTGACCATTTTCACCTGGTTTCGCTGGTTCGCTTGCTTCACCAAGGGTAACTGTATCGTCTAACGCATAAGTAAACTTAGTCGTGGTTGCATCAGGCTGTTCTTGTTTCACTTTCAAGTTTTTACCTGCTTGGAAGATCACTTTATCCGCTGGATTGATTAACGCGTCATCCTTGCCATCTTGGTTTGCAAAGTCAGTAGTGTCAGTGCCAATTGTCGCTGTCCAGCCAGATTCGTTAATTGCATTTGAAACTGTATCTGTAGTTGCTAATTTGCCTTTATCAGCATCAGCAACAGTTGTTTTACCACCAGCAACAGTTACATTACCTTTCGCCGCGTTAGTGATAGCATCACCATCAACATGGATTTTTACAGTTGGGTTGCCGTCCGCGTCAACCGTTGTTTCAGCGACAGTGTTCGTACCATTAGCGAAAGTAACCGTTGCACCCGTTTTCACTAATTTAGTTGTTGGCTTGCCAGCATCATCTGTAGTAGTAATGTTCCAACCTGCGTTGTTAATCGCATTCATCACATCGCCAGTGGTTGCCAATTTATTACCATCAGCATTATTACCATTTGTATCGCCCAGTTTTACTGTGCCATTTGCATTGTTAGTGATATTGCCTGCAAGATTGTTATTTAATGTTGTTGGATCAATATCAATTTTTACAATACTGGTTACACCATCTGTATTTGTGATATTGACTTTAGTTCCGACACCATCTGTGAAGTTAACGATATCATAAGGTTTCACGAAGTCTTTATTCGTACCATTTGCTTGTAAATTCCAACCTGAATTAATAATATCTTTCACCGTTGCCACATTGTTAAACGCATTGGTGATGTTAACAGTTAATTCTTGTTTATCCTTGGTAACAGGTTGGTTTGCTGTATTTGCTTCATCTTGGTTCCAAGTATCTGGCAAGTTGCTCGCCACATTACTGATCGTACCGTCGTTGTTGATAGTGATATCACCCACTTGCACTGAATCGAAAGTTACATCATCAGCCGTTGCATAAGTAAAGTTCTGACCATTTTGTTTAATAGTCAAGTTTTTACCTGCTTTGAATACAACAAATTCACTTGGTCTCACTAACTCATTAGTTTTGTTATGACCAATTTCTGCATATGAACCACCATCAAGATCTGAAGTCACTCTCCAACCTGAGTTGTTTACCGCATTTGCCAACGTAGTAATGTTGACTAATTTCTTGCCGTCATCCGATGTTTTTGGTTCTACTAAACCATTATCATTAGGAGCGGTCTTTTTATCTTTTACCTCACCTGTTTTAACAGCTACGTCTAATTTATAACCATTGTCAATTTGAGTAACGTTGATGTCATCACCAGCTTTCAATAAGAACGTTTCGCCATTGGCGATTTTCTTGTCGCCTGCTTGATCTGTAAACGTACCTGTACCTTCTGTATCACCACCTAAGAAGAAACCGGTTTTATTTAAACCTGATACTAAAGTTGATACATTAACTAAGTTATCGCCTTGGTTATCACCTTGCGGATTAGCAGCATCAACTGGCGCTGGTGAGAAAGTATTAGTTGTTGTGTTTAGATCGAAAGTACCAGTTTTTGGTAAATCCACATCAAAAGTAATTTTAGTTACACTGTTTTCTTCTGTAGATACATTCGCTGTAGTATTTTTACCATTTACAAATTGAACGCTTTCGCCTGGTGTAACCACACCTTTAGTTGTGCCAGCGTTATCTTTAACATTGAAACCTTTGTTAATGTAAGTATTCAATGCAGTCAATGCATCGCCAACATTTGTAACTGGCGCGCCATTGATTTGCGTACCACTGTTGCCAGCAGTCGCAGGTGTATCTATACCAGTGTATAAATTATAGGTTGGTGCAGTTAAGTTACCATCAGCACTCACTGTTGAACCACCACCTAAGTGATTTGCTGTACTGTTCGCCACATTACCCAATGCTTTTTGGGTTAAATAAAGTTGTGAACCGTTGATTGCGTCAGTTGAATCAGAAGAAATCTTACCAGCAGCCACATTGATAATTTGGCGTTCTTCGCCCGCTTTACCCACGCTCACCACACCTTTTTCAGGTGCACCTTGACCCGCAAAGTTGCCGTAAGTGATACCACCTACAGTCGCACTGCTTTCAGTAGTTGCAGCACGGTCTGTTGAGTTGTTACCTAAAACCACGCTATTTGCTTGGGTAGCAACAACATTGTTACCCATCACCATTGTGCGTTCAACTGGCACATTATTGGTACTACCTACTGCATAAGAGAAGCCACCCGCTACATTTGAGCCTTCACCCAACGCACCCGCTTGAGCACCATCAACAATGGTTGAACGGCCAATTGCAATCGCTCTAAAACCACTCACTTTTGATGTTTGACCAATTGCAACCCCTGTAACCGCACTGGCTTCTGTTCTAGCTTTTAAACCCAATGCAACGGAAGCTGGCGCATACGCTTTAGCATCTGTAGCAAGTGCAATTGAAACAGGTCCAGCAGAAGTTGTGTTATAACCGAAAGCCGTACTTTGACCACCTTCAGCTACTGCATAAGGACCAAACGCAACGTCGTAACCTTTTTTAGCATGAGAGTTAAGACCAAATGCCATACCATAAGATGCGCCCTCATACGCTTTCGCATTGGTTCCCATTGCGATAGCATGTTGACCGCCACCAAACGTATTAGCACCAATCGCAATTGCACCATTACCATTAGGTTGATAATTGCTATCTGCGTTTGATTGATATACAGTTTGAGCGCCTGTACCAATCGCAATAGATGTGATACCTAACGCTTTTGCACCTGTACCAATTGCCAAGTTACCTGAACCACTTTCATCAGAGTTGTCATTTGCTTGAGCGTCTTTACCGATAATGATGTAACGACCATTATCTACATCCATATTCATTAATACATTTGCATCTGTTGTCGCAGGACCAACCTCATGAAGCGTTTCCGCCGTTGCTACGCCATTAATCCCCATAGCTGCTAAAGCAACTGCCACTTTAGACACTGTTGATTTTGTTTTGCCTTTTGCTGATTGAAGTTCAGAAACTGCCACCCAACTTTGTGTTGCGTGATTCCAAATCACTCGGAAAATTTTGTTCATAAAATTACCCTTTTATGTTGTTAAAAAAATTATGCCTATTTTATAGGTAACACCACTACCATTCAATGTACATTACATTTCTTTACAAATAACGAAAAATTACACATTTGACTAGCAGTCCAGCCAGAAAATATTTCCATAAAAAATAGAACAGCTTATTTCACTAATAAACTGACCTCGTAGTTTAATTGATTAAAAATAGACTGGCTACAAAAAATCACAAAAAATCCCCAAAATTTTCAATTAACTTTTACGTTAGGAAAGAATAACTTACAAGATTTTCTTGAAATAAAAAACAAAAGTGCGGTGAAATTCACCGCACTTTTTATCTATTTTGAATGCGATTTACGGACACCAACCTGGTGTCTCTACAATCATGTGGTATTTGAAATCGATTTTTTGCAAACGTTATATTTAAATATCGACGTCTTTGTAGGGACGCGACGCTCGCGTCCTGCGATATTAAACTTGTTTTGAATATTGTTTACGGACACCTGAGTGGTGTCCCTACATATTTACGATTGGTACATTTTCACCATCATATCGGTTCTGCCATTATTTTTTCGCTAAGAAATAACGATATGCCACGCTTTCACTGACATCTTGGTAGGCGTAACCAATCTCATCTAAACGCTGAATAAATTCCGCCATATTTTCTTTTTCCACTTGGAAGCCTGCTAGCACGTTACCGTAATCTGCGCCATGACCACGATAGTGGAAAAGGGAAATATTGGTATTAATGGTGCCGAGTTTTTCTAAGAAGTTTAACAAGGCGCCTTTTTGTTCTGGGAATTCAAAACTATATAGACATTCATTCAATGGACTGGTCGCTTTGCCGCCGATCATATAACGAATGTGGGTTTTGGCGATTTCGTCATTGGATAAATCCTGTAAATGATAACCATCTTGACGTAAAGTGTTGATGATGATTTCTTTTTCTTGTTCACCATTAATGCGTAAACCCACGAAAATACAGGCTTCTTCATCATCGGAATAACGGTAATTAAATTCTGTTACCACATATTGTTGTAAAATACGACAAAATCTTAAGAAACTGCCCCGTTGTTCAGGAATTTTCACCACTAACAACACTTCGTGTTTTTCACCAATTTCACAGCGTTCGGACACATAACGTAAGGTGTGGAAGTTGAGATTTGCCCCTGACAAAACGGTGACCAAATTCTCATTTTTAATCCCTAATTGTTTGACGTATTTTTTCAATCCAGCTAAGGCTAAAGCGCCTGATGGCTCAGACACTGCGCGTACATTTTCAAACATATCTTTCATGGCAGCACAGATTTCATCACCGTCCACTAGTACCACGTCGTCTAAATATTGTTGACACACTCGGAAGGTTTCATCACCAATGCGTTTTACTGCCACACCATCGGCAAATAAGCCCACACGATCAAGTTCAACAGGTTTGCCTGCTTGTAACGCTGCATATAAACAAGCGCTGTCTTTGCTTTCTACGCCGATTACTTTAATTTCAGGCAATAATTGTTTGATCAGCACTGCCACACCTGCAGCTAAACCGCCACCGCCCACTGGCACAAAAATGCGGTCAATATGGCTATGTTGTTGCAATAATTCCATCGCCAAAGTGCCTTGCCCTGCAATCACAGCAGGATGATCGAAAGGCGGAATAAAGGTCATTTGTTTGCTTTTGGACAGTTCAATAGCTTTTGCCTTGGCTTCATCAAAATTAATGCCATGTAATAACACATCGCCACCGAAACCACGCACTGCTTCCACTTTAATAGTCGGGGTGTTTTGTGGCATAACAATAATGGCTTTTAAGCCCATATTTTTAGCGGAAAGGGCGACACCTTGTGCGTGATTGCCCGCGGAAGCGGTAATCACTCCGCGCGCTTTTTGTTCTTCGGTAAGGCTGGCAATCATATTGTAAGCGCCACGCAATTTGAAACTATGCACAGGCTGGCGATCTTCACGTTTGACCCAAACCTCGTTGTCGAGACTTGCGGATAAGCGAGACATTGCCTGCAATGGCGTGACCGTTGCTAGCTCATAAACTGTTGAACTTAGCACTGCTTTTAAATATTCTGCACCAGTTGGTTGTTCTGAAAGGGTTGTTCTCATAAAAAGTATTCCATTTTACACCGCACTTTTATGCGGTTTTGCAATTTGTGTATTAGCCTAAGGCCACATCTAAAATCATCATAACGGTAAAACCGATCATTAAGCCTAAAGTAGCACTGTCAGTATTGCCATTGCTTTGTGATTCGGGGATTAATTCTTCCACCACCACGAAAATCATTGCGCCTGCAGCAAAAGACAGGGCATAAGGCAAGATAGCCGTCATAGATAGCACAAAAGCAGCACCAATAACCGCAGCAATAGGCTCTACCACCGCCGACATTGAACCATACCAAAAGGCTTTCCAACGGCTATGTCCCTCAGCGCGAATCGGCAAGCTTAAAGAAGAACCCTCCGGGATATTTTGTAAGCCAATACCAATGGCCAAACCAATCGCACTGGCTAATGCCGCATGGTAATCTGCTACGCTTGATAACGCACCGAAAGTCACGCCGATTGCCAATCCTTCGGGGATGTTATGAATGGTAATGGCAAGAAATAACAGTGCCGATTTAGACAGACGGCGATGTAAGCCTTTTCCTTCTGCTTCTTCTAAGGGTTTGTCTAAATGTAAATGTGGTACGACAAAATCAATGGTGCGGATAAAACCACCACCCAATAAAAAACCAATGGCAACGGGCAACCACGACCATTTGCCATAATTTGGTTCCGCATATTCAATTGCGGGCGCCAACAAAGACCAAAAGGACGCCGCAATCATCACTCCAGCAGCCGACCCCATCATAACATCTAATAATTTTCGGTTTACAGTGCGGAAGAAATACACGAAAGAAGAACCGAAAATTGTACAACCCCAAGTAAACAAGCCTGCAATAAAGGCTTGTGTGATGGGATGTAAGGAAAAAAACACGTCCATATTTTCTATTCAAATAAAAGTGCGGTGAATTCCACCGCGTTTTTTGTTATGACCTATTCAGTAGGGACACCACGCTGGTGTCCATAAATAACATTCAAAACAGATTTAACATCACTGGACGCGAGCGTCGCGTCCCTACGGATTGACGTTATGTATCAAATGCACTATTTCTACATAATTCTGGATTTTTACACCGCACTTTTGTGCCTTATTTTATAATTTCGATTTGTCGCGCGCGGCACCTTTGTCTGCAGATAAAGCGAAATGACCAAAGATTTTTAATGCTGTTGAAACATTACGCTGACGATTAACCGGCTGCCAGCCTTTTCGGTCTTGCTCTGCTCGACGTTGCGCCAATTCGCCTTCTGACACTAAAAGTTGGATAGAACGGTTTGGAATGTCAATGACGATTTGGTCGCCATCACGCACTAAAGCAATGGTGCCACCTGAAGCAGCTTCTGGCGAGCAGTGCCCGATAGAAAGTCCTGAAGTTCCGCCTGAGAACCGCCCGTCCGTTAATAAGGCACATTCTTTGCCTAAGCCAATGGATTTTAAATAGGTGGTTGGGTAAAGCATTTCTTGCATACCCGGTCCGCCTTTTGGTCCTTCATAACGAATTACTACCACATGACCAGCTCGCACTTTGCCACCTAAAATACCATTTACTGCATCTTCTTGGCTTTCAAATACGATAGCGTCGCCAGTGAATTTTAAGATCGATTCGTCCACCCCTGCGGTTTTCACAATACAACCATCAAGGGCAATATTGCCGGTCAACATCGCTAAGCCACCGTCTTGGCTATAAGCATATTGTTTAGAACGAATACAACCATTTTCGCGGTCTGTATCTAAGGTTTCCCAACGACAATCTTGTGAAAATGCAGTAATCGAACGCACACCTGCTGGACCTGCACGATAGAATTTCGCAATGTCTTCACTTGGATTGTGCATGATATCGTATTTGGCAATTTGTTCACCTAAAGTGGTGCCTAAAACGGTGCTAGTATGGGTATGCAGTAAGCCGGCACGATTTAATTCGCCCAATAGCGCCATAATGCCGCCTGCACGATGGACGTCTTCAATATGATATTTTGAGGTGTTCGGTGCGACTTTGCATAAACAAGGCACTTTACGCGAAATGCGGTCAATATCCGCCATGGTGAAGTCCACTTCTGCTTCTTGTGCCACCGCTAATAAGTGCAATACAGTGTTAGTTGAGCCACCCATTGCTACATCTAAACTCATGGCATTTTCAAAGGCATCAAAGCTGGCAATTGAGCGAGGTAATACGGAATAATCATCCTGTTCATAGAAACGTTTGGCTAAATAAACGATTTGACGACCAGCTTCTTCAAATAAGAATTTGCGATCCGCGTGAGTTGCTACGCAGGTACCGTTACCCGGTAAAGATAAACCCAATGCTTCCGTTAAGCAGTTCATTGAGTTTGCCGTAAACATACCTGAACAAGAGCCGCAAGTTGGGCAAGCGCTACGTTCAATGGCTTCCACATCTTCATCACAAACGGTTTTATCCGCACTTTTCATCATCGCATCCACTAAATCTAATTTAATGATTTGATCAGAAAGTTTGGTTTTGCCCGCTTCCATTGGCCCGCCCGAAACAAAGATCGCAGGAATGTTCAAACGCATGGCTGCCATTAACATCCCTGGGGTGATTTTGTCACAGTTTGAAATACAGACCATAGCGTCGGCACAATGGGCATTCACCATATATTCCACGCTATCGGCAATTAAATCGCGGCTTGGTAAAGAATAGAGCATACCATCATGTCCCATCGCAATACCGTCATCAACAGCAATGGTATTAAACTCTTTCGCTACCCCACCCGCAGCTTCAATTTGTTCTGCGACTAATTTTCCCATATCACGCAAATGCACATGACCAGGGACAAATTGTGTAAAGGAATTCACCACAGCAATAATAGGTTTACCAAAATCGCCTTCTTTCATTCCTGTTGCACGCCATAGTGAGCGCGCACCCGCCATATTTCGCCCCTGAGTTGAGGTGGCTGAACGTAAAACTGGCATAATCTTCTCCAACTAAATCTGTAATCTAATTTATTTAAGCATTATTCTTCGCAGCTTTCACAAGCCACATCCACCACATCATATAATTTGGCTAATTGATTCACGAGCAAGCTCACATCACGTTTGCTGGCGACCACCAAATCACACCACACTTTGTCTTCTACTAATTTCATGCTGAGATTGGTGATGGTAAAGCCACGATGACGCACAACACGCAAAATACGTTCAAGTACTTCTGGGCGGTGATTAGCAACAATAGTTAATTCTGTATTATTCATAAAAAATCTCCCTTTTTACACCGCACTTTTAGCTCATTACATCCAACATATCCGCATTGCACGCACCAGGTGGGACAAGCGGCCATACATTTTCTTCAGGTGGAATGCAAACATGTAAGAAATATGCCTCTTTGGCATTGAGTAAACGATCTAACGCCGCATTCACTTCACCTGCTTTTTCAATACGCTCCCCTTTAATATCAAAGGCTTTGGCTAGAGTAACAAAGTCAGGGTTTTCATCCAAAATTGTGGAACTATGACGTGCATTGAAGAATAAAGATTGCCATTGACGCACCATGCCTAAACGTTGGTTATCTAATAACAGAATTTTCACTGGCACTTTACCTGCTTTAACAGCACCCAATTCTTGAATATTCATCATAATTGAACCATCGCCAGTTACCACAATCACATCATCTTGCGGACGTGCTTTTGCAGCGCCCATTGCTGCTGGCAAACCAAATCCCATGGTGCCAAAACCTGCGGAAGTGATGAAGTTTTCAGGTTGGTAATGATTAATGTGTTGCGCAGACCACATTTGATGTTGTCCTACATCTGTGACGACAACCGCTTTCTGATTTTTCTTCTGCGATAAGCTATGCAATAACCAAGTTGGATCAATATCGCCTTCGCCTTGCAATTCGCCATAGGTGAAATCTAATTCATTTTTAAGAGCGACAATGCGTTCACGCCAAGGTTGAATATCCAATGGCATGGTCATGCCCTGAATCGCTTGAATCAGATCACCTTTTAATGCCACATTGGCTTTACGCAATTTATTAATTTCAGCGGCATCAATATCCGCATGAATCACTTTTGCATTTGGCGCAAAGGTGTCTAGTTTACCCGTCACGCGGTCGTCAAATCTTGCACCGAGAACCACTAATAAATCCGATTCCTGTGTAGCTAAATTCGCCGCACGCGTGCCATGCATACCAATCATCCCCATATAATAAGGATTATCAGGCGAAATACTGCCCAATCCTTTTAGGGTAGAAACACTTGGAATTTGCGTTGTTTGTAAAAATTCACGCAAGGCAGGAACGGCATTTGCCATGCCGACGCCACCACCAATATAAAGGATTGGGCATTTGGCTTCTTTTAATAATTGCACCGCACTTTCTAATGCTTGCGCTTTAATTGCAGCTGGTTTCTCAGGGGCATAGACTACGGGTTGTAAATTGGTTTCAGTGAGCTGAATATCACGCGGAATATCCACTAACACTGGACCAGGGCGACCACTTTGTGCGATTTGAAACGCTTTTGCGATCACCTCTGGTAATTCGTCAATGCTTTGCACAATAAAGCTGTGTTTAGTGCAAGCAAGAGATAAACCTAATACATCGGCTTCTTGGAATGCGTCAGTACCAATTAAATGGCTCGCCACCTGTCCTGTTAATGCCACAACGGGAATACTGTCCATAAAGGCATCACCTAGTCCTGTCACTAAGTTTGCTGCCCCAGGTCCAGAAGTGGCAATGCACACACCCACTGTGCCATAACCTTTTGATCTGGCATAGCCAATGGCTTGCATGGCTGCCCCTTGTTCATTACGACAAAGGAAATGTTCAATTCCACTATCATAAAGCGCATCATAGGTTGGCATAATTGCGCCCCCAGGATAACCAAATACAGTGGTTACACCATGCGCTTTTAAACATTCTGTGATTAATCTCGCACCGTTCATTGTTGTCCTTGCTTATTTTATTGTTATTTTAAATTACAAAACTGTTTTTCATTATATCGATCTTTAATCATATTCCTACTATTTTATTCACAAAAGTGCGGTCATTTTTAGGATATTTTGTTATTATATAAGCCGTTTTTATCAATAAGGATACAAAATGAAAACCTTTCCTTTCCGTGCCGTTGTATCTGATATGGACGGTACATTATTAAATGCTAACCATGTTATTGGCGATTTCACTATTTCTACCTTAGAAAAAATAGCAGACAAACAAGTGGATATTGTGCTTGCCACTGGGCGTAGTTATCCTGACGTTGCCTTCATTTTGAACAAATTAAAGATTGATCCCACTCGAGCAGCGATGGTGACCTCGAATGGTTCGGAAGTGCATGATTTACAAGGCAATTTAATTTACAGTAATTATTTACCTGAAGACCTTGCCTTTGCCATTATGCAAGAGGAATTCGATCACGACAGTATTTGTGTGAATAGCTATCAAGGCGATGATTGGTTTATTAATGTGGACATTCCAAGTTTGATGAAATACCACAAAGACAGTGGGTTTAGTTATCAAGTGGTCGATTTCGCACAACATCATGGTCGCAATACACAAAAAATCTTCTTCATTGCACGTCATTTAGATGACTTGTTGCCTTTAGAACAGCGTTTACAACAAAAATATGGCGATCGCGTTACCTTGGTGTATTCCACACCGCAATGTTTGGAAGTGATGAATAAAAATGTGTCAAAAGCCACCGCACTTTCGGCTTTAGTGGCGCAACGCGATTATGAACTAAACCATTGCATTGCCTTTGGTGACGGTTTGAATGATGAAGATATGTTAAAAGTGGTAGGCAAAGGCTGTGTGATGGCAAATGCGGATCCGCGCCTTGCGGCAAGATTAACAGAACTTGAACGAATTGGTTTTAATAAAGATGAAGCAGTTGCAAGTTATTTAAGAGCAACTTTTGGAGTTTATTAATGTGGCAATCAATTGGTATTGTGAGTATCGGTGCCGTACTGGGCGCGGTAACTCGATGGCTTCTTTATGTATTTTTTAATCCGCTATTCCATAGTTTTGCCTTTGGTCCTTTAGTGGCAAATCTCACTAGCTGTTTTTTCATTGGCGTGTTCACTGCGTTTTGTTGGTATATTCCAAGTATCAGTGAACAATGGAAATTATTTATGATCACTGGTTTCTTCGGCAGTTTAAGCACTATTTCCGCCATTTCTGCAGAATTTTGGACAAACTTCCTAAACGGAAAAGCAGGATTAGGCTTGCTTGTATTAAGTGGTCATTTAATTGGTAGTTTATCTGCGACTTTTTTAGGTATCTATCTTGTTTCACTCTACTACAAATAAAAAACCTAGACTCAAAATTGTCTAGGTTTTTTATTGTTTGGATGAAATTAAACGTTGTCAATTTGACCTAATAATGAACGTAAACGCTCTTGCCAGCTATTATGTTCCACTTTTAATTGTTCATTTTCATTACGCAATGCATCATAAGCCTGTTGCGCTTGGTTGTTTTTTTCTTTTAACTCTTCCACTTCTAATTGAAGTAACTGAATAGTTTCCACCGCTTGTCTTACTTTGCTTTCTAGTTGATCTAAAATTTCAAATGACATAATCACTTCCTTTGGATAACAAAATGTAAAATTTTAAGTATTCTACCTATATCCTCTTTGTTTTAAAAGTAGCAAGTTAGAAAAAATCCATATTCGCAAAAATTTTCCGCCATCGTTGCAGTAAGAGTGATAAAATAAGCAACAAATATCACTCTATTAGGGAAGCTCAGTATGATGAATCGATTATTATCCATTGAATTTTCACGTGTAACAGAAGCAGCAGCACTCGCGGCTTATTCTTGGTTTGGTAGAGGCAATAAAAATGCAGCAGATGATGCTGCGGTAAAAGCCATGCGCTATATGCTAAACCAAGTTGAAATGGACGCAGAAGTGGTAATTGGCGAAGGTGAAATTGATGAAGCACCTATGCTATATATTGGCGAAAAACTTGGTTCTGGCACTGGCGAACAGGTTGCAATTGCAGTCGATCCTATTGATGGTACTCGCATGACAGCAATGGGGCAATCTAATGCCATTTCAGTGTTAGCCGCAGGGGGAAAAGACACTTTCTTACGCGCGCCTGATATGTATATGGAAAAATTAGTAGTAGGTCCAGAATTAGAAGGCATGATCGATTTAAACTTGCCGATTGAACAAAATCTTCGTCGTGTTGCCCATAAATTAGGCAAATCAATGAGCCAAGTTACTGTTATGGTATTAGCTAAACCACGCCATGATGAAGTGATTAAACGTATTCAACAACAGGGTGCAAGAGTACTTGCCATTCCTGATGGCGATGTAGCGGGTTCTTTATTATGCTGTTTGCCAGAAGGTGGCGTTGATATGCTTTATGGCATTGGTGGTGCACCTGAAGGTGTGATTACTGCAGCGGCGGTACGAGCTTTAGGCGGCGATATGCAAGCACGCTTATTGCCACGCAATCAAGTTAAAGGCGATACCCCTGAAAATCAACAACTTGCTCAACAAGAAATTGAACGTTGCCAACAATATGGCGTCGCAGTCAACGAAGTGCTGCCTTTGGAAAGCTTAGTACGAGATGATAACTTAGTATTTGCGGCAACAGGTATTACCAATGGTGATTTGCTTAAAGGTATTCAGCGTAAAGGCAATCTTGCCACCACTGAAACCCTATTAATTCGTGGCAGATCGCGTACTATTCGTCGTATCCAATCCACTCATTATCTTGATCGTAAAGACGAATTACTTTACCAATTAATTCAAGAATAATGATATAGGGACGTTTCATAACGTCCCTTTTAATCAATATGTTATCCTCAAACATATCTCATATGCACTACAAAATAGAGATCTAAATTTATATGCATCCAATTGAACATTTTATTCAGCTTATCGCGAAATTGCGCGATCCTAATGGTGGTTGTCCTTGGGATTTAAAACAAACCTATCAATCCATGATCCCTTGTTTAGTGGAAGAAACCTACGAAACCATTGATGCCATTGAGCAAAATAATGTCGCCAATTTACGCGAAGAATTAGGTGATTTATTATTACAAGTAGTATTTTTTAGCCAACTCGCCACTGAAGATGGGTTGTTTACTTTTGATGATGTGTTAAATGATGTAGCAGAAAAAATTGTGCGTCGTCACCCTCATGTATTTGGCGATAAATCTGCCACCAATGAGCAAGAGGCCTTAGCTAATTGGAATGAGATGAAAGCCAAAGAAAAAGTACAAAAAAATGGACCGCACTCTATTTTAGACAATATTCCCCATGCTTTTCCTGCCTTACTCCGCGCACAAAAATTGCAAAAGCAATGCGCTAAAGTGGGCTTTGATTGGAATAATATTAATGATGTGATCAATAAGCTGCATGAAGAAATTGATGAAGTAAAACAAGAAATCAATCAACCAGAACGCAATGTGGAGCGCATTAATGAAGAACTTGGTGATTTATTATTTGCCACTGTCAATTTAAGCCGTCATTTAAATTGCAATGCAGAAGAAAGTTTACGCCAAGCCAATCATAAATTTGAGCGACGTTTCCGCTCTGTTGAACAGAAATTAAATGAGCAAGGCAAAACCTGTCAACAAAGCAATTTGATGGCAATGGATTTGCTATGGGATGAAGTAAAAAAAGAAGAAAAAGGAAAAAAGTCGGCATAAATTGACCGCACTTTTTTATCCTTTCTCTGATCATAAAAAAACAGCCAGAAATCAATTCTGGCTGTTTTGCTTTCACTTGAAGCTAATTAAGCTTTAGGACCTGCAGCAACTAATGCTTTGCCTTCGTCGTTTGTCGTATATTTTTCAAAGTTTTTCACGAAACGACCTGCAAGATCTTCAGCTTTGCTTTGCCATTGTGCTTTGTCTGCATAAGTATCACGAGGATCTAAGATTGCAGGGTCAACACCTGGTAATGCTTTTGGAATTGATAAATCGAAGATTGGTAATTTACCCATTTCAGCATTTTCAATTGAACCATCTAAGATTGCATCGATGATACCGCGAGTATCTTTGATTGAGATACGTTTACCTGTACCATTCCAACCAGTGTTCACTAAGTAAGCTTCTGCACCAGCAGCTTCCATACGTTTCACTAACACTTCAGCATATTGAGTTGGGTGAAGTGATAAGAATGCTGCACCGAAACAAGCTGAGAATGTTGGTGTTGGTTCTGTGATACCACGTTCTGTACCTGCTAATTTCGCAGTGAAACCAGATAAGAAATAGTATTTGGTTTGTTCTGGCGTTAATTTAGATACTGGTGGTAATACACCGAATGCATCAGCAGTTAAGAAAATAACTTTTTTCGCATGACCCGCTTTTGATACAGGAGTAACGATATTATCGATATGATAAATTGGGTAAGAAACACGAGTATTTTCTGTTTTTGAACCATCATCATAGTCAACAGAACCATCAGCACGCACAACTACGTTTTCTAATAATGCATCACGTTTGATTGCTTTGTAGATATCTGGCTCATTTTCTGGTGAAAGTTTGATTGTTTTCGCATAGCAACCACCTTCGTAGTTGAATACACCATCATCGTCCCAACCATGCTCATCATCACCGATTAATTGACGTTTTGGATCAGTTGAAAGGGTTGTTTTACCTGTACCAGATAAACCGAAGAATACAGCTACATCGCCATCTTTACCTACGTTAGCTGAACAGTGCATTGATGCAACGCCTTTTAATGGTAAGAAGTAGTTCATCATTGAGAACATACCTTTTTTCATTTCGCCGCCGTACCAAGTACCACCGATTAATTGCACACCTTCAGTTAAGTTAAATGCGATAAAGTTTTCAGAATTTAAGCCTTGTTCTTTCCAGTTTGGATTAGTTACTTTAGAACCGTTCATTACTGTGAAATCAGGTTTGAAATTCACTAATTCTGCATCAGATGGGCGAATAAACATGTTTTTCACGAAATGTGCTTGCCATGCTACTTCAGTTACAATACGTACTGATAAACGAGTATCTTCGTTCGCACCACAGAATGCATCAATAACAAATAAGCGTTTACGAGAAAGTTGGTTAGTAACTAACTCTTTTAGACTTTGCCATGTAGCTTGATTCATTGGTTTGTTATCATTTTTCGCTGCATCGCTTGTCCACCATACTGTATCTTTTGATGTTTCATCTAATACGATATATTTATCTTTTGGTGAACGACCAGTAAAAATACCTGTATCAACTGCAACAGCACCTGAAGTGGTTACGATACCTTTTTCATAACCTTCTAAACCTGGTTTGGTTTCTTCTTCAAATAACTGCTCATAACTAGGGTTATATACGATTTCTTTAATATCATAGATACCTAATTCGTTCAGGTCTTTAATTACTTTGTTTAAGTCTGTCATAGCTTACCTCATAACGTTAAAAATAAAAAAATAACTAGATGGGAGTATTATAAACACTTCCGATAAAAAAAATGTTAACTAGATCATATTTCTGAACATTAGCTTGATTAAACACCATCTTTCTGCATATTTTTTGACCTAAATCAATCTACACAATAAAAAAGCACGCATTAACGCGTGCTTTTCACAAAAATGTTACTTTTTCTTCATTGGACGTTGCCAGCCACGAATATGGCGTTGTGGCACGCGGCTAATCACTAACTCATCTTGTGCTACATCTTTCGTCACTGTTGAACCAGCTCCAATCGTTGCCCCATCAGCAATAGTAACAGGCGCAACCAACTGGCTATCTGAACCCACGAAAACATTATCGCCAATAATGGTTTTAAATTTATTCGCACCATCATAGTTACAGGTAATCACACCTGCGCCAATGTTACAATTTTGTCCTACTTCTGCATCGCCTACATAGGTAAGGTGATTGACTTTAGACCCTTTACCAATATGCGCTTTTTTGATTTCCACAAAGTTGCCTACGTGCGTTTCTGCCGCTAACTCTGCACCTGGACGCAAACGTGAGAATGGACCTATTGCTGCTTTTTCACCAACCACGCAGTCTTCCAGTACAGAATAAGGTTTGATTTCCACATTATCAGCTACAACCACATTTTTCAGTACACAACCTGCGCCGATTTTAACTTGATTACCTAATTGTACTTTGCCTTCAAAAATCACATTAATATCAATTTCACAATCTTTGCCATGGCTTAATTCACCACGTAAATCAAAACGATCTATATCTGCCAAACTCACGCCAGCTAATAATAATTTTTGTGCTTGTTTGCGTTGATAATAACGTTCTAAGGCATTAAGTTGTAAGCGATTGTTCGCCCCTTCCACTTCCATAATATCATCAGCAGTCACCGCCGCAACCTGACAACCATCTTGATTGGCTAAGCCAATCACATCGGTCATATAGTATTCGCCTTGCGCATTATTATTATTATCTAAACGCGCTAACCATTTTTTAAAGCTAGCACCATCAGATACCATCACCCCAGTATTCACTTCTTGGATTTTCAGTTGTTCTGGATTAGCATCTTTTTGTTCAACAATTGCCACCACAGAACCATTTTCACGAATAATACGACCATATCCTGTTGGGTTATCTAATTTAACCGTTAAGAGTGCAATCCCTTTTTCCGGTTTAGCTGCAATGAGTTTCTCTAAGGTTTCTTTAGTAATTAATGGCGCATCACCATACAACATCAAAATATTTTCATCATCCTTAAAAAAAGGTGCTGCTTGTTGCATCGCATGACCTGTTCCTAATTGCTCGGCTTGATGTACCCAATTCACAGGTTCTTCCGCTAAACGCGCTTTTAATAATTCAGCTTCATGCCCATAAATTAAATGAATTTGATCCGCACTTAATTGCTTAGCGGTATCAATCACATGTTTCACCATAGGCTTACCCGCCACTTTGTGCAACACTTTAGGCAGCGCCGAATACATACGAGTGCCTTTACCCGCTGCCAAAATCACAACACTTAATTTATTCATAATCATTTCTCTACTTTAGTGATAAGTGCGGTTATTTTACACTTAATTTTTGCTATATGTGGAATGAAATTTATCACTCCTTTATTAAATTCATGCCAAACGGATTTGCTTCGCCACATCATCAAACACTTGCTGCGATTCAGGTAAAGAAATAATACCAATAAATACATGGAAAGCATTATCAAAGATGTTCACTTTACAAGGCGTGTTAGTAGTTTTGATTTTTTGTGAAAGCTTTTCTACATCGCCAAATAACATATCGCAAGTGCCTTGATAAATATGCATTGGAGGCAAATCACTCAATTCATCATAAATGGGACTGACCTGCGGATCGGTTGTCGAACGCTTGCCAGCCCATTGTTGTCCACACCAAATCAGACTGTCTTTGCCTAGCATCGGATCTTTTGGTGCAATCTCATCCACATAGGGATGCGTCATCGTTACATCTAACCAAGGGGAAAACAAAAATAATCCTTTTGGCAAAAGTTGATGTTGATTTCGCAATTCAATCGCCAAAGCTAACGCCAATCCTGCGCCAGCTGAATCACCTACAAAATAACAGCCTTGTTGGCAATATTGTTGATAAGTGGCTAGCACAAAAGGTAATTCCGTATCAATATTGCCATAAGGAGCTGGACGATAAATAGGCACAATCACTGTGGCACCAGTACGCTTGATCAATTCCTCAATAATTTGCCAATGTGCTGGCACCAAATCATTCACATAAGCGCCACCATGCAAATAGAACAAAGTCGTATTGCTGGCGTGCTGATATGGCTTTAAGCGAATCACCTGTCGTTCCTGCACATATTCCACCTCAACCTGACAACGTTGTTTGAGGCTATCTGAAATATCGGCACGCGGTTTTGCACTCTGTACTTTTTTTTGAATATGCTCAACGCTAATAAAGCTATGGGTTTGATAAGACAGGTATTTTCGATAAATATTCAACATTAACGACATAGGATTTCTCTGGCACATAAAGTGATTAAAACGCTTTTCATCATAAACGCAAGCTCAGTAGAAAAAAAGCAATTTCAATGAGGTTTGCTAAACTCATCACAAAAAGTGCGGTGAAAAATCACTTAATTTTGCTGCTTTTGGTTATAATGAGCAAAAATTTTATTGGGAAAGCTTATGCAACAATATTATCTTGGCATTATGTCGGGAACGAGCTTAGATGGCGTAGATATTGCTTTATTGGATTTCCAATCCACGCCAAAAATGATTGCCACTGATTTTACACCAATGCCTGAAGCGCTGCGTCAGCAGCTCAGCGCATTATTGCAATCCGGACAAACCAGTTTGCAAAACTTGGGCGAAATTGATCATCAACTCGGCCTACTTTATGCCGATAGCGTTAATCATTTTCTGCATAAACATCAAATCAATCCCGAACATATCCAAGCCATTGGTTGTCATGGACAAACTATCTGGCACTCGCCAAATTCAACTTATCCATTCACGATGCAAATTGGTGATATGAATCTTGTCGCAGCTCGAACAGGGATTACCACCATTGCCGATTTTCGTCGTAAAGATATGGCAATGGGCGGGCAAGGCGCGCCATTGGTGCCTGCTTTTCATCAAGCCTTATTTGCAGATCCACAATATTTTACTGTGGTGCTGAATATTGGCGGTATCAGTAATATTTCCGTCTTGCAACCTAATCAAGACTCCATTGGTTATGATGTGGGCGTGGGCAATGCCTTGTTGGACAGTTGGATTGAGCGTCATCAAGGCAAACGTTACGACAAAAATGCGCAATGGGCGAAAACAGGGCACATTAATCTGGCATTACTTAAAGATTTATTGGATGAACCTTTTTTCCAACAGCCTGCACCCAAAAGTACAGGACGCGAGTTATTCAATCTGCATTGGCTCGACAAAAAGTTAGCAAAATACACCGCACTTTTGCCCGCAGATATACAACGCACCCTTGTGGAATTTACCGTTCAAGGCATTGTGCAAGAGCTCAATCACTTTCAAACAAGCTATCCTTGCCGCTTATTAGTATGTGGTGGTGGCGCAAAAAATCCATTGATTATGCAATCCCTTAAGGATCATCTACCACAATGGCAAGTGCAAACCACCAATGATTATGGCGTTGATTTAGACTATGTAGAAGCCGCTGCATTTGCATGGCTGGCTTATCAGCGTATGAATAATTTACCTAGCAATATGCCAAGTGTCACAGGTGCCAAAAGTGCGGTCTGTCTTGGCGTCGTTTTTCCAAAGGAATAAGCAAAATGGCAGAACAAAATTTATTGCAAGCCCTCGGGCAAATGATTACGGAACAACGCAATCCAGCTTCACAACAGATTGATCAATTGCCTACCTTAGAGATGGTAAAAATCATCAACAATGAAGATAAACAAGTGCCACTTGCCATTGAAAAATGCTTACCTCAAATTGCCTTAGCAGTAGAAAAAATTGTGCAATCCTTCAAACAAGGTGGGAGACTAGTCTATGTAGGCGCAGGTACCAGCGGACGTTTAGGTGTGCTTGATGCCTCGGAATGTCCGCCAACCTATGGCGTGCCAGCTGAAATGGTAGTAGGCATCATTGCAGGAGGAGAACGCGCGTTGCGTCATCCTATTGAAGGGGCTGAAGATAATATTGAACAAGGCAAAAAAGATTTACAAACTATCGATTTTTCAGAGAAAGATGTGTTAGTAGGCATTGCTGCAAGCGGACGAACCCCCTATGTCATCGGTGCGTTAGAATATGCCAATCAATTGGGTGCCACCACCGTAGCGATTGCCAGCAATCCAAATTCCGCCATGGCACAAATTGCACAAATCGCCATTGAAACCCTTGTGGGACCAGAGGTTTTAACAGGTTCAAGCCGTATGAAATCAGGCACTGCGCAAAAATTAGTGTTAAATATGCTTACCACCGCCAGTATGATTTTAATGGGAAAATGCTATCAAAATTTAATGGTGGATGTGCAAGCTAGTAACGAAAAATTACGCGCAAGAGCCATTCGAATTGTTATGCAAGCAACAGAATGTTCGAAGGAGATCGCCGAACATAATCTAAAAATTGCCGATAATAATGCCAAATTAGCGATTATGATGATTTTGTCGAATACAGATAAACAAAGTGCGATGGCATTGTTGGCAGAAAACCAGGGAAAATTACAGCTCGCGCTCAATGGCGCAAAATAGAAATGAGGGCAGAATTAAATCTGCCCATGAGATGACAGCAAGTCTAACACTTGTTCATGCTGAATATGTTTCATGCCTGAGGCAGATAAATAAAGTTGTTGCTTGCCATAGCAACCAATTAGTTTAGGGTCCGTTGCACCATATAAAGTAATGTTAGGCACATCTAAAGCAGCGGTTAAATGCGCCAACCCCGTATCCACTGAAACCACTGCTTTTGCCTGTGCAATTTGCTGTGCTAATTCAGTTAAGGTTAATTTAGGCAAAACAATCACATTTTTCACCGCACTTTGCACTTGGCTAGCAATCCATTCTGCACGCTGACGCTCTTTTTCATTGCCCCAAGGCAAACGAATCTGCAACTCACTATGGGAAAGCGCGGTTAATTTTTGCGCTAATTTTACCCATTCCTCATCAAGCCAATGTTTATCCGCACGCGTCGTCGCATGGATAAATAACATATAGGGCGTTGAATTCACTTCGGCAGAAATAAAATGACGGGCGATACCATAATCACCTTGCCTATCAGGCAAAGGGTAACCGAGGCTTTGCGCAAACAGTTGGCGAATACGCTCTACCGCGTGTTGCTGATAAGGAATGTGATAAGTTTGATCATAAAAATACGCCGCCAAAGGCTCTCTTGCACAATGACGATCATAACCATACTTTTTGCCCTTAGCTAAACGCGTCACCAACAAAGCACTTTTCATTAACCCCTGTGCATCAATCACTGCATCATATTGATTTTGCTGCAATAATTGTCGATACTGTTTCCATTGTTGCCAAGTCGTTGCATTCAATAATTGCTTACGCCAGCGACGAATTGCCACAGGAATTACTTGATTCACCGCTGCATGCCAGCGTGGAATTTCCGCAAAAGCTTCTTCCACCACCCAATCAAATTGAATATTGGGAATGGCTTGCTGCGCGTCCGTTAACGTAGGTAAACAATGTAGCACATCGCCCATGGATGAGGTTTTAACGATCAGCACTCTCATTCAGTAATTCCTGCAATTTTTCCATCACCATTTCAGGCTGAATATCAATCAGGCTTTGATGATAACCTTCTTTGCTGTCCTCGCCCTTGCGAATTTTAATTAATCCACCCTCAATCAAACGGATAATGACGGCTTTTTCTGACAATGGTGGCGTATATTGCGGACTTGTTGGACCATACAACGCCACCAGTGGACGACCTAATGCAGCGGCAATATGCATTAAACCGCTGTCATTAGTCACCATCGCTACACAATCACTAATGAGATCAACCGCTTGATTAAGTTCTGTTTGACCCGCTAAATTAACACAATAGCGTTGGAGATTTTCAGGCAAACTTTGGCGGATTTGCTCGCCCACTTCAACATCTTTCGCCGAACCGAATAAACGAATACTATAGCCTTGCTCAATTAACATCGCTGCAAGTTTGGCATAATGATAATGAGGATAACGTTTGGCAGGACCAAATTCAGCACCAGGACAGAAACCAATCGCTGAACGATGTTCGGCTAGATGAAATTGTGCAGCAAATTTTTCTTTCGTTTTTTGCACCGCACTTTCCTCAATGGTCAAGTAAGGTGTTGGAATAGGTAAATCCTGTGCAGTTGGAATTTGCCCTTTTTCGTAGCCAAGCGCCACATAACGTTGCACCATCATGGGATAGTCATTTTTATTGGCACGCAAATCATTCAAAAAGAAGTAGCGACTTTCCCCTTTCCAGCCTCGTCTTAAGGCAATTTTGGCAAAAAAAGGAATAAATGCTGATTTTAAAGAATTTGGCAAAATAATCGCCATATCATATTGATGACGCAAAGATTTACCAATTTTATAACGTTCAGCCAAAGCAAAAGCACCATGTCCAATGGGCATTGTTAAGGCATTTCGCACTTCAGGCATACGCGCCAATAAAGGCTTACACCAATTGGGTGCTAGCACGTCAATTTCACAATCAGGATATTGAACTTTCAGGGTTTGATATAAGCTGTGCGACATCATCATATCGCCCACCCAAGATGGCGCAATAATTAAAATATTCATTTTTCTACCTACAAAAATAAAGTGCGGTCAAAATTTCATTAATTTTAACCGCACTTTCATAACAATGGTAGGAATTATTTACGATTTAACCACGCCATATATTCCGCCACGCCTTCAGCAACAGATTTAAACTTATCGCTATAACCCGCTGCACGCAATTTGCCTAAATTCGCTTGCGTATATTCTTGATAGCGTGATTTCAAATGTTCTGGGAATGGAATGGTTTCAATTTCGCCTTTGCCATGATGTTTAATCACTGCTTCAGCAACATCGCGGAAGCTTTCCGCTTTGCCTGTACCTAAATTATAAATGCCCGAAATACCTGCTTGCCATGCCCAGATATTCACTTTTGCCACATCACCAACATAGACAAAATCACGCAAAAAATGCTCTGAACCGGCAAATAATTTTGGATTTTCGCCTTTTAAAATTTGGTTATTCAAATGGAAAGCCACACTTGCCATGGAACCTTTATGCTGCTCACGCGGGCCATATACATTGAAATATTTGAAACCACAAACTGGCGAGCTGATTTCAGGTAAAAGGGCACGCACATATTCATCAAATAAGAATTTTGAATAGCCGTACACATTTAATGGGCCTTCAAATTGACGCTCTTCCACAAATTCGGTTTTATCACCATAGGTCGCTGCACTTGAAGCATAGAAAAACGGAATTTCACGATCTAAGCAATAATGCAACAACTCTTTCGAATATTCGTAGTTATTGTGCATAATGTATTTGCCATCCCATTCCGTTGTCGCAGAGCAAGCGCCTTCATGGAAAACTGCATCAATTTCGCCAAACTCATCGCCGGCAATAATCTGTGCAATGAAATCCTCTTTATCACAATAATCCGCAATATCTAAATCCACTAAATTAATGAATTTAGTGCCATCTTTCAGATTATCCACCACTAAAATATCTTTACGGCCTAAATCATTTAATGCTTTTACGATATTACTACCGATAAATCCTGCACCACCTGTTACGATAATCATAATCTGCCCTCTTGTGTTAGAAATTGTTGTCTATTGTAATCTATTTTTGCCAAAACTACCCAAGTTTTCACCGCACTTTAAAATAAAAAGGCTTGAATATTCAAGCCTTATTTTTTAATCATTTGCGTTGAAATCGTCTAAGCTATCGCTTACCACACCCGACAGCGTATAAACTCGTTTGGTGGTATTCACACGCGTGCGGTATTTATTCCACGTTTTTTCAAAAAAAGTTTCTGCAGCACGCTCACCACGACAGAATGCCACAAAGGCTTTTTCTTCTGCCGTTGCTGGTTTACGTTCACCTGAATCTAATGCTTTGAACGCTTGACCATATTGTTCTAAAGCTTGCGCTTCTTTAATCGTGTAATCGCCATGACGCGCAAAGCCACGCGGGTAATTTTTGTCGTCAAAGAAGCGACGTTCAACGCTAAAACTTTCAGCCATAATTTGTTTCCTTAAGTTATTTTTTCAATAATTCTTTTACTGTATTCACATAATCATTAATAAAATCATCATGTGATAAACCTTCCGCATTTACGCGGAATTTGCCATTAACATAAAAATCAGGTACAGAACGCACCGCAAATTGCTGCGCTAAATTCTCTTGTTTTTTCACTAAAGCGTTTACTGCAAAACTATTGATCCCACCATCAAATTGTTCCGCTGTAATGCCATTATCAATAAATTTCTGACGAATATCGTCCATTGAGCCTAGCTTATCTGCTTGAGCCGCTTCAAATAATGCCGCTTTCACTTTTTCTTCTGCGCCTAACGCCATGGCTAATGCCCAAGCACGCGTTAAGTTTTCAGACTGACGACCTAAGAAATTGACATGATATTGTTGGAAAGCAGTCCCTTCTGGTAAACCCTCTTTCACTTGTGCTGGGATTTTGTATTGCATTTCAAAGGAATAGCAATGTGGGCAATAAAATGAGAAAAACTCAACCACTTCAGGTTGTGCTGAGCGTTCTTGTTGTAAAACAATATATTGTTTACCTTCCGTTAAATCAGCTGCTTGTGCTTGGAAAGTTGCTGCAGCGGCAGCCGCAATTAAAGTAATAAGAAATTTTTTCATCTGTGTTCCTAAATTATTTCAAAATACCACGCGCTTTTAATAACGCAGTTTTAAAATCATCTTCGTAATCTTTTTTAATGCCTGGGATGGGTTCAAATTTATCCGCATCACGCATTTTCAATTGATAAATAATGATTTCATCCGATAACTCTGTAAGGGGTTTATCAAATCCTGCTTCATCTGCAATAGATTGCAAAATTTGCATTAAACTCATTTCAGGGTCTTTCTTAGACCAATATGGTTGTAAAAGTTCCAAAACCTCATTCAAACGATGACATTTCATAATCTTTTCCTTAATATAAAGCCTGACAAATTAGCTAGGGCAGAATGATACTTGAATTAAGGACGAATGACAAACAATGATGACAATTAGTGCCGTAATTTTAGCAGGTGGATTAGCGCGACGTATGCAAGGTGCTGATAAAGGCTTACAACTTTTACAAGGAAAGCCTTTAATTCAGCATATTATTGAACGCTTATCCCAACAAACCTCTCATATTTCCATTAATGCGAATCGCAGCCAAGAAGAATATGCCCAATTTGGTTTTCCCGTTTTTGCGGATCAATTAGCGGATTTTCAAGGACCATTAAGTGGTATTCAAACCGCTTTAAGCCAAGCAGAAACGGATTATTTGTTATTTGTGCCTTGCGACTGTCCTTTTTTACCCTTAGATCTGCTGGAAAAATTAAAAAGTGCGGTGCAAAACAACGCAGTTTTAGCCGCTTATGCTACTGACGGAGAACGCGAACATCCCACATTTTGTTTGCTTTCTCATCAGCTGGCACAACCTTTGGCTGATTACTTGACTCAAGGCGAGCGCCGTATGCTGCAATTTATGCGCCAACACAATGCCATTGCTGTACCTTTTGCAGAACAAAAACACGCATTTCGTAATTTCAACACCTTACAAGAATTAGAGGAAATGAATGAAACGCTGTGATTGGGTTGGCGATCTGCCTATTTACATTGCCTATCATGACAATGAATGGGGCGTACCTGAATTTGATAGTCAAAAATTATTTGAACAACTTTGCCTTGAAGGGCAGCAAGCGGGGTTATCTTGGATTACGGTTCTCAAAAAACGCTCGGTCTATCGTGAGGCGTTTTTCAATTTTGCCCCAGAGAAAATCGCTCAAATGCAAGAAGAAGACATTGATTTATGCATGCAAAACGCAGGCTTAATACGACACAGAGCCAAATTGGAAGCCATTGTCAACAACGCTAAAGCCTATGTTGCAATGCAAAAGTGCGGTGAAAATTTCAGTGATTTTATTTGGTCTTTCGTCAATCATCAACCGCAATGCAATGCCGTTCCTCATCTATCAACAGTGCCAACTAAAACTGCAATTTCAAGTCAAATGTCAAAAGCATTGAAGAAAAAAGGCTTCAAGTTTGTTGGCGAAACCACTTGTTATGCATTTATGCAAGCTGCCGGCTTAGTGAATGATCATCTTGATGATTGTTTTTGTAAGCATAAATAGCTGACCTTTACGCCAATTTTCTTGTATAATCAATCCAATTTCCACAACTGAATAGTTCACTCATGAAAAAGCATTCTTACACATTACTTTCGCTATCACTTTTAACCGCACTTTACAGTGCCAATAGTGCGGCGAATATTGAAGACTTACGTCTTCGTTGCTTAGCGGGAGTACCTCAATTTTCAGGCGAACAGGTAACTGGCGATCCGAATCAGCAACCTGTTTATATTGAAGCCGATAGCGCAGATATCATTAACCCAGTGCGTGCATTATATGCAGGGGATGTCGATCTTAAACAGGGCAATCGTCATTTGAAAGCCAATGAAATTGAAGTGACGCAATCTGGCACAGGCGAGCAAGCGCAACGTTATGCTTATGCGCGTGGTCAATTTGATTACAAAGATGAGCAAATCAATTTATCTGGCGATAATGCAAAAATCCACTTAAATAGTAAAGATACTGATATTGAAAATGCACAATATCAATTTGTGGGTCGTCAAGGTCATGGTTCAGCACAAAGCTCAGAAATGCGTGGCGATTATCGTCTATTAAAAAATGCGACTTTTACTTCTTGCTTGCCTGATGATAATTCTTGGCAAATTGAAGCCAATGAAATTAAACAACATATCAAAGAAGAATATGCAGAAATGTGGCATGCACGCTTTAAAGTAGCTGGCGTTCCTATTTTCTATACCCCTTATTTACAATTGCCAATTGGCGATCGTCGCCGTTCAGGATTGTTAATGCCAGATTTCGGTACATCAGGCCGAGATGGTTATTGGTATGCTCAACCGATTTATTGGAATATTGCACCAAACTATGATGCCACTTTCACACCGAAATATATGTCGCGTCGTGGCTGGCAGTTAAACAGTGAATTCCGCTATTTAACTGTATTAGGTGAAGGCAAAATCGCTAATGAATATTTAGGCAAAGATCGTTATAGCGAATACAACGACAATAAGAGTCGCCATTTATTCTACTGGGCACATAACGCAAGATTAGGCAGTGATTGGCGCCTCAATATTAATTACACCAAAGTGAGTGATAAACATTATTTCTCTGACTTTGATTCAAGCTATGGTAGTAGCACCGATGGTTATGCAGACCAAACAGCTCGTTTAGCTTATTATCAACCAAACTGGAACTTAGCAATTTCAGCGAAACAGTTCCAAGTGTTTGATGATCTGCAAGTTGGACCTTATCGTGCCTTACCACAAATTGATTTTAACTATTATAAAAACGACTTAGCCAATGGTTTAATGGACTTTAAACTCTTTGCGCAAGCCGTTCATTTTGACAATGATAGTTCTGACATGCCAACTGCTTGGCGTTATCACTTAGAGCCAACCTTAAATATTCCATTAGCGAACAAATATGGTAGCTTGGATATTGAAACCAAACTCTATGCAACTCATTATTCACAAAAAGCAGGTAAAGGCATTGATGCAGATACTCAATCTTCTGTTACACGTGTCATCCCTCAATTAAAAATTGATTTGCATAGCTTATTAGCAACACAAAAAACTTTCTTAGATGGCTATACCCAAACAATTGAACCACGAATTCAATACCTATATCGTCCTTATAAAGATCAGAGTAACATCGGTTCTAAGCGCAGTTCAAATTACCTTGGTTTAGGTTATGACTCTGCGCTATTACAACAAGACTATTTCTCTTTATTTAGAGATCGTCGATATAGTGGACTTGACCGAATTGCTTCCGCAAACCAATTTACCCTTGGTGGCACAACACGTTTCTACGATGAAAAAGGCGAAGAACGTTTTAATCTTTCCTTAGGACAAATCATTTACTTAAATGATTCTCGCGTGGATGGCAATTCACAAAATAGTACCACAGGGCGCGCTTCTTCTTGGGCATTAGAAAGTAGCTGGAAAATTAATGATCAATGGAATTGGCGCGGTAGTTATCAATATGATACACGTTTAAATGCTGCTTCGTTAGTGAATTCAACCTTAGAATATAACCCTTCAGGTAACAATCTAATCCAGTTGAATTATCGTTATGCAAGCAAGGAATATATCGACCAAAACTTAACTGCGGCGGTCAATCGCTACAATCAGGATATTCAGCAAATTGGTGCAACTGTTGCTTGGGAACTCAATGATCAATGGGCGGCGGTTGGTCGTTACTACCATGATATTGCACTCAGCAAACCAGTGGAACAATATGTTGGGTTACAATACAACACTTGCTGTTGGGCAGCTGGAGTGGGCGTTCGTCGTTATTTAGTAAATGAAACAGACAAGCGTCGATATTCAGATAAAAAATCAACCCTGTATGATAATAGCATCCACTTTAACGTTGAGTTACGCGGTTTAGGTCGCAATGATCATCATAGTGGTATCGTAGAAATGCTTAACAAAGGCATGCTGCCTTATGTAAAACCATTTGATTTATAAATAAGATAAACCGCACCTTAAAAGTGCGGTTATTTTTCGCCAATTTTTCATTAGGGACAATAATATGGCATATATTTTACTTGGCGCATTTTTTTTAACCGCACTCATCTTCATCTATAATTCGCATTATAAATGGACATATTTATTTGCGAGCGCATTATTCCTTTTCTTCGTTGGCATAATGTTAGGAATAACAGGACAATGGCAGCGCAGTATTAATTTTGCTTCGGTGCTATTTGTTGTGCTGATGTTATTCCATCGTCTGAAAATTCATTATTACAAACAACCATTACTCATTTCAGACTTCTTTTTAGTATTCGATTGGCGAAATTGGGAAACGTTACTGCATTATCGCACTGCTATTCTCGCTGTATTTGCCCTGTTAGCCATCCTTGCTTACGGCATATTCGGTTGGTCTAACGAAGTCAGTTTAGGCTATGGCTGGCAGATTGCGGGAGCAATATTAACCGTACTCAGTTTTGCCATTATGTTCCATTACAGTAAAAACCCTGATGCTACTGCAGTTTGGTTAGATTCATTGCCAGATGATGGTCGCGATGTCTTTTTAAATTTACCCATGTCTTGTCGTGGTGTCTTTTTTAAAACACCCGCCTATGAAGGAAACGGCGAGGCATTTAAACAACAAATGCAACAAGTTGAACATTATCCTCTCTTATCTGATGAGCAAACAAAGCCTGATATTGTTGTATGGTTGCAAGAGTCAACGCTCAATCCGCACAGTTTAGCTATTGCCAAACATCAAATTCCGCCAATTACCATGTATGAGAAACAGGAAGATACCTTATTCCTCAGTCCCTTGCGCGTACATACCTTAGGCGGGGCCACTTGGAAATCAGAATTTGCCTTTTTATCTGGCGTTCCTTCTACAGATTTCGGTGCGATGGCAAGTGCGGTATTTTATTCGGTAGTTCCTCATCTCAAAACGAGTTTTATTCAAAATCTAAAACAAAATGGTTATTTTTGTGTGGCATTATCGCCTTTTACAAAAGGCAATTACAACGCAAAAGCGGCCTATGATCATCTTGGCTTTGATCTTATGCTTCAGCCACAAGATTTAGGTTACCCGGCGCCAATTGGTAAAAATCTATGGCATATTGGTAGTGATGAAATGAGCCATTACGCAAAAATGATTTTAGAGAAAAAACACAACGCACTAGAACAAGTCAATCAACCGATCTTCCTCTATGTGCTCACTATGAAAGAGCATGGTCCTTATCGTTCTGATTGTGATGATTATTTCCAATTGGCAGAAAATGGCTTTAGTGCCAAAGGGCTAAGCGAATTGAATGATTATATCCAGCGTATTGTTAACTTAAATGAAGTGATTGAAGAATTTAATCAATATTTAAAACAACGTGAAAATGCCTATGTATTGGGTTATTTTGGCGATCACCAAATCCAGATTTCAGGTGCAGAACCGGGCTATGTTTGGAATTATGTAAACCCTAATTACGTCACTCAATTCGCTTTGCGCAGTAATTTAAAACATCAGTTTACACAACAACAAGATTTCCTCGATCTCGCTCAAGTATCAGGGGTTATTTTAGAAGCCGCAGGACTAGCAGCAGATGCATTTATGCAAGCTAATATTGCCATGCGTAAACTCAGTGGAGGCAAATTGCAAGATTGTGAAGATGCTCAGCTATTAGCAAATTATCGTCATTACTTATATGCTAAACTGAAAATCACGCAATAAGTGCGGTGTAATTTCAAGAAGTTTTAAAACAAAAAAAGCCAGCTTAATTAAGCTGGCTTTTCATTAAGTTATCATTAACCTTGAGAAGAAATACGTTTCATATCTGTCATATAACCACGTAATTCTTGACCGATAATCTCAATTGGATGATTTCGAATAGCATCATTAACATCGCGTAAAGTAATGTTATCAATTTCTGCTGTTGGTGTTGGTTCACCTAAATCACCACGCTGTAATTGTGGAACAATTTCTTTTGCTAAAATTGGGGTCGCCACATTAGCAAATAAATAGTTACCATATTCTGCTGTATCAGAAATCACCACGTTCATTTCATATAAACGTTTACGTGCAATGGTATTCGCAATTAATGGCAATTCATGTAAAGACTCATAATAAGCTGACTCTTCATAAATACCTGCTGAAACCATGGTATCAAAAGCTAACTCAACACCCGCTTTCACTAATGCTACCATTAATACACCGTTGTCAAAATATTCTTGCTCAGAAATTTTGATACCATCCGCTTTTGGTGCATTTTCAAAGGCTGTTTGACCTGTTGCTTCACGCCATGCTAATAAGTTTTTATCGCCATTATTCCAGTCTTCAATCATCACACGAGAAAATTCGCCATTAATGATTTCATCCATATGTTTAACAAATAAGAATGCCAAGCTTTCTTTAATTTGTTCTGCTAATTCAAAAGCACGTAATTTTGCAGAGTTAGATAAGCGGTCCATCATTAACGTGATACCACCTTGTTTTAAGGCTTCAGTAATGGCTTCCCAACCATATTGGATTAATTTACCAGCATAAGCGGGATCCTTGCCATCAGCGATTAATTTGTCATAACAAATAATTGAACCTGCTTGTAACATACCACAAAGAATGGTTTGTTCACCCATTAAGTCAGATTTCACTTCGGCAACGAAAGAAGATTCTAATACACCTGCACGATCACCACCTGTTGCTGAAGCCCAAGCTTTTGCAATGGCTAAGCCTTCGCCTTGTGGATCGTTTTCTGGGTGAACCGCAATTAAGGTTGGTACACCAAAACCACGTTTATATTCTTCACGCACTTCTGTCCCTGGACATTTTGGTGCCACCATGACTACGGTAATATCTGGGCGAATTTGTTCACCCACTTCAACAATATTTAAACCATGAGAATAACCTAAAGCAGCGCCTTTCTTAATTAATGGCATCACATCGGCAACCACTTTGCTGTGCTGTTTATCTGGTGTTAGGTTAATCACTAAATCTGCACTTGGGATTAATTCTTCGTAAGTGCCTACTTTAAATCCATTCTCTGTGGCACGAGTAAAAGAAGCGCGTTTTTCAGCAATGGCTTCTGGACGTAAAGCATAAGCGATATCTAAACCGCTATCACGCATGTTTAAACCTTGGTTTAAACCTTGCGCACCGCAACCAACGATCACGATCTTTTTACCTTTTAAATAAGCGCAACCATCCGCAAATTCAGTGCGTTCCATAAAACGACAACGACCTAATTGATCTAATTGTTGGCGTAAATTTAAGGTGTTGAAATAATTTGCCATGTCATTTTCCTTCTAAATGAGTTTAAGAATAATATTGTGTCTGCATACTTTGTATGTGTATTTGATTATACCGCGCTCTTATGTTGCGTAAATTGATATTTTTGAAATAGAATATTGCAAAATTTGCAACATAAGTAACCCATAATATGAACTTTCAAGACCTACAACTTTTTATTCATCTCAGCCAATGCAAAAATTTCAGTAAAAGTGCCGCACAAAATCATATGTCTGCCTCCACCCTTTCACGTCAAGTGCAACGTATGGAAGAAGAAATTGGACAAGCGCTATTTCTGCGTGACAATCGACAAGTAGCGCTCACAGAAACAGGCGAGAAGTTTTTACGTTTTGCCCAACAACATTGGACAGACTGGCAACAATTTAAACAACAAGTGCGGTCAAATTCTGAAGAGTTATCAGGGGAAATTAAATTATTTTGTTCTGTAACCGCCGCTTATTCTCATTTACCACAAATCTTAGAAAAATTCCGTTTGCGTTATCCCAAAGTGGAAATTCAACTTACCACAGGCGATCCCGCAATGGCAGTTTCGATCATACAAAGTCAGCAGGCCGATTTGGCTTTATCAGGTCGCCCACTCAGCTTACCAAGTTCAATTGAATTTCAATACATTGACAGCATTTCTCTTTCCTTAATTGCTCCAAGAATTGCTTGTACAGCAACACAACTACTGCAACAGAATCCAATTAATTGGCAACAAATTCCTTTCATTCTGCCAGTAGAAGGACCTGCACGTCAGCGTATTGATCAATGGTTTCAGCATAAAAAAATTAAACACCCTCAGATTTACGCCACAGTAAGTGGACATGAAGGCATCGTTCCAATGGTTGCGCTCGGTTGTGGAGTGGCATTATTGCCAGATGTAGTCATCAAAAATAGTCCAATGAATACACAAGTATCCTCTTTGGATTTGGATGTCCCAATTGAACCTTTTGAGTTAGGTGTATGTGTACAACGAAGACTCCTTGATCTGCCGATCATTCAAGCCTTTTGGCACACATTAAAGTGCGGTGAAAAATAAATAAGTTTAAAAAAAGGGACCTTATAGGTCCCTCCTAATTATGCTTCTTTTTTTGTTTTTCTTGGTGCTCGTTTTTTTGGCTCCGCTTTGTCTGACGACGATTTCTCCTCTGCTTTTTTAGCCGGTTTCTTCGTCACTTTCTTAGCGGCAGTTTTTGCTTCACTTTTGGTTTGAGCAACCTCCAGTTTCACCTTATTGCTCTTTGCCCATTCGATTAATTTTTCTAATAACACCTTACCCATTGGGCTTGGATCGCCAGTAAATAAGCTCTGTAAACCATTATTTTCAATAATATGGCGACGAAGCGCTAAGCGTTCTTGGTGATTTTCGGCTAAACGAATGGCTTGTTCTACATATTCATCAACCGTATTAGCAATTAGCCACTCAGGTAAACCTAAACGTTTGAATAGGCCTTCATCAATATGCTCGTGTACTTCAGGCCCCGTCTTACACACACCCACTAAACCTAATGTCACCATATCAATAATACCGTTGGTATTGCCGAATGGGAATGGATTAATCATCATATCGCATTGATGTAAGATTCGCAGATATTGATCATAAGGCGTATGTGGGTGGGCAGTTGCAGAATCGCCCAAATAACTCTTAATAAAACGTTCCACATAAGGATGTGTAACCCCTGTGGATTGCCCTAATGCGAAGTGGAAATGCACATTCACTTTTGCACGATCACGAATCGCTTTACAAGCTGCTAAGAAATAGGGGTTAAGCTTCATTGTCGTTGACGCAATACCGATTTGAACAACCTCAGGATTTTCACGTAAACGATATTCTACGCTCGCTGGTGCAAGTGCTGATGGCACATAAGGCAGCGCATCTTTTGGTAAACGAAGTAATTTCTCGCTAAAGCAGCTTTCAGAACCTACATAATCATCTTCTACAATCACATATTCAATAAAATCAGAATGTGTGGTGCCTGGATGCCCTAATGCCACAACTTGAATTGGAGCAAGGCGCGTATTACTTGCAAAAATCGTATTGAGATCCATACCAATACTTGGCATATAGAAAACAGCAGGTTTGAATTCATCACAAATCTCTTTAATTTTAACTACACGATCAAAAACACTATTTTCTGTGAAATTGTAGAACTCATCAAAAACATTACGTCCTGCTTCATCTACATTAGGATGCCCTAAACCCACGATATAAAAATGCTCGCGCGCAGCAATAATTGATGTGGAATGGGTGCGGTAAATAGAATGCGCCGAATGGAAATGCTCAAGCATGACGGCCATCACAGGCTTACCATTTTTATAACCAATTTCTGATACATCTCTGTCCTTCCAACCAAGATCAATTAAATGACGGCGTATTACTTGGTTCAATGGACGCTTAACTGCATGTTTATTTTCTGCAACATCATAACTGCAATGCATATACACATCGTGCGAAATATTAGATGGAATACCGTCTAAATTTTCTAATTGGGCCAATTTTTCTGGAAACCATTGCAAAATAGTACCGCGCTTTGAAAAAGCCTCATCTGTTCCGATAAAGCGAGCAGATTGCAATGCAAAGCAAAGAGAAGCACAAAGTTTTTGGTCTATACCCCACAGTCCATCTAAATTAAGTGTTACTTTAGATTCTGGTAAATATAAGATACAGAATTTTTTCAAATCTTCTTTAGAATCAACTAAAAAGTCCTCATTAGGATTCTTTTTGTCTTCACTACGATTATAGGTTTGCAAAATATGATCAGCATTCACATAAGGTGAGCTAGCAAATATCATTGCCATCCAACGTTGAAGTACCAAGAACCGCTGAACACCGGAATCAGAAATAGTTAATCCTGGATCAGTGAATAATTCTGTTACCCCTACTGCCATTCGAGTACAGAAATGGATAATTTTATCCTGATATAAATTATCTAAAGCTGCAGGAAAATCACATTCGATATTTTCAAGCGTACCAAAATTACTATCTAATTTTCCCAAGATATCGAGCAACTCATTACAAGCAGTTTCATATTCTTTATTTTTGACAGCTTGTTCAAAACGAGTAACACTAGCTGCTTTCTTTTCTTCTGACATAATGTTTCCTTAATTTTTACTTAACAAGTTCCCCACAGATCATATTCATCTGCGTGGGTAATTGTGACGGAAATAATTTGTCCAACGGTTACATCTTGATTGGATAAATTCTCAATATAAACCATTCCATCAATCTCTGGTGCATCTGCCATAGATCGACCAATAATGCCTTCTTCGTCAATTTCATCGACGATAACTTGTAGCATTTTGCCCACCTTTTGTTGTAGGCGATTGGCGGAAATTTGTTGTTGCACTTGCATAAAGCGGTGGAAGCGTTCTTCTTTCACGTCTTCTGGCACCTGATCTGGCATATCGGTTGCCACTGCACCATCAACAGCACTGAACTTAAAACAACCCACGCGATCTAATTGGGCTTCTTGCAAGAAATCGAGCAACATTTGGAAATCTTCTTCCGTTTCGCCCGGGAAGCCGACAATAAAGGTTGAACGCAAAGTCAGCTCAGGACAAATTTCACGCCACTGTTTAATCCGTTCTAATGTGCGATCAATCGAGCCTGGGCGTTTCATCGCTTTGAGAATTTTCGGGCTAGCGTGTTGTAGCGGAATATCCAAATACGGCAAAATTTTGCCTGCCGCCATTAACGGAATTAGTTTATCGACGTGCGGATACGGATACACATAATGCAAACGCACCCAAACACCCATTGAGCCAAGCTGTTCGCACAAGGTCATCAAGTCATTTTTAATTGGCATTCCGTTCCAGAACACAGTTTTCGTCGCATTTTCTTTCTTTTTATCCAAACCGTAAGCGGACGTATCTTGCGACACCACCAAAATTTCTTTCACGCCAGCGTCCACAAGGCGTTTCGCTTCGTCCAAAATTTGCACAATCGAACGGCTGTCTAAATCGCCACGCATTGATGGAATAATGCAGAACGTACAACGGTGATCGCAGCCTTCCGAAATTTTCAAATAGGCATAATGTTTTGGCGTGAGTTTTACCCCTTGTTTTGGCACAAGGCTGACATACGGATTGTACTCAGGCTTCGGCACATATTTATGAACGTGTTTCATCACCGCTTCATAGCTGTGTGGACCGGTAATTTCCAATACTTTTGGGTGAACTTCACGAATTTGGTTCTCTTTTGCCCCCAAACAACCAGTTACAATCACTTTACCATTACTTTCCAACGCTTCGCCAATAGCTTCTAACGACTCTTGCACCGCACTATCAATAAAACCACAGGTATTGACGATCACTAAATCCGCACCTTCGTAGCTTGGAATAATGTTGTAACCGTCAGCTCTCAACTCGGTCAAAATGCGTTCTGAGTCAACTAAATTCTTAGGGCAGCCAAGGCTGATAAAACCAATATTTGGGGTAGCACTCATAAAAAATCTCAAATAATCACCTATAAAATTAATGGCTTATTCTACAAAATTTATGCAACAAAGGCGATGAATTGATTGTAAAAGAAAGGTAAATTCTAATAAAAAACACCGTACTTTAGTGATAGCCAGTTTTTGTAAGACGATAAAAAAGCCATCATAATTATGATGGCTTTTGCAATTGTGGTTATTACCAAGAATAACGAATACCTATACGACCTTGATAAGCTTTGCGTGACATTGGCGAACTGCGATAAACATGGTTTTTATCACCAATACCAATCACATGACGTACATCACCGTAAATGGTCAAACGCTCTGTAATTGGATATTGACCTCCAATACCAAATTCAGCAGCTAAATCACCAAAACGTTCTTCGTACGTTTTATTACCAACGGTAATTTCACTTTCTCTGCCTTTTAAGGTTTGTAATAAGTTCGCTGTAACATAAAGATGCGCTTTATTATCTTCCAACGACTGGTTCCAGCTCAATCTAAATCCTAATCGACCCACAAGGCTGTCTTGTGCGGTTCGTTTCACTTTTAGCGTTCCATCAGTGAAACCGTCTAACCAAACACGTTGGTAGCTTAATTGCGCTTGCGGTTCAAACACTAATTCTGGATTTCTTAATGGGAAACGTTTACCGATTTCAACGGAAGCACCCAAACCATAACCATTTTGGTCTGCCTGAACCCCTTTGCTGTCATAGCGGTTTTGTAACCAAGAAACTTGCCCTACAGTATCAATATAGAAACCATTGGCTGCATAATAGGTGTAGTATCCACCTAATGAGAACATATCTGTTTTCGCTGTACCAGTAAATTTATCTGCTACAACCAGTCCATTTTCTGCACGGTATTTATCAAATAAATGGCTTTTCGCCCAACCGTAAGTAAACATTACGCCTGCATGCTCTTGACTTTTATCTTCATTGAGTTTGAAAGATAAATCTTTACCAAACTGCATAAAACCAGACCGCACTTTCGCGCCAAAACGGTTCATTCCTTGGAAATCATCCGCGCTATAGTTGAGGCGGCCCCAAAGCTGCTGACTAGCAACCGCATGATTTTGTGTAAGATGACGTTGTTCTCCCACTCGTTCATGCAATTTACCTAATTGGTCTAATCCCATTTGGCGATTTACAAATGGTAATTGAGCATAAGCCACAACTGGTTGGGCAATGATATCAACATATTGCGGTTCTCTCGGTGGTTCCGGAGTGACAATAGGATTATTCGGCACTATCGGTGGATTATTCGGTTTTACCTCTGGCGTATTTGGCGTTACCGGTGGATTATTCGGTTTTACCTCTGGTTTATTTGGCACTACCGGTGGATTGTCCGGTGTTACCTCTGGTTTATTTGGCACTACTGGGGCTGGCAATCTTGCCTTTAACGACCAATAATAATCATTGCCAATTTTCAATAATTGCGCTTCGCCACCGTTTTGCGTAGGGGATTTACCAACAAATAAATTATTTGCGTGTTCGCTCGCTACCTTAACAACGGGTAATGATAAGAACTGATCTTCTGTGGTTTGTGTAATATCACCCCATATGCCATTTTTAGTTTTAACTGTGGTGATACCATCTGGATTAATATTACCTTTAATATGCAAGGTATCCGTAGCTGAAGTTTGTGTATCTTTATTCCATACGGAATCCACTAAAAGCAAACCACCACCTTTATAATTTTCAACAGTAAATTCTGTGAATTTCGGCGAATTGGTGCCATCTGCTAAATCTAATATACCTAAATGCTCAAAGTTTTTTGCTTTGACATCTGTAGCACCTACAGCTGCGGGATCTGTTTTTCCAATATTGGTTAATGAGAAGGTAGCATTAGGTTTTAAATTTAAAGCTTCTGCTTTGAAAGTATCAAAGGTATTTTGATCATCAATAATCACTTTGCCTTTATTAATTTCTAATAATGCAGGAGAAATACCTCGACTTCCGTTCTTCAAAAGCACAAGCGACTCATCAGCATTATGTATAATTGAGCAACGGTAATCACAAGTATTTAAAGGTAAAGTGGCTGTTTCTTCCGTGAGTTTATTAATGACGACTTTATTAAATACGGAAAGACCTCCGCCAAAATTAAAATAACCACCTCGCTGATCATTACCAATATATAGCTCTTTTACTCTTAATGCTTTTTGTGCGATTAATGAACCATTATTTTCTACATAAGGCAATGCAAATAGCGGTGCGAAATCATTGATTTCCATCGTGCCGCCATCTTTTAAATATATCTTTGAATTATTGGTACGAATTCCATATTGATCTTCTGGTCTTATTACCAATCTTCCTAAATTTAAAATAAGCTTTGAACTTTCTCCTTCAACCTCAATAAGAGCTTCACCACCGTGATAACCAAAATAATTATCATCAGATCTAGCATTAGATTGGACTAATACTGCACCATTTCGAATATAAAGTTTGCCTTTAGAGCCAGATCCACCGACATTCAAACGGTTACCAATAATTTCAATTCTAGTACCAGCACCATCAACTATTAATGTACCATCACCTGTTGAATGATTCCCAACGTGAATTTCACCTGTTTTTAATTTTGTGCCTTGATTTACAGTAAGAATGCCTTTGCTACCAGGACCAACATACATATCTCCAAAGTGGTAATATCCCTCTGCATCAGGTTGTTTATCAGATATTCCATTCCCAACATTCGCGACATTGCCCTCAATAATCATATCGGCATAACTCAATTCCGACACAAAGAAAAGGCTAGAAAGTAAAATGGCTAGTTTTGTTTTTTTCATAATAATCTTCAGTATAAATTTAAAATAGTCGGCTTATTCTACAAAATTTATGCAACAAAGGCGATGAATTGATTGTAAAAGAAAGGTAAATTCTAATAAAAAACACCGCACTTTAGTGATAGCCAATTTTTGTAAGATGATAAAAAAGCCATCATAATTATGATGGCTTTTGCAATTGTGGTTATTACCAAGAATAACGAATACCTATACGACCTTGATAAGCTTTGCGTGACATTGGTGAACTGCGATAAACATGGTTTTTATCACCAATACCAATCACATGACGTACATCACCGTAAATGGTCAAACGCTCTGTAATTGGATATTGACCTCCAATACCAAATTCAGCAGCTAAATCACCAAAACGTTCTTCGTACGTTTTATTACCAACGGTAATTTCACTTTCTCTGCCTTTTAAGGTTTGTAATAAGTTCGCTGTAACATAAAGATGCGCTTTATTATCTTCCAACGACTGGTTCCAGCTCAATCTAAATCCTAATCGACCCACAAGGCTGTCTTGTGCGGTTCGTTTCACTTTTAGCGTTCCATCAGTGAAACCGTCTAACCAAACACGTTGGTAGCTTAATTGCGCTTGCGGTTCAAACACTAATTCTGGATTTCTTAATGGGAAACGTTTACCGATTTCAACGGAAGCACCCAAACCATAACCATTTTGGTCTGCCTGAACGCCTTTGCTGTCATAGCGGTTTTGTAACCAAGAAACTTGCCCTACAGTATCAATATAGAAACCATTGGCTGCATAATAGGTGTAGTATCCACCTAATGAGAACATATCTGTTTTCGCTGTACCAGTAAATTTATCTGCTACAACCAGTCCATTTTCTGCACGGTATTTATCAAATAAATGGCTTTTCGCCCAACCGTAAGTAAACATTACGCCTGCATGCTCTTGACTTTTATCTTCATTGAGTTTGAAAGATAAATCTTTACCAAACTGCATAAAACCAGACCGCACTTTCGCGCCAAAACGGTTCATTCCTTGGAAATCATCCGCGCTATAGTTGAGGCGGCCCCAAAGCTGCTGACTAGCAACCGCATGATTTTGTGTAAGATGACGTTGTTCTCCCACTCGTTCATGCAATTTACCTAATTGGTCTAATCCCATTTGGCGATTTACAAATGGTAATTGAGCATAAGCCACAACTGGTTGGGCAATGATATCAACATATTGCGGTTCTCTCGGTGGTTCCGGAGTGACAATAGGATTATTCGGCACTATCGGTGGATTATTCGGTTTTACCTCTGGTTTATTTGGCACTACCGGTGGATTGTCCGGTGTTACCTCTGGTTTATTTGGCACTACTGGGTCTGGCAATCTTGCCTTTAACGACCAATAATAATCATTGCCGATTTTTAATAATTGCGCTTCGCCACCGTTTTGCGTAGGGGATTTACCAACAAATAAATTATTTGCGTGTTCGCTCGCTACCTTCACAACAGGTAATGATAAGAACTGCTCTTCTGTGGTTTGTGTAATATCGCCCCATATGCCATTTTTAGTTTTTACTGTGGTGATACCATCTGGATTAATATTACCTTTAATATGCAAGGTATCCGTACCCGAAGTTTGAGTATCTTTATTCCATAAAGAATCCACTAAAAGCAAACCACCACCTTTATAATTTTCAACAGTAAATTCTGTGAATTTCGGCGAATTGGTACCATCTGCTAAATCTAATATACCTAAATGCTCAAAGTTTTTTGCTTTAACATCCGTAGCACCTACAGCTGCGGGATCTGTTTTTCCAATATTGGTTAATGAGAAGGTAGCACTAGGTTTTAAATCTATTAAGTATGAAGTTTTAAAACTATCAAACGTATTTTGATCTTCAATACCTACTGTGCCTTTATTGATTCTGAGCAATCCAGTCGTGATCGCTTTATCACTATTTTTAAACAAAAACAGAGATTCATTAGCATTATGCTGAATAGATATGGATTCGCCATTGAGAGGCAAAATAATTTTTTCTTCAGCCAATTTATTTACAACTAAGTTGGCCCATATAGTGATACCTTCTGCAAAATTAACAGCTCCCCCTTTTGTGCCATCATCACTACCTATTTGTAAATTTCTAACAATTAATGGTTTTTGAACAATCAAATTTCCACTGCGATTAAACACTTTATCTAACCATACTTGCCACTTACCATTAATCTCAAGGGTACCACCATCTTCTAAATACACTTCACTGTCTAAAGTTGATATTCCTCGTTGTCCTAAATTTAAGGTAATTTTTGAATCTTTACCTTGAACATAAATACGAGCAGTTTTGGGTGCTGGCCCATTTGGTGTATCATATCCAAAATAATTATTATCATGTACAGCATTAGATTGGATTAATTCAGCACCATTTGTCACATAAAGCGTACCTTTGGAAGATGAACCTCCCACATTTAAACGATTATTAATAATTTCAATTTTTGTACCAGCACCATCAACTATTAATGTACCATCACCTGTTCCATTATTTCCAACATGAATTTCACCTGTTTTTAACTTCGTACCATTATTTACTATGACCTTCCCAGAAGGTCCAGGACCAATATACAGATCGCCAAAACTATAATATCCACCAGAATCAGCTTGCTTACCAGCTAAAGCATCACCAATGATTGGCTTATCAGGTTTTTCAAGCACAGTTCCTTCAGCAAACATATCAGCATAGGCAAATTGCAATAGGAAGAAGATATTAGAAAGTATTAGGGCTAGTTTTGTCTTTTTCATAAAAAATTTCCGCTTAAGTTTACAACTACGCAATATTATAAATTTTTTTGAAAAAAGTATATTATTCACTCAGAATTTGATCAAAAAATTACTGAAATAAACATAATTAAAGCCGAAATAACGCATGTCATTTCGGCTTTATCTAATTAATGGAAGGATTTATTAATGGTGTCCGCCACAACCGCAACCACCGTGTCTATGGTCATGATGATGGTGGTGATGTGCACCGCCACAGCAACTATGACCTTCATCTTCATGATGGTGGTGACCACAACAACCACCTTCTTGGTGGATATGACCATGTGCGATTTCTTCTAAGGTTGCTTCACGTGTTGCTACAACTTCTACATTAAATAAAAGTTCTTGACCCGCTAACATATGGTTACCGTCCACCACAACATCACTTTCACCTACTTCTGTGATGATCACTGGTAATGGTCCCATATCTGTATCCGCAATAAAACGCATACCCACTTCTAACTCATCAACACCTTGGAACACTTCTTTTGGTACACGTTGCACCATATTTTCATTGTATTCGCCATAACCTTCTTCTGGTTTAACACGCACTTCAAATTTATCGCCAACTGCTTTACCTTCCAACGCATTTTCCAAACCAATCACAAGATTATTATGACCTTGGAGATATTCTAACGGTTGATTTACAGGTGCTTCATCCACTAATACACCATCTTCTGTACGAACTTGATAAGCAATGCTTACCACAACATTTTTTGCTACTTTCATATTATTCTCCTCAAAATAAAAGTGTGTTCATTCTAGCGGAAATCACCGCAAATAGCTAATTTTCAATTAACTCAATTTGCGCATCCACACGCGCTTTCACGCTGGCTTTACCGCCCTCTAATCGCACAGGCTCTGCCATTTTTTCACTGCTCATTGACACCGCAGCATAAGGCATAGCACGATTATAACGCATATCATAATTAGGCTCATTTAAGCTTGGCATATCTAAAGATAAAATGTGGTACTCTTTTGCTTGTAATGACTGTTTGATTAAATCTGCTTTATGACGGAACTTAGCCAACGCCTCTTTTGATAAATCATCTTCTAATTTACCCAACGCTTCCGCAGATAAAATAGAATCAATGTTCTCAATAGAAAGCACATCAGAAACCTCTTCGATCAATTGTGATAAGGCATAAAAATCTTTACTTTCTAACACAAATTCTGCGCGCTCTAACCAACCATTTTTACGCCCTTTTTCGTTATAATTCACATTGGTATAACGATTATTGCTTTTAATTTCAACCGCTGATTGCGCTTTAATTTTTGCTAACACTTGTGCCACTTTATCGGAAACTGTTTTATGTAACGCTTTCAAATCCGCATTTTCTTCCTGCACAAACAATTTCACTTGTAATACATCGAAAGGCACATTTTTTTCCACTTCAACGCTAAAACGCACTGTATTTTTTGGCTCATCACCTTTCACTGTATCAGTCGCGAGCGCAAAACAAGGCAATGCCAACAAGGATAACCACAATGCTTTATATTTCATAAAAAACTCCTAAAAAAATCACCGCACTTTACGGATGTTCCTTTGACCGAAAAGTGCGGTGAAAATTCAATTATTTTTGTTCTTCTTCATCATCAAATTCATCTTCGAAGAATTCGCCATCATCGCCGTATTCATCTTCGTCTGCATTGGGATCTTCAAAATAAGTGCCCCAACCATCGTATAAACCACCATGCTTAGTAATCAATGGCAAGAGTTCTTTTTGTTGCGCATCAATAATTTCTGGTTTTAATTCCACCTCGGCAATAATATCAAAGCAGAATAACAACTTGTCATTATCATCTTCAAATTCTTCCGCTTCAGAAACCTCATAACCCGCTTTAAACGCATCCACAGCGATTTTTTCTAATTTATCAAAATCATAATGCGCCACATGATGCTCAACAATATAAAGCGCGTTAGGATCGCTGCCATCATTGAATAGATCTGTAATAATTTCTCGGGTTTCTGCCTGCAATTCCGCTGGTGTTGGGTGATTAGCCATGTTGTTATCCTCTTAAGCTAAAAAGTTGGCTTATACTAGCACGAAATAAAAAAGTGCGGTGGATTTTTCATAGATTTTATGAGCGAAAATTCACATCATTCCGATTGCTGAATAAATGCTTGTAGTTTCGTATAATCGACTGCACCGCCCGTCGCTGATAATGAAAATAGGTTGAAATAAGCCATCCCATGCCCTAATTTTAAAATATCAGGGAGATCAAGATGTTGATGTAAACCATACAACACTCCTGAACAAAAAGCATCTCCGGCACCTAAGGTACTAATAATTTGGCTTTTATCTAACCAATAGGAAGGTTGTATCGCTAATTTATTGCTTTTATCTACTGCGACAGCCCATTTAGGATGGTGCACAACCACAGTCTCTCTAACACCTCGCGCCATCAAATCCTGTGCCATTTGTTGCAATAACGCTACATTAGATTCTTTATCTTCACAATTCGTTAACCATTTAGCTTCGACATCATTAATGATCAGATAATCTATATCAGAAAGAATGGGTAATATTTGTTGATTAAAAAGCTGCTTATCTGAAACAGACACCAAATCAATAGAAATAAGAAAACCATGTTGTCTTAAGTAGTTTAAACTTTGTTTTAGTAATGTAATTTGTCGTAATTTAGGCAATAAAGGGAGATAAGCAATATGTGCAATTTTTGCATAGGGTTGAATATTCACTATTTGTTCTACACCATATTCAGCCATTGCGCCAATATAATGAAAAAATGTGCGTTCACCTGTTTGTGAATTAATCATCACGTCTGTAAAGGAGGTGGGCAAATCAAACTTAACGACATTTTCTATATTAAGATTTTGTTGACTCGCCTGTTCCAAGATAAACTGCCCTTCACTATCTTTACCTATTGCGCCAGCTAAATATAAAGGCAACTGGGGATCAAGTTTAGCCAAATTAAACAATACATTAGTACAACCACCTCCACAATGGCGCTCCATTGTGGAAATAGTTGCTAACATTGATTCTTTCGGGTAATCAGAAATGACTAAGGCGCGATCAACTAATAAATTGCCAATCGCTATAATGCCATTACGCATTGTCATATAACTTAGCCTTATTCACACTACCAAATATATTCATTTGCTCCGCAACGGTATGACTAATTGCTTTACGCATATTTTCCATCATCATTGGATAGTAATTATATTTGGTCTCAAGCTCAGCAGTTTTAATCACCGTTTCCAAGCATTGCAAAGCTGATTGTGACATACCTGTGAAAAAGTTAATTTTACAAATACCAAGTTGAATTGTTTTTTGGAAATCTTCCACACTTAGTCCTGAACCGCCATGTAAAACCAAAGGTACTGAAACTGCTTGGTGAATTTGAGATAAGCGTTGGAAATCTAATTTTGGAACACCTTTATATTTACCATGTGTATTACCAATAGCAACCGCTAAAGCATCAATTCCTGTTTCTTGTACAAATTCAACTGCTTGATCAACTTTGGTATATAACGCTTCATCAGCACAACTTTCTAAAGCACCACCTTCATCACCACCTACTGCGCCTAACTCTCCCTCAACAGAAATACCATAATTCTTACATAACTCGACCACCTTACGCGTATGAGCAATATTTTCTTCATAACTTAATTGCGATCCATCAAACATAATTGATGAAAAACCACATTTAATTGCACGTTCTATGGTAGAAAACGTTAAACCATGATCCAGATTTAAACAAACAGGCACCCCTGTTACTTGCGCTTTTTTCTTGATATATTCCGTTGTCGATTCTAAATCAAGGTAAGGTAAATGAACTTCAGCTACATTAATAATAACCGGTGATTGTTGCTCTTTAGCCGCAGAAAAAACTGCATCAACAAAGTTAGAATCAATTGCATTAAATGCACCAACCGCAAATTTATGTTTATTTGCAACAGCAAGTATTGATTGTAAATTTAATAATGCCATTTTAAGCTCCTATATAATTTGAGTAGTCACTGCATAACAAATACATTGGCGGTTCATCTTCATCAATTTGAGAAAAACGTCCTAGAGGTTCCAAAAAACGATTATCGGTCAAATCATCATTTGCCATTGATACTTCTCCAGCTAATACCGTATCACCTTCTGCCCAAAAACTATGATATAGCAATTGAGGTAAACAAATACTTTGCCCTGGTGCTAATCTGACAACCTCACCCGCAGGAACCGTTAATTGCTTACCATCAACAGTCACCTGAATTTCTGTTTTCTCATCCAATAAGTCGGTTTGTTCATCTCGCTTATATAAACGAATGGCTAAGGTGCCACCACCGCGATTAATGATGTCTTCCATTTTCTTCCAATGGTAATGCATTGGCGTAATTTGCCCCTCTTTGACCATCATAATTTTTTCAGCGTAGGGCTTATTATTCAAGCTTGACTGATTACGTAGCGTAAAGAGGGCTAAGCCAAATTGAGTGAAATTATTTAGATTAAAGTCGGTGACATCCCAACCAAGACGGGCGTCCAAGATCTCTTGCTGAGAAGACAAATCGATTTGCTGCCAATCGGATAAGCGATAATGTGCAAAACTTGGTAAATGGAAGCAATAACGCTGCATAAGCGCTTTTGCTTCGTTAAGGATTTGATTAATTTCAGAACGTTTCATATTGCGCCTCTTAACCAGAAAAGTGCGGTGGATTTTTGCTTATTTTTCTAACGGCCACAACCAAGCTGCACCACGTACACCGCTCGAGTCACCATGTTTTGCTTTTCTAATTGGTGTATTGAATTCTTTACCAAAAATATAATTTGGCATTAATTTTGGTACGTTTGTATAGAGGCGATCAATGTTGCAAACACCACCAGCAAAGACAATGACATCAGGGTCAAGCATATTGACATAGGCTGCTAAGGATTTAGCTAATCGACGTTCGTAGGCTTGAATAGATTGTTCTGCTAACTCATCACCTTGTTCAGAAAGTGCTAAAATTTCATTACCTTTGAGGCGTTTTCCAGAACGGCGTTCGTAGTCATCACATAAGCCTGTGCCTGAAATAAACTGTTCAATACAACCATGTTTGCCACAATAGCATTGGTTGTTTCGGCTCACTTCTTGTTCTTCTTCATCTTGCCAAGGCAATGGATTATGTCCCCATTCACCGCCAATACCGTTACCACCATTATGTGGCTTACCATTAATCACAATACCCGAACCACAGCCAGTGCCTAAAATTAAGGCTAAAACCACCGCACTTCCTGCACCAGCACCATCTGCCGCCTCGGAAACTGTCATACAGTTAGCATCATTTGCCACTCGTACTTCACGATTTAATAGAGTACACAAATCTTTATCTAAAGGTTGTCCATTTAACCACACTGAGTTGGCATTTTTGACTTTGTGGCTAAAAGGCGAGACCGTTCCAGGAATACCAATACCAACCGTCCCCGTTTGTCCCGTTGCCTGTTCAGAATCATCCACTAAACTTTTAATGGCTAATAAGGTTTCCTGATAAGAACCTCGCGGAGTGGCAATTCGTTTGCGAAATAACTCTTCGCCTTCATTAGACAGAGCGATCACTTCAATTTTTGTACCACCTAAATCAATACCAATACGCATAACAACCTCATATTTATTCATTGCTTAAAAGAAAGAAGGGACGGTATAAACCGTCCCTCGTGTCAGACGATTATTTTACAGTCCAACCTTTATAGTCTTTGATATTGTCACGATTAATTAAGCTTACGGGGATTAACACTGGCTCTTTTGGCGCAGGTTTACCTTGTAAAATATCGTAACCGATTTTCACCGCTTCAGCTGCCATCACTTGTGGATCTTGAGCTGGTGTACCGATAAATAATGTACCATCTTGTTTTAATGCTTCTTCAGCATCTGGCGAGCCATCTACACCAAGAATAAAGAATTCATTGCGTTGTGCTTGTTTTGCCGCTAAATCTGCACCAATTGCTGTTGGGTCATTGATAGCAAATACCGCATCAATTTTCGGATGAGCGATTAATAATGAAGTCATTACTTCTAAACCACCCTCACGACTACCTTTTGCATTTTGGTTGTGAGATAACACTTTGATGTCAGCGTGTTTAGCAAACACATCTTGGCAACCTTGTACACGATCTTGTACTGCTGATACTGGTGGTCCATTGATGATAACAACATTACCTTTACCATTTAATTTATCAACGATAGTTTGACACGCAATTTCACCCGCTTGGTAGTTGTTTGAAGTTACTGTTGCATCTGCACCATCCGCAGCTACGTCAACTGCAACCACAACAACACCTGCATCACGTGCACGTTGCACTGCTGGCCCAATACCTTTTGAATCCGCCGCATTTAAAATAATCATATCGGTTTTCGCAGCAATAAAGTTATCAATTTGAGCCACTTGTTGACCTAAATCATAACCACTGGATACAGAAACCACATTCACTTTGTCACCAGCTAATTCTTTTGCTTTTAACTCCGCACCTTTAGCAATTTGCACGAAGAATGGGTTAGCAAGATCCCCTACAGTAACACCGATAGATTTTAACTCTTTTGCTTGCGCAAAAGGTGCCACTGCTAACATTAAAGATACAGCTAAGGTTTTTAATTTCATTACAATTTCTCCTCTTTGAAGTTTGAAGTGAAGTTTAAGCTGAACGGGTACGGTATTTATCGATTAAGACAGCTACGATGATTACCCCACCTTTAATAACGAGTTGCCAGAAATAAGACACGCCCATTAATGTCATACCATTATTTAAGGTTGCGATAATCAAGGCTCCAATAAGCGTACCTGTAATAGTACCGATACCGCCCACAAAGCTGGTGCCACCTAAAATAACAGCTGCAATCGCATCGAGTTCATAACCGACACCAAGGTTACCATTGGCGCTGTATAAACGAGATGCACTCATTACCCCACCTAAGCCTGATAATAGGCCACTGGTAGCATAAACGAAGATTAAAACCACAGACACTTTGATACCTGTCAAACGTGCTGCTTGTAAGTTACCGCCCACTGCATAAATATGCGTACCTAATGTGGTGCGGCGTAAGATAAACCAACAAATTGCGATGGTCGCGAAAGCAATAATCACTAACCAAGGGACTGAACCTAGATAACCATTACCAATCCAACTAAATGAAATTTTTGAGTTAATCACTGTTGTACCATCTGCAACAAGGTAAGCTGCACCACGAAGTGCGGTGTAAGTACCGAGCGTAACGATGAATGGTGGTAATCCAGCAAAGGCAACTAATAGGCCGTTGAAAATCCCCATCCCCAAACCAGCTAACAGGGCTAAAGGTACCGCAAACTCTGCTAGTGCAGGGTTTAATGAAGTGACTAATCCAATAACGGCAGTTACCCCTAATATTGAGCCAACAGAAAGGTCGATCCCCCCAGTCAAAATAACGAATGTCATCCCTGCTGCCAACACAATATTAATAGAAGCTTGACGTGTAATATTCATCATATTGGCTTCGGTCATAAAGTTTGGTGCAACAAATGAAAAGACAATTACAATTAAAACTAAAATTGGCAGAATACCCATGGCTTGCATGCTATCTGCCAGCGCCATTTTCTTAAATCCTGCTTTTTCTGGTTGTGTTGTTCCCATTTTACTTCTCCTCAAATATGAATTCTGCTCAGTTATTCCGCGCCACAAGCAAATGCCATAATGCGCTCTTGATTAATATCATCACCTGTTAATTCGCCTACGGTATAGCCTTCTCGCATCACATAAACGCGATCGCTCATGCCCACAATTTCAGGTAATTCACTGGAAATCATCAAAATTGCCACGCCATTTTTCGCCATTTCGATCATCATGCGGTAGATTTCACTCTTCGCACCAACATCCACGCCTCTTGTTGGTTCATCCAAAATAAAGAGTTTTGGATTAATCGCTGCCCAACGAGAAAGTAACACTTTTTGTTGGTTACCACCTGATAAACCACTCACATTCACATTGGCACTCGGCACACGCATTTTTAATCCTTCAATTGCAGCTTGTGTGGCTTCTTTGCCTTTTGCTTGGTTGATCACCATCATGGTTGCATCGCGTTCCATGGTTGCCATAGTGACATTTTTTAAAATATTTAAATCAAGGAATAACCCTTCTTCCTTGCGGTTTTCAGGTAGTAATGCCACATGATGAACAATGGCATCTCGTGGAGAACTAAAACTAATTTCACCACCACTTAAGTAAATTTTACCTTTTGTCGCAGGTTTTACCCCAAATAATAAATGGGCTAACTCTGAGCGACCTGCGCCAACTAATCCAGATAAACCAATAATTTCACCCGCTCTCACTACTAACGAAGCATCCTGTACTTTATTGCCATCGGACAAATTTTCTACTCGCAATACTTCTTCGCCAGCAAGCACTTTTTCTTTATTAAATAAATCTGTTAGCGGACGACCCACCATCATTTGCACTAAGGTGGATGAATCTAAATTCTCACGCGTGAGCGATCCCACATATTTGCCATCACGTAGCACACTCACACGATCTGCTAATTCATAAATTTCCGCCATACGATGACTGATGTAAATAATCGCCATACCTTCATCGCGTAATTTTTTCACTAACGCAAACAAACGTTCGGTTTCACGCGAAGAAAGTGCCGCTGTTGGCTCATCCATGACTAAAATGCGACTATTACGATGTAAGGCGCGTGCAATTTCAACTTGTTGTTGCTCTGCAATGGTTAAAGAAGAAACTTTTTGCGTGGATTGAAATTGCGCACCTAAACGATCGAGCACTTTTTGTGCTTCTTCTGCCATGGTTTTACGATCTAAACCAAAGAAATTTTTGATTTCACGCCCTAAAAAAATATTTTCTGCTACAGTCAGGTTTGGGGAAAGATGAATTTCTTGATAAATCAAGGTAATACCTGCTTTAATCGCATCATTAGGCGAAGAAATATTGAAAGGCTGTCCATCAATCTTAATCTCACCAGCAGTGGCGGTATAAGCCCCTGCCAAAATCTTCATCAACGTACTTTTGCCTGCTCCATTTTCCCCCATTAACGCATGAATTTCGCCACGATAAATGGATAAATCCACATTCTGCAAGGCATAAAATGAACCAAAACGTTTCTGAATACCTTGCATTTCAAGGAGAGGAAGAGGAGTCGAAGCACTGTTCACTTGTTCCATCTTAAAAATCCTCTGTCACATTAAACATGGTAGAATTTAAACATAACCATATGAATACACAATGTAAATTTGCTTCGTAGCCTCTGTTTTTTCTGATTATGTGAGCTATATCACGAAATAAAACGCGTAGGGAAAATCAATCTCAAACGATGAACTAAAAGTGCGGTGGATTTTTGTGCTACTTTTATGAAATAGGAATGGAAAATGAAAGGTGAAAAAATAGGCTAAGTTAAACTTAGCCTAATTCATGTTAATAATATTGTTTTAGATAGCCTAGATAACGCTGATAAACTTCCTCGTATTTCACCGCACTTTGTGGGTTAGGTTGCACCTTGGATTGTTCATCTAAATGCACGAATTCACGACATAGGGTTTCCAAATCTGCTTCGCCATTTGCCCACATTGCCTGAATAGCACCACCCAATGCTGCCGCCTCTTCTTCCTGTAAGCAAACCACTTCAGCATTCATTATATCAGCAATCATCTGCCGCCAAACCGCACTTTTCGCACCACCACCAATTAAGCGAATTTGTGAAGTCGATAAACCAGCTTGACGGAATAAATCTAACCCATAACGCAAAGTAAAACTCGCCGCTTCCATCATCGCTCTGCATAAATTGGCTTGTGTAAAGTTCGCTGCATCAAGTCCTAAAATACTGGCTTTCGCTTGCGGTAAAGCCGGCACACGCTCACCGTTAAAGAAAGGCAAAATTGAAATACCCTCTGCACCAATAGGGCTTTGCTGGATTAATTCATTAAATTGTTGAACATTTATTTGTAATAAATCCATCATATTTTTATTGGCAGAGGTCATATTCATCACACAAATTAATGGTAACCACCCACCACTGCTCGAGCAAAAATTCGCAATTTCCATTGGCAATGCAGTTAATGGCTGATCCGTATAAGCATAAAGCGTACCCGAAGTACCCAAACTCATGGTGGCAATACCTTGCTTAATATTACCCGTACCAATCGCCCCCATCATATTATCACCACCACCTGTGGCAACAATCACATTGTCAGATAAGCCAAGTAAAGCGGCAATTTCAGGACGCACTGTGCCTATTTTCTGTTGAGCAGACACCAATGTCGGCAACACCGTATTAGCGTCTAATTCAGGGGCTAACAAGGCAAAGGCTTTATGATGCCAAACACGATGAATCACATCAAAATAACCCGTACCAGAGGCATCACCATATTCCATACAAAAATGACCTGTTAGCCAATAATTGAGGTAATCATGCGGCAACATAATTTTTCTAATACGTTGATATTGTTCAGGATAATGTTTTCTAAACCATAAAATTTTAGAGGCGGTATATCCCGTTTGAGGCATAATACCTAATTCAGCAAATGCCTGTTGCTGACCGCCCAATAAATCGATGAATTCTTGATTCTCTTGCGCTGTTTCCGTATCACACCATAATTTTGCATTATACAAAGGCTGATCATGCTCATCTAACATAACCAATCCATGTTGCTGCCCAGAAACTCCGATGCCTTTAATCAAGTGCGGTTCAATTTTTGCCATTTTTATGGCATCACGCAATGCACTAATTAAGGCATCAACCCACCATTGTGGCTGTTGTTCACGCCGCCCATTACTCTGTTCAATTAACTGATGCGCGGCATACCCCACACCAATCACCTTTTTGTTTTGGCTATCAACAACAATCGCCTTTGTCCCTTGCGTACCGCAATCAATCCCAATATACATTTTCTCCTCCAAATGAAAAGTGCAGTATAAAATTGTTAGAAATTATACCGCACTTTATGCCTAGTGATTAAAAATATATTGATTTACTAGATTCTCGAGATATTCTTGTTGACCAGAAACTGGTTTAGGATCAACACCTTGAGTTTCAACCCATTTTGCTAGACTTTCTAAAGAAGCATTACCTGACAAAATTTGTTGACCAAATTCATTATTCCATCCAGCATAACGTTGCTCAACAACTTGTTGTAATACTTGCTCTTCCAACATTTTAGCTGCACGTTTTAAGGATAGAGCAAGCACGTCCATCGCACCAATATGTCCATGGAATAAGTCATAAGGATCTGTACTTTGACGTCTAATTTTCGCATCAAAATTAAAACCACCTGTTTTAAATCCACCAGCTTTTAAGATTTCATACATAACAAGCGTATTTTCTTCCACACTATTTGGGAATTGATCCGTATCCCACCCCAATTGAGGATCGCCTCTATTGGCATCAATCGATCCGAAAATATCTAATGACGCAGCTGTTGCAATTTCATGTTGGAATGTATGACCAGCTAATGTAGCGTGGTTTGCCTCAATATTAACTTTAATTTCGTTCTCTAACCCAAATTGTTTTAAGAAACCATATACAGTAGCTACATCATAATCATATTGGTGTTTCGTTGGTTCCTGTGGTTTTGGTTCAATTAATAATGTACCTTTAAAACCAATTTTATGCTTATGCTCCACAACCATTTGCATAAAGCTGCCAATTTGCTCACGTTCACGTTTTAAATCCGTATTTAATAAGGTTTCATACCCTTCTCGCCCACCCCATAATACATAGTTCTCACCACCTAAACGTTTTGTTGCATTCATTGCAGTAAATACTTGTGCTGCTGCCCAAGCAAAAACTTCAGGATTTGGATTCGTCGAAGCACCAGACATATAGCGAGGATTAGTAAAGCAATTCGCCGTTCCCCATAATAGTTTCACTCCTGTATCTGCTTGTTTTTGCTCAAGGATATCAACCATGGTATTGAAATTAGTTAGGTATTCTTTAAACGAATTTCCTTCGGGGGCAACATCTACATCATGGAAACAATAAAAAGGCACACCTAATTTGCTAAAAAATTCAAATGCAATATCTGCTTTTTGTTTTGCCCCCGCTAGCAAATCACCTGTTTTCTGCCAACTACGATCTAATGATCCTACGCCAAACATATCATTTCCTGTCCAACAGAATGTATGCCAATAACAAACTGCTAAACGTAAATGTTCAGCCATTGTTTTTCCTAAAATAATTTCATCGGGGTTGTAATGTTTAAAAGCAAAAGGATTTTTAGAATGCGCTCCTTCATACTGAATTTTTTCAATCTTCTCAAAATAATTAGACATGATGCTTTCTCCTACAAGTTTGAACTAAGACGATAGAGTCGATAGCATAATGATAAAAATCACATTAACTCTCAATTACGTTATTTCACTTTTCTATTGAGATTATTCGTTATTGTGTACTAAGTCACAAAAAACAAAAAACATAATAGCATTACGAGATCTGATAATTGCGCTCTGTTCTTAATATCCTCAAACTACCAATGAGTAAATTAAACCTTACTCTAAATATCACTTATTCAACTCATTGAGGTGTCATATGAAAATTAAATCAACATTATTGGCTATAACTGCCGCTCTTATGGTTTTTGGTAACACAGCTGTAGCTAAAGATCTAAAAATTGGAATGTCCATTGATGATTTACGTTTAGAACGTTGGCAAAAAGATCGTGATATTTTCGTTAAAAAAGCTGAATCATTAGGCGCTAAAGTATTTGTACAATCTGCAAATGGTGATGCCACAGCACAAATTTCTCAAATTGAAAACATGTTAAATAAGGATGTAGATGTGCTGGTCATTATTCCATTTAATGGAGAAGTGTTAACTAATGTTATCGCTGAAGCGAAGAAAGAAGGTGTTAAAGTCTTAGCCTATGACCGATTAATTAATAATGCAGATATTGATTTTTATGTTTCTTTCGATAATGAAAAAGTAGGCGAATTACAAGCACAGAGCATTATTGATAAAAAACCTGAAGGTAATTATTTCTTAATGGGAGGTTCACCTGTTGATAATAACGCCAAATTATTCCGTAAAGGACAAATGAAAGTGTTACAACCACATATTGATAGTGGCAAAGTAAAAGTAGTTGGCGATCAATGGGTTGATTCATGGTTAGCTGAAAAAGCTCTTCAAATTATGGAAAATGCGCTTACTGCAAATAAAAATAACATTGATGCGGTTGTTGCTTCGAACGACGCAACTGCTGGTGGTGCAATTCAAGCATTAAGCGCTCAAGGATTAGCAGGAAAAGTGGCGATTTCAGGACAAGATGCAGATTTAGCTGCAATCAAACGCATTATTGATGGTTCACAAACAATGACTGTTTATAAACCAATTACTAATTTGGCTGATAAAGCAGCAGAAATTGCAATTGAGCTGGGTAAAGATCAAAAAGTTGAAAATAACTCAACATTAAATAATGGCTTAAAAGACGTACCAGCTTATTTATTAGAACCTGTCGTAGTCACAAAAGACAATATTGAAGAAACTGTTATTAAAGATGGTTTCCACAAAAAAGAAGCAATTTATAAATAATCCTCTTTACTCAGCATAGATGGCAGAAAATATTTCTGCCATCTTTAAAAGGGAGTCAATTATGGCGAAATTACTAGAAATGAGAAATATCACTAAAAAATTTGGTGATGTCGTTGCATTAAATGATATTTCTATTTCGCTAGAAATGGGCGAGGTTCTTTCTCTTTGTGGAGAAAATGGATCGGGCAAGTCGACCTTAATGAAGGTATTATGTGGTATTTACCCATTCGGTGATTACGAAGGAGAAATTTATTTCTCTGATGAAAAGCTTATTGCTAAAAACATTAAAGATACGGAAGAAAAAGGCATTTCAATTATTCATCAAGAATTAACTTTAGTAAAAAACATGTCGATTCTTGAAAATATGTTTCTCGGCAATGAAACCGTAAAATTTGGTCTTGCTGACGATAATGCAATGTATCTACGCTGTAAAACATTATTACAACAAGTGCAGTTGGATGTAGACCCTAATACAAAAGTCGGTGAATTAGGTTTAGGACAACAACAATTAGTTGAAATTGCTAAAGCCTTAAATAAAAAAGTGCGGTTGCTTATTTTAGATGAACCTACCGCTTCATTGACAGAAAAAGAAACTGCCATTCTATTGAATTTAATTAAAGACTTACAAGCACATAATATTGCTTGTATTTACATTTCACATAAACTCAATGAAGTAAAAGCAATTTCAGATAATATCTGCGTTATTCGTGATGGCGAACACATAGGAACCTTACCAGCGAAAGGCATGACGGAAGACGATATTATTACAATGATGGTTGGACGTGAAATAACTTCTCTCTATCCTCATGAGCCTCATCCAATTGGCGAAGAAATCTTGCGTATAGAAAACTTAACTGCTTGGCACCCAACAAATACACATATCAAACGTGTTGATAATGCAAGCTTTAACTTAAAAAAAGGAGAAATTTTAGGGGTTGCAGGGCTTGTAGGTTCAGGTCGAACGGAAATGGCACAATGTATTTTTGGGTCTTATCAAGGAAAAGCCGAAGGACAGATTTTCATTCATAACAAACCGGTAAAAATTAGAAATTGTCCTCACGCTATTGAAAATGGCATTGTAATGGTACCAGAAGATCGAAAAAAACATGGCATCATTCCAATAATGGGTGTAGGAAAAAATATTACTTTATCCTCGTTATCTCAATTTTGCTTTAATAAAAAAGTAATAAATGAACCCTTAGAAGAAACCATTATTAACCAATCAATAGCTAAATTAAAAGTAAAAACATCTTCACCTGAACTTGCAATTGGTCGTTTAAGTGGCGGTAATCAACAAAAAGCTATTTTAGCCAAATGTTTATTACTCAATCCTAAAATATTAATTTTAGATGAACCAACAAGAGGCATTGATGTTGGTGCTAAATATGAGATTTATAAGTTAATCAATCAACTAGCTCAGCAAGGAATAGCAATCATTGTCATATCATCTGAATTACCAGAAGTTTTAGGGATAAGCGATCGCGTACTCGTTATGCACCAAGGAAAAATTAAAGCGGATCTTATAAATGATCATTTAACTCAAGAGCAAGTTATGGAAGCGGCACTTAAGGAGTAACCTATGAATAAATTAAAAAATATTAATTTACAAGTTTACATCATGTTGATGGCTATTGTTGTCATTATGCTGTTTTTCTCTTTTGCAACTGATGGGGCTTACTTAAGTGCACGAAATATATCTAACCTACTGCGTCAAACATCCATTACTGGAATTCTGGCAATTGGGATGGTATTTATCATTATTTCAGCAGAAATTGACTTATCCGTTGGCTCTTTGATGGGGTTATTAGGGGGATTTGCAGCTATCACAAATGTTTGGTGGAATTGGCCACTACCACTCACAATTATTGTGACATTATCTCTCGGATTAATGCTTGGCGCATGGAATGGATGGTGGGTTGCTTATCAGAAAGTCCCTTCATTTATCGTAACCTTAGCTGGTATGCTTGCTTTTAGAGGAATTTTAATCGGTTTAACCAACGGAACAACAGTTTCACCTATAAGTTCAGAAATGGCATCTATTGGGCAAGGGTATTTAACTGATATAACAGGAATGATTATTGGTGTTATCGCAGTCTTTTGTTTTATCAGTTGGGGAAGTTATCAACGCAAAGCGAGACAAAACCTCAATCTGAATGTGCCATCAATTAGCAAAGACACATTAAAATATGCTGTTGTAGCAATTCTCTTATTAGGCGCCATTTATTTATTAAATAATTATCGTGGTGTGCCATTCCCAGTATTAGTGCTCGCATTCCTCACTGTAATTGGTACATTTATTGCAAGAAAAACTGCATTTGGTCGTCATATCTATGCTATTGGTGGCAACATTGACGCTGCCCGTTTATCTGGCATTAAAGTTGAGAAAGCAAAACTTACCATATTTGCAATCAATGGATTACTTGTCGCTATCGCAGGTCTTATTTTAAGTGCTCGATTAGGGGCTGGCGCACCATCTGCAGGACAAAATGCAGAATTAGATGCGATCGCAGCTTGTGTTATTGGTGGGGCAAGTTTGGCTGGAGGTATAGGTACAATTTATGGCGTTGTAATAGGCGCATTCATCATCGCCCTACTTGATAACGGAATGAGTATGTTAGACGTCCCAACATTCTGGCAATATATCGTTAAAGGCAGCATTCTACTTTTAGCTGTTTGGATGGATACCATGAGTAAGAAAAAAGCTTAGCCCTCCCTTTATTCCACATCAAATGCACCACAGCATAAAAACTGCGGTGCATTTTTCACAATTTTGCCAAACCTGCTTTTTTATCTTATAGTTATCTTCAACATAGGAGGTAAAAATGCCAGAACAATACTATAAAGTCGCCTTACTATTTAATGCTAATAAAATCTATGATCGTGGCGTTATTGAAGGTATCGGACAGTATATTCAAGCGTCTCAATGCAATTGGGATATATTCATGGAAGATGACTTTACTTACCATAAAGATGAGATAAAAAATCTCTCTATTGATGGTATTATTGCTGATTTTGACGATATAGAAACAGCCAAACTATTACATAATATGTCGATTCCCACCATTGCTGTGGGAGGATCCTATCAAAATACTGATGATTATCCTCATCTACCTTATGTGGCAACAGATAATTACGAACTAGTCCATACCGCATTCTTACATTTAAAACAAAAAGGATTAAGTCATTTTGCTTTTTACGGCTATCCAACAGAAAATCAAAAGCATTGGGCAGTTGAAAGAAAAAATGCATTTATTCAGATCATGGAAAATAACGAACATCAGCCACGCTACTATTTAGGAGACAAAACGCAAGCTGATAATTGGGCTGAATCCCAAACAAAACTCTGCGATTGGATAAAAACATTACCTAAACATACGGGGATTATTGCAGTAACAGATGCCAGGGCAAGACATTTACTACAAGCCTGTGAACACCTCAAAATTGCTGTTCCTGACGAGATATGTATTATTGGTATTGATAACGAAGAATTAATCCAATATCTTTCTCGGGTATCTTTATCTTCTGTGGTTCAAGGTACAACTCAGATAGGTTATCAAGCCGCCAAGTTATTACATCGTTACTTAAATGGCCAGCAAATATCTCATACCCCAATCCTTGTTCCTCCTGTAAAAGTAGAGGAACGGCGCTCGACAGATTATCGTTCTTTACAAGACCCCCTTGTTATTCAAGCAATGCATTTTATCCGACATCGAGCTTGTCAAGGCATAAAAACAGAACAAGTACTAGATCACTTACGTATTTCCCGCTCGAATTTAGAGCAACGTTTTAAATTAGAAATGGATAAAACCATCCATCAAGTTATTCATGAAGAAAAATTAAATCGAGCTAAACAACTATTGCAACACACAGATATTTCAACTCAGGAAATATCCGAGATTTGTGGCTATCCCTCATTACAATACTTCTATGCTGTCTTTAAAAAAGAATACAACAAAACCCCAAAAGAATTCCGATATTCGACGAATATCTAGCCAAGATCTTTACACTTCTTTTACACTATTTGAATTTACAGCAGGGATTTTTTATCTATAATGGTCATCGCCTTATCGTGATTAGGGACGCGAAATAAGGTAGGTTTAGAATAAAAAGAGGATTGAGTTCCTCTCAAATACTGCGGTGAAAATAATGAGATTTTCACCGCATTTTTTATGCCTTTCTTAAGGCGCTAAATTCACTGCACCCTGGTAGCCAAATTGTCGCCAAGCTTCATATACGGCAACGGCAACAGAATTGGATAAATTCATACTACGACTATTTTCTGCCATTGGAATGCGAATTTTCTGTTCCATAGGCAAGGTATCCAAAATTGACATTGGAATACCGCGGCTTTCTGGTCCAAACATTAAATAATCACCTTGCTCAAACTGTACTTGACTATGTGCAGGGCGACCTTTCGTTGTCATGGCAAAAAGACGAGTTGGCTTTTCATTTTCAAGGAATTGTTCAAATGTTTTATGTTTTTTGATGTTAACAAATTCATGATAATCCAAGCCTGAGCGGCGTAATCTTTTGTCATCCCAAGTAAAACCAAGAGGTTCAATTAAATGCAAACGAAAACCTGTATTGGCACATAGGCGAATAATATTTCCTGTATTTTGTGGAATTTCAGGTTCGTAAAGTACAATATCTAACATAGATGTTCTCGCAATAAAAATAATAGCGAATTGTAGCCTACCCCTAAGCAACTTTCAATTTTCTGCGCTTATGTTATGCTACAAAGGTTTAAATGGATGGAAGATGTATGACGATGAAATGCCCTTGCCAATCAGGTCAATCTTATTCAGAATGTTGCCAACCTTATCATTTACAGCAACAATTTCCCTCAATGGCGGAACAATTAATGCGTTCTCGCTATGCTGCTTATGCATTAAAAAACATTGATTACATTGTGCAAACCACTGCGCCTTCTCAACAATGCTTATTAGATCAAGCCGCTTTACAACAATGGGCAGAGCAAACCCAATGGCTAGGTTTACAAATTGTCGCACAACAACAGTTATCCAAACAGCATAGTGCGGTGGAATTTAACGCTTTTTTTGCCGCCGAAAATGGCGAGCAAACCCATCACGAACATTCGCTTTTTGTGCAAATTGATCAACGCTGGTATTTTGTTGATCCAACCGTTCCCTTGCCCACAATGAAGCAAGCTTGCTTATGTGGTTCAGGCAAAAAATTTAAACATTGTTGTGGAGGTTATTTATGAGCAAAAACACCTCGTTTTTCACCGCACCTTTATTGTTCTTAAACGTATTTTGGCAGCGATTCCAGCAAAACAAACTGACACAAGCAGCAGGTTCACTCACTTACAGCACCATGCTCGCGATTGTGCCATTGGTCATGGTAATTTTTGCCATTTTTTCTGCGTTTCCCATGTTCAATGAAATGACCAGTTCCTTAAAAGAACTCATTTTTGATAACTTTGCCCCAGCAGCGAGCGGTGTCGTTGGGCAATATATTGATGAGTTTGTGCATAACTCTAAACAAATGAGCGCCATTGGGATCGTCAGTTTAATTTTAGTCGCATTGATGTTGATTAATTCAATTGATCGCACCTTAAATGATATTTGGAATGCTAAAAATCGAAGTGCGGTGTTTTCTTTTGCGATTTATTGGACAATTCTGACATTGGGACCTATTTTCATTGGTGCAAGCATTGCTATCTCAACCTATGTGTCTTCCTTTGAACTGTTTGATAACGAGATCAATCTGCCCTTTGGTTTAAAAGTACTTAGTTTGGTGCCATTTTTTATTACTTGGTTAAGTTTTACTTTAATTTATATGTTGGTACCCAACCAAAAAGTCTATATGAAACACGCAGCAGCAGGCGCTTTAGTTGCAGCAATCTTCTTTACTTTAGGCAAAAAAGCATTCACTTGGTACATCGCAACTTTCCCGTCTTATCAACTGATTTATGGCGCCATGGCAACCTTACCGATTATGTTATTATGGTTCCAATTAAGTTGGATTTTTGTGTTACTTGGTGCTCAGTTATCCGCCGTATTAGGCGATATGAGATTAATTAAATTGGGCGAATTAAACTTACAAGAAATTAAGGAACATAAAGAATGATTGGATTAATTCAACGTGTAACGCAAGCGAAGGTAGATGTTGAAGGAAAAACAGTAGGTGAAATTGGCAAAGGGTTGCTTGTTTTACTGGGCGTGGAAAAAGAAGACGATCGACAAAAAGCTGACAAATTGCTAGAAAAAGTCCTGCATTATCGTGTATTTAGCGATGAAAATGGCAAAATGAATTTGAATGTACAACAAGCAGGCGGTGCAGTTCTAGTGGTTTCTCAATTTACCTTAGTAGCGGATACAGAACGCGGTTTACGTCCAAGTTTTTCCAAAGGCGCATCACCCCAAGTTGCCGAACAACTTTATGATTATTTTGTGCAAAAGTGCGGTGAAAAAATTACCGTTTCTAGTGGGCAATTTGCCGCGGATATGCAAGTGAGTTTAACCAATGATGGTCCTGTTACCTTTTGGCTTACAGCATAGCAGATCGAAACTAAATTAATTTTTGCAAGACGAAGAAAGTCGGTTATACTTAACACCTATTTTATTCACTTATTTTGAGAACAACATGGAAGAATTTATGCCCTTGGCAATCCAATTTGCCAAAAACCATACCTTACTTGTAGCGGCTTGGTTCGCTATTTTTGGTGCGACCATTTACGTTTTCGTAAAAACCGCATTAAGTAAAGTTAAAATCATTTCTAACTCACAAGCCGTAGCATTAATGAATAATCAAGATGCGGTTATTATTGATTTGCGTAGCATTGACGAATTCAAACGTGGTCACATTATTCATAGCCAACATTTCTTACCGACAGATATTAAAAATCACAATTTAGGTAAATTAGAACAACACAAAGACAAGGCTGTGATTTTAGTTTGTGCAACAGGTATGAATGCACGCACATCAGCAGAAATTTTAGCCAAACAAGGTTTTAGCCAAGTACATGTATTACAAGAAGGTATTGCTGGCTGGAACGGAGCAAACTTACCATTAGAAAAATAAGGATTGTCTATGACTGAAGAAAATAAACCCGTTGAGCAACCAGAAGTGGTTTTCCAAATTCAACGTATTTATGTAAAAGATGTGTCATTTGAAGCACCCAATTTACCGCAAATTTTCCAACAAGAATGGAAACCAAATTTAAGTTTTGATCTCAGCACCGAAGCAAAACAATTAGACGACGATTTATACGAAGTAACTTTAAATATTTCTGCTGAAACCACTTTAGAAGACAGTGGCGATGTAGCATTTATTTGCGAAGTAAAACAAGCAGGCGTATTCACTATCAGTGGCTTAGAAGATATGCAAATGGCGCATTGCTTAACATCACAATGCCCAAATATGCTTTTCCCTTATGCGCGTGAATTAATTTCTAGCTTAGTAAATCGCGGAACTTTCCCACCATTAAACCTTGCACCAGTTAACTTTGATGCATTGTTTATGGAGCACTTACGCCGAATCGAAGAAGAAGAGGCGAAAGAAGAACAGCAAGAAACCACACATTAAATCTTAACAGGCCTCTCAAATTGAGAGGCTTTTTTCCAGGAGCATTTTATGACGGCGCAAACACCAATTACCGTACTTGGTGCTGGTTCTTATGGCACTTCACTGGCGATTGCTTTTTCTCGTAACGGTTTCCCCACTTATCTTTGGGGACATAATCCCGAACATTGCCAACAACTTGCTGTTGAGCGTCAAAATGCCCGCTTTCTGCCAGATATTCGATTCCCAGACGCATTACATATTGAGGCAGACCTAAAAACTGCGGTGCAAAAATCACGAGATTTACTCATTGTTGTACCCAGCCATGTGTTCGCTGAAATAATCGACCAAATTAAACCGCACTTATTGTCTCATCATCGTATTGCTTGGGCGACAAAAGGCTTAGAACGTGATACCGGGCGTCTATTACAAGAGGTCGTCACCGAAAAATTAGGAAACGATTACCCTCTTGCTGTTTTATCTGGCCCTACTTTCGCCAAAGAATTAGCCGCTGGTTTACCAACAGCAATTGCCCTTGCGGCAAATAACACTGAATTTGCACAAGAATTTCAAGCAAGAATCCATTGCAGTAAACATTTCCGCGTTTATTTAAACCAAGACATGATCGGCGTGCAATTAGGGGGTGCAATCAAAAATGTGATCGCCATTGCCGCAGGCATGTCCGACGGCATGGGCTTTGGTGCCAATGCACGTACTGCATTAATCACACGAGGTTTAGCAGAAATCAGTCGTCTTGGTGCTTCTTTGGGTGCTAACCCAACAACTTTTATGGGAATGTCAGGATTAGGCGATTTAGTCTTAACCTGTACGGACAATCAATCTCGCAACCGCCGCTTCGGTATGATGTTGGGACAAGGTATTCATACCGAACAAGCCATGGAAGAAATCGGGCAAGTAGTCGAAGGTTTTTATAATACAAAAGAAACCTTTGTGTTAGCACAACGTCAAGGCATCGAAATGCCGATTACAGAGCAAATGTACCACGTGTTATTCCATGGCAAAAATGCACAAGACGCGGCAAGTACCTTATTAGGACGTGAAAAGAAAGGCGAATAGGAGGACGCAATGTTAAATCAAGTTTGGCATAAAATTCGGACAGAAGCGAAAGAATTAGTTGAACAAGAGCCTATGCTTGCGAGCTTTTTCCACTCCACGATTCTAAAACATAAAGATTTGGGCAGTGCATTGAGCTATATTTTGGCCAATAAACTCGCGACCACCACCATGCCAGCCATTAGTCTGCGTGAAATTATCGAAGACGCTTATCAAGATGATCCGAGCATTATTGAAAGTGCGGCGGCAGATATTAACGCTGTGCGCCAACGCGACCCAGCCGTCGAGCTGTGGTCAACACCATTGCTCTATCTCAAAGGTTTCCACGCTATTCAAAGTTACCGCATTACCCATTATTTGTGGCAACAAAAGCGACAATCTCTTGCTATTTATCTGCAAAACCAAATTTCTGTCGCCTTTGATGTGGATATTCACCCTGCGGCTCGCATTGGTTGTGGCATTATGTTCGACCACGCGACCGCAATTGTGGTGGGTGAAACTGCGGTGATAGAAAATGATGTTTCCATCTTACAGGGCGTTACTCTAGGGGGAACGGGCAAAGAATGTGGCGATCGCCATCCGAAAATTCGTGAAGGTGTGATGATCGGTGCTGGAGCAAAAATTCTCGGTAATATCGAAGTGGGGAAATACGCTAAAATCGGTGCTAATTCCGTTGTATTACAACCTATCCCTGAATATGCAACCGCTGCAGGTGTGCCTGCGCGCATTATTAGCAAAGATACGCAAGCCAAACCGGCTTTTGACATGAATCAGAACTTCATTGATAACGATCATATGTGTAACATTTAGGTACAACCATGCTCAATAAAGATACACAACTTTGTATGTCCTTAGCGGCAAGACCAAGCAACTTTGGCACAAGATTTCATAACTATTTATATGAAAAACTCGATTTAAATTTTGTTTACAAAGCTTTTACTACAACGGATATCGAGCACGCAGTAAAAGGTGTCCGCGCTTTAGGAATTCGAGGCTGTGCAGTGTCCATGCCTTTCAAAGAAAGCTGTATTCCTTTTTTGGATGAACTATCCACATCAGCCAAAGCGATTGAATCAGTCAACACCATTGTCAACAACGATGGCTATTTAAAAGCTTATAACACCGATTATATTGCCATCGAAAAGTTAATTGAAAAATATCAATTAAATAGCCAATCCAGTGTTATTCTCAGAGGCAGTGGCGGCATGGCTAAAGCGGTCGCTGCTGCTTTCAAAAATGCAGGATTCAACCAAGTCACAGTATTAGCGCGTAATGAAAAAACAGGCAAATATTTAACCGCACTTTATGGCTATCAACATATCACTCAGCTTGAAGACCAACAAGCCGATATTCTCATTAATGTAACGCCAATAGGTATGGCAGGTGGAAAAGAAGCAAATGAACTTTCATTTCCTGAAAGCTTAGTAGAAAGAGCTACCACCATTTTTGATGTGGTCGCTATGCCAGCGGAAACACCATTAATCAAATACGCTCAACAACAAGGCAAACAATGTATTTCAGGGGCAGAAGTTGCCGTATTACAAGCCCTTGAGCAATTTGAACTCTATACTGGCGTTCGCCCAGCTGAAACCTTAGTCAAAGAAGCAGCCGACTTTGCCCGAGCGAATTTATGACAATAAAAAAGTGCGGTGATTTTCACCGCACTTTTTCTTAACTTACTGAAATTATAAATAATATTTTTTCAATACTTTGAAGTTGTCATCTAAATCATAAACCAATGGCTGACCAGTTGGGATTTCTAAATCCATAATGTCAGCATCAGAAATACCTTCAATGTGTTTTGCAAGTGCACGTAATGAGTTACCATGTGCAGTCACTAACACGCGTTTACCTGATAATAATGCTGGCGCAATTTGATCTTCCCAGAATGGTAATACACGCTCAAGAGTGATTTTTAAGTTTTCTGCATTTGGCACGACATCGCTTGGTAAGTGAGCATAACGACGGTCGTTATGTGCAGAGTTTGGATCTTTTGGATCTAAATCTGGAGGAGAAATATCGTAAGAACGGCGCCAGATATGCACTTGTTCGTCACCATATTGTTCGGCAGTTGCTTTTTTATCTAAGCCTTGTAATTTACCGTAGTGACGTTCATTTAAACGCCAGTTTTTTACTTGTGGAATCCATAATTGGTTAGATTCTTCTAACACGATGTTACAAGTTTTGATTGCACGAGTTAACACAGAAGTGAAAGCAATATCAAATTCGAAACCAGCTTCAAGTAATTTTTTACCAGCGGCTTTTGCTTCTTCGATACCACGTTCTGTTAAGTTAACATCACGCCAACCTGTAAATAAGTTTTTTGCGTTCCATTCACTGAAACCATGACGGATAAAAACTAATTGCATAAGGAACTCCTCATTAATTAAAAATAAACAAAATCTCTCCGCACTTTATAACAAAATTCCTCTGGATTTAAAAGTAAAAAGCCAATGTTTCCTGATCTTTCGCAAAAATAATGGTATATTTAGCTCAAAATTGATTTGGATTACAAAAGTATGTTGCAGCCTTTCTCTGTCAAAAAATTCATAAAATACACCGCACTTTGTTGTGGTGCGTTACTCTTGTCGCTTTCTAGTCAAGCCAGTGATTTGCAGAAGATCCAGCAACAAATTAAACAGCAAGAACAAAAAATTGCGGAACAAAAACGCGAACAAAATAAATTGCAATCCACTTTAAAATCCCAAGAAAACAAAATTAACGATGTCGTTGGCGTATTGCGAGAAACGGAAACCAGTTTAAAAGAAACCAAGAAAATCATTGCAGAAACCACGCGCCAAATTCAACGTTTACAGCAACAACAAAAATCACAGAAAGAAAAACTCGCCAAACAATTAGATGTGCTTTATCGCGCAGGCAATCCTAATTCCGTTATTGAGCATTTATTATCAGAGGATGCGAAAAATAATGATCGCATGATGATGTATGCCAAGCATATGAATCAAACACGCCTACAATTAATTGATGAATTAAAGGCAACAAGAGCGCAATTAGAACAACAAAAAGCCTATTTGTCAGGACAACAAAAAGAGCAACAAACACAGCTCTCCGAACATAAAAAACAACAACAAGAGCTACAAAAAGCAAAAAATGAACGCCAAAGTACGTTAAATAAATTAAGTAAAACGTTAGAGCGTGATCAAAATAAATTAGACACTTTAAAAGCAAATGAAAATGCGTTGCGCAATGAAATTCAACGAGCAGCACAAGCTGCGGCGCAGCAAGAAAAACAAGAACGTGAGCAGTTAACTCAGAAAAAACAAGCTGAAGAAAAACGCACTAATACCGTCTATCAACCAACGGAACAAGAGAAAAAATTATTACGTTCAGGTGCTGGATTAAGTGGTAAATATCCTCGCCCTGTGGCTGGAAAAATTCTGCATAGTTTTGGTTCAACCCAAGTGGGTGAAGTCAAATGGAAAGGCATTGTAATTTCCGCTAGCGCTGGCACAGCAGTGAAGTCCATCGCTGCAGGACGCGTTATTCTGTCTAGTTGGTTAAGTGGTTATGGTCAAGTTGTGGTGATTGATCATGGCAAAGGCTATATGTCCTTATATGGTTACAACCAAGCTGTGTTCGTCAAAGCGGGAAGTTTAGTTAATGGCAGGCAGAAAATCGCGGAAGTGGGCAATAGCGGCGGACAAAATCGTTCCGCACTTTATTTCGAAATTCGCCGCCAAGGTAATGCGGTTAATCCAATGAGTTGGTTGCAATAACATGAAATGCCGTTGTCTTTTAAGTGCGGTTAAAAAAATCCTCTTTTTTTGTACCGCGCTTTTCACGCTAAATCTACAAGCACAACCCGCTAAGTTAGCCATTGTGATCGACGATATTGGCTATCATCCGAAAGAAGACGCAGCGATTTATGCGTTACCGAAAGAAATTTCTGTGGCGATCATTCCAGTTGCTCCTTATGCCAAACAACGTAATCAGCAAGCCAAAGAACAAAGCAGAGATGTTCTGATTCATCTGCCCATGCAGCCTCGTCAAAAAATAAAAATTGAAGAAGGTGGATTGACCTTAGGCATGTCTGCGCAACAGGTGGCACAACGTGTGAATAATGCCAAACAAATCGTTTCTGCCGCCATTGGTTTAAATAACCACATGGGCAGTGCAGCGACTTCTGACAATCAACTTATGACATACTTAATGCAAAGTTTACGTCAGCAAGGCTTATTTTTCTTAGATAGCCGCACCATAGGTTCTAGCGTGGCGGGAAAAGTAGCAAAAGAGCAAGGTGTGAATGCCTTAGATCGCCACATTTTCCTCGATGATAGTGATAACTTTGCCGATGTTCAACGACAATTCCAACTTAGCTTACAATATGCGCGTAAACATGGCACCGCGATTGTTATCGGACATCCACGAAAAAACACCGTTGCGGTTTTACAGGCAGGATTACGTCAATTACCTAATGATATTCAGCTAGTTGGCATGGGCAGTTTATGGCGTAATGAAAAAGTGGTGCCAACAAAACCATTTATTCTCTTGTTTAGCGATTTACCTGCTCCAACAAATATCAGTCCTTATCGCCCCATCCCAATGCTACGAGGCATCCCAGAATAATTATTTGGCGATCTCAAATTGATGTTTACAAGCTTTGTTAGCACAAACTAACAACAAATGGGTGGCAGTGCTTTTCTTTAAACTCGCCAAATTTCCACCGCACTTTTCACAACAAATTTTGTAGGGCTGGCTGGGTAAGGTAAATTTACATTGTGGAAATCGGTTGCAAGCATAGAAAGTTTTACCTTGTCGTCCTTGACGCGCCACTAACTCGCCCTCTTGACATTCAGGGCACATAAATTGTTGATCGCCGGATTGCTCTACCTCATCTTGCACAATAAAATGACAATCAGGATAGGCGCTACAGCCAATGAAAATCCCAAAATGTCCTTGTTTTACTTGCAATAAATTGCCACATTCAGGACAAACCTCCTGTAGCTCTTTTAACACTTTGCTTTCATGATGAGGTTGTAATGGCTTGAGATAATCGCAATCAGGGAATGTAGAACAACCTAAAAACAAGCCCTTTTTGCCTTGCTTAATAACCAAACTGGCCCCACATTGTGGGCAGTTTTCTTGCTGTTTTTTATAATGAAAAAGTTGTTCTTTCATCGCCACTGTTGCCACTAAAATAAGAAAATTTACCTATATACTGCCTGATTTTACGCATTTTCGTTTATACTAGCCACCTATTTTCACAAGGAATTCACTATGCAGGCACTGTTACAAAATCCTTATTTTTTAACCGCACTTTTCTTCGCATTGTTATGTTTCATTTTGATTTTCTTGCTAGCACGCCGTAACCGAGATGTAACGGAGCTACAACAGGATTTAAATAAAAACATTTTAGATTACAATGCATTAGTCGAAAAATTTGATCAGATCAATATCATTAAAAATCAACAAGATTTAGCCATTGTTCAGTCGCAAACTCGCCTTGAATATTTACAAAATGAGATCACAGAACGCGATGAACTGATCAAACAAAAAACAAACGACTTAGAAAAAACGCAGCTAAATTTAACCGCACTTCAGCAGCAAGTGACTGCATTTAAAATTACTTTATCAGAAAAAGAAAAAAGTTTTGCAGAGCAACAACAGCAATTTTTACAAAGTAAACAACTACTTAGCACTGAATTCCAGAATCTAGCCAATCGCATATTAGAGGAAAAAGCGCAATCCTTTAATCAAACGAATCAAGCCAGTTTGGATGCGTTGCTTAAACCTTTCCGCGAACAAATAGAAGGTTTTCAAAAACGCGTGAATGAAATCCATTCAGAAAATGTGAAAGGCAATGCAGGGCTCGAAGCAGAAATTAAGAAAGTGTTAGAGATTGGTTTATCCATGTCGCAAGAAGCTAATAATCTGGCGTCAGCATTAAAAGGTGAGAAGAAAACCTTGGGCAATTGGGGAGAAATTCAGTTAGAAAAAACGTTGCAGCTGACAGGTTTAATATCAGGCGAGCATTATCAACCGCAAGCGCATTTTAAAGATGAGCAAGGGCGAAACAATTACCCTGATTTTGTTATCAATCTCCCCGACAATAAGCAACTGATTATTGATAGTAAAATGTCATTGGTCGCCTATGAAAAAGCAATGAGTAGTGAAGATGAAACAGAGCGTCAACAATATTTAAAAGAGCATGTCAAAGCCATTCGTCAACATATGGCTGACTTATCGCAAAAAGATTACAGTAATCTTATTGGTATGCGTAGCCCAAATTTTGTGTTAATGTTTGTCGCCGTTGAGCCAGCCTATATTGAAGCCATGAAAGCCGACAGCGAATTGTTTAACTTTGGTTATCAAGAAAATGTAATTTTAGTTTCCCACACAACTCTCATGCCGATTTTGCGTACGGTGGCAAATTTATGGCGAATTGAACGTAGTAATACAGAAGCCAGAGAAATCAGCGAACGTGCGGGCGATATTTATAATCAGGTTTGTTTGCTGGCAGAACGCTTCGTCAAACTCGGCGGCACCATTGCCAATGTGAATACGCGTTACAATGAAACCGTTACCGCCTTGGTGGGTCAACAAGGATTATTTGGTAAAATTGACCGCTTTAAAGATTTGTCAGCCAAAGCCAACAAAACATTGCCTGAGGTTGAATTATTACATGCCGATATTAATACGGAAAAATTAGCTATTTTAAAAGGAACAACATCCAATGACACAATTAATCGAAATTAGCCCACAGCAAGCTTGGGATTTAATGCAGCAAGAAGATTGCGCCTTATTAGATATTCGCGATCTCCCGCGTTATCGCCAAAGCCACGCGCAAGAGGCTTTTCATTTAACCAACCAAAGCTATGGTATTTTCCAAGATGAATATGATTATGACCAACCAGTGATCGTGATGTGCTACCATGGCGTAAGCAGCCGCAATGTTGGTGCGTTTTTAATTGAACAGGGTTACGAACAAGTCTATAGCGTTGAAGGTGGCTTTGAAGCCTGGGAACGTGCAAACCTTCCTATTGAACGTGAATTTCCATAACAAGAAAGGCTTCCAATTGGAAGCCTTTTTTAAAATCCATATAATGCGATGTAAAGAAAAACTGCAATAAAAATCACCGCACTTATGATTAAGATTCGTTTTGCTAGCCTTGGTTGAGTTGGTTGAATTTTAAAACTCATTCGAGCAATAAGTCCCAACACAAAGGGATAAAACCACATTGAAAAGGACATAAAAGTGCGTTGCAATTCGGTTAAATTTGGATTTTCCAATATAGCTGGCGAAAGTAACAAGGCTAAAGGCCATAATAAAATCGGTGAACAAAAACCCGCAATGATCCAACTAAATCGGCTAAAACCTTCGGGCAAACTTCCATTTTCCATTTTAATCCCCATATTAATGTGACTGAATTATGAAAGGAATATAACAAATGCTATCCATTTTTAGAAGTCATCCACCTAAATTTACCCTATTTATTACCGCACTTTGCGGCATTTTATTTATTTTCAGCCACTTGATTGATTTTGATGTTTTAATCAACTTCTTTAACTTTCCTATTGATTACAATGAACAGCAGGATTATTGGCGCTATTTCAGCCATACGCTTATTCACCTGAGTATTATGCATATTGGTTTTAATCTCAGTTGGTGGTGGTTATTTGGTGGAGCCATTGAGAAAAAATTTGGCACCTTCAGTCTTGTGATACTTTATTTTTTATCCGCAATCATCAGTGGTTTCGCACAGAATTGGGCAAGTGGCCCTTTGTTCTTTGGGTTATCTGGCGTGGTGTATGCTGTAATGGGCTTCGTATTTATCGTAGATAAACTCAATCCTCATACTCAATTTGACCTGCCAGAAGGCTTTTTTACCATGATCATCGTTGGAATTTTATTTGGTTTTGCCGCCCCATTAATCGACGTAGCTGTTGGTAACGCTGCCCATATTGCAGGCTTAATAACTGGGCTAGCTTATGGCTTTTTGTTCACGAAAGTGAAAAAGTAGCAAGAAAAACACCGCACTTTTTGGGATCAAAGTACGGTGTTTTTTTAGATAGTTTTATTAAGCAAATAATTTCTTGATGACAGCTAACACCAAATTACATTTAGGCACAACAGAATCGACAACTAAATATTCCGTTTTAACATGCATATTTCCACCTGTTGGTCCAAGCCCATCAATAGTCGGGCAACCGGCAGAAGCAGCAATGTTTCCGTCACTCAATCCACCTGCATCAACCCATTTTATAGGCACATTAAGTTCTCGACCCGCTTCATCAAAGAGCATCTTGATTTTTGGCAAATGCACCAAATCTATCATTGGTGCTTCATCATTGAGAAGGATTCGCTTATGGGTAACCCCTTCTACAAAAGGATGATTCAACACACGATCTAGCTGTTGTTCAAAATAGGCAGCTGAAGAAGGTTGAACATAACGCATTTCAATGGTTAGTGAAGCAAAGTCTGCGATAACATTATGTGCGGTTCCACCATGGTTCATCACGCAATTGAATGTATGTCCGACAGAAAAGTCATTCAATTTGGAGAACTCAACAATAAAGTTCGCAGCTTCAACTAAAGCTGAACGACCTCTCTCTGGGTTGTTGCCTGCATGCGCTGCAACGCCATGAAAATCTATTTGATAGCTCACCATGCCTTTACGCGTTGCAACCATTGAACCATCTTCTCGAGCAGGCTCCATAACAAAACAATATTTAGATTTACGTGCATATTCACGAATGCTTTCTTTCGCATAAGTAGAAGATGTTTCTTCATGGGAATTAAGGAAAATCGCAATATTGAATTTTGTTAAGTCTAATTCTTGCAGAATATAGAAAGACAATAACGCCCCAGCTTTATCATCAATAATACCTAATGCATTGATATGATTGCCTTGTTGAGTAAACGGCACATCTTTTCCATATCCTACAGGAAACACTGTATCCATATGCGCAACAAATAAAATATCAAATTTTTCTGCATCTAGGTTGTTACTAATGACTAAGCAATCTGCAACCTTATCTGTCTCCATCGAAATTCTCGTATGAGATAATCCGAGTTGATTTGCTTTATTAATAAACCAATCTGCAACTAAATTAACGCCTTCAATAGATGAAGTTGGACTTTCAATATCAGTAAGCTGTTTTAATTCTGCAAGGAAACCATCTAATTGTTGCTGTTTCATTGTGTCCTCCTAAAGAATAAAACGCATTAATAACATTGCTAAATAAGCGTTCACAATACAAATACCAAATAGAACGAGATAATGTTTGCCTGGCACACCCAACACGCCTAATACCCGTCCCATATATTGTACTGTGGAGCCAACTAATGCCATGCCAGGTAATAAAATAGCAACATGATGTGCATTTAGTGTACCTTCTTGTAATAAGGCAACTAATACCCCCGCAGAACCACCCCAACTCAAAAATGCAGCTAGAAATACCGCAATAGACTCACCTGGCAATCCCAAAGGTGCCATAATAAAGCCAATATATTCACCAAGTAATTTTAATAAACCTGAAGCATTTAAAATATAGATGATGACAAAAGCCATGATCACATTAGGAATGGTACTATGAATCGCAATATTCCAACCTTTTCTAGCACCTTCAACAAAGATATCTGTGATCAATTTCTTTTCAGTTGTTACATTACTCATACTTCCACCTCATCATCTTTAACGAATTTACTCACATACAAACGCATTAAATTTGCACCAAACACTTTAAATAAGAAAATCACCCCTAAGCACATAGCAATGGACATAGGTACAGAATTATTTGCCTTATCAGTGAGTAAAAGTAATGGCGCAAAAGAAGCTAGAAAGTTCGTTAAGAATGCACCAGCACTAAATTGAAAGGCTGCAAAAATTAATAATTCTTTATGTGTAATTTGCCCTTCATTACGTAAAAATTTAGTGGTAGAACTTCCTGCATCAGTACTTTGCGTACTTGCGATCAATGAAATAGAACATACACCTGGAATACCAACTAATGGTTTCAAAATTGGGCTTAACCACTTAGATGCAGCAATTAATGCACCATAATGTTCGAAGATGGCAACGAAACCTAACGCAAGCATCACACTAGGTACTAAGGTCAATGCAAAAAGAAATCCTCCTTTAGCACTGGTACCACCAGATGTTTTTAACCACTCAGGGAAATGGCCCGTTAACTTACCAAAATCAAAAATACCGCCAAAAATTTCTTTAGCAAAACCACCAAAGAAAACAACGGCACATAATAATGATAAAGTACCAATAATCAGTGTTTTTAGACTGACATTATCTTTACTACTCATACCTCTCTCCTTACCAGTTAGAATGACTATTTTTACTGTACTATAAACTCATCGTAGAAACCATGAGCTATATCACAAAAGTGAAATCTCATTAAAATTCCACCGCACTTTAACCAACAAAAAAGCCTTATCTTCACAGATAAGGCTTTTAAACGGGGAATAAGAATTACCCTTCACAGCTTGAACAAGTACTCAATAGGTTACGGTTAAATACCTGTGCTGCACTCATTGAATATTGGTAGTAAATGGATTTTAATCCTAATTCTTCCGCGGTTAAGTATAACTGGTTCAAGTCACGTGCTGGGGTAGATGGATGTATCATAATATTGATACTTTGCCCTTGGTCAATATAACGTTGACGCTGTGCGGCTTGTTGAATCACACTTAATTGGCTAATTTCAGAGAAGGTTTTAAACACATCTTTTTCTTCTGCACTTAATTGTTCTAAATGCTGAACAGAGCCATCGTTGTGTAAAATACTTTCCCAAATTTCCTCACGATCTAATCCTTTCTCTTGTAATAATTTTTCCAAGAATGGATTTTTATAAACCGTTTTAATTTTCGCCAAATCTTTTACATAGTAATTTGATTTGAACGGTTCCACCGAAGGCGAAACGCTGCCTAAAATAAAGGAAGAAGATTTCGTCGGTGCAATACTCATTAAAGTCGTATTACGGCGACCATAACCTTTTAACAATTCAGGTTCACCAAAACGCTTCGCTAAATCCTGTGAAGCAGCAAGGGTTTTTTCTTGTAATGTTTTGAACACTAAGTTGTTTTTCTGCATGGCTTCAAAGCTATCGAATGCGATGCCATTTGCTTGCAAATAGCTATGCCATCCCAATACCCCTAAGCCTAAAGCGCGGTGTCTTCTCGCAAACTTATTGGCTTTATTTAAGAATGGAATATCATTACTTTTCTCGATGAATTCAGTCATCACAACATCCAAGAAATAAGTTAATACTTCTGGTGCATCTGTGTCTTTCCACTCATCAAAATAAAGTAAATTCATTGAAGATAAACAACAAACGAAACTTTCATCTGCACTTGCTGGCAACATAATTTCAGTACAAAGATTTGAGGCATGAACCACCATATTTTTATCTTTGTACACATCTGGACGACCTGCGTTCGCATTATCTTTAAAGAACAGATAAGGGATACCTGTTTCTGTTTTACGTTGTAATAATTTCGCCCAAATCTGACGTTTGTAAGGATCGCCGGCTTTCATGCTTTCTAGCCAATCATGTCCTACACATACACCGTAATACATTAATTGGATTGGGTTACCTTCAGTATGAATATCTAACCATTCATCAATATCGCCATGTTCAATATCAATATAACCCGCAAATTGACCTTTGCGTGATGTTCCTTGCGAGATAACATCAATTACCGTATCAAATAATTTCGTGAAATTAAATGAACCGTCAGACTTACCATTATTTTTAATTGCCGAACCACGTGGACGGATATCACCAAAATAAGCCGACGTACCACCACCAATTTTGCTCATCATGCCAACTTCAGCTGTTGTTTCCATAATATTAAAAATGGAATCGCCAATATAGCTACCAAAACAAGAAATCGGTAAACCGCGATCTAAACCAAAGTTAGACCAAATAGGTGAAGAAAGAGAGAAATAACCACGCCCCATATAATAGTAGAATTTATCTGCAAAACCTTCTATGCCTAATCGACGTTCAGCATGTTCTGCAATAAAACGAATACGGTCTAACGCGGTGGTTCCTTCTAATAAGTATCCACGTTGTAAAAATAAACGACTATCGTCATTTAACCATTCAAAGTCAGGACGATTTGTATTGGTGTAGCCAAGGTCGAAGAGCTTTGGCTGATGGTAAGCATTAGAATAAGTCATCGGCGGTAATCTGTTTCATTTTTTTACTATAATCGGTACTACGTTTGTTAAAGAAATCTGTTTCTTTAGTGGACAGAATTTCAATATCAAACCACTCGGTTTCTTTTAATAAAGTCGGATTGATATCATGTGGCGGTTCCAATCCTAAGATCATTAAAGAATTGTTATAACGACTCTTAATATAATTCGCTACCGTTTCCTTACTGATAAAGCTCAAATCGCCACCTTCAAAAATCCAATCTAAAATACCGCACTCTGCTTCAAATGCTTGATCAGAAAGTTGTTTTAATTCAGCAAAGAATTGATCATCAAATAAATCTGGGTGTTCGTCACGTAAAATTTCATATAACGCGATACCAAAACGACCATGAATTTCTTCTTCTTTAGAGGTTGCTTCCACCGCATTAGAAATACCTTTAAACAAGTTTTTATGCTTATTAAAAGACATCATAATTAAGAATTGGCCAAACAAAGAAATATGCTCAACAAATAAAGAGAAAAGAACAAGTGATAAAACAAATTCGCCCTTGCCTGCGTCTTTATCGCGCATAAAGCTTTCCATATAACGAATACGGTTCATTAATGGCTCAATGTCTTGAATTTGAGCAAACATATCGTTTAAACCCAACTTCTCCAACAAGAAAGAATACGCATCTTTATGACGAACTTCTGATTCTGCGAATGTACCACCTACATCATCCATTTCTGGTTTTGGGAAATAGCGATAAAGTTCGCCCCAGAAACGTTTTACATTCACTTCTACTTGCGAAATCGCTAGCATAGCTCGGGTTAACACATGACGTTCATGATCATTAATCGTTGTACGATAATCTTGAATATCACCAGTGAAATTAAATTCCGTATGTAGCCAATAAGAATGACGAATCGCATCCTTAAACTCAAGCAACTCAGGGTACTCATAAGGCTTAATGTTTAAGCGTTTTTCAAAAATATTTCTGGACATAGGCGTTCACTTATTTTGAGCTGTAAATGGGCATTATTTTAGGTAAAAAAAAGTTGATGAACAAGACTTGACAACGCATTATTCCAGTAGATAGGTATTAGACAATTGATTTATAACGAAAAATATTTTTTGGCATATATATGGTGTTTTTATATCAACAACCACTAGATATAGTATTGAACAAACAAAAAGTGCGGTTAAAAACACCGCACTTTCTATTAGAAATCCGATGAGGATTTAAGTTATTCCTCAATACCTGTTGTCACAGTAAAGTGTCTTGTTTCATGAGGTTGTAATTTAATTAAAGCCCCTGATTTTTCAGCAGCAAGATAGCCCTCTGGGCGACAGGTTGCTGGTAAAACAAAAGCACCTACTTGTTGATCAGCATTATATAAAATCCAACGTGTCGCATAATTAAATTGACTTGATGAGAATTTCGCCAAATAATTATGACCTTTTGGAGAATGCATACGATATTCCAAGTTCTCTTGATATTGTTGCAAATTATCCATAAAGAACACAATTTCTGGATTATATAGCTCATCATTTTCCAATGCATCAAGGCGATATTTTCCTTGATTAATCTGCTCATTGAAGGCTAACCACTCTGGTGTTGGTTTAACATGACCAGGAATAGTTTGGCGTAATTGCACCGCACTATCAGGAATATTTTGGCTAAATGTTGCACCATGTTCATAACAATAATTCATGTGACACATATATTGTAATGGCATTTCTACGCTTGCCAAATTGGTCACTTTCATATTGATATCAAATAATGAACTGTCCGCTTTTAAAACAACTTCTGGTTCAGCTAAATAATGGTCACCAAATCCTTTTACATACTCAACCTGACCACCTACACCTAATGAATCTTCATCAATAACTAACCAAATTTTATCCATCGCAGCACATGGCATTTCGCCATGTAAAGGATGATCATCTTCAGGGCTAGGGCAACCATTGCGAATTAATCCAGAGTGGAAGGCAAAGCAACCATAAGTATCAATAATAACGGATCCCTGTTTAGGCTCGCTGAACATATTTTTCATTTTCAGGGTTTGCCCATTAAATTCAGCATCCCAAATAATTTGTCCATAAAAAGGTAGTACAGTGATAAAACCTTTGCTATTAATTAGTTTGATTGCTTCTATCCCTGAATCATATTTAAAACTCACCGCACTTAGCTTGTCATTTTTAAAAATAACACGTTCTTTCTCACTAAACTGTTCTTTACAGAGATAAATATAACTTTTCATCTTATCCCTCCTCATTAAGCGTTATTTTTTAATTTGCCGTAGAAATAATAACCTACATAGGCAAAGCATAATAATGGCACAACAAAGGCTAATTGAAGTGAACCAACAGAATCTGATACATAACCATGAATTGCTGGAACAACTGCTGCACCAATGATAGACATAACAACTACTGCGCCACCCACTTCACGATGTTCTTGTGATACGGTACCTAATACGGAAGCATAAATTGTCGCCCAGCATGGCCCAAATAAAACGCTAGCAAAAATAGCAGCATAAACAGCAGAGAAATCATGCACAAAAGCCGTATAACCAAGCGTAATAACACCTAAAATAGAATACCAAAGTAATACTAAATCAGATTTGAATTTGGTCATTAAGAAGTTAGCAATAAATTTACCAACAAAGAAACCAATGAAACTGTACACCATGAAGTTAGACGCATCACGCTCATTCATATCACTTAAATTTAATGCTAGACGAATAGTGAATGACCACACTGCAACTTGCATACCAACATACAAGAATTGAGCCACAATTCCTTTCTTAAAGGCTGAATTACCTGCTAAATATTTTAATGTATCAGTAAATTTAACTTCTGATTTGGCGTTACCCGCATTTGCTACTTTACATTTCGGGAATTGTGTAACTAAGAATAAAATGGTTACGGCAATTAATACAAAAATCAGATACTTATATGGCTGTAATGTATGCTCTAACATTGAAAGTTTGAAATTATGGATTTGTTCTGGCGTCATTCCTGCCATTTGTTCTTCAAGGCTTGCACCTTCTTGGAAAATTAAATATTTACCTAATAAAATCCCTGCAATCGCACCAATTGGGTAGAATGTTTGGCTAATATTCAAACGTAATGTAGCGTAATCCTTATGACCAATCATTGAACTATATGTGTTCGCAGATGTTTCTAAGAAACTTAAACCAATAGCGATAGAGAAAATAGCGGCTAAGAACATGGTATAAGTTGCCATATGAGAAGCAGGATAGAACATTGAACAACCTGCAATATATAGCGTTAAACCAATCAAAATGGCAATCTTATAGCTTGTTTTCTTAATAACTAAAGACGCAGGAATTGCAATTAAGAAATAACCTCCATAAAACGCACTTTGTACTAAGGCGCTAGCAAAATCACTTAATGTGAATACGCTCTTAAATTGTGTAATTAAAATATCATTCAAACTTGCTGCGGCTCCCCATAATGGAAATAAGCAAGACAATAAAATAAATTGAAAAATAGGGGTCTTATTAAGATAGCCATCTGGCATTTGTTGTATATCTTTCATGATATGCTCCTTCATTTATTGTGCTGTTTTTTGGAATTTCTCAAATTCTTCTTTATTAGGATAAGAGGATTGCGTTCCTTGACCGGTTACGCTATAAGCTGAATAAAGCGAAGCCATTTGCATTGATTTCTCAACATCGCCCGTTGCAATATAGTAGCGAGAGAAGCAACCAATAAAGGCATCACCGGCACCACTGGTATCAATCGCATTCACTTTATGTGGTGCAATATGTGTTACTTCGTTTCCGCGCAACCAAACAGAACCTTTTTCACCCAATGTCACAATGAGATTTTTCAAGCCTTTTGATAATAGGCTATTCGCTGCCGCTTGAATTTGCTCCATTGTTTGTACCGGCATGCCTGTTAAAATTTCTAGCTCAGTTTCATTTGGCATAAAGAAATCACACTTACAAGCGTAATCAATATCTAATTCTTTGCTTGCTGGTGCTGGATTTAAAATGACTGGAATATGATGTTTATTGGCAAAATCAATTGCGTAATAGACCGTTTCTAATGGAATTTCCAATTGTAAAATAAATAACTTACAATTTTTTAACCGCGCTTCTGCACGATCAATGTCAGCAGGTTTTAAATGAGAATTAGCACCCTTAATAATTAAAATGCGGTTTTGTGAAGACTGATCAACAAAAATAGGTGCCACACCACTTGATACGCCTGGTACTTTTTCAACAAATTCTGTATCTACGCCATAGTGTTGAAAATTACGAATGGTGTTGTCAGCAAAAATATCATCACCGACTTTTGTCATCATCATAACCGATGCACCCAATTTAGCCGCTGCAATAGCTTGATTCGCGCCTTTACCGCCACAGCCCATTTTGAAATCAGGAGCTTCTAGTGTTTCTCCCATTTTTGGCATCTCATTGATATAAGCAATAAGATCCACCATGTTAGAACCAATAACAGCAATATCCATACATACCTCCTCGATTAATAATGTTATAATTAGAACAATTATTGGATGTTTTTAGTATAATTCAAACAAAATGTTAAAAAAGTGACATTCATCACAGTTTTAAAATTTTTTTGATGTATCATATAAAAAAGTTAAAATAAATCATCTCAACTCGTTTTAAGGAGACATTACTATGCAAGCAAGTCAAATTGCACAATTCATTGACCATACTGCTTTAACAGCAGAGAAAACAGAAGCAGACATCCTACAATTATGCCAAGAGGCCATTGACAATCATTTCTTCTCTGTCTGCATAAATTCAGCTTACATTCCTCTTGCAAAACAAAAACTTCAGAATACAAATGTGAAAATCTGCACAGTTGTAGGTTTCCCTCTTGGTGCAAATTTACCTTCAGTAAAAGCCTTTGAAGCACAACAATCTATTGCAGAAGGTGCGGAAGAAGTGGATATGGTGATTAATGTTGGCTGGATCAAATCCAATAAATGGGACGATGTAAGAGCTGACATCCAAACTGTTTTAGAAGCTTGCCAAGGCGTTACCTTAAAAGTAATTTTAGAAACTTGCTTACTCACCAAAGAAGAAATCGTTAAAGCCTGTGAAATTTGTCGAGATCTCAATGTAGGCTTTGTGAAAACCTCTACAGGCTTTAATAAAGGTGGCGCAACTGTAGAAGACATCGCACTTATGCGTAAAACCGTTGGTGAAAAATTAGGTGTGAAAGCCTCTGGTGGGGTACGTGATACTGAAACCGCCATTGCGATGATTAATGCAGGTGCAACGCGAATTGGTGCAAGCGCAGGGATTGCTATTATTAAAGGTTTGAAGGACAATAGTAGCACCTACTAAAGCAAAATAGGAGCAGCAAAATGGATAAAAAAATACAATCACGTATTCAAAAGTTAGAATTTTTGCTTAAACAAATGGATAAAATCCATTTACGCGATGCGGCAAATATTCTGAATGTGTCAGAAATGACAATTCGTCGTGATTTAAATGCCCATTCTGGCTCCATTTTGTTGCTTGGTGGCTATATTGTAAAAGATTTACAAAAAAGTAATGAACATAGCTACCAAATCTTTGAACATGAAAATAAACATATTGCAGAAAAAATGGAAATTGGACGGCTCGCTGCGAATCTTATTGAAGAAGGTGATGTCGTCTTTTTTGACTGTGGTTCTACCATTCCTTTCATTGCCTCTCAAATAGATTCTTCGCTAAAATTCACCGCACTTTGTTGCTCTATTAACACTTTCCTCATTTTACAAGAAAAGCCTAACTGCGACGTGATTTTATGTGGCGGCAATTATTCACGCCATAATTCTTTCTTAACGCCGATCCAATTAAACAATGAGCTTGATGCAATTTGCACCGATAAAGCCTTTATTTCCGCTGCCGGCGTGGACCTTCAACAAGGTGTAACTTGTTTTAATTTTGAAGAAGCGAAAACAAAACATAAAGCAATGGCGAAAACCAAACAAGCCATTTTAATTTTTGATCATTCTAAGTTGCATAAAGTACAGAAAGCTTATGTTGCTAATGTCAATCAATTTGACTTACTCATTTCTGAACAAGCGCTGCCTGACGCCTTTGGTGATATTAAACAAATTTATACGAAATAAGCCAATTACCGCTTTCTATAATTGCGCATTACCCTGTTAGAAAGTAAACTAAGGGCAATAAATATAAATCTGTCCGAATATAAACACCAATGAAATTAACCCGATCTCATCTATCTCTATTATGCTTTATTTGGTTTGGTTATAGCCAAGCAAGCTTCGCTGAGCAATCTGCTCAAGCAGAAGAAACAACGCCAGAACAAAATATTGAACAACAATTAAATAATTCAGCGGCAAGAAAAGTTGACGTAAAGATTACTGGGCTTAAACAGGAAAGTTTAAAAAATAACGTTCAAATTTATATTAATGACATTAATGCGGAAGAAGCGGATGGTTCAGAACGTTATCAAGAATTGGTAAGAGAAGCCATCTACAAAGGCTTACGCGTGTTAGGTTATTATGACTACCAACTCGATTTTCGCCTTGACCAAGGTAAAAAGAAACCTGTTTTAATTGCAGATATTACCTTAGGGAAACCGGTACGCCTGGCTGAAACGGATGTTCGTATTGAGGGCGCGGCTGCTGAAGATGAAGCATTTCAATCGTTGCAACAAACTTTACCTAAACCAGATACCATTTTAAATCACGAAACCTACGAAGATTATAAAACTGCATTGCAAAAATTAGCCGTTCAACGGGGTTATTTCGACGCAGATTTTACCGTTCATCGTTTGGAAGTCATGCCTGAGACCTATCAAGCCTGGTGGCGATTATTATTTGAAAGTGGCGCACGCTATCGTTATGGCGAAATACGATTCCAAAATTCCCAAATTCGTGAAGATTATTTACAAAATATTCTGACTATTCATCCTGGCGAAGACTATTTGCTCAATGATGTGTTAAAAGTCAGTAATGATTACACTTCATCTGGCTGGTTCCAGTCCGTTTTAATGCAACCCACATTAAATGAAAAAAACAAAACAGTGGATTTTGATATTCTGTTCCAACCGAAAAAGAAAAATGCCATGGAAGTGGGGATTGGTTATTCTTCCGATGTTGGCCCTCGTTTTCAGTTAGGCTGGAAAAAACCTTGGATTAATAGCCGGGGACATAGTTTTACCTCCAGTTTTTATATTTCATCACCAAAACAAACCGTTGAAATGGCATATAAAATGCCATTATTGAAAAATCCCCTTTATGAATATTATCAATTCTCTTTTGGTATCGAAAATGAGAATGATGCAAAAACTGACACAAAATCCACCGCAGTTACAGCTGGGGCATTACGTTATTGGGAATATCCTGACGGCTGGCAATATTCATTGGGCTTAAAAGCTCGTTATGATCGCTTTACACAAGCCGATCAAACAGATAAAACCTTACTTGTATATCCAACAGCAAGTATCAGTCATAAATATATGGTTGGCGGTATCTTCCCAACTTGGGGGCACAATATCAGTCTTAAAGTGGATGTTGGACAAAAGCTGTGGCTTTCTGATGTGAATTTTATCCGTCTCAGAGCCTCCGCAGCAGTCATCAAAACCTTTTTTGAAAATCATCGAATGGTAAGCCGCGTTGATCTCGGTTGGCTACACACAAAAGATTTACAACGAATGCCACCTGCAATGCGTTTCTTCGCTGGTGGCGATCGTAGCGTACGCGGTTATGGCTATAAAAAAATCTCACCAAAAGACAATAAAGGCAAATTGATCGGCGCCTCGCGTTTACTAACAGGATCATTGGAATATCAATATCAAGTGTACCCAAGTTGGTGGCTTGCTACCTTCTATGATGTCGGACTCGCAGCTGATGCTTATAAAGTCAACGAATTACGACATGGGGCAGGTCTTGGCGTGCGTTGGGCGTCACCAGTAGGGGCGATTAAATTTGATATTGCAACCCCTGTTCGAGATAAAGATAACAGCAAAAATATTCAATTTTATATTGGTTTAGGGGCGGAGATTTAGTATGACAGAGCCAGTTGAACAAACACAGGACAAGGAACAAAAATCAAGCCAACCTGCTGCTAAATCCAAAGGGAAAAAATCGAAAATTTTCTACCGCACTTTAGCCGCCACTGGCGTGTTAGTGGCTTTGCTTGGCGTTGGCGTAAGTGGCATTTTAGGTTCTGAAATAGGTACTCATTGGGCAATCTCACAAGCAGAAAAATGGGTGGATGGCCTAAAAGTGGGCGAAATTGAGGGCAAATTACAAAATGGCTTAAAACTAAAAGATGTTCAATTTCAATCCGATGGCATCAATACGCAAGTGCAACAAGCAGACCTTCAATTAGATTTTTCTTGCTTGCTCAAAGCGAAATTGTGTATTGAAAATCTGCAGTTACAACAAACAAATATTGAAATAGATACCGCATTATTGCCACCTTCTACCGAACAAACACAAGAGAAAACCACCATGAAACGCCTGAGTTTACCGGTGTCTGTGGAAGTGAAAGATGTCGCGGTAGATAATGTCAATCTCAGCATTGATCAGGATAAAATTAACCTTGGGCAATTTCATACCGCGATTGATTTAAATAATCAGACGGGTCTCACCATTGCACCGACAGAAATCAACAATCTCAGCTATGTGCTTAATACACAAAGTAAAAAACAAGCTCAAATCAAAGAACAACCAAATCAACCTATCGATTGGCCAAGCCTAGAACAACAGCTAGCTAAGCCGCTCCTTGCGGATATACCAGAAATCATATTGCCTTTTGATATGCACATTCCCGACATCAGTGGTAATAATTGGACCTTTGAACAATTCACCGATGGCAAACTAAGTCAACGCATTGATATTCCTAAGGTACAAATTCAGGCAGATGCAACTGGGGCGGATGTGCAGTTAAATAAATTAGCGATTAATAGCTCTGTGGGAAACCTGCAAGCAAGTGGCAAATTTCAGTTAGATCAGGATATGCCCGTTGATTTAACTCTCCATTCGGATATCAACAGCTTTAAACAAGGCGACAGCGTTTTATTACCTCAATCTGTCGTTGATTTATCCGTATCTGGAAATCTGAAAAAAAGCACCGCACTTTCGATTAAAACACAGGGTGCTATTGAGGCAACATTGAATGGTGACGTACAGCTTAACGCCGAAAAAACACCATTTAATCTCAATTTATCTGCCTCTAAATTCCAATACCCTTTTGATAAAACAGCTGACCCTCTCAAAGCCAAAGAGATTCATCTCAATGCGCAGGGTAATTTGCTCGATTATCAAGCTACCTTAAAAGGTGAAATCGAAGGAATGGGCGCACCTAAAACGCAATTAGATCTCCAATCGAAAGGCGGTTTATCTCATTTAGATATTGAGAAATTACAAGCCAATGCCCTAAATGGTACATTAGGATTACAGGGTAATCTTGACTGGAAAACAGGCATAAAATGGCAAACTGCAGCTGATTTAAATAAAATTAATTTAGGTGCTTACATTAAAGATTTTCCAGCTATTTTATCGGGTAATCTAACAAGCAATGGCGAAGTCAATCAACAGGGTTGGACTGTTGATGTTCCCAATATTGATGTGCAAGGTTCAGTTTCTCAACGCCCATTAACGCTAAAAGGTGCACTTCACTCAAACCAAAAAGAATTGCTCAATACGCCGAAACTGAATTTAGACTATGGTAATAATCACATTGTGCTTAAAGGGCTGCTTGCTGAGCAAAATTCAGATTTAAATTTAGATATTAACGCCCCTGATTTACAAGGGTTGCTCCCTCATTTTGCCGCTTCATTAAAAGGTAAAGCGCATATTAAAGGAAAAGTGCAAGAACCTCATCTTGATGTGGATTTGGTCGGTAGTAACATTCGTTTCCAAGATTTAAAAATTAACCAAGTCTCCGCCAAAGGCAATATCACAACGGAACAACAAATCCAAGGTAATTTAGCCGTTGATCTCAATGGCTTTAGCCAAGGTGATATTAAACTTACTAATGCAAAATTGACCGCTTCGGGCAATGAGAAATCACATCAAGTACAACTCCGCTCCAATGGTGATCCTGTTGCGGCTAACCTCAATATTTCGGGAAATTTTGACCGCAGTTTGCAATTATGGAAAGGCACCGTTAGCCAAGTGGCAATAGAAACGCCAATCGGAAATGTGAAAAACAATCAAAATATCGAGGTTGCGTTTGATAACAAGCAGACTATTGCTACAATTTCGAGCCATTGCTGGCAGCATGCGGAGATTGATCTTTGTTTTCCACAAACGTTTAAAGCGGGCAAACAGGGCGAAATTCCATTTGAACTCAAACGGTTAGATTTAGCATTAGTGAATAAAATCAGTAAGCAAAACAATTTATTACAGGGTAATCTTCGTAGCAACGGTAAATTCAGCTGGTATGAAAATAAACCTGTTAAATTAGATTTGCAGCTTCATTCTGATCAGATAAATATCGCACACAAACTAGATTACCGCACCTTCAAATTAGCTATTCCAAAACTTGCTATTAATGCACAATTGGAAAACAATAATTTAGCAGTTAATTCGGATATTCAAATCCAAAATAATGGACAAATTAAAAGCGATATCAAAATTGCGGATATTGCCAATGGGCGCAAGCTGAGCGGCAATCTCAATATTGATGGGGTTAATTTAAATCTAGCGAATCAATTGCTGTCAAATGGCGAGAATGTATCGGGTAATCTTAATTCTCGTTTAAGCTTTGCTGGAAATCTTAATGCACCTTTATTAAATGGCAGTTTAAATATCAACCAATTGCGTTTAAAAATGAAATCGAGCCCAGTGGAAATTAATAACGGTACAGTGGCATTAAATTTCCATGGTAACAGTTCAACTTTACAAGGTGATATTCAAACCTCAGAAGGCAACTTGAGCCTAGATGGTGATGCGCAATGGAAACATTTAGATCGTTGGAGTGCGCGAGTTCATGCTAAAGGAGAGAATTTCTTAGTCAATATTCCTTCTATGGCGAAAGTAAAATTAACACCTGATGTGACCGTAAATGTTGATCCGAAAACACTCGAATTGACAGGAAATATTAATATTCCATGGGCAAGAATTCGGATTGAAAGTTTGCCTGATAGTGCTGTCAAAGTGAGTGAAGATGAAGTCATCCTCAGCGGAAAAAGTGCGGTAAATAATAAAGATATTTTTGCTTCACGTCCAATGGCTGCCACCACCAAATCAGGCATGGCAATTAAATCTGATTTGAAAATTAACATTGGTGATGATGTTCAAATTAACGCCTATGGTTTAAATAGTGAATTGCTTGGCACACTTGAAGTACGCCAAGAAAAAGGAAAATTGGGGCTCTTTGGGCAAATTAACCTCAAAAATGGACGCTATGCCTCTTTTGGCCAAGACTTACTCATTCGCAAAGGGCGCATTGGCTTTGCAGGCATGCCATCTCAACCTATTTTAGATATTGAGGCAATTCGCAATCCTGAAGCGATGGAAAAACGCAATATTGTCGCTGGTGTGAAAGTCACTGGTATTGCAGAAGCTCCGACAGTTAAAGTCTTCTCGGAACCAAGTATGCCACAGGATCAAGCGCTCTCTTATATTCTCACTGGACGCTCACTAGAAAACAGTGGCGAAGCCGGTTCTGGTGGTTCAATCGGTGCCGCATTATTAGGCATGGGATTAGCCAAAAGCGGAAAATTAGTGGGCGGTATTGGCGAAGCTTTCGGTATTCAAGACCTGAACTTAGGTACCGCAGGTGTTGGCGATAGCTCAAAAGTTGTGGTCAGCGGCAATATTACACCACGCTTAAAAATTAAATATGGTATCGGCTTATTTGATGGCTTAGCAGAAGTCACATTACGTTATCGCCTTTTCCCACAAGTTTTCTTACAATCTGTATCTGGGGTTAACCAAGCTGTTGATTTACTTTATGAATTTGAGTTTTAATAACGTTGCAGGATTATGAATAATATTAATTTAATCAGAAAAGCCACCGCACTTTCCAAAGTGGGAACACATAATGTGCGTGAAATCGCTGCCATTGATTTAGGCTCAAATAGCTTCCACATGATCATTGCACGTATTGTGAACGGCTCAATTCAAATTTTATCCCGTTTGAAACAAAAAGTGCAGCTTGCTAAAGGCTTAGACGAACATGGCGTGTTAGATCAAGATGCCATTAATCGCGGTGTTAATTGCCTTGCTCTGTTTGCTGAACGCTTACAAGGTTTCCCAGCGGAAAACGTTAATGTTGTCGGCACTTATACCCTCAGAAGTGCGGTTAATAATGACGCATTTTTGCAACAAGCCAAAACGGTCTTCCCTTATCCAATTAATATTATTTCAGGTCAAACAGAAGCCAAAATGATCTATGCGGGGGTTTCACACACTCAGCCTGAAAACGGACGCAAGTTGGTGATTGATATTGGTGGAGGCTCCACAGAAATGATCATCGGTGAAGGATTTAATCCGATTATTGCCGAAAGTCGTGATATGGGATGCGTCAGCTTTGCTAAACAATTTTTCCCACAAGGCGAAATTTCGGCACAGAATTTTGAACGTGCACGCCGTACTGCCTTAAGCCGCATTGCAGATCTCCGCGAAACTTATCGCCAATCAGGCTGGCAATATGTACTCGGTTCTTCTGGTACAATTAAAACCGTTTATCAAGTCATCATGGAAAATATCGATCCAGATGGCATCATCACTCCTGGCCGTCTCGACTTTCTAATTGAACGGACCCTCAAGGTCACCCATTTTAATCAATTAAAACTCTCAGGTTTAAATGAAGATCGCGCAGATGTTTTTGTGCCGGGGTTAGCCATTTTAAGCGCGGTGTTTGACAGCTATGGTATTGAACAAATGCGATACTCTGATGGCGCATTACGCGAAGGGGTAATGTATAGCCTCGATCAAGATTTTCAGGTCATCAACATCCGCCAGCGTACCGCGGAATCCCTTGCCAAGCAATTCAACATCGACCGTTTACAAGCGGAGCGTGTCAGTCAAAATGTGGTGCAACTCACACAACAAATGAAAGCATGGCAAGAACCACATTTAGCAGATGAAATGGAAGAAATTCTGCTTTGGGCAGCGTTGCTACATGAAGTGGGTATCGTTATAAACCACAAAAACATGCCCAAACATTCCGCTTATATTTTAGCAAATATGGAATTGCCCGGCTTTGATAAAGAGCAACAACGCCTTTTATCTGCTTTAGTACGTCTACAACAAAATCCATTTAATATTGAGGATATCCTGCAATCTGCACGTTATCATTCACAGGATATTTTGTCCCTTGTGCGTCTATTACGCCTCGCTATTCTGATCTGCCGCTCTCGTCAAGCAACGGAATTGCCTCAAAATATTCATCTCAACGTAACCCCACAACAGTGGCACCTCAAATTTGAGCAAGCATACCTCGATCGTAACCCTCTGATTAAACAAGATTTATCCAATGAGAAAAAATACCTGAAAGACATTGGGTTAGGGTTTGAGTTTGCATAAAAGTGCGGTGAATTTCACCGCACTTTTCTCTTCAAAATCACTGCATATTTAATGCTACACCATCAAAAATACGATCTAGTTCACACTTTTGTATCTGCAACATTGCTTAAAATATAGCTTAATGATATATATCAAAAATGAACAAATCATTCCATATTGTTCATGCATTGAAATTTATATTTTCTATTCTAAGAATTATTAATTCTTATCAGCTAATAAAACCTTTAATTCGAAGGAGTTAAACTATGAAAAAAGCATTACTCGCCGTACTATGTGGTAGCGTATTACTCAGTGCACAGGCTGCAGCAAAAAATGTGGTTATTGGTGCACCAATGGTAGCGTTCTCTGATAAATGGCAAACTTATTTACAAGATGCTGTTCGTGATTTCGATAAAAAACACGATGACGTAGAAATTAAATTAGCAGATGCTAATGGAGACCCTGCAAAACTATTAAGCGATGTGGAAACCTTTATTGACCAAAAAGTCGATGCGCTTCTTATCGTACCAACAGACCCAAACATCGTTAAAGTGATTGGTAAAAAAGCGAAAAAAGCCAATATTCCGCTTGTAGTGGTAAACCGTAAACCATTAGACGAAGATATGAAATATATTACAAGCTATGTAGGTTCTGATGAAATTACCGGTGGTCAAATCCAAGCTGAATATATTGTTAAAACCTTAAATGGCAAACCGGCTGAAGCAGCAATTTTAATGGGACCTCTAGGTCAAGATGCCCAAATTAAACGTACTCAGGGTAACAAAGACGTCTTCGAGAAAAATAGCAATATTAAATTGTTAGCAGAACAAGAAGGCAAATGGGACCGCGCCAAGGGTTTAGAAATCGCAGAAAACTTACTTGCAGCGAATAAAAACCTCAATGTTATCGTCAGCAATAATGATGAAATGGCAATTGGTGCAGTGTTAGCAAGTAATAAGCTCAAAGTAAAAGATGAAGATATTATTATTGTGGGCTTAGATGCAACTCCTGATGCACTTGAATACTTAGGCAAAGGCTTAGATGCAACCGTATTCCAATCTGCACAAGGTCAAGGTACCACAGGTGCTGAAATGGCATATAAAGCAGCAAAAGGCGAAGAAGTCCCTCATGTTAAATGGGTGCCATTTGAACTTGTTACGCCAGACAAAAAAGAAGAATACAAAGCGAAATATAAATAATCTCAACAATGAAGGGTGGATTTTCCACCCTTTTTTATCAATGGCAACCCGTTAAATCATTATGTAGAGGTTTTTATTATGGTTAAGAAATTACTCACTTTATGCCTATTAACAGGCTTAGCTTCAACTGTATCCGCAAAAGAAATGACGGTTGGTGTTTCAATGTATAGCTTATCCGATAAGTATCCAACCTATGTGCAAGATGCCATTCAAGCTTTTGATGACAGCAATGCAGATGTCAAATTTAAATACGCAGATGCAAATTCTGATCCCGCAAGAATGTTAAATGACATTGAAACCTTTATTGATTCCGGCGTAAATGCGTTATTAGTTTTCCCAACCGATCCTGATATCATTAAAGCCATTGGTGTAAAAGCTAAAAAAGCCAAAATTCCACTCATTATCGTCAATGGAAAACCAAAAGATGAAGACATGAAATATGTCACGAGCTATGTTGGCTCAGAAGAAATTCAGGCGGGCGAAATGCAGTCGGAATTTGTCATTAAAACATTAAATGGCAAAGCGGCAAAAGCGATTATTCTGATGGGACCACTTGGCTGGGATGCTCAAATTAAACGTACCGAAGGGAATGAAAAAGCGCTAAAAAACAACCCTGAAATTCAAATTATGAGTAAACAAGAAGCACGTTGGGATCGCGCCAAAGCAATGGATGTGACACAAAATCTACTTGCTGTACACAAAGATATTAATGTGATTTTAAGTAACAATGATGAAATGGCAATTGGTGCTCTACTTGCTGCAAGAAAAATGGGCATGAATGATGAAGACATGATTGTCGTAGGAATTGATGCAACACCTGATGCACTTGAATACTTAGGCAAAGGGCTAGATGCAACTGTTTATCAATCTGCAGCGGGTCAAGGAAAAGTGAGTGCTGAAATGGCATATAAAGCGGCAAAAGGCGAAAAAGTTGCCCAATATAACTTTATTCCTTTTGAACTTGTTACCCCAGATAAAAAGCAACAATATTTAAATAAATACAAAGAATAACTTGTAACAAAAAGTGCGGTGAAAAACACCGCACTTTTCTTTAAATACCCAATCTCAACGCATTATTTTTTCAATGCACCTAAAATCCCGCGCATGATTTGTTTAGTAACTTGGTTACGAATGTTGCGACCAACGGATTTTGCCACGCCACTCACCAATTCTTCAGTTACCGTCAGTTTTTCACCGCGCTTTTTGGTACCAAAAATCATACGGCTTAAACTGCCCATAATGCCTTCCTCTTCTTCCTTCTGAGCCTGTTCAGCTTGCTTTTGCGCGACTTGTTCTAAATTCGCTTGTTCTGCCAACATTTCAAAAGCAGAATAATTATCCACATAATTATTATAATATGAATAGAGAGCATCATCTTTTACCCAAGCTTGACGCTGTTCTGCACTTAAAGGCGCAAGCTGGCTTTTTGGCGGATAAATCATGGCAATTTCTACGGGTGTCGGCATGCCTTTTTCATCTAAGAATGAAACCAATGCTTCACCCACACCTAAAGTTGTAATCGTTTCAACCACATTCACCCCTTTATTTGCTCTAAAGGTTTCTGCTGCGGTTTTCACTGCTTTTTGATCACGAGGCGTGAAGGCTCGCAACGCATGTTGCACACGATTACCAAGCTGACCTAACACTGTCTCTGGCAAATCTAATGGATTCTGTGTGACGAAATAAATCCCCACACCTTTGGAACGAATTAAACGTACAACCTGTTCGACTTTTTCAACTAAAACACTCGGTGCACCATCAAAAAGTAAATGTGCTTCATCAAAAAACATAACAAATTTTGGTTTATCAGGATCACCCACTTCTGGCAATTGCTCAAATAATTCAGACATTAACCACAGCAAAAACGCGCTATACATACGAGGAGAATTAATAAGTTTCTCTGAATTCAAAATATTAATCACGCCACGACCATCAAGTGTTTGTAGCCAATCTTCTAAATTCAATGCAGGTTCGCCAAATAATTTATCTGCACCTTCATTTTCAAGTACCAATAAAGCGCGTTGAATGGCGCCCACGCTCGCTGCCGAAATATTGCCATATTCAAGCTGAAATTGTTTTGCGTTATCTGCTAAATATTTCAACATCGCACGCAAGTCTTTTAAATCCACCAGCAATAATCCCTTATCGTCCGCAACACGAAAGAGAATATTGAGCAGTCCTTCTTGCGTTGGATTTAAATTTAATAAACGTGAAAGCAGCATAGGTCCCATTTCTGAAATGGTCGTACGTAATGAGATACCTGTATTACCAAACACATCCCAGAAAGAAACAGGGTAGCCATCTAAATAACTTTCGCCACCTAAATCAAACTGCGTAATACGTTCTGCAATTTTGCCTTGCATGCTGCCTTTGACTGTCATACCTGATAAATCGCCTTTTACATCAACGAGAAAAACAGGTACACCACTATCACTAAATGCCTCAGCAAGTTTACGTAACGTAACCGTTTTTCCCGTTCCCGTCGCACCAGCAATTAAACCATGGCGGTTTGCCATTTTTGCAGTAACACCAAAACTCTGTCCATTCGCATTTCGTGCAATTTCAAATACGCTCATAATCTGTCCTTTCTTTGTTAGCCCTATGGCTACGCATAATAAGAGAAAAACAAAGTGCGGTCAAAAAATTAACCGTTTTTTCTCCATTTTGTGATCTGTATTCCAAGAAAAAACAGAGCCAATTGGCAAGCAATAGGGTGGTAGTTAAAGTTCGATGAGATAATGAAAAAATAAGGACATAAGAATGATAAATTCTACTGAAATTTTGCTGCGTTTAATGCAAGTTCCTCATTTAGGTGCGCATAGTATTTATCAAATCTTATCGCATATTTCCCCTGAAGAATTGTTGAATTACGACAAAACAACTCTACAACAAATAGGTTGGCGCCATAATCAAATTGAACGCTGGTTTACGCCGAAAAAAGCTTATATTGAGCCTGCATTAATGTGGCAAGATCAGAAAAACAACCAACATATTATTTCTTATTTTGAACCCCAATATCCTTATTTACTCAAACAAATTGCCCAACCACCACCTTTACTCTTTGTTAAAGGTAACCCTGAAAATCTGAACTGCGCACAAATTGCTTTGGTTGGTAGCCGAAGTTGCTCTCATTATGGAGAATATTGGGCAAAATATTTTGCGATGGAATTATGGGCAGCCGGATTTATTGTAACCAGTGGGTTGGCGATAGGGATTGATGGCATTGCCCATCAAGCTGTGGTCGATATTGAAGGCAAAACCATAGCAGTGCTTGGTAGCGGATTAAATCGAATTTATCCAGCTCAACATAAAAAATTAGCCGAAAAAATTTTAGCCTATGAAGGTTGCTTGGTTTCAGAATTTCTACCCGATCAGCCACCCGTTGCCGCCAATTTTCCCAGACGCAACCGTATTATTAGTGGCATGGCACAAGGGACCTTAGTAGTAGAAGCAACGGAGAAAAGCGGTTCATTGATTACAGCACGCTATGCCATTGAACAAAATCGTGAAGTTTTTGCAGTGCCAGGCAACCTCAACAATGCTGCCAGCCAAGGTTGCCACCGGCTAATTAAACAAGGCGCTATTTTAGTTGAGAATGTGAAAGATATTATTGAAAATCTCTCGCCTTATCCGACACAATTACCGATACAAATTAGCCAAACATCAATTACAGGATCAACTCAAGAGCCAAAAGAAACAGTCCAACCCACTTTTCCCGAACTCTATGCGCACATTAGTTATCATCCCATTACCATTGATGAGCTAGCAGAACGCACTCAACTGCCAGTAGAAATCTTATTAACACAATTACTCAGTTTAGAATTAGATAACTTAATCGAATGTGAACAAGGCGCATACAAACGTTCGCTATAAACTATGGCGAGAGGCGTTCTGTTACCCACACTTGCTGTTCTAAACGATAACGAATTCTGTCATGTAAACGACTTGGGCGACCTTGCCAAAATTCAATTAAATCAGGCAGCACAATATATCCGCCCCAATGTTCAGGTCGCGGAACATGCATTGGATGTTTAGCCGCAACAAGTGCAGCTTTTGCTAACAAGGTATTTTTACTGGTTAGTACCGCACTTTGCTCACTCGCCCAGGCACCAATACGGCTAGTATAAGGACGAGAAGCAAAATAAGCATCCGATTGTTCCTCAGCCAATTTTTGCACGCTGCCCTCAATACGCACTTGGCGTTCCAATTCTGGCCAAAAGAAATTCAATGCTGCAAAAGGGGTTTGCGCTAACGCTTGTCCTTTTTGGCTCAAATAATTAGTAAAGAAAACAAAACCTTCTGAATTCACTTCTTTGAGCAAAACCACTCGGCTATTAGGCCGACCTTGTGCATTAATCGTGGCCAAATTCATTGCGGTGGGTTCGTTTACTTGCGCCTTTATCGCTTCATTTAACCAATTTTCAAATTGTTTTATCGGATTGGGATCACATTGCTTACGCGACAACGCTTGTTTGCTGTAATCCTCACGAATATTATGTAAATCCATGTTGCCTTCCTCAGTATTCATCCAAACCATTCATCGCGTTAATGATCCGAATTTCATCAAATTTAGCGATATCTTCAGCGAAAATGGGGATTGCTTTAATTTTCTTCTGTTGTAACAAATAAGCCCGCTGAGTACCCTCTAATAAAGGGGAATCTGGTGTGAACCATTGCTTGTTTTGACGGAAAATCAAATTACCAATGCTACAATCCGTCACCTTGCCCTGCTTAATAACAATGATTTCATCGGCATCGCCTCGTTGTGCCAACAGTTTATTCAACCGATCGCGGTTTTGGTATTTCAAGCCATAATCAATATCATCGCAAACAACAGGGTGAAAACGTTGGTAGCTCTTGCGCTGATAAGGAAATAATTCAATGTTCACATCTTGAGCATTATAAGATAAGCGACAGCGACAAAGGGCATTAAAAAGTGCGGTGTGAAATTCCCGCTTTTCTTCTATTAATGCCAAAAGATCATAAATTTTCACCGCACTTTTACCATAAAAGTGCAGCAAAGATGATTGATAGCGCTGCTGATGAAAAGCAATATTCTTTATTTTGCCTTGCTCAATACAAATGGTTTCAAATAAAGGAAAATCCATTATTTTATCAGTGGCACATACACTTTCTGACATAATTCATCGTACTCTTGTTGTAATTCACTTTGTTTGGTAATACCACCGCCACTGCGAAAATACATTTTCCCATTGCGTTGCTCAATAAAGCGGATAGCAACCGCGCTATCAACAGTTTCACCATCAAATAAGCCAAAAATACCGGTGTAATATCCTCTGGCTTGCCCTTCCGCTTGCTGAATAATCTCAACCGTTTTTTCTTTTGGCGCACCACTGATAGATCCTGCGGGCAATAATGTAGTTAAAATTGTGCCAATATTATCTTGCCAGTTCAAAGCAAGATTGCCGACAATTTCCGAACTTGTCTGCAAAATTGCGCCTCTTTCCGTTTCAATGCGATCAATATAACGAAAGCGTTTTACCTCAATATGTTGCGCAACAAGAGCCAAATCATTACGCATTAAATCCACAATCGTGTAATGCTCACTTTCTTCCTTAGCAGAAGCTAATAATTGCTGCTCTGCATCAGGTAAAGTCGCATCAATAGTGCCTTTCATTGGATAAGTAAAAATCTGATTTTGCTCAATTCGCACAAAACATTCGGGTGAAAAGCAAACAAAGTTATTTTGATAATAGAGTTTATAAGGTGCTTTTGTCTGCTGAAAAAATTGTAATAGCGAATAATTTGTTTCAATTTCAGTAGGATAAGTCAAATTGAGCAAGTAGGAATTGCCTTTTTGTAATTCCCGCTGCACCAAATCAAAACCTAATTGATACTCCGTCAATGACATAGGAAAGGCAGTTAAATTTAAGGGTAAATTTGACCACACTTTTTCTTGATTAGCGATACCTCGAATATCAAAAAACAATCCATTTTCTGCTGCTTTATCCACAGGACAAATCAGCGGTTTTTGTTGTTCAAAATCAATTAAAAAGAAAAAAGGTTGGCGTAATTTTCCAAAAGCATTCGCCTGTTGAATAAAAGAATTAAGTGGCATTATCAATTAAAGAAATAAATAAAATATCCGCAAGTTTAGCCTAAAAGCCACGAAAAATCATTTATAATTAACGCCACAAATTGTACATACAGTAACTTATGACAACATTAGCCATTATCAATAATCACGATTCTTTCACCTATAATTTGGTGGATCTTGTGCGCCGTTTAGCAGTAGATTTTCAAGTCATCAATGTGGAAGATTTACAGTTGGAGCAATTGGAATCGACAAGTCACATCATAATTTCACCTGGTCCAGACGTACCTAGAGCTTATCCTATTCTCTTTGATATGCTGCAGCGCTTCTATCAGCAAAAAGCTATTTTTGGGGTGTGTTTAGGTCATCAAACCCTATGTGAATTCTTTGGTGGGCAACTGTTTAATCTTGCTGACGTTCGCCATGGGCAAAGGAAATCCGTAAAAGTGCGGTCAAAATCCCCACTGTTTCAGCAACTGCCAGCAGAATTTAACGTAGGTCTATACCATTCTTGGGCGGTATCACCTGAACATTTTCCCGAACAATTAGAAGTGACAGCCACTTGCGACGATGAAATTATTATGGCATTTCAACATAAAACACTGCCTATTTTTGGGGTACAGTTTCATCCTGAATCCTATATGTCCGATTTCGGTGAAAAGATATTGGCGAATTTCTTACAACAAAATCCAATGAGTAACTAAAAATTTCTCTGTTTTGGAATCAAGATCTCAGATTAAATTAAAAGTCAGAAAAACGCTTGATACTGTTTTTAATAACAGTTATTATATGCACAAATTTACAGATAACAAATTAAAGGAAAGAATTATGGCAATCGCGAAAGACAATAAAATAGCTACTCAAGATGAAAAAGCAAAAGCACTTGCCGCCGCCTTAGGTCAAATTGAAAAACAATTTGGTAAAGGTGCAATCATGAAACTAGGGGATACTCAAACCTTAGATGTCGAAGCAATTTCTACAGGGTCTATCGGGCTAGATGTAGCATTAGGTATTGGCGGTTTGCCGATGGGACGTGTTGTTGAAATCTTCGGACCAGAATCATCAGGTAAAACAACCTTAACCTTATCTGTTATCGCACAAGCACAACAAGCAGGTAAAGTGTGTGCATTTATTGATGCGGAACACGCTTTAGATCCGATTTATGCAGCTAAATTAGGTGTTGATGTCAAAGAATTATTAATTTCTCAACCAGACAATGGAGAGCAAGCATTAGAAATCTGTGATGCCCTTGTACGTTCAGGTGCAGTTGATGTAATCATCGTGGACTCCGTAGCCGCTCTCACACCAAAAGCAGAAATTGAAGGTGATATGGGCGATGCACATGTAGGTTTACAAGCGCGTTTAATGTCTCAAGCATTGCGTAAATTAACAGGACAAATTAAAGCCTCTAACTGTTTAGTTGTATTTATCAACCAAATTCGTATGAAAATTGGTGTGATGTTTGGTAACCCAGAAACTACGACTGGTGGTAATGCATTAAAATTCTATTCTTCAGTGCGTTTAGATATTCGTCGTGTAGGCTCAGTAAAAGATGGTGAGCAAGTTATTGGTAATGAAACACGCGTTAAAGTCGTAAAAAATAAATTAGCAGCGCCATTTAGACAAGTTGACTTCCAAATTCTCTACGGAGAAGGTATTTCAAAAAATGGCGAACTAATTGAATTAGGCGTTAAGCATAAATTATTAAATAAATCAGGTGCTTGGTATTCCTACAATGGTGAAAAAATTGGTCAAGGTAAAGCCAATGCAATGAAATGGCTTGCGACCAATACCGCAATAGCTAACGAATTAGAAGCGAAGATTAGAGCTGAATTAGTGGCTAATCCAGAACAAGCCTTATTGGCGGATATTGAATCCAATTCTGATGAATCTGAAACCTCAGATTTTGAATAACTCATCACAAAAAAGTGCGGTAGAAAATACCGCACTTTTTCTTTTCATCAAAATAAGGAAAAGCCATGTCGTCCCTCGCATTAGGATATGTCTTAAGTTTATTAGCTAGACGAGAATACAGCGAATTTGAAATTCGCTGCAAAATGCAAGAAAAAGCCTTTTCAGAACAAGAAATAGAAGACACTATCAATCACTGCCAACAAAAAAATTGGCAAAACGATCTACGCTTCGCGGAAAATTACTTAAATTATCGTGCACAACGCGGTTTTGGTGTCAATCGGATTAAACAGGAACTTAAACAATTAAAAGGGATAAGATCCGAGGTTATTCAACAAGCTATTGAACAAAGCGAAATTGATTGGAGCCAAATTGCAAAACAAGTGCTACAAAAAAAACGACTACAATTTCCATTAGATCAAAAAGCCAAGCAAAAAATCTGGCGATATATGATATCCCATGGTTTCTATGCTGAAGATTTCGCAGACTTAATTGATAACGTTGAGTGGGAGTATTGAGAAATATGGGGTTAAGAAAATTAAATGAACTGGCGGAAGGTCATGGGAGTTGAACCCACCCAGGACTGCTGGCAGCCCTAACAGGATTTGAAGTCCTGCCGCCTCACCGGAAACGACGACCTTCCTTTGCATCACTGGGAGCAACTTTAGCCTAATTTTCTTTCTTATTCAAGTCTGGCAGAAAATTATTGTATAATAAGGAAAATTCTTGAAAAACAGGACAAAAAATGACCGCACTTTTTCAGCAACTTCCTTCTGTAGACAAAATGCTTAAAACAGCGCAAGGCGAAACATTAATTGCTCAATATGGACATACTGCAGTTGTTACAACCGCTCGTCAATTAATCCAGCAAGCAAGAGAGTTTATCAAGAAAAATAATCAACTTCCTGCACATTTCAATGATATTCACTCCACGATCGCCGAAATTCATCACCAATTAATTCAAAAAAGCCAAGTAAAAATTCAATCTGTGCATAATCTTACTGGCACCGTTTTGCATACCAATCTTGGTCGTGCACTTTGGCCTGAAGCGGCGCAACAAGCAGCATTAACTGCAATGAAACAAAATGTTGCGTTAGAATATGATTTAAATGAAGGTCAACGTAGCCATCGTGATAATTACATTAGTGAATTAATCTGTGAATTAACAGGTGCAGAAGCAGCTTGTGTCGTCAACAATAATGCCGCAGCAGTATTGTTAATGTTATCTACTTTTGCACAGGGTAAAGAAGTCATCATCTCGCGTGGCGAATTAGTTGAAATTGGCGGTGCATTCCGTATTCCAGATATTATGCAACAAGCGGGCTGCAAATTAGTTGAAGTGGGGACAACCAATAGAACCCATTTAAAAGATTATCGCAACGCAATCAACGAAAATACTGCATTTTTGATGAAAGTTCATACCAGTAATTATCAAATTTGTGGTTTTACGAAATCTATCGAAGAGCAAGAACTAGCGGAACTCAGCAAAGAAGTTGGCATACCTTTAATCAGTGATTTAGGCAGCGGCGCGCTGATTGATTTAAGCCAATATGGTTTGCCAAAAGAGCCGACTGTACAAGAAAAACTCAAGCAAGGCGTCGATCTCATTTCCTTCTCGGGCGATAAATTATTAGGTGGTGTACAAGCAGGCATTATTGTGGGTAAAAAATCCTTAATTCAGCAATTACAAGCCCACCCTTTAAAACGTGCTTTGCGTTGTGACAAAGTCATTCTCTCTGGTTTAGAAGCGACATTACGCTTGTATTTACAACCAGAAAAACTGACCGAGAATTTACCAACCTTACATCTATTAACGCAATCTCTTGAACAACTTGAATATAAAGCACAGCAAGTTAAGTCGATTTTAGAACCTAAGTTGACAGACTTTTCATTACAAATCGAAGCAAGTTCGGCACAAATCGGCAGTGGTTCACAACCAACAGCGAGAATTCCATCTGTCGCTCTTACTATTGCTGAAAAAAATAATGGAAAATTAACCGCACTTTTACAAACATTCAAACAGCTTCCAACTCCAATTATTGCAAGAGTGGAACAAGATAAAATCTGGTTAGATATGCGTTCACTCGCCAACCTTGAACAACTATTAGAGAGTTTACAAAGCTTATGATTATTGTTACTTCAGGTCATGTTGATCATGGTAAAACCGCATTATTACAGGCATTAACTGGCACTAATACCGCTCATTTGCCCGAAGAAAAAAAACGGGGCATGACCATCGACTTAGGCTATGCCTACTTGCCTTTAGGTGATAAAACTCTTGGCTTTATTGATGTGCCAGGGCATGAAAAATTCTTAGTCAATATGCTCGCAGGCTTAGGCGGAATTCATTACGCCATGTTAATTGTGGCAGCGGATGAAGGCATACAAGCACAAACACAAGAACATTTGGCCATTCTGAAACAGTTACAGCTTGAGCAAATTCTGGTTGTGATTACCAAAGCAGATCGTGCAACACCAGAACAAATTGCGCAATTACAACAACAAATTCAAGCGCAATATCCGTTTTTAGCACAAAGTCCCGTTTTTATTACTTCTGCCATTAATCAACAAGGCATTGCTGAATTGAGAGAATATCTCGCACAACTCGCAAATTTAGCAGAGACAAACAAACCGTTTCGTTATGCCATAGACCGTATCTTTAGCGTAAAAGGCGCGGGAACGGTAGTAACGGGTACAGCTTTTAGCGGCAAGGTCAATATTGATGATGAGCTAGTGCTATCCAATGGCGAAAAAGTGCGGGTAAAAAATATTCATGCACAAAATCAAGCAAGTCAGCAAGGATTGGCAGGGCAACGTTTAGCGCTCAATATTAATGCAGATTTAGACCGCACTTTAATTGAGCGTGGCGATTGGCTTTTTTCACAAGCGCCACAACAGCCAACGGATCGCATCAGCATTGTGATTAATGCCGAAACAAATCTTAATGAAAGCCAGGCTGTGCATATCTATCATGCGGCAGATCGTACAATTGGTAAGCTATCGATTTTATCCGATAAATCCTTGTATCCAAGCCAACAAGGTTTAGCTGAATTAATTTTAGAAAAGCCTTTATTTTTAACTTTTGGCGATAAATTAATTTTACGCAGCGGCGATAATAAACAACTGATTGGCGGTGCAAAAGTGATCGAAATTGATTCACCTAAACGCCACAAACGTACAGAAACACGTTTGAATTTATTGCGTGATTTGCACCAATCTGACAATGCCACACAGCGTTTAAAACTGTACTTACAAAGTAAAGCTATTTCAGTATCGCAATTATTGTGGACTGAACAATTAACGCCAAGCCAACTTGATGAGATTTTGCAACAAAATCAGGCAGTGCGTTTCCAACAATGGTGCTTTAGTGCGGATTATAAAAATGAAAAAACACAGCAAATTTTAACCGCACTTTCTGATTACCACCAGCAACATGGCGATCAAATAGGCTTAGGTAAAGCCCGTTTATATCGCATAGCAGCTTTAAACCAACCAGAGCAATTAATTTATCATTTAATTGATGAATTGTTAGCTGATGGCAAATTGCAACAAAGTCGCGGATGGTTGCATTTACCAGAACACAAAATCCAATTTGATGAACAAGAAAAACAACTATGGAAAGCCGTTCTCGCTGAATTTGTGCAACAGAATGGGCAGCCACTTTGGGTCAGAGATATCGCCAATGCACTCGGCATTGCCGAAACAATAATGCGTAATTTCTTATACAAAGCAGGCAAACTAGGCTACCTCACACCAATAGTAAAAGATCGCTTTTTCTTAACGGAAACCCTTTACAATTATGCCCGATTAGTCAAAAAAATTGCGGAGCAACAAGGCGAAATCAGCGTTAATCAATTACGCGATGAATTGCAATTTGGACGTAAATTAACGGTGCAGTTAATGGAATATTTTGATCGCTGCGGCTTCTTACGCCGCAAGGGCAATGCACATATGCTACGCGATAAAACAATGTTTGATGAATAAAATGGAAGAAACATATCAAAAATTAGTTAAACGAGCGGCTAATTTAGCCATTGTTGTGGCAGTTAGCCTCATTATTATTAAAGCATTTGCTTGGTGGAAAACAGGATCTATCGCTATTTTGGCAGCAATGACCGATTCACTGGTGGATTTATTTGCCTCCGCCACCAACGTGATTGCATTACGCTTTGCGTTACAACCTGCAGATGATAACCATGCTTTCGGGCATGGCAAAATGGAATCACTAGCAGCTTTAGCCCAAAGTGCTTTTATCACAGGCTCCGCCGCTTTCTTATTATTGCAAGGTATTCAACGCTTTACCGATCCACAACCGGTACAAAGCAGTGAATTGGGTGTAATTATCAGCTTAATTTCTATTGCTTTAACAGCAATGTTGGTGCTTTATCAACGTAAAGTGGTTAAAGAAACACATAGCCCAGCAATTCAAGCAGATTCTTTGCATTACCAAACGGATCTCTATATGAACACTGCAATTTTAATTGCGATGTTATTAAATATGCAGGGCATGATATATGCTGATGCGGTTTTCGCCATTGGTATTGCTTTCTACATTCTCTATAACGCAGGAAAAATGTTGTGGGATGCTATGCAAGCCTTGTTAGATCAAGCATTACCACAACAAGAAGTGGATAAAATTTGGCACATTGCCCTTGAACATTCCGGTATTATCAGTATTCATGATGTGAAAACCAGAAAAGCAGGAGCAAACCGTTTTATTCAACTCCATTTAGAAATGGATGATCATTTGCCGTTAGTTAAAGCGCATGACATTACTGATAGTTTAGAAAAGAAATTATTACAAGCTTTCCCGCTATCTGAAGTCATCATTCATCAAGAACCAACCAGTGTTGTGCAAAAAGAGCGGATGCAAAATGACGCACAATAGCATCGCTAAACATTAAACTCTGGGTTATCTATTGGAAATATGAATAATATAAGGTTTTTTGGAATTATATTTTTTATTGCACTTGGGAATTACATAATCTCATTCTTTATTATTGTATCCAAAAACCCTTAGATTATTTATTTAGCCTGTCTCATTTCTGGAATAGTACATTAGATATTTAGAGATATAGCTAAAGAAAAATTTTTTATTCAACAACCCCACTCAAATCGTTCGTTTTATAATCAAAATTCACCTTTTAGGCCCTATAAACTGAAAAACATGAATATTTTTCACCGCACTTTTCCCTAAAATACCTCTTATTTATTCTAGCCATAATTAGATCACAAGAATAAAACACCAAAACAGAATAAAATATCAATACAAACAATCAAAATAGATATAAAACATATATTTTTGTTTATTTTATATTGACGAACACCTAATTTTGTTTATATTATCCTAAACACAACAAACATAACACTTAACTAGGGGGCGAGCATGAGTCAATCTACTCGTGAAACATTCTCAGGGCGTAAAGCCTTTATTATGGCAGCAATTGGTTCTGCTGTTGGCTTAGGAAACATTTGGCGTTTCCCATATACCACTTACGAAAACGGCGGTGGTGCATTTATCATTCCTTATATCGTGGCATTATTAACCGCAGGGATTCCATTACTCTTTTTAGATTACGCCATTGGCCATCGCCATCGTGGTGGTGCGCCTTTATCTTATCGTCGCTTTAACAAACATTTTGAAACTTTCGGTTGGTGGCAAGTAATGGTGAATGTCATCATTGGTCTTTATTACGCCGTTGTTTTAGGTTGGGCTGCGATTTACACCTATTTCTCTTTCAGTAAAGCTTGGGGTGGAAAACCTATCGATTTCTTCGTTGGTGAATTCTTAAAAATGGGCGATATTGCACAAGGCGTCAGCTTCGACTTTGTCGGCATGGTAGTAGGTCCATTAATTACAGTATGGGTTATTTCCCTTGTGGTATTAGCATTTGGTGTACAAAAAGGGATCTCCAAAGTGTCTAATATTTTAATGCCAGTATTGGTTGTAATGTTCTTAGTGCTTGTTGTTTATTCACTCACTTTACCTGGTGCAGCTAAAGGTTTGGATGCCTTATTCACACCAAATTGGGAAAAATTATCAGACCCAAGCGTATGGATTGCAGCTTACGGACAAATTTTCTTCTCATTATCTATCTGCTTTGGGATTATGATCACCTACGCCTCTTACTTGAAGAAAGACTCTGATCTCACAGGTACAGGTTTGGTCGTCGGCTTTGCAAACTCCAGTTTTGAAGTGCTTGCAGGGATCGGCGTATTTGCAGCCCTTGGCTTTATGGCAACAGCTGCAGGGCAAGAAGTAAGTGATGTGGCAAAAGGCGGAATTGGTCTTGCATTCTTTGCTTTCCCAACCATCATTAATGAACTTAAATTTGGTGAAATTTTTGGTGTGTTATTCTTTGGCTCATTAACCTTTGCTGCATTAACCTCATTTATTTCCGTTATTGAAGTAATTATTTCTGCGGTACAAGACAAATTAAAAATGGATCGCGTCAAAATCACATTTATCGTTGGCTTACCAATGATGGCTGTATCCGTTATCCTATTTGGTACCACAACAGGCCTACCAATGTTAGATGTATTAGATAAATTTATTAACTATTTTGGTATTGTTGCCGTTGCCTTTGTTTCTCTAGTTGCTATCGTTGCCAATGAAAAACTTGGCTTGTTAGGTGCGCATATTAACCAAACATCTTCTTTCAAAGTTGGTTTCTTATGGCGCTTATGCATCATATTAACCACAGGTATCCTTGCCTTTATGTTATTAAGTGAAGGAGCAAAAGTCTTCACCGAAGGCTATGAAGGCTACCCAAATTGGTTCGTCAACACATTTGGTTGGGGTATGGCATTTACTTTGGTTATCGTTTCTTTCTTACTTTCTCGCTTAAAATGGAAAGACGAAGCCTACGCAGAACACAAAGGAGAATAATATGAGCACAAGTGCAATCATTATGATGTCAATAGCCCTTGCTATTATCTGGGGCGGTTTGATCATCTCAGTTACCAAACTACCAAAAGAATAAAAAAACACTAACAAAAACACCGCACTTTATCTTAAAAAAGTGCGGTGTTTTATTTAAAAAGCAGAATTAACAAGCAAAGATTTTACTCTGTCATTTCGCCTTTTTGATATAATCGATAACTCACTTGCCCGGTGGTTTTCTCTTTTAGTAAGGACCAATTGTCTGGCACTGTTAATACTTTATTTCGTTCCGTCTCGATATAAATTAGCGCACCTGAGCTGAGCCAATTATGCTGTTCTAGCAAAGGCACAACTTGCTCAGTTAGTCCCAAATTAAACGGTGGATCAAGAAAAACCACATCAAACTGCGGTGCATTTTGCGCAAGTTTTAGGAAATCTAAACAACTCTGATTCACCACTTTTCCTTGGTTTTCATCGCATTTTAGTGTTTGTAAATTACGTTTTAATTGTGCAGCCACACCTTTATCCAATTCAATAAAAGTGACTGATTTCGCTTGACGAGAAAGTGCTTCAAACCCCAAGGATCCACTACCAGCAAAGGCATCTAAGCAACGGCTATCAACGATATAAGGCATTAACCAATTAAATAGCGTTTCTTTCACTCGGTCACCTGTTGGGCGCAATCCTTCTGAGTTAAGCACCGGCAATTTTCGACCGCGCCAGAGACCTGCAATAATTCGCACTTCCCCTTTCGCTAAATTTGTTGTTTTACTCGACGTTATCGCCTGCGCTTTTCGGTATTTTTTCATACAGATAAATGATAAACTATGCTAATTTTCCCGTATTCTAACAGAAATTAAGAGATTATTATGGCAGATGAGAATAAAAAAGGTGGCTTTTGGTCGTGGTTAGGTTTTAACAAGAAGAAACAACAAGAACCTATCGACACGCAATCAGAAACCGACAATGAAGAAAACCAAATAACAGAATACGTTTCTGAAGCAGAAACCGCTACCTCACAGCCCTCAGATAATCAAAGTGCGGTGCATTTTGACGAAGTTTCAACAGAACAACAGATTACAACTGAAATCCCAGATGAAATAATCGCAACCCCTGAAGAAGTCGAAGAAGTCGAAGAAGTCGAAGAAGTCGAAGAAGTCGAAGAAGTCGAAGAAGTCGAAGAAGTCGAAGAAGTCGAAGAAGTCGAAGAAGTCGAAGAAGTCGAGGAAGTCGAGGAAGTCGAGGAAGTCGAGGAAGTCGAGGAAGTCGAGGAAGTCGAGGAACAACCTATCTCAGCATCGGCTGTTACACAAGAAAAACCAAGCGAAGGTGGTTTCTTTAGTCGTTTATTAAAAGGCTTGGTCAAAACCAAACAAAATATTGGTTCGGGATTTTTGTCCTTTTTCTCCGGCAAAAAAATTGATGACGAATTATTTGAAGAATTAGAAGAACAGTTGCTGATCGCAGATATTGGCGTGCCAACTACAACGAAAATTATCAAAAACCTTGAGTTGCATGCCACTCGCCAGCAATTAAAAGATGCTAATTTACTCTATCAACAATTAAAACAAGAAATGTCGGCGATTTTGAAACCTGTTGCTCAGCCTTTACAGCTTGAAAGCGATAAAAAACCTTATGTTATTTTAATGGTTGGCGTGAATGGCGTGGGTAAAACTACCACCATTGGTAAATTGGCTCGCCAATTCCAACAACAAGGGAAATCCGTTATGCTAGCCGCTGGCGATACCTTCCGCGCAGCAGCTGTGGAACAATTACAGGTTTGGGGAGAACGTAATAATATTCCTGTTATTGCACAAAGCACAGGTTCTGACTCTGCTTCTGTTATTTTTGATGCTATGCAATCTGCAGCAGCACGCAATATTGATATATTAATTGCGGATACAGCAGGGCGTTTGCAAAATAAAAATAATCTTATGGACGAATTGAAGAAAATTGTCCGCGTGATGAAAAAATACGATGAAAGCGCGCCCCATGAAATTATGCTCACGCTCGATGCAAGCACTGGTCAAAATGCTATTAGCCAAGCTAAATTATTTAATGAAGCTGTGGGTTTAACAGGCATTAGCTTAACCAAATTAGATGGTACCGCCAAAGGTGGTGTCATTTTCGCTATTGCTGATCAATTTGGTTTGCCTATTCGCTACATTGGCGTTGGGGAAAAAATCGAAGATTTACGTACATTTAATGCAGATGAATTTATTGATGCATTATTTACTCATGAAGAATAAAGAGAAATAACATGATTCATTTTCAAAATGTGAGCAAAGCGTATTTAGGCGGAAAGCCTGCTTTGCAAGGACTGACTTTCCATTTGCCCGTTGGCAGCATGACTTATTTAACAGGTCATTCTGGCGCAGGAAAAAGCACATTATTAAAGTTAATTATGGGAATGGAACGCGCGAATGGTGGCAGCATTTGGTTTAACGGCCACGATATTACTCGTCTTTCTCACCATGAATTACCTTTTTTACGCCGCCAAATCGGCATGGTGCACCAAGATTATCGTTTATTGCCCGATCGCTCTGTGGCAGAAAATGTCGCCATGCCATTAATTATTGCGGGCATGCATCCTAAAACAGCGGTAGAACGCGCTTCCGCAGCCTTAGATCGCGTGGGATTATACGAGCGCGCCAATCATTTGCCAGTTCATCTCTCTGGTGGTGAGCAACAGCGCGTAGATATTGCTCGAGCAATCATCCACAAACCCCAATTATTATTGGCCGATGAACCAACGGGCAATTTAGACAATGCCCTTTCTCTTGAAATTTTCAACTTGTTTGAAGAGTTCAATAATATGGGAATGACAGTGTTAATCGCCACTCACGACATCGGCTTAATCCAGCAGAAACCTAAACCTTGCCTCACATTAGAACAAGGGCATTTGCGCTAAAAGTGCGGTCTTTTTTTGGAGAGTTTTTATGAAAGTAAATCAAAGCGCGCCATTTTGGGCAAGAATGCAATATGTACTAAATTCGGTATTGAAGGACTTAATCAAGAAAAAATACGGTACCATCTTAACGATTTTAGTGATTGCTGTATCCCTCACCATCCCAACCGTTAGTTTCTTGTTGTGGAAAAATACACATCAAGCCACTACCACATTTTATCCTGAAACCGAATTAACAGTTTATCTGCATAAAAATTTAAACGAAGATGACGCCAATGCCATTGTCAGCAAGATTCAGCAACAACAAGGTATTGAAAGCTTAAATTATATTTCTCGCCAAGAAAGTTTGAAAGATTTTCGCAGTTGGTCAGGCTTTGGCGAAGAATTGGATATTTTAGATGATAACCCACTTCCTGCAGTTGTGATGATTAAGCCCACATCAGATTATCAAGCGTCTGAAAAACGTAAAGAGCTACACGATAGCCTAATGAAAATCAAAGGTGTCGAAGAAGTACGCATGGATAACGATTGGTTAGAAAAACTCGCTGCGCTCACTTGGTTAATTGCTCATGTTGCCATTTTCTGTGCTGTATTAATGACTCTTGCAGTATTTTTAGTGATTGGGAACAGTATTCGTTCTGATGTTTATAGTAGCAAAGCCAATATTCAAGTAGTTAAATTGCTCGGTGCGACCGACCAATTTATTTTGCGCCCATTCCTTTACACTGGCATTATTTACGGTTTTCTTGGTGCATTATTTGCTTGTATTTTCAGTAGCTTAGTGATCGGCTACTTCACAAGTGCGGTCAAATATGTAACAGATATTTTCGCTGTCAAATTTGAATTAAATGGATTGGAAATAACAGAAGTCTTTTTCTTATTAATCATCTGCTCCATTGTTGGCTATGCATCTGCTTGGATAGCAGCAAACAAGCATATAAAAATGTTAGACAAATAATTTCCAACATATATATCTATGATTGGCTCCAAAAGTAGTTGTTAATATTTTAATCGAACAAACACAAATGATATTGATTCTTATTTATAAAACAAATATACTTTGTGCTCTTTTTTCGTTGATTAAATACAACTTCTCAGGGAGCCATTATGCACTTCAATAAAAATAAACTCACCTTAGCTATTTTACTAGCAGCTTCTTCTAGCCTTTATGCTAACCCATCCTCAACATTAGAAATGATTGATGTTACTGCTCATACAGGCACAAAAAACTCAACAGATGTGATTACATTAGCGCAACAAGATCGCAGCACAGAAACTGATTTACGTGGTTTGTTTAGAGAGGAACCATCAATTGGCTTCGCGGCGGGTAACGGTACATCACAATTCTTAACCATTCGTGGAATGGGGCAAAATTCCGTTGATATTAAAGTAGACGGTGCGTCATCCGATAGCCAAATCTTATATCACCAAGCTCGCTTTATTATTGATCCATCATTATTGAAAAGCGTTTCGGTACAAAAAGGGGCAGGATCTGCAAGTGCAGGCATTGGCGCAACCAATGGTGCGATTATTGCTAAAACAGTAGATGCATTAGACCTATTAGAAGGCAGTAAACGCGACTATGGTTTTAAATTAAACGGAGGTTATTCTAGCAATAACGGTCATTCTTATGGCGCAAGCGTTTTTGGTAAAACAGGTCATTTTGATGCATTACTTTCTTTTAATCGTAATGATGAAGAGGATTACAAAGCAGGAAAACATTATGTTAATGGATTAAATGGTAGCAATAAAGTGCCTTACAGTGCACTAGACAAACGCAACTACATTGTTAAATTAGGTGCGACATTTGGTGATCATCGTTTTGTATTAAGTCATTTACAAGATCAACATCGTGGCACGCGTTTAGTACGTGAAGAATTTGCTGCTTTTGATACAGGTCGCCTTACTTTAGCACGCCAATCACCATCCTATCGTGAAACAACTTTAACTAACACGAATCTTGAATATATTGGTAAAAATCTTGGTTTTATCAATGAAGTCACCGCAAATGCTTATGTAATGAAAAACAAACGTTATTCAGCAGATGATAGTGGTTGTGGATATTGTGGCAAAGTATCAGGTCCAACAACAACGGTAATTAATACTCGTGGCGCTAATGTGAACTTTGATTCTTATATTGGTGAAAATGTATTAGTTAAATATGGCGTAAATTACCGTAATCAAGAAATTAAACCTCACAAAAAGCTGGCATTCGTTAAAAACAACCCTGAAAAAACAGATGTTGGTGCTTATGTTGAAATGATCAGTGGAATTGGTGATTTCACCTTAACCACAGGTTTACGTTATGACCACTTTAATATGAAAGCAAATGATGGCGTGAAAGCTTCTGGCGGTAAATTAAATCCAAGTGTTGGATTAATTTATCAAGCAACACCTGAATTAAGCTTTAGTGCAAATCATAACTATGCCTCACGCAGCCCACGTTTATATGATGCATTAATGGTTGGTATTAGACAGATTTCCGTTGATCCAAATATTGAGGCAGAACAAGCTCGCAATACTGAAATTGGTTTCAACTACAATAGTGGCAACTTCACTTTCGAAGGTAGCTACTTCTGGCAAAAAGTAAATAATTTAATTGTAAACCCACAAGATAGACATGATGCCTTAGGCAACGTGATTAGCGGTGTAAAACAAGCAGTTAATGATGGTTATTCGAAAAACCATGGTTACGAATTAAAAGCCTCTTACCGTTATGAAGGCTTAACCGCACGCTTTGGTGTATCTGATAGTAAACCAAGATTTTACTTAAATAACACCAAACCTGATTCCAGACTCAATCCTGAGTTTGCGGTACAAACAGGTCGTACTTGGACAGCTGGCCTATCTTATCGCTTTGATACCCCTGATTTAGAGTTAGGTTGGAAAGGTAACTATGTAGAAAAAGAAAAAGGTTATGCATTAGCTAATGCGGACAAAACAGCTGCAGAAAGTGCTCGTGATAGTTATATTACTCATGACTTCTATATCAGCTGGAAACCATTAAAAGATGAAAAATTAAATGTCAATCTTGCGATTAATAATGCATTTAATAAATTCTATCACCCACATAGCCAACGAGGTGCAACCTTACCAGGTATGGGACGTGATATCCGCTTAAATGTAAACTACACATTCTAACAGTTTAATGAAGTAACTTCTTAATAGCGATTGGCTAACAAGTCAATCGCTATTTTATTTAAAGATTATTTAATAAAGAGAGGTAGATTATCCAATTCCTACATTAAAAATCTGCTTTTTTTATTAAAATGCTTGATTTTAATTCGCCAATCTGTAATTAATGTAAACTTATCAAACACAACTTAAGGAATAAACTATGAAAAATGTCGGATTTATCGGATGGCGCGGAATGGTCGGTTCCGTATTAATGGATCGTATGGTGCAAGAAAATGATTTTGCCAATATCAATCCTATTTTCTTCACTACATCACAAGCTGGTCAAAAAGCCCCTGTTTTTGCAGGAAAAGACGCGGGCGAATTAAAAAATGCTTTTGATATTGATGAACTTAAAAAACTGGACATTATTGTTACCTGTCAAGGTGGTGACTATACCAACGAAGTCTATCCAAAATTAAAACAAACAGGCTGGGATGGTTACTGGATTGACGCAGCATCAGCGCTTCGTATGAAAGATGATGCCATTATCGTTTTAGACCCCGTAAACCAAAATGTGATTACAGAAGGCTTAAACAAAGGCATTAAAACCTTTGTGGGCGGAAACTGTACAGTAAGTTTAATGTTAATGGCCATCGGTGGTTTATTTGAAAAAGATTTAGTTGAATGGGTGTCTGTAGCAACCTATCAAGCAGCTTCTGGCGCTGGCGCAAAAAATATGCGTGAATTACTCGTGCAAATGGGACAATTAGAAGACAGCGTAAAAGCTGAATTAGCAGATCCTGCTTCTTCCATTTTAGATATTGAACGCAAAGTGACTGCAACAATGCGTGAAGATAGCTTCCCAACAGATAACTTTGGTGCGGCTTTAGCAGGCAGCTTAATTCCTTGGATTGACAAATTATTACCAGAAACAGGACAAACCAAAGAAGAATGGAAAGGCTATGCAGAAACCAACAAAATTTTAGGTTTAAGCGACAACCCAATTCCAGTAGATGGCTTATGTGTTCGCATTGGTGCATTACGTTGCCATAGCCAAGCCTTTACAATTAAATTGAAAAAAGATATCCCATTAGCAGAAATTGAACAAATTATCGCTGCACACAATGAGTGGGTGAAAGTCATTCCAAACGACAAAGAAACGACTTTACGTGAATTAACACCAGCAAAAGTAACAGGCACATTGAGTATCCCTGTTGGTCGTTTACGTAAGCTTGCTATGGGCCCAGAATATGTGGCAGCCTTTACTGTTGGCGACCAATTATTATGGGGTGCTGCAGAGCCAGTTCGTCGTATCTTAAAACAATTAGTTTAATTCTTGCTAACCTCAAAAGTGCGGTGGATTTCACCGCACTTTTTTACTTCATTTAAATCCAAATGCAAAGAGAATCGCAATTCCATCATTTTTTACAGCAGCAATTATCACCTTGGCTTGCGCCATTTCCAGTGCAATATATTGAAGGGAAAAAAGGCTGCCGTTTGGCTTATCGCCATTTTCTGCAAACAAATGGCTCAGATAAACTAATGATTTTAGTCAATGGCAGAGCAGAAAATCTATTGAAGTGGTCAGAAGTGGCCTATGATTTTTATCATCAGGGCTATGATGTGTTGTTGTTTGATCATCGTGGGCAAGGTTATTCCCAACGATTATTACCCCATACTGAAAAAGGCTATATTGATGAGTTTCGTTTTTATGCGGAAGATATGGCAAAAATCATTGAAAATATCACCGCACTTTATACCTATCAAACCCAACATTTACTTGCTCATTCTTTAGGTGCATTAATTAGCAGTTTTTATTTAGCAAATGCAGATCATCAGATTAAAAGTGCGGTATTTTCTGCGCCATTTTTTGCTTTGCCGATGAAAAATCTGCTGATGGATGAAATATTGCTAAGCCTGATGATGTTGTTTGGGCAAGGAAAAAAATATGTATTTGGCAAAACGGATTATCAGCCTGTTGATGTGATGGATAATAAGTTAAGCAGCAGCCAAGTGCGTATGCAATGGATGAATGAGATAAATTTAACCTTTCCAGAAGTACATTTGGGCGGCCCTACATTTAAATGGGCGCATTTATGTTTGCAAGCCACGAAAAAATTGCCAACAATCCTTTCTCGCATTGAAATTCCCGTATTAATTCTACAAGCGGAACAAGAGCAAATTGTGAGCAATAAAACTTTGCAAAAATTGACCGCACTTTTGCCACAAGGAAAGTTAATTAAAGTGGCACAAGCAAAACATGAAATTTTATTTGAGCGCGATGAAATCCGCCAACAAGCCTTTGCGGAAATAAAGGCTTTTTTGACTCGTTAATGCAAATTCTTGCCATCATTTTTGTGCAATTTTGACACCACAAAGAGCAGCAATAAACCAAATAATGCACTAGTTAAAAAGGTATAGCTGAATGCTTGTTGCAATGGTTGTTGGTCAATGTATTCACGATAAAAATTAAGCGCAATCGCTGCAATGGCAATGCCTAATCCAATACCTACTTGTTGAACAACACTCAGCATTGTCGCCCCTGCACTTGCGGTTTGTTGGTCTAATTCAGAAATGGTTAATGTGTTGACGGAAGTAAATAAAATAGATAAACAAAAACCATAAAGTGAAACCAATAATAGATATAGCCACAAAGCCGAATCGGTGGTTAAAAATGACATTAAAATGATAGAAATCATCATAAAAAGTGCGGCGTAAATTAAGGTTTTTTTATAACCTAATTTAAATAATAATTTGCGAATAAAGGGTTTAACAGCTAAAGAGCTCAACGCAATGGGGGAAACGAGCCAGCCGGCAATGTCGGCATCATAATGAAATGAGAGTTGTAGCATTAAAGGCAATAAAAATGGAATACCTGAGCCACATAAACGAATAAATAAATTTGCCCAAGAACCTAATAAATAAGTGCGCACTTTAAATAAACTAAGTGGAATTAATGCATCGCTTTTATTTTTAGCATAAAGGTAATAACTTAATAAAAAAGCCATACCGATTAAAATAATTAATCCTGATTGCCATTGTGGCAAAAAGGCTTCACCGAGTAAATCCAGTCCTAAGGTAAAACCCACCAATCCGCCAGCAAAAAGCAAAAAACCTTGCCAATCGAATTTTTTTACTTCATTCCGCAAATTTGGCATAAAACGGTGCGCCAGTAATACGCCTAATAAACCAATAGGAATATTAATAAGAAAAATCCAATGCCAAGAGGCATAGGTGGACAGCCATCCGCCCAGTACAGGTCCTAAAATAGGCCCAGTTAAGCCTGCCATTGCCATAAGATTTAATACGGGCAGCAATTCATTTTTAGGTATCACGCGAATAATGGCTAGGCGAGAAACTGGCATCATCATTGCGCCACCAAATCCCTGCAAAATGCGGGAGAAAATCAGCATTTCTAAACTGGTGGAAAAAGCACAACAAATAGAACCTAAAACAAAGGTGGAAACAGAAAATCGGAAAATGGTTAATGTACCATATTTGTCAGCCATCCAACCGCTCATTGGAATGAACAAAGCCACAGTTAAAGCATAACTAATCACCGTTAGCTGCATATGCAACGGCGATTGTTGTAAATCCAATGAAATAGCAGGTAATGCGGTGGTTAATATGGTGGCATCAAGGGTTTGCATAAAAAATGCCGTCGCCGCAATCCAAGCTAAAGAACGATAAGTTGTCTGCATAAAAATTTAATGATTTTCCACCGCACTTTTTTGTTGCACATATTGATCAATAAACTGGGCAATTTGAGGGATATTATTGATATCCAAACAAGGAATATCGCCGTCTATTTGATAATCTGTTGCCAATGCCAATACATATTGATCGATGTCAGGCAGAGGTTTTGTCATTGCCTTTCGGTGTAACAAAATTTTTGGCATTTGTTCTTGCTTAAAACCTTCAATTAAAATCAAATCCACCAACTGCTGATCAAATTGTTGGATTAAATAAGAAAAAGAGGCAGGAATAGGCGTTTCTGTCATTAATGCCCAACGTTGATCACAAGCCATAATAACTTGACTTGCACCCGCTTCTTTCATTCGCCAGCTGTCTTTTCCTTCTTTATCTACTTGTGCATTATGGTGGCTATGTTTAATCACCGCGACTTTTAAGCCTAAGGATTTCAATTCAGGCAGCAATTTTTCTAATAAAGTGGTTTTTCCACTTCCACTGTATCCCGTAATACCTAAAAATAGCTTCATTCATTGCCCCTTTTTCATTTTTTACTTGTATATAAATTTTTATGTATTATAGTTTACCTCTGCGTAAATAGACTATAAATAAATTATATTTTGTATTATGCAATCCCCTAAAACTTGAGGAAAAATTATGACTACACAATTAGATGCTTTACGTGAAATGACCGTTGTGGTGGCCGATACTGGCGATATCGAAGCGATGAAATTATACAAGCCACAAGATGCAACAACTAACCCTTCATTAATTTTAAGTGCTTCTGCATTACCACAGTATGCACCATTAATTGATGAAGCCATTGCTTATGCAAAAAAACAAAGTGATTGTAAAAAACAACAACTGATTGATGCGGAAGATAAATTAGCCGTAAACATTGGTTTAGAAATTTTAAAATTAGTACCAGGTCGCATTTCAACTGAGGTGGATGCACGTCTTTCTTATGATACTGAAGCGACTGTTGAAAAAGCGCGTAAAATTATCCGTCTTTATAATGAAGCGGGTGTAGCTAACGATCGTATCCTAATCAAAATTGCTTCTACTTGGCAAGGTATCCGCGCAGCAGAAATCTTAGAAAAAGAAAATATTAACTGTAACCTCACCTTATTATTCTCTCAAGCGCAAGCTCGTGCCTGTGCTGAAGCGGGTGTTTATTTAATTTCACCATTCGTCGGTCGTATTCTTGACTGGTACAAAGCAAACTCAGATAAAAAAGACTATGCACCAGCAGAAGATCCTGGCGTAGTTTCAGTAACTGAAATTTATAATTATTATAAACAATATGGTTATGAAACTGTGGTAATGGGTGCAAGTTTCCGCAATGTTGGTGAAATTACCGAATTAGCAGGTTGCGACCGCTTAACTATCGCGCCATCTTTATTAAAAGAATTACAAGAAAGTAATGCGCCTTTAGTACGCAAATTAACGTTCAATGGCGAAGTAAAAGCACGTCCAGAACCATTAAAAGAATCTGAATTCTATTGGCAACATAATGCTGACCCAATGGCAGTTGAAAAATTAGCTGAGGGTATCCGCAAATTCGCTATTGATATTGAAAAATTAGAAGCGATGTTAGCTGAAAGACTCTAATTTATTTTCCTTTGTTTTGAAAAGTGCGGTTAATTTCACCGCACTTTTTTTATTTATCTCATAAATTTCACTGTGGATAACTTTATAGAAAATTGTCAACAAGCTGTATTTTTTCATTTGATAAGATCTAAAAAAATAGCATCTGTGGATAACTAGCCAAGTTATACAGAATTATTTCACTGTAAAGATCCAAGTTTTACTCAGGTTCAAAAAGATCTAAGTTATTTATATAAAAAGGAAAAAGGATCTTATAAACAACGATCAGTGGATCTAATAATAGTAATAATAAGATCTTTTATATATAGATCTTTATATTATTAGTGATCCATTATTTAGATCCTAACTTATCGATCCCACTTTTAGGATCTATCAATTTTTAGTAGAATACCACGTTATTTTATTTAAGATCGGTGAAAGCGATCCTTTTCATTGTATTAAGGTTTATATGTTTTATACAGAAAATTATGATGTGATCGTTATTGGTGGCGGTCACGCAGGCACAGAAGCAGCTCTGGCACCAGCAAGAATGGGGCTAAAAACATTATTGCTTACTCATAATATTGATACATTAGGGCAAATGTCTTGTAACCCTGCAATTGGTGGTATTGGTAAAGGCCATTTAGTGAAAGAAATTGATGCCATGGGTGGTTTAATGGCAACCGCAGCGGATCAGGCTGGGATCCAATTTCGCACATTAAATAGCAGCAAAGGGCCTGCAGTGCGCGCAACACGTGCACAGGCAGACCGCGTTTTATATCGTCAAGCTGTGCGTATTGCACTTGAAAATCAACCTAATTTAGATATTTTCCAACAAGAAGTTACAGATGTATTAATTGAACAGGATCGTGTTAGCGGTGTTGAAACGAAAATGGGATTAAAATTTCGTGCAAGATCCGTCATTCTTACAGCTGGTACATTTTTAGCAGGTAAAATTCATATTGGTTTGGAAAATTATGAAGGTGGACGAGCGGGCGATCCTGCTGCGGTGAGCTTATCCCATCGTTTACGTGATTTAGGTTTACGTGTTGATCGTCTAAAAACAGGTACACCACCACGTTTAGATGCGCGTACCATTAATTTTGATGTACTTGCAAAACAGCATGGTGATGAAGAATTGCCGGTTTTCTCTTTTATGGGATCGGTAGATCAACATCCACGTCAAATTCCTTGTTTTATTACCCATACCAATGATCATACCCATGAAGTGATCCGTAACAATTTGGATCGCAGTCCAATGTATACAGGGGTGATTGAAGGTATTGGCCCTCGCTATTGCCCTTCTATTGAAGATAAGGTTATGCGCTTTGCTGAACGTAATTCACATCAAATTTATCTGGAGCCTGAAGGTTTAACCTCCAATGAAGTTTATCCAAATGGGATTTCAACCAGTTTGCCATTTGATGTACAAATGGGCATTGTAAATTCAATGAAAGGCTTGGAAAAAACTCGAATTGTGAAGCCAGGCTATGCCATTGAATATGATTATTTTGATCCAAGAGATTTAAAACCAACATTAGAAACAAAAGCGATTAGTGGTTTATTCTTTGCGGGACAAATTAATGGTACAACGGGATATGAAGAAGCCGCAGCACAGGGATTATTAGCCGGTATTAACGCTGGATTATATGTGCAAGATAAAGAGCAATGGTTCCCACGTCGTGATCAGGCTTATACTGGGGTATTAGTAGATGATCTTTGCACCTTAGGCACAAAAGAACCTTATCGTGTATTTACTTCTCGTGCTGAATACCGTTTATTGTTGCGTGAAGATAATGCGGATATTCGTTTAACCCCTATTGCTCATAAATTAGGATTAATTGATGAGGCGCGTTGGGCGCGTTTTAATCAAAAAATGGATAACATTGAGCAAGAACGTCAACGTTTAAAACAAATTTGGATTCACCCTCAATCAGAACATTTGGCAGAAATTAATCAGTTAGTAGGCAATCCATTAACGCGTGAAGCCAGCGGCGAAGACTTATTACGTCGTCCAGAAATTACCTATGAAAAATTAACTAAAACTGCAGCATTTTCACCCGCACTTGAGGATAAACAAGCAGCAGAACAGGTGGAAATTGCCATTAAATATCAAGGCTATATTGAACATCAACAAGATGAAATTGAAAAACAGAAACGTCATGAAAATACGGCAATTCCAGATCGTTTTGATTATAGCTTAGTTTCAGGATTATCTAACGAAGTGCGTTCTAAATTAGAACAATATCGCCCTGTTTCTATTGGACAAGCAAGTCGAATTTCAGGCGTTACTCCTGCTGCAATTTCAATTTTGTTAGTGAATTTGAAAAAACAAGGTATGTTAAAACGAGGCGAATAATGAACCTTGAGCAACAGTTAAGTGAAAAGTTAGAAACTTTATTAAAACAGACCGCACTTTCTCTTACAGATCAGCAAAAAAAGCAGCTGGTACAGTTAGTTTTGTTACTGGATAAATGGAACAAAGCCTACAACTTGACTTCAGTGCGAGATCCAAAAGAAATGTTAGTTAAACATATTTTGGATAGCGTAGTTGTTAGTTCTTATTTACAAGGGGATCTTTTTATCGATGTGGGTACAGGCCCAGGCTTGCCCGGCTTGCCTTTAGCCATTATTAACCCAGATAAAAAATTCTTCTTGTTGGACAGTTTAGGCAAGCGTATTAGTTTTATTCGTAATGCAGTACGTGAATTAGCACTAACTAATGTAGAACCAGTGCTAAGTCGTGTGGAAGAATTTAAGCCCGTTCATCAATTTGATGGGGTTTTAAGCAGGGCTTTTGCCAGTTTGAAGGATATGACCCATTGGTGCCAACATTTGCCTAATCAGCAAGGGTTGTTTTATGCATTAAAAGGGCAATATCATGAAGACGAAGTGGAACTACTTGATTCACATTTTGTTATTCAAAAAGTAGTTGAATTAGCGGTGCCAGACTTAGTTGGTGAGCGTCATTTGGTACTAATCAAAAAGAATAATTAAAATTTATTTACTAATTTGTTGAAATTTTGTGACAAATACCTCATTTTAGGTGATTTTAAGTTTAAACTTTCATTTTTGTATCGTATAATTCCGCTGTTTTATTTAATGAATTACAGTTATTAAGGTTTATTATGTCTGCTGTAATCCATAAAGCCAAACAACATTATTTAAAATCCTTGCTTGTTGAAATGGGGTTTATCCTTTTTTTGAGCTTAATGGTTTTTCTGTTTAAACCAGCTCACGCAAGGGATTTTTTAGTAGGTATGTTGGTGGGCTTTTTACCTCATACATTAATGGTTTATTGGTTCTTTTTTCGTCATCAAGCGAAAAATCAAGCAAAAATGACCGCACTTTATCGAGGTGAAGGTCTCAAATGGTTGGCAACCATCTTGTTAATTATGTTGAGCATAAAATTAATCACTAATCTTAATGTGATGGCTTTTTTTATGGGCTATGTTTTATTATTAGTGTTAAATAATTTTATTCCATTTTTGCTTTCTTTTAGAAAATAACAGAATTTTTATAATTTGTTGAAAAGGATAATTTATGGCTGGAACAACTGCAGATTATATCACGCACCATTTAAGCTTTTTAGCTTCTGGTGAAGGGTTTTGGGCTGTACATTTAGATAGTCTGTTTTTCTCAATCATTTCAGGTGCTATTTTTCTTTTCGTTTTCTCTCGAGTAGCGAAAACAGCCACATCAGGCGTACCAGGAAAATTGCAATGTTTTATCGAAATTGTGATTGAATGGGTTGATGGATTAGTAAAAGATAATTTCCATGGACCAAGAAACGCTATCGCCCCTATTGCTTTAACAATTTTCTGCTGGGTATTCATCATGAATGCTATCGACTTAGTTCCAGTAGACTTCCTTCCTCAATTTGCAAATTTATTTGGTATTCATTATCTTCGCGCTGTACCGACAGCAGACATTAGTGCCACATTAGGTATGTCAATTTGTGTTTTCTTCCTTATTCTATTTTATACCGTCAAATCAAAAGGTTTTGGCGGTTTAGCGAAAGAATATACATTGCATCCATTTAATCATTGGGCATTCATTCCAGTTAACTTTTTACTTGAAACAGTTACTTTACTTGCGAAACCAATTTCGTTGGCATTCCGTTTGTTTGGTAATATGTATGCAGGTGAATTAATCTTTATTCTTATTGCAATTATGTATATGGCAGATAGTTTTGCCTTAAAAGCATTAGGGATTCCGTTACATCTTGTTTGGGCAATTTTCCATATTTTGGTTATTACATTACAAGCCTTTATTTTTATGATGTTAACGATTGTTTACTTAAGTATGGGCTATAACAAAGCCGATCACTAATTTAACGATTTTTTATAAACAAACTGGACCTTAGGTCTTAATTTTCAATCTTATGGAGAACATTATGGAAACTGTAATCACTACAACAATCATCGCATCTGCAATTCTTCTTGCTGTAGCTGCATTAGGTACTGCATTAGGTTTTGCTATCTTAGGTGGTAAATTCTTAGAGTCATCAGCTCGTCAACCAGAATTAGCAAACAGCTTACAAACTAAAATGTTTATCGTAGCTGGTCTTTTAGATGCTATTTCAATGATTGCTGTAGGTATTTCATTACTTTTCATCTTCGCAAACCCGTTCATTGATTTATTGAAATAAGTCGGGATTGAAATTAACCGTTATTCGATTGAATAACTTAACCGACTTTTAGGAGGGCGTTGTGAATTTAAATGCAACACTAATTGGCCAACTCATCGCTTTCGCACTTTTTGTTGCGTTTTGTATGAAATTTGTATGGCCACCACTTATTAAAGCGATTGAAGATCGCCAAGCGAATATTGCTAATGCTTTAGCTTCTGCTGAAGCGGCTAAAAAAGAGCAAGCAAGTACTAAAGTATTAGTGGAAGAAGAAATTTCTAAAGCAAAATTACAAGCACAAGAAATTATTGATTTAGCCAATAAACGCCGTAATGAAATGCTTGAAGAAGTGAAAACGGAAGCGGAAGCATTAAAAGCCAAAATTATTGAACAAGGCTATGCTGAAGTGGAAGCTGAACGTAAACGAGTTCAAGAAGAATTACGCGTTAAAGTCGCCTCTCTTGCCGTTGCTGGTGCTGAGAAAATTGTGGGTCGCCATATTGATGAAGCGGCAAACAACGACATTATTGATAAATTAGTTGCAGAACTATAAGAAGGTTGAGCTTATGTCAGAATTAACTACGATAGCTCGCCCTTATGCAAAAGCAGCATTTGATTTTGCAGTAGAACAAAGTGCGGTTGAAAAATGGACTGAAATGCTTTCTTTCGTTGCAGAAGTGGCGAAAAATGAGCAAATTCAAGCATTTTTAACTGGTTCCTTTTCTGCACAGAAAGTTGCGGATACCGTTATTTCTATTTGTGGCGACCAACTTGATCAATATGGGCAAAATCTGATTCGATTAATGGCTGAAAATAAGCGTTTAACGGTGCTTCCAGCAGTTTTTTCTGAATTTCAACATTATGTGGAAGAATATCAAGCAACAGCTGAAGTTAAAGTTATTTCAGCTCAACCATTAAATGCAACGCAAGAACAGAAAATTGTCGCCGCAATGGAAAAAAGACTTGCTCGTAAAGTGAAATTAAATTGCAGTGTTGATAGCTCACTAATTGCTGGAGTTATCATTCGTACCGACGACTTTGTAATTGACGGCTCAAGCCGCGGACAATTAGCTCGTTTGGCAAACGAATTGCAATGATAAGAGGAATTCAAAATGCAACTAAATTCAACTGAAATTAGTGAATTGATTAAAAAACGTATTGCCCAATTTGATGTTGTGAGCGAAGCTCGCAATACGGGTACAATCGTTTCTGTGAGTGACGGTATCATCCGTATTCACGGTTTAAGTGATGTAATGCAAGGGGAAATGATTGCATTACCAGGTAATCGTTATGCGATGGCTCTTAACCTTGAGAGAGATTCTGTCGGTGCGGTAGTTATGGGTCCTTATGCTGACCTTGCTGAAGGTATGGAAGTTCAATGTACAGGCCGTATCCTTGAAGTTCCAGTTGGTCGTGGCTTGTTAGGTCGTGTTGTTAATACTTTAGGTGAACCTATTGATGGTAAAGGTGAAATCCAAAATGATGGTTTCTCACCAGTTGAAGTAATTGCACCGGGTGTTATCGATCGTAAATCAGTCGATCAGCCAGTACAAACAGGTTATAAAGCCGTTGACTCAATGGTACCAATCGGTCGTGGACAACGTGAATTAATTATCGGTGACCGTCAAACAGGTAAAACCGCATTAGCAATCGATGCGATCATCAACCAACGTGATTCAGGCATTAAATGTATCTATGTAGCAATTGGTCAAAAAGCATCAACTATTGCGAACGTTGTGCGTAAATTAGAAGAGCATGGTGCATTAGCAAACACAATCGTTGTTGTTGCTTCAGCTTCTGAATCTGCCGCATTACAATATTTAGCGCCTTATGCTGGTTGTGCAATGGGTGAATATTTCCGCGATCGCGGTGAAGACGCATTAATTGTTTATGATGATTTATCAAAACAAGCCGTTGCTTATCGTCAAATTTCATTATTATTACGTCGTCCACCAGGTCGTGAAGCTTTCCCTGGCGATGTATTCTACTTACACTCTCGTTTACTTGAGCGTGCATCTCGTGTTAATGAAGATTATGTTGAACGTTTCACTAAAGGTGAAGTAAAAGGAAAAACAGGTTCTTTAACCGCGCTTCCTATTATTGAAACGCAAGCAGGTGACGTTTCTGCTTTCGTACCAACCAACGTAATTTCAATTACCGATGGTCAGATCTTCTTAGAATCTAACCTATTTAACTCAGGTATTCGTCCTGCGGTAAACCCAGGTATCTCGGTTTCTCGTGTGGGTGGTGCTGCACAAACTAAAGTCGTTAAAAAATTAGCTGGTGGTATTCGTACTGCGCTTGCTCAATATCGTGAATTAGCGGCATTTGCTCAGTTTGCTTCAGACTTAGATGATGCAACTCGCAAGCAGTTATCCCATGGTGAAAAAGTAACTGAATTATTAAAACAAAAACAATACTCGCCGTTAAGCGTATCTCAACAGGCGTTAGTGTTATTTGCCGTAGAGTTTGGTTATTTAGAAGATGTTGCATTAAATAAAATTGCTGGATTTGAGACCGCACTTTTAGATTATGCCAATAGTCAATACGCTGATTTTATGCAAGAACTGAATAAATCAGGCAACTACAACGATGAAATTAAAGATACGTTGAAAGCCATTTTAGACAGTTTCAAAGCAAATGGTGCGTGGTAATAACGGAAACGGAGAAATAACATGGCTGGTGGAAAAGAGATAAAAACCAAAATTGCCAGTGTACAGAGTACACAGAAAATTACCAAGGCAATGGAAATGGTGGCAACATCGAAAATGCGTAAAACGCAAGATCGTATGGCTGCATCTCGCCCTTATTCTGAAACCATTAGAAATGTTATCAGCCACGTCTCAAAAGCAAGTGTTGGATATAAACACCCATTTTTAGTTGAACGTGAAATTAAAAAAGTGGGTATCCTGTTAATTTCAACGGATCGAGGTATGTGTGGTGGTTTAAATATTAACTTATTTAAGACCGCACTTAACGAGATTAAACAATGGAAAGAAAAAGGCGTTACTGTTGAATTGGGCTTAATTGGCTCAAAAGGTATCGGCTTTTTCCGTTCCCTTGGTTTGAATGTAAGAGGACAACATTCAGGTTTAGGCGATAATCCTGCGTTAGAGGATTTAATTGGTGTTGCAAACTCAATGTTTGATGCATATCGCAATGGCGAATTAGATGCCGTTTATATTGCATACAATAAATTTGTCAACACAATGTCGCAAAAACCATTATTCCAACAGCTTGTGCCATTATCAAAATCAGAAACTGATGAATTAGGCGAAAGACAACAGTCTTGGGAATATATTTATGAACCTGAGCCAAAAGTGTTATTAGATAGCTTATTGGTTCGTTATTTAGAATCCCAAGTTTACCAAGCTGTGGTGGATAATTTAGCTTCAGAACAAGCGGCTCGTATGGTGGCAATGAAAGCAGCAACAGATAATGCAGGTAATTTAATCAATGACTTGCAGTTGGTGTATAACAAAGCTCGTCAGGCAAGTATCACAAATGAATTAAACGAAATTGTTGCAGGCGCTGCAGCGATTTAATGGAGAAGACGGTAATGTCAGCAGGAAAAATTGTACAGATTATCGGTGCGGTAATCGACGTTGAATTCCCACAAGATGCAGTACCAAAAGTTTACGATGCATTAAAAGTTGAATCAGGATTAACTCTTGAAGTTCAACAACAATTAGGTGGCGGTGTGGTACGTTGTATCGCATTAGGTTCATCTGATGGTTTAAAACGTGGTTTAAAAGTAGAAAATACAGGTCATCCTATTTCTGTTCCAGTTGGTACTAAAACACTTGGTCGTATTATGAACGTACTAGGTGAACCAATTGATGAAAGAGGTGATATTGGTGCGGAAGAGCACTGGGCGATTCATCGTGCAGCACCAAGCTATGAAGAACAATCTAATAGTACAGAATTACTTGAAACTGGTATCAAAGTAATTGACTTAATTTGCCCATTTGCGAAAGGGGGTAAAGTTGGTTTATTCGGTGGTGCTGGTGTAGGTAAAACGGTAAATATGATGGAGTTAATCCGTAATATCGCGATTGAGCACTCAGGTTACTCAGTATTCGCTGGTGTAGGTGAGCGTACTCGTGAAGGTAACGACTTCTATCATGAAATGACAGAATCTAACGTATTGGATAAAGTATCTCTTGTTTATGGTCAAATGAATGAGCCACCAGGTAACCGTTTACGTGTTGCATTAACAGGCTTAACCATGGCAGAAAAATTCCGCGATGAAGGTCGTGACGTATTATTCTTCGTGGATAACATTTATCGTTACACCCTTGCGGGTACAGAAGTGTCAGCGTTATTAGGTCGTATGCCATCTGCGGTAGGTTACCAACCAACCTTAGCAGAAGAAATGGGCGTACTTCAAGAGCGTATCACTTCAACTAAAACAGGTTCTATCACTTCTGTTCAAGCGGTTTACGTGCCTGCCGATGACTTAACTGACCCATCGCCAGCAACAACCTTTGCGCACTTAGACTCAACAGTTGTATTAAGCCGTAACATCGCTTCTTTAGGTATTTACCCAGCGGTTGACCCATTAGATTCAACTTCTCGTCAGCTTGATCCATTAGTAGTTGGTGAAGAGCATTACAATGTTGCTCGTGGCGTACAGGGTATCTTACAACGCTATAAAGAATTAAAAGATATCATTGCTATCTTAGGTATGGATGAGCTTTCAGAAGACGATAAATTAGTGGTAGCACGTGCGCGTAAAATCGAACGTTTCTTATCACAACCGTTCTTCGTTGCGGAAGTCTTCACTGGTTCTCCAGGTAAATATGTGCCATTAAAAGAAACAATTCGTGGCTTTAAAGGTATTCTTGAGGGCGAATACGACCATATTCCAGAACAAGCGTTCTATATGGTGGGTTCAATCGAAGAAGTTATTGAAAAAGCGAATAAAATGTAATCACTTCAACTGATTACCAGATTGAAGGAGATCCAAATGGCAACATTTAACTTAATTATCGTAAGCGCAGAGAAAAAAATCTTCGAAGGTGCGGTAAAAAGTATTCAAGCAACAGGTGTGGAAGGTGAATTGGGTATTTTAGCCAATCACATTCCATTACTAACGGCGATTAAACCAGGTATTGTGAAATTCACTCTTGAAAATGATAGCGAAGAAGTGATTTATGTTTCAGGTGGATTTTTAGAAGTACAGCCAAACGTGGTTACCGTATTGGCTGATGTTGCAATCCGCGGTGAAGATCTTGACCAAGAACGCATCTTGAATGCAAAACGCAAAGCAGAAGAAAATATTGTAGCGAAATCAGGTGATGCGAACCATGAATTAATGGTGGCGAAATTATCACAAGAACTCGCAAAACTTCGTGCTTACGAATTAACAGAGCGTTTAACTCAAAAACGTCGTTAATTTTAACCGCAGTTTTAAATGCTATCTTTATGATCTGACACCAATAGTTAGATTTATTTAATTCGAGGACTGATTCCTAGGTATAGGAATTAGTCCTTTTTGTTTTTCTTGAATACGCTGATTATTTAATGATATATAAAGACATTTGGGGTATCACTTAATGCAACAAAATATATGGTAGGATAAGTAGGAAAAGAGCTTAAGGTAGGGCCTATGTGGAAAATGATTTAACTCAGAATGGATATGTAAATGGCTCACTGTTTGTAAATCAAGGAGCAGACGAATACAGCTTATAGTTCCATATAATCCAATTAGAAACTATGTCACAGTCATTTGATTTTATCTATAAAAAACATAAGTATAATAGAAAAAGTTTTATGTACATCTGTTATTTTATAATACTCTTGTTTTTTTCAAGCTAAGTGAAATAGGGTATATCAATATCAGATAAATAAGTATAACAACGAGGTTAATAATGAAAAATAAGGTTGTTTTATTGTTTTATAGTTTTGTTTGTGCTTTTTTATCTCTTTTTTGTTTGTTCGTTTGTTTTTCTGTTTTGATTAACATCCAATACTCAAAAAATATTTTTGAAATTGATTTTGTTAATGATTTTTTTTGTGATCCTGTTTATATAAAATCTGTGTTTTTTCTAACAGGCTTATTTTTTGTGACGTTATATTTGGTATATAGAAGTAGATTATAAGAGGATGAAGTAACAATTTAACGGTTAAAAATTTACAAAGTACTTTGTATTCTCCTCAATAGAGCCTGTGTCCAAACGGATATTAGATATTGGTGTAATGGAAAAATGTTGCTGGTAATACTGCTTCAGGCGCATTAAATATGGAGAAATTGGTTATGTATCAGGTAAAGCAATAGAGCTACCTTTAAATATAACCCTGCTCTTACATGGTTAAAATATACTTTTCAGCCGTTAAATGATGAACTTCCTTTTATTTATTCTCACAGAAAGAATATTGTTCCTGAAATATGGGGGAATAGTGTGGGAGAGGTATTTAATAGAGGGTTTCAAATTCAATACGAATCCTAAATAAAGGTGGTAAAAATGAATAAGCTGAAATTTGCCCTATGTATGGTTATATATTCATTACTTGTTAGTTTTTTAGTAATATATGGTTCATTTTTTTTAGCTAATATGTTGTATAATTTTAATAGTGGAAATTCTCTTTTAGATTTTGATTTTTATGACTTTTTTTTGAATGGTTTTAAAACCAGAATCAAGATGATCATATTGTTGTGGGGACTGTTGTTTGTTTCTTCGTATTGTGGTTATGGAAAAAAATACAATATATTCTAATATTTCTTCTCATGGAAGAAATATTTTCCTGAAGAAAATATCAGATACACTTGGCAAACTCAAGGGGATGGAAAAACGGTTATGAATACTCTATCGAAATATCCATTAACAACAGAGCTTGTCACAACAGTAGCAGTGAATACAAAAAGGAGATGGTAATGAGTAAGAGAAGCTTTTTTTTATTTGTGCTAATTTATTCTTTTTTTACTGCTTTTTTTGCCATTTTTTTTTCTCACACTTTATTTGAAATATTACACCATTTTGAAAATGGTTTATCTATTTTAGATATTGACTTATTGGTGTTTTTTACTGATGATTTGATAATTAATATTAAGTTTATACTATCTCTTTTTATTTTGCTTTTTGTAATATTTTTCTTCGGTTATGGAAAGTTCTATAATATTCTTTAAATATAAGCTCCTGACCTTATATCTTAATTACATTATAAAATGATAAATTTAATTGTTTAATGTTATTGCTGAAATGCTGATAGTTTCGCTAGGTGAGTAACAGGAGATAAATAATGAAGAAATATCTTTTTTCTTTAAATTTAACTATTATTTTTTTATCTCTTATCTATGGAATTTTTTCTGGTGGAATAAAAAATAATTTTAATAACAGACAGGAAGGTGAAAGGCTTTTTATTTTATTAAATGTTAAGTTTGGGAATGAAATTATACTCAAAAAAACGGGGTTTAGATATTTTAACTTTGAACTTGTTTTAAATAATAATAAACTTGTAGAGCTTCGTGAAATTCTTTCAAGAAAAGGGTATTCAACAGTAAATAATGGAACTTATTGTAAAAATGGAAATGCTGTTTTTTTATCTTTTTATAAAATTAATACGGAGCTTAGATATGAGTACGAATCTGACTATTGCCGTTAAATATCCTTTAACAACAGAGCTTGCTACAACAGCAGCAGTGAATACAGGATATCAATTATCACAGGATAGACCTTATAACCCTTATGATTTGCTACAAGCTGAATTTTCAACGGTACTCACTCGAAATAAGACTTTAGATAAACAAGTGAGTATTAATGTGATGTTATCAACATTAAATACAGAAAATCCAAATGATTATGGTTGGAATGCATTGGGAGCTATTAGTGGAACTGTTGGAGGAGGGGTATCACGATATAAATTAGGCAACAAATACACAGATTCATTTTTTAAACCAATAGTATCTTCTTATGGTAGTGAGTTTTTTGGAGACTCCAATAGAATAAAGAAAATATATTTTAAATTAGAGGATGCTAAAAATGAGATTGAATAGATTTTGGCGATCTAGTGTTTTTTTTTACATCTATCTGTATGTATTTCTTCTATGTAGAGATATTTTCTTCTTAATATATGTATATATTAGGAAAGGAATTATTTATTGGGATAATGTAGCTTTTAAGGAAGCCTTTGTCAGCTCACTGATTTTATTTATCCCAATATTTCTTATTCAATATTTATACTATAAATTTGGAAAAGACTCTGAATATCAAAAGCAAAAACGATTAAAAGAAAAACTCACTTATAAAATCATTAATGAACGATATGAAGAGAAAAAAAGAGAAAAGCGTTGATGTGCTATTTTGATAGAATAATTGGAGCTAAATTACCAAGATATATAATCAACAGACAAACATCTCTGACAAAAAGTGCGGTAGGAAATTAGATTAATTTTCACCGCACTTTTATTTAATTAAAGAATAAATCGACTTAAATCTTCGTTTTCGACGACATCATTTAATGCGTTGGCAACGTAGCTTTCGTCAATAATGATTTTCTCGCCTGAACGTTCGCTTGCATCGAAAGAAATACCGTCCATTAAGCGTTCAAGTACGGTATGTAAACGACGGGCACCAATATTTTCTGTTTTTTCATTTACGCGGAAAGCGGACTCAGCAATTTTGCTAATGCCTTCTGCAGTGAACTCAATATCAACACCTTCAGTTTTCATTAATTCACGATATTGCAAGGTTAATGAGGCGTTTGGTTCCGTTAAAATACGCTCAAAATCTTCTTTAGTAAGGGATTTCAATTCCACACGAATAGGTAATCGACCTTGCAACTCAGGCAATAAATCTGATGGACGTGCTACTTGGAAAGCGCCCGAACAAATAAACAAAATATGATCGGTTTTGACCATACCATGTTTGGTATTGACGGTTGAGCCTTCAATAATAGGCAGTAAATCGCGTTGCACCCCTTCACGAGACACGTCGCCACCACTGTGCTCCCCTTTCTTGCAAATCTTGTCAATTTCATCAATAAATACAATGCCATGCTGTTCAACAGCTTCAATGGCCTTTTGTTTTAGTTCTTCATTATTGACTAATTTTGCTGCTTCTTCGTCAATCATAATTTTTAACGCATCTTTAATTTTCATTTTGCGTTTTTTTGTTTTGTTCGGCGACATTCCCTCAAATAAAGATTGTAATTGAGAAGTCATTTCTTCCATGCCTGGTGGTGTCATAATTTCTACACTAACAGGCGCAGAAACATCAATCTCAATTTCTTTATCGTCTAGTTGGCCTTCGCGTAATTTTTTACGGAAAATTTGACGGGTTGAGTTGCTGTTGCTTTCTTCCGCATTTCCCCATTGATCCTTCGCTGGTGGCAATAACACATCTAAAATACGATCTTCTGCTGCATCTTGTGCTTTCATTCGGTTTTTTTCAACAGCTTGTTGACGCACTAATTTCATTGAAACATCGGCTAAATCGCGAATAATTGAATCCACTTCTTTACCCACATAACCGACTTCAGTAAATTTTGTCGCTTCTACTTTGATAAAAGGAGCATTAGCCAATTTTGCCAAACGGCGAGCAATTTCAGTTTTACCCACCCCAGTTGGTCCAATCATTAAAATATTTTTAGGTGTTACTTCTTGGCGTAAATCTTCTGGTAATTGCATGCGGCGCCAGCGGTTACGCAACGCGATAGCAACTGCGCGTTTCGCTTCATTTTGTCCAATAATATGTGCATCTAATTCTGATACGATTTCACGAGGTGTCATTGACATAATATATTTCCTTTTCTATCCCTTATTTTTTAAGGCATATTTTATAATTCTTCAATAATGTGATTATGGTTAGTGTAAATATCAATATCGCCAGCAATATTGAGCGCTTGTTTGACGATTTCCGCTGCGCTGAGATTATTTTCTGTGCGCAACAAGGCTAAGGCTGCCGATTTTGCATAGTTTCCGCCTGAGCCAATAGCAAGCACATCAAATTCAGGTTCAATCACATCGCCGCTGCCAGAAATTAATAAGAAATCGCTGTCATTTGCTACAATCATCATGGCTTCTAAGCGACGTAATGCACGTTCTGTGCGCCATTCTTTTGCTAATTCCACCGCACTTTTGACTAAATGTCCTTGATGTAATTCTAATTTTTTCTCAAATAAATCACGCAAGATAAAGGCGTCTGCTGTTGACCCTGCAAACCCTGTGACCACTTGATCTTTATAAAGGCGGCGAACTTTACGCACTGTTCCTTTTTCTACACAATTACCTAAAGTGGCTTGTCCATCGCCACCAATCGCGATTTTGCCATTTTTACGCACACAAACGATGGTTGTCATGTTGTTATCCTTTTATTGAAAATTTACCTATAAATGAGGGTTAAAAGAGCGATTTTCAAGAGAAATGCCAATAAAAAATCCACCATTAAGTGCGGTGGATTTTTGGTAAGTTTTATTTATTCATCATCCGTAAAGCGCGTTGCTTTGTAAGTTGGTTTCATGAGATTTTCCACAGAGAGAATATCATCAAGCTGTGCTTCGGTGAGCAAGCCGCGTTCAAGCACCACTTCTTTCACGCCTTTGCCCGTTTGCGCACAAATTTTGCCAACAATATCGCCTTCGTGGTGTCCGATAAATGGATTGAGATAGGTCACAATGCCGATGGAATTAAAGACGAAATGTTCGCAGATGTCGCGATTTACGGTAATACCATCAATACATTTATCGCGTAAATTGACACAAGCGTTGGATAAAATTTCAATAGATTCAAACATGGCTTGACCAATAACAGGTTCCATTACGTTAAGTTGTAATTGCCCTGCTTCAGCAGCGAAGGTTACCGTTGTGTCATTACCAATCACTTTAAAGCAAACTTGATTGACCACTTCTGGAATCACTGGGTTGACTTTGGCTGGCATAATGGAAGAGCCGGCTTGCAACTCAGGTAAGTTAATTTCATTTAAGCCAGCACGAGGACCTGATGAAAGTAAACGTAAGTCGTTACAAACTTTCGATAATTTCACCGCACTTCGTTTTAATGCGCCATGTACCATAACATAAGCACCACAGTCGGAGGTGGCTTCAATGAGGTTTTCAGAAAGCACACAAGGCAGTTGTGATACTTCGGCTAAGTATTTTACTGCTAATTCTGAATAGCCTTCAGGCGTGTTTAACCCAGTGCCAATGGCGGTCGCCCCTAGATTGACTTCTAGCAATAATTCTGCTGTACGTTTTAAGTTACGCACTTCTTCTTCTAACAAGACAGCAAAGGCTTTAAATTCCTGACCAACAGTCATTGGCACTGCATCTTGTAATTGCGTGCGACCCATTTTTAAGACATCAGCAAATTCTTCGGATTTTTTTTCAAAACCCTGTTGTAAATAATGAATTTTATCAATCAGTTTCATAACGCTGTTATAGACAGCGATACGAAATCCTGTTGGGTAAGCGTCATTTGTGGATTGGCTTGCGTTCACATGATCCATCGGGTTAATAATTTTATATTCCCCTTTTTGATGGCCTAATAACTCTAACGCGAGGTTTGCCACCACTTCATTGGTATTCATATTAACAGAGGTGCCAGCACCGCCTTGATAAACATCGGACGGGAATTGATCCATACAACGACCTTTTACTAAAATTTCGTCGCAAGCTTGCACAATGGCATTACCAATTTTTTTCGGAATGACGCCCAGTTCTGCGTTAGCAAGTGCGGTGGCTTTTTTTACCATCACCATGCCACGCACAAATTCAGGTACATCAGAAATGCAATTGTTTGAAATGGTAAAATTTTCAACTGCTCTTAAGGTATGAATACCCCAATAAACTTCATTAGAAACTTCTCTTTCGCCTAATAAATCCACTTCGATACGAACATTATTCATTTTTCCACCTCTTTTTTAACTATGTGATGAAGGAATTAAATTTGGAGCAGATCATAGCGAATTATGGAGTGTAAAAGTTTGATCTTGATCACATAATTAGCCCACTATTCCGTATATTATTTTATCTGTCGGATTAAAAAATTTAGGGGATAAAAACCCCTGTTTTAGTAGGTGATTAAGCCAAAAGAGAGTATGATCACTAAAAATTTTATCTGTAATTTGAGATAAAGTGCGGTGTAAATTTCAACAGTTTTTATATTAGAAAAATAGGAGGGGCTTATGTCGATTATGTTCTTAGTACAATTTGCCATTGTACTGTTATGTATCCTAATTGGTGCGCGTGTTGGCGGCATTGGTTTAGGGGTATTTGGTGGTTTGGGTTTAGCCATTCTTTCTTTTGGATTTGGTTTAAAACCAGCAGGTCTACCAATTGACGTTATGTTTATGATTATGGCGGTGGTTGCAGCAGCTTCTGCTATGCAAGCCGCAGGTGGTTTGGATTATATGATCAAAATCGCCACTAATATTTTACGTCGCAATCCAAAATACATTACTTTTATGGCTCCTGCAGTAACCTGGACATTCACTGTATTAGCAGGTACAGGTCATGTGGCTTATTCTGTATTGCCTGTGATTGCAGAGGTAAGCCGTCATAATGGTATTCGTCCAGAGCGTCCACTTTCAATGGCTGTAATTGCATCGCAATTTGCGATTGTGGCAAGCCCAATTGCCGCTGCGGTGGTGGCAGTTGTTGCTTTCCTTGAACCACAAGGTATCCATTTAGGCGATGTACTAATGGTAACCATGCCGGCAACAATTTTAGGTTTAGGCTTAGCTTGTGTCTTTGTGAATAAAATGGGCAAAGAGCTAAAAGATGATCCACATTATCAAGCGTTATTACAAAATCCTGAATATGTAAAAGCCAATAGCGTTAATACTGATTTAAATGAAATTAAAATCAAACCTACCGCAAAACCTTCAGTGGCATTATTCTTAATTGGTGCCTTGTTAGTGGTTATTATGGGTGCAGCACCTTCATTACGCCCAGTCTTTGATGGCAAACCAATGGGTATGGCACATACCATTGAAATCGTTATGTTGACCATTGGTGCGTTGATTATTTTATTCTGTAAACCAGATGGTAATGAAATTACGCGTGGTTCTGTTTTCCATGCGGGTATGCGTGCAGTTATCGCCATTTTTGGTATCGCATGGTTAGGTGATACCTTAATGCAAGCGCACATGACAGAAGTAAAAGATATGGTGAAAGGTTTGGTTGAAACTGCACCATGGGCATTTGCGTTCGCATTATTTGTGTTGTCTGTATTGGTGAATAGCCAAGGTGCAACTGTGGCAACCTTGTTCCCATTAGCTGTGGCATTGGGTATTCCTGCGCCAATCTTAATTGGGGTATTTGTTGCGGTAAATGGTTACTTCTTCATTCCAAACTATGGACCAATCATTGCTTCTATTGACTTTGATACTACTGGCACCACAAAAATTGGTAAATTCATTTTTAACCATAGCTTTATGATCCCAGGCTTGCTCAGTATGTTCTTCAGTATCTGTTTCGGCTTGCTATTTGCTAACTTGTTTTTATAAGTAGCATTTGTGAAATAAAAAGTGCGGTGGATTTTAATAAAGTTTTGCTGATTTAATCCTCGTGCATAGGACCAAAAGGGCGTATATAATACGCCCTTTATTATGGCAGTTGACAAATTTTAATATGAAAAAAATTCTTGTACTTATTTTGTCTATATATTGTGGTGTTGTGGTGGCGAAGGATGAGCCTGTTCGTATTCGTATTGACAATCACAGTTATGCATTAATTGCACCAGTGGCACAACCGCAGCGATTAATGGAAAATCAAAATAAATTACAACGGTTGTTAGATGAACAGCAACGCATTTCTGCGGTTATCAGAGCAACCAATGATAAACAGTTACTTGATCAACAATTCGAGGCATTAGCTCAATTGATGCTTGAGCAAGATAAGTTAGTGCAGGCTATTTTCAAAGGAGGGATTTATTCAAAACCGTTTTTAGTGAAGTTTATTTCGTTTCGTAAACATTTTTCTCATACATTAAAAGGCGATTTTGCCCATTTTGTGAAAACAGGGTTGGCAGATGAGAAAAATGCACAACGTTTTTTGACAGTATATGATGCCACGACCTCCGAATATGAAAGTGCGTTTTTGGTGTTGACTAAGAAATTTTTGTAATTCTTCCAATAAAAAAGTGCGGTGTTTTTCACCGCACTTTTGTCTATCTTGCTTTATTTTTTCTCTTCAGGTTTGGCAATATCATCCGGGATGAACCCTTTTTGTACTGCTTTCATATGTGGTAAGTTGTGTGCAATCCCTTTGTGGCAATCAATACAGGTTTTGCCTTGTTCTTCGGCTTTAGCATGCATTTGTTGTGCCACTGTTTTTTGTTGCGTGAAGTCCATATCCTCAAAGTTATGGCAGTTGCGACATTCTTGAGAATTGTTAGCTTTCATTCGTGCCCATTCACGTTCAGCCATCTCTAAACGATGTGCTTCAAATTTTTCTTTGGTATCCACTTTGCCAGTGATGTGAGCATACACTTCTTTTGCCGCTTCAATTTTACGAATCCATTTTGGACCAAATTCATGTGGCAAGTGGCAATCTGAACAAATCGCTTTTACGCCACTGCGGTTTGAATAATGGATAGTTTGGCGATATTCGGGGACGACATCGTTCATATGGCAGTCTGAACAGAATTGCTCAGTGTTAGTGTATTCCAATGCGGTGTTTAATCCTCCCCAAGCTAAAATTCCCCCTAATGCAGAAACAACGATTAAGGTGCCTACTGCCATTTTGCTTGGACTACGAAACCATTTACAGAATTTTTTTAGCATAATCGTTTTCCTTATTTACCTTGAGTTTGACGAATGTTGTCAAATTTGTTTTGAATAATTGGATCTACATCTGTTTGTTGCACATGGCATTGCAAGCAGAAATAACGACGTGGTGAGGTTCCTTCTGTGCGTTTACCATCACGATCCATGAAATGCGATTCAGGTACACGAGGTGCGCCTGTTGTTGGTGCAAAATCAGGGGAATGACAACCTAAGCATTGGTTAACATTTTTGGTTACTTGCAAGCCACGAATGCTATGTGGAACCAATGGCGGTTGATGAGGGAATGTGGTAGGAATGTTTCCCGCATCTTTATAGGGCGTTGTAAATGCAGGTGCAACATTTTCTGCAGCACCTTCAACCGTTTGATCAATGTTAGGCGTAGCGATAGCAACGCTAGCCAACGCGGTGAAGATAAGGGCGAGATATTTTCTCATTTTTGTTCACTCCATTAAGACGAAAATTAGTTTAACTCGTTTTTATTTTAATTTGGGGTTCAAATCGACTACCGAAAGCAAAGACGTTTTCTGCGCAGACATCAATACAGCGTCCGCAAGTAATGCAATCAGGCGATAGAATAATTTGGCTATCTTCTGCTTTACCATGTAGCGGTAAGCGTAGCACCTGTGGTTCTGGGCATACGTTGTAGCAATCCATACAGCGATCGCAACGTTCTCTGTCAATGACTTTGACTTTGATAAGACTTTTGCGACCAATCAATGCGTAGGTGGCGCCAATAGGACATAAATGTCCACACCAGCCATGTTCTACCACGAGCAAATCAAAGAAGAAGACAATGGCGACTAACCATAATGTTGCCCCTAAGCCATATAGGAATACTCGTCCTAATGCAGCAACTGGGTTAATCCATTCCCACAATAATGATCCACTAATAGCGCTGCCGACCAGAATCATCACTAAAATGGCATAACGCAGATGGCGAGGAATTTTTGCACTTTGGCGAATGCCTAATTTGCGGCGTAACCAAGCTGCAGCATCCGTTACCATATTCATTGGACATACCCAGCTACAAAATGCTTTTGTCGCGACAATGGCATAGAATGACACAATAATTAATGCGCCAATGAGGGTACTCCATTCAGGTAAATAGCCTGTTACCAAGCTTTCTGCGGCAATTAATGGATCAGTAAAAGGCACGACATCAAACAATAGGCTGCCACTGTAATTGCCTTTTAAAATCCAAAAATGCCAGAAAGGTCCACTTAAAAACATCGCGATAATCCCCAATTGAGATAAGCGACGTAAAATCAAAAAGCGGTAAGCTCGCCACCAACCTAATTTTTGTCGAGCTTCTTGTCCGGCGTCTTTCGGTTTGTTGGGGATATATTTCATGTTAGTCATTATTTAACCCCCTTCAAATTCAGATCTAAATCTGGGAAATGTTCCGCTTCAGGCACAGTGGTTGAACTTGGCACATAATCCTGTGTCGCTCGATTTGGCGTGGCGACTTTGGTGTTTGGACGCACTTTCATTGGTTGATACACAGGCTCTTGCATACCCTCAGGCGTACGCACTTCCATTGTTTTGAAGCCGTTTGGATGACGTTCTTCAATTAAGGATTTTCCTGCATTTTGTTTTTCTTTCCAACCTAAGCGATAATGACGACCTAGCATACCTTTAGCTAAATCCATTGGTAGCACCTTGATTGCCGCTTCTTCCAACACGCAAGCTTGTTCACATTTACCACAACCTGTACAAGCATCGCTATGTACGGTTGGGATTAATTTAGCGTGAATTTGCGTTCTATCATTATGAATTGGCTCAAGGGTAATGGCCTTATCAATCACAGGGCAAACTCGATAGCAAACATCGCAACGTAAACCTTGCCAGTTTAGGCAAGTTTCGTGGTCTAACAAGACGGCTAATCCCATGCGTGCATCATTAATGTCTTTTAATTCCTCACTTAATGCGCCGCTTGGGCAAGCATTCATGCAAGGAATATCAGGACACATTTCACAGGGCTTATCACGAGCAACATAGTAAGGTGTTCCTGCTTCCATTGGAGACAACAAGGAGGCTAAATGCAGCATATCGTAAGGACAAGCTTGTACACATTGACCACAACGGGTGCAGGCTGCGAGAAAGTCTTTTTCCGCTAAAGCACCCGGTGGGCGTAGTGCAACGCCTTCTTTTGCATTGGCTTGATGTTGTTGCAACCCTAGAATAATGCCCACACCGCACACACCAGCAGCGGTACGGGTGGCATTTTTCAAGAATTGACGACGATTTGGATCCAATTTCATAGTTTCTCCGTAAGATTTTTCCCTACAAGTGCGGTTAAATTTCATCAAGTTTTAACCGATTGTTAGGGTGCGTGTTATACGCACCTTACGTTGTGGTCATTAGGCTTTTTCTACTTTAACCGCACATTTTTTGAAGTCGGTTTCCCCTGAGATTGGGTCTGTTGCGTCAAGAGTTAATTTATTCGCTAACTGACCGGCATCAAAGAAGGTAGTGTAAACTAAGCCTGTTGGGACTTTGTTACGTCCGCGTGTATCCAAATGCGAAATCATTTCTCCGCGACGGGTAATTAATTTCACTTTATCGCCATGGCGTAAGCCGCGTTTTTTCGCATCATCAGGGTGCATCCACACTAAGTTATTTGGGAAAGCGCGGTGTAATTCAGGTACGCGGCGTGTCATGGTGCCCGTATGCCAATGTTCTAGTACACGTCCTGTACATAACCATAAATCATATTCTTCATCAGGACTTTCTGCTGGTGGCTCATAAGGGATACCAAGAATAATGGCTTTTTTATCTGGATAGCCATAGAAAGACACCTCTTCGCCTGCTTTGACGTAAGGGTCATAGCCTTCACGATAGCGCCATAAGGTTTCTTTACCATCCACCACAGGCCAACGTAAACCACGCACTTGATGATAGGTTTCAAAATCCGCTAAGTCATGGCCATGGCCACGCCCAAATTGCGCATATTCTTCAAACAAGCCTTTTTGTAAGTAGTAGCCGAAGTGATCTGCTTCATCATTTAGATAGCCTGGAATATTGGTTGGTACCTTAAATTTATCCACTTCACCATTGGTATAAAGTACGTCGTAAAGGGTTTTTCCACGATATTCAGGCATTTGTGCTAATAGTTCTTCGCTCCATACTTCCTCTGTTTTGAAATATTTCGCAAATTCAACGATTTGCCATAAGTCAGAACGAGATTCAGCAGGGCCTTTCACTTGTTGATACCAGAATTGTGTGCGGCGTTCTGCATTACCATAAGCCCCTTCTTTTTCCACCCACATACAAGTTGGTAAAATTAAGTCAGCTGCCACCGCACTTACAGATGGATAAGGATCAGAAACCACGATAAAGTTCTCTGGATTACGCCAACCCGGGAAAATTTCATCATTGATGTTCGGGCCACCTTGCATGTTGTTGGTACAAAGTTGCCACAAGAAGTTAAGTTTTCCGTCTTTTAATGCACGACTTTGCATAACCGCAGGATAGCCTGGTTTAGTGCTAATGGTACCTTTTGGCAATTTCCATGCTTTTTCTACAATTTCAACATGTTTTGGATTGGTAACCACCATGTCTGCAGGTAAACGGTGGACGAAAGTGCCTACTTCACGCGCAGTACCACAAGCAGAAGGTTGACCTGTTAATGAGAATGGTCCACAACCAGGTTTAGAAATTTTACCTGTTAATAAATGTACGTTGTAAATCATATGGTTAACCCACACACCTCGTGTATGTTGGTTAAAGCCCATGGTCCAGAAAGACACCATGCTTTGTTCTGGATCAGCGTACATTTTGGCGAGAGTTTCTAATTGATCTTTTGGTATACCTGAGATTTCATGTGCTTTTTCTAAGGTGTAAGGTTCAACGATTTTTTTGAATTCTTCAAAAGAAGAATCATGCATTTTACCCGCAGTTTTAGCGTTTTTCGCTGCTTTTTGTAGCGGATGTTCAGGGCGTAAGCCATAACCAATATCGGTTTCACCACGTTTGAATTTGGTGTGTTTATTCACAAAATCCCAATTTACTTTATCATTTTGGATAATGTAGTTGGCAATATAGTTAAGAATAGCTAAATCTGAATGAGGTTTGAAAATAATTGGGGTATCTGCCAATTCAAAGGAGCGGTGTTCAAAGGTTGACATCACGACCACACGTACTTTGTCATCAGATAAACGGCGATCAGAAATACGGCTCCATAAGATTGGGTGCATTTCTGCCATATTTGAGCCCCAAAGGACAAAAGCATTGGTTTTCTCAATGTCGTTATAACAACCCATTGGCTCATCCATACCAAAGGTACGCATGAAAGCAACAGCGGCAGATGCCATGCAGTGACGTGCGTTTGGATCAATGGTGTTAGAACGCAAGCCACCTTTCCATAATTTGACTTTGGCATAGCCTTCGAAAATAGTCGTTTGACCAGAGGAGAACATGCCAATAGCATTAGGTTCGCCTTTTTTCAGAATGTTTTTGACTTTTTCCGCCATGATAGTGAAGGCTTGGTCCCAAGATACTGGTGTGAAATCCCCCTCTTTATGGAATTTACCGTCTTTCATGCGCAATAATGGGGTTTGCACGCGGTCGGCACCATACATAATTTTAGAGAGGAAGTAGCCTTTGATGCAGTTTAAACCGCGGTTTACATCTGCATCTGGGTCTCCTTGTGTTGCTACCACTTTACCGTCTTTTGTTCCTACCAGTACGCTACAACCTGTACCACAGAAGCGGCAAGGGGCTTTGTCCCATTTAATGCCACTATCATCCGCCATCACATTTTTCACAGGAATTGTCATTCCCGCTGCGGTTGCTGCCGCGATAGCAGCGTTAGCTTTCATAAAATCTCTACGATTGAGTTCCATAATGTTTCCCACGTTTAACATAAAAAATATTGGCTTTCTTAATCTGTATCAGAAAAGTGCGGTGTAAAAATGTCACGTTTTCTGTATCACAAGAAGGCCTCCTAGGGTTCATCAATATAGTTAGATATTAAGGAAACAACGATCACACCATTAATATCTTTTACTTCATCAATTCTATCGGCTAAGGCAAGTTGTCTATCACTTTCAATGGTAACGATAATTTTGCCTTCTTCAGGTTTAACACCATGAATTTCCGCATAAGGAATTTTTAAAATATCTTCTTGTACTTGTGCTAATTTGGCGGGTTTGGCTTGCACGATCAGGCTGCAAACATACCAATTTTCACTTTGATCTAATAACTTCATTCTGTTCTCATCAGGCTAATGGCTTGCGTTGGACAAGTGCGCAAACAGGCACCGCAGCCATTACAATGTTCTAAATTTAAGATTAATTCCACAATGCCACCCAATGCTGGTTTAAATCGAATGGCTCGACTTTCACAACAATCGCCACAAGTGCGACATTCAACTCGTTGATTTAATAAACAATTTTCTCCAATCTGCACTTTATGTTGCCAAGGTATTTCTGATGTGGAACGAAAAATGGGTTCAGGGCAAACTTCAACGCATCGCTGACAAAAAGTACATTCGCTTTGACTGAAATCCACTTCAGGATAACCACCTGCACCAGATTTAATAATCTGTGTTTCACAGTGACTGATGCATTGATGACAGCGCGTGCATTTATCGGTAAACATCGTTAAATCAGCCCAAGGTGGACGGATAGCAAGATGACCTTGTTGTTTTGCTTGATCGTTCTTTAAGGTATTAAGAAAATGTCCACGAAGGAAAGCACGACGAGGCAGCGCTTGGTTAGCTAAGTTGCTCAATAAATGCTCTAATTGTCAATTTTATCATAGTGGCAGATTATCGATTTTTTCCCTATTTTGTTGATTACTAGAATGGGGTATTTCAGATTTTATTCGTGATTTTATTGATAAAAGTCAAAAAATATCAAAGAAAGGACTATGGGAGAGGTTTGATGAAATCGTTAATAGAAAGAAAAGTGCGGTGAAAAAATTGCTTTTTTTACACCGCACTTTGTTGATTAACGACGTGGTAAATAACGTGATGGATCAACAGATTTGCCTTTATAGCGAATTTCAAAGTGAAGTTTTACGCTATTGGTTCCTGTATTCCCCATTTTACCGATTTGTTGTCCTGCACGAACTTCTTGTTGATCGCTAACAGAAATACTGTCGTTGTGTGCATAAGCACTTAAGAAGTCGTCATTATGCTTGATGATGATGAGGTTACCATAACCACGCAATGCATTACCTGCGTAAACAACACGTCCTGGTGCTGCTGCATAAACCGGTTGGCCTCTTGTGCCAGAGATATCAATCCCTTTATTGCCACCATCTACACTGGAGAATCCTTGTACCACTTTACCAGTGGTTGGCCATTGCCAGTTGATGTTTGATTGTGGCGCAACTGTACTTGCACCATAACCAGAACTTGCAGCACCAGCTACTACACCGCCAGTAGCCGCTGCAGTGCCTGCAACAACTCCTGTATTTGTTGGAGGTGTGGTGCCTGCGCTTGCTACAACGCCTGTATTTTGTGGCAATGTATTGGCAGAACCAGCACTTGCTTTAACTGGGCCGGTTACTGTGCCATCAGAACCATATTGTGTTCCATTCGCTGCATTAGTGTAAGTGACTTCCGGTTCTTTAGTGACAGTTACTGTTTTACAATCTTGTTTCGTTTCTGTGACTGTGGCTGAACCATTTGAAGTTTTTAATGTTTGGCCAACGCTCAATTTGTAAGGTTCGCTCATATTATTTAATGCGGCTAGCTCTTTGACATCAATACCTGCAATATAGGCGATTAGGAACATGGTATCGCCTTTTTTCACTGTGTAGCTGCTGCCTTTATAAAAACCTTTATCTATTTTGCTGTAATCTGGCGCATTAGTTGTCGAATTACGTGGGATTTGTACTTCTTGACTTTGATTACCAGCAGGTTTAGTTACTTTCACAGGTGTACAAACGGTTTTCGTTGTTGTTATTGGCTGAGCATTTTGCTGCACTTGTTGCAAGCTCGGTGTTGTAGGCGCTACAGGTACTGTCGTTGGCGCTTGATTAGCATAAGTACCCGCTTGGTTAGCAACAGGTTGTGTGACTACTTGATCATTCATACCAACAGGCATGCTGCTTGGTTGCACTTGTGGTTCCCAAGTGGCATTAGCCGAATTATCAACAGGTTGCATAATACCTGGTGTTAAACTGCCATCTGCACTTTCAACTGGGGCTGGTGTATTTGAATTGCTACAAGCTGCTAAAATGAATGTAGCCAAGGGTAATAGTAAAAATGTCTTTTTCATTATTTATCTCTTTTTTAAATTTAAAATTATTGCATATTCGCAGGCATGCTGCTTTTTTCAATTTCAGGCATAAAGCTGCCGCCTTCTACTGCACCAGTTCCTTCCACTGCTTGCATAATGCCGTTAGGTAATGCATCAGGATCAGCAGGGGGTTCTGAACTGGAACAGGCGTTCAAGCCGCATAATATTGTTAATACACAAATCCACTTTTTCATAATCCACTTTCCATTGTTGAATTTTATTTTAAAACTAAGTAGGCAATAACAGCGAGAATAACAACTGACCAACCAATAATTTCGATTGATTGGCGTAATTTACCCGCAAATTTTTCTCCGCCCCATGCAGCAAGTTTTGCTACTAATAAGAAACGCATAAAACGAGAAACAAAGGCTGTTGCTAAGAATGGCAGAAATGCCATTTGCATCACACCCGCTGCGATAGTGAAAACCTTATAAGGAATAGGTGAAAATCCAGCCACGAAAACCACTAAAATTCCCCATTGTTCAAACCAACTAATCGCTTTTTCCCAACTCGCTTGATAGCCCCAACTTACAATATATTGTTGTACGAAATCAAAAGCGTAATAACCAATAGCGTAGCCAATCGCGCCACCTAATACGGAAGCAATTGTGGTATAAATCGCTAATTTTGTTGCTTGCTTCGGTTTTGACATCGACATGGGAATGAGCATGACGTCAGGCGGAATCGGGAAAAAAATGGCTTCGATAAAGCTGACAAAGGCTAACCAAAAATCAGCAAAACGATGTTGTGACCACTTCATCGTTTTATCGTACATTGCACCAAAAATTTTCACTTAATTTATCCTTTTATTTGGCGGAAATTTAACTTCCGCATTATTCACTTTTTAACCAATTTTGTAAAGCTGCGATTGAATGATGGGCAGTCATATCCGCTTGAATAGGCGTGATTGCCACATAGCCCTGTTTAATCGCATCAAAATCAGTACCTTCACCATTATCTTCAGGCAAACCCGGTGGTCCAATCCAATAAATGCGATCGCCGCGAGGATCTTTTTGTTGAATGATTTCTGCGGCAGAAAAACGGCTGCCTAAACGGCACACTTTAATACCTTTAATTTGGTCGTAAGGTAAATCAGGCACGTTAATATTGATAATTTCGCGATTTTTCAGTAATTGACCATGTAAGCGCGGAATTAAATCACTGACAATTTTCGCCGCGCTTTCATAATGTTGACGTCCATCTAAAGAAACCGCAATGGCAGGTAAACCCAAATAACGCCCTTCAAATGCGGCGGCAACGGTACCTGAATACAAGGTGTCATCACCTAAATTTGAGCCTGCGTTAATGCCAGATACAACTAAATCAATTTTACCTGTTAAAAAGCCATTTAATGCCAAATGCACACAATCAGCTGGTGTACCATTGAGGCAGTAGTCACCATTATTGAGTTGGCGTGGACGTAATGGTTCAACCAAGGTTAAAGAGTTTGATGCCGCACTACGATTGCGATCGGGCGCGACAATAATGACATCGGCAAATTTGCGTAATTCAGCAGCGAGAACTTGAATTCCCTCCGCGTGATAACCGTCGTCATTGGATAATAAAATATTCATATTTTTTCAAGTTCAGTTAAAAAAGTGCGGTTAATTTTCGTTAGTTTTTATGTGGACAAGTTCCCTAATCAATGCTGTTGCATAGCTGCCTGCGGGCAAATAAAAATTCAGTCTTAATCCTTCGGGAACAAATTGCCAACTCAAATGTTGCGCTTGCATTAATAAAGGGCGGCGCGCCGAATTCATCCGTTCTTTTTGCATTAAGTTTTGCAATTCGCTATGTTGGGCAACAATATTGTTTTCAAGTTCACAGGCGGTTGGATTTTTTTCACCAATGAGCGGCGCGGTGAGTAAAATATCCTGCTCTGTTAGACGTTGTTGTAATGTTGGTAAATCTTCATGTTGATCAGCAACAAACCAACTGTGGTTACCATTTAGTTGCAAAATATCTTGTGGCATGACTTGTGTGGCTAAGCCCATTTCAATGCGATTAGATACCACTAAATTGAAAATTTCACTGCGCGCTGCTGACAAGTAAAAACTGCGCTTTTTGCGATCTTTTACTTGTATTTCGCCTTTTGCCCAACGCATTGCTTGTGTCAGATTATGTCCATCACGTCCAAAGCGTTGTTCGGTGAAATAGTTGGGGAAACCTAAAAACTGTAAGTTTTTTAACCGCACTTTGAGTTCGTCAGTTTCTTCCACATCTCTTAATAAGATCTCAAAATAATTACCCGCGAGGCTACCTGTACGGATTTTGCGGTGGTGGCGAGTAACAGCTAAAATTTCTACACCTTCTAATTGGAATTGGCTGAAGTCGGGTGTCGGCTTGCCCGGCATTTGTAAGCAAAACCATTGTTCAGTAATGGCATGGCGATCTTTTAAGCCAGCGTAACCCATATTGCGCGCAGATATGCCACAGAATTGTGCCAATTTTTCGCCCACAAATAAGGTATTCGCATTGGTTTTACGTACTTTCACAGCCACGAATTCACCATCGCCAGACATCTCGTAGCCTAAATCTTCTTTCACGATAAAATCGGCGAACTCCGCTTTTAAAAGTGCGGTTTGTTTTGGTGCAGTTTGTAAATAAGCGAGATCTTGCATTAGTTTTTTACCAATAGGGCGACAGCTTCCGCAGCAATGCCTTCGCTACGTCCTGTGAAACCGAGTTTTTCAGTGGTGGTGGCTTTGACATTCACCTGAGTGATATCGCATTCTAAATCAGCAGCGATGACCGCGCGCATTGCGTCAATATGCGGTCGCATTTTGGGCGCTTGTGCAATAATGGTGACATCTACATTTCCGATTTTGTAACCTAGTTGTTGAATTTGTGCAAAAGCTTCACGTAATAAAATACGGCTGTCGATATTTTTGAATTGCATATCGGTGTCGGGAAATAATTTGCCAATATCGCCTAACGCCATTGCGCCCAATAAGGCGTCTGTGAGCGCGTGCAAAGCAACATCGCCATCACTATGAGCGATAAAGCCGGTGTGATAAGGCACTTCCACCCCACCAATAATTAACGGGCGATTTTCACCAAAGGCGTGTACATCAAACCCATGTCCAATTCTAATCATATTGTTGTCCTTTTTATCTTTGGCTTAAATAAAATTCAGCCAATTTGAGATCTTCTGGTCTGGTTACTTTGATATTATCTGTGCGTCCAGCCACTAAGTGTGGTTTAAAACCAGCGAGTTCCATGGCGGAGGCTTCGTCTGTTACTTCAAAGCCTTGTTGTTTAGCTTGCTCTAAGGCTTGAATTAATAAATCAGCGCGGAAATATTGTGGCGTTTGTGCCAGCCAAATATAGTTACGATCTTCAGTTTGTTGAATTTGTTGCTGATGATTCGCTCTTTTAATGGTATCAATGGCAGGAACAGCGAGGATCGCACCGTTTTCATCATGCACTGCCAATAATTTATCCATATCTTGATGGGTTAAGCAAGGGCGTGCCGCATCATGTACCAACACCCAAGTTTGCTGAGGTTGTGAAATTTGTTTTAAGCCATTTAATACGCTTTCAGCTCGCGTTTCTCCGCCTTTGACAAGACGTACTTTCGGGTGATGGATAAAGGGGAATTGTGCTAAATAAGGGTCTTGTTCTGCAACCGCTAAAATAATTTCCTGAATCCCAATAGGATGCGTTAATAATGTGGTTAGGCTATGTTCTAAAATAGTTTTACCTAGAATCTGCAAATATTGCTTGGGTTTATCGGCTTGCATGCGGGAACCCACACCAGCAGCAGGCACCACAGCAACGATATTATGAGAAAGTGCGGTCATTTTTAGCTAAGTTTTATTTATGTTCTTTGACGATACGATAGAAGGTTTCATTGGGTTTTATCATTTCATATTGCTGTCTTGCGCGCTCTTGAATGGCATTAATACCATATTTTAAGTCTTTGATTTCGGCAGCAATAACTTGATTACGCTGAGACAATTTTAAATTCTCTGCTTTATGTACTTCAATTTCTTCACGCGTTTGAATGTAGTCCAAATAACCATTTTTATGAAACCAAAAGTCATATTGGAATAAACAAAGTACGGCGATGAGTAAAATGATAAAAATACGCATAAATTTCTATTTTAAAAGGGATGTAGCCATAGTTTAGGGGAAAATGCGGCGTAAAACAAATAGAAAAGCCCTATAAATAGGGCTTTAGATATTATTAATGACCTTTATGGCTGGTGCTGTATAACACTTTGTCCGTATAAGCCATTGCCACTGCAGAAACTAAAAAGCCTAGATGTAAGAATAATTGCCACATCATTGTTTTTTCCGGCATATTACTTGCATTCACAAAAGTTTGTAACATATGAATTGAGGAAATACTGATGATGGACATCGATAGTTTTACTTTCAACACAGAGGCATTGACGTGGTCTAACCATTCTGGCTCATCAGGATGAGTTTCTGTGTTTAATTTAGACACAAAGATTTCATAGCCACCAATAATCACCATCACTAATAGATTTGCAATCATCACCACATCAATTAAGTTTAATACCGAAAGCATAATGGCATTGCTATCTAACTCATTGATTTCTGTTAATAATTGCCAGAGTGATTTGACAAATTTATAAGCATAAATACCTTGTACAATAATTAAACCAAGGTAAATAGGGACTTGTAGCCAACGGCTAGCAAAAATAATCTTACTAATAATATTCGGTTTGCGTTCCATAATAAATTTCCTAAATGCAATTAAGGGTGGGGAAAGTACATTTTTTTGCACAAAATAGCAACGCTTTTTTGTGTTCTTTATCATTTTATCTGGTTGCTTGTTTCCGTTTCTCCGCTATATAATGCCGAAATATTTAATTTTAAGTACAAAAATGACTTAAAATTTATTGTTATCACTAAAGGGAAAAACTCCATTATGTTAAAAAAATTATCTCTTATTGCGTTATTCGCTTGTTTATCTGCTTGTTCATCTTTGACTTCATACGTGCCTTTTATGGGAAACAGCAAGCCTGTTATTGATTTGGATGAAGATAAAATTGATCAAAAATCCTATGCGGTAGCGTATTCAACGACTGTTCAAACGCATAAGGGCATGGTAAAAGAAGATTATGATGTGAATTCTTTTGCAAGCGGTGTAAATGATTGGTATGTCGGCAGAATTTTAGTGCCAGTTGATCAAATTAAAATGAAGCTTGCGTCTGGTATTGATAGCAATGTGCATGCTTATTATAGTGGTGTCGTTTTTGCTGCTGAATTGCAAGGGAATTTTAGTCGTTTGAGCCAAGATTGTTGGAGTAAAATTGATCGATCAAGTATGACTCAAGGGATTTATGATGCCATGATTGATTTGAAAAAAGATCGTGCTAAATCAGAAGATGATGAATACTTAACAAAAGGCAGTGAGCAACTGCTGAATGTATGTAAATAAGTAGAATAAGCTAGACGAGTTCTAGCTTATTTTTTTCATGTTAGTGATTAATGGACGAAATATCACTGTTGTGAGTTTAGGATAATAAATGATGAAAAAAGTTGTAATCATCACCTTAAATACCGCCTATGATTTGGTTGGACGTTTGCCTCGTTTGCAACTGGGCGAAGTGAATAGCGTTGAAACCTTGGGTTTATTTGCTGCAGGAAAAGGCATTAATGTGGCTAAAGTGTTACATGATCTGGGCGTATCTGTTGCGGTGGGCGGTTTTATGGGTAATGACAATTCAGGTGGGTTTGAACGCTTATTTGATCAATTACAATGGCAAGATTATTTTCATCGTGTCGCTGGACAAACAAGAGTTAATGTCAAAATCACAGAAACAGACGCAGAGGTAACGGATTTAAATTTTTCTGGTTATCAAATTCAACCACAAGATTGGCAACGGTTTGTACGAGATTCGTTACAATATTGTGCCGCATTTGATGTGGTCGCTGTGGGTGGTAGCTTGCCTCAGGGCGTATCGCCGACACAATTTGCTGATTGGCTTACTGAATTAACCGCATTGGGTGTTAAGGTGGTATTAGATAGTTCTAATGCCGCTTTTATGGAAGGCATAAAAGCGAAACCCTGGTTAGTCAAACCAAATCACAAAGAACTTGAAACATGGTATGGCAAGCCTTTGAATTCTCTTGAAGACATTATTGTTGCTGGCACTGAATTGCAAAAACAAGGCATAGCGAATGTGGTGGTGTCAATGGGTAGCCAAGGGGCATTATATATTAGTGAGCAAGAAATCATTCATGCCGAAGCATTGCCTTGTGAACATATCATCAGTACAGTGGGTGCGGGAGATTCCATGGTGGCAGGATTAATTTATGGAGAGCTAAATGGTTTTTCACTGCAAAAAAGTCTGGCATTTTCTACCGCAGTTTCAACGCTAGCGCTATCACAAAGTAATGTGGGTATTGCTGATCTCGCTTTAGTGGAGGAACTTGCTGTAAAAACAAAACTGCAGGCCATTGAGAGAAAATAACAAAACTTGATGAAATTCCACCGCACTTTTTATGGACAAAATGAACTTTAACTCCTCCTTGAGTTCTTATTGACATAAACATAATAATATTTGTTGTGGCAAGAAGAATGAAAACACAAACACGTCCCCTTTTATTTCCGATTTTTTGCTTTATTGGCATAAATCTTATTGTTCTTACCCTTTCTCGCCTTGGTTTATCCCTTTGGCAAGCTGAACGTATTAATGCTGTCGATGGTTGGTTCTTGCTATTTTTGCAAGGTTTCCGCATTGACATTGTATCCATGTGCTATCTCTTTGGCTTGCCAGCCTTATTGACGGTATTGCTATGGCACAACAATGGCTTGGGGCGAATTTGGCAGTCCATTTTGCGTGTTTGGTTGACGTTCGCGAGCGTTTTTATTCTTTTTATGGAACTAGCAACGCCAGCATTTATTGAAACCTATGATTTCCGTCCGAATCGCTTGTTTATTGAATACTTATTGTATCCAAAAGAAGTCTTTACGATGTTAGCAAATGGGCATTTGACGGCAGTGGTATCCAGTCTTGTGCTGACGATTATTGCAGCGATTTTATATTGGAAATTGGCTGGTTGGGCTGTCAAAAATCTGCGCACTATCAGCTGGAAAACACGTCCAGTTCTAGCTATTGTTATCGTTGCTGTTGCTTTTGTTGGTGCGCGTTCCACATTAAGCCATCGTGGTATTAATCCTGCTATGGTGGCATTTTCAGGCGATCCTTTAGTGAATTCCTTGGTGCTAAATTCAGGTTATTCTGTTTTATATGCTGTTCAGCAATTAAAGGATGAAGATAAATCGTCTGAACAATATGGCAAAATGCCAGTAGAGGAAATGTTGCACATTGTTAAACAATCTCGTGGTCGTCCTGACGCAGATTATATTTCAGCAACCTTGCCCACCTTAACTTACAATAAAGCCTCCTATCAAGGTAAACCCAAAAATATTGTTATTTTGTTGATGGAAAGTCAAGGCGCACAGTTTATTGGCACCTTAGGTGGCAAACCGCTGAGCCCTGAGTTTGATAAATTAGCACAACAAGGTTGGTTATTTGAAAATCTCTATGCGACGGGTACCCGTTCAGTGCGTGGTATTGAAGCGGTAACTGCAGGCTTTACACCAACACCAGCGCGTTCCACAGTAAAACTAACCAAAAGTCAAAATGGCTTTTTCACTATCGCTGAGTTATTAAGCCAACAAGGCTATAAAACGTCCTTTATTTATGGTGGTGAGAAACATTTTGATAATATGGCAAGCTATTTTTATGGTAATGGTTTCCAAACAATTATCGATGAAAAAGACTATCAGAACCCGAAATTTACTGCAACTTGGGGCATGAGTGATGAAGATTTGTTTGATAAAGCGCATGAAACTTTCACCGCACTTTCTCAAGGCGATGCACCCTTCTTTAGTTTAGTTTTTACTTCAAGCAACCATGATCCTTTTGAATTTCCAGATGGCAAAATTGAGCTTTATGATCAGGAAAAACAAACTCGTTACAATGCGGCGAAATATGCAGATTATGCGCTCGGTTATTTTTTCCGATTAGCGAAACAATCAAACTATTGGAAAGACACCATTTTCCTCGTTATCGCAGATCACGACTCTCGTGTTGCTGGCGCGGAGTTGGTACCAATTAATCATTTCCATATTCCAGCGTTAATTTTGGGAGAAGGCATTGAAGCAAAACGCGATCATCGTTTAGTCAGCCAAATTGATATGCCAACAACCTTGTTGTCTTTAGCGGGTGTGAGTGGGCAATATCCAATGATTGGTTATGATTTGACACAGTCAGCCGATCCTAATCGTGCTTTTATGCAGTACGATCAAACGCAAGCGATGATGAAAGGCAATGATGTGATCATTTTACAGCCTAATAAACAGCCTCAGAGTTATGAATACGACAAAAAAGAAGGGAAGTTTATGGCTAAATCCTTACCAGAGGAAATGAAAAAAGAAGCCCTAGCCCATGCCCTGTTAGGCAGCTATTTATACAATAACCGCTTGTATAAAAGTAAAGATTGATTATGTCATCATTTAGTATTAAATTAATAAAACGTTGAATTAATAAGATAGGAAGATTGTATGAACAATGACAAACCCATTGAATGTGTAGGCTGTAACACCTTTGATATTGGTTCAGTAATAGATAATAGTGAACTTGAAGTGAAGTTTTCTAAACAATATCCAACTCAGCAAGAGGCTGAGCAAGCATTAGCAAAATTAGTGCAAAAAGCACGTGATACGGAAACGGATCCTTGCCAGATTCAACATGAAATCAAAGCGGTTGATGGTGGCTTTTTATTAGATGCAAGTTTCACATTCAGCTGCCAAGCAGAAGTGGTGATCTTCCAATTAGGTACAAGAACCGTCTAAGCGATAATTTGATCGTTAAAGTGCGGTGGAAATTCTCGGATTTTTCTGAAGTCGGTCATTTAGGGATGTAATGCATATTCGTTACATCCCTAAAATATATATATGATTTAAACATTATTTATAGGTAAATATTTATGACAACTCAACCGAGCGTTGCGATTATCACATCAACCATTGGTCGCCTAGAACTTGCGCGGGCGATCGAAAGTGTCAAAAAACAAACTTATCCTTGTAAGCACTATATTTTTGTTGATGGTGAACAATTTGCTGATAAAGCTAAAGCGGTAATTGAGCAATATGATAATCTTATTGTGACCTATTTGCCAATGAACACAGGGGTAAATAGCTGGGTAAATAGTAGCATCAATGCCATTGCGCCCTATTTAGTCAAAGAAGATATTGTTTGCTATTTAGATGATGATAATTGGTATGAACCTAATCATGTTCAAAGCATTGTTGAATCCTTTGCGATTTGTCCAACAGCTGATTTCGTGTATAGCTTACGTAATCTGTATGACATCGCAGGTAATTTTATCTGTCATGATGATATTGAATCGCTGGGTATTTGGGAATCAAAAACAAAAGAAAAATTTTCATTTAAGTTAGAAATTGATGGTTATCAATTTTGGTTAGCCCCTCAGTTAAAAGGAACCTATCATATAGACACTAACTGTTATGGGTTTACTCGACAATCTGCTATTACAATAGCGCCGATCTGGTTTTCTGGCAAATATAATGATAGAAATGTTTTTCAAAAGATTTCTCAACTTAAGTGGACAGTCGTGCCAACGCGCAAATATTCGGTAAACTATACCGTAGATTTAGAACGATATATGTCCTTTAAAGAGTTTAAAGATGCTGGGTTAACTGACGAACAGGCTACTCGTGCCCAAATTACGATAATTCAAAAAATTAATGAACTACATATAGAGCGTTATGGTGGTAGAAGACCTTGGACAGAGCCAAATGCTTGGCCAGAATCCTAGTTATTTTACTTAAAAGGAAATTTGTAAATTTTGCGTTTTTGACATTTCTTTTTTTAATGCCACATATTGAAACTCAGTTCGTGGCTTTGATATTCAATTTATTTTAAGTTATTTTTAACTCAGGAAGCACATTTTTATTATTGCTCTTGGATTTGCTGCACTTAGCGCATCATCTTTTGCACATAAACATGATAATGGTTGTTTTGTAAATAATAACCAGCCTGTCAGCACAGTGGCACAAGCGAAAACATTGGACGATGATCAACTTGTGGTATTACAAGGCAAGATTGTTAAACAAATTGGAAAAGAGGATTTCTTATTTCGCGATGCAAGTGGCGAAATAGCAGTGGAAATCGACAAGGAACTGTGGAAAGGTGAGCAAATCACGCCAAATGATGAAGTGAAATTTTACGGTGAAGTAGACAAATCGGCTAATAAATCGAGGTTGAAGTTCATCAGATTGAAAAAGTAAAATAATCTCAATGGGCGAACTGATGTTCGCCCGATTTATTTTCACACTTAAATCGCAATGCGATCTTATTTTGATCCTAACGCCTCATTCTTTCCATTCTTGAAAATAACCGAATTTTCCACCGCACTTTTGAGAGTTAACTGAGGAATTTCGCGGTAAAAGCTGCTTAATTGTTGACAGCGATCCTTTTCGCGATTAGAATTTAGCGTCTATTTCTTTATGGAATAGATTTTAACAAACATATTCGTTTAGAATTTTTAATGAAAACTGGAGCTTATTAATGGCAACTATCAACCAACTAGTACGCAAACCGCGTGTGAGCAAGGTTGTAAAAAGTAACGTTCCTGCATTAGAGGCTTGCCCGCAGAAACGTGGCGTGTGTACTCGCGTATACACTACTACACCTAAAAAACCGAACTCTGCATTACGTAAAGTATGCCGTATTCGTTTAACAAATGGTTACGAAGTAACTTCTTATATTGGCGGCGAAGGTCATAACCTTCAAGAGCACAGTGTTGTGCTTATCCGTGGTGGTCGTGTTAAAGATTTACCGGGTGTGCGTTATCACACCGTACGTGGTGCATTAGATTGCGCAGGCGTAAAAGATCGTAAACAAGCACGTTCAAAATACGGCGTTAAACGTCCTAAAGCTTAATGGAGCTCCGTTAAGTAAGGCCAAACGTCTAAATTAAATATTTAAACCATAAACTCCAGTCAACGGCGATAATAAATCGCAAAAGATGAGTTTTGGATATCCTGAATTATAAAAAACGGAGAAATAGCAATGCCACGTCGTCGTAGTATTGAACCTCGTAAGATTCTTCCAGATCCAAAGTTCGGATCAGAATTACTTGCGAAATTTATTAATGTTTTAATGGTAGATGGTAAAAAATCTATCGCAGAATCAATCGTATATAATGCATTAGAAACTTTAGCGCAACGCACTGGTAAAGAAGCATTAGAAGCATTTGAAGTTGCATTAGAAAACGTACGTCCAACTGTTGAGGTTAAATCTCGTCGTGTTGGTGGTTCTACTTACCAAGTACCTGTTGAAGTGCGACCAACTCGTCGTAACGCATTAGGTATGCGTTGGATCGTTGAAGCAGCACGTAAACGTGGTGATAAATCAATGGCTTTACGTTTAGCTAACGAATTATCTGATGCAGCTGATAACAAAGGCGCAGCAGTGAAAAAACGTGAAGATGTTCACCGTATGGCAGAAGCAAACAAAGCGTTTGCTCACTACCGTTGGTAATCGGTTAACAATTATATTCGAGGCTTCATCTCAGATTTTGTGGTGGAGCCTTACCCATATAAAGAATTTCAATATTAAATTCAAAACAAGGTAATAATAATGGCTCGTGTAACTCCTATTGAGCGCTATCGTAATATCGGTATTAGTGCTCACATCGACGCAGGTAAAACAACTACCTCAGAGCGTATCCTTTTCTACACAGGTGTAAGTCACAAAATCGGTGAAGTACACGATGGTGCAGCGACGATGGACTGGATGGAACAAGAACAAGAGCGTGGTATCACAATCACCTCTGCTGCAACGACAGCGTTCTGGTCTGGTATGTCACAACAATATCCACAACACCGTATTAACGTTATCGATACTCCAGGACACGTTGACTTCACAATCGAAGTTGAGCGTTCAATGCGTGTTCTTGATGGTGCGGTAATGGTTTACTGTGCAGTTGGTGGTGTTCAACCACAATCTGAAACTGTATGGCGTCAAGCAAATAAATATAAAGTACCACGTATTGCATTCGTAAACAAAATGGACCGTACTGGTGCTAACTTCTTACGTGTTGTTGAGCAAATCAAAACTCGTTTAGGTGGTAATGCAGTTCCTTTACAACTTCCTGTTGGGGCAGAAGACAACTTCAAAGGTGTTGTTGACTTACTTAAAATGAAAGCTATCAACTGGAACGAAGCTGACCAAGGTATGACTTTCACTTATGACGATATTCCTGCTGATATGGTTGAAGCTTGTGAAGAATGGCGTCAAAACTTAGTTGAAGCTGCAGCTGAATCTTCAGAAGAGTTAATGGAAAAATACCTAGGTGGTGAAGAGTTAACTGAAGAAGAAATCAAAGCAGGTTTACGTCAACGTGCATTAGCAACTGAGATTATCTTAGTAACCTGTGGTTCTGCGTTCAAAAACAAAGGTGTTCAAGCAATGCTTGACGCAGTAATTGACTACTTACCAGCTCCAACAGATATCCCTGCAATTAAAGGTATCAATCCAGATGAGACTGAAGGTGAGCGTCATGCAACTGATGATGAGCCGTTCTCTGCATTAGCATTCAAAATTGCAACTGACCCATTTGTTGGTAACTTAACCTTCTTCCGCGTTTATTCTGGTGTGGTCGAGTCAGGTGTAACAGTATTAAACTCAGTAAAAGATAAACGTGAACGTTTTGGTCGTATCGTACAGATGCACGCTAACAAACGTGAAGAGATCAAAGAAGTTCGTGCGGGTGATATCGCAGCGGCAATCGGCTTAAAAGATGTGGGTACAGGTGATACATTATGTGCTATCGATGCGCCAATCATTCTTGAGCGTATGGAATTCCCAGAGCCAGTAATCTCTGTTGCTGTTGAGCCAAAAACGAAAGCAGACCAAGAAAAAATGGGTCTTGCATTAGGTCGTTTAGCACAAGAGGACCCTTCATTCCGCGTTCACACTGATGAAGAATCTGGTGAAACCATCATTTCTGGTATGGGTGAGTTACACTTAGATATTATCGTTGACCGTATGCGTCGTGAATTTAAAGTAGAAGCGAACATCGGTAAACCACAAGTATCTTATCGTGAGACTATCCGTACTCGAGTTAATGATGTTGAAGGTAAACACGCAAAACAATCTGGTGGTCGCGGTCAATATGGTCACGTTGTTATCGACTTATACCCATTAGATCCAGAGGGTCCAGGTTACGAGTTCGTGAACGAGATCAAAGGTGGTGTAATCCCTGGTGAATACATCCCAGCAGTTGATAAAGGTATTCAAGAACAACTTAAATCTGGTCCATTAGCAGGTTACCCAGTAGTAGATTTAGGTGTGCGTTTACACTTCGGTTCATACCATGATGTTGACTCATCTGAATTAGCGTTTAAACTTGCTGCATCATTAGCGTTTAAAGCGGCGTTCGCGAAAGCAAACCCAGTTCTACTTGAACCAATCATGAAAGTTGAAGTAGAAACACCACCTGATTATGTGGGTGATGTAATTGGTGACTTAAGTCGTCGTCGTGCTATGGTGAATGGTCAAGAAGCGAATGAGTTTGTTGTGAAAATCAATGCAGAAGTACCACTTTCTGAGATGTTTGGTTATGCGACTGACCTTCGTTCACAAACTCAAGGTCGTGCTTCATACTCAATGGAACCATTGAAATATGCTGAAGCACCGAAGAACGTTGCTGATGCTATCGTAGAAGCACGTAGAAAATAGTTTAATTACTTAACTCCGTAGTGTATTTTGCACTACGGAAACTTTCAATATAGGAAACTTAGCAATGTCTAAAGAAAAATTTGAACGTACAAAACCGCACGTAAACGTGGGTACAATCGGCCACGTAGACCACGGTAAAACAACTTTAACAGCAGCGATTACCACAGTATTAGCGAAAAACTACGGTGGTGCAGCACGAGCATTCGACCAAATTGATAACGCGCCAGAAGAAAAAGCGCGTGGTATTACCATCAATACATCACACGTTGAATATGATACCCCAACTCGCCACTACGCCCACGTAGACTGTCCAGGACACGCGGACTATGTTAAAAACATGATTACTGGTGCGGCACAAATGGATGGTGCAATCTTAGTAGTAGCAGCAACAGATGGTCCAATGCCACAAACTCGTGAGCACATCTTATTAGGTCGCCAAGTAGGTGTACCTTACATCATCGTATTCTTAAACAAATGCGACATGGTAGATGACGAAGAGTTATTAGAATTAGTAGAAATGGAAGTGCGTGAACTTCTATCTCAATATGACTTCCCAGGTGATGATACACCAATCGTACGTGGTTCAGCGTTACAAGCATTAAACGGCGTAGCAGAGTGGGAAGAAAAAATCATTGAATTAGCGGGTCACTTAGACTCTTATATCCCAGAGCCAGAGCGTGCGATTGATAAACCATTCTTATTACCAATCGAAGACGTATTCTCAATCTCAGGTCGTGGTACAGTAGTAACAGGTCGTGTAGAGCGCGGTATCATCCGTACAGGTGATGAAGTAGAAATCGTTGGTATCAAAGACACAACCAAAACTACAGTAACTGGTGTTGAAATGTTCCGTAAATTATTAGACGAAGGTCGTGCGGGTGAAAACATTGGTGCATTATTACGTGGTACTAAACGTGAAGAAATCGAACGTGGTCAAGTATTAGCGAAACCAGGTTCAATCACTCCACACACAGACTTCGAATCAGAAGTTTACGTATTATCAAAAGAAGAAGGTGGTCGTCATACTCCATTCTTCAAAGGTTACCGTCCACAGTTCTACTTCCGTACAACAGACGTAACTGGTACGATTGAATTACCAGAAGGCGTAGAGATGGTAATGCCAGGCGACAACATCAAAATGACTGTGAGCTTAATTCACCCAATCGCGATGGACGAAGGTTTACGTTTTGCGATTCGTGAAGGTGGCCGTACAGTAGGTGCTGGCGTTGTAGCGAAAATCATCAAATAATAATTTGATATAAAAACTAAAAAATCTCCAATCGAAAGATTGGAGATTTTATATTTTAGGAGGCTATCATGAATTTTGTACTGCCTACTGGCTATTTCGCGATCACGCTGGGATTGAGCGCATTATCGCTTGCTTGGCGGCACGCATCCTCTATTACGAATTATGCTCCACAAACTAGTCTTATTTTAAGCTGTATTTCAGTTGTTCTTTGGTTATTATTTATTGTGCTATTCATTTTTCGTTGTATCACAAAAGCAGGTAGTATCAAAGAAGAATATAATTGCCCAATTCGTTTCTCTTTCTTCGCTTTAATTCCGATTACAACGATGTTAGTTGGAATGATATTACTACCATTGTTGCCGATATTGGCGGAAATACTTATTTGGCTTGGTGCATTAGGGCAAATCTTTTATGCATTTATTCGAATTAGTGTTTTATGGCGAGGCAATATTTTTATAGAAACTGCAGCCTTACCTCCCTTTTATTTACCGACTGTTGCTACTAATTTTACCGCTGCTACATCTTTAGCTTTACTTGGACATAAAGAATTTGCCACTTTCTTTCTAGGCGCAGGTTTTCTCGCTTGGTTTATGTTTGAACCAATTTTATTGCAGCGTTTACGACTTAATGAAACCCTGGTCTCTCTGCGTCCTTCCTTTGGTATTATTCTTGCGCCTGCTTTTGTCGGTTCTGTGGCTTATTTAGCAGTGAATGGGGGACAAGTGGATCTGGTTGTGAAAATGCTTTGGGGATATGGTTTTTTACAATTTGTTTTCTTACTTAGATTATTAAATTGGATAGCTGAAAAAGGCTTTAATTTTGGTTTATGGGCATTCTCATTTGGACTAGGCTCAATGGCAAATGGAGCAACTTATTTCTATCAAATACCTGAATTACAAATAGTTGGATTGGTGGCTTTTATTATAGCGAATATAGGAATAGGTATTTTGTTATTTAAAACTATTTTTAAATGGGCTAAAAAAGAATTTTAACAAGTTGTTAGAATAGATTTATTCAATGAAATTGATCTGCACTTTATAGTGCAGATTATTTCCCATGCTAATGTTATTAATTAGCTACAAGATATAACGATATTCTCGTCTTTTGTCTGTCTAAACTCTCCATTTTTTCACCGCACTTTTCTACCCTTTCCTCGCCTTATAACGTGCTATTTGAGCGTAAATCTGCTATAATACTGCCCATGATTTTATCGAATAATTGAGAATTTTTATGTCACAAAATACCCCAGCAGAATATGGTGCAAGTAGTATTAAAGTCTTAAAAGGTTTAGATGCCGTACGTAAACGTCCAGGTATGTATATTGGGGATACCGATGATGGTACGGGCTTGCATCATATGGTCTTTGAAGTAGTGGATAATGCAATTGATGAAGCATTAGCAGGTCATTGTAAAGATATTATCGTTACTATTCATGAAGACAATTCTGTTTCTGTACAAGACGATGGTCGTGGTATTCCTGTAGATATTCACCCAGAAGAAGGCGTGTCTGCTGCGGAAGTGATTATGACAGTGTTGCATGCTGGCGGTAAGTTTGATGATAATTCTTATAAAGTATCTGGTGGTTTGCATGGTGTTGGGGTTTCTGTAGTAAATGCCCTCTCTGATAAATTGCAGCTCACTATCCGCCGTCAAGGTCATGTGCATGAGCAAATTTATCGTTTAGGTGAGCCTGAAGCGCCATTGGCGATTATTGGCGATACCAGTAAAACGGGAACCACTGTACGTTTCTGGCCTAGCCCAACTATTTTCAGTAATACGATTTTCGAATATGACATTCTTAAAAAGCGTTTAAGAGAACTTTCTTTCTTGAACTCTGGTGTATCCATTAAATTATTTGATGAACGTGATGGCACCAATGATCATTTCCATTACGAAGGCGGTATTCAAGCATTCGTTGAATATTTAAATCATAATAAAACCCCAATTCATCCGAAACCGTTCTATTTTTCAGTTGAAAAAGACGGGATTGGTGTGGAAGTCTCATTGCAATGGAATGATAGCTATAACGAAAATATCTACTGCTTTACTAATAATATTCCGCAACGTGATGGCGGTACCCATTTAGCCGGTTTCCGCGGTGCTTTAACTCGCACCTTAAATAATTATATGGATAAAGCGGGTTTAAATAAGAAAGGTAAAAGCGATAAAGATAAAGTGGAAACTTCGGGTGATGATGCGCGTGAAGGTTTAGTGGCGATTATTTCAGTAAAAGTACCAGATCCTAAATTCTCATCGCAAACTAAAGATAAATTGGTTTCTTCAGAAGTCAAAGGCGCTGTTGAATCAGCAATGAACGAGCGTCTACAAGAATATTTAGAAGAAAACCCGAATGACGCCAAAATTATTGCGACCAAAATTGTTGATGCCGCGCGTGCGCGTGAAGCAGCCCGTAAAGCAAGAGAAATGACTCGTCGTAAAGGCGCATTGGATATTGCTGGATTGCCGGGTAAATTAGCGGATTGCCAAGAGCGAGATCCTGCGCTTTCTGAGCTCTACTTAGTGGAGGGTGATTCTGCGGGCGGTTCTGCTAAACAAGGTCGTAATCGTAAGAACCAAGCTATTCTGCCATTAAAAGGGAAAATCTTAAACGTTGAGAAAGCGCGTTTTGACAAAATGCTTTCTTCGCAAGAAGTGGGCACTTTAATTACAGCATTAGGCTGTGGTATCGGGCGTGATGAATATAATCCAGATAAAATGCGTTATCACAAAGTCATTATCATGACCGATGCGGATGTGGATGGTTCACACATTCGTACGCTATTATTGACCTTCTTCTATCGTCAAATGCCTGAAATTATTGAGCGTGGTTACATGTATATTGCGCAACCGCCGCTTTATAAAGTGAAAAAAGGTAAGCAAGAACAATATATTAAAGATGAAGCAGCAATGCAGCAATATGAATTAGCTATTGCATTGGAAGATGCGTCTCTTTACGTTAATCCAAATGCACCAGCAATGGTGGGCTTGCCGCTAGAGCAATTAGTGTCTGAATACAATAATGTGACGAATATGATTGCGCGTTTACATCGCCGTTATCCTGAAGCATTGCTGAAAGCGTTAATTTATTTCCCTGAATTAACGATTGAGTTGATGAAGGATAAAAGTGCGGTGGAAAATTGGGCGAATTTATTGGTAGAAACCTTAAGCAATAATGATGTGAGTGGTAACCATTACTCCTACCAAATTGTTACAAACCCAGAGCGCCAGCTTGATGAAGTACAATTAATCGTACGCACTCATGGTGTGGATAGTCATTACCATCTTGATTATCACTTTGCTACAGGCAACGAATATGCACGTATTGTGAAATTAGGTAAGCAATTGCAAGGCTTATTAGAAGAAGGCGCCTATGTTACTCGTGGCGAGAGAAAATTAGAAATTAGCTCATTTGAACAGGCGATTGAATGGTTAGTGAAAGAATCTCGTCGTGGTTTAACAGTGCAGCGTTATAAAGGGTTGGGCGAAATGAATCCGGAACAATTGTGGGAAACCACTATGGATCCAGAGGCTCGCCATATGCTGAAAGTGACTATTAAAGATGCAGTGGAAGCCGATCAACTCTTTACCACATTAATGGGTGATGAAGTTGAGCCAAGACGTGAATTCATTGAAAGCAATGCATTACGAGCGAATTTAGATATTTAATAAAAAATAAAGGCTTAGTTTACTAAGCCTTTTTATCAATAAGGATGAGTATGAAACAATTGGCAATTATTACGGGCAGTACGCTTGGTGGTGCGGAATATGTCGCAGATCATGTTGCAGAGGTGTTAGAGAAGCAAGGTTTTGAAGTGCAAGTCGAAAACAATGCGACTTTTTCGGATGTGGCACAACAAAAATGCTGGTTAATTGTGACTTCAACACATGGCGCAGGCGAATTGCCAGATAATTTGAAACCTTTTATTGATGAATTAAAACAACAGCATTTAGATGATGTCCGCTTTGCTGTTATTGGGCTTGGAAATTCCGATTATGATACATTTTGTGGCGCGGTAGATATTGTTGAACAAGTGCTGACAGAGCAAAGTGCGGTGCAAATTTGTGAATCTTTACGCATTGATGTATTGAACGTAGATGACCAAGAACAATGTGCGGAAGATTGGCTGCCAACCTTACTAGAAAGATTCTAAAATTATTTATCCCGTTGTGTAATTTTACTTGACTATTTTATTCGGAGTATTAAGATCAGCGCGCCTTGTATGAGGCTATCCGCATCGCATAAAAGTGCGGTGCATTTTTTCTTATTTTTGGAGCATTATTATGTCAGGTATTTTCCAACAAACTGATCCATCACGTCGCCGTTACGGATTAGCTGTATTTATCGGTATTCTTGGCGGTATTATTTCTTCTTTCGTAAAATGGGGGGCAGAACATCCGTTCCCACCGCGTAGCCCAATTGATTTATTTACAGCAGCTTGCCCTCAACCTGTGTTAGATGCGTTAAATTCAGGTGCTATGACCATGAATATGGCGCTAGAACAATGTTCACGTGCATTCTTAAACCCACCACATGTATTTTTACGTGATGTGTTTGGTATTAACCCAACAGATGCAGTATTTACTTTTGCAGATTATCCATTTAACTGGATTGGTGTTACTCACATCATTTTCTCAATCGTATTCGCAGTAGCTTATGGTATTGTGGCTGAAATCTTCCCGAAAATTAAATTCTGGCAAGGTATCGGCGCAGGTTTAATTGCTTGCTTCGTTGTGCATTATGTGGTTTTCCCATTAATGGGATTAACACCACCAGTTTCAGAATGGCCTTTATATGAACACGTTTCTGAAATTGTCGGTCACATTTTCTGGTTCTGGACCATTGAAATTTTCCGTCGTGATTTACGTAATCGTATCACTGGTCAACCAGACCCTGAAGTATCGTTAAATCAAGTACGTTAATGATAAAAAAACCAAGCCATTGTGCTTGGTTTTTTATTTACTCAAACAAAGTTAGCATTTCTAAAGGATAACTTTCACCCGCTAAATAATCTTTCACTGCTTGGATGACTAGCGGATTACGTGCACATTGTTCTGGTTGCTGGATATATTGCTCAAATTCATCTAATGTGAGCCAAAATCCTTGCGTAATATCCGCATCATGAGGCGTAATAGGTAATAACTCCTCTAATTCGACCGCAAAGACAAAACGTAAATAATCCTTTTGGCTAAGCGGAGCATGCCATTGATAGATTTTTACCAATTTCTGCATAGTTGCTCGAATACCCGTTTCCTCGTACAACTCACGTTGAGCCCCTTCGATAATGGTTTCATTTTCTTCTAAATGACCTGCGGGTTGATTTAAGGTGCGTTTGTCATATTCGATTTCTTCAACAAATAAAAACTTGCCTTTGCAATGCACTACGCAAGCCATAGTGATATAGGGTCTATGCATAATTATTCCTTTTATAAATTGAGTTGGCGGTAAAGCTGTGTTTTTTCATCTGAACTGAGTTGGCGATATTCGCCATTTGCGAGTCCAGCTAAAGTGAATGGCCCAATAGCATAGCGAATTAAACGTAGCGTTGGAAAGCCAATATGGGCTGTCATGCGTCGAACTTGACGGTTTCTTCCCTCTGTAATTTTAATTTCTAGCCAGCTGGTCGGAATGGTTTTTCGTTCTCGAATTGGCGGATTGCGTTGCCAAATAATTGGCTCAGAAATTAACCGCACTTTTGCCGGACGGGTCATACCGTCTTTTAATTCCACGCCTTGACGTAAGGAATTTAAGGCCGTTTCTGTGGGAATGCCTTCCACTTGCACCCAATAGGTTTTTTCTAATTTGAACTTGGGTTCTGCTAATCGATGTTGGATTTCACCATTGTTAGTAAGAATTAACAACCCTTCGCTATCGCGGTCTAGACGACCTGCAGCGTAAATATGAGGAATAGGAATGAAATCTTTTAAAGTTGCACGACCATTTTCATCGACAAATTGGCAAAGCACATCAAAGGGCTTGTTAAATAGCACAATGTTCGTTTGATCAAGGTCAGGCGTTTTCTTTGGTGGACGTGACAAAACATTCGGTTTTTTCACCGCACTTTTTGGTTTGAAAAAGGGTTTATGTCTTGCAACAGAATTCGAGTTCATATATGTTGTTTAAATAATTAAAGTCCTCATATTAGCACAACATAAGGAAAAAATATGCAATCAAAGGTTATCATTCCAGCAGGCGAGAAAATTCAGCTCAATTCGGATGGTTCACTCAATGTGCCTGATCATCCGATTATTCCTTTTATTGAAGGCGATGGTATAGGTGTTGATGTGACACCTGCAATGCAACGTGTTATTGATGCAGCGGTAGAAAAATCCTATGCCGGTAAACGTAAAATCGCATGGATGGAAATTTATGCAGGTGGAAAAGCCAATGAAATTTATGGCGAAAATACATGGCTGCCCGATGAAACCATGACTTTCATTCGTGATTATCATGTGGCCATTAAAGGTCCATTGATGACCCCAGTTGGTGGCGGTATTCGCTCGTTAAATGTGGCAATGCGACAAGGTTTAGATCTATACAACTGTTTACGTCCCATTCGTTATTATGAAGGTACGCCAAGCCCGGTAAAACACCCAGAACTTGTGGACATGGTGATTTTTCGTGAAAATTCAGAAGATATTTATGCGGGAGTGGAATGGGTTGCAGGATCTGATGAAGCTAATAAAGTCATTGCATTTTTACAAAATGAAATGGGTGTGAAAAAAATCCGCTTCACTGAAGACTGTGGTATCGGTATTAAACCTGTGTCGAAACAAGGTACGCAACGTTTAGTGCGTGCTGCATTGCAATATGCTATCGATAATGACCGAGATTCTTTAACGCTTGTGCATAAAGGCAATATTATGAAATTTACCGAAGGGGCTTTCAAAGATTGGGGTTATCAAGTAGCACAAGAATTTGGTGCCCAATTGCTTGATGGTGGCCCATGGATGAGCTTGAAAAATCCAAAAACAGGCAGAGAAATTATCATTAAAGACAGCATTGCCGATGCTTTCTTACAAGAAATCCTCCTTCATCCAACGGATTATGATGTGATTGCCACGTTAAACTTAAATGGTGATTACATTTCCGATGCCTTAGCTGCACAGGTGGGCGGTATTGGTATTTCGCCAGGGGCAAATATTGGCGCTGAAGCCGCAATTTTTGAGGCAACTCATGGCACCGCACCGAAAATTGCAGGGCAAAATAAGGGCAATCCAGGCTCATTAATTTTAAGTGGTGAGATGATGTTGCGTCATTTAGGCTGGACGGAAGCCGCAGATTTGGTAGTTAAAGCTGTATCACAAACCATTGCCAATAAAACTGTTACCTTTGATTTCGCGGAAATGCTAGAAGGCGCAACTTTGCGTTCTACTTCTGAATTTGCGGAAGATATTGTGGCCAATATGTAATAGCGAAAGTGCGGTTAAAATTAAGAAAGTTTTGACCGCACTTTATGCGATAGATTAAGCTTTTGCTAACTCTACTCGCATTGCATCAATTACCTGTTGATAGTCAGGCTGATCAAAAATAGCAGAACCAGCAACAAAAGTATCTGCGCCTGCTTTGGCAATTTCTGCGATATTATTGACTTTCACGCCTCCATCTACTTCTAAGCGAATATTCAAACCGCTTGCATCAATGCGTTGGCGTACTTGGCGCAATTTGTCTAATGTAGATGGAATAAACGCTTGTCCACCAAAGCCTGGATTAACGGACATTAATAAAATTATATCTAATTTATCCATCACATAATCCAAATAATGTAATGGTGTGGCTGGATTGAAAACTAAGCCTGCTTTACATCCGTTGTCACGAATAAGTTGCAACGTGCGATCAATATGGGTGCTGGCTTCCGGATGGAAAGTAATATAACTTGCCCCCGCTTTTGCGAAATCAGTCACCAGGCGATCCACCGGACTTGCCATTAGATGCACATCAATAGGTGCGGTAATACCGTAATCACGTAGGGCTTTACAAATCGGTGCGCCAAAACTGAGATTAGGGACGAAGTGATTGTCCATGACATCAAAATGAATTAAATCTGCACCGCACTTGAGGACTTTCTCCACATCTTCACCCAAACGAGCAAAATCTGCAGAAAGAATAGAAGGGGCAATAAAATAAGGTTGCATATGGTTTCTCCTAAGTATTGAGAATATTATGGGTTTCGAGGCGTTATGATAAGTCAGCCTTGTTTATCAGGCAAGTTTACCATCGGAAAACTAGCGAAAAAATTGATTATCCTTCATAATAGGTTTGCATATCATCTTTCTGAACGCAGGCAATATAATGATTGATACGTCTTTAATTCCAAATATTGAATTATTTATAGCTCAGGTCCCTCCTTTAAATTATTTACCCCCCGAAGCCATTGCGCAGATCGCTAGCCAAATTGAAATTCGCTATATTCCAAAAGGCGAGCTCATTGTTTCTCATACGGAGCAAAATCCTCATCTTTACATTATTCGTATTGGTGAGGTGGATCAAATTGATGAGAAAGGTGATTTACGGGCAAAATTGGAAGAAGGAGCCATTTTTGGTTTTAGTATTTTTAATCGAGATGATCGTTATTCTGCGTTTGCTTTAGAAAATACCTTAATTTATCAAATCGCCTACCCTAATTTAGATGCCATCCTAAAACAGTACCCTGAGTTTGTGGATTATTTTTCGAATAATGTAAGCAAGCGTTTATCTCATGTCACTAAACATCATTTATCTCAGGGGCAGAACAATGTTTTGATGAAGACGGTAGCTGAAGTAGCCAATGCTAAGGTGGTTCGAGTGGAATCCCATACCTCCATTCAGGCAACGGCACAAGCTATGTCTAAAGAGAGACGTTCATCGGCGTTAGTTATGCAAGGGAATAATCTTATTGGTATTGTGAATGATCGTGATATGACTAAAAAAGCGATCGCACAGGGCATGGATATTTCCTTACCTATTACTGAAATTATGATCGAAAATCCACCGACAATACAAAGCTCAGATTTAGTTTTAAACGCTGTGTCAATCATGATGGCAAATAATGTACGAAGTTTACCGGTTTTATTAAATGGTAAAGTGCATAGTATTTTAACAGCGATTGATTTACTTAAATACACGAGTTTGCAATCTATTTTTATTGTCAATCAGATATTTCAGGCAGAGAACATTGCGCAGTTATTGTTGTTATCACAACAACGTCAGGATATTTTCCAGTCCCTTGTGCAAAGCGGTGCGGCTTACAATAATGTGATGAAAGTGATGACCTTAATTGCTGATGCCTTTAGTCAAAAGCTATTATCCTTGGCTGAGGAAACCTTTGGTCCGGCGCCTTGTGCTTATAGTTGGAATGTGCTGGGTTCACAAGCGCGGTATGAAATGCACTTATTTTCCGATCAGGACAGTAGCATTATTACTGAGCGTGAATTAAGTGATACGGAAAAAGACTATTTCCTTCAGTTAGCTCAATTTGTGGTGAATGGTTTGGCTCAATGTGGTTATGAACTGTGTTCTGGCGACTATATGGCAAATAACCCGCTTTGGTGTCAATCCTTACAACAATGGAAAGCTTATTTCGATGAATGGATTTTAAATCCAGAGCAGCAAGGCTTGTTGAATGCCTCTGTGTTTATGGATATTCGTACTATCCATGGTGATCCCGTTTTCGCGGAAAAGTTACAACAGCATATTGCCACTTTAACACAAAGTAATAAACGTTTCTTAGCGTTTATGGTTGCAAATTCAGTACGAGTTAAGCCACCGATCAGTATTTTCCGTAATTTTGTTTTATCAAAAGATGGTGAGCATAAAAATCAATTGAATTTGAAAAAACGAGCGATTAATTTGTTGGTGGATTTAGGACGGATTTATGCTTTCGCTGCTGGTGTATCGGAAACCTTGAGCACAGAGCAGCGCTTTAATCGTTGTTATCAGCTGGAGATTATGAATAAGGAAACTCTAGATAATGCCTTAGAAGCTTATCAATTTGTATGTGATCTGCGCTTTAAATATCAGGCACTTGCTTTGGCTGAGCAACAACCTGCGAGCAATTATATTGCACCAGATAAATTAACCTTATTGGAACGTAATCATTTGAAAGATGCTTTCCGCTTAATTTATAAATTCCAAGAAGCAGCGGAAATGCGGTTTTCACAGAAAGGGATTATGAGATAATGGTGCTAAAGTATTTTCTCAATCAATTTCATCCGTTGGTCAAATTAGAAAAACAACGCATAGAAATGTTGCAGCGTATTGATTATCCTGCGCCTTTAGCAAAAGCGCTGTCTTTTGCTTATCCCTCTTCTGATGCAGATTTGAGTCAACTTTCGTTTTTGGTGATTGATTTTGAAACGACGGGATTGAATTCGTTGATGGATAATGTGCTGAGCGTTGCTGCGGTGCCAATAGATAATTTGAGTATACAGCTGGCCTCTTCCATGCATATGTTTGTGGAACAAAAAATAGTGAAAAAAGACACCGCGGTTATCAATCATATTGTGCCGCAAATGCTCACAGATGCTTCGTCTTTAGATGAGGCGATGCAACAGCTTTTTTCCCTTATGCAAGGCAGGATTTTAATTGCACATGGTGCCAGTATTGAAAAACGTTTTATTTTGCACTATTTGTCTGTGCGTTATAACATTACGCAATTGCCTATGTTGTGGTTAGATACTCTGCGTATTGAGCGCTCTTTTGCAGACCCACAAGCTCAGCATTATCAATTAGCCAGTATCAGACAGAAATATCATTTGCCGGGATATATTACGCATAATGCGTTGGTGGATGCGGTTGCAACGGGAGAATTATTTTTAGCGCAACTTGTGCGTATCTTTGGTTCTCAAAAGAAAAGCTTGGGTGAAATATATAAACGTTCTTTATTTTGACCGCACTTGGATAAAAAAATCCACGAACTTATGTTCGTGGATTTTTTATATTCTATTTGAATTGTTTATTACGCTGATTCACAAGTACATAGAGGAAATATAAGACGGTACCTGCTGCAAAGCAATAGTAACCAATCCATACTGCGCTCGGTACATTATGTGCCATGAAGATATACATAGTAAGTGATAATAATGTGATAATTAATGACACAGGTTTCACGTAAGCCCAAGGCTCAATATCAACTTGTTTGGTATATTCTTCTTTGTATGGTGTTGCCATTGGTTTTAAGTAACCAATCACTAGCATAATGGTCACATTAGCAACGAATAGGATACCCACTAAGTGGAAGAAATGGATATCTAATTTCAAGATAAAGCGGCAAAGAATATAAGATGCCATACCGAAAATTAGCCCCACTTTTGCGGCAAGCGCTGGAACGCGTTTGGTTAATAAGCCTACGACTACCACACTTAAAATCGGTGCGTTAAATACGCCTTGTAATTCTTGGATTAAGTAGAATAAACCATCTGGCGCATTTGCAACTAATGGTGCAACGATCATCGCCGCTACTGCTAAAATAATACCTACAATTTTACCTACATTTACTAGTTTCATATCACTCGCGTTCGGATTAATTTTTACTTTATATACGTTGCGAGAGAATAAGGTTACAGAAGAGTTTAACGCACTGTTGAAAGTTGATAGTACGGCACCTACCACGACAGCAGCAAAGAAACCAACTAAAGCATCAGGTAGTACTAAGTGTACAAGATCTGGATAAGCTTGATCTGGAATATCTAATTTGCCTTGGAAAATATGGAATGCGATGATCCCTGGTAGGATAATTAATAAAGGCCCTAAGAGTTTTAAAAATGCACAGAATAAAACACCTTTTTGTCCTTCTTTTAAGTTTTTCGCACCAAGGGCACGTTGAATAATAGATTGGTTTGTACACCAGAAGAACATATTTGAAACAATAAGTCCGGTAAATAGGGTGGAGAACGGTACTACTGAATCAGGTGCACCGATGGAATTAAAGTGATCTGGATTAGAATGATAAAGTTCTTTTAGACCTTCCCAAACATTACCTTCACCAATATAGTTAAGTCCTAGAACGGTCACTAAAATACCACCTACTAATAAACCAACACCGTTAATGGTATCTGAAACAGCAACAGCTTTAAGACCACCAAAGATTGCGTAAATTGCGCCTAAGATACCGATGCCCCATACCATAATCCATAAAGCAGTGGTTTTGTCTACACCGAATACTTCTGATACTCTAAACAGACTTTCAAGCGCTAATGCACCAGTGTAAAGAACGATTGGTAATAATGAAATAACATAACAGCCTAGGAATAATAGAGACGTAATTAATAATGTCCCTTTATCAAAACGTTTTTCTAAGAATTCAGGTATGGTTGCAATACCGAGTTTGAGATATTTCGGTAGGAAGTAGAATGCAAACGCCGCAATAGTAATTGCCGCCATAACTTCCCAAGCCATTACGATAAAGCCGGAGCGATATGCTAAGCCATTTAAACCAACCAGATGTTCCGTTGATAAATTGGTTAACATCATTGAACCTGCGATAAACACCGCAGTAAGAGAGCGACCAGCTAAGTAATACCCTTCAGAATTACTTAAGTCATCATTGCGTGTATACCACCAAGCTATTACAGCAACTAGAGCTGTAAACCCGATGAATGAGATAAATGCTAACATAATTATTCCTTATCATATCTAGGTTAATCATTGGGTAAGAAAGATACAAAATAATGTTTCATTTTTGTATTATGATATGAAATATATATTTCATTTGCTGATTGTTCAAATATAAAATTTCATTTTTGTTAAGTAGATCAAGTTTTTTAATAATTGTTGTTACTATAAGAATAAAAAATAGGCAAAATAAAATAGATTTCTATCTGAAATATTTTGCGAGTATAATAATCAACAATGAGTTTATAGGAGGAATTATGTCTCAATCTTCCCAACTGACCAGCCTAAAAGAAGACATTCGCTTACGTTATGATTCATTAAGTAAGCGTTTGAAGCAAGTGGCTAAATATATTTTAGATAATGAGCATAGTATTATTTTTGACACCGTAGCAACCATTGCTGAACATGCGGATGTTCCCCCTTCTACACTGATCCGATTTGCCAATGCGTTCGGATTTAGTGGCTTTAATGAAATGAAACAGGTATTTCGTGAAAACTTGTTTGAAAATACCCCGAGTTATACCGAAAGATTACAGGTTTCGCGCAAGTTACTCGATCAAGAGCAAGGTGAAGAAAGTGCGGTGGATATTTTGAATGTTTTTTCCCAAGCAAATGCCTTAGCATTAAATCAATTACCTTTCCAAATTAATCATGCCGATTTGCAACAAGCCGTAGATATTTTAAATAAAGCACGAAATATTTTCATTATTGGTTTGAAACGTTCATTTAGTATTGCTTGCTATCTCGATTATGCTTTGCACCATCTTGAATGTAGCTCTTTTGTGATCAATGGCTTGGGTGGAATGTTTGATGAACAATTAAATCAGGTGAGAGCGGGTGATGTTGTTGTAGCAATTAGCTTTTCGCCTTATGCTAAAGAAACTCTTGATATCATGAATATTACTGCACAGAAAGGCATCAAACAGATTGCTATAACTGACAGTCAAATTAGTCCGTTATTAACCTTCAGTGATGTGTCTTTTGTGATTAAAGAAGCGCAAGTAAAAGGTTTCCGTTCGCAATGTTTAACTATGACCTTAGTGCAAGCGTTGGCAATTGCCCTTGGATTAGAGAAAGAAAAAAGTAAATAAATATGAATTTAGAACAATATGCGAAAGAATTGCAATTAACACATCCTGATAAAAGGACATATCGTTTTGAATTTGAAGGAAAATATTATTGGTTAAAACAACCAGAGAAAAACAAGGGTCGGATGCATTTTGTGAAACCCTTTCCTGTAAAAGCATTTGAGAAAGAAGTCGAACGCCTGACTGAATTACAGCAACAAAACGCTCCTATCCCTCATATTTATGTATTGAGCAGACATCTTGTTGTAATGGAGGATTGTGGCCCTCCGGTTTCTCATTGGCTATCGCAAAGTGCGGTGGATTTTGGACAAAAACAGCAGATTCTTACTGATAGTGCTAATGCATTGATTCAGTTGCATGAGCAAAATATTATTCATGGTCGCCCCTATCTGAAAGACATTTTATGGAAAAATGGCCAGGTACGTTTTATTGATTTTGAAGTGAAACCTTCATCTCAAAATCTACGCTGGAATAAAATCCGAGATACGATTTTATTTCTTTATGGTATCTGCCGAGATGGTGATATTGCTAAGGAGCAAATTCAGGCAACCTTGCATTATTACGCTGCCAATGGAGAAGCTGATATCTGGGATCATGCAATCAATAAGATTAATCAATTGAGCCTTTTCTATTATTTGTTGCTACCTTTTAAGAAAATTGCGGGTGGCGATTTACGAGCATTTTATTCATTGATTGAAAACATCATGACTTACAATAAAAAAGGTTAAAGAATATTCTTTAACCTTTTTATTTTATATCTATTTATTATCCTTTTTTACGGCGTTTTAGGGTATCTAATAATACAGCGACAACAATAATTCCACCTTTCACAATTTGTTGCCAATATGGGTCAACACCTAACATATTTAGCCCTTTGTTTGTTGTACCAATAATTAATGCACCGATTACGCACATTGGGATAGTACCAAAACCACCACTTAATGAAACACCACCAATAACTGCTGCGGCAATGGCATCAAGCTCCCATGATAGACCATAAGATGGGTTACCTGCATAAGTACGAGCAGCTAATAATGCACCTGCTAAACCAGATAACGCACCACCTAAAATATACACCCAAATAAGTGTTTTGGTTGTGTTGATACCACAAATTTTAGCAGCATTTAAGTTACCACCAACTGCATAAACATGACGGCCAAATGTAGAGCGGCTGAGTAAAATGTGTGAACCGATAACAATAAGGATATAAAGAATTACTAAACCAGGTAGGCCAAATAAATCCACATCAGCGATCCAAGTGAAGCTTTCTGATGAAGCATCAATTGGGCGACCATCAGAATAAAGCTGTGCAGCACCACGTGCGATAATCATCATACCTAATGTTGCAATGAATGGTGGAATACTTCCAATTGCGGTTAAACCACCATTGATGGCACCTAACATCGCACCAATTATAATTGAGGCACCAAATGCTGCGATAGCAGCAGAAACGGTATCACCACTAGTTACAATTGAAGCAGAAACAACTGCAGTTAATGCTACTACAGAACCTGAAGACAGGTCGATCCCTGTTGTGATAATGATGAAAGTCACACCGATAGCAATAATACCAAACATAGATACTTGTTCAATGATACTCCATACTGTTCGGGCAGAGAAAAATCCATCAATAGAGGCAGATAAACCTAAAAATAGGAGCACTAGAATTAATACCATTCCGTAGGAGTTAAGAATACGTTTTAACGTTGGATTTGACATAAGAAATACCTCGTTTATTTATCCTAAAATAAAAATTTGTAAATACATTTGATGATTAATATTATTATTTTTAGCCTGATGCCATTTCTAATACGCGTTCTTGCGTGAGTTCTGTATGTGGAATAATGCCCACTTGTCTTCCTTCATGCATGACCATCACTCTATCGCTCATAGAAAGGAGTTCGAGCATATCTGATGTAATCATAATGATTGTTTTTCCTTGTTTAGATAATTCAACCATTAATTTATAAAGCTCAGCTTTTGCTCCCACATCAATACCTTTTGTTGGCTCATCTAAGATTAAAATATCTGGCTCTAGCAATAACCAGCGTGCCAATAATACTTTTTGTTGATTTCCCCCTGAAAGATTGTTTGTAATCACTTCAACATTAGGCGCTTTGATTTTGAGTTTATCTTTTTGTTCATAAGCGGTTTTTTGTGCTCTTGTTACAGACACTAAGAAATTCTCTAAATATGGTGACATTTCCGGCATAATCATATTGTCAGTAATGCTTAAGTTTAAGAATAATCCTGTTAACTTACGATCTTCCGTTACAAAGCCGATTTTATATTTCATAGCATCTAACGGTGTTTTAATATCCGCTTTTTGTCCATGAATATAAATTTCACCTGATTCTGCTGGTTTATAGCCAAATAAGCCTTCTACAATTTCAGAACGTCCCGCTCCCACAAGACCTGCAATACCAAATATTTCACCTTTACGTACAGCAAAATTAATATTTTCGTATTTTCCTTCGCGGCAAAAATCTTTAATTTCTAGCACAATTTCATCAGATAGTTCAAAACGTTCTCTTTGGAACATTTCTGACATATCGCGACCTACCATCATAGAAATAAGCTGTTCTTTTGTTACTTCTTTGGTTGGTTTGGTATCTACGTATTGCCCATCACGAATAACAGTAATTTCATCTGATACAGTGAAGACTTCATCGAGTTTGTGTGAGATAAAAATAATTGCAATACCACGTTTTTTAATTTTCTCAATGATCTTATATAACTGCTCAACCTCGTTTTCAGTTAATGCTGTTGTGGGCTCATCCATAATAATGATTTTGGCATCATTCGAAACCGCGGTAGCAATGGCAACAAGTTGTGCTTTCGCCACAGAGACATCGGACATTTTGGCGGTAACATCCATTGGTACACCAAGATCTTTTAAGATTTCATCAGCTTGCTCATCCATCGCTTTTTGATCGAGGAAGAATTTACTTTTTGTTATTTCTCGACCTAAGTAGAAATTGTCAGCAATAGTCAAATTTGCTGCTGGTGAAATTTCTTGTGGCACCATGGTTAAACCCATTTTGATGGCATCGATTGGACGTGAAGGTTTAAATGGTTTGCCATCTAAAATGAGCTCGCCACCTTCATCTGGTTTATAAATACCATATAGCACTTTCATCAATGTTGATTTACCTGCGCCATTTTCTCCCATTAATGCGTGCACACTACCTGGTTTCACCTTGAGGTTGATTTGATCAAGTGCTTTTACACCAGGAAATGTTTTGGATACATTTCGCATTTCGAGAATGTAAGGAGAGTTATTTGCATTATTCATGTATGACCCCTCGTGTTACAATTAACTTATTACTAAGTGCGGTTATTTTTTCAATAGTTTTTGAATTACTTCTTATACTTTGATTGATATTCTTCTTTTTTATCTGGCGTGACTAATTCAAAAGCGACCCATTTCACATGAGGAATTTGTTCGCCTTTTGCTGCTCGGTAAGCGAGTTCTGCCGCGGCTTTACCTTGATCTTCAGCAGATTGGAAAACAGTGGCATCTAAACCTTCACCTAAATATTCGAGCGCATCAGCGGTTGCATCTAGTCCCACAATCGTAATATCTTCATCTTTGATATCTAATTTACGACTTGCTAGGATTGCACCAATCGCCATTTCATCATTGTTGCTGATAATAATATTTAGCCCAGGATGAGCAGCCAGTAAATTCTCCGCAATTTCTAACGCTTTGAGACGTTCCCATTTCCCTTCTTGTTCTGTAATCACTTTAATATTTGGATGCTGGGCTAAAATTTCTTTGTTGCCTTGAGTGCGTTTGGTTGTTGATTCTAGTCCTAGTGTTCCAAGGAATATTGCAACTTCAGCAGGTTTATCACCTAGTTTATTCACAATGAAATCAGCTTGAATACGTCCACCTTCAATTTCATCTGAACCGACATAGCTTGTAACTAATTCCATATCTTCATCATTGGGTTTTCTATTAACGACAATAAGTGGAATGTTGGCTTTTTTCGCTTTTTTACTGATCACCTTAATCATATTAGGATCTGTCGGAACAATTAATAAGGCATCAACACCTTGGCTAATAAATTCCTCAACATCATTAAGTAGATTGGTAGAGTCGCCATTCGCATCAGCTAATTTAAATTCAACATCTTCATGGGAATTATCAAAATCGCGAATTGCATCTTGTAGATAGGTCTGCCATTTATCTGCGAAGGATGCCATTGGTGCACCAATAACAAGATTTTTGGCAAATATCGGTTGAGAAGAGAGTAACAGACCAGCACATAATGTGGATAATAGTGCTTTTTTCATATTATACCCCTTAATTACAATTAAGAATAAATATCGCAACACTTATTTCATTTTTTCTTTTTAATGAAATAAATGATCTGTTTGCTATGTATAGCATTTCATAAGCAAAGCTACAATGCATATGTTGTGAATTTGTGAAATAGATCTCATTTTTAAAGCAAGTTTTTGGCATTAAATTGTGAGAGCAATAAAAAAGCGTTAACTAGCAAGTTAACGCTTTTTGGAACTATGAAATATTAGGCAATTTCTTTCACATTTACCCAACGTTTTTGTTCACAAGATAGTGCAATTGCATCTAATATTCTTGATACTTTGAAACCTTCCAGAAAATCAGGATACATTTCTTGATTGTTAGCAATACCATTGACTAAATCTCTGATTTCTACTGTTTTTTGATCATTAAAACCAATACCATGACCAGCACTTACACAGAAGTTTTTATAATCTGGATGGAGCGGACCTGTTAATATGGTTTTAAAACCTTGTCTAGCAGGGTCATCACTATGTATATAAAGTTTTAGCTCAGCCATACGTTCTTGGGTATAACTAATGGTTCCTTTTGTACCTGTAATGACATAGCTTAGTCCCATTTTACGTCCGCAAGCGATACGAGAAGTTTCAATTGTACCCATTACACCATTAGCAAAGCGTACAAGTGCGGTGGCTTGATCTTCATTTTCTACAGGCAAGCGTTCTGATAAATTTTGTGGGTTTGGTCGCGTTTTAATAACAGTTTCCATGTCGCCGATAACTTGCTCAATATCTTGACCCACTAAATATTGCGACATTTGCACGATATGTGCTGATAAATCACCTAGAGCGCCCAATCCTGCTTTTTCTTTCACGCAATGCCAATCAAGCGGTGTATTTTCGCTCGCTAAATAATCTTCGTTGTGTGTACCATAAAAATGAATCACATCGCCTATTTCACCGCGTTCAATAATTTCTCGTGCAAGCTGAGTGGTTGGATTTTTAATATAATTAAAACCAACTAATGTTTTAACGCCTGCTTTCTCAGCTGCTTCATACATGATTTTCGCATCAGCGGCGGTCAAAGCTAATGGTTTTTCTGAATAAACGTGTTTACCATTGGCAATAGCTGCTAATGCAATTTCTTTATGTAAGAAATTTGGGGTGCAAATATCAACTACATCAACATTTGGATCTTTTACAACATCTTGCCAATTTCCTGTTGAACGACTAAACCCGAACTCTTGTGCTTTTTGTGCTGCGAGTTCAGGGGTGATTTCTGCTAAATATTCCAATTTTAATTTGGCATCTAAAGGGAAAACTGTTGGTGCTTGTGCATAAGCAATCGCATGGCAACGTCCGATGTAGCCTGTTCCAATAAGTCCAATTCTTACTTCTTTCATTTTATATTCCTTAAATCGCGCATATAAAAATAGAGGAGGCGTTACGCTCCCCTATTTATTTTGGTATGTTATAAAGTTGGCATACTAAATGCTGCACCTTCTGTAACACGTGCATTCGGCCAACGAGTTGTTACAGTTTTCATTTTCGTATAGAAACGAACACCGTCTGGACCATAAACATTTAATGCACCGTAAGCAGAGTGTTTCCATCCACCGAAGCAGTGGAATGCCATTGGAACTGGAATTGGTACGTTGATACCGACCATACCCGCTTGAACATGGTAAGCAAATTCTCTTGCTGTACCGCCGTCAGCAGTGAAAATTGCTGTACCGTTACCATAAGGATGCTCATTGATTAATTTCATTGCTTCTTCGAAGCTTTTCGCACGAACAATACCTAATACAGGCCCGAAGATTTCTTCTTTATAGATCACCATGTCAGGCGTAACGTTGTCGAATAATGTACCACCAATAAAGTAACCATTTTCGTAACCAACTGGTTTTTTGCCTCGTCCATCGACAACTAATGTTGCACCTTCTTCCACACCTTTATCAATATAACCTGTTACATTTTCTAAATGAGCTTTGGTAATTAATGGGCCGAAATCCATTTCTTTTTCGCCTTCTTTTGGAATACCAGGACCATAACGTAAGGCTTCTACTTTTGGTTTTAATGCAGCAACTAATTTATCTGCTGTTTCATCATCAATGGTTACAGCTAATGGTAATGCCATGCAACGCTCACCAGCTGCACCAAACGCTGCACCTAATAATGCATTTGCAGTGGTTTCAATATCTGCATCTGGCATAACTAAACCATGGTTTTTCGCTGCACCTAATGCTTGTACACGTTTGCCGTATTCAGAACCGACTTTATGTACATGTGCTGCAGCAGTAGTTGAACCAACAAAGCTTACTGCTTTCACACGTGGATCGCGTAATAGAATATCGTTATCACGACGGTCACCATGCACCACATTGAATACACCATCTGGTAAGCCCGCTTCTTTTAATAATTCCGCTAAACGAATTGATAATGAAGGGTCTGCTTTTGCTGGTTTTAAAATAAATGTATTACCACAAGCAAGCGCAATTGGGAACATCCACATTGGCACCATTGCTGGGAAGTTGAATGGTGTAATACCAACAGTTACTCCTAATGGTTGCATTGCTGAGTGAATGTCAATACCGCGTCCTGCTTGCTCAGAGAATTCACCTTTTAATAAATGTGGAATACCGCAAGCAAATTCAACTACTTCTAAACCGCGAGTTAATTCACCACAAGAGTCTGAATAAACTTTACCATGTTCTTCAGTGATGATACGCGCTAATGAATCCCAATCTCTTTGTAATAATTCTTTAAATTTAAATAGGATACGCGCACGACGTAATGGAGAGGTTGATGCCCATGCTGGGAACGCTTTTTGTGCTACATCTACCGCTTCATTAACTTCGTCAGCAGTACTCATAACAACTTGGCGAATTTGTTCACCTGTTGCAGGGTTAAAAATAGGCCAAGCTTCAGTGCCTTTGCTTGGTACTTGTTTGCCGTTAATAAAATTATAAACAGTTTCCATTTTTTACTCCTCATGTCTGGATAAATTGAAATGCTATTAAGCTAAAATCATTGTTGTACAGATTAGATCAAAATAAACATCAACTCAATTCATTTTTTGAAAAAATGAAATAAATGTTTCATTTTGTGATCTAGGTCTAATTTTTGAGAATTTTTTGGTGGCTAATATGATGAAGTGCGGTATTATTTTGACGTGTTTTTAAACTCTATTTGTGAGGTCTGCGATGAGCTATTTATTATCTAAATCCTTAAAAAATAATCCTCAACCTAATGGATTGGTTCAAAAAGTCACCCCTCAGAATGCAAATTGGGAATATGTTGGCTTTGAAATGTACCATTTGGAAAAAGGACAAGTGTTGACGTTGGATACTGAAGATACGGAAGCTTGTTTGGTTCTCGTATCAGGATATGCAACCGTTCAGGTTAAAGAAACGATTTTTGACAACATAGGAAATCGTTCGACACCATTTGAGCGAATTCCACCTTATTCTGTTTATGTACCACATCACCAAGATGTGAAGGTGACGGCAAATTCTTATTTAGAACTGGCTGTTTGTAGAGCGCCAAGTTCTGGGAATTTACCACCACGTTTAATTGCGCCAGAAGATGTTGGTGTAGAGAAACGAGGTTATGGAAATAACAAACGTTTAGTGCATAATATTTTACCTGAAACTGAAATTGCGGATTCTTTACTTGTTGTTGAAGTGTTTACTGATGAAGGAAATACAAGTTCATATCCTAGTCACAAACATGATGATAAAAATAGCGAAGTTGAAACCTATTTAGAGGAAACCTATTATCATCGTTTTGAGCCTGCTCAAGGGTTTGCATTACAACGTGTTTATACAGATGATCGTTCTTTAGATGAATGTATGGCAGTATATGATGGTGATGTTGTTAAGGTACCTAAAGGTTACCATCCTGTGGCAACGATTGCTGGCTATAATAACTATTATTTAAATGTGATGGCGGGGCCTGTTCGCCAATGGCGTTTCACTTGGGAGAAAGATCATACTTGGGTAAATTCCGACCAATATGCGGATAAATTCAAAAAATAATTGAAAGAAATAGACCCATTATTCCATTTGGAATAATGGGTTATTTTCTTAATTTTACTAATTCAACTGCGTGGTCTGCGCCTTTCTTTAAAATCAGATTAGCCCTTTCTCTTGTTGGTAAAATATTTTCTCTTAAATTTAATCCATTGATATTTTCCCAAATAGTACTCGCGGTATGAATTGCTTCTTGTTCCGACAAATTAGCATAATGTTTAAAATAAGAATTGGGATCATTGAACGCACTTTTACGGAATTTGAGGAAGCGGTGAATGTACCACTGTTTCAATAATTCCTCTTCTGCATCTACATAGATTGAGAAATCGACAAAGTCAGAAACAAAGGTTTTTGCCTTGTTACCTGTTTGCAGTACATTTAATCCCTCTAAGATTAAAATATCGGGTTTATCAACAATATCGAATTGGTCTGGAATAATGTCGTAGGTTAAATGAGAATAAATTGGTGCAGCAACATCGCCTTTCCCGGACTTGATATCGGCTAAAAACTGTATTAATTTTTGTGTGTCGTAAGAAACCGGAAACCCTTTCTTTTGTAATAATTTTTTTTCCTGTAAGACGGCTAATGGATAGAGAAATCCGTCTGTGGTAATTAAATCGACTTTTCTTACATGAGGCCAATGGCTCAGTAAGGATTGTATTATACGTGCAGAAGTGCTTTTACCGACAGATACACTTCCTGCAATACTAATAATGTAGGGAACTTTGTGGTTTTTACCGCCGAGGAAACGATTGAGTACCGTTTGGCGACGCAGGTTTTCTTCAATGTAGTAATTGATAAGCCGCACTAATGGCAAATAAATAGTACTCACTTCATCAAGGGAAAGGTCTTCATTAAAACCCAACAAGGGTTTGAGGTCCTGTTCTGTTAATTTGAGAGGAACGGATTTTCTTAATTCAGCCCATTGTTCACGCTGAAAAGTTAAAAAGGGACTGAGAGAGTCCACTATGGAATGAGGATCTTTTACCAGCATAATCACTTTTTATATCACCATATGTAAGTACAGAATATACCCTAATCAAATGAAGCTTGCAGAATAATTTTAGGAAAATAATTAAAATATAGATGAAAAAACACTTTTTTGCTTGTTTATTAGTCGAATGGTTAAAAAAATTTATTTTTTTGCAAAAAGTACTTGTCAGACGATAAAATTTCCCTATAATACGCCTCACTTGCTTACGACGCCGACTTAGCTCAGTAGGTAGAGCAACTGACTTGTAATCAGTAGGTCACCAGTTCGATTCCGGTAGTCGGCACCATTATCGTAAACAAGACATAAAGATGTGGAGGGGTTCCCGAGCGGCCAAAGGGGGCAGACTGTAAATCTGTTGGCTCAGCCTTCGAAGGTTCGAATCCTTCTCCCTCCACCATTCCAAATTTGATGGGACAGATGAATTAAGGACTGCGGGCATCGTATAATGGCTATTACCTTAGCCTTCCAAGCTAATGATGCGGGTTCGATTCCCGCTGCCCGCTCCAAGAAAGCGCTGATATAGCTCAGTTGGTAGAGCGCACCCTTGGTAAGGGTGAGGTCGGCGGTTCAAATCCGCCTATCAGCACCATTCTTTAATTTCACTTTTCCTTTTAAACTAAACCGTAAACAATACATTAGGTTAATGTGGTGTTATTGTACCATCGATAACCGTGTTTTTTAGAGGGACTTTCAATGTCTAAAGAAAAATTTGAACGTACAAAACCGCACGTAAACGTGGGTACAATCGGCCACGTAGACCACGGTAAAACAACTTTAACAGCAGCGATTACCACAGTATTAGCGAAAAACTACGGTGGTGCAGCACGAGCATTCGACCAAATTGATAACGCGCCAGAAGAAAAAGCGCGTGGTATTACCATCAATACATCACACGTTGAATATGATACCCCAACTCGCCACTACGCCCACGTAGACTGTCCAGGACACGCGGACTATGTTAAAAACATGATTACTGGTGCGGCACAAATGGATGGTGCAATCTTAGTAGTAGCAGCAACAGATGGTCCAATGCCACAAACTCGTGAGCACATCTTATTAGGTCGCCAAGTAGGTGTACCTTACATCATCGTATTCTTAAACAAATGCGACATGGTAGATGACGAAGAGTTATTAGAATTAGTAGAAATGGAAGTGCGTGAACTTCTATCTCAATATGACTTCCCAGGTGATGATACACCAATCGTACGTGGTTCAGCGTTACAAGCATTAAACGGCGTAGCAGAGTGGGAAGAAAAAATCATTGAATTAGCGGGTCACTTAGACTCTTATATCCCAGAGCCAGAGCGTGCGATTGATAAACCATTCTTATTACCAATCGAAGACGTATTCTCAATCTCAGGTCGTGGTACAGTAGTAACAGGTCGTGTAGAGCGCGGTATCATCCGTACAGGTGATGAAGTAGAAATCGTTGGTATCAAAGACACAACCAAAACTACAGTAACTGGTGTTGAAATGTTCCGTAAATTATTAGACGAAGGTCGTGCGGGTGAAAACATTGGTGCATTATTACGTGGTACTAAACGTGAAGAAATCGAACGTGGTCAAGTATTAGCGAAACCAGGTTCAATCACTCCACACACAGACTTCGAATCAGAAGTTTACGTATTATCAAAAGAAGAAGGTGGTCGTCATACTCCATTCTTCAAAGGTTACCGTCCACAGTTCTACTTCCGTACAACAGACGTAACTGGTACGATTGAATTACCAGAAGGCGTAGAGATGGTAATGCCTGGTGACAACATCAAAATGACTGTGAGCTTAATTCACCCAATCGCGATGGACGAAGGTTTACGTTTTGCGATTCGTGAAGGTGGCCGTACAGTAGGTGCTGGCGTTGTAGCGAAAATCATCAAATAATTGATTGATAAATCAATAAATATAAAAAGGCGTATCGAAAGGTACGCCTTTTTTGTATGTGATATTTGTTGCAAAGATGACGAAAAGTGCGGTGGAAAATACGCTACTTTTATTACTTAGAAATTATGTTATCAACAAAAGAAAGAAGAAAAGAATTAGGGGACTTTTGTCCCCTAAGATTTAATTGAAATTACCTGAATAGAAGATGATAAGAATAATAATCGGGATAATGAATTTCACATAGTTGAACCAAATGGCTGTGAATTTTTCTCCTGCGCCTAATTCTTTTTTCGCTTCATCTTTTAATACATAACCGACGAAGATAGCACTACCAAGTGCGGTTAAAATAAAGAGAATATTGCCACTAATATAGTCGAATGCATCAAAAATGCTTAAGCCCATAATACGTGTATCAGCCCATATATTGTCCCCTAAGGTTGAAGGAATATTACCTAAAATGAAAGTTGAACCGAGGGTTAAGGCAATAGCTTTTTTGCGACTGAGTTTGGTTTTCTCTTGTAACGCAGTAATCAGTACTTCATAAATGGTTAATGAAGTTGTGAGTGCCGCAATAATGAGCAAGCCAAAGAAAATCGTGGCGAAAATGCTACCCGCCCACATATGTGAGAATACAATTGGTAAGCTTTGGAATACGAGGGTTGGACCTGAATTTGGTGCTACATTAAAGGTAAATAATGAAGGAAAAATCATAAAGCCAGCAGCGAGTGCGATTAATGTGTTGATCACTCCGGTAATTGTGGCTGTTTTAATGAGATTTTCTTTTTTATCTAAGTAACTTGATAAGGTAATTAATACACCAAAGCCGAGGCTGAGTGCGAAGAATACTTGCCCGAGAACAAAGATAAACAGCTCTTTTGTAATTTTAGAGAAATCCGGCACTAAATAAAATTTTATGCCTTCAGATGCTCCCGGTAATGTGATGTTGCGCACGATCATGACGAGCAAGAAAATAAATAATAATGGCATCAGATATTTAACTGATCGTTCAATACCATCTACAATCCCTTTTGCTAAAATCACATAGTTCGTGATCACAAAAAGTGCGGTGTAAATTAGGATAGTTTTGGGATCGTTTTGGATATGTTGGGTAAAGAAGTTTGAGGTGGTTTCAATAGTGACAGGCGAAGATAAATCCAGATTACCAGAAATTAGGCTGCCAATATAAGTCAGTACCCAGCCACCTAGCACCATGTAATAGGCAAGAATACCAAAAGAACCTAATAACCCCATGTAACCTAGTATTTTCCAAGCCGGATGAATTTTTTTACCATTGGCAGAGCCTGCAAAAGCATCAACGGAATTGATGCGCATACGGCGACCAATCACATTCTCCACTAAGATCATAGGAATACCAATGACGATCATCGCAATACAGAAAAGTAAAACATAAGCACCGCCGCCATGTTCGCCAACTAAATAAGGAAAGCGCCAAGTGGCACCGAAACCAATGGTTGCACCTGCGACAGTGAGGACGTAAGTTAAGCGACTTGACCAAGATTGTCGTTTTTCTTGCGTTGTCATAATTACCTCAAAATTAAGTCATAAATAGCTTGATAAAGCATGTAGAGTGAAAGTTGCAAATTATAGCATTAAAATCTGCCGAGCGATAAAAAATAAGGTTTAAATCGGGAAGATTTAAACCTTATTTAATTGAAACGATAAATTATTTTGGTTCGCCAATTGGTAATACTGTGCGACCGAAGCTTTCGTTAATCATTTCTGCTGCGGCAAGGTAGAATGCACATAACGCAGTGATGAAACCTAGATAGCCACCAATGTTTACGATGCTATGATTACCTGTTGCATCGCCAATAGCTAACGCATAGAAAGTTAAGGTTAAGAAAAAGAAAATAGCGCGTAATGCTTTTGCTTTTGCTAAAGTACCTAAGAACATCATAAAGGTAAATGTCCCCCATGCAGCTAAATACCAAGCAACGAAAGTTGCTGGTGTTTCGCCTTTGAAGAAGGTTACAAATAACGCCCAAGACCACCAGAATGCGCCGTAGCTTGTGAATGCAGTGAAACCAAAGGTATTGCCTTTTTTGAATTCGAACATACCTGCGATCATTTGTGCTGTACCACCGAAAGCGAATGCCATCGCTACGACTAATCCAACGCTTTTACCATCAAAAATACCGGCATTGATTAAACATAATAACCATGTTGTTAAGGCAAAACCGCATAAACCTAATGGACCTGGATTGGCTAAGCCATCTTTTGTTGCTGACATAAAATTTCCTTGAAATTTGAAATAATTAAGAGTGATAAAAAAGGGCGATAGTATGGCGGATTTTTGTGCAGAAATAAAGAGGGTACAAGAAAAATATCTTTTGTAGTTATGCTTTTGGAGTAGGCTTGCTCAAAAATGCTCAATAAATGTTATATTTCGGCAAAAAGTTTGATCGCGATCACACTTTTTTGATAATTTTTCTATAAATTTAACTCTAAATAAGTATAATTCTCCTTAGTAATAATTTTTAATTTTTAACCACTAGGAGAAATCATTATGAGTAATGCTGTAGAAAATGCAGTGAGTCCTGCTCAAGCTGAAGTAAATGCCCTTGTAGAAAAAGGTTTGGTTGCATTGGAAGAATTCCGTCAACTTAATCAAGAGCAAGTGGATTACATTGTCGCAAAAGCGTCAGTTGCAGCTTTAGATAAACATGGTGTACTGGCTATGCATGCTTATGAAGAAACTGGACGCGGTGTCTTTGAAGATAAAGCGACCAAAAACTTGTTTGCTTGTGAGTATGTAGTAAACAATATGCGTCATTTAAAAACAGCTGGCGTGATCAGCGAAGATGATGTAACTGGTATTACTGAAATTGCTGATCCTGTTGGTGTAATTTGTGGTGTAACTCCAACCACTAACCCAACCTCAACAACGATTTTCAAATCACTTATTGCGTTAAAAACACGTAACCCAATCGTATTTGCGTTCCACCCATCTGCACAACAATCATCTGCTCATGCAGCTCGTATCGTGTATGAAGCAGCAGTTGCAGCGGGTGCGCCGAAAAACTGTGTTCAATGGATTGAAACTCCTTCCATGGAAGGTACTTCTGCGTTAATGAAACACCCTGGTATCGCAACAATTCTTGCAACTGGTGGTAATGCAATGGTTGAAGCGGCTTATTCTTGCGGTAAACCAGCATTAGGTGTTGGGGCAGGTAACGTACCAGCTTATGTAGAAAAATCAGCAGATGTGAAACAAGCAACTCATGATATCGTTATGTCAAAATCTTTTGATAACGGTATGATCTGTGCATCTGAGCAAGCGGCAATTGTTGATGCAGAAATCTATGATGAGTTTGTTGCTGAAATGAAATCTTATGGCGTGTATTTCGTTAATAAGAAAGAAAAAGCATTATTAGAAGAATTTATTTTTGGTGTGAAAGCAAATGGTGCAAATTGCGCTGGTGCTAAATTAAATCCAAATGTAGTTGGTAAACCAGCAGCGTGGATTGCAGAACAAGCCGGCTTTAAAGTACCAGAAAAAACCAACATTTTAGTTGCTGAATGTAAAGAAGTTGGTGAAAAAGAGCCATTAACTCGTGAAAAATTATCACCTGTATTAGCGCTATTAAAATCAAATTCAACTGAAGAAGGTTTAGCCTTCTCAGAAGCGATGGTGAACTTCCATGGTTTAGGTCACTCAGCTGCGATTCATACTAAAGATACTGAATTAGCTAAACGTTTCGGTGAGAAAGTGAAAGCAATTCGTGTGATTTGGAATTCACCTTCTACCTTCGGTGGTATCGGTGACGTATATAACTCTTTCCTCCCATCATTAACCTTGGGTTGTGGTTCTTACGGTAAGAACTCCGTAGGGAATAACGTAAGTGCAATGAATTTAGTGAATATCAAACGTGTGGGAAGACGGAGAAATAATATGCAATGGTTTAAAGTGCCTTCAAAAATCTATTTTGAACGTGATTCAATCCAATATCTACAAACAATGAAAGGCATTGAACGTGTAATGATCGTGACTGACCGAGCAATGGTCGATTTAGGATTTGTAGATAGAATTGCTGAACAATTACGTTTAAATCACCAAGGCGTAACCTATCAATTATTTGCGGACGTAGAACCAAACCCAAGTATTGAAACAGTACAACGTGGTACAGAATTAATGCGTAGCTTCCAACCTGACACTATTATTGCGTTAGGTGGCGGTTCACCAATGGATGCAGCAAAAGTAATGTGGTTATTCTATGAGCAACCTGAAGTTGACTTCCACGATTTAGTACAGAAATTCATGGATATCCGTAAACGTGCGTTCAAATTCCCGCAATTAGGACGTAAAGCGAAATTCATCGGTATCCCAACTACTTCTGGTACAGGTTCTGAAGTAACACCATTCGCGGTAATCACTGATGGCGATATTAAATATCCATTAGCGGACTACTCATTAACACCAACCATTGCTATTGTTGACCCTGCATTAGTGATGTCTGTACCAGCACATGTTGCGGCAGATACAGGTTTAGACGTGTTAACTCACGCGACTGAAGCTTATGTGTCAATCTTAGCAAATGACTTTACTGATGGTCTTGCATTACAAGCAATCAAACTTGTGTTTGAAAACTTAGAAAAATCAGTGAAAGAAAAAGAGCCAATGGCACGTGAAAAAATGCATAATGCTTCAACTATGGCTGGTATGGCGTTTGCTAATGCATTCTTGGGTATTTGTCACTCAATGGCTCACAAAATTGGTGGTAAATTCCACACTGTTCATGGTCGTACCAATGCAATCTTACTGCCACACGTTATTCGTTATAACGGTACTCGTCCAACTAAATTAGCAACTTGGCCGAAATATTCAAGCTATGTAGCTGATAAACGTTACCAAGATATCGCGAAAATGTTAGGCTTACCAGCATCAACGCCTGCGGAAGGTGTAGAATCTTACGCTAAAGCTTGCTATGACTTAGCGGTACGTTGTGGCGTGAAAATGTCATTACGTGATCAAAGTGTTGATGAGCAAGAATTCTTAGCTGCACGTCGTGAGCTTGCATTAAATGCATACGAAGACCAATGTACACCGGCTAACCCACGTTTAGCAATGGTGGAAGATATGGAAGAAATTATGACTAAAGCCTTCTATGGTGAAGAGAAATAATTTCCTAAAACCTTAAAAATTAACACCGCACTTTAATTCCAAGTGCGGTGTTTTTTTATCAAGTTTTATAAAGCCAATTGAGGATGATATTGTTCTGTCAGTTTGACCAGTTCGGCGAGCGAAATAGGTTGGATTGTTGCTGGCATGGTCAGATTTCGTGCTTGCAAATCAACTTCTACGGCATAGCAATTGGCAGTTAATTGCTGAAATAATTGTGGATATTTGAGAGGTAATAACACCGCATTTTGCCATAAAACCACCGCATCATTGGCTGTGATTTGCTGTAAATAGCGATTTAGCTCCGCATCGGCATAATTGGCTTGGGAAAACGTATAAAGCATAGCTATCCTTAAAATGTGAGAATTTGCACCGCACTTTGTAACATTTGGGCGATTTCTGCTCGTGCTTTTGGCAGACAAGGAAGAATCAATTCTGCTTGTTCAAGTTGATATTGTTGCAGAGACTGCTGGCAGACAAAACAGTTTTCTATATCGTACAGTTCAAGTAATTTGAAGGTGCGAATAAAATCTTTTTGTAAAATGCATTCAGGTTGCTGACCTGCTAATAAATTGAATATACCATCTTCAATAAAAAAGACCGCGATTTCATTTTCTTCACAAAAAGCGCTTGCGGCTAAAACAGCATCCAGTCCTTCACGACTGACTGATGAACCATGCGGCGAGGTTTTAAACACAAATGCCAATTTAATCATAATGTGATTACTCGATCTGCTTCTAATATAGCTTGACTGAATTCGCCTAATCCTGCCAAGACGAAATGAGGGGCAAGATTTTGTTGTTCAGGTAAAAGTGCGGTGGAAAAATCCACAATTCCACGTCGTTGGCTAGCAGCAATACAAAGGTGCAATGGCACCTGATATTGTTCAGCAAGTTGCTGCCAATGTTTAGTTAGGTTGAACTCGTCGTTTGCGGGGGAAACAAAGGCATTGCCATTACTCACTCCTTCTTGGAAAAAGAAGATTTGGCGAATTTCGTGCCCTTGTTCTAATAAAGCGATTGCAAATTGATAGGCTAAAAAAGCCCCTTGGCCGCCATAAACAGGGTGTTTCACAGCAAGGACATATTGCATGATTAGTCCTCTTGATCTTGCTTGATTTGACGAATATACAAATAAACCGTATGACGTGAAATGTCTAAACGCTCAGCCACTAAATTAATTGCGTCTTTAATATCAAATATCCCTTTTTCAAAGAGAGAAACAACAATTTGGCGGTTTTTATTATTATTTGCAACGAAGCGATCTGCTGTGACTTCTTCAATGGTTTGTTCAACGGTTTGAGTGACCAATTCTTCTACTGAACTGGCGAAGTTTACACTCGAAGTTTCGTCTTGCTCTTGCACAGGCATGAGTGTTTGTAAGAATTGAGAAATAGGGACATCTAAATTAATGTTAATACATAGCAAGCCAATAATACGTTGCTGTCCATTACGGATCGCAATAGTGATGGATTTCATCAAACTATTGCTTTTCGCTCGCGTAAAATAGGGTTTGGAAACACTTTCTGTTTTCATATTATGCAATGATTGCAATGCACGATCGGTAATTGGTGAGCCAACTTGACGATTTGTATTATGTCCATTGGCAATACAAATTGCTGAACGTTCTAAGTCTTCCAACGAGTGAAGCACAATCTCACAATGGCTACCAATTAATGCACTTACGCCTTCTACGACCGCTTTGTAAGAGGTCAGAATAGTACGATCTTCCTCAGTAAATGGACGTCTATCATTTAACATAGATGATTTCTCGAATAAATAAGCGCACTTGTAGGTCTTTGCCTACAAAGTGCGGTTTCTTTTTGGGTTATTTTTTAGGATTAATATCTAATAATTCCACATCAAAATGGAGCGTAGAATTGGCAGGAATCACGCCCATGTCTTGATCGCCATAGGCTAAGTTTGCAGGGATAACTAATTCAATTTTTCCGCCTTTTTTGATCAGCTGTAAACCCTCTGTCCAGCCAGGAATCACTTGATTGAGTGCAAACTCAACAGGTTTGTTTCGCTCAACTGAGCTATCAAATACTTTGCCATTTGGTAATTTGCCAGTGTAATGCACTTTCACCACATCAGTTGCCTTAGGTGATGCGCCTTCTCCTGCTTTTTCAACACGATAAAGTAAGCCAGATTTTGTTTCTTTTACATCTGCTTTTTTCTTAAATTCTGCCACGAATTTTTCGCCTTCTTGTTGCGTTTTTTTCGCTTGTTCTTCAATTTTACGTTGATGTTCTGCTTTCACTTTATCTTCAATACTTTTTAATGTATTGGTTAATTCAGGATTATTTAAATCCACTTTACCTGCGATAGCATCTTTTATGCCTGCTAATAATTTTTCTTGGTCATAATTGATGACATCTTTTTGTGCCTCAATCACACCTTTTACATCTGTACCAAATAATGCACCTAATGCATAGGATTCATTTTTGGTATCTGCATGGGCTACCGCAGTAGTAAAAAGTGCGGTGATAAATAAGCCAACACAGGAAATTTTTTGTCTTTTTAGCATTTTGCTATCCTTTTATGAGTTAAAATAAGCCACATTAGATTATAGAGCTTAGCTCTCTTTGTCAATTATGCGAAAAAGAAAGAATAAGAGGAATTCATGCAAAAATTAGAAGCCAGAATTGCGGAATTGGAAACAAAATTAATGTTCCAAGAACATACATTAGAAGCATTGAATCAAGCCTTGGTGGAACAGCAATTTATGATGGATAAAATGCAAGTACAGATCCGCCATTTAGCCAATAAATTGAAAGATATGCAACCATCGAATGTGGCAAGTCGCGCAGAAGAAACCCCTCCGCCACATTATTAAAATCTGTGATGTTCATCACATTTTATGCCACGATTTTAGGGTAAACTGCTGTGTATTAATTCAACAATTAAGGAGTAAAATATGTTTCCAGAATTTCGCGACTTAATCACCAAATTAAAAACAGAAGATATGCATTTTGCTCGTTTATTTGATGAACATAATGCGTTGGATCAACGAATTAAGAATATTGAAAGCCACATTGAATTGGCGACGCATACTGAAGTTGAAGATCTGAAAAAGCAAAAATTACGCTTAAAAGATGAGCTTTATGCGATTTTGAAGAAAGCAAGTTAAGTTGAAATAAAAAAGTGCGGTGGAAAATACCGCACTTTTTTGTTTAAGGTTTAATATCACGCAAAATAGGATTTTGCATGGAAATTAAGGTTTCTGTGGATTGAATCTCATCGATCAATTGGATTTTAGTTGCCAATACACTGTGCAGTTCCGCAATAGTGTGCGTCATTACTTTAATAAAAATGGAGTAATTGCCCGTTGTGTAATAAGCTTCTACCACTTCATCAAAGCTTTCTAATTTTTTGATGACTTTTTCGTAGTCTTTCGCTGATTTCAAAATAATGCCAATAAAGCAGCACACATCATAACCCAATTTACGTTCATCAATACGGATTTTTGTTCCTTCAATAATGCCAGACTGACGCATTTTTTCTACTCGTACATGGATTGTGCCTGGACTTACACCGAAATTTTTTGCCATTTCAGCATAAGGTGTACGGGCGTCTTTTGTGAGAACGCGTAAAATTTGTTGATCTAAATTATCAATTGTATGCATAACAACCCCCAATTTAAAATATATCTAATTTTGTGGTGAGATAATTGATTATTTTTCTTATTATAAGCTATTTTTTCTAAAAAGTATTGAGTTTTGTGCTTTTTATGTTGAATAATATGCAACAAGCATTAAGAAAAAATGCAGAATAGCTAAATAAGGTATTATAACAATGGAAAAATCATTTATTTTACAACAAAAAGAAATTAGTTTTGTTAAGAACACGTTTACACAAAACCTCATTGAAAAACTTGAGATTATTGAGGTGCAAGGCCCAATTTTAAGCGAAGTGGGCAATGGTATGCAGGATAATTTATCGGGAATTGAAAAAGCAGTACAAGTGCATGTGAAATGCATTCCAAATGCAGTGTATGAAGTAGTGCACTCATTGGCAAAATGGAAACGTCATACCTTAGCACGTTTCCAATTCAAAGAAGGTGAAGGTTTATTTGTTCACATGAAAGCACTACGCCCTGATGAAGATTCATTAGATCCAACGCACTCAGTTTATGTGGATCAATGGGACTGGGAAAAAGTGATTCCTCATGGTCACCGTAATTTTGATTATTTGAAAGAAACTGTGCGCTCAATTTATAAAGCGATGCGTTTAACAGAGCTTGCTGTGGAAGCCCGTTTTGATATCCCGTCGATTTTGCCAAAAGAAATTACTTTTGTGCATAGTGAAGATTTAGTGAAACGTTATCCAAATATGACGGGTAAAGAGCGCGAAAATGCAATTTGTAAAGAATATGGTGCGGTATTCCTTGTCGGTATCGGTGGCAAATTATCGGATGGTAAACCACATGATGGTCGTGCACCAGACTACGATGACTGGACAACCGAATCTGAAAATGGCTACAAAGGTTTAAATGGCGATATTTTAGTGTGGAACGATCAACTTGGTACTGCATTTGAATTATCTTCAATGGGGATTCGTGTTGATGAAAAAGCGCTGCGTTTACAAGTTTCACTCACTGGTGATGAAGAGCGTTTAGAAATGGATTGGCACAAAGATTTACTTGCTGGTCGTTTGCCTCTTTCTATCGGTGGCGGTATTGGCCAATCTCGTTTAGCCATGTTCTTATTACGTAAAAAACACATTGGTGAAGTACAATCAAGCGTTTGGCCAAAAGAGATGTTAGAGAAATTTGAAAATATTCTTTAATACATAACAAGGAAAAAGTGCGGTTAAAAATCATGGTGTTTTTAACCGCACTTTTGTTTTGATTAAATTAAATAATACGAGAGAACTGTTGTCTACGCGCTTGCTGTCTTGAATAGGTATCAAAGCACAAGCAAATGTTACGAATTAATAAGCGTCCAGTCGAAGAAACTTGAATACCCTGTTCATTGATTTCCACTAAACCATCTTTAGCTAACGGTTTTAATAATTCCAGATCTTCCGAAAAATGTGTTTTGAAATCAATATTATATAGCTGCTCAATTGTCGAAAAATCAAGTTTGAAATTACAGATTAAAGCCTTAATGACATCACGACGTAAGCAATCTTCTGCTGTCATGGCTAAACCTTTGTGTAACGCAATGCCTGTAGTATCCACGTCAGCATAATAACGTTTTAATTCTTTTTGGTTTTGTGCATAGGTATCGCCTAATAAGCTGATTGCAGAAACACCCAAACCTAATAAATCACATTCTTCTTGTGTAGTATAGCCTTGGAAGTTGCGGTGCAAAATGCCTTTATCCTGTGCAATCGCCAGTTCATCATCTGGTTTAGCGAAATGGTCCATACCAATAAATTTGTATCCCGCTTGACCTAAGGTTTCAATGGTTTTTTGTAGAATGGTTAATTTTGTTTCGGGTGCAGGTAATTGATGATCCTTGATTTTGGCTTGACCAGCAAAACGGCTTGGCAAGTGGGCGTAGTTAAAGACGCTTAAACGATCAGGGTTGAGTTCAATTACTTTTTGTAGCGTGAACATAAAACTTTCTACGGTTTGCAGTGGTAAACCATAAATTAAGTCTAAGTTTGTGGATTGGAATCCTAATTCACGCGCACGCGTAAGAAGTTGACATACAAATTCTTCATCTTGTTCACGATTGATGACTTTTTGTACGTCTTTATTGAAATCTTGTACGCCCATGCTAATGCGGTTGAAACCAATGCTACGCAAGTGATCAAGCATAGATAATTCAATTTCGCGAGGGTCCATTTCAATGGAAATTTCTGCTTGTGGTGAAATATTGAAATTATCTGTCAACATTTTCATTAATCGTGCTGATTGCGCTTCGCTTAAATAGGTTGGTGTACCGCCGCCCCAGTGAATTTGAGTGACTAAGCGCCGTGTAAATAATGTGGCACGATTTTTAATTTCTACTTCAAGATAATCTAAATAAATATCGGCTTTATGTTGATGGCGAGTGATAACTTTATTACATCCGCAGAAATAGCAAAGTTTATGACAAAATGGAATATGAATATAAAGCGACAGAGGGCGTTCTGGATAGCGTGCTGCCGCAGCCTTGAAATCCTCATTATTGTAATTTTCGTGGAATTCAAGCGCTGTTGGATAAGAGGTGTAACGCGGTCCTGAATGGTTGTATTTTTGAATGAGATTGAGATCCCAAGTAATTTCGTTCATAGTGTTATCGTTCGGGTTATTGAATATCATTAAGCAGCAAGGTTAATTCTGCTTTAATTTGTTGTTCTAACTCAGCTTCTTTGCTTTCTCGCGTTAAATCAAGACGCATGCGTTCATTTTTCTTGAGCGTTTTGCGAGCCTCATGGGTTGGCATGTCTTGCACCACTTCATACAGTTGCCACATTGCCTCATAGCTGTTCAAGCGTTTTTTGCCCAAGGGGTCGAGCAACATTTTTAAACGAATGACACCTTCAGACAGGTTACAATCACCGTTTTGCATTGCCTTGGCAATAATTTCAATGCTTTCTGTAATACGTTGCATGCGCGCATTTTTCGCTTGTTCAAAAGCCTGTTTTTGTTGGCGCAGTTGGCGTAATAAATGGATAGTATATCCTGCCATTACGGCTAAAATGATTACGCCAAGAATCAATAAAATGGTTTTTAACATCGTTTATTTAAATTGGTTAATATCAATTTTCTCAAAAGTGCGGTATAAATCGTCATCGTTTTCTTCTTCATCTTCAATGCCTAATTCATCCATTAATACCGCAATACGATCTAAACATTCATCCACAAATTGTTGATCTTCTGCACTCAATGTTTTGCCCGCATCCAGTTGGTCGAGCAAGTCATTTAAACATTCGTTATTTTCTAATTGTTCTAACTCTTGCATTGGATCAAGTGCGGTGGATTTTGGCGTCGTTTCTAGCGCAGGAATGAATTGCCCTTTTTCAGGTTTATTCACAAACTCCACAATTAATGGCACTTTCTTACGACTACCAATACGTGGGTCTTGTTTTTTCTCTGCGGATTTATTCGCCTGTACTTCAGTTGCACTGTGGCGAGAGCCAGAAGTTAACCCTTTGTGTTTACGCTTTCTTTTTTCTTCGCGTGCTTTGGAATCCAGTTCGTAGCGCGTGAGTTTTTTTCCTGAAAGTGGTTTACCTTCAGGTTTTTTATCTGATTTACGTGTCGGCATAATATCCGTTACACGACGACTTTTCTTTTGTCTTGACATAGTTTTGTTATAAGTGAAAAAATTGATTGAATTGTAACATAAAACAGTAAAGGACGTTAAAAACGTCCTTAAAAATACCGCACTTTCGTTATAACCAACCTTTACGTTTGAAATAAATATAAGGCGTTAAGGCTGCCACAATCATTAAACCAATTGCCATTGGGTAACCATATTTGAAATGCAGTTCTGGCATAAAGTCAAAGTTCATGCCATAAGTGGAGGCAACAAGTGTTGCCGGCAAGAACATAACAGATACCACCGAGAAGAATTTCATAATTTTATTCTGCTCAATATTGATATAACCCATTGCCGCTTGCATTAAAAAGTTGACCTTTTGGAACAAAGATTCGTTATGGGGTTGTAATGATTCAATATCTCGTAAGATTTCGCGCGCTTGTTCTAACTGATTGGTTGGTAAACGGGTCTTACGCACTAAGAAACTTAATGCACGCTGAGTATCCATCAAGCACAAACGTACTTTAGAACTGGCGTCTTCTTGTTCTGTTAAAGTAGCTAGCGCTTGATCAAAAGCTTCCCCTTGTTTTCCTTCCAAAATAATACGGCTTAATTGTTCCAACTCTGCGTAGGCTGTTTCAATAACGTTCGCCAATTGCTCGATTTTGGTTTCAATTAAATCCAATAAAACTTCATAGGCATTACATTCTTCTAAGCGTTGATAACGTGAACGCATACGATATAAGCGGAATGCTGGAAGTTCGCGATCACGCAGAGTAAATAAACGCCCATCACGCAACGTAAATGCCACAGAGGCTAAATCCGCATAATCGTCTTCATCTTCGCAATAAAAGAACGAGTGCAAATGTAAACCATCTTCGTCTTCAAAAAAACGTGCAGATGCCTCGATATCTTCTAATTCAAGAAAGCTTGCAAGGTTTTGCGCAAGATCTTGTTGTAGGGTTTCACGCTCTTCTTCCGTTGGTTCGAGTAGGTCGATCCAAATCGCACTGTTGAGATCAGGATTCTGTTCTTCATCAATGCGTGTAAGACGCGCGTCTTCTAAAGCAAATATATTGATCATTTTGTCATACTCCTTATTGGGATTATGAACAAACTCGATGAACAAAGGTTATTTTTCAAAAGCAAAAGTGCGGTTGAAAAATGAGTAAAAAGATACCAAAATGGCGGAACGGCTTATCCGCGAACTTGTCGCCTGATAAGTCCTTAATGAAAGGAAAAAGGCGACACTAAAAGAAAGTATAAAGTCGGTATCGACTGTGACTGTCCAAAGTGTGTGCTCCAAAGTAATAAAATCGTGGCGAATGTTACGCTTCAAAGGCGGATTCGTCAAGATGTAAAATAAAAATCCAGCATTTACGCTGGATTTTTTAAATTATTTATGTGGATAGTCCCACCAAATATCGAATAATTCGCTCACTTCAACTTGTTGAAGTCCGTTATTTTCTAACCATTGTTTCACTAAAGTGCGGTGGTTTTCATCACATTTACCTAGTTTTTCTAAGCATACTAAGCCTTCCCAATGTAAGTAACCACTTCCTTCATAGGCTAAACCATTTTCTTGAATCACTTCGCGAATAAAGTTATCGACTACTTCGTCAATTTGTTCAATGCTAGTACCTTCAGCAAATTGCCAATTGACTAAAAAGCCTAATTCTTGGAATTCTGCTAAATGCATTTTTTTACGCTGACGAGCATTACGTTTAATTGCCATAATTTTCTCCTATTGGGTGGTTTAAAGTGCTGCGTGCTTATTTAGAAATTATTTCTTATATTGACCGCCGTTTGTATCAATAAACAGGTTTTCTTTAAATTCGCCTATTTTTTCATTATCAGATATTCTATAAAAAATCCCATTTTTAACAGTACCAGTAAGGCTATTTTTGCCTATAATATCAGTAAGAGTTGCTTGATAGTCTCCATTTTTACCTTTTTGAACAGTGAAAGATGTCTTAGGATTATCTATTTTTGTATAAGTACCGCTATAATCTTTTTCATCGTTGCACGCAACTAAACCGAAAGCTAGTAAAGTTGAAATTATCAGAGTTCTAAGTTTCATATATTTTTTCCTCACGTTTTAAAGGATTTTCTATTGCATTGCGTTTAGCTAACTCTTTTATTGTTTCAAGATTAGAATATCAATCTATCAGAATATGAACGACATCACTTATCCTAGATGATTTTGTCCTCAGAGTACAGTAGTTTTGAAACAAAAAGTGCGGTCAATTCCACCGCACTTTTTTATGTTTCTTATTTACCACGTTGTTTCCATAAATGGATGAGACGTTTGTAACGTTCGGAGACGTCTTTAATTAATTCTTCATCATTAATTTTGTTAGCTAACCAGTCAGCAGAAGGTTGACCGAAGATTGTTCTACCGACGGCAAATCCTTTGACTAATGGCGCATTGGCTGACGCATCAAAAGTTGCTTTAAATTGCGATTCTGGTGCATCTAAACCTAAAATTAAGATACCGCGGCAGAATGGATCATTTGTTTTAATGACTTCGCTGATTTTCGCCCAACATTCTGCAGAAACACCTGGTAATTTCCACCAATCTGGTTTGATACCCATGCTGTAGAAGTGGCTAAGCATATCAACGTAATAGCTTTCTTTTTGTTCCATATCCGCAGGTAAAATGATTTCGAGTAGTAATTCATGTCCTGTACGGCAGCAAGCCTGGTAAACTTCAAGGAGTTTAGCATCTTGGTCTGCTTTAAGCTCGGCTTTATCCTGTGGATGATAGAAGGCTAAGCATTTAACCACATGCTCTTGAGGCCAATTAATTAACTGGCTGCCTAGGTCGCCATGTTCTAAACGTAATGGACGTGAAGATGGCATTTCAATTGGGCGGCCAATCCACCATTTTTTGCCCGTAATTTCATTCAATGCTTCTTGACCGAAAGTGGTATCGGCAAGAATACCCGCGTGACCATTGTAAATACCTTCTTGTTCTGCAGTTTGTTCTGCTGCTTTTAACAACAATGTTTTTAATTTTGGAATTCTATTGATATCTGCACCGCACTTTTCAGCCATATCAACAAGTTGTTTACGATGGTCGAAGGCAAAAATGCAAAGATCGTCCCATTGTGCTTTACGTGTTGTTACTCGGTGTAAATGATTTAACTTATTATCTAAATCTGGGCGAGGAACAGATTGTGCGCGAGATAAATAATCGTCTAGTTCTTGTTTTGTTGGCATCGCTGGGGCGCAGCCATGGCGAGAAACTACCAATGCACCACAAGCATTTGCATAGCGGCAAGACTGTTCCCAACCTTCATTGTTGATGTAGCCGCGAATTAAGCCTGACATAAAGGCATCGCCTGCACCTAAAACGTTTAGTACTTCAACGCGTACACCATAAACGTTTAATCCGCCGTCTAAGTCATCTGGGATCGGCCCTTCAAATACAGAGCAACCTAAAGCCCCACGTTTACAAACAAGCGTTGCGTTACTGAATTTGCGTACATTTTTTAATGCGGTTAAGGTATCTGTTGAACCGCCAGCAATGTGGAATTCTTCTTCTGTACCAACAAGGACATCAAAATAATGTAATACTTCTTGTAATGATTTTGTCACCGCTTCTGAATCAATAAAACGGGTTTCGCCGTCGCCTAAAGATGTTAACCCCCATAACACTGGGCGATAGTCAATATCAAGTAAGCGTTTCGTATTATTTTTTGTGGCATATTCTAATGCAGTGATAACGGCATTACGGGTTTTTGGATGGGATAAATGTGTACCTGTAATTGCTAAGGCTTTTGCAGATGCAATATATTCTTCATCAAAATCATCTGCTGTAATTGCCATATCTGCACAGTTTTCACGATAGAAAATCAATGGGAAGGTATCCTGATCTTTAATCCCTAAAATAACTAATCCCGTTAATCTTTCTTTATCTGTAATTAAATGGCTGGTATCCACACCAACACGTTGTAATTCTTCTCTTAAAAAGCGTCCCATGTGTTCATCGCCTACGCGTGCGAGCATCGATGATTTCACGCCTTGAACCGCTGTACCATAGGCAACATTGCCTGACGAGCCCCCTAGGTATTTGGAAAATGATGAAACATCTTCTAAACGAGAACCAATTTGTTGAGCATATAAATCAACAGCAACACGACCAAGGCAAATCAAATCTAATGTTTTTTCTGTTGTTTTCATAGTTGTTTCCCTCTTGTACTTATAAAGCTATAAAACATGATGACCTTATTATAATAACAAAAAATCATTTTGAAATATTTATTTCATATTTTTTGAATTTAAAAATTATATTTGGGAGATTGATCACAAAATTAAGGGTGTTTCAGCGAATTTATGTGATATGTGAACATATTGAAGTCAATATATTTTGCTTGGCCTAATTGGGTTTTTATGTTGTAAAGATAAGAAATTTTGATCTATGTCGCAAAAATGAAATTTTTATTTCAATAAGCTTGAAATGAAAAAGGGATGGGCTATACTGCAACCATATATTCATCCCTTTGATTTGGAGTATTAATATGAAAACAGTTCGATTAACCGTTGCGCAAGCATTAGTTAAATTTCTTGATAACCAATATGTTGAATTTGATGGAAAGGTAACGAAGTTTGTTGAGGGCATTTTTGGTATTTTTGGTCATGGTAATGTATTAGGCTTAGGACAAGCGCTTGAACAAGATTCGGGCGATTTAGTTGTACGACAAGGGCGTAATGAGCAAGGTATGGCTCATGTTGCGATGGGCTTTGCAAAGCAAAAATTACGTAAACAAATTATGGCTTGTACTTCTTCTGTTGGTCCAGGTGCTGCCAATATGATTACTGCAGCTGCGACTGCCACAGCAAATCGTATTCCACTTCTTTTATTACCGGGCGATGTCTTTGCTACTCGTCAACCGGATCCTGTTTTACAACAAATAGAACAAACCTATGATTTAAGCATTAGTACTAATGATGCATTCAAAGCGGTTAGTAAATATTGGGATCGTGTTTCTCGTCCAGAACAATTAATGACAGCTTGTATTAATGCAATGCGAGTTTTAACCGATCCTGCGGAAACAGGTGCGGTGACTTTAGCATTACCACAAGATGTGCAAGGTGAAGCCTATGATTTCCCTGAATATTTCTTACAAAAACGTATTCATCGCATTGAGCGTACGCCGCCAACAGAAGCGATGTTAAAACAAGCGATTGAGTTAATTCAACGTAAGAAAAAACCATTAATTATTTGTGGTGGTGGTGTTCGATATTCAGAAGCTGCAGAGCAATTAAAAGCCTTTGCCGAAGCATTTGATATTCCATTTGCGGAAACGCAAGCAGGTAAAAGTGCGGTGGTTTCTGATTATCCTTTCAATGTTGGTGGTGTCGGTGAAACAGGTTGCTTAAGTGCAAATTTATTAGCAAAAGAAGCAGATTTAGTGATTGGTGTGGGTACGCGTTATACCGACTTTACTACTTCATCTAAATGGATTTTCCAAAATCCTGATGTGAGTTTCTTAAATATTAATATTGCGCGCTTTGATGCTTATAAATTAGATGGTGTTCAGGTTACCGCTGATGCGAAAGAAACATTGTTAAAATTAACCGCACTTTTAGCACCAACAAATTATAAAGCGCAATGGGGCAATCGTATTGCAGAAGCTAAACAGCAATTTGCCGACGAATTAGCTCGCGTATATAACGTAACTTACACTGGAAAAGACTTTGTACCAGAAGTAAACGACAATTTAAATCGTGAGAAAGTCTATGAAGAATTCATTAATTTAACCAAATCTTATTTAACGCAAAGTCGCGTATTGGGTATTTTAAATGAAACCTTAGGGGAAAATGACGTTATTGTCGGTGCGGCGGGCAGTTTGCCGGGTGATTTACAGCGCACATGGCAATCTAAAGGCGAAAATACCTACCATTTAGAATATGGTTATTCTTGTATGGGTTATGAAGTCAATGCGTCTTTAGGGGTGAAAATTGCGGAACCTCATCGTAACGTTTATACCTTATTAGGCGATGGTTCTTACATGATGCTTCATTCTGAATTAGTGACATCTATTCAAGAGAACAAAAAAATTAATGTAGTGTTGTTCGATAATATGACGAATGGCTGTATTAATAATTTACAAATTGGTCATGGTATGGATAGTTTTGCTACTGAATTCCGTTTCAGAAATGAAACAACAGGTCAACTTGATGGTGGTTTTGTACCTGTTGATTTTGCTATGAATGCAGCGTCTTACGGTTGCAAAACTTATAAAGTTACTAATGAACAAGAACTTCGTGCTGCGTTGGAAGATGCGAAGAAACAAACGGTTTCTACATTAATTGATATCAAAGTTTTACCAAAAACAATGGTACATGGTTATGGTAGCTGGTGGCACGTTGGTGTGGCAGAAGTGTCCGAAAAAGAATCTATCCAAAAAGTGTATGAAAATGCGGTAAAACGTATTGATGAAGCAAGACGTTATTAATGATTTATTAAATTAAGGTAGGAAAATATTTCCTACCACCTTCAATTGAGTCATTCTTTTTAAGAGGAAAATATTATGAAAGCTGAAAATGTAAAATTAGGTATTGCGCCAATTGGTTGGACTAATGATGATATGCCAGATTTGGGCAAAGAAAATACCTTTGAACAATGCGTGAGTGAGATGGCGTTAGCAGGCTTTACTGGAAGTGAAGTTGGTAATAAATATCCTCGTGATGTTGAGGTACTAAAACGTAAATTGGATGTACGTGGTATTCAAATTTGTAATGCATGGTTCAGTACATTCTTCGTTGATGGTAAAAAAGAACAAACAATTAAAGAATTTATTGCGCATCGTGACTTTTTACATGCAATGGGTGCTAAAGTTATTGGTTGTTCAGAGCAAAGCCGTAGTATTCAAGGCACAACTAAATCTGTATTTAATGAAAAACCTGTTTTCTCAGAAGAAGATTGGAAATTATTAGCAGAAGGTTACAATGAATTAGCTAAATTAGCGGCTGAAAAAGGAATGAAAGTGAGTTTGCACCACCATATGGGAACAGGGGTACAAACACCAGCAGAAATCGATAAATACATGGCAATTACAAATGATGATGTGTATTTATTATTCGATTCAGGTCATTTGTACTATTCAGAAGGCTGTCAAAAAGCGATGTTAGCTGTATTAGAAAAATACATTGATCGTATTTGCCATGTTCATTTAAAAGATGTGCGCGATGAAGTGGTTGCTGAAGTCAAAGCAAATAATTTAAGTTTCTTAGAAGGTGTACGTAAAGGGACATTTACTGTGCCTGGTGATGGTGTGATTGATTTCAAACCTATTTTTGACATTTTAGAAAAACATGACTACAAGGGCTGGATGGTTGTTGAAGCTGAACAAGATCCCGCAATTGCAAATCCGTTAGAATATGCAATTAAAGGTCGTAAATATATTAAAGATGTTGCTGGAATTTAAGGAGAACGAAAATGATTAAAGTCGGTATTATTGGCGCAGGTCGTATCGGTCGCGTTCATTCAGAAAGTATTACTAAATATGTGAAAGGTGCTGAAATTAAAGCTATTTCAGATGTGAGAGTAACAGAAGAATTAAAAGAATGGGCAAAAGGCATGGGGATTCCTAATGTTTATGAAGATTATCGCCAAATTTTACAAGATCCAGAAATTGATGCGGTATTAGTTTGTTCTTCAACAAATACACACGCGCCAATTTCTATTGAAGCTGCGCAAGCAGGAAAACATGTGTTCTGCGAAAAACCAGTTGATGCAGATCCTGTAAAAATTCGTGAAGTTTTAACCGCGGTTGAGAAAGCTGGCGTGAAATTCCAAGTCGGATTTAACCGTCGATTTGACCATAACTTTAAAGCAATTAAAGATCGTGTTGTGGCAGGTGATATTGGTGAGCCACATATTATTCGTGTGACTTCTCGTGACCCAGATGCGCCACCAATTGAATATGTAAAAGTATCTGGTGGTATGTTCTTTGATATGACAATCCATGACTTTGATATGATTCGCTATTTATCTGGTAGCGAAGTGGAAGAAGTGTATGCTGCAGGTGGTGTATTAGTGAATCCTGAAATTGGTAAAGCTGGTGACATTGATACCGCAATTATCACGTTAAAACTCAAAAATGGCGCGATTGGTGTCATTGATAATAGCCGTAAAGCGGTTTATGGCTATGACCAACGTGCAGAAGTGTTTGGTTCTAAAGGCGCTGTACAAACAAAAAATGATACAGATTCTACCGCAGTTTATTCTTGTGCTTCAGGTGTGATTGCAGAAAAACCAAAATATTTCTTCCTAGAAAGATATATGCAGTCATTTGCAGACGAAATTGCTTGTTTCGTTGATTCAATTGTGAATGATAAACCAACATTGGTAAATGGTAATGATGGTTTACAACCAGTTCTAATTGCTTTAGCTGCGAAGAAATCTTTAGATGAAGGTCGTCCTGTAAAAATCAGCGAAGTCATCTAATTTTGTGATAGGCATTCCAAAATCTGGAATGCCTTATATACCACGCAATTTTTTTATGGTTTATTAAACGACAGGAGGTCGATCTTAAATGGAAATGAGGCAGTAACTCTATTTACGATAATCGTCAATAAGTTATTGCCTTTTATGGTAGCTATGCTATGTCAGTATTTGCTTTTTATATAGGGAAAATTGATATAAGGAAGTAATTATGAATATAACCAATTTATATGAAAAATTAACGTCTTTATTAGGCGAAGTTAAGGCTCAGAGATTGTTTTCTGGTATTGGCATTTTCCATAATAATCATATGTTTGCAATTTGTAAGAAGGGATGTTTTTACCTTCGTGCAAAAGGAAAGCTAGCAAATGATGTTGAAAAAATTGGCGCTATTCGATGGGATCGGGATGGTATCCCCAGTAATTTAAAAATAAAGGATTATTATCAAATTCCTAGCGAGTATATTATTGATGAGGATAAAAATCATATTTTACTCGAAATGATGCACGCATCTTTACGTCAAATAGAAGATGAAAAGTTGCAAGAAGCATTAGAAAAAGCAGAACTTATTAGAAGATTGCCTAATTTGTCACTTAAATATGAGCGTTTATTGGCAAAGGTCGGTATTACAACAATATCTCAACTGCGTGAAGTTGGTGCTGCAGATGCGTATGTCTTGATTAAATCAAAAGGGATTTTTGTAACAAGTCATATGTTTTGGAAAACATTTGCTGCATTAAAGAATAAATATGTGGAATTATTAACTGAGGTTGAGAAGGATGAAGGTTTTGCTGAAGTGAATAAAAAATTAGCTTTAGCGAGTCTAAGATCACTAAGATATAGACCATAAATTAATCATTTGTAAAGTTGTGTAATTTTTTAGTAAATTTTTATTAAAAAATACTTGCAAAGGTTTTTTATTTGCATATAATACGCAGCACACAACGACACGCTGTTGTGAAGATGTAAAATAAGCAGTGTGTCGTTATTTTTTGTTCTTTAAAAAGATATCAGACAATCTGTGTGGGCACTTGTTGAAGATTTGTTTAGAAGAAATTAAATAAAGACTGAATAAGTGCTTAAACTAGAAATTCATTATAGTTTCGATGTGATAAAAATTATGTTGAAACGAATGTAAACTAAGCTAAGCAGTTTATTGAGCGATTAAACTTTTTAAATTGAAGAGTTTGATCATGGCTCAGATTGAACGCTGGCGGCAGGCTTAACACATGCAAGTCGGACGGTAACAGGAGAAAGCTTGCTTTCTTGCTGACGAGTGGCGGACGGGTGAGTAATGCTTGGGAATCTGGCTTATGGAGGGGGATAACTACGGGAAACTGTAGCTAATACCGCGTAATGTCTAAGGATTAAAGACTGGGAACTTCGGTCCAGTTGCCATAAGATGAGCCCAAGTGGGATTAGGTAGTTGGTAAGGTAACGGCTTACCAAGCCCGCGATCTCTAGCTGGTCTGAGAGGATGACCAGCCACACTGGGACTGAGACACGGCCCAGACTCCTACGGGAGGCAGCAGTGGGGAATATTGCGCAATGGGGGGAACCCTGACGCAGCCATGCCGCGTGAATGAAGAAGGCCTTCGGGTTGTAAAGTTCTTTCGGTAGCGAGGAAGGCGAGTTTGTTAATAGCAAGCTTGATTGACGTTAACTACAGAAGAAGCACCGGCTAACTCCGTGCCAGCAGCCGCGGTAATACGGAGGGTGCGAGCGTTAATCGGAATAACTGGGCGTAAAGGGCACGCAGGCGGTGATTTAAGTGAGATGTGAAATCCCTGGGCTTAACCTAGGAATTGCATTTCAGACTGGGTCGCTAGAGTACTTTAGGGAGGGGTAGAATTCCACGTGTAGCGGTGAAATGCGTAGAGATGTGGAGGAATACCGAAGGCGAAGGCAGCCCCTTGGGAATGTACTGACGCTCATGTGCGAAAGCGTGGGGAGCAAACAGGATTAGATACCCTGGTAGTCCACGCTGTAAACGCTGTCGATTTGGGGATTGGACTTTAAGTTTGGTGCCCGAAGCTAACGTGATAAATCGACCGCCTGGGGAGTACGGCCGCAAGGTTAAAACTCAAATGAATTGACGGGGGCCCGCACAAGCGGTGGAGCATGTGGTTTAATTCGATGCAACGCGAAGAACCTTACCTACTCTTGACATCCAGAGAAGCTTGCAGAGATGCGAGTGTGCCTTCGGGAGCTCTGAGACAGGTGCTGCATGGCTGTCGTCAGCTCGTGTTGTGAAATGTTGGGTTAAGTCCCGCAACGAGCGCAACCCTTATCCTTTGTTGCCAGCGATTCGGTCGGGAACTCAAAGGAGACTGCCAGTGATAAACTGGAGGAAGGTGGGGATGACGTCAAGTCATCATGGCCCTTACGAGTAGGGCTACACACGTGCTACAATGGTGCATACAGAGGGCGGCGAAAGGGCGACCTGGAGCGAATCTCAGAAAGTGCATCGTAGTCCGGATTGGAGTCTGCAACTCGACTCCATGAAGTCGGAATCGCTAGTAATCGCAAATCAGAATGTTGCGGTGAATACGTTCCCGGGCCTTGTACACACCGCCCGTCACACCATGGGAGTGGGTTGTACCAGAAGTAGATAGCTTAACCTTTTGGGGGGCGTTTACCACGGTATGATTCATGACTGGGGTGAAGTCGTAACAAGGTAACCGTAGGGGAACCTGCGGTTGGATCACCTCCTTACACAAAGACAAGCTTGATAAGTGCTCACACAGATTGTTTGATATGAAATAGAAGAAACCAACTCCTTTTGGGTCTGTAGCTCAGGTGGTTAGAGCGCACCCCTGATAAGGGTGAGGTCGGTGGTTCAAGTCCACTCAGACCCACCACTCGAGAGAGTGAAAGCTAAAAGGAAGTCATGATATGGGGATATAGCTCAGCTGGGAGAGCGCCTGCCTTGCACGCAGGAGGTCAGCGGTTCGATCCCGCTTATCTCCACCAACATCATGACAAAGTAAATTATAAGCAGTTTATTTTGTCATGATGTTTTATCGAAAGATGAATATCTTGAAAATTGTTCTTTAAAAACCAGGAAACAAGCTGAAAAACTGAGAGATTTTCGAAAGAAAGTCTGAGTAGAGAAAAAATCTTAGCTGAGAAAGGCAGCTAAGTGTTTAGTGATGAGACGTCTCAAGAATAATTGAGGTTGTATAGTTAAGTGACTAAGCGTACAAGGTGGATGCCTTGGCAATCAGAGGCGAAGAAGGACGTGCTAATCTGCGAAAAGCTTGGATGAGTCGATAAGAGGCGTTTAATCCGAGATATCCGAATGGGGAAACCCAGTAGATGAAGAATCTACTATCATTAACTGAATCCATAGGTTAATGAGGCAAACCGGGAGAACTGAAACATCTAAGTACCCCGAGGAAAAGAAATCAACCGAGATTCTGTGAGTAGCGGCGAGCGAAAGTGGAAGAGCCAGTAAGTGATATCAGCGATGACAGAGGAATGTGCTGGGAAGCACAATCACAGAGGGTGATAATCCCGTACTCGAAGTCATGGTTGAAGTACTAAGCTTACGATAAGTAGGGCGGGACACGTGATATCCTGTTTGAAGATGGGGGGACCATCCTCCAAGGCTAAATACTCCTGATTGACCGATAGTGAACCAGTACTGTGAAGGAAAGGCGAAAAGAACCCCGGTGAGGGGAGTGAAATAGAACCTGAAACCTTGTACGTACAAGCAGTGGGAGCCCTTATGGGTGACTGCGTACCTTTTGTATAATGGGTCAGCGACTTATATTTTGTAGCGAGGTTAACTGAATAAGGGAGCCGAAGGGAAACCGAGTCTTAACTGGGCGATTAGTTGCAAGGTATAGACCCGAAACCCGGTGATCTAGCCATGGGCAGGTTGAAGATTGGGTAACACTAATTGGAGGACCGAACCGACTAATGTTGAAAAATTAGCGGATGACTTGTGGCTGGGGGTGAAAGGCCAATCAAACCGGGAGATAGCTGGTTCTCCCCGAAATCTATTTAGGTAGAGCCTTATGTGAATACCTTCGGGGGTAGAGCACTGTTTCGGCTAGGGGTCCATCCCGGATTACCAACCCGATGCAAACTGCGAATACCGAAGAGTAATGCATAGGAGACACACGGTGGGTGCTAACGTTCATCGTGGAGAGGGAAACAACCCAGACCGCCAGCTAAGGTCCCAAAGTACTAGTTAAGTGGGAAACGAAGTGGGAAGGCTTAGACAGCTAGGATGTTGGCTTAGAAGCAGCCATCATTTAAAGAAAGCGTAATAGCTCACTAGTCGAGTCGGCCTGCGCGGAAGATGTAACGGGGCTAAATTAGTCACCGAAGCTGCGGCATCAATGGAAACATTGTTGGGTAGGGGAGCGTTGTGTAAGCGGAAGAAGGTGAATCGAGAGGTTTGCTGGACGTATCACAAGTGCGAATGCTGACATAAGTAACGACAAAACGAGTGAAAAACTCGTTCGCCGGAAGACCAAGGGTTCCTGTCCAACGTTAATCGGGGCAGGGTGAGTCGGCCCCTAAGGCGAGGCTGAAAAGCGTAGTCGATGGGAAACGGGTTAATATTCCCGTACTTGGATAAACTGCGATGTGGGGACGGAGAAGGTTAGGTTAGCAGACTGTTGGATGTCTGTTTAAGGCGGTAGGTGGAGAGTTTAGGCAAATCCGGACTCTCTTAACACCGAGAACTGATGACGAGGTGCTACGGCACTGAAGTAACTGATACCACGCTTCCAGGAAAAGCCACTAAGCTTCAGGTTTATCTAAACCGTACTGAAAACCGACACAGGTGGTCAGGTAGAGAATACTCAGGCGCTTGAGAGAACTCGGGTGAAGGAACTAGGCAAAATAGCACCGTAACTTCGGGAGAAGGTGCGCCGGCGTAGCTTGTAGTCCCTTGCGGACGAAGGGTGAACCGGTCGAAGATACCAGCTGGCTGCAACTGTTTATTAAAAACACAGCACTCTGCAAACACGAAAGTGGACGTATAGGGTGTGATGCCTGCCCGGTGCTGGAAGGTTAATTGATGGTGTTATCGAAAGAGAAGCTCCTGATCGAAGCCCCAGTAAACGGCGGCCGTAACTATAACGGTCCTAAGGTAGCGAAATTCCTTGTCGGGTAAGTTCCGACCTGCACGAATGGCATAATGATGGCCAGGCTGTCTCCACCCGAGACTCAGTGAAATTGAAATCGCCGTGAAGATGCGGTGTACCCGCGGCTAGACGGAAAGACCCCGTGAACCTTTACTATAGCTTGACACTGAACATTGAATTTTGATGTGTAGGATAGGTGGGAGCCTAAGAAGCAGTCACGCCAGTGATTGTGGAGGCGTCCTTGAAATACCACCCTTTAACGTTTGATGTTCTAACGAAGGACGTGGAACGCGTTCTCGGACAGTGTCTGGTGGGTAGTTTGACTGGGGCGGTCTCCTCCCAAAGAGTAACGGAGGAGCACGAAGGTTTGCTAATGACGGTCGGACATCGTCAGGTTAGTGCAATGGTATAAGCAAGCTTAACTGCGAGACAGACAAGTCGAGCAGGTGCGAAAGCAGGTCATAGTGATCCGGTGGTTCTGAATGGAAGGGCCATCGCTCAACGGATAAAAGGTACTCCGGGGATAACAGGCTGATACCGCCCAAGAGTTCATATCGACGGCGGTGTTTGGCACCTCGATGTCGGCTCATCACATCCTGGGGCTGAAGTAGGTCCCAAGGGTATGGCTGTTCGCCATTTAAAGTGGTACGCGAGCTGGGTTTAGAACGTCGTGAGACAGTTCGGTCCCTATCTGCCGTGGGCGTTGGATGATTGAGAGGGGCTGCTCCTAGTACGAGAGGACCGGAGTGGACGCATCACTGGTGTTCCAGTTGTCTCGCCAGAGGCATTGCTGGGTAGCTAAATGCGGAAGAGATAAGTGCTGAAAGCATCTAAGCACGAAACTTGCCTCAAGATGAGTCATCCCCGACTTTAAGTTGGTAAGGGTTGTTGTAGACTACGACGTAGATAGGTGGGATGTGTAAGCGTTGCGAGACGTTGAGCTAACCCATACTAATTGCCCGAGAGGCTTAACTATACAACCTGAATTGTTTTTGGGTTGGACTTAGACGAGAGAGAAGAGATTGAAAGTTTGAGGCTTGTTTTTGGTTTTTGATAAAGAGTGATAGAAAAGAACGATAAATAGATAGATAAAGACATCGAAGGAATAATCTTGGCGGCGATAGTGCAGTGGACCCACCTAATCCATGCCGAACTTAGAAGTGAAACGCTGTAACGCCGATGGTAGTGTGGGGTTTCCCCATGTGAGAGTAGGACACCGCCAGGTTTTGAATAAGAGAGAAAGAGAATCCCAGTCAGAGATGGCTGGGATTTTTGTTTTTTGAAAAAAGAGAAAGCAGAAACAAAAAACAGAAAAAAGTGCGGTGGGAAAATGTGAAGTTTTAGTGGTCATTCCTTTTGAATTTGATTATTTAGTTATAATACCTCGTGATTAAAGAACAAATTTGTTAAACTATTGTTATTCTTTTCTGATCTCGGGTTATTTTCATGTATTTGACAGAGCAATTTCTTAATGCTGTACTTGCAATAACTGCTGAAGCTGGTGAGATATTAGCTGACTTTTATCTAAAATCAGTGAAAGTTTATAATAAATCGGATAACACACCAGTGACTGAAGCCGATTTATTTCTTAGTCAGTTTTTAATGCAACGATTGTCTGAATTAACCCCAACAATTCCCATCTTATCAGAAGAAAATTGTAATATTCCTCTTGAACAGCGAATGAATTGGGATACTTACTGGTTGATAGATCCCTTGGATGGTACGCAAAATTTCATTGATAGAACAGATCAATTCGCAATTCTCATTTCATTAGTACATAAAAACCGTCCAATTTTAGGTGTCATTCATGCACCTATTTTACAATCAACCTATTATGCAATGGCTGGCTTTGGTGCTTATCGTAAACAAGGTCAACAAATTACCTCTTTACCAAAACGAAAAATTGATTTGACCGAACCGTTGAAAATTGTACTGGGTTCAGCAAATAAAAAGGAAAAAGTGCGGTCAATTTTACCGAAGAATTTTGCTCATGAATTTTTGATTTATGGCTCTAGTGGGCTTAAAAGCGCACTTGTGGCGGATGGGACCGCGGATTGTTATGTGCGTTTAGGTCGAACGGGCGAATGGGATACCGCAGCTGCAGAAATCCTATTACAAGAAGTGAATGGTGTTATTTTTGATCCTCATTTTGCATCTCTTACTTATAATCAAAGAGATACTTTTGTGAATCCAGATTTTGTTATGTGTGCTGACATGACATTAAATTGGCAACATATTTTTCACTTTGAACAGCTCAAATAACCAAAGGGTTAACATTATTTACGGAACTAAATATGAATATAGAAAATTGTTGTATCGTTATTTTTGGTGCCTCAGGAGATCTTACCCATCGTAAGCTAATCCCCGCACTTTATAACTTATATAAAATCGGGCGTTTATCAGAGAATTTCGCGGTTCTAGGTGTCGCCCGTACAGCGATGAATGATGAAGAATTTCGTCTTAAGATCAGAGAAGCATTAATTGCGCATGAGGATGCAAATGGTGAAACACTGAACAAGTTTCTTTCCCATTTAGAATACCAATCGCTAAATACATCAGAAGTTCTCGATTACGGCAAACTCGTTCCCCGTTTAGATGAGTTGCACGATAAATATCACACGGGTGGCAATACCCTTTACTACCTTTCTACCCCACCAAGCCTCTATTCTGTGATTCCTGAATGCCTTGCAGCACACGGACTAAATACCGAAGAATTTGGTTGGAAACGCATCATTGTGGAAAAACCGTTCGGCTACGATATGCGAACCGCCAAAGAGCTAGATTTACAAATGCACCGCTATTTTGAAGAGCATCAAATCTACCGTATCGACCACTATTTAGGCAAAGAAACGGTGCAAAACTTGCTTGTACTACGTTTTTCTAACGGCTTGTTTGAACCGCTTTGGAACCGCAATTTTATTGATTATGTGGAAATCACAGGGGCAGAATCCATTGGCGTGGAAGAACGTGGCGGTTATTACGATGGTTCAGGGGCAATGCGTGATATGTTCCAAAACCACTTATTGCAAGTGCTCGCAATGGTCGCAATGGAGCCACCTGCGATGATTGATGCGGATTCAATGCGTTCTGAAGTGGCAAAAGTGTTGCATTGCTTGCGTCCGCTTTCTAATGAGGACATCAAAAACAACTTGGTGCTAGGGCAATACGCCACTGGCACAATCAATGGTGAAAGCGTGAAAGGCTACTTACAAGAAAAAGGCGTGCCTGCGGAATCAAACACCGAAACCTTTATGGCGGTGCGTTGTGAAATCGAGAACTGGCGTTGGGCTGGCGTGCCTTTTTATGTTCGCACAGGCAAACGATTGGCAACTCGTGTAACCGAAGTGGTGATTCACTTTAAAACTACGCCACATCCTGTATTTAGCCAAAATGCCCCTGACAACAAATTGGTTATCCGTATTCAACCAGACGAAGGCATTTCAATGCGTTTTGGCTTGAAAAAACCAGGGGCTGGATTTGAATCTAAAGAAGTCTCAATGGATTTCCGCTATGCTGATCTAGCTTCGCCAAGCCTGCTAACCGCTTACGAACGCTTGCTGTTAGATGCGATCAAAGGCGATGCCACCCTGTTTGCCCGCACCGATGCCGTTCACGCCTGCTGGAAATTCGTGCAACCGATTTTGGACTACAAAGCCGAAAATGGCAGGGTGTACGAATACGAAGCTGGCACTTGGGGTCCATCCGAAGCCGATAAACTCATTGCAAAACACGGCAGAGTATGGCGTAAACCAAGTGGATTGATGAAGAAGAAAGTGTAATGTAAAGCGGACGCCAGCGTGGCGTCCCTACCATTTTTCACGCCGATCTTAAATCACAGTATTTGTAGGGACGCCACGCTGGCGTCCAATAAAAAGGAATAGCAATGAACACCCACATTTTTGACACCGCCCAACACGCTGTTGAGCAAATCGCCCAAGAATTTATCACATACAGCCAACAAAACCGCCCTGTGCATATTTCCCTTTCAGGTGGCTCAACGCCAAAACTGCTGTTTAAAACGCTCGCTCAATCGTCTTTTGCCGAAAAAGTGCGGTGGGAAAATCTGCATTTTTGGTGGGGCGATGATCGAATGGTCGAGCCAAACGATCCCGAAAGTAACTACGGCGAAGTGCAAAAATTGTTGTTCGATCATATCCAAATCCCAGCCCAAAATATTCATCGCATTCGTGGCGAACAGCCTGTGGAACAAGAACTTGCAAGATTTTCACAAGAACTGACGGATTGTGTTCCTAACCTTGAGTTTGACTGGATCATTTTAGGAATGGGCACAGACGGGCACACGGCATCGCTTTTCCCAAACCAAACCGATTTTAACGATCCGAATGTGGCCGTGATTGCTAAACACCCCGAAACAGGGCAAATCCGCATTTCCAAAACCGCTCAACTTATCAAAAAAGCCAAACGGGTTAGTTATTTGGTCACAGGTGGTTCAAAAGCAGAAATTCTAAAAGAAATTCAAACCACACCAGCAGAAAACTTGCCTTACCCAGCCGCTAAAATCAAAGCAAAAAATGGCGTAACGGAGTGGATTTTGGATAAAGAGGCTGCGAAGTTGTTATGACAACGGGTAAGATTTCGAGAAAAATTTGTAAAACTATTAAAAATAATTTTAATATGTAATCATAATAAAGTTTTTTTAAGTTAAGGAACATATATGAAATTTAAATCTATTTTATTAACTGTCTTATTGCTATCTGCTTGCTCAAACAAAACTTTTTATAGTTCATTTAACTCGATAAAATCAAAAGTTAGAGATTTTACATCCGCTTTAAATTATAAAGTGAAAACTAATATAACCGATACTCCACAACAAATCTGCAAAAATACAGAAATAGATTATACGAATGCATTGATTACAATAACAGGAACTCCAATAAAATATGATTCTCCAGAGTTTTTAATTATAGTTAGAGAATATAGTGCCCTTTTTCCTGGTGATTATATACAAAGATCGGAATATCAAAAGAGAGCGAGAATGCTTTTAAAACTAGATGATAATACTTACGTTATTGGAGATTTTGGAAAAATTTACGACTCATTTTATTCAGAGTGGGCAAAAGAAAAAATAGAAAAACAGGAAAAAATAGAAGTTCAAGGTATTATCAGTGAAATAGAGAGAGAAAACGGGGAATGTTTCTTAATATTTCCAGATGCTATTCCTGTTATTAAATAACATTTAAACATACATTTAGGAGCAAAAAATGTCAGTAAAAGGCGATATCGGCGTTATCGGTTTAGCGGTAATGGGGCAGAATTTAATTCTGAATATGAACGACCACGGTTTTAAAGTGGTGGCGTATAACCGTACCACATCAAAAGTGGACGAGTTTTTGGAAGGGGAGGCGAAAGGCACGAACATTATCGGTGCCTATTCGTTGGAAGATTTGGCAGCTAAATTGGAAAAACCACGCAAAGTGATGTTAATGGTACGTGCGGGTGATGTGGTGGATCAATTTATTGAGGCATTGCTACCGCACTTGGAAGCCGGCGACATCATTATTGACGGCGGTAACTCGAACTATCCAGATACCAACCGCCGCGTGAAAGCCTTAGCAGAAAAAGGCTTTCGCTTTGTGGGATCTGGCGTGTCAGGCGGTGAAGAAGGGGCGCGTCACGGACCGTCCATTATGCCAGGCGGTAACGAAGAAGCGTGGCAATATGTGAAACCTATTTTACAAGCGATTTCAGCTAAAACCGACAAAGGCGAGCCTTGCTGTAACTGGGTTGGCAAAGAAGGGGCTGGGCATTTCGTGAAAATGGTGCATAACGGCATTGAGTACGGCGATATGCAGTTAATTTGTGAAGCCTATCAATTCTTAAAAGACGGTTTGGGTTTGAGTTATGATGAAATGCAACAAATTTTCGCTGAATGGAAAAAAACCGAACTAGATAGCTATCTGATTGATATTACAACGGATATTTTGGGCTATAAAGACGCAGACGGCGAACCGTTGGTGGAAAAAATCTTAGACACCGCTGGTCAAAAAGGCACAGGTAAATGGACTGGTATCAATGCGTTAGACTTTGGTATTCCATTAACACTGATCACCGAATCGGTCTTCGCTCGTTGCGTGTCATCGTTTAAAGATCAACGTGTGGCGGCATCTAAACTGTTCAATAAAACCATTGGCAAGGTGGAAGGCGACAAAAAAGTGTGGATCGAAGCGGTGCGTAAAGCGTTATTGGCGTCAAAAATCATCTCTTATGCCCAAGGTTTTATGCTGATTCGTGAAGCGTCTGAAAACTTCGGTTGGAACATCAACTACGGAGCAACAGCGTTGTTATGGCGTGAAGGTTGTATCATCCGCAGCCGTTTCTTAGGCAACATTCGTGATGCTTATGAAGCCAATCCTGATTTGGTGTTCTTGGGGTCAGACAACTACTTCAAAGGCATTTTAGAAAATGCGTTGGCAGACTGGCGTAAAGTGGTGGCGAAATCCATTGAAGTGGGTATTCCTATGCCTTGTATGGCAAGTGCGATTACCTTCTTAGACGGTTACACTTCCGAGAAAGTGCCAGCGAATTTATTGCAAGCACAGCGTGACTACTTCGGTGCGCACACCTACGAACGTACCGACAAACCACGCGGCGAATTCTTCCACACCAACTGGACTGGCCGTGGCGGAAACACCGCTTCAACGACTTATGATGTGTAACCTATCCAGTAAACATAAAGCGGACAATTGTCCGCTTTGTTATTTTAAAACTAAAGAAAAATCCACCGCACTTTTAGTGGTTTGCACCACCAGAAAAGAGGTTAATCACTAATACACCGCCGATAATCATCGCTATGCCAATACTACCAGCAAGATCGGGTTTCTGCCCAAAAGCGAAATAGGCAACAACAGTAGTCAGTATAATGCCCACGCCCGACCATACGGCATATACAATCCCAATAGGCAAGCTTTTGGTAATAATGGAAAGCAAGTAAAGAGCGATAACAAAGGCAACAATTGCTACCGTTGTGGGCAAGGGTTTTGAGAAACCTTCGCTTGCTTTAATGCAGTTTGTTCCGACAACTTCTATACAGATAGCGCAGGCGAGCAAAAACCATGGATTCATTGCTGTTCTCCCATTAATTGCTCCAAAGCTTCTTGCGCTTCAAGCCAATCTGCTTCTACTACTTCCAAAGACTTTTTGCATTGCATTTGTTGGTTTAAAAGTGCGGTTAATTTTTCTTTATTTTCTGCTTGATAGAGATCTGTATCTGCTAGCTGTTGCTCAATATCGGCTAACTGCTGAGTATGAGTCGCCATTTGTTGTTCCAATTTATCAATTTGTTTGCGTAATGGCGCAGTTTGCTGACGTAGTTCCGCTTCACGACGTTTTTGTTCTTTGCGATGCTGACTTGAATTTTCATTGTTTGATGGGGAAACTTGCTCATTTTTCACCGCACTTTCCCGTTTTTCTTGTGCGTTTACTTCATTAAGCCATTTTGCATAGTCCTCTAAATCGCCATTAAATTCTTCCACTTGTTTATCATGCACAAGATAAAATTCTTCCACTGTATTGCGTAATAAATGGCGATCGTGCGATACCACAACCAATGAACCTTGATAATCCACTAACGCCTCAGTGAGTGCTTGGCGCATATCTAAATCCAAATGGTTGGTTGGCTCATCCAGTAATAATAAATTCGGGCGTTGCCACACAATTAAGGCGAGAACTAAACGTGCTTTCTCTCCACCAGAGAAAGAACTCACTAATTCATTCACTTTATCACCATGGAAAGCAAAACTACCCAAATAATTGCGCAATTCTTGTTCGGTTTGCTGTGGCGCTAATTTTTGCAAATGCCATAGCGCGCTTTCATCCGCACGCAAGGTATCCAGTTGATGTTGCGCAAAATAACCCAGTTGTACACCTTTAGCGAGCTGAACATTGCCTGAAAGTGCAGTCAGTTCGCCTGCTAATAATTTAATTAAGGTGGATTTCCCTGCGCCGTTTTTACCCAATAAACCAATGCGTGAGCCAGGCACGAGATTGAGTTTGATTTTTTGTAAAATTTCCACCGCACTTTGATCCACAAGGTAACCTGCGCTGGCTTTTTCAATCATCACTAAAGGATTGGGTAAAGAAATGGGCTCGCGGAAATGGAAGGTGAACGGATTATCCACATGAGCTTGACTGATTCGTTCCATTCTTTCGAGCGCTTTTACGCGGCTCTGAGCTTGTTTCGCCTTAGTCGCTTTTGCTTTAAAGCGATCAATGTATTTTTGCAAATGCGCAATTTTTTCTTGTTGTTGACGATAAAGTGCGGTTTGTTGCGCTAATTTTTCTGCCCGCTGAATTTCAAAACTAGAATAATCGCCGGTATATTCATAAATTTTCTGTTGTTCAATATGCAAAATTTTATTCACGATAGGATCGAGAAAATCGCGGTCATGAGAAATTAACACCAAGGTACCTTGATATTGTTGCAGCCAACGTTCTAACCAAATTACTGCATCCAAATCCAAGTGGTTGGTGGGTTCATCTAATAACAATAAATCGGAAGGGCAAAGTAAGGCTTGTGCAAGGTTTAAGCGCATGCGCCAACCACCCGAAAAGGATTTGACCGAACGTTGCAAATCTTCTTGTGAAAAACCTAAACCATGTAATAAAGCTGATGCACGCGATTGAATAGTCCAAGCGTCAATGGTATCTAATTGCGCGTGGATATGTGCAATAGCATTGCCATCATTTTTGTCATGGGCTTCTGCTAAGGCATTTTGTAATGAACAATAAACACGATCTCCCTCAATCACATAATCCAAAGCGGACATATCCAATGCAGGCGTTTCCTGATTTACCCAAGAGACAGCCCAATTTGATGGATAATTCACATCTCCGCCTTCAGGTTGTAATTCTTTTTTTAATAATGCAAAGAGTGATGATTTTCCACAGCCGTTTTTGCCTACTAATCCGACTTTCTGTTTTGGATTAATGCTTGCATTGGCATCTTCAAGGAGTAAATTTTGACCGCGTTTTAAGGATAAGTTTGAGAATAAAATCATTATGAAACCAATAAATTGGAGGGTTGATATTGTTATTGCTAGGCGGAATTGTAATGTTTTTTCGGTTTTTTGTACATTTTTCTGCAAAATCAAATTGGAACCGATTTTAGTTTGCTAACAAATTGTTCGAATTTGATCTGCATCACAGTTTTTCATCGCTAAAATGGGTACAATAAAGCTCTTATTGTTGATGATAAGGATAGAAATATGACCTCAGCAGAACTTTTCGGAGAAGGACTTAACCTGATGTTTTCAGGGATGGGGTTTGTATTGGTTTTCTTGCTTATTTTAATTTGGGCAATTGGACTGATGTCAAAACTCATAAATCGTTATTTCCCTGAACCTGTTACCCAACCTAAAACTTCACAAAATTCAACCGCACTTTCAACCCCACCGAATGATTTAGACCGCTTGCGCCCTGTGATTGTTGCTGCAATCGCACATCATCGACGTTCTCAAGGTTTAAACTAAGGCTAAATAAAATAGAAGGATTTGATTATGACTAAGAAAATTAAAATAACTGATGTAGTACTTCGTGATGCTCACCAATCACTTTTTGCAACACGTTTGCGCTTAGATGATATGTTACCGATTGCTGCCGAGTTAGATGATATTGGTTATTGGTCTTTAGAGGCTTGGGGTGGCGCAACTTTTGATAGCTGTATTCGTTTTTTAGGTGAAGATCCTTGGGTACGTTTACGTGAATTGAAAAAAGCTTGCCCGAAAACACCATTACAAATGTTATTGCGTGGTCAAAATTTATTAGGTTATCGTCATTATGCTGATGATGTGGTGGATCGTTTTGTTGAGCGCTGTGTAGTAAATGGCATGAGCGTTTTCCGCGTATTCGATGCAATGAACGACCCGCGCAATATGAAAGCGGCATTACAGGCTGTGCGTAAACATGGCGGACATGCACAGGGTACTTTGAGCTATACCACAAGCCCAGTTCATACGTTACAAACTTGGTTAGATACCACAGAACAATTATTAGAAATTGGTGTGGATAGTTTAGTCATTAAAGATATGTCGGGTATTTTAAATCCGATGGATGCTGCACGTTTAGTAGGCGAAATTAAAAAACGTTTTGATGTTCAATTACATTTACACTGCCATGCAACGACAGGTATGTCTGAAATGGCGTTATTAAAAGCGATTGAAGCTGGTGTAGATGGTGTGGATACATCTATTTCTTCAATGTCTGGTACCTATGGTCACCCAGCGACAGAATCCATTGTGGCGACTTTACAAAATACCGAATTTGACACAGGTTTAAACATTGAAAGATTAGAAAAAATTGCGGCTTATTTCCGTAATGTGCGTAAAAAATACGCGAAATTTGAAGGTCAATTACGAGGCGTTGACAGTCGTATTTTAGTGGCGCAGGTGCCGGGTGGCATGTTGACGAACTTAGAAAGTCAGTTAAAACAACAAAATGCCTCAGATAAATTAGACAAAGTATTGGAAGAAATTCCTCGTGTTCGTAAAGATTTAGGTTACATTCCGTTAGTTACACCAACCTCACAAATTGTGGGAACACAATCGGTAATCAATGTGTTAATGGGTGAACGTTATAAAACCATTGCGAAAGAAACAGCGGGCATTTTAAAAGGCGAATATGGTCGTACACCAGCGCCAGTGAATGCGGAATTACAAGCACGCGTATTGGAAGGTGGTCAACCAATTACAGATCGCCCAGCGGATCATATTGAACCTGAAATGGCGAAAATTGAGGCGGAAGTCAAACAAACAGCACAAGAAAAAGGCATTAAATTAGCAGACAATGCAATTGATGATGCGTTAATTGTGGCGTTATTCCCTCAAATTGGTTGGAAATTTCTTGAAAATCGTGGTAATCCAGATGCCTTTGAACCAGCGCCTACAGCAGAAAGTGCGGTGCAAAAACCACAAGTTTCTACACCAGCAGCTAAACAGGCTTCAGGTTCTGCAGTCTATACAGTGGAATTAGAAGGTAAAGCCTTTGTGGTGAAAGTGAGCGAAGGCGGTGATATTACTAATATCGCACCACAAGCGGCTCCGGCGCCAGCACCGACTGCAGCTCCAGCAGCAACAGGTGGTACACCAGTAACTGCACCAATGGCAGGTAATATTTGGAAAGTGGTGGCATCGGAAGGACAAACTGTTGCAGAAGGTGATGTATTATTTATCCTTGAAGCCATGAAAATGGAAACCGAAGTGCGTGCAAGCCAAGGTGGAACAGTGCGTAATGTCAGCGTGAAAGCTGGCGATACTGTGGCTGTTGGCGACACTGTAATGACCATTGCCTAAACTTAAGGAGTTGTGATGGAAAGTATTATTGCTCTATTAAAAGGTACAGGCGTAATGCACCTTGAATGGGGGCAAGCAGTGATGATTATCGTTAGCCTTGTGTTACTTTGGCTAGCGATAGCACGTAAATTCGAGCCATTACTGTTGCTACCTATTGGCTTTGGTGGATTGCTGTCGAATATTCCTGAAGCAGGAATGGCAATGACCGCATTAGATAATCTCTTGCATAGCGGTACGACTGAACAACTTAGCATTGTCGCAGCGAAAATTGGCGCAGTTGCTGAGCCAAGTGCAATTAAAGCAGCGTTAACCAATTTGCCAATGTCAGTGCATAATGAATTAGAAGTGCTAGCGGGCGATTTAGGTTATAGCTCAGGTATTTTGGCCTTATTCTACAAGGTGGCTATTGGCTATGGCGTGGCGCCACTCATCATTTTTATGGGTGTTGGTGCAATGACGGACTTTGGTCCGCTATTAGCTAATCCACGCACCTTATTGCTGGGTGCGGCAGCACAGTTTGGTATTTTTGCCACCGTATTAGGTGCGCTAGGATTGAACTGGCTTGGTGTTATTGATTTTACCTTACCACAAGCTGCAGCAATTGGGATTATCGGTGGTGCGGATGGTCCAACAGCGATTTATCTAGCCAGTAAACTTGCCCCTGAATTATTAGGCGCAATTGCCGTAGCGGCTTATTCTTACATGGCGTTAGTGCCATTGATTCAACCGCCAATTATGCGTGCATTAACCACTCAACAAGAACGTAAAATTCGTATGACGCAAATGCGTACAGTAAGTAATAGAGAGAAAATTTTATTCCCTATTATTCTATTGTTATTAGTTGCGTTATTGTTGCCAGATGCAGCACCATTATTGGGTATGTTCTGTTTTGGTAACCTTATGAAAGTGAGTGGTGTGGTGGATCGCTTGAGTGATACTGCACAAAATGCCTTGATTAATATTGTTACTATCGTCTTAGGTTTATCTGTTGGTGCCAAATTGGTGGCAGATAAATTCTTACAACCACAAACCTTGGGTATTTTATTGCTCGGTATCGTTGCTTTTGGTATCGGTACAGGTTGTGGTGTGTTAATGGCGAAATTAATGAATAAGGTTAGCAAGCATAAAATCAACCCACTCATTGGTTCTGCTGGGGTTTCTGCGGTACCAATGGCGGCGCGTGTATCTAATAAATTAGGTTTAGAAGCCGATAATCAAAACTTCTTATTGATGCATGCCATGGGACCAAATGTGGCTGGCGTAATTGGCTCTGCGATTGCTGCAGGGGTGATGTTGAAATACGTTGGCGCTTTGCTATAGTCTGAGCTGAAAACTAAAACTTTGTTAAAATAAACCGCACTTTTAGCAAACCTAAAGTGCGGTTTTATTTGGATTATTTTTTAATGAAATATAAATCCCAAACGCCATGTCCTAAACGATGTCCTCGCTGTTCAAACTTCGTCAAAGGGCGGAAATCAGGACGCGGAATGTAATCATTCGTAGCCGAAGTATTATAAATGCCTACTTGATTTTCCATGCTTTGTAGCACCTCTAACATATGTTCTGCATAATTTTGCCAATCCGTTGCAAAATGGATAAAACCACCGCTCGCCAATTTTTGAGTGACAGTTTCTACGAAATGCGGTTGAACGATACGGCGTTTATGATGTTTTGCTTTATGCCAAGGATCAGGGAAAAACAATTGTAAGCCAGCCAATGCACCATCCGCGATACAATCACGCAAAATTTCTGTCGCATCATGACAAATCACACGTAGATTTTTCACTCCTTTCTCTAAAGCATAGGCTAAGCAAGCTCCCACACCAGGCGTATGTACTTCAATGCCTAAATAATTTTTATCTGGATTCTGCTCCGCCATTTCCACTAGCGATTTGCCCATACCAAAACCAATTTCTAAGATAACGGGATAGGAGTTTCCGTAAATCTGTTCAAAATTAAAGTGGCTTGTTTGGTGGTCTAAACCATAGTCTGCCCAGTTTTCATTCATAATATTACGCTGGAATTCACTCAAACGCCCAGTGCGTAGTACAAAACTGCGTACTTTGCGTTTATAGCGTCCATCTTCAGTAAATTCTGCGGTTTCTACGGTTTTGCGTTTTTGATCCGCAAAGCTGGTTTTTGATGTATTCATTGCTGGTTTCACATTAGTCAAAATTGCGTGGATTATACGAATTTTAGCTCCAAATGAAAAGTGCGGTGGATTTTGAAGAGGTTTTGTCATCTCAAAGCGCTGATTTATGCTAGAATTCTTCTTTCTTTTTTCACCGCACTTTGAATAGTTATGCAGGCTCAATCTTCCGTTAATGCCCCTTTTGCCCAATCCGTCTTAAATTGGTATCACCAATTCGGACGTAAACATTTGCCTTGGCAGCAAAATAAAACCCTTTATGGTGTTTGGTTGTCGGAAGTCATGTTGCAGCAAACGCAAGTCGCCACAGTGATTCCTTATTTTGAACGTTTTATGGCTCGCTTTCCGACGGTTTCCGATTTGGCAAATGCGCCTTTAGATGAAGTTTTGCATTTGTGGACAGGGCTTGGTTATTACGCAAGGGCGCGCAATTTACATAAAGCCGCACAAATTATTCGCGATCAATATCAGGGTCAATTCCCCTCTGAATTTCAACAAGTTTGGGATTTACCTGGGATTGGGCAAAGTACTGCGGGTGCCATTTTGTCCTCTGTTTTGAACCAACCTTATCCTATTTTAGATGGCAATGTGAAACGTGTATTAGCGCGTTATTTTCAAATTGAGGGCGTGCCGAGCGAAAAGAAAGTGGAAAATGCGTTTTGGCAACGAAGTGCCGAAGTTACGCCAATTGAACAGGTGGCAGATTTTAATCAAGCCATGATGGATCTCGGCGCGATGGTTTGTACAAGGACGAAACCGAAATGTGAACTTTGCCCGCTGCAGAAAAAGTGCGGTGCAAATTTAACGAATTCTTGGAAAGATTACCCCAATAAAAAAGTCAAAAAGCAATTGCCCGAACGCACGAGTTATTTTTTGATTTTAGCGGATCAAGATAAAGTTTTGTTGGAACAACGTGAGCAATCTGGCATTTGGGGTGGATTATATTGTTTTCCTCAATTTTCTTCTAAGCAAGACGTATTTAATTATCTTGCTGAACAGGGGATTTCTCATTATCAAGAATGGACGAGTTTTCGTCATACCTTTAGCCATTTTCATTTGGATATTTACCCAATTTATGCGGAACTTAATGTAAAAATATGTGACGAAGATCGTACGGATTGGAAAAAAATTCAAGAAAATGCAGCAGAATATCAATCTACTGTATGCAGTCAGGCTAAATATTGGTATGATTCCCGCAATCCTGAACCGATTGGGCTCGCTACGCCGGTCAAAAATCTATTAATTGAATTTCAAAAAGGACGATAATTATGGCAAGAAACGTATTCTGTGCGTATTTAAAACAGGAAGCTGAAGGACTTGATTTTCAGCTGTATCCCGGCGAATTGGGTAAGCGTATTTTTGATAATATTAGTAAACAAGCTTGGTCTGAATGGATCAAAAAACAGACAATGTTAGTCAATGAAAAAAAATTAAATATGATGAATTTAGAACATCGTCAATTATTAGAGCAAGAAATGGTCAACTTCTTATTTGAAGGTAAAGACGTGCATATTGAAGGCTATGTTCCACCATCACAAGAAAACTAATTCCAATGAAAATGAATTTTAAGAAATTGGCCGTTTGGCTCATTATTCCTTTTTTATATGCTTGTTCGTCGAGTGAACGTCGCGGCGATGAAACCTTCGCAAAAGATACCCATGGTTTAGATTTATTAACTGGGCAATTCTCTCAAAATATCGATCAAATTTGGGGCGTGAATGAACTGTTAGTGGCAAGCCGAAAAGACTATGTGAAATATACGGACAGTTACTATACGCGTAGCCATATTAGCTTTGAAGAAGGGCAAATTACAATTGAAACTCTCTCTGATTTGAATCGCTTGCATAGTGCGATTGTGCATACTTTGTTGATGGGTTCTGATGCAAAAGGTATCGATTTATTTGCTTCAGGTGATACTCCGATTAGTAGTCGCCCTTTCTTAGTTGGGCAGGTAGTCAACCATTTTGGTCAGTCAATTAACAACATTAATATTGCCAGTGATTTTGCGACTTATTTAATTCAAAATAAATTGCAAAAACGCCGTTTAAATAATGGGCGTACAGTGCAATTTGTTGCGATTCAGATGATTGCTAACCATGTTAATGTACGTGCAAGAAAATATTTACCATTTATCCGTAAAGCATCGCGTCAATATGGTATTGATGAAAGCCTTATCTTAGGTATTATGCAAACGGAATCGAGTTTTAACCCTTATGCAATTAGCTATGCGAATGCGATGGGATTAATGCAAGTGGTACCACATTCTGCGGGGCGTGATATTTTCAAAATGAAAGGTATCAGTGGACAGCCAAGTAAGAGCTATTTGTTTGACCCTGCGAAAAATATTGATGCTGGTGTTTCTTATTTGTGGTTGTTGAAAAATGAATACTTGCTAGGCATTGAAAATCCAACTTCGATGCGTTATGCCATGATTTCCGCTTACAATAGTGGCGCAGGCGCAGTATTACGCGTATTTGATCGTGATAAGGATGAAGCGATTTATCGTATTAATCGTATGTCACCAGAGCAAGTTTATCGCATTTTAACAACAGCACATCCATCTTCACAGGCAAGAAATTACTTGTTAAAAGTGGATAAAGCACAAAAAAGTTATCGCCGAGTAAGATAATTATAAAAAAGCGCATAGGCTGAAAACCTATGCGTTTTTTATTTAATAATCGCAAATTGCATATTAAATCGGCAACTGAAGTAAATTTTCATTTTTTTTGTAAATAACTATTGACCTCATCCCTTAAATACGGTTTAATACGCCCCGTATTGACGCAGTGAGTGTTATACGCCTCGATAGCTCAGTCGGTAGAGCAGGGGATTGAAAATCCCCGTGTCGGTGGTTCGATTCCGCCTCGAGGCACCATCTATTCCTCCTTAGTTCAGTCGGTAGAACGGTGGACTGTTAATCCATATGTCGCAGGTTCGAGTCCCGCAGGAGGAGCCATATTCAGAAGCCCTGATGAGAAATCATCAGGGTTTTCGCTTATTTATCATTCCAAAATTTAAGGTGGCAAAATGTTAAGTTATCGCCATAGTTTCCACGCAGGTAATCACGCAGATGTATTAAAACATATCGTACAAATGTTGATCATCGAAAGTTTACAACAAAAAGAAAAAGGGTTTTATTATTTAGACACCCATTCTGGTGTTGGACGCTATCGTCTTTCTAGTGAAGAATCAGAAAAAACGGCGGAGTATCAAGAGGGTATTGGGCGTTTATGGTCACAAACTGATTTACCGGAAGACATACAGCGTTATATCAATCTTATCCAGGAAATTAATGGTGGTGGCAAAGCGTTACGTTATTATGCGGGTTCGCCTTTAATCGCAGCATTGATGTTGCGTCCACAAGATCGCGCCTTATTAACAGAGCTTCATCCTACAGATTTTCCACTACTGAGAAATAATTTTAAAGAATATAAGAATTTCAGTACTAAGCGTGAAAACGGTTTTCAACAACTTAAAGCAACATTACCGCCTAAAGAACGCAGAGGCTTTGTATTAATTGATCCGCCTTATGAGCTAAAAGAAGACTATGATTTGGTCGTTCAAGCTATTGAAGAAGGCTATAAACGTTTTGCCACAGGTATTTATGCGATTTGGTATCCTGTAGTGTTACGCCAACAAACAAAACGCATCCTAAAAGGTCTTGAAGCAACAGGTATTCGTAAAATCTTGCAAATTGAATTAGCTGTGCGTCCTGATAGTGATCAACGTGGCATGACAGCAAGTGGCATGATAGTGATTAATCCGCCTTGGCAATTAGAAACGCAAATGAAAACCATCTTACCTTATTTGGCAAAAAAACTTGTACCCGAGGGAACTGCAAGTTGGACAGTGAAATGGATCACGCCTGAGTAAGAGATGAAAGAAAAGTGCGGTGGAATACAGAACTCAGTCCTTGAATTAAATCAGTTTAACTTTTTGGGGGCAGATCACGCTGGCGTCCTTTTTTGCCAAAGCTATTCCACCTCAATCTGCCCATTCATTAACATCGGCAAGAGAAAATCTCGCAGTTGGGTGAGTTGTTGGGTTTGTTTTGCATTAGATTTTATGTTCTCAAATATAGGATTAACCAAATCATAATAATCTTTTAATACCTTTTCATTCGGCTTTATAAATCTGATATTTTCAAAATCAGTTTTATTCATATTGGCAAACGTATTTCCTGTTTTTGCTCCCGACACTGTGAAAAAATCTAAAATAGAAAAATATAAGTAATATTTGTTATACGGACTTGAGCAAATAATTGAATTTATTTGTTGGTTGGTTTGTGATAATTCTGTTGTAAATCCAACTAAGCCAACGGTAGCAATACATGTTACACAAATAGAATCTTCAGGCAAAAATTTATTTTTTTGTGTACTTGCACCTAATTCCGTTAACGTTTCATCAGTTTTTACAATAAAAGTATTCCCTCTTATATCACCAATCGTAATAAATGGAATAATTCCATTAAAATTTTCAATATTAGCTTTGGAGGGTGTTTTTCCTGTAATGATATTATTCTCTATTTCCCCCAATTTCTTCACTTCCCACCCCTTCGGTATTTCTCTTTTTAACTCAGGGTTATACACCATTTCGCCGCTTGATGATTTGTAGGGGTTACCGTTTTCATCGGGGAAATCAAATTGCACAAACCAGTAGTCGTACAGGGTTTTTGCCATTTTTTCCAGTTCGGCGTTGATTTGTTGGTTGAGGGCAATTTTGCGATCTAAGGTGGAAAGCACTTGGGCGATTTTTTGTTGGGTTTGTAAATCAAAATTTGGAAATGATATATTTTTTAAAGCTGAAATAGGCAATTGTGGCTGTGCTGAACCAGAACCATTATATTCACATTGTTTTTTAAATAATTCAGACCTAAAAAATGAATATAAGAAATAAGGATCATATTTTGAACAATTAGATCGGATTATTACCATCCCTGAATTAATACGTATATTTTTATATAATTCATTTTCTGAAACATAAGCAACATTCCCAACTGTTCCACGAGTTGTTAACACAATGTCTCGGTTAATTAATTTTCCTTTTCTTAATAATTGATCTTTTTCTTTGGTAATAAAATCTAATTTATTAAAATTGAAACCATCAGACGTAACGTTTCCAGTATTTAGAAAAACACAATAGCCTGATGAGCTAAAGTCTTTTTTCTTTGGATAATTAGCTCCCCGATCACCATCAATAAATTCAATTTCCGTATCATTAAACCTAATATAACTGACTACCATTCCGCAAACTTCCCCTAGAAACCGTAGGATGGGCTTTAGCCCATCATTGGTATTACACAATTGTTAGAATTGATGGGCTAAAGCCCATCCTACCCTTAATTTCTCACCTTTTGATCGTTAAATTTCAACGTCGCCATTTGCTGCTGAATTTGGCTTTCTAGTTCCTTGCTCTCGGCAAAAAGTGCGGTGAGATTTTGCTGAAAATCTGCCATTTTCTGTTCAAATTCGGCGGCGGTGATGTCGATATGATCGATTTTTACATCAAAATATTGTCCAGCAGACAGGCTGTGATTTTTGGCTTCAATGTCCGCATAAGACACCACCACAGAAAAATTCTCTTCCGCTTTTTTCTGATTGAACACCTCAATAATGCGTTGTTCTTCTTCGCTCGAGAGCACCGTTTTTTGGTTCTTACCCTCTTTGATTTTTTCGCCCAAATTGCTCGCATCAATTAGTACCACGTCCTCTTTGTTGGTGCGGTCGAGAAAGAGAATAGAAACATTCGTACCTGTGGTGGCAAAAATATTCGATGGCATTGACACCACACCCGCCAGCATTTTTTCCTTCACTAAATACTCACGGATTTTTTTATCAATGCCCGATTGTGCGGTAATAAAGCCCGTTGGCAACACCACCGCTGCTTTGCCATTAGCTTTGAGTGAGTAAATAATGTGCTGAATGAACAGCTGATAAATCGCCATTCCCTCTTTTTTGGCTTTCGGCACATTTGGTACACCAGCGAAAAAACGGGTTTTGTGGGCGGTGGCGGCTAATTCCTCTCGTAGGTCACTGAAATCCATTTTGAACGGTGGGTTGGAAACGATGTAATCAAATTGGCGGAGTTGATCGCCCAATTTGTGGTACGGGTGCGTCATTGTGTTGCCCTGCACCACGTTGGGAATACTGGCGACAAGATTGTTTAAAATCAGGTTTAATCGCAGCAAATTCGACGATTTTTGCGAAATATCTTGGGTATAAATGGTACATTTTTCTTCGCCAATCGCGTGAGCAATGTTCATCAACAAGGTGCCAGAGCCCGCCGACGGGTCGTAACAGCTCACATTCTTCAACTGCCCACGCACATTTTCAGGCACAAGAATTGCTGCCATAATGCGAGCCACGGCGTGCGGGGTGTAATATTCCGCATATTTTCCGCCCGAATTGGTGTTGTAATCTTTGATCAGATACTCAAAAATCGTGGCGTAAAAATCAAATTTCTGCTTGAAAATATGCTCAAAACTAAATTCCACCAATTTGTTGATCACCGCACGGCAAAACGCATCTCGCTTCGACGGATCGGCGATATATTGGCTGACTCGATCAAATAAATTGATTTTCGCCCCTCCTTCAGTTTTCACTGAGAAAATATCCGAATTTTGGTTGGCGATGTCTATTAAAGTTTCATCAAACAAATTGGAAAAGTTGGCAATATTTGATTGGTTGAATAAATGGCTAATAAATTGATTTGGTTGCAAAATAGCGGTATCTCCGTTCATTTGCATAGTTAAAAACTCGAAATCGTTGACAGGCATTTCACTCAACGCCAGCTCCCAGCTGTCAGATTCAGTCAATGACGGCTCAATTTGTTTGATTTCAAAGGCAAATTTATCATTGAGAAATTTATACAAAAACACTTGGGTGATGATTTTAAATTCATTGCCATCATTCCCCAGCCCATAATTCGCACAAATGGCTTTTAAGCTATCGATCAGCTCTTTTGTTTTTTGTTGAAAATGTTGTTCGGTCATTTTTATTTGCCTGTTGTTAAATGTTGTTTACCTTTTGGGGTTAAGCGATATTTTTGGTTAGGGCTCGTTGTTTTATTAGGAATCGTCATTTCTATTATCCCTTGTGTCAATGCAGGTGCAATGTAGGTTTTCCGAATATGCTTTTTATCTGTGATAGATAAATCTTCACCTAATTGTACAATGCCTTTTTCATCATTTCCCAACACCTCTACTAATCTAGCTAGGGGGGTAACTAGGGGTGTAACTAGGGGGGGGATTTGTTCATTATCTTGGTCAGTGACTAAATTATGCGAGCCACTTGCCTCGACCAATCCCTGTTGATTAAAGGCTTCATCGTGGTTTATTGTGGTATTTGTCAGAGCATAATCAGAATTTGATTTCATTCTGATTTGCTCCGCTAACAAGTAAATCCGATCTTGGCGTTTTTTACCTACCACTGTTAAAAAACCTTTCTCTTTTAACTGGGATAAAGCAAGGGTAATAGCACGCCCAGTATATTGTGGAATACCATCTGCAATTTGTTTGTGGCTGGCTTGTTGTCCATTTACCGCAATAAATAGCAAACAATCTTTCGGTACAGTTTTTAATTTGGTAAAAGTTGTACCGAAATAAGCGGTCATTTTTTCTGTCCAACTTGCAATTTCGCCATCGTGGAACGTGAGCGTAAGTTTTGTGTAATCAATTTGGCTTTCTAATTTAGGTGGCGTGAAATAACGTCCTTGCCAATGCTCGAAAATATCTCGTACACCTTGTCCTTGGCGTTCACAAAGTCCCACTCGACGCAAGATATTATGCAAGGTACCATTACGACATTCCGAACGATTGCCCAAAATAGCCTGTTTTATCTCCACCAACATTACCCCTGCATTTTCAAAACTGATTTGATTTTGAGTTTTTACAATTTTTAAATGTCGCACATCATTAAAATAATCAGCGTGAGCAATGGCATTGACTAAGGCTTCTCGCAAGGCATCAGTAATTTCATTTTCTTCCGTGCGAGTGAGATTATCCAATTTAAAATGGCTATCTTTACCCAGAGCGGTAATCAAAGGCGAGACTTTAAGATAAAATTCAAAAAGATTGCCATCATCAAGATCAAAATCGGTAATGCGTAAATCATAGCGGTCGTTTTTGTCGCTTTTTTCGTAATACTCAAAGAAAAAATGCTTCAAAACCGATTTAATTACATTACCTTTACCAAATAAGAGCAACCCTGCATAGGTAATCCCTGATTGATTGTTTGACAGGTCGTAACCAAATACGCCAATTCTTTCTATCAAATCTTGATCGGAAAGCGTTAAAAGTGGTGAATTTGAATTATGTGCTTTCAATAAATTTCGATATTTATTCAGTGTACCTAAATTGAGATGTTCTAAAGTTGCAAAAGGTAAAATCCGCCCATCTTCATCTTTTTTGGAATAGCTAGAAAGAAAAGAACGTAATTCACTGTCCGTTAATTTATGATCGCCAGTATTTAAACGAATGTAAGAGAGTCGATAATCTTGATTTAAATGCACGGGGCGTTCATTGATTTCTGCTGGGCGAACATAGGTGGCGATGATCTGCTTTCCCTGAATATCAAGCACTCTCACCTCATCATCATTGAGCAATGCCACACTGACTTTTTGGCTACGAGATTGCGAAAAAATAAGATCTTTAATTTGTTCCGCCTTGTTTACTCCCGAAATCTCAAATTTATTTGGTTCTTTCTCACTAACCCCTAACAGAATAAAACCGCCCGATTGATTAGCGAAAGCAGAATAACTTTCCCAAAAAGATTTTGGCAGATCATTTTTGGCTGCTTTATATTCCACTCCGATTTCTGCTTGCAAATCGCCAGAAAGTAGCATTTGTTCAATATCATTCCAATTTTTCATACTACACTCCCACATACTCACTGACGATCATTTTATTCAAACTCATTAAGGCTTTGTTATCGAGTGGGAGGTGGAAATCACTTTTGAGTTTTGCGACTGAACGTAAGCTTTCTTTTTCAAAATAACTTGGGGCATTTTGGATTAAATCCCCTTGATTTAGCACAAATTGGTCGTTGCTGAATTTAATACGTTGCAAGCCTTGCATAAAATCGCTGCGGTTTTGTTGCAAACCTAAATCTTGTACGCCTCGTTTAAAAATGCGGACAAATTTTGCATCGCCTGCAAATTTTAGCGACAAGCGGTCATTTTCGGCATTTAATTTACCCACTTGATTCTCTAGTTCAGCAAACGCCTTGATGTGAGTTTCCATTTCCGCTTGATTGACGGATTGTACATTGCGGTTTTCAAATAGACGTTTTAACTCATCGAGCAAGCGGACAAATTCAGGATCTTTTTGGTCAATGTTGCGAGCGAAGGCTTCACGGGTTTTCCGCATTTGTTCTTGCAAGCTATCGGCTAATTTTAATTCTGCTTCGCTTTTTTTATGAAAAGTGAAATAAATATTTTCCAAGGCTTCATTTAGAACGCCTTGTAAATCGCCAATGTCCACACGTTCTTGGATATTCACTTGGAATAAGCGATCTAATACTTGGCGATAAAGCAAGTTGTATTGTGCAAAATCAAGGTGCTCTAATCCTGCTTTTTCGTCCACCTTGAGCTGATTATACAAACTTCTTGCCAATTCCAACGTACGTTTGAGTTCGAGCAATTTTTGCTTGTCGCTAATTTCATCTAGTTGCTGGCGGAAAATTTCGGCATTTTCCGTTTCAAAATCAAATAGTACGTTTTTGATATGAGCAATGTCTTGGTCAATTTCCTCCTGTGATTTGAAAAGCTGGGAATAATGCTCAGCTTCATCACCTAGTTCTTGTTGTAATTCGGCTTGATAAGCCGCGTTGGTTTTATCAAATTCTGCTTGAATATCAGCAAAATCGACAACATAGCCAAATTCATAATCCTTATAAGTACGGTTCACTCTAGTCAGCGCTTGCAGCAAGTTATGTTCTTTGATCACTCGCCCTAAGTAGAGCTTTTTCAGATGTTTTGCGTCAAAACCTGTGAGCAACATATTGTACACGAAGAGCAAATCAGTCTTACCTGCTTTATAGTCATCTACAAGATCTTTACGATAGGTTTTGTCACCCTCATCAGACAAAATCAAACTGGCTGATTTCACTGTGCGTTTAGTAGGCTGATAAATTGCCGCTGGCTCAGCAATCTTGGGAAATTCATCAAAGAAATGAGGATCATTTTCAGCAAATTTTTCACGGTAAGCGGTAAGATCTTGTGGATTTTCTGCATATTTTTGGTTGAACAGAAAGTGCATCATACGGGCTTGATCGCTACTATCGCAAATCACCATCGCTCCAAGGGAATTATCGGCTTTTTGTCGTCTAAATGTTTCAAAATCTTGCACAATATAATCTAGCATCGGCTCTACAAAACGACGGCGACTGGTAACTTCTCGGCCTTTAATGATACCTTGCTGAATTTGTAAATCCGCCAAAATTTGGCTTAGCTCTGCTTTGTAATTACTTTCGATTTCTTCACGAATTAGACGCAGTGTGTAACCATCAGCAATAGATTGATTGTAGTAATATTTGTGAATGTAATCGCCAAAAATCGCTGTTGAGCCGACTCGGTTTTTACCACCTCCGAGCAGTGGCGTGCCAGTTAAGCCAATATGCACCGCACTTGGATCAGCTTGAATGAGACTTGCTAAAAATTGGCTAACTATTTGAGCTTGATTGCCAAAACTACGGTGTGCTTCATCAATAAAAAAGACACGCTGTACACTGATGTCGTAATCAGGGATAAATTCCGCCACATTCGCATTTTGGAATTTTTGGATATTGACTACCGTGATTTCAGGATTACCGCTATGACTGCTCAAAGCAGAGGCTTTTCGCATTTCTTGTGCAAATTCTTCACGGCTGTTAATACTATTGACTTGCAAGCCTCGATGACTAAATTCAGACATTGCTTGATTGCGTAGATCTAGCCTGTCCACAATAAAATAGAATTTAGGAATAATCTGTTGTCGTTGGTAAAAATCCGTGAGTACTCTTACATTGTAATATGCCAGGGCGGTTTTTCCGCTGCCTTGTGTGTGCCAAATAATACCCTTCTTTTTACCCGCGTCTAAATGGCGAGTAATCGCTCTCGTCGCAAACAGTTGTGGATAACGCATAATGTGCTTTTCTAGTCCACTTTGCTCTGTCACATACGCAATGCCATATTTCAATAAAAATAGAAGGCGATCTTTCTTCAACAATGCGGTACAAAGACGATGGGTAGGGGAATTAGGATCAAGATTGGTGCAAAATTCCTTATCGTTTTTCAACATTGGCTCATTAAAATCGAGCAAAATGCGGTTTAACTCTGCCTCTGGCAGATCGGCAAGATGTTCATTTAATTTCACCGCTTGTTCTTCGGCAATTTCTCCATCGTCACGGAAATAATTGAACTGCACGCCGTGAAAACCAGTGGTGGCATAAAATGCCCCTTGGGTTTTATGACGATCAGCAGTTTGATATTCCTGATTATTGGAAAAAATCATCAATTGGGTGACATTGATGTAAGGACGAAAAGCCGGCTTTTTACAGCGATATTGCATACGCTCAAATTCCGACTGCAACCCATTTGGGGCATTTGGTCTTTTCACTTCCAAAAATACTAACGGCAAACCGTTAATGAGAAGAGTAATATCGGGACGGAAATGGTCGCCATCTTTATCCCCACAAGTGAGTTCAGCAACCACATGAAATTGGTTATTCTCAATACAATCAAAATCAATAAGACGAGCACCACCTGTTTGCAGTAAACGCTCATAAAATGCTTGTCCTAAATCTTCATTTTTGAGCAATATCGCCACATCTTTTAGCTCCCGTTCAACTTCAAGAGCGGTGAGATTTGGGTTAATTTTTGCAACCGCCGATTTGAAAAGTTCTCCAAAAATATTCGTATTTATATCCCATTTCGCACTTTTCAGAGAAAGGTATTGATACCCTAAACGCACCAAATGTGCTACTGCGGGAATTTGAACTCTGGTTTTTTCATTATAGCGAGCCGTCATTACAATTTTCCTGTATTACTTAAATTGAGTATATATATTACATTAATTTCGGATTTCTTCAGTATATAAAAAGCGGGTACTTAATTTTACTAAACATTATGTTACAACACCACGCTGAAATTGATTGGAACAAGATAAAGCCACCTTTATATAATGTGGCTTTTTACAGAGTTGATGGAGGTTAGAATTTATATTCTAGTTTACCTGAAATGTTGGTTTGTTTTAATTTCGCTCGGATCACTGCATGTTTATGTCTAGCTTGAATACCCAAAGTCAACCCAGGTAAGCTGTTTTTTTGAGTAAAGTTGTTTTTTTCATAGACACTCACCTAAATGGAAGAAAGTTAATATTCGGCTATATAAATGGTAGTAACACTCCAAAAAATGCAATAAAGAAATTTGAGCTTTGAGAAGTAGATCACATAACATTTTATTATCCATATGATCTAAAAAGATTTTATTTATTTGCTCGATGAGAAATGCATTGTTATTGGAGTAAAACCCCATTCATTTCCATAATGAATAAAAAATATCTTTTTATTATTGGAAAGTAATAATGATGTTAAAAACCATATGACACTTAAAAGATTATTATTTTGGTCATCAATCCCTAAAAATATTTAACGTGATCTCGATCACATTTTTCCTTATCTATCCTGTTTTAAGGCTAAATTTATTGCCTTTTATCGCGGAAAATCAGGTAAAATACGCTGCAATTTTATTTTATGTCGTTAATCGTATTTTAGGAGTCAATAATGGCAGATCAAAAACAACTAGCCAATGCAATTCGTTTTTTAAGTATGGATGCCGTACAAAAAGCTAAATCGGGCCACCCTGGTGCCCCTATGGGTATGGCTGATATTGCAGAGGTTTTATGGCGTGGTTTCTTAAAGCACAATCCAAACAATCCAAAATGGGCTGATCGCGACCGTTTTGTCTTATCCAATGGCCATGGCTCAATGCTGATTTATAGTTTGTTACATTTAACAGGCTATGACCTTTCTATCGAAGATTTAAAAAATTTCCGTCAATTACATTCTAAAACACCAGGTCACCCTGAATATGGTTATGCACCAGGTGTCGAAACCACAACAGGCCCATTAGGTCAGGGTATTACGAATGCGGTAGGTATGGCGATTGCAGAGAAAACCTTAGCAGCGCAATTTAACCGCGAAGGTCATGATATTGTTGATCACTTTACTTATGTATTCTTAGGTGATGGTTGTTTAATGGAAGGGGTTTCGCACGAAGCTTGTTCATTAGCGGGTACATTGGGCTTAGGTAAATTAATCGCATTCTATGATGACAACAATATTTCTATTGATGGTCATGTGGATGGTTGGTTTACAGACAATACCAAAGGTCGTTTTGAAGCTTATGGTTGGCAAGTAATTGATAATATTGATGGTCACAATGCAGAACAAATCGCTGCAGCAGTGAAACTAGCGCAAGCTGAAACTGAAAAACCAACGTTAATTGTTTGTAAAACCGTGATTGGTTATGGCTCACCAAATAAATGTGGCTCACATGACAGTCATGGTGCACCATTAGGCGATGACGAAATTGCATTAACCCGTAAAGCATTAAATTGGGAATATGCACCATTTGAAATTCCAGCAGATATTTATGCTGCTTGGGATGCAAAAGAAAAAGGTGCTACTTTAGAAAAAGCATGGGATGAGAAATTTGCTGCTTATGAAAAAGCCTATCCAGAATTAGCTGCTGAATTTAAACGTCGTTTAGCGGGCGAATTACCAGCTGATTGGGCACAGCAAAGCCAAGCGTTTGTTGAAAAATTACAAGCAAACCCAGCATCTATTGCGAGCCGTAAAGCATCACAAAATGCTATCGAAGCTTATGCAAAAGTGTTACCAGAATTCTTGGGTGGTTCAGCGGATTTAGCAGGTTCTAACTTAACCCTATGGTCTGGCTCAAAACCAATTCGTGCTACTGAAAATGTAGACGGTAACTACATCAACTATGGTGTACGTGAATTTGGTATGTCTGCGATTATGAACGGTATTGCATTGCATGGCGGTTTCATCCCTTATGGCGCAACATTCTTAATGTTCTATGAATATGCTCACAATGCAATTCGTATGGCAGCGTTAATGAAACAACGCGTGTTATTTGTTTATACGCACGATTCTATTGGCTTAGGTGAAGATGGTCCAACCCACCAACCAGTAGAGCAGACAGCTGCATTACGTTTAATTCCAAACTTAGATACATGGCGACCTGCAGACCAAGTTGAGTCTGCGATTGCATGGAAACAAGCAGTAGAACGCAAAGATGGTCCAAGTGCATTGATTTTCACTCGTCAAAACTTAGCACAAATGGACCGCACTTCTGAGCAGTTAGCTAATGTGGCTCGCGGTGGCTATGTATTACGTCATTGCTGTGAAAAACAAACTTGCCCAGATTTAATCCTTATCGCAACAGGTTCTGAAGTGGAATTAGCGATGAAAGCGGCAGAGGTATTAGACGCGGAAGGCGTAAAAGTACGCGTTGTATCTATGCCAAGTACCAATGTATTTGATAAACAAGATGCCGCATATCGTGATAGCGTATTACCACCTTCAGTAACTAAACGTGTCGCTATTGAAGCACAAAGTGCAGATTTCTGGTACAAATACGTTGGATTTGAAGGTCGCATTGTTGGTATGAATAGTTTTGGTGAATCAGCACCAGCTGATCAATTATTCAAACTTTTCGGCTTCACTGTTGAAAACGTGGTGGCAAAAGCGAAAGAAATTTTATAATGCTTTTATCCGCATAAAACTTTAAAATAATAGACCGCACTTTATCAGCAAAAGTGCGGTTTATTTTATAGGGGATCATTTATATGCCAGATACTGAAAAACGAGATAGTTCTCAAGAACAAGCACTAGATTATATTTTTTCTCAAGATTGGTTTAGTCACAACATTCCTTCTTTGCAAGCGGTAATCCATTTTGTAAAACCAACTCGTATTTTAGAAATTGGCTCATTTGAAGGAAGATCTACAGTATTTTTTGCCGAGGAAAGTCTTAAATATCAAGAACGAGTACAAATTCAATGTATTGATACTTGGTTAGGTGCGAGAGAGCATGTTGGTTTGGATATGCTTTCTGTTGAGCAGCGATTTTCGCATAATGCTAAATTAGTGACTAGTAAGCTTCCTAATATTGAAATCTTGGAGAGAAAAGGAACATCTCATCAAATGATGATCAATTTATTGGCTGAGGGTTATCATAATTATTTTGATTTTATTTATGTAGATGGATCACATGAAGCGCCCGATGTTTTGTTTGACGCATTATTAGCGCATCGTTTAGTAAGAGTTGGAGGCGTAATAGCATTTGATGATTATCTGTGGTCTCCAAATGCACCTGGTGAAGATGACCATTATTTACTCGTTAAACCCGCCGTTGATCATTATATTAATACTTATCAGCGTAAAGTTCAGGTTTTACAGGGGTTACCAGCTTATCAGCTTTATGCTCATAAATTAGCAGATTGATTATGAAAAAAATTAACATTCTATTTGTGTGTTTAGGGAATATTTGTCGCTCGCCTATGGCGGAATATCTTATGCGAGATAAGATAAGCAAAGCGGGTTTGTCGGATAAAATTGCAACGGACAGTGCGGGCACTTCTGGTGAACATGATGGCGAAGGCATGCATTGTGGTACCGCTGATGTGCTAGATCGTTTGAAAATTTACAGTAATGATTTTGTCAGCCGAAAAGTGCGGTCAAAAGATTGGCAGAATTTTGATTATATCGTGGCGATGGATAACCATAACTTGCGTGATTTGCAACGCTTATTTGGTCAACATGAAAAATTGTTTGCTATTGCAAGCCTGTGTCCAGAATTAGATTATGATCATATTCCAGATCCTTGGTTTACTCGACGTTTTGATGAAACCCATCGTTTACTGGATCAATGCTGTGATGCTTTATTAAATAAGATTAGACGAGAGCACAAAATATAAATGAATTTACAAAATCAATTGTTGATTGCAATGCCAAATATTGATGATGCCTATTTTGCACGTACGGTGATTTTTATTTGCGAACATAATGATAAAGGCACCATGGGTTTAGTATTGAATCAACCGACCGATCTTAGTATTGCTGAAATGGTAGCAAAATTGCATTTTATGATGGCAAATGATCGCCACTATCCAGAAGATTGTGTGCTTGCTGGTGGCCCCGTTAATATTGAGCGTGGTTTTATTTTGCATACGCATACTGAACAGCAATTTATGCACAGCTATCGTATTAGTGATCGGTTACAATTAACTACCTCTGCTGATATTATTGATACCTTTGGTACTGCACAGGCGCCAGAAAAATATCTAGTGGGATTAGGTTGTGCCAGCTGGGTACCAGATCAATTAGAGCGAGAAATCATGGAAAATGTTTGGTTGGTCATGCCTGCGGATGAACGTCTTATTTTTGATGTACCCTATGCACAACGTTGGGAAGAAGCACAAAAAATTCTGGGATTTGATGTACATCATTTAGCACATCAAGTGGGGTATTGCTAATGGCAATGACAGTGATCGCTTTTGATTTTGGTACCAAAAGTATCGGTTGTGCGGTTGGACAAAGTATTACAGGCACAGCACAAGCTTTACCTGCATTCAGAGCACAAGATGGTATTCCTAATTGGGATGCTATTGCAAAATTATTTCAACAATGGAAACCCGATTTATTGGTTGTGGGTTTACCATTAAATATGGATGGGACAGAACAAGATCTGACCTTACGCGCTAAAAAATTCGCTAATCGTTTACATGGACGTTTCGGCTTGCCAGTGGAATTACAAGATGAACGTTTAACCACTACAGAAGCACGAACAGAAATCTTTTCACGCGGCGGTTATAGGGCTTTAGAAAAAGGGAAAGTGGATAGCATATCAGCTTGTTTAATTTTAGAAAGTTGGTTTGAGAGCCAAGAATAAAAGAAGCCATTTAAATAATGGCTTCTTTGCTTTATTTTCAATTAGAATTTGTATTTCAAATTAGCGAAATACATTCTGCCTTCTTCTGGATAACCTTCCGTATAAGCATAATTTTTATCAAATAAGTTAGATACGCCAATATCAATATTGAAGTTGTTTGTCACTTTATAATTGAATTTCACATCAGTTACACCAAAGCCTGACAGTTTTTTGGCACCGTCTTTTGTAAGTGTATAGCGTCCTTTTTCCGCAGATTGACTGAGATAGAAAGAAAGTTCTGGCGTAATTGCCCAGTCTAAATAAGCGAAGAATTTGTGAGTTGGGATATCACGAATATGATCACCATTATTATTTTTGGCTTTAATATAAGTGTAGTTCGCCCCAACAGTTAGCTGATCATTAACAAAAGCAGTGATAGCTAATTCAAGTCCTTTATACACCTCTTTGCCTTGGTTTTGGTTCATGGTTTCATAAATAGTGCGTTTTTTCCCTTTCTTAATTTCTTGTTTTGAGTTACCAGTGTAAATTTCAGTAATTGCATCTTTCACTTCAGAGTAGAATAATGCACCTTCTAACCGCACTTTATCAGCAAAGGTACGGTAATAGCTCAATTCATAATGATTTGCACGCTCTGGTTTTAAGAATGGATTTGGAGTGCGATATTTCGATAGACTGCGAGAATAGCGGTCTTTCATGGTTGGAAAACGGGTTTTGTGGGCCGCACTTATGCTTAATTCATCATTTGAGTCAAATTTATGGCTTAATTTGATTTGATAGTTAAAGGCATTTTTATCTGCGACTTGATAATCATATATGCCTTTGACATCGGATTGGTAACTTTGCGCTTTAAGTGCTTCACGACGATCGAAGCTCACCCCAGTGATTAATTTTGTGCTGTCGTTAAAAGCGTAGGTATTTTCTAGCCCCAAACTATAGGTTCGGTCTTGGCTACGCGCCTCAGGTTGACCATCATCATGGTCCTTATGCTGATCAAATTTATAAAGTGCGGTTAATTTTAAACTATTTTTATCAGTGACTTTGGCGCCAAATTCAAACCCTGCACCGTAGGAATAGTCTCGATAATGGCTATTAAATGTACTTTTCGCTTTTTGTGTTGATAGGGTTTCATCATCATAAGCGGATAGGTCATTTTTGAACGTATCAAAGAATAGTTTGCCATTGAAATAGAAGCGATTTTGATTAAATTCAGTATGGGAAAGGAAATAGATACTGTCTTTGTTCCATGTTGGCCAAATCCAATATTTATGCACTGCATCTGCATTATCACCTGCGTAGAAAGGTTGCTGTTTATAACCTTTCTGTGTTGTCAATGACAGGCTGTATTCATCAGTATTATTTGGGGTGTAAGCAAGTTTCAAACTCAGTTTTTTGTCTTCATTACGCGAGTTTTCAGCACGATTTCCATCTTCATCAGAATGGACACTTGGTTGATAATGTTTAGAAAGTTGTAATCCTTGTTTATTTAGTAGATTACCGCTTAGTTGAATATAGTATTTTTCTTGTTTCGTACCCAAATTAAAATAAAGATTGTGGCTTGCGGTTTTGTTATTACGCCCGGTTTGGAATTGGTAGCCCAGAGTACCTTCCAGTTCTTTCGTTGGTTTTTGTGTCACTAAGTTAATTGCTCCACCGAGTGCATTGGGTCCGTACAAAATTGAGCTAGAGCCTTTTGCTACGGTGATTTGTGAGAGATCAAGATGCGTGAAACGCCCCAAATCCATATTGCCATCATAAGGAACATAAACAGGAATGCCATCAATTAGTACAGGAACACGACGGGCGTCAAATCCACGCACCAACATATTTTGCTCTGCGCGTCCCCCTTTGCGCTCAAAATAGACGCCTGGTAATAATTTGGCGCTTTGTGCAATATTATTGATTTGCAGTTTTTGTAATTGTTCTTGTTCCACCGTATTGTTCATTAGCTGGCTTTCACTTGCGATAACTTCAATTTGTCCAAGTTGAAAAACATTGTCAGCATAGGCAGTGCCACAGGCGAGTGAAATAAGCGTACAGATGAGTGTTTTTTTCATAACTATCTCCTTGTGAGTATTGAGTTTATAAAGTTCATTATAAAAATATTTATATAATGCATGTTAAAAAATAAGGCTAAAAGCAGATTAATGTGATTTTTATCAGCAAGTTAGCCTAAAATTCACTGAAAAATGACCGCACTTTTATCCACAACGACGGTTAGAGGGGAACCTTAATTGCAGAATAATGGTAATTGCAGAAAATAATTTTTCATCATTGTCACCAACAAGATGGCGTAAAGGCTGATTGGATGGCAAATATGGCACTTTACCTTGTACAAGCGCTTGTTGTATTTGTGTAAGAGGTAGTTGTAATACCGTCGAAATCTCCTCTAAGGTTAAGGGTTCAAAAGTCATTAACAGGCGATCTAGGTTACAAAAAGAAGGGTAAGGATTGCCAAAATAGAGATCCTGAAATTGCGTGACGAGTTTTAAGAATTTCTTTCTTCTGTGCACAAAGTGGATGATTGCTAAGAGTATCAACACAAGCCCACAGCTGATATGAGCATATAATATCAACGGGCTAGCTAGGCCAAAATACAGGGATAAGCCAGATATACTTGCCAATAAAATGCAGCACAGTAAGAACACAATAAGAAAGAGTTTTGCGGTAATTGCCATATGAGATTCCTCTTATCTAACATTTTTCAATAATAACTTTTATATCTTCAGGCTGGGCATAATAAGGTGCGGATGTAATGAGCAAATTGACGCCTAATTTTGCGTAATCCTGCACATTATTTTTGTTAATACCACCTGCAATAGACAACGTAATATTGGGGTAGGCGCTAGCCAATTCCAACGCTACTTTAGCTTGCATTGGTGTGGCTTTATCGAGCTGAATAATATCGGGTCCTGCGCGAAGCATTTGCTCGAATTGAGTTAAATTGTCTGCTTCTAAAGTGATTTTATTTTCGGGCGCTTCTGCACGTAATGTGGCGACTAATTTTTTGTAATCTTCGGGATTTTCACATAGGTTACGGTGATTGGTGAAAACTAATAGCGTTTCACTTAACCCTTGGCGATGAATATGCCCACCACCTGCTAACACTGCGGCAGTCGCGAGTTTTCTAGTGTAAGGGATGCTTTTTCTTGTACAGGCGATAATTGCGGCAGGGTTGACGGCTTGTGCAGCTTTTACCATTTCTGCAGTATATTGCGCTACACCAGAGCTCCATTCCAACACTAATTGAATGACTTTCCAAGCTTGATGAAGTTTAGCGGCATTGCCTTGTGCGGAGATAATCGGCTGGCCAGAATTCAGAAAGTCGCCATCTTTAGCATATAAGTGCGGTGTAATTTCCAGCTTTTTTAATAATTGTTCTGCCACTGCGACACCAGCGACTACACCCGCATTTTTACGTTTAAAGCAAATTTGAGCGAACTCTGTTGCAATACCTAAAGCCCTCGTTGTTAAATCACCACGATAGCAATCCTCTAATAATAATTCATCCAATTCTTGCTGAGAGAAGTAAATCATATCGGCTCCTTATATTATTTTTCCTTGGTTGAGGTGGATACAACGATTGGCTAAGAAGTTGGCTTCTTTGGGTTCATGAGTGACTAAGATCGTTGTTATTTTAAATTCTGTGATCAATTGTTTAACTGTATGCCATAAAGATTGTTTAGTTTCCCAATCTAATGTAGAGGAGGGCTCATCTAATAGTAAAATATTGGGTTGCTTGATTAAGACCCTTGCTAGTGCTGCACGTTGTTGTTCTCCACCAGATATTTCTGTTGGATAACGATGAATTAAATGATCTATTTTTAATTTCTCTAATAAAAAATACTGTTTTTCAATGGCATTATCGGTTTTGGTCTTATTGGTTGATTGAGCTAATGTCAGGTTACCGCCGACAGTCAGATGTGGAAACAAATACAAATTTTGATTTAAGTATCGACAATTTCGTTTCCATGGTGGTAATGAATCAATAGATTTGCCATTTAATAGAATTTGACCTTGATAATGGATATAGCCTGCGATGGCATTGAGTAATGTACTTTTCCCACTGCCTGATGGACCTAAAATCGCAACAACTTCTCCTGACGATAGGGTTAAATGTATCTGTTGTAGTATGCCGGTTTGTAGTTGATGGATCTGCAACATATTAAACGCCTTTATTCAGTGAACGAAGCAGGAACAATAAGCAAGCCGAAATTAATAATAGCCAGAGTGCAGCACCAATCGCTAATTCAAAATCTCCACTGGCAATATTCAAATAGACCGCCATTGGTAAGGTTTCTGTTTGAAATCTTGTTGCGCCTGCTAACATTAAGGTTGCACCAAACTCACCTATGGCTCTCGACCAAGCAAGTACAGCTCCGCATAATAAGGGTTTCCAACAGAGCGGTAATTCTACTTTCAGCAAACTTTGCCATGGGGATAAACCTAAATTATAAGCAGCCAAGCGGTAACCAATATCCATATTGTTAAAAATCCCTTTTGCATTACGTAGCATGATTGAGCTAGCAATATAGGTTTGGGCAATAACAATACCGACAGGGCTAAAAATCCACTGACTGATTGAAGGTAACCACTGGGCAGCAACCCCTTGAGCATTAAAAAATAGCAGTAAACTTAAACCTGTTACCAAAGGCGGCAACACCATAGGCAAGTCCAATAAGGTATCAATAAATTTTTGCCCGGGTAGTTTCATTTGTGTCATTACCCAGGCAGAAGGCAAAGCGATACAAATTGCCAAAATGAGCGAAACTAAAGAAGTTGCTAATGACATAAATAATGCAAAATAAAGTTCTTTTTCATTCAAAATTTGTTGAATGAAATGCCAATTTAGTTTGCTGACTAATGCCAATATAGATCCCACTACGACAATTAATAATAATCCGAGTGGGATTAATGCAATCGCTTGGCTTAGACTTTTATTGAAGCGGTAAGAAACCTTCATCAGTAAAGTATTTTATCCCTTGTGGTGATGCGAATAAGTTTAATAATTTTTCTGCTTCAGTAGGATTTTTACTTGAGTTTAGTAATGCAATCGCGACTTTTTCTTCTGGTGTTCCAGCTGGGCTTGGCAATATTGATAGTTTTTCTCTTTCGCGCCAAGCACCTGCACGACCCACAACAGCTGCGTCAACATCGCCATTTAGGAGATATAGCATTAATTGTTGAACAGTAGCGGCACGAACAACAATTTTTTGCTCTAATTGTTGTTGATATCCTGATAATGCAAGGATTTTTTCTGCTCCTTTACCCAATGCCATCGCTTTGCTATCGCCAATACCTAAGCGTAACTGGCTGTCGGCCAAAGCTTTAAAAGAATCAATGCCGTTTGCTTTATCTTTACGTATTGCCATTACAGGAATATGTAATACTAATGGCGCTGATTTGGTTACATTGCCTGTTTCTGCTAACTTTTTCACATAGTCATCAGAACCTGGTAAAAATAAATCGCCACTTTTTACACTGTTATAGCGTGCTAATAATTGTCCTGAGCCCGCATATTCAACAATAACTTTATTCCCCGTCTGTTGCTCAAATTGTTTTACAATTTTCTCAACGGGTTTCTTTAAACCGGCACCTGCATATAAATGTAATTCTGCAGCCTGTGAAGATAGTGCCACGCCGAATGTTAAAAGTGCGGTGAAAAATGAGGTTGTTTTTTTCATATTGTTCTCCTTAACGTTTGTGATAAATGGGTTTTATTTATGCCAACTTAAGAATGCCCAAGCGCGTTGAGTTGGGCGTAAATTCAGTTGTTGTTTATTTTGTTCAAAATAATCTTTTAATTTCTTGATTTCGGTTTCTGACAAATTGCTGCCAATTGACCATTTCACTGAATGAATGAAGTCTTGCAGAGTCAATTGTTCGGGATTAACCATGCCGCAGCCGTTATTAATAAAATCAACGCTGACACGATAACCTTGTTGATACAGCATGTTGACAGCATAAATGTAATTAGGAAAACCAACGCCATCTCTGCCGATATAGCGTAGGATTTCGCGATCAATAAAATCTTTATCGACCGTCATACTCATATAAACTGCGCGTTTTGCTTTGGCATTCAGTTTATTGAGTCCAGCTTGTAAATCGCCAATCATGGAAGAACGCGATGACACACAAACATCACATTCAGGAATGTCGTCCCAATGTTGTTCCCAAGAGCGTAAAATCGGCTTGACGTGATGAATTTGCATTTCTTCTGCACGTTGTTGTAATAAGTTCAGCATGCCTTGGCTGTAATCAAGAGCATAAACCTGTTGAAAATAAGGGGCGACAGATAATGCGATAGCACCGCCGCCACAACCCACATCTAATAAGGTTCCACCTTGTTGTAAATCCATGCGCGATAAAAAATCTTGCACATAATCGTTTTGTAAATCAAAACAGCTATGTTGCATTTTTTTCGCTTTTTCATCCCAGTCGGAGGGTTGTTTGGGTTCTCTGGTCGCTAATTGAATGTGGTTTCGATATAACTGTGCGAAATCAATGTCATGAATCGTTTGCATAAGAATTCCTTAAAGATTGAAATGTAGGTTTTTGGCTAACACTTGCGGTTCAATATCATAAATTTGGCTTAAATTTTGTAGCGTTAATGTTCGTGTTGGCTCACCATGGGATAAAATCTTGCCTTGATGAAATAACACGATGTCATCAGCATAATGGAACGCATGTTCTGGCTGATGTGTGGTGAAAATAATCGTTAGTCCTTGTTGCTTTAATTTTTTGATATGTTCGAGCACGCGAATTTGGTTGCCAAAATCAAGGTTAGAGGTTGGTTCATCCATAATTAAGCAAGTTGATTGTTGTGCTAATGCCCTGGCAATGAGCACTAATTGGCGTTCTCCTCCGCTTAATTCACTGTACATTTTGCAACGGAGATGATGTATATCAAGGGTGGTTAATGCTTGTAAGCTGATTTCGGTGTCCACTTTATTTGGCATTTGATACCAAGATAAATAGGCGGTGCGCCCCATTTTGACAATATCTTCCACTTTAAAAGCAAAGTTGCCCTGATGTGCTTGGGGAACATAAGCGATAAGGCGAGCAATATCTTTTATGGATAGACAAAAGTGCGGTGTATTTTTTAATAGAACTTTTCCTTCATGCAGTTTTAGTAACCCTAAAATGCTTTTGAGTAATGTGCTTTTACCACAACCATTTCCGCCTAATATGGCGGTGATTTTATTCTCTTCTAAATGCAAATTAAGATGTTGTGCAAGAGGGGACTGATAGCCAATTGCTACATTTTCTAATCGAATCATGAGCGCCCTTCCTTAATTAGTAAGCTTAAGAAGAAAGGTGCGCCGACGGAAGCGGTAATTACGCCGAGTGGTATTTCAATAGCAAAAGTGGAACGCGCAATGGTATCGGCTAACAGTAAAAAAGCGGAGCCTAAACATAAGCTGGTGGGTAATAAATAGCGGAAATCTGCACCAATCCAAAGGCGAGCAATGTGCGGAATAATTAAACCTACCCAACCAATTAATCCTGTGATGGATACGGTTGCGGAGGTCATTAGGGTGGCAGAGAAAATGAAAATCAATCTTGTGCGATGAGGATTAATGCCTAATGCGGTTGCCTCTTCATCATCTAAACTGAGTAAATTCATGCGCCAACGTAATAAAATCAATGGGATTAGACTGAGACAAACGAGCGGCGCAACAATTTGTAAATCCGCTAAATTTGCCATATTTAGTCCGCCCAATAACCAGAATGTAATAGAACTGAGTTGATTATAGGGATCGGAAAGAATTTTCAGTAAGGATATACCAGCGCCGAGTAAAGCGGAGATTGCTACGCCTGATAACACAAGTGAAAGGATAGATTGATAATTGCGTACCGTTCTAGCGATTAAATAGACGCTGGATACCGCAAGCAAGCCCCCTGTAAATGCCATAAATTGAATCATGATGAGTGGGAAATCTAAATAAATGGCGATTACTGCGCCTAATCCTGCACCTGAAGTAACACCCAAGATATCAGGTGAAACAAGTGGATTTTTGAACATGCCTTGATAAGTTGCGCCTGCGACGGAAAGTGCTGCACCTACAATCAGCGCCGTTAAGATACGCGGCAAACGAATATTCCATAAAACAATATCAATATTATTTTGAATATTGTTATTAAACAAATGGACAATGGAGGTTAAGAGCTGATCTGCATTAATCTCCATCTGCCCTGATATACTCGCTATTACGACGCTTATGATCAAAATAAGCGGCGGTAATACTAACCTGTACATTTAGCGCTTATCCTTTAGCTACTATCTTTTTAATTTGTTGAGTAATGCGCTAATTGCTTGCTCATCATAATCGTAGAATAAACGAAGAAATTGGCTGACTTCCTGCTCAAATTGCTGTTGTGGCAGTTTTTCTGGTGCAATTAAATGAGCAAGCCATAAACAACCTAGCAAGCGGTTAATACTTGGTGGTGCATCAAACCAACCAAATGGTTCATCTGGGGCGAGAAAAAATTGTTTATTTTTCACCGCACTTAATTTTTGCCATAGCGCTGATTCAGGCAAAAGTTGATAGAAATTTTTATCCTGTGTGAGAATAACCTCTGGTTGCCATAAGAATAATTGTTCCATTGATATGCGCGTGAGCAATTTTTCACCTGTCATGGACGCTACATTTTCTGCACCCACCCAATCTAAAACTTCAGTGTGAATGGAGCCTAATAAGCCAGTTTCTAATCCGTCCGCGCTTCGTCCTACATAAATGCGCGTTTTATGTCCTCCGGCAATATGATGAGTTAAATCTAAAATATGCTTAGCATGATCTGCTAATGCTTTGGCGCGTTCTTGTACGGAGAGTAACTCGCCTACTTGCAACAACTGTTGTGGCGTATCTTTTAAGCGACCAGCCACTAAAACATAAGGAATTTGGGTTTGTTGATACACTTTTTCGGCTGTTGAAAGATAGGTTTGGCTCACATCGCCCACATCAATAATGATATCTGGTGCAAGCGCGATCAATTTTTCCATTGGCAGTGTTGAAGCTTTGCCAGAAAAACGGCCAACATAAGGAATAGTGCGGATAGTATGAGATAAATGTTGCTTACGCGGATCTTTCATATCTGTTGCGCTACCCACTAATTTTTCAGGAGCTAGCGCCATTAATAATACATCGGACACTCTGCCAGCACTTAATATGCGTTGGACGGGTTTATTAAAAGATAGTTCCTGTTGTGGTGTAAACAACAGTTTCGTTTCTTCTGCCCATAATAATGATGGCAAAGTGAGAAGTATCGTGGCGAATAAGGTATTTTTTAAGAATGAACGACGATTAAACATAGTATGTCTCCAGTCAATAAAATTCATTATATATTAATGTATATAACCGATATGAAAAATCACTTTTTGCTGAAAATTTGATTTCGGTCACAAGAAAAGGACTAATTTTGATATAAACAAAAACACCGCAGCTTAAAAGTGCGGTGTTTTTTGACGAGGTTTTTGTTAATCACTTTGTAGTGGGACAACCAACATATCAATGGTAATGGTATTCATTAATTGACGGGTTGAAGACATTAATTTGCTCCAGAAATCATGGTGGTGGCCGGTAATTAATAAATCCACCTCATATTTTTCTATTGCATCTGCAAGGACTTGCCCTAAATCGCCACTGCCACTGAGTTTCTCTGCAATCGGATAGTTTGATTTCTCCGCAAGCTGCAATAATGCTTGCTGTGTTTCACTGGAAATGCGATCTTGCATAGAAGAAATATTGACATCAATTAATCCAGTGTAGAGATCGGAAAAATTGACATCTACATGAATAATGGATAATTTTGATTGATGACGCTCTGCAATGCCTGCTGCTTTTTTCAAGAGCTGTTGGCTTTCATCAGAAAGATCGACGGCAACTAATACATGTTTATACATAATTCGCTCCTTATTTTTCCGAGATAGATACATCCTCTTTATCCTATCATTGCTCTACGAGAAAAAACTTGCAGTTGATCACATTTTACAAAAAATCACCGCACTTTATGGGTAACCTGTTACAATAAGTTTCAAGTGAATCAGTAAAAGGCGATATTTTCTGTGAGTACAACCTCTGTTTCTAAGCGTATAGCTCATTATTTGTTTGCGGTAATTATTTTCGCTGGAATTATTACTACTTTGGCTTTGGGCGTGATGATAAGTAACCGTTTCGATGCGGAAGTCATTAATATTTCAGGTTCTTTGCGTATGCAAAGTTACCGCTTAGCTTATGAGCTTGAATATATGCCTGACCAAGCGAAAAAGCATTTAATTGATTATCGCAAAAGCTTACACGCCACTTCTTTGCGTCAAATTGACGAACAATTTTTAGCTCCAATCTCGTTAAAAGCCAGTTATCGCGATTTAATTAAGTCATGGAGCAAAATGGAATATTATGCGTTAAAAGGGAATATTCTGGCGTATCGCAATGAGCTTGAAAGCTACGTTGCACAAGTGGATAAATTTGTATTTAACTTACAACAATTTGCAGAAAAAAAATTAATTATCACCACCTTAATTATCTTGTTTTCAATGTTGCTAATTGTGGGAATGGTGGCCTATGTCATTCGTTTTACCCACAAAAAAGTAGTAACGCCGTTACGCAAACTGACCAAGGCCAGTGTGCAAATTCAAATGCGCCAATTCCAACATATTCCACTTGATGTGGACCGCAATGATGAACTGGGTAATTTAGCGAAATCTTTTACTCAAATGTCAACGGAATTGCGTAAACTCTATTCCAATTTAGAAGAGAAAATTGATGAAAAAACACAAAAGTTAACGCAAACGAACCGCACTTTATCCATGTTATACCATTGTTCTCAAATGTTAACCGCCAAAGATATTGAACGAGAACATTTGCTATTTGTGTTACAAAATGTGAAAGCGACGGAGCATTTAATTGCCTTAGAACTCAATGTGTTAGGTGCAGAACATTGGCATATTTTATTAGGAGAAGAAGATTCACAGTTAAATTGGCAGAGGTTAACGCTGGCTGTAGAAGAAAATCCGTTGGGCGAATTACGTTGGCAGGCGGGATTGCCTTGCCCAGATCCTCGTACCATGGAAAATATTGCTCAGCTTTTAGGACGCACATTGTATTTTAATCAAACACAACGTCAGCAACAGCAATTATTATTAATGGAAGAACGTTCTATTATTGCGCGTGAACTGCATGATTCTTTAGCGCAAGTGCTGTCCTTTTTACAAATTCAATTAACTTTATTGAAGCATAACTTAAAAAAAGAAACAGATGAGGCAAAAGCGAAGAGCCTCAGTATTATTACGGATTTTGAGCAAGCGCTGAGCGATGGTTATACGCAATTGCGAGAGTTGTTGGCAACCTTCCGTTTAACCATTCAAGAAGCGAATTTGAAATTGGCGTTAGAACAGGTTGCAGAAAGTTTACGTAATCAAACGGAAGCACAAATATCTGTCAGTTGTACATTGCCTTCGCACGCCTTTAATGCACAACAGTTGGTGCATGCGTTGCAAATTGTGCGTGAGGCGACATTAAATGCGATCAAGCATGCTCAAGCTTCACATATTGATATTATTGCGCATATTAATGCGGACGGAGAACAAGAATTGGTTGTGCAAGATGATGGGGTAGGTATTCCAAGCCTTGATGAACCTGAAGGGCATTATGGTTTACGTATTATGAGTGAACGTAGTCAGCAATTAAATGCCAAGTTATCCATTACTAACCGTAAAACAGGCGGGACAGAAGTCAAAATTCTCCTGCAGAATTTATTGGCGTAGCCATGCCCTGATGATTTTCATGAAAAAGGCTATCTGGTTATAGACAGCCTTACATGAATTAAGCGGTTTATTTCTCTAATTTAATTTCATCTAACCAACGAGAAATAATACGTTTAGATTCTTCACTTGAACCAAATTTCTCAAAATCAAAATCGATTAATTTTAATTCCGATGGTTTTACCGCATTTGCTGGCACTTCGGCATATCTGTTGGTTGGCATTTGGTATGATACGCGTCTAATCCAGTCTAGCTCTTGTCCTTCTTTGCTTAAAGCCCAGTCCATAAATAATTTTGCATTATCTAGGTTTCTTGCGCCTTTGATAATACTTACACCACCAAGGGTGTAGCTATCGCCGTCACACACAGAAATAGATTGCAATGGCCCGCCATTTTGTTTTTCAAGCTCAAAGGTGGAAAGGAAACCAACACTAACACTACTATCGCCACGTGATAAATTGCTAGTGACTAAGCCGCTTTTTACATAATGTGAAATGTTGTGATCCAGCTTTTCCAAGAAATCAAAGGCTTTTTCTTCGCCCCATAATTGAATTAGCGTAGCGATGAAAGAATAACCCGTTCCAGAGCTTCGAGGGTCAGGAATTTGTACTTCACCTTTTAAGCGAGGATCAAGTAAATCACGCCAACATTTTGGTGTTTCAATGCCTAATTGTTTAAGTTTTTCCGTATTGACACCTAAACCTAAGACTAGCATATAGCCAAAAGAAGTGTAGTCGCCATATTTTTGGATTAGCCCTTCAAACTGCGGTAAGATTTCAGCTTGTTTTGGCGAGCGATAGCGCTCTAATAAGCCTAAGTCACGCGCTTGTAAATGGGGATCAATAGTACCGCCATACCACACATCAGCTTGTGGATTATCTTTCTCTGCTTTGATTTTGCCCAGTGTGGCACCAGTACTGCTGCGAACGAATTTAGTCTCTACGTCATACTTTTCAGAAAAACGTTTGACAACTTCTTCGCAAGCATCATTTTGCAAGGTGCAGTAAAGGGTTAAGCTACCTTCAGCATGCGCAAAAGAAGAGAAAAGAAAGGGGGAGGCCAGATAAAGTGCTTTCGATAAATAAGATTTTTTTGTTTGCATATTTGACTATTCCATTAGTAGTAAAAAATAAAATTACTTTGAGGGCATAGTCATTGATGAATTGGTTGATGCCAAATGTATTTTTACCTTTAAACAAAGGTTGGCTATGCCCTATTTATGAAGAATGCATGGAAACTCGTTAGAATTTCTCATGCATAGTGATCACAAAATTGAGCAATATAGTTTGAGCGCAAGGTCATTACATAATGAAATAGAATTCCCTATTTATATATAAATGATAGCCTTATTTTTGATTTAAGCCCAAGAAGTCACCCACTTCATGTTCAAGTTGGCTCATGGCAATCAGTGCTTCTTGTGTTTGCTTGGCTTCATGTTCATCAATAATGCTCATAGCAAATCCTACATGAACTAGCACCCATTTACCAACTAAATTTTGCGGATTTCCTTCACACACTAATGAAATATTGACTTCACGCTGCACGCCACACACATCTACAGTCGCTAATTCAAATTCATTTTCGCCAATACGAACAATCTGACCTGGAATACCTAAACACATAATAACCTCTTTACTGTTATATTTTTTGCGTCATTTTAACATGGCGCCAAACAGATTTCGACGATTGAGATCAAAGGATGATTGTTTAATGGGTAATGAAAGGATCATTGTTAAACAATCTTTGGCTAATTGTATGGCTTTTTCTGCTGAAAGTTGAGCATCTAAAGGCGAGAGTAATGAACAACTAAGATATTGTGGAATACGAGGTTCAATACCACTGGCAGTAAAGGTTAAAGTTTTGTAGGGTAACTGCACATTGATTTTTTCGCCAATTTCACGTTTTTGCCACTGTTGTTGAGGACCGGGCAAAATAACAACACTCAACATCCAAGGGGTTAATGCTACCCCAATCCATTGATTTTCAAAACAAACAAAGGGTGGACAATAGCAAGGAATCTGTGCGCGATAAAATGGTAGATCACGCATTTGTTCACTAGCTTTCTCCATTTCAGCTTGCAATAAGGCACTGGGATCGCTGTCAAACCCCATGATATCTTCATCAAGTGCGGTGGAATTTTCGATAGTTTTGTGTCGATACATAAAACGTCCTATGTTAATCCTATTGTTGGCAAACCCAATGCTTGTAATTGTTCTGCTAAAGTCGCGTAAATTTGTGGGAACGCTTGTTGCACAACCTCAGTCAAGCCAATATGTGGTTCTAAAGAATGAGGTTGAATCCCAATCAGACAAAGATGCTGTGGGTACTCATCCGTCAGTTTTAGCGCTGAAAGCACATCACAAATACCCAGCTGATGTGGCGATATTTTTTGTGAGAAAAAGGTTGGTACTTGTTCGTTATGTAGCACGACAATTTCGCCCGCTTTTTTGCCTGCCAGTACAGCGTCAATAATAATAAGGTATTCTCGATTGGCAAGGGCATCAAGTAATTCCATACCACAGGTGCCACCATCAATGATGTCAAAGTGCGGTGCAAACTTAGTGAGTTTTTCCAATGCTTGCACCACATAAACTCCCACACCTTCATCTGTGAGTAGAGTGTTACCCACGCCTAAAATCAGCGGTTTCATTACAACACCTTAACCTGCGTGACCTCACCGTTTTCCGTATTGACTATATGTACTGCACAAGACATGCAAGGGTCAAAGGAATGGATTGTGCGCACAACTTCTAATGGTTTGCTTGGATCTGCCACAGGGGTGCCAATAATCGATAGTTCGTATGGCCCAAGCTCATCATTTTGGTTGCGAGGTCCAGAGTTCCAAGTCGAAGGCACTACAGCTTGATAGTTCTCAATTTTCCCGTTTTTGATAACGATCCAATGTGAAAGCATGCCGCGCGGCACTTCGCCAAAACCAACACCTTTAAATTCGCCAGTTTCAGGAATATCGGCTTTTAGATAAGCGACGGTATCGCCATTGCCAATATTATCAATCAGTAATTGCCATTGTTCAGCTAAAATATCATTTAATACTGCACAGTGGACGGTACGACCAATAATTCGACCTAGGGTAGAATGTAATTGATCTAAGCTCAGTGTTTTACCAGTTACGGTTTCAAATAATTGTTTGATTTGCTCAAAATGTTTTGTTGTAAGCGGATTTTTCGCGGCTAAGTTGGTCATTAAATAGGCCAAAGGACCTACTTCAACCACTTTGTCATAGAAAGATGGCGCTTTTACCCAAGAATATTTGCCATCTTCTTGCCAACCCGTATATTTCGGACGTGTTAGTCCTGCCCAAGGTTCAAGGGCAGCATCATCTTCATACCAAGCGTGTTTTCCACTTTCTTTAATTCCTTTTACAACAAATTCATCTTTTTGTTGGCTAATTAAGCGGAATGTGCTCATATCACCATTTTCGATATAGCCACCTTGTAATGCAAATTTGCTGTTGTCTGCATCAAGCGGATATTCCGGTACGGAAAGGTAATTTTTCGACGTTTTACCTAAACTTAACCATTCTGGATAGTAAGCCGCAATAATGGCGGTATCCACTTTATACACTTGGTTTACAAAATCATTTAATTTATCAATGCAACTTTTTACGAACATCAGGCGTTCTAAGTTTAATACTGCTTGAGAATCCAAATTAATTGGGTTGGCTACACCACCGATGGCAAGGTTCTGAATGTGCGGTGATTTTCCGCCTAATAATGCGACGACGCGGTTTGCATCACGTTGACATTCTAATGCTTGTAAATAATGTGCCACAGCAATGAGGTTGACTTCAGGAGGTAATTTCATTGCTGGGTGGCCGAAATAACCGTTAGCAAAAATACCTAATTGCCCACTTTCTGCTAACTTCTTAATTTTATTTTGTACATTACGGAATTCATTGGCACTATTTAATGACCAAGTAGAAACGCCTTTTAGCATATCGCTGGCTTTTTCAGGATCTGCTTGTAGTGCTGAGGTAATATCCACCCAGTCCATTGCAGATAATTGATAGAAATGGACAATATGGTCATGCATACTGTGGGCAGATAAAATCATATTGCGAATATATTGTGCGTTTACTGGCACTTTAGCACCAATGGCATCTTCCACTGCACGCACACTCATAATGGCATGTACAGTGGTACATACACCACAAATACGCTGCATAATCATCCAAGCATCACGCGGATCTGCGCCTTTGACGATATTTTCCATCCCACGCCACATGGTGCCGCTTGACCATGCATTTGTTACGACGCCATTTTCAATTTCACAATCAATACGTAAATGCCCTTCAATACGCGTGATAGGATCAATAGTAATACGTTTTTTATCTGTCATAATCTTCTCCAATGTTGCCGCTATTGAGTAATAATTTGTTCGCTATGAGCGGCTTTATTCGCAATAATTTGATGTGATTTCTCGGTATTCGCTTCTTTTAATACAGGTAAAACAGGGAATAAGCGAATAATTAAAATATAGGCACAAACCTCAATGGATACGAAGCCAATTGAAATTAATAATTCCTCGGCGGAAGGGAAATATTGGTAACCATTGCCCGGATTGTACATAATCAAAGAATAATTCATGCGCCATAGGGCTGCACCTAATAACATGCTGAGTGCTGAAATAAATAACCAGCGGCTATCAGAACGTTTTTCCCCAAGGAATAAAGTGAGCAATGGCAAGGTCATTAACCAGATTTCAGCCCAAAACATCCAAGCTTCAAAAGTATGTAATTTATCCCAACCCACCACATAATGAAGCTTATCGTTGTAAATAAGTTCGCCAAAGCGACAGGCTAAAAAGATGAAAATTAGCACCGCGGTTGTTTGCGCCAGTTTTGTAAAGAGATGGCGCTCATCTGGTGTTTTACCTGCTAGTCCTGCTTTCACTAATGAACCTTCAAAAATCACGATAGAAAAGCCCATAATAAAGGCGGTAAGCAGGGATAAAATCGGCAACATTTCATAGCCTTGCCAAACAGGATGAACTTTATGGCCCGCAACTATCATTAATGAACCCATTGATGATTGGTGCATCATTGGGAGTAGCGCCCCTAAAGCAATGACAAAGAACATGATTTTGTTAAGCTTTTCAAATAATTTTTTGAAACCGAAATAGCCTAACCATACAGGTGCAAACTCCAAAGTGACTACAAAAATATAAATAGTCATACAAACTGCGGTCTCAAATAACACAGAATTTGTATTGAACTGACCTGGTAGGAAGAAGTAAGGCAAATGCCAGTAACGCCCCATATCAATAGTGATTGACAGTCCACCTAAAGAGTAACCGAATAGACTAGCTAGCAAAGCAGGACGCACAAGCGGGTGATATTTTCCATGATTAAACACGTAAACCGTCCATGCCAATGCCCAACCACCACAAGCAAATCCCGTACCAACCAAGAGGTCAAAGGCAATCCAAATACCCCAAGGGTAGCCGCCATTTAGCGCTGTTACGGAACCAATCCCTAAAAATAGACGTTTTGCAATTAATAGCAGGCAAATAATAGCAAGGGGTGCGAAAAATAAAATTGGGGCGGAAATGAGCTTGCCACCAATAGGACGAATTTTACCCATGATGTTTTTCCTCCTCTTTATCCATTGCTTCTTGCATTTCTTTACGAGCAATCTTCATTTCAGCTAATTTTGCTTTAATTTTATCGCCATGCATATTGCGGAAAGTCATAACGGACAGCCCAGCTAATGCGACAAGTGGTAATGCCATACCGCGATATAAGAAATGTTGTAAATGTGCGGCTCTTGAACCTGTTGAATGTTCATCAAGCGCGGGTAAGCCTAAATTTTCGGTAGGTACACCACTAATCACTAACACTTGCGTACCGCCCGCTTCTTCCTCACCATAAACATGGTTATAGTAACGAGGTACAGTTGCTCGATAATGGTCTTTACTATCAATGCTTTGTCGCGGGTAATTGTATTCGGTACCATACAACAAATTGAGACGTTTTCTGGCTTCTTTGAGCAATTCATCTCGTGGACCAAAAATAATGGCGCCTGTTGGGCAAACATGACAACAACCCGGTAGTTCGCCTTTATCAATGCGTTCTAGGCCTTTTTGATTGCATAATTCACATTTGGTAATTTCGCCAAATGGATTGTCATATTCATATTTTGGTACATCAAACGGGCAAGCCACCATGCAATAGCGACAACCCGTACAAATATCGGGATCGTAATTGACAATACCTGTTTTCGGATGTTTGGTTAACGCTTGCACCGGACAAACGGTGACACAGTTTGGATCAACACAGTGCATACATTGTTTTTTCACATAAGCATAGCCGTTGTTGACCTGATCTTTTCGCGTGCCTTCGCCATCTGACCAAACTTGAATAACATTGCGCGTATATGGCGATAACTTATCGTTATTAGACCAAGTTTGTTCGCCTTTAGGATTAATTGTGGTTTTGTTGATTTGCTGACATTCCGTCACACAAGCCTGACAACCGACGCAAAGTGTTGAATCATACAACATACCTAATGCATCGGGACTAACTTCCGCTTTATCGCTCGCTTGAGCAGCGCGGATTGGTACAGTGGATAATGCGCCACTTAATAAGCTTGCTTTTATAAAATTACGTCTATCCATCATTCTTTCCTATGCGTTATGAGTGCATATTTGCATCGTTGGATTTCGTTTTTTCACTAATATTTTTTTGCGCTTTACGTTGCACTGTTAATTCTTTTAGTGTCACAACGCTTACGCCAGCTAAGATTGCTGCAGCTCCACCAAGTAAAGCGATTGCGGTAGGTGAAGCATTGTCGCCTTCTGTATTGGCAACATCAGGTTTATTCACTCTTGGTGTTGGATTTTCAACGGAAGCCAATTGAAAGATACCTTTGGTAAAACCAATGCCTTTGTCATTACAACCGTAGCAAGGATGACCAATGCCCACAGGCCAGTTATTACCGCCCACATCACAAAATTCGAGGGTTGAGCAATTACCATAGGTTTCAGGTCCTTTACATCCAAGATGATATAAACACCAACCTAAACGATGTCCTTCATCGCCAAATTCTTTCGCAAAACGACCTGCGTCAAAGTGCGGTCTGCGGTAGCAGTTTTCGTGAATTAAGCGATCATAAGCAAATAATGGACGATTTAATTTATCCATTGCAGGTAATTTTTTGTAAGTAATAATGTAGGCGACGGTTGCTAAGAAATTATGTGGATTTGGCGGGCAACCTGGGATATTGATCACTTGTTTACCCGGTAAAACATCCTGTAAACTCACCGCACCTGTTGGATTTCCACCACTAGAAGGCACGCCTCCCCAAGCAGAACAGGAACCGATAGCAATAATTGCCGCAGCATCTTCTGCAGCCTCTTTAATGTGTTCCACAATAGGTTTGCCAGCGACCATACAATAAACACCGCCATCTTTAATTGGAATGGAACCGTCCACAACGAGCACATATTTGCCTTTGTATTTGTGCATCGCGTTATGTTTATTTTCTTCTGCTTGATCGCCGAAAGCAGCAGAAAGCGCTTCATGATATTCTAAGGAAATTAAATCTAAAATGAGGTTTTCTACTGTGGGATGGGTTGCCCGCAATAGTGATTCTGTACAACCTGTACATTCTTGTGCGCCAATCCAAATAACAGGCGGACGTTGTGGATTTGTTAAGGCTTCCGTCATTTCTGCGCCCGCTTTTGAGCTTAGCCCCATTGTTGCTGCAATCGCAGTACAGGCTTTCATAAAATCTCGACGGGAAACATCATTGAATACGGAAAGTAAGCCGTCATCTCGTTGCATAATATACACTCCAATTTCACGCATTATCTGTATGGTTATTGCGTATAATAGCAATTTACCCACATAAAAAATGTGACTTTGATCAAAAATTAACAAAAATTTTACAAATTAACTCTTTATGAGTAGATCGAGAAAAATACCTTAACGACTGCTTTTTATGATAGAATTTGCGCCAATTTTTACAGGGATAAATTGACATGCAAGCCTTACCGATAGAACAATATTCAGCGCTTCTCGACAAAAAACGCGAAAAATTAACCGCACTTTTAGTGCCTTTTTCCGCGCCTGAACTCAATGTGTATGATTCGCCAACTTCGCATTTCCGTATGCGTGCGGAATTTCGTGTTTGGCACGATCAGGGCGATCTTTACCATATTATGTTCGATCAAGAGAGCAAAAAACGCTATCGTGTGGATAGCTTTCCCATTGCGAGTCAACTGATTAATCGCATGATGCAATGCTTGATTCCTTTGTTGAAAGAGCAAGACATTCTATGTCGTAAATTGTTCCAAATTGATTATTTAAGCACCTTAAGCGATCAAATTGTGGTGAGTTTGCTTTACCACAAAACGCTAACAGAAGAGTGGCAACAAGCGGCGCAAGCATTAAAAGTGCGGTTAGAAAATTTAGGTTTTCAAGTGCAATTAATTGGACGCGCCACTAAACAGAAAATTTGTTTGGATCGGGATTATGTGGACGAAATCCTCTCTGTAAATGGTCAACAATATATTTACCGCCAAATTGAAAACAGTTTTACCCAGCCTAATGCGATGGTGAACAGTAAAATGTTGCAATGGGCAATTGAATGTACAAAAAATAGTCAGGGTGATTTATTAGAACTGTATTGTGGTAACGGCAATTTTTCTATCGCCTTAGCACAAAATTTCCGCAAAGTGCTGGCGACGGAAATTGCAAAACCCTCTGTGCAAGCGGCACAATTTAATATTGAAGTGAATAAAATCGATAATTTGCAAATTATTCGGATGTCAGTGGAAGAATTCACACAAGCAATGAATGGCGTTCGTGCTTTTAATCGTCTAAAAGGCATTGATTTAGCGGATTATCAATGTAACACGATTTTTGTTGATCCACCGCGCGCAGGTTTGGATGCGGAAACCATCAAATTAGTACAACAGTATCAACGCATTTTATACATTTCGTGCAATCCTTATACGCTCTGTGAGAATTTGCAAACCCTTTGTCAAACTCACCGCATTGAACGTGCGGCGTTGTTCGACCAATTCCCTTATACCGAACATATGGAAGCAGGTGTTTGGTTGGTACGAAAATCATGAATATTCAATTGCTTTGCGAAACAGAAAATAGCGAAAAATTCACCGCACTTTGTCAGCAACAAGGGGTAATTCATGATCCCAATAGCATAATAGCCTTGGTGCAAGCGAGAATGGATGAGGATTATCGCCTTGAATTACGTAAATTGGATGAACCTAAATTGGGTGCGGTATTTGTTGATTTTATCGGCGGAACTATGGCACATCGCCGTAAATTTGGTGGTGGACGAGGCGAAGCTATCGCCAAAGCTGTTGGGGTTAAAGGCAATGAATTGCCAACAGTGATTGATGCCACAGCGGGATTAGGGCGCGATGCTTTTGTGTTGGCTGCCATTGGTTGCCAAGTAAAATTAGTCGAACGCCACCCCGTTGTTCGCTTATTGTTGCAAGATGGTTTAAGACGAGCCTATGCGGATGCAGAAATTGGTGCCATGTTACAACAAAATTTGCAATTATTGACCGCAACACATATCGAACAATTAAATCCAACCCAAGATTTTGCTGACGTGGTTTATCTCGATCCCATGTACCCACACAAGCAAAAATCGGCATTAGTCAAAAAAGAAATGCGCGTGTTTCAACATTTGGTAGGTGCTGATTTAGACGCAGATAGCTTGCTTGCCCCTGCGTTACAACTAGCTAAAAAACGCGTAGTGGTGAAGCGCCCCGATTACGCCGAATTTCTTGCTCAAAAGCCACCGCACTTTAGCCGAGAAACCAAAAATCATCGTTTTGACATTTATTCGACTTGCGCAGGGTAAAAAGATTGCTATTCACTGAGATTTAAACTGAAAGTGCGGTAAAAAATACCGCACTTTTTTGTTATAATCCGCTCCATATTTGTTATTCAATAGAGCCGTTTTTTATGCAAAATTTCGAAAATCATACGCCGATGATGCGACAATATTTGACTTTAAAAGCAGAGAATCCAGATATTCTACTGTTTTATCGCATGGGCGATTTTTATGAGCTGTTTTATGATGATGCAAAGAAAGCGGCAGCGTTGTTGGATATTTCGTTGACGAAGCGCGGTGCTTCTGCGGGCGAGCCAATTCCCATGGCGGGTGTGCCTTATCATGCGGTAGAAGGCTACTTGGCGAAATTAGTTCAGTTGGGCGAAAGCGTGGCGATTTGTGAGCAAATTGGTGATCCTGCTTTGGCAAAAGGTCAACCTGTTGAGCGTAAAATTGTGCGCATTGTGACACCGGGCACAGTGAGCGACGAAAGTTTATTGTCGGAACGCGTGGATAATTTGATTGTTGCTCTTTATCAAGAAAAAGCGCGTTTTGGCTTGGCAATTTTGGATATGACCTCGGGACGTTTTCAAATTAGCGAGTTGGATAGCAAAGAAAACGTTAAAACGGAATTACAGCGTTTATCGCCAGTAGAATTGTTGTATTGCGAAGATTTTGCGGAAATGCAACTGATTGAAAATGCAAAAGGTTTACGTCGTCGTCCTATTTGGGAATTTGAATTAGGCACTGCTGTGCAATTATTAAATCGTCAATTTGGCACGCAAAGTTTAGCGGCTTTTGGCGTTGAAAAAGCAATTTTAGGGCTTTGTGCCGCAGGTTGTTTGTTGCAATATGCGAAAGAAACGCAGCGTACCGCATTGCCTCATATTCAAAGCATAAGTTTAGTCAAAGATAACGAGCATATTCAGTTAGATTCCGCCACTAGACGCAATTTGGAATTGACCACAAACCTTGCGGGTGGCACAGAAAATACCTTGGCTTCGGTGTTAGATAAATGCGTCACGCCAATGGGAAGTCGTTTATTAAAACGTTGGTTACATCAACCCATTCGCCAAATTGATAAGTTGCAGCAACGTCATAGTTACATTGAAGAAATCCTCAATTTAGATTTAGTGAACGAATTGCAAACTTGCCTAAGACAAGTGGGCGATATGGAACGTATTTTGGCGCGAGTAGCGTTGCGTACGGCACGACCACGAGATCTGACACGTTTAAGAACAGCCTTAGAGCAACTGCCTGAAATTAACCAATTACTCAAAACTTCGCCGAAATTCACCGCACTTTCGCGATCAATTCATGAATTTCCGCAATTATTAGATCTATTGCAACGTGCCATTATTGAATCACCGCCTTTGCTCATTCGTGATGGTGGTGTAATTGCGCAAGGCTATCATGCAGAATTGGATGAATGGCGCAGTTTGGCTGAGGGTGCAACGCAATATTTGGAAGAACTTGAACGTCGTGAACGTGAAACCACAGGCATTGATACGTTGAAAGTGGGCTTTAACGCGGTGCATGGTTATTACATTCAGATTAGCCAAGGACAAGCACACAAAGCACCAATGCATTATGTGCGCCGACAAACCTTGAAAAATGCGGAACGTTACATTATTCCTGAGCTGAAAACCTATGAAGACAAGGTGCTGAAAGCCAAAGGAGCGAGTTTAGCATTAGAAAAACAGCTTTATGACGAAATTTTTGAGCAAATTCTACCGCACTTAGCACAACTTCAATTAACCAGCTTAACCTTAGCAGGTCTTGATGTGATGACCAATTTAGCTGAACGAGCTGATAGTTTGCATTATGTGCGTCCACAATTTAGCGATAAGATTGGCATTCAAATTGAAAATGGTCGCCATCCCGTTGTGGAGCAAGTGTTGAAAGAGCCTTTTATTGCTAACCCATTAACCTTAAATCAACAGCAACATTTGTTGATTATTACGGGGCCAAATATGGGCGGTAAAAGCACCTATATGCGCCAAACCGCGTTGATAACCTTAATGGCTTATATGGGCAGTTTTGTGCCTGCGGATAGTGCGGTGATTGGTCCTATTGATCGTATTTTTACTCGTATCGGTGCGAGCGATGATTTGGCTTCGGGACGCTCAACCTTTATGGTGGAAATGACGGAAATGGCAAATATTCTTCATCAAGCCAGTGCGCAAAGTCTGGTGCTAATTGACGAAATTGGGCGTGGCACTTCCACTTACGATGGTTTATCTTTAGCTTGGGCTTGTGCGGAATGGTTAGCGAAAAAAATAAAATCTCTCACTTTGTTTGCTACCCATTATTTTGAATTAACAGTATTGCCAGAACAAATCGATGGCATTGCTAATGTGCATTTAGATGCCTTAGAGCATAACGGTAGTATTGCTTTTATGCATTCTGTTCAAGCGGGCGCTGCCAGTAAAAGTTATGGACTTGCGGTTGCGGCTTTGGCGGGCGTGCCACAAAATGTGATTAAGTTAGCAAAACAAAAACTCGCACAGTTGGAGAAACTATCAACGCAAAGTGCGGTGAAAAAACAACAAGATTTTACACCGCACTTACAAGGTGAATTAGCTTTAATGGATGAAAGTGCATATCCGCAACAAGTGCTGCAAATGCTAGACGAATTGGATCCTGATGAACTCAGTCCAAAACAAGCATTGGCTTATTTATATCAACTCAAGAGTTGTTATCAGGAAAATAAATAAACTCTGAGTATAAGGACGTTTGAAGGCGTCCTTTATTCATTGACTTCCATTAAAAAACCGCCACTCTGATGTTGCCACAGTTTTGCGTATAAACCATTTTGGGCGAGTAATTCATTGTGTGTGCCTTGTTCGACAATTTTGCCTTCATCAATCACAATTAATCGATCCATTGCAGCAATGGTGGATAGACGGTGGGCAATGGCGATAACGGTTTTGTTTTCCATCATTTTATCGAGGCTTTGTTGAATTGCCGCTTCCACTTCGCTATCCAATGCGCTAGTGGCTTCATCTAATAATAAAATTGGTGCATCTTTGAGCATAACACGCGCAATAGCGATACGTTGGCGTTGACCACCTGAGAGTTTGACACCTCGTTCGCCTACATAAGCATCATAGCCTGTGCGTCCACGAGCATCACTAAGTAGAGGAATAAAATCCGCAGCTTCAGCCCGTTGAGCTGCATTTAGCATATCTTGTTCACTAGCGTTTGGGCGACCATAAATAATGTTTTCGCGTACAGAACGATGTAATAATGAGGTATCCTGTGTCACTAATCCAATTTGGCTGCGTAAACTTTCTTGTTGCACATCCACAATATTTTGTCCGTCAATGGTAATGCTACCTGATTGTGCTTCATAAAAACGCAATAAAAGATTAACGATAGTGGATTTACCAGCACCAGAACGACCAATTAAACCTACTTTTTCGCCTGCTTTAATGTGAAGATTAAAATCTGTTAATACGGTTTTTTCTTTGGCATAAGCAAAGCCAACATTATTAAAACAGATTTCACCTTTCGTGACTTGTAAGGCTGAGGCGTTGTTTTTATCTACGATGGTATGTGGCTTAGACAGCGTGTGCATGCCGTCATTTACGGTGCCGATATTTTCAAATAAGCGGGCGGATTCCCACATAATCCAATGCGATAATCCATTAATGCGTAATGCCATGGCAACTGAAGTGGCAATGGCTCCCACACCAACCACGCCTTGTTGCCATAAAATCATACCTAAAACAGCAGAGCCTAAGGTTAGCAAAATATTATTGGCGTAGGTTAGCGTGTCTAATAAAGTCGCCAAGCGCATTTGATCATGTACGGTAAGCATAAATTCTTGCATGGAATGTTTGGCATAAGCCGCTTCTCTTGCACCATGAGAGAATAATTTAACCGTAGCAATATTGGCATAAGCGTCAGTGACGCGTCCTGTCATTAAGGAGCGGGCATCAGCTTGGCGTTCAGCACTTTTGGCTAATTTAGGAATGATGTAATACAAAATAATGCTAAAGGCAATTGCCCATAGAATAAAAGGCAATAGCAGCCAACTATCAAAGGCAATGAGCACCACGCCTGAGGTAATAAAGTACACGCTAACATACACCACCATATTAGCAACAGTCAGCACAGTATCTCTTACCGCAAGGGCGGTTTGCATCACTTTTGCCGATACGCGCCCCGCGAACTCATCTTGATAAAAACTAAGGCTTTGTCCTAGCATCAGGCGGTGAAAATTCCAGCGTAATCGCATAGGAAAAACACCTTGTAAGCTTTGTAAGCGAACTAGTGACGTGAGGAAAGTTAAGCCAATGCTTAAAATCAGCACCACAAACATGGTGATGAGTGGCAAACCTTTTTCTGCCCATAGCGTTGTAGGTGAATACTGACCTAACCAATCAACAATTTTGCCCATAAATTGAAACATAAGGGCTTCGACAATTCCGGTACAAAGAGTGAGAAAGGCGAATAATGCAATCCAAGCTTTTGTGCCTTCTAAGTTTGACCAAATAAATTGTAGCAATCCAGCTTTGGGCGTTTGAGGTGGTGCATCTGGATAGGCATTAATGCGATTTTCAAACCACGTAAAAATTTTATTTAACATACTGAGATAAAAGAAAAGGCGACATGGGTCGTTGTAGAAATAGACTTATTATAACTGAATTGTGTCAGTTTATATAGCCGAGCGATGCGAGCAAAACTTCGTAAAAATTAACCGCACTTTAATTGGAATAGGATAAAAAGAAAGGGCGCAGTGGTGCGCCCTGAGAGAATTATTCAACCGTTACCGCTTTAGCGAGGTTGCGTGGTTGATCCACGTCTGTTCCTTTGATTAAAGCAATATGATAAGAAAGCAATTGTAATGGTACCGTATAGAAGATTGGTGCTGTCACTTCGTCTACTTTTGGTAACACAATGGTTTTAAAGCCTGAACTCTCTTCAAAGCCAGCTTCATGATCCGCCAATACATATAATTGACCGCCACGCGCGCGTACTTCTTCAATATTAGATTTTACTTTTTCTAATAAGTCATTTTCTGGTGCCACAACAACAACTGGCATTTCGCTATCAATTAACGCCAGAGGACCATGTTTTAGTTCACCAGCTGCATAGGCTTCCGCATGAATATAGGAAATTTCTTTTAATTTCAATGCAGATTCCATTGCAATTGGATAATATTCACCACGACCTAAGAATAGGGTATGGTGTTTATCAGCAAAGTCTTCAGACAGTTTTTCAATTTGTTTATCTAAAACTAAAGCGCTTTCAATTTGTGCTGGTAAACGTTGCAGCGCTTGAACAATATGATGTTCTTGTTGTTCATTCACTTTGCCATTTAAACGGCCCAATGCCGCAGTCAATAATAATAAACAAGTCAACTGTGTTGTGAAGGCTTTGGTTGAAGCGACGCCAATTTCTACTCCGGCTTTTGTCATAAAGGCAAAGTCAGATTCTCGCACTAGCGAAGAACTTGCTACATTACAAATCGTCATTGCCGCCATATAACCAGATTCTTTCGCTAAGCGAAGTGCGGCTAACGTATCGGCTGTTTCACCTGATTGTGAAAGCGTAATTAACAAGCTATTTGGGCGAGTAACAAATTTACGATAGCGGAATTCGGAAGCGATTTCCACATCACAACTCACACCTGCAATGGCTTCAAACCAATAGCGAGCCACCATGCCTGCATTGTATGAAGTACCACAAGCAACAATTTGTACATGTTGGGTTTTGGATAAAATTTCCATTGCATTCGGTGCAATGGCTTCAATATGCACTTTACCATCTTTAATGCGACCGTCTAAGGTATTCATAATCGCAACCGGCTGTTCAAAAATCTCTTTTTGCATATAGTGGCGATATGGGCCTTTATCTGCTGCATCAGATTCAAAATTGCCTTCGTGGATTTCACGTTCTACTTGTTGACCTGAGCGATCGTAGATATTCACTTGAGTGCGCGTAATTTCCGCTACATCACCTTCTTCTAAATAAGCAAAACGGCGCGTTACACTTAATAAGGCAAGTGGATCTGAAGCTAAAAAGTTTTCGCCGATACCATAACCGATAACCAATGGCGAACCTGAACGTGCAACAATTAAATGTTCCGGCTCTTCTTCATTTAATACAACTGTACCATAGGCTCCACGTAATTGTTTGACAGCTTTTTGTACTGCTTCTAATAAGGAATTAGAACTGCGTAGTTCCCATTCCACTAAATGAGCGATAACTTCTGTATCTGTTTGTGATTGGAACACATAACCACGTTGTTGTAATTCGGCTTTTAATACTTCATAGTTTTCAATAATACCATTGTGTACCACAGCGATTTTGCCTGAACGATGCGGATGAGCATTGGTTTCTGAAGGCTCGCCATGAGTTGCCCAGCGGGTATGCGCAATACCGGTTCCACCTGGAAGAAAATTCTCTTCTAATGCATCATCTAATGCTTTGACTTTGCCTACGCGGCGTAAAACCGCCATTTTTTTATCTTGACCAAGCAAAGCAACGCCCGCAGAGTCATAACCACGATATTCTAAACGATGTAAACCGTCTACTAAGATTGGTGCTACATCACGTTGTGCTACTGCACCGACAATTCCACACATAAGTTTTCCTTTTTTAAATTAAGGGCAATGCCCATTTATTAAATTTATTTAGCAATAATCACTTTCACATGATGTTGTTCAATGATTGCTTTATCCTGTACTGACAATAAATCGTCTGTAATTAGTACGTCAATTTGTTCCCAGCCCAACTCTAAATTCGGGATTTTTCGACCAATTTTTTGGCTTTCAATCATAACGATAACTTCTCGTGCCACTTCCGCCATCACTTGACTTAAACCCACTAATTCATTGAAGGTTGTTGTTCCTCGTTCCAAGTCCAAGCCATCTGCACCGATAAATAACTGATCAAAATCGTAAGAGCGTAACACTTGTTCTGCCACTTTTCCTTGGAAGGATTCTGAACGCGTATCCCAAGTGCCACCAGTCATTAATAATGTAGGCTCATTTTCCAAAGCGTGTAATTCAGTTGCTACCGACATAGAATTGGTCATGACCACCAATCCCTGTTTACCTTCTAGTTGTTTAATGAGCGATTTGGTTGTGCTACCACTATCCACAATAATGCGGTGATGATCTTTAATGCATTGCGCCGCTGCTTTTGCAATGGCAATCTTTCGTTTCGAAACTTCAGCATCTTGTTCATCCTCAATAAAATCTTTCGGCATAAGAATGGCTCCGCCGTAACGACGCAGTAGAAACCCATTATTTTCTAGGGCGGTCAGATCTTTACGAATAGTGACTTCTGATGTTTCAAAAAGCTGGACTAATTGTTCTACGCTCACTTCACCTTGCTGTTGTAATAACTGCATAATATGGTGGCGACGTTGTTGCGTGTTACGATGACTTAAGTTTCGTTTCATTAATAAAATATGCCAATTTTGTTTTGAAGCGAAATTATATAGAGAAAAATGATAATGTAAATAGCAATGAAAGAAATTTTAGCAATAAAAAACCCTACCATGAGGTAGGGTTGGATATTAGATGAGAAATAAATTAACCATTTACTTCGTCTTTTAATGCTTTACCTGCAACGAACGCTGGTACTTTTGATGCTGGGATTTTGATTTCCGCACCAGTTTGTGGGTTACGACCTGTACGTGCTTTACGCTCGCTCACTTTGAATGTACCAAAGCCGATTAATTGCACAGGTTCGCCAGATTTTAAGCTAGAGGTAATTGCACCTAAAGTTGCTTCTAATGCTGCTTTTGCATCTTTTTTGGTTAAATTTGCAGCAGTTGCAATAGCATCAATTAAATCCGTTTTGTTCATATGAAATACCTTAAATTTTGTTCTATATAACGTTATTGGAGGGGTAAAGCAAAATTTGTTTTACCTTGATAATTTATATCTGCTGAATCAGCCTCATTAGCTTAAGCGAAGTATGGCTAAAATCAAAGCATTATTTTGTAAATTTTGTTAAAGATCACAATTATTTTTGGATTTCTACACCAATATTTGAAATTCCATTGCTGCGAAGTTCATTTTTGAGATCCAAAATGAGATCTACATCACGTTCTTCTTGTTCTTTAAGAAGGCGATAAATTTGCCATTGCACATCCAATTCTTCTTCAATTTCTACCGCACTTTTTAGCTCGGACTCGGATAAACTTTTGTCTTGCTGTGTTTCCAACATAGTGGCAATAGTTTGTAATGAAAGTTGGCTGAGTTTAATCGCTTGTTCTAAAGTCGATCCTGCAATAACGCTATGCAATAATTCGGAAAGTGCTTCGCAAGCGTCCAATGCTGGAACTACGCCAAAAAAATCGTAATCATTGACATCAGGAATAATACTTTCTAGCTTTTCTAACTGATTCTCAAAATTAATTTTTGCGCCCTTGACAGTGAGATGCTCCCACACTAAGTTCAAAATATTTTGATAAACTTTAGCGAAGTCTTCTTGTTCAGTTACTTGGCAGAACAGATGATAATTGGGATACATCCGCTCACATAAGCACGCCATAAAAGTGAGATTTTGCCAAGTTTCAAAACGTTCAAGCCGTTTATGTATTGGATTACGCATTTTGTTCTCCAAATTTATTTGTGGTAAGGTTTTGACCATTCGTGAATGGCATCAACGAAGATTTTTGGATTTTCTACTGGCACATCTAAATGAATGCCATGACCTAGATTAAATACATGACCCGAACCCTGTCCAAAGTCAGCCAAAATAGACCGCACTTCTTGTTCAATGCGTTCAGCGCTGCCATATAAAACTGAAGGATCCATGTTGCCTTGTAAAGCGACTTTATGACCAATGCGCGCTTTCGCATCCGCAATATTCACAGTCCAATCTAAACCAACCGCATCACAACCAGTGTTTGCAATCTGTTCTAACCATAAGCCACCGCCTTTAGTAAACAGGGTGACTGGTACTTTTCTGCCTTCGTTTTCACGAATTAAGCCATCGACGATTTTGTGCATATATTGTAATGAGAAATCAATATAGTCACGATGTGCCAACACGCCGCCCCAAGTGTCGAAAATCATAACCGCTTGTGCACCGGCTTTGATTTGTGCGTTTAAATAAAGGATGACTGCGTCGGCAACTTTATCTAATAGTTGATATAAAAGTTGCGGATCGGCGTACATCATTTTCTTGATTTTCGTGAAGGCTTTGCTTGAACCACCTTCAACCATATAAGTGGCAAGTGTCCAAGGACTGCCAGAAAAACCAATGAGTGGCACTTCGCCTTTTAATTCTCTGCGAATGGTTCGCACAGCATTCATGACATATTGTAGTTCGCCTTCAGGATCAGGAATTGGAAGGTTTTTCACATCTAATACGTTTTCAATAGGTTTAGCAAATTTTGGCCCTTCGCCTGCACCAAAACTTAATCCTAATCCCATGGCATCAGGAATGGTTAAAATATCAGAAAAGAGAATTGCCGCATCAAGATCGTAACGACGTAGTGGTTGTAAGGTGACCTCACAAGCTAACTCTGCGTTACGACAAAGGGACATAAAATCGCCCGCTTGTGCGCGAGTTGCTTTGTATTCCGGCAAATAACGCCCAGCTTGACGCATCATCCATACTGGCGTGTAATCCACTGGTTCACGCAATAAAGCACGCAAATAACGATCGTTTTTTAACATTGTCATGAGCAAAGTTCCTTGTAAAATTTGAATGAAAATAACCGCACTTTGCGGAAAAGTGCGGTCATTATAAAGGGAATTTTTAAATTTGACGATCTTATTATTGCGTTTTTGTCCGTTGCCAAAGTTCTGCATATTTTACAAAAGTCGAATGTGCAGAAAGGACTGCCAATAAAAAGCCTTGTTTGCCGTCTAAAAAGCCTGCTTTAAATAAATACATTTTCACAAAGCAAGCTAACGCATGAGAAACACCATCGAATAAACTGGCTGTTTTGCCTTTGTTTTGACGTTGTTCCGCCCAAGCTTTTGCGTAATTAGCGGATTTGATTAAATAATGATGAACGCTTTTGTAAGTGAAATGTAATAAGTCGCCTTTGAGTTTCTCTACTTTAGCGTTGTCGGGATAATGCACCCGTTCATGCACTAATTCATCGCCATATTGAGCAAAATGGGTAGGATATAAACGCACCACATAATCGGGATACCAACCTGAATGGCGAATTTCACGTCCAAATACAGAACTTAAACGAGGGAGTCTAAATACGGTATCTGAGGCATTTTTTGCCACAGCGACTTGAATGGATTGACGTAAATCGTCAGTGACACGTTCATCTGCATCTAACCAAAGAACATAATCGCTGGTGACATATTGCTGTGCTAATTGACGTTGTTTGCCGAATCCCTGCCAATCTGTATTTTGGTAGAATTTCGCACCATAATCACGCGCAATTTGTTCAGTATTATCAGTGCTTCCGCTATCAAGGATAATAATTTCATCCACCCAATCTTTCACTGTATCTAAACACAAAGCAAGATCTTGGCTTTCATTTTTGACAATCATAGCGACACTGAGTGTTGGCATAGTTATATCCTTAAATCATGAAAAATTTTTAGTATTCTAACCGCACTTTCTAGCAAAACCAACTAAATCTCGTTATAATCCATGTGTTTATTAACTGTTCTTATAAGAAGGAAGCCAAAATGGGTTTAGAAAGCGTACCAGCAGGTAAAGAATTACCAGATGATATTTATGTTGTGATTGAAATTCCAGCGAATTCAGATCCAATTAAATATGAAGTAGATAAAGAAACCGGTACATTATTTGTTGACCGTTTCATGGCAACAGCAATGTTCTATCCAGCCAACTATGGTTATGTCAATAACACCTTATCATCAGATGGCGATCCTGTGGATGTATTGGTGCCAACACCATATCCATTACAACCAGGTTCAGTGATCCGTTGCCGTCCAGTTGGCGTATTAAAAATGACAGACGAAGCGGGTGGTGATGCAAAAGTTATCGCTGTACCACATACAAAATTAAGCAAAGAATATGATCACATTAAAGATGTGAACGATCTTCCAGCTTTATTAAAAGCACAAATCCAACACTTCTTCGAAAGCTATAAAGCATTAGAAGCAGGTAAATGGGTGAAAGTTGAAGGATGGGGCGATGTGAATGAAGCACGTCAAGAAATCCTCGAATCTTTCGAACGCGCTAAGAAATAATTAATTGATAATATACCGCTTTGCGCCAACAAAGCGGTATTTTTTTACTTAGGAAATCGTTATGTTAAGCGTAAATAAAAAATTTGTCGTTGTTGCTTTAGGCAGTGCTGTATTAACAGGTTGTGCCACAACAGCGGAAATTAACCGAGAGTCTGAAGGTCAATATGCGCAAGTATTGGCAGAAGCTAGAGCAAAAGGCGTATTAGATACTAGCTCTACCACATCAAAACGTATTCAAAATGTATTCCATCAAATGGTGCCTTATGCAAGGCAAGAAAACCAAACTGGTGTGAAATTTAACTGGCAAATTGCAGTTGTTAAAAGTAAAGAACTGAATGCTTGGGCAATGCCAGGCGGTAAAATGATGTTCTATACTGGATTAGTGGATAATTTAAAACTGAATGATGAAGAAATTGCTACTGTAATGGGGCATGAAATGGCGCATGCGTTAAAAGAGCATGGCAAGTCTTCTCGTAATGTGGGTGTTGCAACGACCATTTTTGGTACTGTTCTTGATATTGGTGCTTCTATTGCTTTAGGTGCTGATGCGAGCGGATTGGGTAGTGGCGCAGTGGATTTAATTGCTTCCAAACCTTATTCTCGTAGTAATGAAACAGAAGCGGATGAAGTAGGTTTAATGCTGATGGCTAAATCTGGATATAATCCACAAGCTGCCCCGGGATTATGGCAAAAAATGAAACAAGCGGGTGGTGGCGAAAGTGGATTAGCCAACTTGTTCTCAACGCACCCAAGTGATAATGCGCGTCAAGCAAACTTACAACGTTTATTACCAGAAGCGATGAAGTTGTATAAACCTCGTTAGTTATAAAAAAGTGCGGTGGAATTTTTGATAATTTATGAATGCCACACAAAAGAAGAAATAATAAAAAGGGTGTTTTCATACCCCCTTTTTTATCATCTCGTGATTTAAATTAATTGCTTATTGCCGCAATCGGTGATAATAAAATCGCTAATCCAACTAAAGCCACATCGCCCACCAACATTGCAGGAGTTGCTACTACTTTTGCCACAAACCCTACAGGATCAGTTATTTTGGTTGATGTTTTTTCGGTTTTAATATGAATTGGCAATGGGGTTTCAAATTGGTAATTTCTCGCTACATCATTAGCTTTAAGGTACATCTCACCAGTTAAACGGTAACCCTTGTTATACAGTTTTGGGTTTTGTTTTGTAGGATTAAATCCCAGATTTTCTAAAATCGCCTTTTCTTTACTGTTTTGAGGTTCGTAATATAAAGTAAAGTTGGAATAAAATGATTTTGCATTTTCACTTAACACCACATTAAATGGCTGATTTTGTGCAGTTGAAAAGGCTTTGGGTAATTTCGTGTTTAGCACCTTAAACAATTCAGCACTTTCCTCAGGATTAATGAAATACCAATAGGTATCTCCCATCATCACTAATTGCTGATTCGTTTTCGTTTGCCCAAAGGCGCGTACGTTGTCTTTAGCAAAGTCTTCTCTTTTTACCGTTTCTTCCGTTACGGGATCATAATCCCATAGTAACATCGTGCAACCAGAGAGGATAACACTTAAACCAATCACACCTAATTTGATTAGTTTTTTCATATCAACCTCCAATCTTTATTTTACAAATTCACTAAAGGTAAGCTCGTAATCATCGCCATCTCGGCTATATTTTAAGTAACGAGGGAATTTCTCGCCAGCGTATTTTTTTACCGTAATATCTTTATCGCCGGTATGGAATGTATAAGTAATTTCAGTTGCGCTTGTTGCTTTATCTAATTTCACATTGCGTTCGCTTTTTTTCACAAACACATTATTCATTGGATAGAGTTTTTTGCCATTAGTGGTAATGAAATTGACTGGCAATTTATCGTAATAACTTAACTGAAATGCCATGGTAAATAAATCATAGGTTGGCACATCAATAGCTTCGGTTTTTAAGCCACTTTTAAGTTTGCCATATTCAATTTGTTTTCCATTAATTTTAGCTTGAGCATAAGTTTTGCCATTACGGGTATCTTTGTAATTGAGCATATGGAATTGGCGGTTGGCTTGGTTGCCTGATGAAATGAATTCGATTTTATAAAGTGGCACATTAATTTTGGCGTGAATGGTATATTGGCTACCAGTTTCATTAAAATTCACATAGGCCGGCATTAAGTAATTAGAACTGTATTTGATATTGTAGCTTTCTGCATAGCTCAAAGAGGCTGTTCCTAGCGCAAAAAGTGCGGTTAAAATTTTAATTGTTTTCATCTTCTTTCCCTAAAAATTAAGGCGTGCTTATCACACGCCTTAGTTAGACCATTATTTGCTTTGAAAGTTTATTTGGCAGCCACAAAACCAACCGCATCATAGACTTTCGCTAATGTTTTTGCTGCACGTTCGCGTGCTTTACGTGCGCCTTCCGCAGCAATACGATTCAGTAATGCTTCGTCATTGCGATAATGGTGGAAACGTTGTTGTAATTCTGTCAACATTTTCACCACTTCTTCAGCTACTGCACCTTTCAAATGACCATACATTTTGCCTTCAAATTCTGCTTCTAATGCTGAAATTGGCTTATCGCTGATCACAGAAAGGATTTCCAACAAGTTGGATACGCCTGCTTTATTTTCTACGTCATAGCGCACAACAGGTGGCTCGTCGCTATCCGTCATTGCACGTTTGATTTTTTTCTCAACGGATTTTGGATCTTCCAACAAGGTAATCACATTATTGCGGTTATCATCGGATTTCGACATTTTTTTCGTCGGCTCCTGTAACGCCATAATTTTAGCGCCTGCTTTTGGAATAAAAGCTTCTGGGATCACAAATTGATCTTCACCATAAAGCGCATTGAAACGATTAGCAATATCACGCGTAATTTCTAAATGTTGACGTTGATCTTCACCAACAGGCACTTGATGGGCTTGATAAAGCAAAATATCCGCTGCCATTAATACTGGATAAGTGAAAAGACCCACATTGATATTGTCCGCATGCTTACTAGATTTATCTTTAAATTGCGTCATGCGCCCCATTTCACCGAAATAGGTGTAGCAATTTAAAATCCAAGCTAATTGGCTATGCTCAGGCACATGAGATTGAATGAAAATGGTGCTTTTTTCTGGATCAATCCCGCAAGCTAAATAGAGTGCAAGTACATCTAATGTGGCTTTGCGTAAAGTTGCGGGATCTTGGCGGACAGTGATTGCATGTAAATCCACGATACAAAATAGACATTCGTAGTCATCTTGCATTTTTGTCCATTGGCGTAGTGCGCCAAGATAGTTACCAATAGTGAGTTCGCCAGAGGGCTGTACGCCACTTAATACAACAGGTTTTGTCATTTGCTTATCCTTGATAAAAGAGGTGTCGCGAGTACGCCTATAAAAAATGGAATTTTTCCACCGCAGTTTTATACAATAGTTAAAATATCGGCAAAGTCTGAGAATACCCAATCAGGCTTGCTCTCCGCAATAGGAATATTGTAGTTATAGCCATAGGTTAATCCGACCGCTGCACAGCCTGCAGAATGAGCCGCAATAATGTCATTGCGTGAGTCTCCCACAAAGAGTATTTGATGTGGGTACAGCCCAAATTTGCCACATAAATAATACAATGGAGCTGGATGAGGCTTAATCGCCGGTAAGGACTGTCCACCTAAGGTTTCACTAAATAAATGATCGATACCAAAGGCTTTCAACACAGGTTGAACATGTTGCGTTGGCTTGTTGGTCACCACTGCTAAGATAAAACCTTGCGCTTTCAACTGTTCCAGCGTGGATTTGACATTTGGGTATAACTGACTGACATTGCAAATATTTTCGCCATAATAAACATTAAAACGTTGTTTTAATTGTTGCGTTTGTTGTTCTGTCAGATTGATTTGAGATTGTTGGCTTGCCCAATTTAATGCACGACTAATCAGTACATCAGCGCCATTGCCAATCCAAGTCAAGACCAATTCTTCATCCGCTTGCGGTAAGCCGAATTCTGCTAAGGCAGAGTTAACGGATAAGGCTAAATCGGGCAGGCTGTTGACCAACGTCCCATCTAAATCAAAACCAATTAATTTAAATTGTGATGACATAGGTTTATTTTCTCACTGCAATAGCTTCAATTTCAACGCCAACATCTTTTGGTAAACGAGCTACTTCCACGCAAGAACGTGCGGGGAAATTTGGATGATTATTTTCTTTAAAGAAACGCTCATATTCCGCATTGACGGCAGCGAAATGGTTTAAATCTTTCACAAATACCGTTGTTTTTACGATATCACCCACAGTTAAACCGGCTTGTTCAATAATGGCTTTGACATTTTCCAATGATTGACGCGCTTGTGCAACGATATCCGCTGGCACTTCGCCTGTCGCAGGATTAACAGGGATTTGCCCTGAAGTGAGAACTAAATTGCCTAAATCAACTGCTTGTACATAAGGGCCAATTGCAGCAGGTGCGTTATCAGTATGAATAATTTTTGTCATAATCCTCTCCTTTTGTTATCACTAAATTGTTCTACATTCTACACAAAAATCCTTAAAAAAACACCGCACTTTTCCGCATTTGTCGGCGAATTTGCCCATATCAATGATGTTATCTTGTCCATTATTTATTATTAGTTGAAAATGTATTAACGAAATTTGCGTTTGCCATTTTTGTGGAACGCGTTAGAATGAAAATCGAAAATCTCAACATAAGAAAAAGGAAAAGAATATGGCAAAACAAATTGCAGTGCTAGTGGGTAGTAATAGCAAAACATCATTAAGTAAAATTGTTGTCAACCATTTAAAACAAATCGCACCAGAAAGTCTTCAATTAAATGTGATTGAAATTGCAGACTTACCTTTATATGATCGCGATTTAGATGAAAATAGCCCAGAACAATACAAGCGTTTCCGTTCTGAAATTGCGGCTTCTGATGGTGTGTTATTTGTTGCACCAGAACACAACAGTGGCGTACCAGCAATGATTAAAAATGCAATCGATGTTGGCTCTCGTCCAATGGGTTCAAGCTTATGGCCAGGTAAACCTGCAGGTATTGTTTCTTTAGGCGGTTCAGGCGGTATTCGCACTGCAGATCAATTACGCGTTATTGCTGCTGGTGGTTTTATCAATATGCCAACCCTTCCTTTTGCAGCTAATATCAGTGGCATTTTCAGTGGCGTATTTAATGAACAAGGCGAAATTGCTTCTGATTCAGTGAAACAATTATTAGAGAACTTTATTAAAGCTTACGCTGATTTCGTTCAAAAATTCTAAGTCAGCTAATTGATAAAAGTGCGGTGGAAAATCAATAAGTTTTCACCGCACTTTTTGTTTGAACCTTTGCAAAAAGAACACATTGCAATTAGATTAATTTTTAACTTGCGAGAGTTTTTCCTTTTCAGCTGCGAATTGTGCGCCTTTGGCGATCATGCGTAATTGTAAAACCACTCGTTCTTTTAATTCTGCTCGTTCTTTTTTATCCATATCCAGTGCTTTTGACATGGCATTAAATGTGAGGGTAACGCTAGCTTCCGCTTGTACATAGCCCACATGACGCGAGTAATTGAATTTATAGGCAATAAATTCGCCTAATTCATCGGTGAAATGTTTAATCTCGCGTGAAACTGCGGTGCGAAAAAGCAAAGATGTGCCAGAGCTTTCGCGTAATAATAGGCGAAAAACATTGGGGCTGTTTTCGATAAATTCAAAAAAGGTGTCAATGGACACTTCAATCACACTGCCTCCGTTGCGCAGGCGTTTTTGTGCTTGGCGCATGAGTTGGCGTAAGGTTAAACCTGCTTCATCCACCATAATTAACCCCAATTCTTCCATATCTTTGAAATGACGATAGAAAGAGGTTGGCGCAATGCCGGCTTCGCGAGATACTTCACGCAAGCTTAGATTAGCGAAGTTTTTTTCAGCGGTAAGTTGGTTAAAGGCTGCGTTAATTAAGGCGCGGCGTGTTTTTTCTTTTTGGAGCGCTCGAATTCCTGCCATTTTTATTTCTCAACTAATATTGGCTTGATGGTATTTGCAATAGTTTGTGCAATTCGCTCATAGCGTTGGCGTAGCGGCGATCCGGGACGATAAATTAAGCTAATTGAGCGTGTCGGCTCGGGATCAGTACAAGGAATATAAGTAACACCTTGACGGTTTGCATCATGTAACATTGCAAGTTGAGGCATTAGAGTAATGCCCGCATTGGACGCCACCATATTGCGCAAAGTTTCTAGGCTGGTTGCTTGGAAATGGGTATCTTCTTTTGCGCCAGCGGTAAAGCAATAACCTAAGGCTTGATCGCGCAGACAATGTCCGTCGTCGAGCATTAAAATGGCTTTACCTTTTAATTCGGACAGTTTGATTTGTTTTTCTTTTGCCCAATGATGATGTTCAGAAACCGCCAACAGCATTTTTTCGTTGAAAATAGGCACATTGATAAATGGATCAGCTTCTTCTGCAGCGGCGACAATGGCGCAGTCTAATCGTCCACTTTCTAGTTGATCGACTAATTGAGCGGTTTGTGCTTCATAAAGGAAAAGTTCTAAATCCGGATATTCACGCTTTAATGTCGGCATAATATAAGGCAATAAATAAGGGCTGATGGTTGGAATGACACCAATGTGTAATGGCCCACTCATTTCTTTGCTTTGATTGCTTGCCATTTCGCGCAGTAATTTGACTTCTCTTAGGATGGTTTTCGCCTGTTCAACTAAGAGCAGGCCCGATTGGGTGAAAAGCACTTTACGGCTAGTACGTTCTAATAATATGGTGCCGAGTTCATCTTCTAACTTGCGAATTTGTCCACTTAACGTTGGCTGGCTGACATGACAAACTTCAGCTGCACGACGAAAATGTTTATATTCGGACAAGGCGACAAGATATTCTAAATCTCGGATATTCATACAAATCTCTTATTAATATGACCTAATCAATCGGGAGTAACAGTTTGTAACTATATCATAAAATTCGTTATAATCTCACGTGGAAAAACAACCTTAATAAAAATGGGAGATTATTATGTCAAATATGGAAGGGAAAAAAGTCCCTCAAGTTACATTCCATACTCGCCAAGGTGATGCTTGGGTTGATCTTACTTCTGCTGATTTATTCGATAATAAGACAGTAGTGCTTTTCTCATTGCCAGGCGCTTTTACTCCAACTTGTTCTTCAACGCATTTACCTCGTTATAACGAATTAGCTTGCGAATTCAAAGCGTTAGGTGTTGATGACATTATTTGTATGTCTGTGAATGATACCTTTGTAATGAACGCGTGGAAAATGGATCAAGAGTCTGAAAACATTACTGTTATTCCAGATGGTAACGGCGAGTTCACTGAAGGCATGGGCATGTTAGTGGGCAAAGAAGACTTAGGTTTTGGTAAACGTTCTTGGCGTTATTCTATGTTGGTGAAAAATGGTGTGGTAGAAAAAATGTTTATTGAGCCACAAGAGCCAGGCGATCCATTTAAGGTTTCTGATGCTGATACCATGATCAAATATTTGAAACCAGATTGGACTGCAAAACCTTCAGTTTCTATTATTACGAAACCAGGTTGCCCATTCTGTGCTAAAGCGAAAAACCTATTAAAAGAAAAAGGTTATACTTTTGAGGAAATCGTATTAGGTCGTGACGCGTCAACTATTTCTGTGCGTGCAATCACTGGCAAAACCAGCGTGCCACAAGTCTTTATTGGTGGTCAATATATTGGCGGCAGCGACGATTTAGAAAAACATTTCGCTTAATTTCGTCAAAACTTCCTTAAAATACACCGCACTTTTATTAGTGCGGTTTTTTTATTCACTCAGTTGTAATAGGTTGTTGGAAGCATTCAGATTGGCTTTATGCTGTTGAATAATTGCCATAAAGGGCTGGGCGAAACGTTCCCATTTAATATGACCAACACCATTAATTTGCAACATTTCAATTTTGCTCGTAGGCAAGTATCGAGCCATTTCTTGTAGAGTCGCGTCGCTAAATACAATATAAGGTGGGATATTTTCTTTATCCGCAATTTGTTTACGCAAAAAGCGTAAGCGAGCAAAGAGATCCTTGTCGTAATTGGTTACTGCGGCTTTTTGTGGTACGGCAATTGTCGTCATCGCTGAAAGGCGTGGTGTAGCAAGTTGTAATGTTTGTTGTCCAAGTAAAATAGCCCTTGCACTTTCAGTTAATTGAAGCTGAACGCCTACTTCATTCATGATTTGTTGGATAAAACCTAAATGAATTAATTGGCGAATGACGGATTGCCAATATTCTTTGGTTTTGTCTTTACCAACACCATAAACGCTCAGTTGATCGTGTTGATGTTCGCGAATTTTTTGATTATTCATGCCACGCATGACGGCAATAACATATTGCACGCCAAAACGTTGACCAGTTCGGTATATGGTCGACAGAATTTTTTGTGCATCAATAAGTGCATCGTATTTTTTCGGTGGATCGAGACAAATATCGCAGTTATTACAAGGTGTTTGCCGATTTTCGCCGAAGTAATTGAGTAATACCAAACGGCGACAAGTTTGGCTTTCAGCAAATTCGCCAATGGCTTCTAATTTATGTCGTTTAATATCACGTTGATTACTTTCAGGCTCTTCCATTAGCATTTTATAAAGCCAAGCGTAATCAGAAGGCTCATAAAAAAGAACTGCTTCCGCGGGCAAGTCATCACGCCCTGCGCGTCCTGTTTCTTGATAATAGGCTTCAATGCTACGAGAAAGATCAAAATGTGCCACAAATCGCACATTGGATTTATTAATACCCATACCAAAAGCAATAGTTGCCACAACAACTTGGATGTTATCGCGCTGGAAATCACTTTGTACACGTTCACGTTGTGCAATATCCATGCCAGCGTGGTAGAAATCGGCAGCAATACCACGTTTTTTCAATGCTTCTGTGATTTTTTCCGATTTATTACGACTGTTGCAATAGACGATGCCACTTTTTCCTTTTTGTGCCGCCACAAAATGACATAATTGCTCAATTGGTTTGAATTTTTCCACTAAGGTATAGCGAATATTGGCACGATCAAAGCTACCCACATATAAGTGCGGTTGATTTAAGTGCAGATTTTGCAGGATATCTTGTCGAGTTGTGCGATCTGCCGTTGCGGTCAATGCCATAATCGGCGCATTAGGAAAAGTTTTTTTGAGGTTACCTAACTGAATATATTCAGGACGAAAATCATGCCCCCATTGCGAAATACAATGGGCTTCATCAATCGCAATAAAACTTACATGACAATGGGAAATGAAACTGAAAAAACTGTTTGTCATGATTTTTTCAGGTGAAAGATAAAGCAATTTAAGTTGTCCTGAAATCGCTTTATTTTGCACCTGTTGTTGCTGTTCATAACTTTGTGTTGAATTGAGGTAATCTGCGGCAATGCCATTGGCAAGTAGTTGATCAACTTGATCTTTCATTAAAGAAATTAAGGGCGAAATAACGAGGGTCAAACCGCTGAAGCAAAGTGCAGGAATTTGATAGCACAGAGATTTCCCATTACCCGTTGCCATGACGATTAGACTGTCTTGTCCTTGTAATGCAGCATGAATGGCTTCTTCCTGCCCTTTGCGGAAGGATTGATAACCAAAAACCTGTTGTAGAACCTGCTGTGCTTGAGAAAGTGCGGTGAAATTTTGAGGATTTTTAACCGCACTTTCAGAGGAAAGGGACATTAAGAAAAGCTCACTTCTTCGCCATGTGCGGCGCAAGCTTCAGATAAGCAATCATAAAAGCGTTTGCCTTCAGCGTTGATCCAATCTTCATTTTGCCAAGCAAAGTGTAATCCGCCCAAACGACTTGCCAACCAGAGTTCTAACATAGCTTCTTGTTTGTTGATCACAATTTGTGAACGATTGCCGAAGGTCATGGTAAAAACAGAACCTTGACGCTCAAAATCGACATCGGCATCTTGTTCGTCGCATTGTTCTTCGATGTGATCCCAAACTTGTTCAATATTTTGGTGGAATTCAGCTAAGTTCATTTTGTATCCTTTTTTCTGCATTTTGAGCCTGAATTATAGAGATTTTTTGCGGTTAAGGGTAGCGATAAAATGAAACATTGCCTATAAAATAGTGTAGAATGCAAGAAAAGGTTTTTATACAGGACAGAATGATGAAAAAATTAATTTCTTTCGCAATTTTAACCGCACTTTGTGGCATGGTAGCAGCTTGTGGCGTGAAAGGACCTTTATATTTCCCACAAGAAAACAATCAAACGGAACAAACGCAGCAAAAATAGGGTTGATAAATGGATTTTTTTCAGTATCAAGGAAATCAGCTTTTTGCTGAAGCATTGCCTGTTAAGCAATTAGCGCAACAATTTGGCACACCGCTTTATATTTATTCAAAAGCCACATTGGAACGTCATTGGCACGCTTTTGATAAAGCGTTTGGCGATTATCCTCATTTGATTTGTTTTGCAGTGAAATCTAATTCAAATATTGCTGTATTACAAACCATGGCGAGATTGGGATCGGGATTTGATATTGTTTCCCAAGGCGAATTAGAACGCGTGTTAAAAGCGGGTGGCGAACCTCATAAAATTGTTTTTTCAGGTGTGGCAAAAACAGAAGCCGAAATTGAGCGAGCATTGCAAGTGGGTATTCGTTGCTTTAACGTCGAAAGTTTGCCTGAACTCTATCGTATTAATGATGTGGCGGGGGGATTAGGAAAAGTGGCGCCTATTTCCTTACGCGTGAATCCAGATGTGGATGCTCATACGCATCCTTATATTTCAACGGGTTTGAAAGAAAACAAATTTGGTGTGAGTGTTGAATTGGCATTGGATGTTTATCGCCAAGCAGCAAAATTACCACATATTAAAATAACGGGTATGGATTGCCATATTGGTTCACAACTCACTGAGTTACAACCTTTCTTAGATGCTACTGATCGTTTAATTGTGCTGATGGAACAGTTAAAACAAGAATGTATTGTATTGCAACATTTGGATCTCGGTGGTGGCTTAGGTGTGACCTATACTGATGAAACCCCACCTCATCCGACAGAATATGCCAAAGCATTATTAGAGAAACTAAAGGATTATCAACTTGAGATTATTCTGGAGCCAGGGCGTGCAATCACTGCTAATGCGGGTATTTTGGTGACAAAAGTGGAATACATTAAACGTAATGAAGATCGCCATTTTGCCATTGTTGATGCGGGTATGAATGATATGATTCGCCCTGCCTTATATAGTGCTTATATGAATATCGTTGAAATTGACCGCACTTTAGCGCGTTCAGCAGATACTTATGATGTTGTGGGACCGATTTGTGAAACCGCTGATTTCTTAGGTAAACAGCGAACTTTAGCCATTGAAGAAGGGGATTATCTTGCGCAACGTTCTGCGGGAGCTTATGGTGCAACCATGAGTTCAAACTATAATTCTCGTCCGCGCACCGCAGAAATTATGGTTGATGGCGATCAAGCTTTTGTTATTCGTCATCGTGAAAGCTATGAAAATTTATGGCAACTTGAACAATTATTGCCTTAAGGAGTCGTATGTTCAGTTTAAAAAAATACCATACCTTTGCTATTGATGCACAAGCAAAAAATATCGTGGAAATCACCGCACTTGAGCAAATTAAACAAGCTTGGGATGAAGCAAAAGCAAATAATCAACCTTTTCTATTTTTAGGTGAAGGCAGTAATGTCCTCTTTTTGCGTGATTTTGCTGGTACAGTTTGTGTCAATAAAATGAAAGGGATTATTCATGCACAAGATGAAGACTTCCATTATTTAGATGTTGCAGGTGGCGAGAATTGGCATAATTTAGTGCAATGGTCGTTACAGCAAGGCATAAAAGGGTTAGAAAATTTGGCTTTAATCCCTGGTTGTGCAGGCACCGCACCAATTCAAAATATTGGTGCTTATGGTGTCGAATTTAAAGATGTATGCGATTACGTTGACGTGCTGGATTTGGAAAAAAACGCGGTTTTTCGTTTAACGCGTGATGAATGTCAATTTGGCTATCGCGATAGTATTTTCAAACACCAATATGCTCATGGTTTTGTGGTGACAGCTGTTGGATTGAAATTAGCTAAACAGTGGAAACCTGTGCTTAAGTATGGCAGCCTTGCTAATCTTGATGAAAATACAGTTACTGCACAACAGATTTTTGATGAAGTTTGTGCGATGCGTCAAAGTAAATTACCTAATCCAAAAGAGTGGGGAAATGCTGGCAGTTTCTTTAAAAATCCTGTGGTGACACAACGTCAATTTAGCGATTTACAAGCCGAATATCCAAGCATACCGAACTATCCTCAAGCGGATGGCTTTGTAAAATTGGCTGCCGGTTGGTTGATTGATCAATGTAACTTAAAAGGTTACAGCGTTGGTGGTGCTGCAGTTCATCAAAATCAAGCGTTAGTCATTATTAACAAAGGAAATGCCACTGCGTTAGATGTGTTAGAATTAGCACATCATATTCGTCAAGCTGTCGCTGCTAAATTTGATGTGTATTTAGCACCAGAAGTGCGTTTCATTGGTGAAATGGGCGAAGTCAATGCGGAAAACGCTATTGTCTAATTGCTTTGAGTTGAAGATAAAAAGTGCGGTGAAATACACCGCACTTTTTTATTGTTATATATTCTACATTTAGTTTGTGAAGTGGCTCACAATTATGAATTAATCTCAGTGACAAAGTAAACGAATTCGATTATGTTTGTGGTGGCATTGTTAAGTGCAGTTGAGAAACAATGTGGAAATCATAAATTATGTCACCTCTTACTTAAAGGATAAGTTTATGTTGCCAATTTTGTCACCTAATCAAGTTTGGGTGCTAGTTGACCCAAAACTCTCGTTGTATTTTCCCATAATTGCCTAATCTTGTGCGAGTTACCGCTCGCGTTCTAAATATTTAATTTATAGTTATTTCAACAATATATAATTGTTGTGTCTTTTTATACCTATTTTAGAGGATTTAATTATGGAAAACTTTAAACATTTACCAGAACCATTCCGTATTCGTGTTATTGAACCTGTAAAACGCACAACGCGTGAATATCGTGAAGAAGCGATTTTGAGAGCAGGGATGAACCCGTTTTTATTAGATAGTGAAGACATTTTTATTGATTTACTCACCGATAGTGGTACAGGTGCAGTTACGCAAGATATGCAAGCTGCAATGTTGCGTGGCGATGAAGCCTATAGTGGTAGCCGTAGCTACTATGCCTTAGCAAATGCGGTAAAAGAAATTTTTGGTTATGAATATACGATTCCAACTCACCAAGGTCGTGGTGCTGAGCAAATCTATATTCCTGTTTTAATTAAAAAACGTGAGCAAGAAAAAGGCTTAGATCGTAGCAAAATGGTAGTATTCTCTAACTATTTCTTTGATACGACTCAAGGTCATAGCCAATTAAATGGCGCAACAGTTCGTAATGTCTATATTAAAGAAGCTTTTGATACCGGCGTTGAGCATGATTTTAAAGGTAACTTTGATTTAGAAAAATTAGAACAAGGTATCCAAGAAGTCGGCGCTAATAATATCCCTTATATTGTATGTACTATTACTTGTAACTCAGCAGGTGGTCAGCCAGTTTCTCTCGCAAATATGAAAGCCATGTATGAAATTGCGCGTAAATACGATATTCCTGTTGTGATGGATTCTGCACGTTTCGCTGAAAATGCTTATTTTATCCAACAACGTGAACCAGAATATAAAGACTGGACCATTGAACAAATTACCTATGAAAGCTACAAATATGCAGATGCCTTAGCGATGTCTGCGAAGAAAGATGCCATGGTGCCAATGGGTGGTTTACTCTGTTTCAAAGATAAATCAATGGAAGATGTGTACAATGAATGCCGCACCCTTTGCGTAGTACAAGAAGGTTTCCCAACTTATGGTGGTTTGGAAGGTGGCGCAATGGAGCGTTTGGCAGTTGGTTTACGCGATGGTATGCGTCAAGATTGGTTAGCTTACCGCATCAATCAAATTGAATATTTGGTTAATGGATTAGAAAAAATTGGTGTGGTTTGTCAGCAACCAGGTGGCCATGCTGCGTTTGTTGACGCAGGTAAATTATTACCACATATCCCAGCGGATCAATTCCCAGCTCAAGCATTAGCTTGTGAACTTTATAAAGTAGCGGGTATTCGTGCGGTGGAAATTGGTTCATTCTTATTAGGACGTGATCCAAAAACAGGTAAACAATTACCTTGCCCAGCTGAATTACTGCGTTTAACTATTCCACGTGCAACTTATACACAAACGCACATGGACTTTATTATTGAAGCTTTCCAACATGTACGTGATAATGCGAAAAATATCAAAGGCTTGACATTTACGTATGAGCCGAAAGTATTGCGCCATTTCACAGCACGCTTAACGGAAGTTTAATTAATTTACACCGCACTTTTTAATTAAAGTGCGGTCTTTTTTTATGGATTTTCTGAGATAAGGAAATAAATTATGAAAAAAACACCTTCCATTTTTGGCGGCGCTTGTATTATCGCCAGTGTTTGTGTTGGTGCTGGAATGTTAGGTTTACCTGCTTCTGGTGCTGGTGCATGGACAATTTGGTCAGTTCTAACTATTTGTTTAACGATGTTTGTGATGACCTTATCTGGCGGTTTGTTATTGGAAGCTTATAAACACTATGATTTGCGTGCTTCTTTTAATACTGTTACTAAGGATATGCTAGGTAATACAGCTAATATTATCAATAATTTAGCGGTTTATTTCGTAGGTGGTATTTTGCTCTATGCTTACACTACGGCGTCTGGCGGTATTTTATCTGGGCTTGCGGGTTCTTTTATTGAATTAGACTCTCGAATTTGGTCGATTATTTTTGTTTTAGTGTTTTCCTTATTCGTATGGCATTCCACACGCATTGTTGACCGCGTTTCAGTGATTTTGATCTTATTCATGGCGCTCTCTTTTGTGTTCAGCGTATTTGGCTTAACAGCAAATATCGATCTTGCCATTTTATTTGATACCAAAGGGACTGATTCCAATTATGCTATGTATGCCATGGGGTTATTGCCTGTTGCTTTAACTTCTTTTGGCTATCATCATTCCGTTTCTACCATGCGTGCTTATTATGCGGATGAACGAAAAGCAAAATTAGCTATTATGGGTGGTACAGGTATCGCATTGGCGTTATATTTGTTATGGGTGCTATCTATTTTTGGTAATTTATCTCGCGATCAATTCGCCCCTGTATTAGCACAAGGCGGAAACCTTGATGCCTTATTAGCGGCATTAGGCAATGTGGTTGAATCAAGCTCAATTAAACAAGCGATTAATGCGTTCTCCATTGCGGCGATTCTGTCTTCTTTTATTGGTGTGGGTTTAGGCGTGTTCGACTTCTTAGCGGATTTCTTTAAATTCGATAATACCAGAGTGGGTCGAACAAAATCTTGGGCAGTCACCTTCCTTCCTCCATTAATTTTATCTGTTGCCTTCCCATTAGGTTTCTTAAAAGCCATTGGTTATGCAGGTGCGGTAGCAACTATTTGGACCTGTATTATCCCAGCTTTATTAGCGAAGAAATCCCGCTCAATGCCAAATGGCGACAAAGGTTTTACCGTTTGTGGTGGTAATTTCATTATTGTATTAAGTATTGTGTTTGGTATTGTTACCGCAGCATTCCACTTCCTTGCAATGTTCGATGTATTGCCAGTATTTAAAGGTTAATCTCATCTAAATATGATCCTCGTAATCGCTTCTGGTGGTTACGAGGATTTTTCTTAAAATTAATCACTAAAGAGAGTAAAAGTATTCGAATTTTAACCGCGCTTTTTTGCGTTTTACGAAGAAAATAAACCATTAACTTGAAAGAAATTTAATCTTTTTGATAATAATTAATTTTAGTTTAATGTGAAAAATGTGTTGCAAGTTAATAAAAAGTTTAGTATATCTTGATATGTCTATCGAATTGATAGAATTGAACACAACAACTTATATCCTTTGGGGAGAATTATAATATGAAAAAAACATTAAAACTTTCTCTTATCGCAAGCGTGGCTATGGCAGCATTTAGTGCACAAGCTGCAGAAGAACAATTCATTACTATTGGTACGGGTGGACAAACTGGTGTGTATTATGTGGTTGGAACATCAATTTGTCAGTTAGTAAATCGTGATACAGCGAAAACCCATGTGAAATGTAATGCGCCTTCAACGGGTGCTTCTGTTGCTAACTTAAATGCAATTGCAGATAAACAAATGGATATGGGGATTGCCCAGTCAGACTGGCAATATCATGCATATAATGGAACAAGTTCATTCCAAGGCAAGAAAAATGATAAATTACGTGCCGTATTTTCATTACATGCTGAGCCATTCACTTTAATGGCGCGTGATGATTCTGGCATTAAAAGTTTTGATGATCTTAAAGGTAAACGTGTAAACGTTGGTGATCCAGGTTCAGGTACCAGAGCTACAATTAATGTGATTATGGCGGCAAAAGGCTGGACAGATAAAGATTATAAAGTCGCAGCTGAATTAAAACCGGCTGAAATGGCGTCTGCAATGTGTGATAATAACTTAGATGCGATTACTTATAACGTTGGTCACCCAAATGGTGCATTAAAAGAAGCCGCGGCTTCTTGTGATTCGCATTTAGTGTCTGTAACTGGTCCAGAAATTGATAAACTTGTTGAAGAACATTCTTATTATGCAAAAGCTGTGATTCCAGGTGGTTTATATAAAGGTACAGATAATCCAGTGGAAACCTTTGGTTCTTATGCAACGTTAGTGACTTCTGAAGAGGTATCTGCAGATAAAGTGTATGCGGTTGTGAAAGCGGTATTTGATAACTTTGAACGTTTTAAACGTTTACACCCTGCGTTTGCTAATCTAAAAGAACAAGAAATGATTACGAACGCCTTATCTGCTCCTTTACATGAAGGTGCTGCACGTTACTATAAAGAACGTGGTTGGTTAAAATAATCTTATGTAACAATAAGTTAAATTAATTTATTACACCCCGCACTCGCCCTGTGGGGTGTCTGTTTTGTTATTATTTGGGAAAATTTTTTATTATGTCAGCTCAATCAAAACATATTGATTATGATGATTTACAAGATATGGTGGCTTCCAATGATGCTGGTGGACGTAATCCTTCAGGGATGACGAAAAAGCTCATTGTTGTAACTGCTATTTTGTGGTCTTTATTTCAATTGTATTATACCTCGCCATTGCCGTTTTGGTTACAAGAGGTTTTAACGCACGCGGGAATTGACTTAACCGTTGTGGTAGATGATACAAAAGCGCGGTCATTTCATTTAGCATTTGCCTTGTTTTTGGCTTTCTTGTCTTTCCCTGCTTTTGCGACGTCGCCAAAACATCGCGTGCCACCTTTAGATTGGGTGTTTGCTATTGCGGGCGCGTTTCTTGGTGCTTATTATTTATTCTTCTATCAAGGCATAGTCAATCGTGTTGGTGCGCCTAATCTGCAAGATATTATTGCGGGTTGTATTGGTGTCCTTTTATTGTTAGAAGCAACTCGTCGTAGCCTTGGTTTACCTCTGGTAATTATTGCAGTTATCTTTTTACTCTATAATTTCTTTGGACAATTCTTACCAACAGATTGGTTGATCAGTCACCGTTCAGGATCGTTGTCACAAATGGTCAACCAACAATGGATTACCACTGAAGGTGTATTTGGTGTGGCATTAGGGGTATCAACCAAATATGTTTTCTTATTTGTCTTATTTGGTGCCTTGTTAGATAAAGCGGGTGCAGGTAACTATTTTATTAAAACAGCATTTGCTTATTTAGGACATTTAAATGGAGGTCCAGCGAAAGCAGCAGTTGTTTCTTCTGCTTTAACAGGATTAGTATCTGGTTCTTCTATTGCAAATGTGGTCACAACGGGTACATTCACCATTCCAATGATGAAACGTGTTGGCTTTTCAGCGGAAAAAGCGGGGGCAGTTGAGGTCGCTTCATCGGTAAACGGACAAATTATGCCACCAGTAATGGGGGCTGCAGCATTCTTAATGATTGAATATGTGAATATGCCATATAGTCAATTAATAACGCATGCATTTTTACCCGCACTTATTTCTTATATTTCATTAGTTTATATTGTTCACTTAGAAGCTTGTAAATTAGGATTAAAAGGGTTAGAGCGCGTTGATCCTGCACGTCCATTCTTAATGGTATTAATTCGCAGCCTAGGTTTCTTTTTAACCATGTGCATTCTCTATTTTGTATTAGATTTTGCGTTAGGCTGGTTGAAAGTGGTTGCACCAAATTATTCATTTTTAATTATTTGTGCTTTATTGGGCGTCGTTTATTTAGGATTAATTCGTCGTGTCGCGAAATTCCCTGATTTAGAACCTGATGATCCAAATGCAAAAATTGTGCGATTACCTTCAGCGAAACCGACAGTTAATGCAGGCTTACATTATTTATTACCTGTTGTGGTATTGATGTGGTGTTTAATGATTGAACGTTTATCTCCGGGACTTTCTGCTTTCTGGGGCATTATGGCGTTATCTTTCATTTTGGTTACACAACATGCGTTATTAAGTTGGTTCCGCGCTGAAAAAACAGATAAATCATCATTAATCAAACAAGGTGTTATGGAATTAGTTGATGGTTTAGAAGTTGGCGCACGCAATATGATTGGTATCGGTATTGCAACCGCAACTGCAGGTATTATTGTTGGGGTAGTTGCGTTAACTGGATTTGGCGTGCAGCTTGCTAACATTATTGAATTGCTCTCAATGGGTAACATTCTGTTAATGTTAATTTTGGTTGCGATGTTCAGCTTGGTTCTAGGAATGGGCTTGCCGACAACAGCGAACTATATCGTGGTGTCTTCGTTAATGGCGTTAGTGATTGTCGAAGTCGGTAAACAAAATGGCTTAATCGTACCTTTAATCGCAGTACATTTATTCGTGTTCTATTTCGGGATTATGGCGGATGTTACACCACCGGTTGGATTGGCTTCATTTGCCGCAGCTGCAATCTCTGGTGGTAGTCCAATTAAAACGGGGATGACTGCTTTCTATTACAGCTTACGTACTGCAATTTTACCGTTCTTATTTATTTTTAATACGGACTTATTGCTCATTGATGTCGGTTGGGCGAAAGGCACATTGGTGTTTATCATTGCTACCATTGGTATTATGGTGTTTACCGCCGCAAGTATGGGATATTTCTTCACTAAGAATAAACGTTGGGAAAGTGCGGTGTTAATTTTGGCTGCTTTTATGTTATTCCGTCCAGGTTTCTTTATGGAATACATTTCGCCAACCGCTCGTCATGTTGAACCAACTTATTTGCTCCAAGAGTTAGAGCATACACCTGTTGGGCAAAATATTATGCTGAAAGTCTCAGGGTTAAATCCTTATGGCAAAGAAATTCAATTCTATTCTCAACTTGCTGTGCCAGAAGGTGCAACAGGCGAAGATAGAGTGAAAGCGCTTGGTTTAACATTATTGGATACGGGTGAACAAATTGATATTGACGGTAAATTGTTACCGAAGATTTTAATTGATAACGTAGAAATTGATTCACCAGCGGCTAAAGCAGGTCTAAATTGGGATCAAACCATTATTGAAGTGGCGTTGCCAACACATTCATTAGCAAAAGAATGGATGTTTATTCCGGCCTTATTATTAGTGTTAGGTATTGTTTGGAATCAACGTCGTCGAATAAAGAATCAATAAAATCAGGCTAGCTATAAAGCTAGCCTAACGAAAAGGATAAATTATGTACAATAAACTTTTGATCGCCATTGATTTAAATGATTTAAAAAGTGCGAAATATGTGGTGGATACTTGTTTAGATATCACTGCTCATAATCCCGATGCAGTATATCGTGTTGTGACTATTATTGAGCCGATGGACGACAGTTTTATTTCCGCTTTCTTGCCGAAAAATTTTGATAAGTCAGTGGTAGAAGAAGCCAATAAAGCTTTGCACGATTTCACGCAATCTGCTTTTCCAGCTGGGGCAAAAGTACAGCACATTGTGGCACATGGCACCATTTATGAAGAAGTGAATCGCATAGCGCAAGAAAAATCAGTGGATTTAATTGTCATGTTAGCGAGCAGTAAATCGGGTGCAAAAGGATTAAGTTCAAATACGGTTAAAGTAGCGCGTAACAGTAATAAACCGATGTTAATTTTAAGATAAGGAATAAAAATGGATTTTAAAGCAAATTTAGCGACGTTGCCGGAAGTTACGCATTTGTCTGGCTTAAACGTGTTGGATAATAACAACCTCATTCATCATATTCCTGCTATGGAAGGCAAGCTAGGTTCGCTGCGTGTTTATAACGCTTTAGCGGAAGAATTTAACGGAAAATTAGACCGCACTTCTGCACAGAAAGGCTTGCAACTTTTTGCTGAACATACGGAAGATGCAAAACAAAATGCGGGTAAACACCCAAATATTGATTTGTTATTTAAGGTGATTGATCAAGGTTTAAACTATCAATTAGTGCCAGTAAAAGCGTAAATTTTAAATTTGCGACTGAACTTTTCAGATAATTGTTTTGTCTAATTTAACATAAAATTAGGAAGGTTTTGTACTTTCCGTTTTTTGTGTGATAATAGCAAGATGAGATGTTCATCTTAATTGAGAAGGAAGATAATGAACAAAGAAGCACAAATGATGTTAGTTCCGCAAGGTAATCTTGAAGGTTATATTCGAGCTGCCAATGAATATCCAATGCTAACTGCAGAGGAAGAGAAGGAATTAGCAGAACGTTTGTACTACAAAGAAGATTTAGATGCAGCAAAAGCATTAATTCTCAGTCATTTACGTTTTGTTATCCATGTTGCACGCGGTTATTCTGGCTATGGTTTACCACAAGCTGATTTGATTCAAGAAGGTAACATTGGTTTGATGAAAGCGGTTAAACGTTTCAATCCTGAAGTGGGGGTACGTTTAGTGTCTTTCGCAGTGCATTGGATTAAAGCAGAAATTCATGAATATGTGCTACGCAACTGGCGTATTGTGAAGGTCGCAACTACAAAAGCACAACGCAAGTTATTCTTTAATTTACGTAAAACCAAACAGCGTTTAGGTTGGTTTAGCGAAAATGAAGTAGATCTTGTTGCTAATGAATTAGGCGTAAGCAAAGAAGATGTCATTGAAATGGAAAGTAGAATGACGGGTGCTGATGTGGGCTTTGATTTACCGAATGATGATCATGAAGAAGAAAGTTTTGCCCCTTCTATGTATTTAGAAGATAAAAATTCTAACTTTGCTGCGGAACTTGAAAATGAAAATTTTGAAACCCAAGCAGTTGATCAACTCACTGCAGCAATGGAAAGCTTAGATGAACGTAGCCAAGATATTATCAAAGCACGTTGGCTAGATGAGAATAAAGCCACATTGCATGATTTAGCAGCGAAGTACAATATTTCAGCAGAACGTGTGCGTCAATTGGAAACTAACGCACTGAAAAAATTGAAAAGTGCGGTGAGTTTTTAATAAGTTTTTTAAAATGGAAAGCCGAGTTTAGCTCGGCTTTTTTTGTATAAAAAGAATTGAATTTAGATCGCACTTTTAAAATCGTGATTTATTTGCATAAAAAGCTTGCAAAGTGCGGTGAAATTCTATAGAATTTGCGAGCTTTAGGTTTGAAGCCGTTTAATGTAATCATTTATTAAACGTACTATTACGATATGTAATAGATAATAATGTTTCCGATTGGGAAACTAAATAGGTCTGCTGCACTTCCCTTTATTAAGAAGTTAAAGGTGATGGTGTCAGTTTTTTATTAGCTAAAATTTATTGGAGCTCTGGTCTAATGCAGAACCAAAGAATCCGTATCCGCTTAAAAGCTTTCGATCATCGTTTGATCGATCAATCTACTGCGGAGATCGTAGAAACAGCTAAACGTACTGGTGCACAAGTTCGTGGTCCGATTCCTTTACCAACTCGTAAAGAACGTTTCACCGTCTTGATTTCTCCACACGTAAATAAAGATGCGCGTGATCAATATGAAATCCGCACTCACAAACGTTTAGTTGATATTGTTGAGCCAACAGAAAAAACTGTTGATGCATTAATGCGTTTAGATTTGGCTGCCGGCGTTGACGTGCAGATCAGCCTAGGTTAATTAAGAGGTTATTACAATGATTGGTTTAGTCGGTCGTAAAGTTGGAATGACTCGCGTTTTCAATGAAGACGGTGTTTCAGTTCCAGTTACCGTAATCGAAATCGAAGCCAACCGTGTGACTCAAGTTAAAACTCTTGAAAACGATGGCTATACTGCAGTTCAAGTTACTACTGGCTCTAAAAAAGCAAGTCGTGTAACTAAGCCTGAAGCAGGTCATTTCGTGAAAGCAGGTGTTGAAGCTGGTCGCGGTTTATGGGAATTTCGTACTGAAGGTGAAGAATTCACTTTAGGTCAAGAAATTAATGTTGACATCTTCGCTGATGTTAAAAAAGTTGATGTTACTGGTACTTCTAAAGGTAAAGGTTTTGCTGGCGGTGTTAAACGCTGGAATTTCCGTACTCAAGATGCTACTCATGGTAACTCTTTATCACATCGTGTACTTGGTTCTATTGGTCAAAACCAAACACCAGGTCGTGTGTTTAAAGGTAAAAAAATGGCTGGACACTTAGGTGCTGAGCGTGTAACCGTTCAATCACTAGAAGTTGTTCGTGTTGATGTTGAGCGTAAATTATTATTAGTTAAAGGCGCTGTTCCAGGTGCAACTAATGGTGATGTTATCGTGAAACCAGCAGTTAAAGCGTAAGTCAGGAGATAGAGATGGAATTACAAGTTGTAGGTGCAAACGCACTAACTGTTTCTGAAACTACCTTCGGACGTGAGTTTAATGAAGCGTTAATCCACCAAGTAGTTGTTGCTTATGCAGCAGGTGCTCGTCAAGGTTCTCGTGCACAAAAAACTCGTGCTGAAGTGTCTGGTTCAGGTAAAAAACCTTGGCGTCAAAAAGGTACAGGTCGTGCTCGTTCAGGTGATATCAAATCACCAATCTGGCGTTCTGGTGGTGTGACTTTCGCAGCTAAACCACAAGATCACAGCCAAAAAGTGAACAAGAAAATGTACCGTGGTGCAATCAAAAGCATTCTTTCTGAATTAGTTCGTCAAGATCGTTTAGTGGTTGTTGAGAAATTCGAAATTGATGCACCAAAAACCAAAGTTTTAGTACAAAAATTAAAAGATATGGCGTTAACTGACGCTCTTATCATTACTGCAAGCTTAGATGAAAATCTATTCTTAGCTGCACGTAACTTATATAAAGTTGATGTGCGTGATGTTCAAGGTATCGACCCAGTAAGCTTAATCGCTTTCGATAAAGTGGTTGTTACTGTTGATGCAGTAAAACAAATTGAGGAGATGTTAGCATGATTCAACAAGAACGTTTGCTAAGCGTGTTAAAAGCACCTCACGTCTCTGAGAAAGCAACAAACAACGCTGAAAGCTCAAACACTATCGTATTTAAAGTTGCATTAGATGCAAACAAAGTTGAAATTGCAAATGCAGTTGAACAACTTTTCGAAGTGAAAGTAGATTCAGTTCGTACCGTTGTTGTTAAAGGTAAAACAAAACGCCGCGGTAACAAAATGGGTCGCCGCAGTGACTGGAAAAAAGCTTATGTTACTCTTCAAGATGGTCAATCACTTGACTTCATTGAAGGTGCAGCAGAGTAATTACGGAGGAGAAGAAATAAATGGCTATCGTTAAATGTAAGCCGACCTCCGCTGGTCGTCGTCACGTTGTTAAAATCGTGAACCCTGATTTACACAAGGGTAAACCTTACGCGCCTCTTTTAGATACTAAATCTAAAACTGGTGGTCGTAATAATTTCGGACGTATTACTACTCGCCATATTGGTGGTGGTCATAAACAACATTACCGTTTAATCGATTTCAAACGTAACAAGTTAGATATCCCAGCGGTTGTTGAGCGTCTTGAATATGATCCAAATCGTTCTGCAAATATTGCTTTAGTGCTTTATAAAGATGGTGAACGCCGTTATATCTTAGCACCTAAAGGTTTATCTGTAGGCGATACAATCCAAGCTGGTGTAAACTCGCCAATTAAAGTTGGTAACTCATTACCAATGCGTAATATCCCAGTTGGTTCGACAGTACATAACGTTGAATTAAAACCAGGTAAAGGCGGTCAAATCGCTCGTTCTGCTGGTGCGTATGTACAAATCATCGCTCGTGAAGGTAACTATGTTACTTTACGTCTTCGTTCAGGCGAAATGCGTAAAGTATTAGCTGAGTGTGTTGCAACTATCGGTGAAGTTGGTAACTCTGAACACATGTTGCGTGTACTAGGTAAAGCTGGTGCAAGCCGTTGGAGAGGTATCCGTCCTACCGTTCGTGGTACTGCAATGAACCCAGTAGATCACCCACATGGTGGTGGTGAAGGTCGTAACTTTGGTAAACACCCAGTAACACCTTGGGGCGTTCAAACTAAAGGTAAGAAAACTCGTCACAACAAACGTACTGATAAATTCATCGTACGTCGTCGTGGCAAATAATTTTAATTAATAAAGAGGATAAGCCATGCCACGTTCTCTCAAGAAGGGTCCTTTCCTTGACCTACACTTGTTGAAGAAGGTAGAGAAGGCGGTGGAAAGCGGGGATAAAAAACCAATCAAAACTTGGTCCCGTCGTTCAATGATCATTCCATCAATGATCGGATTGACCATCGCAGTCCATAATGGTCGTCAGCACGTTCCAGTTTATGTTTCTGATGAAATGATCGGTCATAAATTAGGTGAATTTGCACCGACTCGTACATACCGCGGTCACGCTGCGGATAAGAAAGCTAAGAAGTAAGAGGTAAAAGATGGAAACTATCGCAAAACATCGTTACGCTCGCACTTCAGCGCAAAAAGCTCGCTTAGTTGCGGATTTAATTCGTGGTAAGAAAGTTGCTCAAGCATTAGAAATCTTAACTTACACTAACAAAAAAGCAGCAGCTTTAGTGAAGAAAGTGCTTGAATCAGCTATTGCAAATGCAGAGCATAATGACGGTGCAGATATCGATGATCTTAAAGTAGCGAAGATCTTCGTTGATGAAGGTCCAAGCATGAAACGTGTAATGCCACGTGCTAAAGGTCGTGCAGATCGTATTTTAAAACGTACAAGCCACATCACAGTGGTTGTGTCAGATCGTTAATCAGTAGAGGAATAGCAATGGGTCAAAAAGTTCATCCACATGGTATTCGCCTAGGTATTGTTAAGCCTTGGAGCTCTACTTGGTTTGCGAATACACAAGATTTCGCATCTAACTTAGATGGCGATTTCAAAGTACGTCAATTCTTGAATAAAGAATTAGCGAATGCTTCAGTTTCACGTATCACTATTGAGCGTCCAGCGAAAAGCATCCGCGTAACAATTCACACAGCTCGTCCAGGTATCGTAATTGGTAAAAAAGGCGAAGATGTTGAGAAATTACGTAACGCAGTAGCGAAAATCGCAGGCGTTCCAGCACAAATCAACATTGCTGAAGTGAAAAAACCTGAATTAGATGCAAAATTAGTTGCAGACAGCATCGCTTCTCAATTAGAACGTCGTGTAATGTTCCGTCGTGCTATGAAACGTGCGGTACAAAACGCAATGCGTTTAGGTGCTAAAGGTATCAAAGTTGAAGTAAGCGGTCGTTTAGGTGGTGCAGAAATTGCACGTTCTGAGTGGTATCGTGAAGGTCGCGTACCATTACATACACTACGTGCGGACATCGATTATAACACTGCAGAAGCACATACTACATACGGCGTAATTGGCGTAAAAGTATGGATCTTCAAAGGTGAAATTCTTGGTGGAATGGCTGCAATTGCACAACAACCAGAACAACAACCAGCTGCGCCTAAAAAGGCACCACGCGGCAAAGGTCGTAAGTAAGGAGAACTGCTAAATGTTGCAACCAAAACGTACAAAATTCCGTAAAGTCCACAAAGGACGTAACCGCGGTATTGCTGGCGGTACAGAAGTTAGCTTCGGTACATTCGGCTTAAAAGCGGTGGGTCGCGGTCGTTTAACAGCTCGTCAAATCGAGTCAGCGCGTCGTGCAATGACACGTGCGGTTAAACGTCAAGGTAAAATCTGGATTCGTGTATTCCCAGACAAACCAATTACTGAAAAACCATTAGAAGTTCGTATGGGTAAAGGTAAAGGTAACGTGGAATACTGGGTAGCTCTTATCCAACCAGGTAAAGTACTTTATGAAATGGACGGAGTTTCAGAAGAAATCGCACGCAATGCATTTGCATTAGCTGCGGCGAAACTTCCAATTAAAACAACGTTCGTAACTAAGACGGTGATGTAATGAAAGCTCAAGAACTACGTAACAAAAATGTTGAAGAGCTGAACGCTGAGTTAGTGAACCTTTTAGGTGAACAATTCAAATTGCGTATGCAAGCAGCCACCGGTCAGCTTCAACAAACCCATCAGTTAAAACAAGTGCGTCGTAGCATTGCACAAGTAAAAACTGTATTAACCGAAAAGGCGGGTGAGTAATGACTGATAAAATTCGTAGCGTACAAGGTAAAGTTGTAAGCGACAAAATGGACAAATCGTTCGTTGTTGCGATTGAACGCAAGGTTAAACACCCACTTTATGGTAAGTTTATCCGTCGTACAACAAAACTTCACGTACATGATGAAAACAACGAAGCTAAATTAGGTGATGTAGTAGAGGTGCGCGAATGTCGCCCTATCTCTAAAACAAAATCATGGACTTTAGTTCGTGTTGTTGAAAAAGCGGTAATCTAATTTTATTAGTTAAAGCTTAATCAAAATTGAAAGCCAAGGGCATTGCTCTTGGCTTTTTTGTTTTTATAAAAGTGCGGTGAAAAAAGTCAATGCTTTTGACAGCGTTTTTTCAAAGAAATATACTCTTTCTACTTGTTATTGAAATAACAAACACATGTCTAATTTAGCTATCATCTTTGACTTGGAATTTATATTTTCTTTCAATACTAATTCTCTTCAAAAAACTGTTGCTATTGATGGTTTATTTGTGCTAAACTCCGCGAACTATTTACATTGGGTAAATAGGGTCGTCCCGAAAGGGTGTTATTAATTTTAGCGGAGTACTAAGATGATCCAAGAACAGACTATGCTGGATGTTGCTGATAACTCAGGCGCTCGCAGTGTAATGTGTATCAAGGTTCTAGGTGGATCGCACCGTCGTTACGCTGCTATTGGTGATATCATCAAAATTACTGTGAAAGAAGCAATTCCTCGCGGTAAAGTTAAAAAAGGTGATGTATTAAAAGCAGTTGTTGTGCGCACCAAGAAGGGTGTTCGTCGCCCAGATGGATCAGTCATTCGCTTCGATGGTAATGCATGTGTAATTTTAAACAATAACACAGAGCAACCAATCGGTACTCGTATTTTTGGACCGGTGACTCGTGAACTTCGTTCTGAGAAGTTTATGAAAATCATCTCTTTAGCGCCAGAAGTACTGTAAGGAGAAGTGTAAATGGCTGCAAAAATTCGTCAAAATGATGAAGTAATCGTACTTGCTGGTAAAGATAAAGGCAAGCGCGGTAAGGTAACTAAAGTGTTACCAAACGGTAAAGTTGTTGTTGAAGGTGTTAAAATCATCACTAAACATGAAAAACCAGTTCCTGCATTAGGCAAGGAAGGTGGCTTAGTGAAGAAAGAAGCTGCAATTGATGTTTCAAACGTTGCAATTTTCAACCCAAAAACAAACAAAGCAGACCGTGTAGGTTTTAGATTTGAAGACGGTAAAAAAGTACGTTTCTTCAAGTCTAATAATGAAATTATTTAACAAACTGGAGTAATGCGATGGCGAAACTGCATGATTACTACAGAGATCAAGTAGTTAATGAATTAAAAAATAAATTCAACTACGCATCTGTCATGCAAGTCCCACGAATCGAAAAGATTACCCTGAATATGGGTGTGGGTGAAGCATTGACCGACAAGAAATTGCTAGATAATGCAGTAGCAGATTTAGCAGCGATCAGCGGTCAAAAACCTTTAATTACAAAAGCACGCAAATCTGTTGCAGGCTTTAAAATCCGTCAGGGATATCCAATCGGTTGTAAAGTAACACTACGTGGCGAACGTATGTGGGAGTTCTTAGAACGTTTAATTACAATTGCTGTTCCACGTATTCGTGACTTCCGCGGTTTAAGCGCGAAATCATTTGATGGTCGTGGTAACTACAGCATGGGTGTGCGTGAGCAAATCATCTTCCCTGAAATCGATTATGATAAAGTGGATCGTGTACGTGGTTTAGATATTACTATCACTACCACAGCGAAAAATGATGAAGAAGGTCAAGCACTACTCGCTGCCTTTAATTTCCCATTCCGTAAGTAAGGCAGGTTATAGATGGCTAAACAATCAATGAAAGCACGCGATGTAAAACGCGTTAAATTGGCTGAAAAATTCTATGCTAAACGTGTAGAGTTGAAAAAAATCATTTCTGACGTAAATGCTTCTGCGGAAGATCGTTGGAGTGCGGTATTAAAATTACAAACTTTACCGCGTGATTCAAGCCCAAGCCGCCAACGTAACCGTTGCCGCCAAACTGGTCGTCCTCATGGAGTTCTTCGTAAGTTTGGTTTAAGCCGTATTAAGGTACGTGAAGCTGCAATGCGTGGCGAAATCCCAGGCCTTAAAAAAGCAAGTTGGTAATTTACCACTTTAATTTGGAATCGGAGAATAAAGCACAATGAGTATGCAAGATCCTATCGCAGATATGTTGACCCGTATTCGTAACGGTCAAGCTGCGAATAAAGTTGCGATCAGTATGCCTTCATCCAAGCTAAAAGTGGCAATTGCCAATGTATTAGCTGAAGAAGGTTATGTTGAAAGCGTTAAAGTTTTAGATGGTGTTAAACCAGAATTGGAAATTACTTTAAAATATTTCCAAGGTAAACCAGTTGTAGAAAGTATTCAACGTGTGAGCCGCCCAGGTTTACGTATTTATAAACGTAAAGATGAATTACCAAAAGTAATGGGTGGTTTAGGTGTTGCTGTTGTTTCTACATCTAAAGGTGTGATGACTGACCGTAAAGCTCGTCAAGAGGGCTTAGGCGGTGAAATCATCTGTTATGTAGCTTAATAGAGAGGTAGGAAAATGTCTCGTGTTGCAAAAGCACCTGTTAATATTCCTGCCGGTGTCGAGGTTAAACTTGACGGTCAGTTATTAACAGTTAAAGGTAAGAATGGTGAGTTATCTCGTACCATTCATAACGCAGTTGAAGTTAAACAAGATAATGGTGCATTAACTTTTGCTCCTCGTGAAGGTATTGTAGGTGCAGATGCACAAGCAGGTACTGCACGTGCATTAGTAAATGCAATGGTTATCGGTGTTACTGAAGGCTTCACAAAGAAATTACAACTAGTCGGTGTTGGTTATCGTGCCCAAATGAAAGGTAACACAGTTGCTTTAAGTTTAGGTTTCTCTCACCCGATTGAACATGTATTGCCTGCAGGCGTAACTGGCGAATGCCCTTCTCAAACAGAAATTGTTCTGAAAAGTGCAGATAAACAGTTAATCGGTCAAGTAGCAGCAGACATTCGTGCATATCGTCGTCCAGAGCCTTATAAAGGTAAAGGTGTTCGTTATGCAGATGAAGTTGTACGCACTAAAGAAGCGAAGAAAAAATAATTAAGGTAACACTATGGATAAGAAATCAGCTCGTATCCGTCGTGCAGCTCGTGCTCGTCATATGATGAGAGAGCAGGGTGTAACTCGTTTAGTAGTTCACCGCACTCCGCGTCATATTTACGCACAAGTGATTGCACCGAACGGTTCAGAAGTGCTTGCCGCTGCTTCTACAGTAGAAAAAGCAATTAGTGAGCAAGTTAAGTACACCGGAAATAAAGATGCTGCTGCAGTAGTAGGTAAAGTTGTTGCTGAGCGTGCATTAGCGAAAGGCGTTAAAGACGTAGCTTTCGATCGTTCTGGTTTTAAATATCATGGTCGTGTCCAATCTTTAGCGGACGCTGCTCGTGAAGCTGGTCTACAGTTCTAATAGAGGAAATTGAGATGTCAAACATCGAGAAACAAGCTGGTGAACTGCAAGAGAAGCTAATCGCGGTAAACCGTGTATCAAAAACTGTAAAAGGTGGTCGTATTATGAGTTTCACTGCATTAACTGTAGTGGGCGATGGTAACGGTCGCGTTGGTTTTGGTTATGGTAAAGCTCGCGAGGTTCCGGCAGCAATCCAAAAAGCAATGGAAAAAGCACGTCGTAATATGATTAACGTAGCTTTAAATGAAGGTACATTACAACACCCAGTTAAAGGTACTCATACTGGTTCTCGCGTATTTATGCAACCAGCTAGCGAAGGTACAGGTATCATCGCAGGCGGTGCAATGCGTGCAGTATTAGAAGTTGCAGGTGTTCGTAACGTTCTTTCTAAAGCGTACGGTTCAACAAACCCAATTAACGTTGTTCGTGCAACTATTGATGCATTAGCAAATATGAAATCGCCAGAAATGGTTGCTGCTAAACGTGGCAAAACTGTTGATGAAATTTTGGGGTAATTGATCATGGCTAAAACTATTAAAGTAACACAAGTTCGTAGCTCAATTGCTCGTTTACCGAAGCATAAAGCTACTTTACGTGGTCTAGGTCTTCGCCGTATGCATCATACCGTTGAGTTAATCGATACTCCAGCAGTGCGCGGTATGATTAACCAAGTTTCATACATGGTTAAAGTGGAGGAGTAAGAGAATGCGTTTAAATACTCTATCTCCGGCTGAAGGTGCAAAACACAGTGCTAAGCGCCTAGGTCGTGGTATTGGTTCAGGTTTAGGCAAAACTGGTGGTCGTGGTCATAAAGGTCAAAAATCTCGTACTGGTGGCGGTGTTCGTCGTGGTTTCGAGGGTGGTCAAATGCCTTTATACCGTCGTTTACCAAAATTTGGTTTTACGTCAATGAAAGCTGCAGTAACAGCAGAAATTCGTTTAACTGATTTAGCTAAAGTTGAAGGTAATGTTGTCACTTTAGATACATTAAAAGCAGCGAACGTTATTACTAAAGAAATTCAATTTGCTAAAGTTATTTTAGCTGGCGAAGTGAAATCAGCAGTAACAGTTCGTGGTTTACGTGTAACTAAAGGTGCTAAAGCAGCGATTGAAGCTGCTGGTGGCTCAATTGAGGAATAATTAACAAATGGCTAAGCAACCAGGTTATCAAGCAAGAAGCACACAAAACGGTAAAGGTGAACTTAAAAGTAGATTACTTTTTGTATTAGGTGCACTCATCGTTTTTCGTATTGGTTCTTTCATTCCGGTTCCTGGTATTGATGCAGCCGTATTAGCTCAATTAATGGATCAACAAAAAGGCACCATCATTGAAATGTTTAATATGTTCTCTGGTGGTGCATTAAGTCGTGCGTCAATTTTTGCTTTAGGTATTATGCCTTATATTTCGGCATCTATTATCATTCAATTATTGACAACGGTTTATCCTGCTTTAAATGAATTAAAGAAAGAAGGGGAAGCTGGTCGTCGTAAAATTAGCAAGTACACGCGTTATTCCACGCTAGGTCTTGCAACATTACAAGCGATCGGTATTTCTACAAGTTTGCCAAATATGTTGCCAGGTCTTGTTCCAAATATTGGATTTGGCTTTTATTTCACCGCAGTTGTAAGCCTTGTTACAGGTACAATGTTCTTAATGTGGTTAGGAGAACAAATTACAGAGCGTGGAATTGGTAATGGTATTTCATTAATTATTTTCGCAGGTATTGTGGCAGGTCTTCCTGCTGCGATTGGTTCGACTATTGAGCAGGCTCGTCAAGGGCAAATGCATCTGTTAGTTCTCTTATTGATCGCCGTAGTTGTTTTTGCAGTAACTTATTTTGTTGTTTTCGTTGAAAGAGGACAGCGTCAAGTTAAAGTTGAATATGCTAAGCGTCAGCAAGGTCGCCAAATTTTAGGTGGGGGTACATCTCATTTGCCATTAAAAGTAAATATGGCAGGCGTTATCCCAGCAATTTTTGCTTCAAGTATTATTTTATTCCCAGCAACAATTGCATCTTGGTTTGGTGAAGGGTCAAGTCTTGAGTGGTTAACGAATTTATCGTTGATGTTACAACCTGGACAGCCAATTTACTTGATTGTTTATGCTGCAGCTATTATGTTCTTTAGCTTCTTTTATGCTGCGATGCAATTTAATCCTCGTGATACAGCCGATAATTTGAAAAAATCTGGAGCATTCATACCCGGAATTAGACCAGGTGAACAAACATCACGTTATATTGATAAAATTATGACCCGTTTAACATTAATTGGTGGTCTATATATTACGTTTGTTTGTTTAGTTCCTTACATTATGACATCAGCTTGGAATGTACAATTCTATTTTGGCGGTACATCCTTGTTAATCGTTGTAGTGGTAATTATGGATTTCATCGCTCAGATTCAGAGTCATTTAATGTCTACTAAATATGAATCTGCGTTGAAAAAAGCAAACCTTAGAGGTTTTGGACAATAATATTGTCTATTTAAAGTAAAAGGGATAAGCAATGAAAGTTCGTGCTTCCGTAAAGAAAATTTGTCGTAACTGTAAAATTGTTAAACGTGAAGGTGTTGTTCGTGTATTATGTAGCGACCCTAAACATAAACAACGTCAAGGTTAATTGATAATTTTTCTTGCAAAGAACCAGTTGAGCAGTTATACTGCTCAGCTCATTTATGTCCTTGGCACTTTGTTTGAGTATCCTGAAAACGGGCTTTTCAAGATCAAGGTGTCAAATTAGTTAAAAAATAGGAGTGCATAGTGGCCCGTATTGCAGGCATTAACATTCCTGATCATAAACACACTGTAATCGCTTTAACAGCAATTTACGGTATCGGTAAAACCAGAGCACAAGAAATCTGTGCAGCAACAGGTATTGCCGAAAGCGTTAAGATCAGCGAATTGTCTGAAGAGCAGATTGATAAACTGCGTGACGAAGTTGGTAAATTTACCGTTGAAGGTGACTTACGTCGTGAAGTAACACTTAACATCAAACGTCTATTAGACTTAGGTTGTTATCGTGGTTTACGCCATCGTCGTAGCTTACCGGTACGTGGTCAACGTACTAAAACTAACGCGCGTACCCGTAAGGGTCCACGTAAGCCGATCAAAAAATAATCGGAGTAAGGTAAAAAATGGCTAAAACACCAGTTCGTACACGTAAACGTGTAAAAAAACAAGTTGTAGATGGCGTAGCGCATATTCACGCATCTTTCAATAATACAATCGTGACTATTACTGACCGTCAAGGTAACGCTCTAGCATGGGCTACTGCTGGTGGTTCAGGTTTCCGTGGTTCTCGTAAATCAACTCCGTTTGCTGCACAAGTTGCTGCAGAACGTTGTGCTGAAATCGTAAAAGAATTCGGCTTAAAGAACTTGGAAGTTATGGTTAAAGGACCGGGTCCTGGTCGTGAATCAACAATTCGTGCATTAAATGCAGCGGGTTTCCGTATCACGAACATTACTGATGTGACTCCGATTCCACATAACGGTTGTCGTCCACCGAAAAAACGTCGTGTTTAATCTGACGTTAGGATAATTGGAGAAAGAAAATGGCAAGATATTTGGGTCCAAAACTCAAGCTAAGCCGTCGTGAAGGCACTGACTTATTCCTTAAGTCAGGTGTGCGTGCTATCGATTCTAAATGTAAAATTGATACAGCACCTGGTCAACACGGTGCTCGCAAACCACGTTTATCTGACTATGGTAGTCAGTTACGTGAAAAACAAAAAGTTCGCCGTATCTACGGTATCTTAGAACGTCAATTCCGTAATTATTATAAAGAAGCGAACCGCTTGAAAGGTAACACTGGTGAAAATTTATTAGTGTTATTAGAAGGTCGCTTGGATAACGTTGTTTATCGTATGGGATTTGCTGCAACTCGTGCAGAAGCTCGCCAATTAGTGAGCCACAAGGCGATTGTTGTAAATGGTCGTGTTGTAAATATCCCATCTTTCCAAGTTTCTGTTGATGATGTGATTGCAGTGCGTGAAAAATCTAAAAAACAAGCTCGCATCAAAGCATCATTAGAATTAGCAGAGCAAAGAGAAAAACCAACTTGGTTAGAAGTTGATGCTGCTAAAATGGAAGGTGTGTTCAAACGTGTTCCTGAACGTTCTGATTTATCAGCAGACATTAACGAACATCTGATCGTTGAGCTTTACTCTAAATAATAGTTAAAGCTTAGAAGCAAAGAGAGGATAAAATGCAGGGTTCTGTTACAGAATTTTTAAAGCCACACTTAGTTGATATTGAGCAAATTAGCCCAACTCACGCTAAAGTGATCTTAGAACCGTTAGAGCGTGGTTTCGGTCATACTCTAGGTAATGCATTACGTCGAATTCTTCTATCTTCAATGCCAGGTTGTGCTGTGACTGAAGTAGAAATCGAAGGCGTATTGCACGAGTATAGTAGTAAAGAAGGTGTTCAGGAAGACATTCTTGAAGTTCTTTTAAACTTAAAAGGCCTAGCGGTTAAAGTTCAGAATAAAGATGATGTTTTTCTGACACTAAACAAATCTGGAATTGGCCCTGTTGTTGCTGCTGACATTACTCATGATGGTGATGTTGAAATTGTAAATCCTGAGCATGTTATTTGTCACTTAACAGATGAAAACGCATCAATTAATATGCGTATTCGTGTTCAACGTGGTAGAGGTTATGTACCTGCTTCGGCTCGTGCACATGTTCAAGATGAAGATCGTCCGATTGGTCGTCTATTAGTAGATGCTTGTTATAGCCCTGTAGACCGTATTGCTTACAATGTTGAAGCAGCACGTGTTGAACAACGCACTGACTTAGATAAGTTAGTTATTGAGCTAGAAACAAATGGCACTATTGATCCGGAAGAAGCAATCCGTCGTGCAGCAACAATTTTAGCAGAGCAGCTTGATGCATTCGTTGATTTGCGAGATGTTCGTCAGCCTGAAGTCAAGGAAGAAAAACCGGAATTTGATCCGATTTTACTACGTCCTGTTGATGACTTAGAGTTGACAGTTCGTTCTGCTAACTGTTTGAAAGCAGAAACAATTCATTATATCGGTGATTTGGTTCAGCGTACTGAAGTTGAATTATTAAAAACACCTAATCTTGGTAAGAAATCACTTACTGAAATTAAGGATGTGTTAGCTTCACGCGGCCTATCATTAGGTATGCGCCTTGAAAATTGGCCTCCAGCAAGTATTGCTGAAGATTAATAGGCCATTAGGTTAAGATTTTTCTGAGAAGGATAAGGTCATGCGCCATCGTAAGAGTGGTCGTCAACTAAACCGTAATAGCAGCCATCGCCAAGCGATGTTCCGTAATATGGCAAGTTCTTTAGTTAATCACGAGATTATCAAAACAACTTTGCCTAAAGCTAAAGAATTACGTCGTGTAGTTGAACGGTTAATTACATTAGCAAAAGTTGATAGCGTTGCAAATCGCCGCTTAGCTTTCGCTCGTACACGCAACATTGAAACAGTTGCAAAATTATTTAATGAATTAGGTCCACGTTTTGCTAATCGTGCAGGTGGTTACACCCGTATTTTAAAATGTGGTTTCCGCGCAGGTGATAATGCACCAATGGCATACATTGAGTTAGTTGATCGCCCTGAAGCAACAGAGGTTGCTGCAGCGGAATAATTTAAGATCTAATAAAAAAGCTCGCTAATTTAGCGAGCTTTTCTTTTATCTATAAATCCCTATCATCAATATTTTTTAATAAGTAATTACCTTGAATATCACATAGGCTACGGAACCCAACATTAATCGTTTGATATGGGTTTTGTTTTTTTAAGGTAGCATAATCAAAGTTCTCATGGTGATGACCATGATAGAGCTGTCTTACTGACATTTTTTCTGCTAATTGATTAAGTATCGTAAAACCAGATGGATGTGGTTTTGGGGCCTCATGGCAAATAAGAATATCTGCTTGCTGACAAGATAACTCCTCTATATCTGATGGGAAAATAGATGTTCTATGTCTTAATGGCAAGCCAGAACGCCACAATTTTTCTGGTGGACAATATTGGCAATAATGGATGGGATCGAAAAATAACGGTTTTTTCGGAGGCATCCAAATCTGTCCTCGGAAGACACCGCCTAGTCCTGCAATGCGTTTCCCTTCAATTTCTACCACTCGTCCATGTAAGTTTCTTTCTTTCCATTGAGTTCCCCAAATCGCATCAAATGCATGAGGCGTTTTACTATCATGGTTGCCATGTATAAACCAAATTTCACAATGTTTAGCTAGCTCTTCAAGAGGCGATGGATCTACTAGCTGTAAGTCGCCTAGAATAATTAGGTTGACTTTATCTTCTCGTTCGATAAAGGGATATAAATGTGAGTAACTACCATGAGGATCGCCAGCAAATAAAATCATTGATTATTTAGCCTCATTATCAAATAGTGCACCATCATGAGTTAAATTCGAAATTTCTTCTTCATTTAATATTTTTTCTACAATGGCTTTTGCTTGTTCATAGCGTTCATCGTAACTCGGCGATTCAATTTCAATGTAAGGCACATGGTATTTATCTAATAATTTTTTAAGTAATTGTTGGAATCGTTGACGCTGTTTATGATCCCCTAGACTGCGTAAGCCATCATCCACCCATTTCGTATTGTTATTTAATAAAATCGTCACATCAAATGGATATTCTTTGATCATTGAATCCAAGAACGGATGGGCTTTCCCTTCATATTGAATACAAAAGGCTTGAGTAGTAATGAAGTCCGTATCAATAAACGCCACTTTATGTGCGTGTCTTAGTGCATAATCAATATAATGTTGATGGCCTAGCGCCATTTGTGGATAGTCAGAATATTGCATTGCCTGTTCATCGCCACCTAGTTTCTCAAAAACAAATTCACGACCATATTCCCAAGCAGAAGTGGTATTGAATACGGCAGCGAGTTTGTTTACTAGCACCGTTTTACCACTACTTTCACCGCCTAAAATTGCAATGGTTTTAGCAAAGAATGGACGGACTTCTTTTGGAATAAATTTCCAATAATGGAATGGATTGTTGCGAATTTTTGTGGCTGATACATTAAAGAATTCACGTTTGGGATCCACTAACACAACATCAAGTTGAAGATATTGTTCATAAGGTGCTTTGTCTTGAATTTCACTGCTGAAAACGACCGTTGGATTCACATTTTTTTCTTTAAATAATGTTTTTACTGCCTCAGACCAGCTTGCCCAGCCGTTAGGATAGCTTGGAATACCGTCTTCGACTAAATGATGAATAAATATTTGATTTTTATGATATTTAAAAATTTGTTGCATCCAACGTAGACGATCTTGCACCGTTGGCATTTTTTTCATTTTGCTATCATAAAAAAGTTTGAGATCTCGTTCTGTGTCACTACAAACGATGACGTGCAATTCATCTACTTTACTAAAAGCTTCAAAGATCATATTAATATGACCAGTATGCACAGGATAAAATTTACCAAAAATCACGCCGACTTGCTTATTATCGTGCGTATCCGTAATTTGTAATGCATTATGTAATGCGCGTAGTTTTACTGCACTTGGATTTTTGATTTTACCGCTCACTAATTGGTTGAAATAAGCTCGGGTAATATTTGCACTTTCGCACACTTCATTTACTTTTAATTTCAACTGCTTACGTTTCTGTTGTAAGTAAGAAAATTCACTGGTCATATAAAATTACCTCAAAATACACCGCGCTTTTATGTGGCATAAATGGAAAGTGCGGTGCGAATTCGCCTTGTTTTGTCTATTGTATGTAATCTGGCACAGAAAGAAAAACCTTTTTTCACTGCATAGCAATTCAATATGACAAGTGCTATACTAAGAGCACATTCTCAGGGCAGGGTGAAATTCCCTACTGGCGGTAAAGCCCGCGAGCGTTCATGTAAATGAAGTCAGCAGATTTGGTGAAATTCCAAAGCCAACAGTATAGTCTGGATGGAAGAGAATAAGCAGGTTCAATGGAACTTGTTTTTGTCATTTCTAACGCCCTGATTCTGGTATCTTATTGTTTCAAATCGATTAGGAATTTACTATGAATCAGTCATTATTATCTCCCTTTGGCACGCCAGAACAGCGTGTTGTGAAAGCGATTGAAGCTTTCAAACAAGGCAAAGGCGTACTTGTTTTAGACGATGAAAATCGTGAAAATGAAGGCGACCTTATTTTCCCTGCTCAAACCATTACCGCACAACAAATGGCAAGCTTAATTCGCTATGGTAGCGGTATTGTTTGCTTGTGTTTAAGTGAAAGCTTATGTGATCAACTTGATTTACCGCCGATGGTTGAAAATAACAATAGCGTCAACAAAACAGCTTTTACAGTGACTATTGAAGCGGCAGAAGGCGTGAGTACTGGGGTTTCTGCAGCAGATCGTGTAACGACTATTAAGGCTGCTGTGGCAGATGGTGCGAAGCCTTCAGATTTACATCGTCCTGGGCATATTTTCCCATTACGTGCAGTGAATGGTGGTGTATTAAAACGTCAGGGGCATACTGAAGCTTCTGTGGATTTAGCACGTCTTGCGGGCTACAAAGAAGCTGGTGTGATTTGTGAAATTACCAATGATGATGGCACCATGGCCCGAGCACCTGAATTAGTGGAATTTGCGAAAAAATTTGATTATGTCATTTTAACGATTGAAGATTTAATTGAATATCGTCTTAAACACAATTGTTAATGAGAACACTTTTTTGTGATAGATCCTTTCCATTTGGGAAGGATTTATCATTTTATCCCTCAAATTATGCTATAATTTGTCCTTTTAATTTTCTTGAAATAGAACGTGGATATTTTAACGCTAAGCCAACAATTAAAAGCCAATCAAGTAGTTGCCTATCCGACAGAAGCGGTTTTCGGATTGGGTTGTAATCCTTTTAGTCAAAGTGCGGTGGAAAAATTATTAGTTTTGAAGCAACGCCCTATTGAAAAAGGACTGATCCTTGTATCGCCTGATGTGCGTTTTTTTCTCCCTTTTATTGATGAAACTCGTATTAACGCAGCACAATGGCAATGTTTAACGCAAACCTACGATCATCCAATTACCTGGGTTGTGCCAGCAAAAGAAAATGTGCCAACGTTTTTAACAGGTGATTTTGATAGCATTGCGGTGCGTATTTGTCGTCATCCCGCTGTAGCTCAATTATGTGAAGCTTGTGAATTTGCACTTACATCCACTAGTGCGAACCTATCAGGATTGTCTCCTTGTCGTACAGCTGAAGAGGTGAGAGTTCAATTTGGTGCCGATTTTCCAGTGTTGGATATGCCTGTTGGTGATGCAAAAAATCCATCAGAAATTCGAGATTTGTTAACTAATCAATTATTTAGGCAAGGATAAGCTATGGATAAATACGCAGTTTGGGGAAATCCAATTGCACAAAGTAAATCGCCTCAAATTCATCGTTTGTTTGCTCAGCAAACGCAGCAATCCATGGAATATGTGGCTATGTTGGGCGATTTGACGCAGTTTGAACAACAGTTGAGCCAATTTTTTGCGCAGGGTGCGAAAGGTTGTAATATTACAGCCCCTTTTAAAGAAAGAGCATTTGCGCTAGCTGATGAACATAGTGAGCAAGCGCTTATGGCAGAAGCTTGCAACACCTTAAAACGATTAGATAACGGTAAACTCTATGCAGATAATACCGATGGCGTAGGCTTGGTTACCGATTTAACGAGATTAGGTTGGTTGAAACCTAATAATAAAATCTTAATTTTAGGCGCGGGTGGTGCGACAAAAGGTGTTTTACTGCCTTTATTACAAGCGCAGCAAAACATCCTCATTTCTAACCGCACTTTAGCCAAGGCACAAGGGTTAGCAGATAAATTCGCGGCTTATGGCAATATTCAAGCTGTCGAATTAAGCCAAATTCCAATGCAGCATTTTGATCTCGTGATCAACGCTACTTCATTAGGTTTACAAGGCGCAACTGTCGATATTCAACCTGAACTGTTGCGTCATGCGGGCGCGGTTTATGATATGCAATACGCCAAAGATACCGATACGCCTTTTATTGCTTGGGCGAAATCTTTAGGGGTAAAAACAATGAGTGATGGTTTTGGTATGCTCGTGGGGCAAGCGGCTCATTCCTTTAAATTATGGCGTGGTGTGATGCCAGAAGTGGATTATTTAATAAAAAGTGCGGTAATAAAATGATAAATTTTCAAACATTAGTTGATTCGGCAATTCATTCTTCTCATTTTCTTATTCTTGCGAAGATCTGCGTTGCTATGTGCCTTGGTGGCATTATTGGTTTAGAACGGGAGCTAAAGCGTAAACCTGTTGGGGTAAAAACCTGCGTTATTATTGCGATTACCACCTGTATTCTTACCATTGTATCTATTCAATCAGCAGAATATTATGCAGAAGTGTCGGAGAATATTCGTACGGACCCAATGCGTTTAGCTGCACAGGTTATCAGCGGTATTGGTTTCTTGGGCGCTGGTGTGATTCTACGTAAAAGTAATGATGCTATTTCTGGTTTAACAACTGCGGCAATTATTTGGTCTGCCGCAGGGATTGGTATTGCTTCTGGCGCAGGTTTCTTCTTTGATGCCATTATTGCGACTATGATGATCTTTGTAGCGATCCGTTTGAGCCCGATTGTGCAACGCTATGTTCAGCGTCGTCGCCCAAAAGAAAATATCAAAGCAACGATGAATATTCATTTGAATGATGTGCAAGGCATTAGTCAAGTACAGACGTTATTTGAACAATTTGATAGTGATATTTTAAATACCAATATTAAAGATTTGTCACAAGGCGAAATCAAGCTTATTTTGCGGGTGGAGTTAGCGAATCAAGATGTGTTGCAGCAGCTCTATACGCATATTAGAGCGTTGCCAGAAGTTTTAGCAGTGGATTTAGAAAGTAAATAAAGTGCGGTGATTTCTTTTGTAGATTTTGCGTAACTCATTTACAATGTCGATATCTTGAACTCAATCAGGAAATATTATGAAAAAAATTCTTTTTAGCACCGCACTTTTAAGTACCGTTGTGCTTACAGGTTGCAGTAGCACACTTGACCCAGTAACTGGGGAACGAAATGATCCCTTACAAAGTTTCAACCGTACCATGTGGGATTTCAACTACAAAGTGTTAGACCCTTATGTGTTAAAACCATTAGCAAAAGGCTGGGATGCTTTACCAACGCCATTAACTAAAGGTTTATCAAATGTGGCGAATAACTTAGATGAGCCAGTCAGTATGATTAACCGCTTACTAGAGGGCGAGGGTAAAAAAGCGATGACGCATTTTAATCGCTTCTTTATTAACTCGACCTTTGGTTTAGGCGGATTAATTGATTTAGCAAGCCATAGCGAACCGCTTAAAGTGGATTATCCACGTACATTTGGTGAAACCTTGGGGAGTTATGGCGTAGATCCAGGTGCTTATATCGTATTGCCGGTTTATAATGCCACCACACCAAGAGAAATCACAGGGGCGGTTGTTGACACTGCTTACACCTATCCATTCTGGAATTGGGTGGGTGGCCCTTGGTCTTTAGTGAAAATGGGCGTACAAAAAGTGGATCAGCGTGCGAAAGCAATGGATAAGGAAGCTTTTTTGGAGCAATCACATGATCCATATATTACGTTCCGCGAAGCCTATTACCAGCATCTTGAATTCCGTACCAAAGATGGTAATGTGCAGCCGAAAGAAACTGGACTTTCAGCAGATGATTTAAAAAGTATTGATTAAGGGATAATATTATGGAAATGACATCAACTCAGCGTTTGATTTTAACAAACCAATATAAATTAATGGGGTTATTAGACCCTGCGAATGCGGCAACATACGCGCGTTTGGAAGCCATTGTCAAAGGTGGATTTGCACTTGAATTAAGAGAACTGGATCGTGAATTTACTGATATCAAAGTGGAAGAATGTCAAACGATCTTAGATACGTTAGAAATGTATAAAGCTCTTCATGTTTCATACAATAATTTAGCGGATAAATCAGGCGTAACTCCACATCGTTTACAATTTGTTGGCTATTGTGCGGTGCGTGAGAAGAAATATTTAAGCTATCTGCGTTTTATTACGGGCGTAGAGGGCAAATATCAAGAATTTATGAAATGCGAACATGGCTGTGATTCGCAAACACCAATGTGGGATAAATACAGTAAAATGCTTGATGTTTGGCGTGCTTGCCCACATGGTTATCATTTAAGTATGCAAGAGATCTTGAACATCTTAAACGCATAATAAAACCTTATAAAAATCAACCGCACTTTTAAAGTGCGGTTTGTTTTTCGCCTATTCTAACGGAAATCTGTTACACTATGGCACCTGATTAATTTAATGAAATGAGCACTATGAGTTTATTAAATGTTTTAATTTATCCTGACGAGCAATTGCGTACCATTGCTCAACCTGTTACTGAATTTAACCCAGAATTACAAGATTTTATTGATAATATGTTTGAAACCATGTACGAAAATGAAGGCATTGGTTTAGCCGCCACTCAAGTGAATGTACACAAACGTGTTATTACCATGGATATTGAAGGTAACAAAGAAAATCAAATCGTATTGATTAACCCTGAAATTATTGAAAGTTCAGGTGAAACAGGGATTGAAGAGGGTTGTTTGTCTGTGCCTGGTTTTCGTGGTTTAGTGCCACGTAAAGAAAAAGTAACGGTAAAAGCACTTAATCGTCAGGGCGAAGAATTTACTTTATCAGCAGATGGTTTATTGGCAATTTGTATTCAACATGAAATTGATCACTTGAACGGTGTGATGTTTGTTGATTATTTATCGCCATTAAAACGCAACCGTATTAAAGAGAAATTAGTGAAATTACAAAAACAAATTGCGCGCAGCAAATAAGTTGAGAACAGCTTTCTCTTTTTCTATTTATGATTATCCGTAGCACTTTATGATGAAAAAACTCAATATTATTTTTGCGGGAACGCCTGATTTCGCCGCTCAACATTTACAAGCATTATTGAATTCACAACACAATGTTATTGCTGTTTATACCCAGCCTGATAAGCCTGCTGGTCGTGGAAAAAAATTACAAGCCAGTCCAGTAAAACAATTGGCAGAGCAGCATAATATTCCTGTTTATCAACCTAAATCCTTACGTAAACCTGAAGCTCAGCAAGAATTAGCAGCATTGCAAGCGGATGTTATGGTTGTGGTGGCTTATGGTTTAATTTTGCCTCAAGCGGTATTAGATGCACCTCGTTTAGGCTGTTTAAATGTGCATGGCTCAATTTTACCACGTTGGCGTGGGGCAGCACCGATTCAACGTGCAATTTGGGCAGGCGATAAACAAACTGGCGTGACCATTATGCAAATGAATGCAGGGTTGGATACGGGCGATATGTTGCATAAAGTCTATTGTGATATTGAAGAGAAAGAAACGTCTGCAACGCTATATCATAAGCTTGCGCAGCTTGCACCACCGGCCTTGATTGAGGTGTTGGATCATTTGGATGAAGGCCGTTTTATCCCTGAAGCGCAAGAGGATAGTCAAAGTAATTACGCAGATAAACTAAGTAAAGAAGAAGCACTATTGGATTGGAATTTGTCCGCAGTTCAATTGGAACGTAATATTCGTGCTTTTAATCCTGCGCCTATTGCATTTTTGACCTTGTGTGTTGATGGTAACGAAGAACGAGTTAAAGTGTACCAAGCAGATGTATTGCCTCATCAAAATAAACTGCAAGGGACAATTTTAGCTTGTGATAAAACAGGATTAAAAATTGCTACAGCGGATGGCGTGCTGAATATTACACAATTACAACCTGCAGGCAAGAAGCCAATGTCTATTCAAGATTTCCTTAATGGACGTGCAGATTGGTTTATGGTAGGAACCCAGCTATGAGAACGGAAAAAACAGCACAAAAAAAGACCGCACTTAAGCATAAGTCTGAATCCGTACGCGTTGTAGCTGCACAAGTTATTTTACAGGTGTTAGATCAGGGAAAATCGCTATCCAGTTTAATCCCTGAATTTCAGTCTCAAGTCAAAGCACAGGACCTTCCCTTATTACAAGAAATCTGTTTTGGTGTGTGCCGCGTATTACCAAGGCTTGAATGGATTATTCGTTTGTTAGTTGATAAACCTTTAAAAGGCAAAACACGAATTGTGCATTGCTTATTATTGGTGGGGTTGTATCAACTTCTTTATACGCGCGTACCTGAACATGCTGCCATTAATGAAGCAGTGAATGCGACAAAATCCCTGAAAGTCGAGCAATTTCGGGGCTTAGTCAATGGTGTATTACGTCGCTTTTTACGTGAGCAAGCAGAAATATTGGCAGTGGTGGATAAACATTGGCAAACCTATCATCCTGAATGGCTTGTGAATAAATTGAAAAAAGCCTATCCCAATTGGCGTGAGGTCATTGAAGCGAATAATCAGAAACCACCAATGTGGTTGCGTGTGAATGTTCGTCATTCCAGCAAAGATGATTACCAACAATTATTAGCACAGCAAGAATTAGTGTCTCATTCAACAGAACATCCTCAAGCATTGCGCTTAGCAGCGGCAACAGCGGTGCAAAATTTACCTTATTTTGCGCAAGGTTGGAGTTCGGTGCAAGATATCAGTGCACAATGGGCAGCGTTACTACTAGAAGCAAAAAATGGTGAATTAATCCTCGATGCTTGTGCGGCACCAGGGGGAAAAACCACGCATATTTTAGAACTTGCACCGCAAGCTAAAGTGGTTGCGCTAGACATTGAAGAGGGGAGATTAAAGCGCGTCAGTGAAAATCTTGCTCGGTTACAGCAGAAAGCAACGGTTATTTGTGGTGACGCTTCTCAACCGCAACAATGGCTTCCTCAAGCTGCGGAAGCTATTGTGGGCAAAAAAAGTGCGGTGCAATTTGACAGAATTTTATTAGATGCACCTTGTTCAGCAACAGGCGTGATTCGCCGTCATCCTGATATTAAATGGTTGCGTCAAGAAAGTGATATTCAGCCTTTAGTGAAATTACAGCGAGAAATTCTTGATGCCCTTTGGGCAACATTAAAGCCGAATGGTATTTTGGTTTATGCGACTTGTTCATTGTTACCTGAAGAAAATTGCGAGCAAATCCGCCAATTCTTAGCCGATACACCAAATGCACAATTAGAAAGATTATCTTTTGCGCAGGATGAAAGTGCAGTGGGTTTTCAATTTATTCCACAAACAGAAGGTGGTGATGGTTTTTACTACGCCAAATTAAAGAAATTGGCTTAATACCGATAATAAAAAACGCCATGTGGAATACATGGCGTTTTTTTATGTAATTGAATGGGATTATTTTTTCAATAAATCACGAATTTCAGATAATAATTCTTCTGAAGTTGGACCTTTTGGTGCTTCTTCAACTGGTTTTTTCATTTTGTTAATGCCTTTTACCATTAAGAAAATAGCAAATGCAATAATGATGAAGTCAAAAATATTTTGAATAAATACACCGTAGTTTAAGGTTACTGCAGGTGTTTCACCTACTTTTTCTGCTAGAACGATTTTTAAATCTTTAAAGTCAACGCCGCCAGTTAAAATACCTAATACAGGCATAACTACATCAGCAACGAGTGAACTAACGATTTTACCAAATGCACCACCGATGATCACACCGACTGCCATATCAACAACATTGCCGCGCATTGCAAATTCGCGAAATTCTTTCATAAAGCTCATAATTTTTTCCTTTTATATAAATGGAAGTTAGGGAGTGCGTATTATATAAATTTTGTTCAATTTGTATAGCTTTTTTATTCCTTTTAGATAAAAAAGACGTTTGGTTGAAACAATTTCTCTATTTCAGGGACGTATTTTTTATCGGCTAAGTAAATAATGACATGATCTTCTTCTTGTAGTACCACATCTTTTTTAGCAATGAGCACCTCATTATCACGTAAAATAGCACCAATTAATGCTGTATTTGGCAATTTTAATTCGCTTACTTTGCGTCCAATAACATTTGAATTAGTTGGATCTCCATGTAAAACGATTTCTAAAGCTTCCGCTATACCATGACGTAGTGAGGCCACATTGGTGATATCGCCTTTACGAACATGGCTTAATAATGCAGAAATCGTGGCCTGTTGTGGTGAAATAGCAATATCAATAGATCCACCTTGCAATAGATTAATGTATGCCATACGTTGAATCAACACCATCACTTTTTTTGCACCAGATCGTTTTGCTAACATCGCTGACATAATGTTGGCTTCATCATCACTTGTTAAAGAAATAAACAAATCAATACTTTCAATTTGCTCTTCAAATAAGAAGTTTTGATCTGAAGCATCAGCATTAAATACCAAGGTTTTTGATAGTTTTTCTGCTAATTTGGTAGCGCGCGATGCATCTCGTTCGACTAATTTAATGGTGCAACTATTTTCTAAATAGCGGGCAACATTTGCACCAATATTACCACCACCAACAATCATAATGCGTTTATAAGGACGTTCTAAACGTTGTAGCTCTGACATGACTGCACGAATATGCTCAGTTGCACAGATAAATGTGACTTCATCTCCCGCTTCAATAATGGTAGAAGCTTGTGGGCGAATGGTTTTATCTTGGCGTAAAATCGATACAATACGACAATCAATATGGGGTAAATGTTCTCGTAAGGCTGAAATCGCATAGCCAACTAAAGGCCCACCATAATAGGCTTTGCATACAGCAATACTAATTTTTTCATCAGCAAAATGAGCGATTTGCAAGGCACCTGGATAGTTAATTAAGCGTACGATATCATCTGTAACCAGATTCTCTGGAGAAATAATATGATCAACAGGAATGACGTCAGGTTGAAATAATTTCTCTTTTTCGCGGATGTATTCACTATTACGAATTCGTGCAATTTTAGTTGGAGTATGGAATAGCGTATAGGCAATTTGACTGGCAACCATGTTGACTTCATCGGAACTGGTTACAGCCACTAATAAATCAGCGTCCATCAAGCCTGCTTCACGTAAAACAAATGGGGAAGAGGCGGAGCCTGTGACTACGCGTAAGTCATGCTTATCTTGAAGATTTTCTAAACGTGCTTCTTGATTATCAACAAGCGTAATATCATTATCTTCACTGACCAAATTTTCTGCCAGGGTTCTACCAACCTGACCCGCACCAAGAATCACTATTTTCACGTAATGTCCTATTCTCTTTCCAATATTAACGGATGAATACCAATATTAACCGAATTTAGACCGCACTTTAAGCGTTCTATTTGCTGACAAATATTTTCTGTTATCGCATTTGCCTGTGCAACATCGGTTTCTGTAATTTGTTCAACATGTTGTTGAAATAAAATCGCATTTAATAAACGCTCGGCGTGCATACCTGATCGACAATAATGCAATACACCTGGTTCTTCTTTTAAGGTGACTACCATGCCTATTTTCGTTGTGGCAATGCCGAGAGCACCGTCTTCACCACCAAAACGTCTAAATAATTCATTTTGTGGAAATCCACCACAAGCGAGGAAAAAGGAACGACGAAAAACCATATTGCCTGCAACGGTCATTAATACGTGTTGCCAAGCGAATTCAATATTTTCGTGTTCGGCAAAGTGCGGTGCTAAATCAACAGGTTTTAAGGCTAAACGAATGAGGGATACTTCAGGTTTAAAATGAAAAATCGCACTGGCAGAGGTTAATGCATCCGCTTCATAGGCATCATCCGCGTCTAAAAAAGCGATAAATTCTGCACTGCTTTGTAATGCCCCCCAATTGCGTGCTTTTGCAGGTCCTCCATTACGTGGCATTGCTTCAAATTTGATTTTATCGGGATATTGCTTTGCCAGTTCAGCGGCTAATTGTGCCGTATTGTCTGTGGAACAATCATCAACGAGCCATAGGCATCCTAAGTGCGGTTGATTTAGTACCGATGTTACCGCACGAATGAGGGTATTTTCTGCATTGTAGCAAGGAATAATTACATCTATTTTGGCGAAGTTCATTATTTAAACCTAAGAAAAAACGCTCTCAACTGAGAGCGTTTTATTATATTACTTTTTCGCTTTTAATACACGTAATGCAAAAATCGTTATACCAGCTGCGAATATCATCAAGCCAAGAACTTCTGCTGTACTTCCCCAGTTTTCTAAATTCAATGCAAGAGGTGCATCTGAACCACCTGAAGTCACAGAGCCGGCGATAATAAAGGCGAGTAATACGCCGATTAAGCTTTCACCCACGATTAAACCCGCAGCGAATAAAGTACCAAAGCGTTCTGCTTTTTTCTTCACTTCTGCAAGATCTTTACCTGTACGTTTTGCAAAGCTTTCTAAATGACGGTTGATTAACCACGCTAAGAATGCACCAACAATGATAGGCGCATTGATTGATGGTGGTAAGTAGATACCCATACCAACAGCTAATGCAGGTAAAGCAAAACGGTTGTTGGATGATTTTTTCAATAAAGTATCAATCACAATTAATACTGCACCAAATCCGATACCTGCAAAAATATAGCTCCATTCAAGATTGTGCGAGAAGATACCATTAGCGATGGTCATCATTAATGTCGCTTGAGGTGCAGATAATGCTTGTGCAGGATCCATTGTTTCACGTGGCATTGCACCAGCAAAACCATAAGCGTGATAAAGGATTTCAAGCACTGGTGCGATAACTAAAGCACCCACGATAACACCGATAATTAACGCAAATTGTTGGCGCCAAGGTGTTGCTTCAACTAATTGACCAGTTTTTAAGTCTTGTAAGTTATCGTTAGAAATCGCTGCGATACATACCACAATTGAGCCTGTGAATAAGGTAAGTGCGGTTAAGAATTTTTGACCTTCAGCAGTATCTAATAAACCTGTTGCAGAACCGATTAACATTAATACTAATGAGGTGGTTACCACAGAGATGATACCGATACCTGAAATTGGGCTTGAAGATGAACCTACTAAACCCGCCATGTATCCGCAAGCTGCTGCAACGAAGAAACCGATAACAAAGGCTAATAAAGTACAAACAACGATTAAAATAATTGCAGTGCTTGGCTCAATGCCGACAGGCTCTAGGAAGCTGTAAAGCGCTAAAACAATTAAAGCAACACTCACAAGTGTTGTGTAAATCATTGTTTTTGGTGATAAATCTTGTGAAGTGCGGTCATTATTTTGTGCGTTTGGATCTTTGAATGCGCGGATAGATTGTGACATACCCTCCATCATTGGTTTCATGAGCATTAATAATGTCCAAATTGCCGCAATACCGATAGTACCTACACCAATAAAGCGTACTTTGCTTTTCCAAATACTCATCGCATAACCGATCATATCAGCGCCTTCAGGCATTGGTGCGCTTGCAGTGAAATAAGGTACTGCAACACCCCAAGCGGCAAAAATACCTAATAAGATAGCGATACCGCCCACAATACCCACTAAGTAACCTGCGCCAAGTAAGGCTAATGAAAAGCCCATTGGTACTTGGAAAATCGCATTACCACCTTTAAACCAAAGGCTAGCGCCATCAGCAACAACACGTAAACCGTTTGTGACAAAGCCGACAACTGCAGCAACGATACCACCAGTTGCAATTTCTTTAATACCACTTTCATTTGAGTTGTCATGGCCTGCTTTTAAGATTTCCGCAGCCGCAACGCCTTCAGGGTAAGGTAAATCGCTTTTTACCACCATCGCATTACGCAATGGAACAGTGAAGATAACCCCAAGGATACCCCCCGAAATACAGATTAATAATGTTTGCCAGAATGGGAAACCTTGCCAGTATCCCATCATAAGCATCGCTGGGATCACGAAAATCACAGAAGAAAGCGTACCCGCAGAAGATGCTTGGGTTTGCACCATGTTGTTCTCAAGAATATTTGAGCCATGGAAGAATTTGAGTACTGCCATTGAAATAACGGCAGCAGGGATTGAAGATGCGAAAGTAAGACCTACTTTTAATCCCAAATAAACGTTGGAAGCGGTAAAGATTACCGTAATCAACGCCCCTAATAACATTCCTCGGAATGTTAATTCTTTTAATGATTGTTGATGTGTTGACATTAATAATTCCTTAAGTTTAAAAAAACGTTCGCATATTACCTTGATTAGAGGCTCAGGGAAAGTAGTTATTTATATATTTATGCAAATTTTATTGAAATTTATGCAAACGCAATCGATTTAGCTCGATTTTTTTAAATAATCACGCAATGCATAGAGTGCAACAAGATTACGTGCTTCATAAAAATTCTCATCATTTAATAAATGCTCTAAGTTAGCGAGAGGCATTCTTAAAATTTCCAAAGGTTCAGGTTCATCACCTTCTAATTGAGAGGGATAAAAATCCTGTGCAATTAAAATATGCATAGGACTATTCATATAAGTAAGATTGGAATTAATGGTGCGTAAATGTACAAACTCTTTCGCACCGATGCCCAATTCTTCTTGCATTTCTCGATTGGCACTTTGTTCTGGCGTTTCACCAAATTCCATCAAGCCTTTACAGAAACCCAGTTCATATTTTTCTGTGCCTACTGCATATTCTTTGACCATAATTAATTCATCATTTTCGATAGGAAGCACCATAACTGCAGCCCGACTTGCCGGTTTTAGTCGCTCATAGGTGCGTAAATTGCCATTGGAAAATTTAAGGTCTATGGATTGGATTTTAAAAATCTTAGATTGTGCTTTAGTAGAAATATTTAGAATTTCAGGGAGTTGCTTCATAACATCATCTCTTATTTTACAAAATTTAGGAATAACGATACCATAAACCAAAATAGCTGTTAAAGGATAATTTATGGCGAAACAAGCGCAAAATAAGCAAGAGGAAAAGGACGATGGTGTACGTTTGGACAAGTGGCTTTGGGCTGCTCGCTTTTATAAAACCCGTACCATTGCAAAAGAAATGATTGATGGTGGTAAAGTGCATTATAATGGGCAACGTACCAAGCCAAATAAAAGCGTAGAAGTGGGTGCAAAAATTCGTTTACGTCAAGGAAATGAAGAAAAAGAAGTCAAAGTCACCGCACTTTCAGACCAGCGAAGAGGTGCACCGCAAGCGCAATTATTGTATGAAGAAACGGCGGAAAGTATTGTACAACGTGAAAAAATGACCTTGGCGCGTAAAATGAATGCGATGCCACATCCTGATCGTCGACCAAATAAGAAAGAGCGTCGGGATTTAATTCGTTTTAAACAACAAGATGAAGGCTTGTAAAAGCAGGAAATAGCCCCATATAGCAAGCAATGTTCTCAAAGTGCGGTGTAATTTTAAGACGTTTTAGGTAGTTATAACGCACAGAAAAATCTAAGGAAATCTATGAATTATCAACAAGACAACGACAAATTATATCGTTATTTATTCCAAAATCGTGCTGTTCGTGGCGAATGGGTGCGTGTCAATAAAACTTTTGTAGATACACTAAACACACATCATTATCCAAAAGAAGTGCAAAATTTATTGGGTGAAATGATGGTGGCAACTAGTTTGCTCACAGCGACTTTAAAATTTGACGGTGATATTACGGTGCAAATTCAAGGTGATGGCCCGTTAAAATTGGCATTGGTTAATGGTTCTTATCAACAAAAAATGCGTGCTTTAGCACGTTTGCAAGATGATATTCCTGCACAAGCCAGTTTGCATGAAATGGTAGGGAAAGGTGTGTTAGTCATTACTATCACACCAACTGAAGGTGAACGTTATCAGGGCGTCATTGCATTAGATAAACCAACCATTACCGAATGTTTAGAAGATTATTTTGTGCGTTCTGAGCAATTACAAACGCAATTAATTATTCGTAGTGGTGAATTTAATGGTGAAGCGGTAGCGGCAGGCATGTTGCTACAAATTATGCCAGATGGTCAAGGTTCAGCAGAAGATTTTGAACATTTAGCCACGCTGACAGCCACAGTAAAAGACGACGAATTATTTGGTTTAAGCGCGGAAGAATTGTTGTATCGCCTTTACCATGAAGAAACGGTGGAAATTTACGAGCCACAGAATGTGCAATTCTTCTGTGGTTGTTCTGCAGATCGTTCTGGTGCAGCGTTATTATTGGTGCCTGAGCAGGAAATTGATGAAATTCTTGAAGAACATAATGGCAGCATTGATATGCAATGCGAATGTTGTGGTACACATTATTTCTTTAATAAACAAGCGATTGAAAAATTAAAAGAAAAATCGGCTTAATCATTTTATAGTTCATTTATAGCCGCTCAAAAGCGGCTTTTTTATCCCTGTAATTTCAGTAATAAGCGATCCATGGTGCGATAGCTTAAGGCTTCTGCTAAATGGGTTTGATTAATTTGTTCTGTTTCTGCTAAGTCAGCAATAGTACGAGCAACTTTTAAAATACGATGATAAGCTCGTACGGATAAACCCAGTTTGGTTAAGGCATTTTCTAAAAATTCGGCGTCTTTATTTTTTATCACACAGAATTTTTCAATTTCTTTTGCAGTTAAATGTGCATTGACTTTACCTTGGCGATGAAATTGTATTTCTCGAATCTTTAATATTTTTGACCGCACTTTTTCACTGCTCTCTCCACGATCAGAATTGGATTGCAAAGTACCTTTAGGTAATAAAGGTACCTCAATGGATAAATCAAAACGATCTAAAAAAGGACCAGATAACCGATTAAGATAACGCATAATTTGTTGTGGTGATGTGCGATTATGCGTGCCCTGATAATGTCCTGTTGGGCTTGGGTTCATGGCGGCGATTAATTGGAATTTGGCAGGAAAACAGATTTTTGCATTGGCTCTGGAAATAATGATTTCGCCACTTTCTAAAGGTTGGCGCAACGCATCCAAGACTTTTCGGTCAAATTCAGGTAGCTCATCTAAGAAAAGTACGCCGTTATGGGCTAATGAAATTTCACCTGGTTTTGGGATCGTACCACCACCCACTAATGCTGGCAAAGAAGCACTGTGGTGTGGAGATCTGAAAGGTCGGCGTTTCCAATTTGAAAAATTCAGTTCATTTTGGATCAAACTTGTTATTGAAGCGGTTTCAATGGCTTCTTGGTCTGTCATTTCTGGCAATAAATCAGTAAGCCGACTTGCAAGCATAGTTTTGCCTGTACCGGGTGGACCCAAAAGTAACAAATTGTGTTGTCCTGCTGCAGCAATGGTTAACGCGCGCTTTGCATGATGTTGCCCAATGATATCCGTTAAATCTCGCGAAACTTGCTGATTTTTCACCGCACTTTGTGGCGGAATTTCACTGGCTACGGGGAGGGTAAGTTGATTATTCAGAAATTGTACCGTTTCTAATAAAGTTGTTGCATAAAAGCTATCAAAATCAGAAATCAATGCGGCTTCATGCGCATTTTGCGCAGCAATTATCATATGTCGTTTAGCCTGTTGTGCAGCTAAAATCGCGGGGATGACACCAGGAACTGCTCGTAAATTTCCCGTCAATGCCAGCTCGCCCAAAAATTCAAAACGGCGTAATTGTTCTGCCTCAATTTGTCCTGATGCAGCTAATATGCCCAAAGCAATTGGCAAATCAAAACGTCCCCCTTCTTTTGGCAGATCGGCAGGTGCTAAATTAACAGTAATTCGCTTTGGTGGGTATTTAAATTGAGCGTTAATAAGTGCACTACGTACTCTATCCTGAGCTTCTTTTACCGTTTTCTCAGGTAATCCCACCAAGGTAAATCCGGGTTTCCCATTGCTAATATGGACTTCAATTGTAACCAAAGGCGCTTGTACACCAATGGAAGCTCGGCTATAAACAACAGCTAATGACATAAAAATTCCTCTTATCATAGATAAGAGGAACTATAAATGCAAAGCCAATGTGTTCACGAAAAGTGCGGTATAAATTTGGAATGAAAATCACAAAATTAGGCAGTTTGTGAGCTAAACCAACTATCTAATTTAGCGGCTAAACGATCTACCCCGACTTTATTCAATGCAGAAAACGGTTCGACTTGGATATCACCTTGGAAAGGTAAAATCGCTTCGCGTACCATTTTTACCGTTTTACTTCTTGCACTCTGGCTGAGTTTATCCGCTTTGGTTAATAGCAATAAAATAGGGAGATTTGAAGCAACGGCCCATTCAATCATCTGTTGATCTAAATCTTTTAATGGATGACGAATATCCATTAATATCACAACGCCTTGTAAACATTGACGTTTTTGTAAGTATTCACCAAGTGATTTCTGCCATTGTAACTTCATTTGTTCTGGTACAGCAGCATAACCATAGCCAGGCAAGTCCACTAATTTGAATTGGGGTTCTATCTCAAATAAATTAATCAATTGTGTTCGACCTGGTGTTTTTGAAGTGCGCGCCAAGTTTTTTTGATTCGTTAATGTGTTAAGTGCGGTGGATTTTCCCGCATTTGAGCGCCCAGCAAATGCAATCTCAATTCCTGTATCTTCAGGAAGTTGGTTTATATTTGCTGCACTAGTGAGAAAATGGGTTTTATGGTAGTTAAGTTTTATTTCTGACATAAAATTTCCTTTGTTATTTCGCATAAGGATACCCGATAAATGTGCGGAGGACGATAAAAAATACAAAAATAAATGAAATAATGTAGAATAGTGCAACAAAATTTGGAGAGACTATGACAAAAATATCATACCAATGGCCTGATGCAAACCAAGTTTATCCGGATCGCAATGGCAAATCTTATCGTTTAAAGCGCTTGCGTTATCGTCTACGCTTAATGCTACATGTTGGACTGGTGAAAAAATTTGAAGCATTTGTAAATCAACATAATGAGTTGGTGGAAGTGTTAAATCAGCGTACTGATTTTTCTTATCCATTAGTACATCGTTTTCTTGATAAACGTTTTTCTGCACAGCAACGTTTGGAATTAATGAAGGATAATTTACTGTTTTTACCCCAAAAATTAACCGCACTTTCTCAGAATATATGGAAAGAAACGATTAATTTAGGCGAAATTATTGAAGGTTTTGACATTATTTTGACGATTAATGAACATCAACCAATGGAAGGTTTTTGGGCGCTAGAATTGTATGAAAAAGAAACACAGCGTTTAATTTATATTTTAACTTTTGGTAAATTGGCTGATGCTTTATTAATTGCTGTAATTCAAGGTCCTAATTATGAAGATGCGAAGCAAATTGTTAAAACGCTGACCAAAAAATGCCATGGTCTTCGTCCGGCTTACTTAATGGTCGAAGTGATGAAATTATTGACGCAACATTTAGGTTTTTCTCAATTATTAGGCATACCTCAAAAATATCAAAATAAATAGCGAATTGTTCGTAGTAAACGTTATATGGTGGATTATGATGCGATTTTTTCTGAAAGTGGCGGTACGTTAGAAGAATATTGGTTATTGCCCTTGAACGTTGAAATGAAAAACTTAGAGCAAATTGAAAGCAAAAAACGTTCAATGTATCGTAAACGCTATGCAATGCTGGAATCATTCGCAAAACGTATTGCAGAAAATATTAAATTAACATAAGAGAGTTTAGGCTCTCTTTTTTATTAGATTTGCACGAATATTGTCATATAACCAATTGAAAATAAAGGTATAAACTAAAATAAGTAGGGTTAAGCCTATGTCCATAATGAATGCTGCTAAGTAATTGATTTGTAATACATAAGCGACCACCGGTAAGGTGAAAAGTAATAATCCACCTTCAAATGCGAAAGTATGGAAAAGGCGTAATTTGAAGGAACGTTTTTCTCGTGCACCGGTAAAAAAGAGATCAAAGATCCAATTAAATATCATATTCCAAATCACCGCGATGACTGAAATGAGCACCACCACGATTGTGGTTTCTGTTGTAGGGTGATGAGAAAAAAGTTTGATTGCGATAATTGAAATAAAAATAGCGAGTATTTCAAATAAAACAGCGTGAAAAAAGCGTTCTATTGGGGACATGATTTTTTTAGTTACGCCCTAAAAATTGAATTTAGGGCGTTTGAGATTAACTGTAAGCTACATCATTCCAACGTAATTCATTTTTTAATATAGGTAACGTTGTTTCTTCATTGATATGGATAAATTCTATATCAAAATATTCCGCAAAAATTCTCAACATTTCAGCATTAATATCAAGGCTGAATACACTGTGATGAGCTCCTCCCGCAATGACCCATGACTGTGTCCCTATATCAAAATTGGGTTTTAGTTTCCAGAAAGCATGACCTACTGGTAAATTAGGCATTGCTTTGGGTTTATCAACACTTTCTAAATCAGCGACTATCATTCTGAATCGGTTCCCCATATCGACAATGGTAGCATTAATTGCCTTTCCTGTTTTGGCTGTAAAAATTAATCTTGTGGGATCTGATTTGCCTCCGATACCTAAAGGTTTTATATCTAATGTCGGTTTATGCGCGGCAATCGAAGGGCAAATTTCAAGCATGTGTGCACCAAGGACTAGTTCATTGTTTTCATCAAGATTATAAGTGTAATCTTCCATGAAAGATGTTCCTTTTGTTAATCCATAACTCATTACTTTTAGTGCTCGCACTAATGCAGCTGTTTTCCAGTCACCTTCTGCTCCAAATCCATAACCTTGGGCCATTAGCCTTTGTACTGGTAACCCAGGTAATTGGTTTAGTCCATTTAGATTTTCAAACGTATCCGTAAATGCATGGAATCCACCTTTATCTAAAAATGATTTTAAGCCAAGCTCTATCCTAGCACTATCTAATAGCGACTCGCGTTTTTCTCCTTCTTCAGTAAGTGAGGGTAGGATAGTGTATTCTTGTTCGTATTCTCTAACTAGTTTTTTGACATCATTTTCGTTAACCTTGTTAATTTCTTCCACTAATTGGTAAACTCCGTAGCCATTGACGCTATAACCAAATTTGATTTGTGCTTCAACTTTATCTCCTTCAGTTACCGCAACTTGACGCATATTGTCACCAAAACGCGCAATTTTTAATTGTTTTTGATCATAGATTGCCGCGCATACACGCATCCATTGTTCAAGTTTTAGTTTAACATCTTCGGTTTTCCAATGTCCTGCAATAATAGTTCTTGGTTTACGTAAACGGGAAAGTAAAAATCCAAATTCTCTATCTCCATGAGCAGTTTGATGAAGATTCATGTAATCCATATCAATGCTATCCCAAGGAATATTTTTATTGAACTGTGTATGAAATTGTACTAATGGTTTATTCAGTTGTGTTAAGCCTGCAATCCACATTTTCGCTGGAGAAAATGTATGCATCCAAGCAATAATTCCAACACAACTATCTTGATTATTGGCTTTCTGACAAATAGATAAAATATCTTCAGAAGTAGTTGCTAGATCTTTTAATTTAATAGAAATAAAAGGGTTTTGCTGATTTAAATAGTTAACTATTTCCAGAGCATTATTTTTAACATGATTTAGCGATTCATCACCATATAAGTGTTGGCTACCTACAACGAACCAAACTTCAAGTTTTTTTAAAAATTCCATTGTGTTCTCCTAATGTATTTGAGTTGCAGCAGTTTGAGCGATATCAATACCAGATTGGTAATGTTGAATAAATTGTTCATAACCTTCTACAAGAGATGGTTCTGGTTTAATAATGTTAGTATATGTATTAGAAAAAATAATATTTTGTAAATATTCGTTTAACGACATTTTATTCCCAAGATAATTAGCTAATAATGCAATACCCCAAGCTCCACCTTCCCCTGCTGTTTCCATTGTTGCAATAGGAATATTTAAAGCAGAAGATAATATTTTTTGAGCAACGCCTGGGGTCTTGAAAATTCCACCATGTCCTACAATTCTATTAATTTTAACTTGTTCTTGTTTTAGTAGAATATCTACACCTAATTTCATTACTGCGAAAGCAGAATATAAATGTGTAAGGATAAAATTTGGCAAGTTAAATTGTGCATTTGATGGATGGATAAATATAGGACAACCTTTAGTTAGATTTAACAGATGTTCACCAGTATAAAACCCATAAGATAGTAAACCTCCACCATTTGGATCAGCTTTTAGTGCTAAGTTAAATAGAGTTTCATATAAGGTGTTTTTAGGTATATTTAGCTCAAAGGCATTAAGAGTTTCATGAAATATATTTATCCAAGAATTAATATTTGATGTACAATTATTAGCATGAGCCATAGCAACAAGTTTACCTTCAGGGGTTGTTACTAAATCTAGTTTCTCATAGACTCTAGAAAGTCCTTTTTCTAAGACAATCATAGCAAATGCAGATGTTCCAGCCGATATATTTCCTGTGCCTTCTAAGATGCTATTTGTCGCAATCATACCTGTCCCGGCATCTCCTTCCGGCGGGCAAAAAGGGATATTAGGTTGAAGATTTCCTGTTGGATCAAGTAATTTCGCACCTTCTTCTGTTAAAAATCCAGCATTTTCTCCTGCAACTAGAATCTTAGGGAGAATTTCTTCTAGACCCCAAGAGTATGAATGTTTTGATATTAAATCGTTAAATTGTAATAGCATAGATTTATCATAATCAGCATATTCTGTATTAACAGGGAACATTCCTGAAGCATCGCCAATGCCCAAAACTTTTTTGTCAGTTAATTTCCAATGAACATAGCCAGCTAGAGTTGTGAAGAAATGGATTTGAGATAGATGTTCCTCTTTATTGAGAACTGCTTGATATAAGTGTGAAATACTCCATCTTTGAGGAATATTATAGTTAAATAATGTAGTTAATTGTTTAGAGGATTCTGATGTAATATTGTTTTGCCAAGTTCTAAATGGAACTAGCAATTCTCCATTTTGATTAAAAGGTAAATAGCCATGCATCATAGCGCTAATACCAATAGCTGATAGTTTTTTTAATGTAATTTGGTATTGATTTTTTATTTTTTGAGATAAATTTGTATAAACAGTTTGTAATCCATTTAAAATATCATTTTGAGAGTAAGTCCATATTCCGTTATCTAGCTTACTTTCCCAATTTACTTCACTACTTTCAAGAATATTGCCTTCTTGATTTATTAAGACAGCTTTGATACGAGTAGAACCAAATTCAATTCCTAATACAGCCTGCCCAGAATTAATATAGGTTGCTATATTTTCCATATATAACTCCTTACTATTTAATATTGAGTAACAGGTAATAGGATATATCTAAATTTTATAGAAAATAAGAATAAAAGATGCTAATAATATGGATAATATAGCTATTAAATGTGAAGTGATAAATAGATCACATATTTCAAATATTATGAATTAACGAGAACTTCTATATTCAGAAGGATTTAGTCCAGTATATCTTTTGAATAAACGAGAAAAGTAAAGAGGATCATCATATCCCAATTGCCTAGAAATAGTATAAATAGGGGCATTAGAGGTATGTAATAAATATTGTGCTTTAATCATCCGCTGTTCTTCTCGCCATTTAACAATACTTGTTCCTACTTGTTGTACAAAAAGATGGGATAACCGAGAGGCTGATATATGTACTTGTTCAGCTATTTCAGATATACTATGATTTTTATCAATATTATTAGTAATAAATTGACAAATAGATAAAATCCTGCAATCGAGCATTAGTTGTTTATTGCTTGGATCTAAACGAAAACATTTAATGAGTAATTGTTCCAATAAACTCATTGACATCTCTTGTGAGAATAATAAGCCATTCTTATATTCAGTTGCTATATTTTTGAATAATAGGATGAGCTCTTTGTAAATATCTGTATTTGGAGTAGTTAGCTTTTTGACATTATGTATAGTTTTACTCCAATCTAGCCAACTCTTCCATATTGTTCTGGGGTGAAAATATATCCACTGGTGTTCCCATGTATCTGAGATTGTTGCTCTATGATAGTAATGAGGAATTCCAGGTGGAAACAATAAAATATCACCGACAGAGCAATTAAAGGCACTGTTACCATGAAATATGGTTCCAGTACCTTTTGTCGTTAAATTGATAATGTAGCCTTTCATTCCATTAGGGCGGTCTATAACAAAATCTAGTTCATTCCCTTTTTCAATGTAAGTACATCCAGCGACTAAGTATGCACTAAAATTATATCCTGGTAATAAAGGGTTGGTCTGAATATTTTTTTCTTCCATAATTAAGCTTTGATAAATTTTTGTTTATATTTATCAAAGATTACAGCAATTAACAGAATTAGTCCACGTACAACGTACTGTGCGAATGGGGAAATGTTAAGTAAGTTCATAGCATTTTCAATTGTTCCTAAAATAAGTACCCCTGCAATAATAAAGGAAATTTTAGCTATTCCTCCGTTTAGAGATACTCCACCTAAAACACAAGCAGAAATTGCTACTAATTCAAATCCAATTGAAGTCATTGGCTGTCCACTTGTCATCCTTGCAGCAAGGATTATACCTGCCAATGCAGAAACTAAGCCTGACAGAATGAAAATAATAAATTTTGTTCTAGCTACATTTATACCAGCTAATCGGGATGCTTCTTCATTACCTCCAATAGCAAGGGTATTACGTCCATAAGTTGTTCTACTTAACAAAAATCCGAAAATAGCAATGCATACAATAGTGAACCAGATTGGTAGAGGAAGTTCTAAGAAACTTTTATATCCTAGATCAAAAAAATCTTCCTGTGTGATACCAACAGCTTTACCGTCAGAAATGATATAGCCTAATCCTCTAGCAATCTGCATAGTTGCTAATGTAGTGATAAGTGAGTTAATTTTTAGTTTAGCAATGACAAAACCATTAATGGAACCAATTAGCAGACCTAATCCTAAACCAGCAGCAATTCCTATTGTAATACTTTGTGTTGTATTCATAACTACAGCTGTAACAACACCTGAGCAAGCTATGATGGATGCTACAGAAAGATCTATTTCACCTGCTGCTAAGCAAAATAACATACCACAAGCAACCATACCACTCATAGAAATTGCTAAACCAAGGCCTTTCATGTTAATAATTGTCGCAAAATTAGGAATAAAGAAACAGGATGCAATAAAAATAACAAAGAAAATTAATAACATTCCGTAGGAATTCCATATTTTACCGAATATATTTGTATTGTTTGTTAATGAGTTATTCATCTTTTTTCTCCAGAATTAATGTGTTTCAAGCATTGCTAATTTTAAGATTTTTTCTTCTGTAGCTTCAGAACGTTTAACTACACCCGTTATTTTTTGCTCTCGCATAACCATTATACGATCAGATAAACCGATTACTTCTGGTAAATCGCTTGATACAACGATAATTGCTAATTTCTCTTCTGCTAATTTGAATATGAGATCATAGATTTCTGATTTTGCACCAATATCAATACCTCTTGTAGGCTCATCAAGTAATAACACTTTAATATCTTCAGATAACCAACGACCTAGAATTACTTTTTGTTGATTTCCACCTGAAAGATTAATGATCAGTTGTTTAATTGATGGTGTTTTTACATTCATTTGAATGCATTGGTTTTCTGCGTTTTCTTTTTCCCATTTATTATTAATAATGAACTGAAAGAAATTTTGAGAACGTCTCGCGCTAATATTAATGTTTTCTTCAACGGTGGCAGTTGGTATAATGCCCTCTTTTTTACGATCTTCTGGGCAAAGAACAATACCTTTTTCTATTGCATCTCGGGGGTTGTAAATTTTGCACTGTTGTTCATCTAATTCAATTGCACCTTCTGTCATTGGATCCGCGCCAAAAATGACTTTTAGTAATTCTGAACGACCTGCACCAACTAATCCAAATAAACCTAAGACTTCTCCAGATTTAACTTCTAAATTAAAGTTGCCTTTTAACTTAGTTCCTGAAAGTGCGGTAACTTTTAAGCGAGTTTTTCCTATATTTCTAGGACGATAATGATAAATATCACCTAAATTTCTACCTACCATGCTTTTAACTAAAGTATCATTCGTTATTTGGCTTAAGTCTGAAAATGTTTCAACAAATTTTCCATCCTTCAATACTGTGATTGCATCACTAATACGGAAAATTTCCTCCATCCTATGGGAAACATATAAAATAACTTTCCCTTCTTCTTTTAATTCATTAATTACTTGAAATAATTTCTCTATTTCTGGTGCTGATAAACTGCTTGTAGGTTCATCAAATGCAATAATTTTAGCTCCTCTACTTAATGCTTTAGCTATTTCCACCATTTGCCATTGACCAATAGAAAGTTCTTTCAATGGAGTGTTTGGTGAAATATGTAGGTCAAGTTTATCTAAATATTTTTGTGTACGAGATATTAATTCGCTTTTATTTACTAAACCAAATGAATGTGGTAATTGTCCTAAACATAAGTTTTCAGCAACAGTCATTTCTGGGACAATATTCAATTCCTGATAAATAATTGCTACTCCGGCTAGTAATGCTTGCTTAATGTTATGGAAAACCATCGTTTTACCACCAATATGTAGCTTTCCCGTGGTTGGTAAATAATTACCACTTAATATTTTTAATAAAGTTGATTTTCCAGCACCATTTTCTCCCATAATGGCATGTACTTTACCTTCATGACATTTAAAAGAAACATTTTGTAAGGCTTTTACACCAGGGAAACTTTTACTGATATTATCAAATTCTAAATAAGGAATTTCCATCGTAAGTTCTCCTTATAACCTTGTATTATTGGATATTAGGATTGGTATTTATAAAATACCAATCCTTTCATGTGAAAATTAAAGACCTTTTTTCAATAATTCTTCTTTGAAATTTTCGCGTGTAAGTAGAACAGGGTTACCAATAGGGGTATATTTAGGTGGCTCAACTCCTTCTTTTATCCATTTATACAACATCTCAACACTTTTATATCCATGTACATCAGGGCTAGGTAGCAAGGAACCTACGAAACCTGTTGGGTTAGGTTTTGATAATTCATTGACGGCATCTGTTCCATTAATGCCAATGCCAATCACATTTTCAGCTTTAAATCCTTGTCCTTCTGTTGCTCGAATTCCACCAAGAACAGTATTATCATTCATCCCCACAATAAGCCAGTTTTTTACCTCAGGGTGTTGAACTAACATTGAATTTGCTGCATCTAGAGCCCCTGGAATATCATTACTTTTAGTTGGTGATTTATAAATTTGTTTTTCAGGAAATCCTAGTCTTACTAGTGCAGACAATGAACCATCAGTTCTGCGACGAGCAGTATCTAGTTCATCAGCTGTAATAGCCAGTACCGCAGTATCTTTATAGTCCCATTTTCGTTTTTGAATTTCTTTATAAAGCTCTTCCCCTTGTCGTTCACCAATTTCGGTTGCTGCCATCATGATTAGTGGTACCTGTGTCATTGGTTCTCCAGCAGCATTAAGAAATTGGTCATCAACTGCAAGCACTTTTAAATCATATGCTCGAGCTTTAGCCATAATTGCTGGTCCAAGTTTAGGGTCAGGGGTACAAATAACAAATCCTTTAGCTCCATTTGCTGCTAAATTATCAATAGCATTTAGTGTCTTTTCCCATCTGGAACAGCCATTTTTATAATTTGAACATTTCCCAAATCTTTTGCTGCTTTATCAGCAAACATCCATTCAGTTTGAAACCAAGGTTCTTCAGGTTGTTTAACTAAGAAGCCTAACTTCATTGGAGTGGAAGAGCTAGAATATACAGGGGGAGAGCTTAATCCTACCACAGCGAATAAAGAAACAGCCATTAACGATTTAAGAAAAGTTCTTTTGCTTGCTTTCATACTTAGTACTCCTATTTTAGGATTGTTGATATTTATCAATGAGATATGAACTTATTGGATAAGGTTATCTTTATTTGAAGAATATGTTACAGAATTGAAATAAATAGAAAAGAGATCTAGATCACATTTTAAATTTACAGCAGAAAAGTCCATTTTTTGAGCAAGAAAAACTATAATCTGTGGGATGATAGTAACGTTCAATATGGATTAGATAATAATTAATATCGCTCAAGGAAATTAATTATTTGCCTTTTTTAACCCAATATTTATAAGGCAGTTCAGCGATTTCACTTTGTAGCAGTTGATGATCCATAAATTGACAAAAGCTTGGAATATCACGAGTCGTTGCAGGATCATCAGCGATAATGAGCAAAATTTCACCTGTTTGCATGTGGCGGATTTGTTTGCGAACAAGCATAACGGGTTCTGGGCAGCGTAAACCTTGTGCATCTAACGTGTAATTTATCGTAATATCATTCATATTATTTATATTGCTTTTTACTTTCATTTTTAATGGGTTGTCGTTATGATAGCGTGCGAAGCAAGTGCGGTCAAAATTTAAGAAGATTTTATGCAATATTTAGTGCCTAAAAGTGCGGTGGTTTTTGAAGAAGAAATTAAGAAAAGTCGTTTTATTACCTATTTGAGCCGTACTGAAGGTCTGGAACAAGCAAAAGCCTTTTGGCAAGAGATAAAAGCGTTACATCCATCTGCTCGTCATCATTGCTGGGCAACTGTCGCTGAAGCACCTTGTAACTCTCAAACGCTTGGTTTTTCTGATGATGGTGAGCCTGCAGGAACGGGGGGGGAACCGATGTTGGCTGCATTACAAGGAAGCCAGATTGGTGAAATTACCGCAGTCGTTGTGCGTTATTATGGTGGCATTTTATTAGGTACTGGTGGTTTGGTGCGTGCTTATGGTGGTGGCGTACAACAAGCACTAAAATTATTAGAAACTACGTTAAAAATTGAGCGAAAATCTTACCAAGTGTGCTGTGATTATCATCAAATTAATTTGTTACAATTGTTGTGTGAACAATTTGATATCCTGATTCTAAGTACAGATTTTCAAGCGGATGTAAAATTTATATTAGGTGTAAGTGAAGATAAACTTGAACCCTTTGAGTCAGCATTAACCGAACGTTTTTCAGGTCAACTGAGTTTATCAGAATTAGAATAAGAGAGTGGATAATGCATATTTTAGCAATTATTCGGATTGTCGGTATTTTGGTAATGTGTTTTTCATTATCAATGTTAGTGCCTGCTTTTGTCGCTTTGATTTATGGCGATGGTGGTGGTAAAGCTTTCGTGTTGTCGTTTTTTTATAATTTTTCTGCTGGTATGCTACTTTGGTGGTTTTGCCGCTCTCATAAAGAAAGTTTACGGTCGCGCGAAGGATTTTTAATCGTAGCTATGTTTTGGGTGCTGCTGAGTTTATTAGCGGTTATTCCCTTCACATTATTCGATGAACTCAGCCTCAATTTTGCAGATGCAGTCTTTGAATCTTTCTCAGCACTTACAACAACAGGTGCAACCGTTATTTCGGGATTAGATTATCTGCCTAAATCGATTTTATTTTATCGTCAATTTTTGCAATGGATTGGTGGTATGGGGTTAATCGTGCTCGTGGTGGCAGTTATTCCTCTATTAGGTATTGGTAGTAGCCACTTGTACAGAGCTGAGTCCTCAGGACCAATGAAAGATCAAAAAACATTGCCAAGAATCGGTGAAGTTGCCAAATTATTATGGTTACTTTATTGTGGATTAACTGTTCTCTGTGCATTGGCTTACTGGTTTGCTGGTATGTCAACTTTTGATGCCATATCACATAGCTTTTCTACTGTGGCCAATGGCGGTATGTCTACACATGATGAAAGCTTAGGTTACTTCAAAAATCCAGCGGTTTATTTTATTGGTGCAGGATTTATGTTGATTGCTGGCTGTAATTTTGGTTTGCATATCCGCGCATTAACTCATTGGAAATATCAATCTGTTTGGAAAATCTACACTAAAGATGCTGAGTTTCGCTTTTTTTGCCTGATGCAAGCAACCTTTATTGCACTGATGTCCATCGGTTTATATTTAACTTATGATGATTATTCTGTGTTAGATGCAGTTTCTCAAGGTGCGCTACAATCGGTTTCAATGGCAATGACATCGGGTTATAGCTTATTTGATTTAAACCAACTTCCTTCATTTCTTGGTATGTTGTTAGTTTTTGCCGCGCTCATTGGTGGTTGTGCAGGCTCAACGTCTGGTGGTTTAAAAACCATTCGTGTGCTAGTGATTTGGTTGCAAGTAAAACGTGAATTTAAACATTTAGTCCATCCTAATTTGGTTATCCCTGTAAAATTAGATGATACTCTGCTTTCTCAACGAGTTATTGATGGTATTTGGGGATTCCTTGTTGCCTTTTTCTTAACTTACTGGGGGTGTGTATTTGCGGTTATTTTGTGTGGAATGAGTGCACAAGACGCATTATTATCAGTTTTTGCTACATTGACGAACGTTGGACCTGGGCTCGGTTTAATTAGCCAAAGCTTCGCGGAAGTACCTGATAGTGCGAAATATGTTTTTTCTTTTGCTATGACAGCGGGACGTTTAGAAATCTTTTCATTGTTAATTTTATTTAGTCCAACTTTCTGGAAAACTTAATGAAGACAGTTATTTTATATTCAAGCCATGATGGGCAAACGAAAAAGATCGCCCATTTTTTAGCGCAGCATTTAATTGGTCATACAGAAGTGCGGTCAATTTCTGACAGGTTTTCAATTGAAGCGGATCGTATCATTATTGGTGCTTCTATTCGCTATGGGCATTTTGATAAAGCTTTGTATAAATTTATCCAAAAAAACACCGCACTTTTAAATAGCAAGCAAACGGGGTTTTTTGGAGTGAATTTAACGGCGAGAAAAGCGGGCAAAGATAGTCCTGAAACCAATGTCTATGTAAGAAAATTTTTGCAACGTATTGAATGGAAACCAACGATCTCAGCAGTGTTTGCAGGCGCGTTGTTTTATCCTCGTTATAATTGGTTTGATCGTTTTATGATCAGATTGATTATGAAAATTACAGGAGGCGAAACTGATACATCTAAAGAGGTGGAATATACTGATTGGAATAAAGTGCAAGCTTTTGCTGAAGAGTGTGACAAGATGAATTAATAAGCATTGTGAGTATAAAATCATCTTAGTGATGTATAATTTGGTTAAGAAAAAAGCAGTTAATAAATTTGTGAAAAAAAACACTTGCAAGGAATAAAAATATTCCTATAATGCACCTCCGCAACGCAAGGTAAGCAATGTTGAAAATTAAGTGAAAAAAAAAGCTTAATTTTTTCTTGACGAGAAAATCTGAAAAAGATATTATTTCAAGCCTTGCTAAATGCAATTGTTCTTTAAAAAGATATCAGACAATCTGTGTGGGCACTTGTTGAAGATTTGTTTAGAAAATTAAATAAAGACTGAATAAGTGCTTAAACTAGAAATTCATTATAGTTTTGATGTGATAAATATTATGTTGAAACGAATGTAAACTAAGCTAAGCAGTTTATTGAGCGATTAAACTTTTTAAATTGAAGAGTTTGATCATGGCTCAGATTGAACGCTGGCGGCAGGCTTAACACATGCAAGTCGGACGGTAACAGGAGAAAGCTTGCTTTCTTGCTGACGAGTGGCGGACGGGTGAGTAATGCTTGGGAATCTGGCTTATGGAGGGGGATAACTACGGGAAACTGTAGCTAATACCGCGTAATGTCTAAAGACTAAAGACTGGGAACTTCGGTCCAGTTGCCATAAGATGAGCCCAAGTGGGATTAGGTAGTTGGTAAGGTAACGGCTTACCAAGCCCGCGATCTCTAGCTGGTCTGAGAGGATGACCAGCCACACTGGGACTGAGACACGGCCCAGACTCCTACGGGAGGCAGCAGTGGGGAATATTGCGCAATGGGGGGAACCCTGACGCAGCCATGCCGCGTGAATGAAGAAGGCCTTCGGGTTGTAAAGTTCTTTCGGTAGCGAGGAAGGCGAGTTTGTTAATAGCAAGCTTGATTGACGTTAACTACAGAAGAAGCACCGGCTAACTCCGTGCCAGCAGCCGCGGTAATACGGAGGGTGCGAGCGTTAATCGGAATAACTGGGCGTAAAGGGCACGCAGGCGGTGATTTAAGTGAGATGTGAAATCCCTGGGCTTAACCTAGGAATTGCATTTCAGACTGGGTCGCTAGAGTACTTTAGGGAGGGGTAGAATTCCACGTGTAGCGGTGAAATGCGTAGAGATGTGGAGGAATACCGAAGGCGAAGGCAGCCCCTTGGGAATGTACTGACGCTCATGTGCGAAAGCGTGGGGAGCAAACAGGATTAGATACCCTGGTAGTCCACGCTGTAAACGCTGTCGATTTGGGGATTGGACTTTAAGTTTGGTGCCCGAAGCTAACGTGATAAATCGACCGCCTGGGGAGTACGGCCGCAAGGTTAAAACTCAAATGAATTGACGGGGGCCCGCACAAGCGGTGGAGCATGTGGTTTAATTCGATGCAACGCGAAGAACCTTACCTACTCTTGACATCCAGAGAAGCTTGCAGAGATGCGAGTGTGCCTTCGGGAGCTCTGAGACAGGTGCTGCATGGCTGTCGTCAGCTCGTGTTGTGAAATGTTGGGTTAAGTCCCGCAACGAGCGCAACCCTTATCCTTTGTTGCCAGCGATTCGGTCGGGAACTCAAAGGAGACTGCCAGTGATAAACTGGAGGAAGGTGGGGATGACGTCAAGTCATCATGGCCCTTACGAGTAGGGCTACACACGTGCTACAATGGTGCATACAGAGGGCGGCGAAAGGGCGACCTGGAGCGAATCTCAGAAAGTGCATCGTAGTCCGGATTGGAGTCTGCAACTCGACTCCATGAAGTCGGAATCGCTAGTAATCGCAAATCAGAATGTTGCGGTGAATACGTTCCCGGGCCTTGTACACACCGCCCGTCACACCATGGGAGTGGGTTGTACCAGAAGTAGATAGCTTAACCTTCGGGGGGGCGTTTACCACGGTATGATTCATGACTGGGGTGAAGTCGTAACAAGGTAACCGTAGGGGAACCTGCGGTTGGATCACCTCCTTACACAAAGACAAGCTTAATAAGTGCTCACACAGATTGTTTGATATGAAATAGAAGAGACAGAAGAACATCTTTATATGCTGTCCCCATCGTCTAGAGGCCTAGGACATCGCCCTTTCACGGCGGTAACCGGGGTTCGAATCCCCGTGGGGACGCCATTTAAAGATGTTTTTATTGAAGTGCTTATAAAAATAAGCATTCAGGTCATCTTATTGTTCTTTAAAAACCAGGAAACAAGCTGAAAAACTGAGAGATTTTCGAAAGAAAGTCTGAGTAGAGAAAAAATCTTAGCTGAGAAAGGCAGCTAAGTGTTTAGTGATGAGACGTCTCAAGAATAATTGAGGTTGTATAGTTAAGTGACTAAGCGTACAAGGTGGATGCCTTGGCAATCAGAGGCGAAGAAGGACGTGCTAATCTGCGAAAAGCTTGGATGAGTCGATAAGAGGCGTTTAATCCGAGATATCCGAATGGGGAAACCCAGTAGATGAAGAATCTACTATCATTAACTGAATCCATAGGTTAATGAGGCAAACCGGGAGAACTGAAACATCTAAGTACCCCGAGGAAAAGAAATCAACCGAGATTCTGTGAGTAGCGGCGAGCGAAAGTGGAAGAGCCAGTAAGTGATATCAGCGATGACAGAGGAATGTGCTGGGAAGCACAATCACAGAGGGTGATAATCCCGTACTCGAAGTCATGGTTGAAGTACTAAGCTTACGATAAGTAGGGCGGGACACGTGATATCCTGTTTGAAGATGGGGGGACCATCCTCCAAGGCTAAATACTCCTGATTGACCGATAGTGAACCAGTACTGTGAAGGAAAGGCGAAAAGAACCCCGGTGAGGGGAGTGAAATAGAACCTGAAACCTTGTACGTACAAGCAGTGGGAGCCCTTATGGGTGACTGCGTACCTTTTGTATAATGGGTCAGCGACTTATATTTTGTAGCGAGGTTAACTGAATAAGGGAGCCGAAGGGAAACCGAGTCTTAACTGGGCGATTAGTTGCAAGGTATAGACCCGAAACCCGGTGATCTAGCCATGGGCAGGTTGAAGATTGGGTAACACTAATTGGAGGACCGAACCGACTAATGTTGAAAAATTAGCGGATGACTTGTGGCTGGGGGTGAAAGGCCAATCAAACCGGGAGATAGCTGGTTCTCCCCGAAATCTATTTAGGTAGAGCCTTATGTGAATACCTTCGGGGGTAGAGCACTGTTTCGGCTAGGGGTCCATCCCGGATTACCAACCCGATGCAAACTGCGAATACCGAAGAGTAATGCATAGGAGACACACGGTGGGTGCTAACGTTCATCGTGGAGAGGGAAACAACCCAGACCGCCAGCTAAGGTCCCAAAGTACTAGTTAAGTGGGAAACGAAGTGGGAAGGCTTAGACAGCTAGGATGTTGGCTTAGAAGCAGCCATCATTTAAAGAAAGCGTAATAGCTCACTAGTCGAGTCGGCCTGCGCGGAAGATGTAACGGGGCTAAATTAGTCACCGAAGCTGCGGCATCAATGGAAACATTGTTGGGTAGGGGAGCGTTGTGTAAGCGGAAGAAGGTGAATCGAGAGGTTTGCTGGACGTATCACAAGTGCGAATGCTGACATAAGTAACGACAAAACGAGTGAAAAACTCGTTCGCCGGAAGACCAAGGGTTCCTGTCCAACGTTAATCGGGGCAGGGTGAGTCGGCCCCTAAGGCGAGGCTGAAAAGCGTAGTCGATGGGAAACGGGTTAATATTCCCGTACTTGGATAAACTGCGATGTGGGGACGGAGAAGGTTAGGTTAGCAGACTGTTGGATGTCTGTTTAAGGCGGTAGGTGGAGAGTTTAGGCAAATCCGGACTCTCTTAACACCGAGAACTGATGACGAGGTGCTACGGCACTGAAGTAACTGATACCACGCTTCCAGGAAAAGCCACTAAGCTTCAGGTTTATCTAAACCGTACTGAAAACCGACACAGGTGGTCAGGTAGAGAATACTCAGGCGCTTGAGAGAACTCGGGTGAAGGAACTAGGCAAAATAGCACCGTAACTTCGGGAGAAGGTGCGCCGGCGTAGCTTGTAGTCCCTTGCGGACGAAGGGTGAACCGGTCGAAGATACCAGCTGGCTGCAACTGTTTATTAAAAACACAGCACTCTGCAAACACGAAAGTGGACGTATAGGGTGTGATGCCTGCCCGGTGCTGGAAGGTTAATTGATGGTGTTATCGAAAGAGAAGCTCCTGATCGAAGCCCCAGTAAACGGCGGCCGTAACTATAACGGTCCTAAGGTAGCGAAATTCCTTGTCGGGTAAGTTCCGACCTGCACGAATGGCATAATGATGGCCAGGCTGTCTCCACCCGAGACTCAGTGAAATTGAAATCGCCGTGAAGATGCGGTGTACCCGCGGCTAGACGGAAAGACCCCGTGAACCTTTACTATAGCTTGACACTGAACATTGAATTTTGATGTGTAGGATAGGTGGGAGCCTAAGAAGCAGTCACGCCAGTGATTGTGGAGGCGTCCTTGAAATACCACCCTTTAACGTTTGATGTTCTAACGAAGGACGTGGAACGCGTTCTCGGACAGTGTCTGGTGGGTAGTTTGACTGGGGCGGTCTCCTCCCAAAGAGTAACGGAGGAGCACGAAGGTTTGCTAATGACGGTCGGACATCGTCAGGTTAGTGCAATGGTATAAGCAAGCTTAACTGCGAGACAGACAAGTCGAGCAGGTGCGAAAGCAGGTCATAGTGATCCGGTGGTTCTGAATGGAAGGGCCATCGCTCAACGGATAAAAGGTACTCCGGGGATAACAGGCTGATACCGCCCAAGAGTTCATATCGACGGCGGTGTTTGGCACCTCGATGTCGGCTCATCACATCCTGGGGCTGAAGTAGGTCCCAAGGGTATGGCTGTTCGCCATTTAAAGTGGTACGCGAGCTGGGTTTAGAACGTCGTGAGACAGTTCGGTCCCTATCTGCCGTGGGCGTTGGATGATTGAGAGGGGCTGCTCCTAGTACGAGAGGACCGGAGTGGACGCATCACTGGTGTTCCAGTTGTCTCGCCAGAGGCATTGCTGGGTAGCTAAATGCGGAAGAGATAAGTGCTGAAAGCATCTAAGCACGAAACTTGCCTCAAGATGAGTCATCCCCGACTTTAAGTTGGTAAGGGTTGTTGTAGACTACGACGTAGATAGGTGGGATGTGTAAGCGTTGCGAGACGTTGAGCTAACCCATACTAATTGCCCGAGAGGCTTAACTATACAACCTGAATTGTTTTTGGGTTGGACTTAGACGAGAGAGAAGAGATTGAAAGTTTGAGGCTTGTTTTTGGTTTTTGATAAAGAGTGATAGAAAAGAACGATAAATAGATAGATAAAGACATCGAAGGAATAATCTTGGCGGCGATAGTGCAGTGGACCCACCTAATCCATGCCGAACTTAGAAGTGAAACGCTGTAACGCCGATGGTAGTGTGGGGTTTCCCCATGTGAGAGTAGGACACCGCCAGGTTTTGAATAAGAGAGAAAGAGAATCCCAGTCAGAGATGGCTGGGATTTTTGTTTTTTGAAAAAAGAGAAAGCAGAAACAAAAAACAGAAAAAAGTGCGGTGGGAAAATGCGAAGTTTTAGTGGTCATGCTTTCTGAAGATTTTTAACTTATTCCTATTGGTTGTTATTTAAATAACTAAAAATCTGCTTCACAATAGAAAGTCATTTTCTCTTTTGTGATTGGATGAGCAATTGTTAGGCTTTCTGCATGTAAGCAAAGGCGTGGAGACATGCTCTTTGCTTGCGGATGAGAATAAAATTTATCGCCTAATATAGGATGGCCTAATGCCAACATATGCAGGCGTAATTGATGAGAACGACCTGTTATTGGTGTGAGTTTTACTCTTGTGCTGTTATTGGGTAAACGTTCTAATACTTCAAATTCAGTAATAGCTTTCTTACCTAATACAAAATCAATACGTTGTCGCGGTCGGTTTTCCCAATCACAAATAAGAGGAAGATCAATGATGCCCTTATCTTGTTTAACATGGCCCCAAACTAGTGCTTGATAGTGTTTTTCTGTTTCTCTTTCACGAAATTGGCGTTTTAATTCGCTGTCAGCGGCTTTGCTCATGGCAAATAATAGAATACCGCTCGTTGCCATATCTAAACGATGAGCAGGTTCGCAAAAGCCATATTTCTCTTTCACTCGACTCATTGCACTATCATAATATTCGGGGCGATTCCCTGGTACAGATAATAACCCGCTTGCTTTATTTACAAGCAGGATATAATTGTCTCGGTAAATAATATCAAGCCAAGGTTCTGTTGGGGGATTGTAATCGATTAGCGCCATATTTGATTTCATCATACAAAAGTGCGGTGCATTTTAGCATAAATTTTGCTTTCTCTTTTAGTTATTTTTCCTCTATTATAGGGCTTTATGTTTATTGATATTGATGATGAATACTGTTGAAATTCAACATCTTGACTTTGCGTTTAGTCAACAACGTATTTTTCAAGATTTTAGTTTTAGTTTACCTCAGCAGAAATGGATCGCTTTGCTCGGAGCTTCTGGCATTGGGAAATCAACTTTGCTACGTCTGATTTCTGGATTGGAAACTAATTTTACTCAAGGAACCGTTACTGTTGCAGAGGGAATTAAACTGGCTTGGTTAGCACAACAAGATAGTTTGTTTCCTTGGTTGTCAGTGTTAGACAATGTGCAATTAGAAGCACATTTGCAATCAAAAACGAATGAGAATACCAAGCAGAAAGCAGAAGAATTGTTGGCTGCAGTAAAAATGGCGGAGCATAAAAATAAACCTTGTTATCAATTATCTGGCGGTCAGAGGCAACGCGTTGCTTTGGCTCGCACCTTAATGTTGGAAGCTGATTTAATCTTAATGGATGAGCCTTTTTCTGCTTTGGATGCGGTAACACGTTTGCAATTACAGAAGTTATCTCGAGAATTATTAAAAGATAAAACGGTTTTATTAATCACTCATGATCCGCAAGAAGCATTACGATTAGCGGATCAGGTCTTCGTTTTGAAAAATCAACCCGCACAACTTTCGCAAGCGATTATTCCCTCCACTAAAGCCCCTCGTTTTGAGCAAAATGAAGAATTATGGTTGCTTGAAAATCGCTTATTTAGTGAATTAACTGAGAATTATTGATGAAGACTTTTTTTAAATCCATTTTATTGTGCGTAAGCTTAATTCTGTTATGGCAAAGTGCGGTCTTTTTTTTCGATCTTCCTCATTATTTGTTACCAACTCCAAAGCAAGTTGGCATGGAATTAATGGACCGCTCTGCTTTATTGTGGGAGCATACTCAAGTTACAGCCATCGAAATTTTTATTGGTTTGTTATTAGGCTTTTTACTTGGTTTGATTTCTGCTTTATTACTTTCTTTATCGGAATGGCTGACTTCATTGCTGTTGCCTCTACTAGTGATTTCTCAGGCAATTCCCGTATTTGCCATTGCTCCATTGCTGGTTTTATGGTTTGGTTATGGTATGGCATCTAAAATTGCCATGACGGTATTAATTATTTATTTCCCTGTGACAGCTGCCTGTTATGACGGGCTGCGAAATACGCCAAAAGCTTGGTTAGAATTGGCTAAAACGCTCAACATCTCCGCTTGGGCAATGCTTTTTAAAGTGCGTTTGCCTGCAGCAATGCCTTCTTTAGCATCAGGTCTAAGGATTGCGGTATCTATTGCGCCTATTGGTGCCATTGTGGGAGAATGGGTCGGCTCATCACAGGGATTGGGTTACTTAATGTTACATGCAAATGCGCGTATGCAGATTGATCTGATGTTTGCTGCATTATTTATTCTATTATTAATTGCACTGTGCTTGTATTTTGCTACAGATAAAATTCTCACACATTATTTACCTTGGGTAAGGCATTTGCGCTAACGATGATTTATTTAGGAGGTTTTATGCAAAAAATTCTTTCATTTTTCACCGCACTTTTGGCGTCTTTGTTGCTCATATTGCCAGCACAAGCTGCTGAAAAGTTCACCGTATTAATTGACTGGTTTACCAATCCTGTACATGCCAGCATGGTGATTGCTAAACAGCAAGGCTTTTTTGAACAACAGGGATTAGACGTTGAATTAGTGGAACCCACTGATCCTTCAATGCCGCCAAAATTAGTGGCAGCGGGACAAGCTGATTTAGCTATGGACTACCAACCGCAATTATATATGCAAGTGGAACAAGGCTTACCCTTAGTTCGAGTTGGTACCTTAGTTTCTACTCCTTTTAATTCATTAGCCTTATTAAAAGAGAGTGGTATTAAAAGCTTAGCTGATTTGAAAGGTAAAAAAATCGGTTTTTCTGTTGGTGGTTTTGAAGATTCATTATTAAAAGCAATGTTGACTTCAGCTGGTTTAACGCTAAAAGATGTTGAGTTAGTCAATATTAACTGGGCATTATCACAATCTTTATTAACTAAGCGCGTTGATGCGGTGATCGGTGCTTATCGTAATTTTGAATTGCATGAACTACGTTTAGAAGGAAAAGAAGGTGTAACCTATTTCCCAGAAAATTATGGCGTACCTTCTTATGAAGAATTAATTTTAGTGGCACATAAAGATCGTGTAAATGATCCAAAAATTTCTGCTTTTTTAACCGCAGTTGAGCAAGCAACCACCTATATTAAACAAAACCCAGAAAAAGCCTGGCAAGAGTTTAAGGCTTATAAACCAAAAGAACTCGATAATGAACTAAATCGTCTTGCTTGGAATGATACTTATCCAAAATTTGCAGATAATCCTCGTACTTTAGATAAAGAACGTTATCATAAAGTCGCTGATTTTATGTTACAGCAAGGCTTGATTAAGTCGATACCCGAATTGAATGATTATGCTGTGGAACTAGTAAAATAAAATGAAAATAAAAGGCAGATTATTGAAATCTGCCTTTTTTGTTATTGTTGTTTCACACATTCTTCCGCGAGAATTTGTCCAACGCTATTAAGTAAGGTGTTACTATTATCTGATTTCTCAAACCAGTGCCAATGAATATTAGTATAGGATTTACCTGTTTGAGATAAAGTGGCGTTGAGTTTACCTGTCACGCCTTCAAAAGTAAGATTAATAGAATCTGCTTTTATTTTCTTTGATTTCTTACCACTTTGTGTGAGACGTACAACTTTTACATCTTTTCCATTTTTACAATGATAAAGATCTGTTGTCCCTTTTTGTGCCATTTTATCTAATGTTGTAGGCTTGCTTTTTGCCTTAGGCACTTCTATTGGCTCGATGTGGATGGTACAAGCGCTCAGTCCAACTGCCAGAAGTAATAAAAGTGGTTTCAATGTTAATTTCCTTATTTATGATATTTATAAGAGCCATCTGATTGGCGAGTGAAAGTACCACCATTTGATAAGCGTAATGTATTCACGCGTCCTTCACTATTCACAGAAACTTGAATTTTATCATTGGCTTTAAAGCTACTGAGTACATTATTCGCACCATTTGCTTTTGTCATTGCATTGGCATCACGAATATCTAAACCATTTGTACGGAATACCTGGAATAATGAAACTCCTGCAGGAACAGTTAAGGTTTTGTTGGTACCGTTGCTTGCTACTTTAGCTGGAGTAGCGGCTGTTGTGCTTGGTTTAGCTTCTACTACTGGCGCTTTGGTTTTCGCTTGTTCAGCTGCTGCTTTTGCTTTTTTCTCAGTAGCAATTTTGGCTTGTTCTTTTGCTTTCGCTTCTGCTAATTTTGCTTTTTCTGCTGCAATTCTTGCTTGTTCAGATACTTTTGCTTTTTCTGCTGCAATTCTTGCCTGTTCAACCGCTTTTGCTTTTTCCGCAGCGATTCTTGCTTGTTCTTCCGCTTTTTCTTTCTCTACTGCAACTTTGGTTTGATCTGGCTGTTGCATTGTTTCATTTGTTTGAACCGCTTGCTGAGGGAGTGCTTCCGTTGCAACTGGTTTTTGCTCAGTTGTTACAGACTCGTTGCTTACACTTGGTTGATTATTGGTTGCTGTAGATTCAAGAACAGCAGTTTCGTTTTTATTGTTTTCTTCAACTGCTTTATTTGGATCTAAAGATTGAAATTCTATTGGCATATTGTTGCTATTATTAGCTTGAATTTCTTCAACGGTATCATTGCTTGGTTTTAACCAAATAAGCGCCAATAAAACAGCGATAGCACCAGTAATTGCAATAAATAAACGGCGATGTTTAGTTGGTAATTTTTGCATAATCGCCCAATTCTCAGGGTTTTTACGATTTGGTTTTTCTTGTTGCGGAACGATAGCTTCAACCGGCGTTTCTACGTTTTCTGTTTCTTCCACAACAACATTCTCAGTTGCTACGCTTTCAATGGGTGTTTCTACCATAGTTGCAGATGCATCTACTTCGTTTTCTTCTACAGAGGTGCTCTGAGCCAATGTTGGATTGCCAACTAGGTTTACAGATGGATTGCTCGGGTTTTGTACCGCACTTTGCATACTCTGTGGTGTCACAATATTGGTCGTAGCAGGGCCAAAAGTTGGTTCTTTACGCACAGCAAATTGCGTATGTGATGTATCTTTTTTACCAAATAACCCTGTCATTTTGTATAAGATAGACTGTTCTGCTTTTGGTGCAGGGCTTTGATTTGAGTCGAAATCCAATTCGCTTTGATTGGATGGTTTGTTGTTTTGTTCCACGATAAACCTCAATAAATGCTAAAAATACGCAAAATAACCGCTAAAATTCGCAGCTAAAGTGCGGTCAAAAATTGGCTACATTTTAAAGGATCTTTAGTTATTTGCCTAGTATAAGTTCATTTGAATATAAGGTTTTGTTCGGCTCTTGAGCAATTTCACGTGCAAGTTTTGGCACCAGATAACCAGATGTTAATGTTTGTAGTTTCTGGTAAATTTCTGCTGCCTTCTTATCATCAATATGAAAATGGCTTGCTCCTTCAACTTTATCTAATAAATGCAAGTAATAGGGTAAAATTCGTGCTGCAAAAAGTTTCTCACTTAATGTTTTTAGAGTATGTGGGTTGTCATTCACTTGTTTTAATAACACTGATTGATTCAATAATACCACGCCACTTTGAGCCAATTTAGCCATGGCTGAGCAGAGCTGTTCGTCAATTTCATTAGGATGATTAATATGAGTGACCATAATGGTCGCAAAGCGAGAATTGGCGAGCAGTTGGCAAAGTTCATCGGTAATGCGTTGAGGAATAACGACTGGCAAACGCGTGTGAATACGTAAACGCTGTAAGTGCGGTATATTTTCCAATTGTTTTACCAACCATTCGAGTTCATGGTCTTTCGCCATTAATGGATCGCCACCAGAAAAAATAACTTCATCAATTTCAGTATGTGCAGCAATATAGTCCAATGCTTTTTGCCAATTGGCTTTATTGCCTTTGTTATCTTCATAAGGAAAATGGCGACGGAAGCAATAGCGACAGTTAATGGCGCAGCCACCTTTTACCATAAGCAAGAGGCGATTATGGTATTTATGTAAAATATTTGGCGCAGCGGTTTGTTGCTCTTGCAAAGGATCTTGGATAAATCCTTCCATTTGTTGAAATTCTTTCACATCCGTCATTACTTGCAGAAATAAGGGATCCAGAGGATTACCTTTTTCCATTTTATCTACAAAAGGCTGAGGAACGCGCATAGCAAATAAACGGCGAGCAGCAATATCTTTTTCAAATTTATCAAGGGGCAAATTTAATTGTTGAACTAATTCTTTCGGATCGGAAATGGAATTTGCCAGAATTTCCAACCAATTTGTTGTTTTTTCTTCTCTAATGGAGATATTTTGGGTTAAAATACGCACTTTAATAAAACTAGCTCTATCAAATTGAGGATAATATGGCTACATATACTACCACTGACTTCAAACCAGGTCTAAAATTTATGCAAGATGGCGAACCTTGTGTCATCGTTGAAAATGAATTTGTAAAACCGGGTAAAGGTCAAGCGTTCACTCGTACACGTATTCGTAAATTAATTTCAGGCAAAGTATTAGATGTTAACTTTAAATCAGGCACTTCTGTTGAAGCAGCAGATGTAATGGATTTAAACTTAACCTACTCATACAAAGATGATGCATTCTGGTATTTCATGCACCCAGAAACATTTGAACAATATTCAGCTGATGCAAAAGCAGTTGGTGATGCAGAAAAATGGTTATTAGATCAGGCGGATTGTATTATTACTTTATGGAATGGCTCACCAATTTCTGTTACTCCACCAAACTTTGTGGAATTAGAAATTGTTGATACCGATCCAGGTCTCAAAGGCGATACTGCAGGTACAGGTGGTAAACCAGCAACTTTAAGCACAGGTGCGGTAGTAAAAGTGCCATTATTCGTTCAAATCGGCGAAGTGATCAAAGTGGATACTCGTTCAGGTGAATATGTTTCACGTGTGAAATAAGCGTTGAGCAATGAAAAAGGGCGTATGTAAAAATACGCCCTTTTTGTTTATATTTGATATTTCGTTTTGTCGCCAATATCAAAATGTAATGGCATTCGCCATTTTTGAATAGCGAGAACCGCAAATAGCAATGCGCAAATCAGGCTTATAATGATCAATAAACCGTTAAATTTAGCCACATAACTTAACCATAATAAAGCCACAAGCACTGGCATAGCGTTTAATGCGAAAATACGAAAACAAAAATATTCTTTAAAACACAGCCCACCTAATGTGACCAATACCGCGCCAAGTGCTAATGTCGGTTGGTTAATCATATATAAAAACATGCCTATCCAAGTAGCAAATTGCAATAATAAGCGAAAAGATTTCAAATAAATATGTAACGAAGAGGCGCAGAGAATTGCCGCGGCAAAAAGACCTAATAAAGCGAATTCATAATAGGGTAAAAGTGCGGTGAAAATCGCAGCAAAAATAAAACCAGTTCGATATAAGCAAACGGTGAGTTTATCTAAAAAATCCATTGGAGATTGAATATGTGGATCTGCCATTGTTCTGTCCTTTAATGTTTAGAAAATGATTTTGTGATTTCGCTCGCAAAATCACCACAAGAAAATGTATTTAATCTGTTTTCTGTGTAAGCCTACCATAAAGTGCGGTGCAAAAAGGAATAATTATGAATTTTTGGCGATTTTGTTGTGTTCATTGTCATCGGAAATTAAAAATTGGTTCGCATGGACTTTGCAGTATTTGTAATCGACAAATTCGGCGTTTCAGCTATTGTGGTTGCTGCGGCACAGAATTGGTAAAAAATGAGCAGCATTGCGGGCAATGTTTACGTAATGAGCCGAGTTGGCAGCAAATGGTGATTGTTGGGCATTATAAAGAACCGCTGTCTATCTTAATTCATCGTTTCAAGTTTCAAGGACAATATTGGTTAGATCGTACTTTGGCACGCTTGCTTTATTTAGCTATTCGAGAAGCAAGACGAACTCATTATCTTGATTTGCCTGAAGTTATTTTGCCTGTTCCATTACACCATAAACGCCAATGGAAAAGAGGTTACAATCAGACGGCGTTATTGGCGAAATGGTTATCCAGATGGCTGAATATTCCAGTCAGAGAAGATTTATTGCGACGAGTAAAACATACGCCAAGTCAACGTGGGTTAACGGCAAAATCCAGGCGAGCCAATTTGAAAAATGCTTTTGAAGTTACGCCTGAATTTAAAAAGTGCGGTTATAAATCTGTTTGTTTATTAGATGACGTGATTACGACGGGTTCCACATTAAATGAAATATCAAAGCAGTTACATAAAGTGGGCATCGAGCATATTCAAGTTTGGGGACTGGCGCGTACATAATATTTGCATAAATAGCGATCTAAGCGTATTATGCCCGACATATAAAGTCAGATTATTAAGGGTATCCTATGCAACAAATTAAAATTTCAGCAGCAGCACAGGCGCATTTCCGTAAATTATTGGATCAACAAGAAGAAGGTACCAATATTCGTGTATTTGTGGTTAATCCCGGCTCACCTAATGCCGAATGTGGCGTGTCTTATTGCCCACCTAATGCAGTAGAAGAAGCGGATACCGAAATGAAATATGAAAGTTTTTCTGCATTTGTTGATGAGATCAGCTTGCCTTTCCTTGAAGATGCAGAAATTGATTACGTGACCGAAGAATTAGGCGCGCAACTGACATTAAAAGCACCTAATGCCAAAATGCGTAAAGTTGCCGATGATGCACCATTAATTGAGCGTGTGGATTATGTTATTCAGACACAAATTAACCCACAATTAGCCAGCCATGGTGGACGTATTACTTTAATTGAAATTACTGATGACGGCTATGCTGTATTGCAATTCGGTGGTGGTTGTAATGGTTGCTCAATGGTTGATGTCACTTTAAAAGATGGCGTTGAAAAACAGTTAATTGAAAGCTTCCCAAATGAATTAAAAGGCGCGCGAGATGTAACGGAACATCAACGTGGTGAACATTCATATTATTAAAAAATCTGCCGAAAGGCAGATTTTTTCTTTTAGCTTAATGAATAAAATGCAGTTTGCGTAATTGCACTAACACATCTTCCACTTGAATGTCTGCCATCAGTTGTTTGCCTTTTAATTTGGTTGCCCAAGGCAATTGATGAGAAGGTTTCCCATATTCTTTTTGCACATTCTTTTCGTAAACAGAAACCACATTATCTAAATGATGATAAGGGCCTGTGCGCCAAGGATTATGATAAGCATAAAGACCAACAACAGTTGTTCCCACCATAGTTGCAATGTGCGTGGGGCCACTATCTGGTGCGATGACTAAGTCTGCTTGTTGAATTAATGCGGTAAGTTCTGCAAGATTGGTTTTGCCACAAGCGTTAGTAATGGGAAAATCACAAAGTGCGGTGATTTTTTCACAAGTTTCCATCTCACGTTTGGCAGGCGAACCACATAAAATGACATGAATATTTTGTTGGTGAGCAATTTTCGCCACTTCCGCATAGCGTTCAGTTATCCAATCTTTTTCTACTTTGCTGGAACAAGGCGCAATCACTAAGTTTCGTTTATCTGTGGCAAGGAATTGTTTGGTTTTTTCCTTGCTTTCGGCGGGAATTTGCAAATGCCAATGGGGTTGAAATTCAGGTACGCCAATTTTGTAAGCAAATGCTTTGAAACCTTCTAGCACATGGGGATTTTCAGGATCATTAACACGTTGATTCACAAAAAAATGTTGTCCTTCTCGGCTACGTTTTTGCCCAAAACCAATTTTATATTTGGCTTTAATGCCAAGAGATAAAATAGATGCGCGAATAGCTGTCTGCATATTTAATAACGCATCAAATTGTTGATTCTTAAGTTGTTTCCATAATGCTATTAGTCCTTTCCAACCTGTTTTTTTGTCGTACACAACTAAATTTAAATCAGTGAGAGATGACAATAGCGCATATTCGGCCTTGCCTACAATCCAAGTGATTTTGCATTCAGGATAAAAACGAGCAATTTCCTGTACCACAGCTAAAGCATGGGTTACGTCACCAATGGCGGATAAGCGTAAAATACAGAGAGATTTTGGTGGTTGCTGTGCGCTAAAAAGTGACATAAAAAAGCTCCTTAAATTTTGGAAACCTCAATATTTTAAAGTAGAATAATGCCGTATGCTAGAAGGATCATTAAAATGATTGAATTACAACATAAAAATGCATTTTTTCTCTTTTCTGAACCCCATTATGCAACGGGGGATTATGCACAATTTTTTAATCCAGATTATTGGCAGCAACAAGCGAGAATTTTAGGATCGGCTCGAGGGCGTGGTGTGACTTGGTTTTTACACACACAAGATGTATTTGGGATTAATACGGCATTACGTCATTATTACCGCGGTGGTTTGTGGGGAAAACTGGTAAAAGATCGTTATCGTTTTAGCACCATTGAGCAAACGCGTAGTTTTATGGAATTTAAGTTGCTCCATAAGCTATATCACTCTGGTTTACCAGTGCCGAAACCCATTGCCGCACGTGTTGAAAAAGGTTTGTTCAGCTATCGCGCTGACATTATCATGGAAAAAATTGAAAATGCGCAAGATTTAACCGCACTTTTGCAACAACAAACGCTACCTTCAGCGGCTTGGCAACAAATTGGTGCGCTCGTACGTCAATTACATGATTTGCAAATTTGTCATACTGATTTGAATGCGCATAATATTTTGCTGCAACAAATTGACGCTCAACAAAAATGCTGGCTGTTGGATTTTGATAAGTGCGGTGAAAAATCTGGTGATTTTTGGAAAGCAGATAATTTGGCGCGTTTGCTCAGATCCTTTAACAAAGAAGTCAAACGAATGAATATTCAATTTGAGCCACAAAATTGGCAAGATTTGCTTTCTGGTTATCACAACGCATCAATTTAATGATAAACTAGCGCCATTTTTTGAAAAGATACAACAATTAGGAATAACAATGCGTACAAGTCAATATTTATTTTCAACTTTAAAAGAAACACCGAATGATGCGCAAGTGGTCAGCCACCAATTAATGTTGCGTGCAGGCATGATTCGTGCGATGGCATCGGGTTTATATAACTGGTTGCCAACGGGCATTCGTGTATTAAAGAAAGTCGAAAATATTATTCGTGAAGAAATGAATAAAGGTGGTGCGATCGAAGTGCTTATGCCAGTGGTTCAGCCTGCAGAATTATGGCAAGAATCTGCACGTTGGGAGCAATATGGTCCAGAATTACTACGCTTTAAAGATCGTGGTGAACGTGATTTTGTGTTAGGACCTACTCACGAAGAAGTGATTACTGATCTTGTGCGTCGTGAGGTGACTTCATACCGCCAATTACCACTAAACTTATATCAAATTCAAACAAAATTCCGAGATGAAGTGCGTCCTCGTTTTGGTGTAATGCGTTCTCGTGAATTTGTGATGAAAGATGCCTATTCATTCCATACGACACGCGACAGTTTGCAAGAAACCTATGATGTGATGTATCAAACTTATAGCAATATCTTTAGTCGCTTAGGTTTAGATTTCCGCGCAGTACAGGCGGATACGGGTTCTATTGGTGGTTCAGCATCGCATGAATTCCAAGTGTTAGCAGCTAGTGGTGAAGATGATGTAGTGTTCTCTAGTGAAAGTGATTTTGCAGCGAATATTGAGTTAGCTGAAGCTATTGCCATTGGAGAACGTCAAGCACCAACAGCTGATTTACAATTAGTGGATACACCAAATGCGAAAACTATTGCTGAATTAGTGGAACAGTTCAATCTACCAATTGAAAAAACGGTTAAAACGCTGGTGGTAAAAGGTGCAACTGAAGAACAACCTCTGGTTGCGCTTATTATTCGTGGTGATCATGAATTAAATGAAGTGAAAGCACAAAAACATCCACTGGTGGCGGATCCATTAGAATTTGCTGATGAGGCGGATATTAAAGCAAAAATTGGTGCAGGTGTCGGCTCATTAGGGCCAGTGAACTTAGCTATTCCGGCAATTGTTGATCGAACTGTGGCTTTAATGTCTGATTTTTCAGCAGGTGCGAATATTGATGGTAAGCATTATTTTAATGTGAACTGGGAACGTGATGTGGCATTACCTGAAATTGCTGATTTGCGTAATGTGGTGGAAGGCGATCCAAGCCCAGATGGCAAAGGCACATTACAAATTAAGCGTGGTATTGAGGTGGGGCATATTTTCCAATTAGGTACGAAATATTCAGAAGCGATGAAAGCCACTGTTCAAGGTGAAGATGGCCGCCCACAAACCATGATTATGGGTTGTTATGGCATTGGTGTTACACGAGTTGTGGCAGCAGCAATTGAGCAACATCATGATGAACGCGGTATTATTTGGCCAAGCGATGAAATTGCGCCATTTACTGTGGCGATCGTGCCAATGAATATGCATAAATCGGAAAGTGTGCAACAATTCTCGCAAGATTTATACCGCACTTTAATGGCGAAAGGCGTAGATGTAATTTTTGATGACCGTAAAGAGCGTCCAGGTGTTATGTTCGCTGATATGGAATTAATTGGTGTGCCTCACATGCTTGTTATTGGTGAGAAAAATTTAGCAAATGGCGAAATTGAATATAAAAATCGTCGTACTGGCGAGAAGCAAATGATTGCAAAAGATCAATTGTTGGATTTCTTAGCACAGCAAGTGAAAGCTTAAACTGTAACGAAGAAAAAAGTCATCTAATTTTCACCGCACTTTATGAAAAGTGCGGTGATTTTTTTTGGTTATTTTAGGCAATTCGCCACTTGTCAAATTGGGCACTGTTTACGACCGTATCCACCTTGTCGTAAGCAATAACTTGACCATTATCCAGTAGAATCACTTGATCTGCCAATGTGGTTAATTCATCCACACTGTGGGTTACATAGAGAATAGGGATCTCTATTTCATTGGAGAGCGAATCTAAATATGCCATAAGCTCTTGCTTACGAGGGAGATCCAAAGCAGACAATGGTTCATCCATGAGTAGCATTTCTGGTTGCGTGAGTAAGGCGCGCCCAATGGCGACACGTTGTTTTTCTCCGCCAGATAAACTTAATGGATAACGATTGAGCAGAGGTTCCAAAGAAAGTAAATTAATAATTCGTTCAAATTCCACCGCACTTTTCTTCTTCATGCCATAGCAGAGATTGCCTTTCACCGAATAATGTGGAAATAAGCGACCATCCTGAAAAACATATCCCATATGGCGTTTGTGAGCAGGCAAGTAAATATTCTTTTCTGTGTCTACTAAGGTGTTATTATTGAGGCGAATGTAGCCTTGATCTGGTTTGGTTAGCCCACTAATTAAGTTAATCAATGAGGATTTACCTGAACCTGACACACCAAAAATTGCGGTAATATTCGGCTGTGGAATGGTTAAGTTTACGGCGAGATCGAGTTTGCCTAGTTTCTGTTTTACATTAATCTCTAGCATCAATTTGTCCCAATTTTTTCTGTGTTCGTTTTGCTAGCCATTCTGATGCAAGCAAAGAAATTAACGAAATAATGATAGCGATAATACATAGCCTTGCAGCTGCGCTTTCTGCGTTAGGGGTTTCAATAAAAGAATACATCGCAAGAGGCAAGGTTTGAGTGACTTTCGGAATATTGGAGACAAACGTAATGGTGGCACCAAATTCACCGAGGGAGCGGGCAAATCCCAAGATCATACCCGCAAGAATGCCTGGGAAAGCGAGAGGCAATGTGATGGTATAAAAAATACGCCAAGGTGAAGAACCTAGGGTTTGAGCAGCTTGTTCTAGGCGTAAATCAATGCTTTCAATGGCAAGGCGAATGGAGCGAACAACCAAAGGAAAAGCAACCACTGCGGAAGCTAAAATTGCACCATTTAAATTAAAACCAAAGGTAAAACCAAACCATTTGCTCAGATATTGACCGATAAAACCATTGCGTCCCATTGATATGAGTAATAAGTAACCAATGACAACAGGTGGGAGAACGAGAGGTAAATGAATGATGCCATTGATTAATGATTTTCCCCAAAATTGTTTACGCGCAAGTAACCAAGCAATAGCAATCGCTGGTGGCAATAACCAAATATTTGCCCAAAATGCGACTTTTAAACTCAGTATAATTGCATTAATTTCGGAGGGAGAAAGTTTTATATAATCCATCATATAACGAAAATAGCGTTAAAAAATACGAGCATTGCCCGCATTTTTCATTAAATAATTACTTACGTGAAATAGGTGGTACAAAACCTAAACCTAAATCCCAAGGTTGTTCAATCCATGTATTTTGTGGAATATCAATAACATATTTATCCACTAATGATGCCCCTGCTGGTTTTGCAAATACAGTAACAAATTTTGCTTTTGGATAAAGACGACGAATTTCACGTGCAGTATTGCCCGTATCCACTAAATCATCAACTACAATAAAACCTTCGCCATCCATATCTGGTGCATGTAAGACTTTTAAATCACCTTGTTGATCATGATCATAGCTTGCGATACAAAGGGTTTCTACATAACGAATGCCTAATTCGCGAGCTAAAACTGCTGCAGGAAATAACCCGCCACGACTTACAGCAATAATCCCTTTCCACTGTGAAGCTGGAAGTAAATGTTCAGCTAATTTGCGGGCATGCATATGGAACATATCCCAAGTAACAATATATTTTTCGCTCATAGAAGTACCTTTCGTTCGATAAATTTAAAAATTGCGTTAGGATACCATTTAATTTTGCCCAATTGCTAGAATTTTTCTTTTTTTCACCGCACTTTTGTATAAAAAGTTGACGAAAATCGCGGAATCAGTTCGTTAAACTAGAAATTTACAGTAAAAAGGTCCATAATCAAGCCACTTTGTAAGGAGATCTTAAAATGTCAGAAATTCAATTATTACAACCTACATTACTTTGGAAATGGTTTGATCAAATTTGCGCAATTCCTCATCCCTCTCATCATGAAGAAGCCATTGCGACTTTTATTGTGAATTGGGCGCAGCAAAAAGGCTTATTCGTTGAACGAGATGAGGTGGGCAATGTGCTCATCAGAAAACCAGCAACAGCTGGTATGGAAAACCGTCAAGGCGTGACATTACAAGCCCACTTGGATATGGTGCCACAAGCAAATGAAGATACAAAACATGATTTCTTAACAGATCCAATTTTACCTTATGTGGATGGCGATTGGGTCAAAGCGAAAGGCACCACATTAGGTTCAGATAATGGTATTGGTATGGCGTCAGCTTTGGCGTTGTTAGATAGTGATGATATTGCTCATCCTGAATTAGAAGTCTTGCTTACCATGACGGAAGAAGCAGGTATGGATGGCGCAGTTGGTTTACGTCCAAATTGGTTGAAATCTGATATTATGATTAATACTGATACGGAAGAAAATGGTGAGATCTATATTGGTTGTGCTGGTGGTGAAGATGCGGAGTTAGTATTACCAATTGAGTGGGAAGCGAATAAATTTACTCACAGTTATCAGCTTTCATTTAAAGGATTACGTGGAGGTCACTCAGGTGGCGATATCCATAAAGGTCGCGTAAATGCGATTAAATTACTTGCACGTTTCCTTGCTAATTTCCAACAACATCATGATTTTGCATTTAGTTTAGCGGAAATTCGAGGTGGCTCAATTCGTAATGCTATCCCGAGAGAAGCTTTTGCAACTCTTTGTTTTAATGGCGAACCGGCAGTATTGCAAAGTGCGGTGCAAAAATTTGCAGATTTAATGAAACAAGAATTAGCTATTGCTGAGCCTTCACTGGTAATTAGCTTACAAGCGGTAGAAAAAACAGCACAAGTATTTGATGCAACTTCAAGTCTTAAAGCTATTCATTTCTTAAATGCGTTACCAAATGGTGTGTTACGTAATAGTGATGCGGTAGAGGGGGTTGTAGAAACCTCAAGTAGCGTTGGTGTATTAAGTACCACTGAACAAGGTGTGAAAGCAATTATATTAATGCGTTCATTAATTGAAAGCGGAAAAGAATATATGGAAAATCTGCTTTATTCTTTAACCGCACTTTGTGGCGCAAAAGTGACCTTTGCTAATAGTTATCCAGGTTGGGCTCCGCAGCCAAACACAGAAATCTTAAATTTAACGCAAAAATTATATGCGGAAGTTTTAGGTTATGAACCTGTGGTAAAAGTGATTCATGCAGGCTTAGAATGTGGCTTAATTAAGAAAATTTATCCTAATATGGATATGGTTTCAGTTGGACCTACTATTCGTAATGCTCATTCACCTGATGAAAAAGTTCATATTCCAGCGGTGCAAACTTATTGGCAATTGATGACTAAACTTTTAGCAAATATGCCTGTGAAAAAATAAGCGGAAAATTCGGGAAAAATTAATATGAAAATGAAAAAGAAAGTGCTACAATCGCACGTTCTAAAATTATGTCCCGAATTTATATTTCATCGATAGGTTAATTTATGGCTCTTGAAATCGAGAAGAAAAAACGTGCACCTGAAGAAACAACAGGGCAGAAATCAGTTGGTTTAAACCGTCTTTTATGGTTATTAGTTGCTATTTTAGTTGTAGCAGCTGCAGTAGGAAATATCTATTTAGCTGATCAGTATTCAACACCAATTCGTGTTGTGGGTATGGCTGTATTACTTGCCATTGCCTTCGTATTAGCAGCAATTACTAATCAAGGTGCAAAAGCACGTGCATTTTTCAAAGAAGCGCGTGTTGAATTAAGACGTATTGTATGGCCAACTCGTCCAGAAGCAATGCAAACAACATTTATTGTGATGGCAGTCACTGTTGTTATGTCATTAATTTTATGGGCATTTGATAGCATTATTGTTTCAGTACTTAACTTTTTAACTGATTTGAGATTCTAATATGACAGAAACAACAGTAGCAAAAAAACGTTGGTATGTATTGCAAGCGTTTTCCGGTTTTGAAGGTCGTGTAGCAGCAACGTTGCGTGAATATATCAAATTAAACCAAATGGAAGATCAATTTGGTGAAGTGTTAGTACCAACAGAAGAAGTGGTTGAAAACGTTGCAGGTAAACGTCGCAAAAGTGAGCGTAAATTCTTTCCTGGCTATGTATTAGTTCAAATGGAAATGAATGATTATACTTGGCAGCTTGTGCGTAGTGTACCTCGCGTAATGGGTTTTATTGGTGGCACTCCTGATAAACCATTACCAATTAGTCAACGTGAAGCAGATATCATTTTAAACCGCGTTGAGCAAAATGCCGATAAACCACGTCCGAAAAATGTGTTCCAGCCTGGTGAAGAAGTTCGTGTTACTGAAGGTCCATTTGCTGACTTCAACGGAACAGTGGAAGAAGTGGATTACGAAAAAGGCCGTTTAAAAGTATCTGTTTCTATCTTTGGTCGTGCAACTCCAGTTGAACTTGAGTTTGGTCAAGTGGAAAAAGCGAACGGTTAATTAAGCAAACTATTTAAAAACACGCTTTGTTGATAAAGCGTGTTTTTTTATTTTTTATCATTAAAACTGCTTGAAAATCCACCGCACTTTGATTATAATCCGCATCCTATTTTACGAGTAGCCTCGTCTGCTCGTATTTTTATGTATGGCACTTTGGTGCTGAATATCATCGGGGAGCTAGTAATAGCGTTATCACCCATTTTAGAGGAAGCTAAAAATGGCAAAAAAAGTACAAGCCTACGTTAAGTTGCAAGTTGCAGCAGGTATGGCTAACCCTTCACCACCAGTTGGTCCTGCATTAGGTCAACAAGGTGTGAACATCATGGAATTCTGTAAAGCATTCAACGCTCGTACTGAGAGCTTAGAAAAAGGTTTACCAATTCCTGTGGTTATCACTGTTTACGCAGACCGTTCTTTCACTTTCGTTACCAAAACTCCACCAGCAGCAGTTTTATTGAAAAAAGCAGCAGGTATCAAATCTGGTTCTGGTAAACCAAACAAAGACAAAGTGGGTAAAGTGACTTTAGATCAAATCCGTCAAATCGCTGAAACTAAAGCAGCAGATATGACTGGTGCGACTATCGAAACCAAAATGAAATCAATCGCTGGTACTGCTCGTTCAATGGGCTTAGTGGTGGAGGAATAATACGATGGCTAAATTGACTAAAAAAATGAAAGCAATCAAAGCTGGCGTAGACTCTACAAAAGCATACGAAATCAACGAAGCAATCGCAGTATTAAAACAATTCGCAACAGCGAAATTTGTTGAAAGCGTTGATGTTGCAGTTAACTTAGGTATTGATCCTCGTAAATCAGACCAAAACGTACGTGGTGCAACTGTATTACCACATGGTACTGGTCGTTCTGTACGCGTTGCTGTGTTCACTCAAGGTGCTAACGCAGATGCAGCTAAAGAAGCAGGTGCTGATTTAGTAGGTATGGAAGATTTAGCAGAGCAAATCAAAAAAGGCGAAATGAACTTTGACGTTGTTATCGCTTCTCCTGATGCAATGCGTGTTGTAGGTCAATTAGGTCAAGTTTTAGGTCCACGTGGCTTAATGCCAAACCCGAAAGTGGGTACAGTGACTCCAAACGTAGCTGAAGCAGTTAAAAATGCAAAATCTGGTCAGATCCGTTACCGTAACGACAAAAATGGTATTATCCATACCACAATCGGTAAAGCTGACTTTGCGCCAGAGCAATTAAAAGAAAACTTACAAGCATTATTAGCAGCGTTAACAAAAGCAAAACCAAGCACAGCAAAAGGTATTTTCATTAAGAAAGTTAGCCTTTCAACTACAATGGGTGCTGGTGTTGCAATTGATCAAAGCAGCTTATAATTAATATTTGAAAGCCATATTTAATATGGCTTTTATTTTTTAATTCAGTAGAGCAAATTATGAAAGAACGTTATTCTATTTTCTTATCAGTTGTCATAAATTTACATCAATCAATCAATCAATCAATCAATCAATCAATCAATCACATCTCGACTTACTCAAATCACAGAATTATTATCAGACTTAGTGAGTGATTATGAACTTATTATTGTTGATAATGGTTCAATGAATGATGACGTTTTATCAGAGCTAAAGAAACTAACCGCCATTGATGGTTTGCCAAATTTACAGGTATATAGCCTTTCCAAAGAAATTGATTCCGATACGTTGGCTTGGTTAGGTTTGGAGAATGCTTTAGGCGATTATGTGACGATTTTAGACGTTGATGATATAGATAGTTTTAATATTTTGCCTGAGATGTTGGAAGAGGCAACAAATGGTCATGATGTTGTTTTCGCAAGAAATACTTTACAACATAAAAATGAATCTATTTCTTATCGAGTTGCAAATAGTATCTTTAATTCCTTATACCGAATTTTTAATAAAGGGTTAAATTTAAACAAAGAAGCACCTAGATATCGTTTATTAAATAAGCGTGTTGTAAATTTTATTTTGCAGCATAATCGCCCAGCTATTGCTTTACGTTATCTACCTGTAATTAGTGGTTTTTCAAAAACTTATGTGGAATATAAATTAGAATGCCAATCTACTTTGAATAATAAGAATTTATTTCAAAGTATTGCTCGAGGATTAAAGTTATTGGTTTCTTCCACAAGCAGTCCTATGCGCTTAGTTACTTTACTTTCTTTATTTGGGGCTGGTGCAAACTTCCTTTATTCTATTTATGTTCTATTGATATATTGGTTTGGAACTGATGTCTCTGAAGGCTGGACAAGTATGTCATTGCAAATTTCAGGCATGTTTTTCCTTATTTCATTAGTGCTTTTTGTATTGGGAGAGTATATTCTCTATTTAGTTGAGCAGCGTGATGAAACCCCTAAATATTATATTGCCCAAGAATTGACTAGTGCGCGTATTTTACGTCATGAAAAACTTAATATAGAAGAGGAAAAATAATATGATTCAGGCTCAAGCTGTCATTATCGGTGGCGGATTTTATGGTGTAAATATAGCTTTATATTTAATTAAGCATAAAGGTTTTTCTGATGTTATTTTAATTGAACAAGAAGACCGATTGTTACAGAGAGCCTCATATACTAATCAAGCGCGGGTGCATAATGGTTATCATTATCCGCGTAGTTTTATAACGGCTTATCGTAGCCGAGTTAATTTTCCTCGTTTTGTACAAGATTGGCAAGCAGCCGTGAAAAGTGATTTTACTAAAATTTATGCTATTGCTCGCCAAAATTCCAAAGTGACTGCAAAACAATTTTATAAATTTTGTAAAGAAATTGGTGCAGAGATTGAAAAAACAGACCAAAAAGTTACCGCACTTTTTAATACTCGTTTAATTGAAGAGAGCTTTTTAGTTAAAGAATATGCTTTTGACTCCACTATTTTAGAACAGTGGGCTTTAGAGTCTTTGGCTGCTGAACCCATTTCTGTTATGTATAAGCATAAAGTGAAAGAAATTAATAAGCAAGCCAATGGACTTGAGGTGGTGATGGAAAACCAATTAGGTCAATGCGAAAAGATAGTGGCTAAATATGTATTTAATTGTACTTATAGCGGACTAAATCAATACGGGGGTGATTTTTCTCAAACAGGCTTACAAACAAAACTGAAGCACGAAATTACAGAAATGGCTTTAATGGAAATGCCTACTTCATTAAAGAATATTGGAATTACTGTGATGGATGGGCCATTTTTTTCAGCTATGCCTTTTCCTGCTAGGAATTTACATAGTTTATCACACGTTCGTTACACTCCGCATTTTAGCTGGACTGATGAATTGGGAAAGGAAGTTTATCAAGAATTAGACAAATACGATAAACAAACTAGAGTCGATCGAATGGTAAGAGATGTTGAACGTTATATTCCATCAATTTGCGATGCTGTTTACAAGGATTCCTTATTTGAAATAAAAACTGTTCTAGTAAAAAATGAAGGAGATGACGGTCGTCCTATTCTATTTGAAAAAAGTGTTGCTTTACCAGGTTTATATTCAGTGTTAGGCGGAAAAATTGATAATATTTATGATATTTTTGAGAGATTAGAGAATGAGTTTTAATAGAAAATACGTTTTATTTTTAGCCTCTTTTATTTTATTTGTATTGGTTTTTCAATTTAACTTCTTTAAGACTGTATCCAGAGATTGGTTTAATTATCATCAACGGGACTCAGAAGCGTTGGTTATCTCTAAGATATTAGAATCTGAAAGAAATGGGCTTTTTTCTCATATGGGATTTATGGGGAATTATACTGAAGGACCGAAAAATATTGGCTATATTGATAACGCACCATACAACATTCCAATAAATGGAAAATATGGGGTTTATTCCTCTAGTTTTGGCTTACAAGGTATTTTCTATTCGTTACTTGATCAGACTCAACAAAAATTAGGTGTAGAATCCCCTGAACTTAGGTTATTTTATAATAAACTATTTACTTCAATTTTATCTGCCTTATTATTTTCTATAATTGCTCTCTTTTTTTACCAGTATTTCGGAATAATTTCATCTTTAACCTACCTAGTTACAATGATCTTTTCAGGCTGGTTAATTGTTTTTGCCAATAATCTTTATTGGATGTTATTTTTAATCTATTTACCTTGCATAGTTACTGCCTATTTTTCTGTAAGAGAAGATAAAACAGGAAAATGGAATACATACACAGTATGTGGTTTTACTTTTTTAGCAGTGTTTATTAAATGCTTAGCTGGGTATGAATATATCTCCACAATACTGATTACAATGTTAATTCCTTTAGTTTTTTTCTCTATTAAGAACAGTCTAAGATTAAATGAATTTATTAGTCGTTCTTTAAAGATTTCATTTGCTGGTGTTATTGGTTTTTTATTTGCATTAGCAATTCATTTTACTCAGTTAATGTATTATTCTGGTGGATTTAAAAATGCGAAAGCAGTTCTTATGAGTATTATTTTGAAAAGGACACATGGTAATCCTGATGATTTTACTTATAATGCGACATTGGCATATTCATTAAAAACCGATCTTTTTTCAGTGTTAGTTCTTTATATTAAGAAACAGCTAGTTTTTGGGGTTAGTGCGGGAAGTATTATTTTAGGTGTGCTGATAATTTCTTTATTAAATGTAGTATTAATGAGAACTCATCCGCTGAAAAAAAATAATTATGCTTTTCTTGCTAGTTTGTGGTTATCCTTACTTGCACCATTGTCTTGGTATATTCTAGCGAAAGGTCATTCTCATATTCATCATCATATAAACTACTTACTTTGGTATGTTCCATTTTTATTGCTTGTTTCTGCTTATATAGGATATTCTTTTCAGTTTTATTGGGGATTTGTTCAGAAAAGACCAAAGCTCTTCATTACTATTATAGTATCGATTTTATTATTCGCAATACCAGTATATATCTATAAATTGTATAATTTTAAAAAAGACTTAATTACTCAATCTACTCATTTAGTATCTGTTCCAGAAAGGGATTTGGATATTTATATATCAGAAAACAAATTACTTTATGTTTCTAGAACCTGTGATTCGAATATCGAGGATAGGTTTTTTTTACATATATCTCCAGTAGATAATACTTATCTTGATAAAATGCAGATAAAGCGTGGAGCAACATTTAATAACTTTGATTTTAATTGGTATCAAGCTGAAAAAATAAAAGCAGATCCATTGTTAAAATCATTATTTTCACAAACGATTTTTTTAAAAAATAACGTTTGTATTGCAGTTAAAGATCTTCCATTTTATCCTATAAAATCCATTAAAACAGGGCAGTATGCACAGTATAAGGGGGGGCTGATATATTGGGATAGAGATATAAATATATCAAAATTCTTACTTATTCCTGAAATAGAACTGATTGATTTAAGTGATTCCAATTGGGAAAAATCAGTCCATAGAGTTGATAACGCATTTTTTATAAAAAATACTTTTGATGTAAGAAATGCTATAAAAGTCAATACTGTTTTAAAATTTAATGATGATGAGGAAAGAATGGTCACTCACCTAAAATATAGCAAAAATTATATTAATATTTATGTAAATGGAACTAAGTTAAACCCTCATTTAACAGGTTACCCTAATAAAGTAAAAATCGTAAGGTAAATATATGAATGCACTTATTGGTTATACAGGATTTGTTGGAAATACAATCCTAAAACAAAAAAAATTTGAATGTTTATTTAATTCTAAAAATATTGCAGAAATAGATAATCAAGAATTTGAACTTGTCGTTTGTTCTGCCGCACCAGCACAAAAATGGTTAGCGAATAAAGAGCCAGACAATGATTTAAAAATAATTAATGGGTTAATTGAACATTTAAAAACAATTAAATGTAATACATTTATTTTAATTAGCACGGTAGATGTATTTAAAGATCCGATTGATGTGGATGAGGACACTGCAATTAATGAAGAAAATTTACAGCCTTATGGCTTACATCGTCGTTATTTAGAAAAGTTTGTTGAATCACATTTTGAGAATTATCTTATTGTTCGCTTGCCTGGGCTTGTAGGTCCTGGCTTAAAGAAAAATATTATTTTTGATTTTCTAAATAATAACAATCTAAATATGATTGATAGTCGTGGTATTTTTCAGTTTTATCCAATGGTAAATTTATGGTCTGATATTCAGGTTGCATTGGAGAATAAACTTCACTTAATCCATTTAACGTCAGAACCGATTTCAGTAGAAGAAGTTGCAAAGAATGGATTTGGATTTAAATTTGAACAATCATTAATAAACCCGCCTGCAAAATATGATATGCAGAGCAAATTTGCTGTCCTTTATGGTGCGGAAAAATACCAATACTCTAAAAAAGAAACATTATTAGCAATTCGAGCTTATGCTCAATCAGAAAATACAAGGTAGTTAAATAGGTTAGCAGAATGAATAACATTTCCATTTCTAATATTGCTTGGGAAGTTAGTGAGGATTCTCAAGTAATAGATTTGCTTAATCAATATCAAATAAATAAAATTGATATCGCTCCAAGTAAATATTTTTCTGATTTTAGTTCAGTTTCTGAGGAAGATATCTTACGCATCAAAGATTTCTGGAATAAAAACGGTTTTGAGTTGATAGGAATGCAAGCTTTATTGTTCGGTACAAAGGGATTGAATATTTTTGCATCTGATGAAATTCAAACAAAAATGCTTGATCATTTAAATAATGTTTGCCGTATTGGCAGATTATTAGGAGCAAATAAATTGGTATTTGGTTCTCCTAAAAACCGAGATATAACAGGATTCTCTGATGAGAAAGTGCGGTCAATTTCAAAGGTGTTTTTTAATCGCCTAGGGGATATAGCTGAGAAAAATCAATGTATTATTTGTTTGGAGCCAAACCCTGTCTGTTATGGTGCCAATTTTATGACCAATAGTTTAGAAACACTGGATATTGTGAAAATGGTTGAGCACCCAGCAATTAAAATGCAACTTGATTTAGGGGCGGTAACTATCAATCAAGAAGATATTGAGCAAGTATTAAAATCTACTTCCTCCTATATTGGACATATTCATATTAGTGAGCCAGAATTAGATATTATTGGCAGTTCTAAAATTAATCATCGTGAATATGCGAAAGCAATATCAGCCTATATTCCAAATCAAGTATTAACAATTGAAATGCGTTCAAATAATGTTAGATCTAATTTAGAGCGTATTGAACAGGCATTAAAATGTGTTGCTGAGAGTTATCAATAATGAACTGGATCATATTATTACTCGGTGTTTTAAGTAATGCCGCTGCGAGTATTTTAATTAAAATTGCTGTTATCCCACCTCGAAAATTTCCATCTTTAAATGAACCTTGGGAAGCATTAACAAATATCCCTTTTTGGTTAGGATTGTTTTGTTATGGACTCGCATTCTTATTATATGTAATGGCATTAGCCCGTTTTCCATTAAATATTGCACATCCTGTGTTGACATCAGGTGCTATTGCGACGGTTGCATTAGCCTCTATGTTGTTTTTTAAAGAGCAATTTTATTGGACAACATTATTAGGAATTGTATTCATTATATTAGGTGTAATTCTAATTGCATCAAAAATAAATTAAGGTGATTAAAATGGAAAATATCAACAAATGGCAAATACCAACATATGATGAATTATTTTGGCTAGGGAAAATAAAAAAATATTGTGTTGTTATCCCCGTCATCAATGAAGGAATGCGGATTATTAATCTGCTTGACAAAATGAAAGCAAATAATATCTCAAACATTGCGGATATTATTATTATTGATGGTGGTAGTACGGATGATTCTTTAGAAATAACCCGATTGCAAGATTTAAATGTGAAAGCCCTGCTATTAAAAACTGGGGCTGGAAAATTAAGTGCTCAATTACGTTGTGCTTATTCTTTTGCATTAAAACAGGGATATTTAGGTATTATTACTATTGACGGCAATGATAAAGATGATCCTGCGGCTATTTCTCAATTTGTAGATTCGTTGGAAGATGGTATTGATTTTGTTCAAGCTTCTCGTTATTTATCTGGAGGCATTGCGGTTAATACGCCAAAATCAAGAGATTTTGCTATCCGTTGTATTCATGCACCTTTACTAAGTTTAGCCTCAGGATTTAAATGGACTGATACAACACAAGGCTTTAGAGCTTATAGTGCTAAAATGTTATTAGATGAAAAAGTATCACCATTCAGAGATATTTTTGTGTCTTATGAATTATTAGCTTATCTATCTTATATAGTACCTAAGCTAGGCTACAAATGTATAGAACTACCAACATCAAGAATTTATCCTGAGGGTGAAGTACCAACAAAAATCAGCTCATTTAGAGGTAATTTATCTGTGTTGATAGTTCTATTTAAGGCGTGTTTAGGCCTATATAACGTTAAATAGGATGAATAATGGGCTTTTTTGCATTATAAAAACACCAGATTTGTAAAAATAATAGGGTTATTGATAGTAATGCTTTTGCTCATTTTTTCTTTTATTTTAAGAAAAAATGATTTTAACAATGTAGTAGGCTCCGCAAATATAGAGGCAACTTATCATACCCTCTTGACTGTTCAAGCTTTACAAAAAAATACAGCAGATCACCATTATTTTTTACCTACGGTCAGTTTGGGAAAGGAGAGAGATAAGCACATAGCTTGGGGAGCGACTGTTCCTACAGAAAAAGGTGATTATATTTATACTAGTTTTACATCTCCAGGTTTTCTTGCACCGTATGCTATCTTTTCTTTTTTCTCTATTGAACCTACGGAGAAAAACCTTGCCTATTTGAATTTTGCGATTGGTGCATTTGTGTCAGTCGTATTATATTTACTTCTATTTCGTAGTCTAATAGTATTAGGTTATAAAAATAGTCAAGCCATAGGCGGAGCGATTATTGGTTGTATCATCTCTATTTTCAGCAAAGAAGTCTTGCAATCCCATGGGGTTATATATTGGGTTCATAGTTTTTATCAACTTATTTTTATTTTGGGATTGTATTTTCTTTTCTTATATTTAACAGCCTCGGATGATAAAAAGAGTTCTATATATGAAAAGCTCTTAATTGTTTTTGTTGGGATTGGGGCACTTACTGAGTGGACAGGGTATATTTTTAGTCTTGGTTTGATCTTGCTCTTTTGGTTTGGTAAAGCACTAAATTGTGAAAATAGAAAATTGGCAATCAAATTATTAATTACAACGTTGATGGCTGGTTTTTTAACAATTGCTCATTATAGCTTTGCAGTTGGAGTAGAACCTACAATTAAAGCCTTTATTGCTAGCTTTTTTATATAGCTCATTTAATCTCTTGTCTTATAATAAGAATGAAACAAAATCAGCTTATCAAAAAATCTCTTTTTTGTTTTTGGCTGCGCTAATCCCTCTCCTTGAGAATATTATTATGTTGCAGCATGCAACTCAATTTTCATTTGATAGATTAAAAGCCTTGTTTGTATTAGCAATGATATTAGCTATTTCTTTTGCTAGAGCAGAGCATTTTATCAAATTGCTATTTGGTATTCTTGTTTGTGCTGCGAGTATCCAAGGATATTCAAGTTATCGTACGGATTTGAATAGGTATTCAGTATGGAGTGAAATACATTACAAAAATAAATTATTAGTACAGGCTGTGAAACATTCGATAGCTCTAGAATGCTCAGTATTACATTCAAATAGTAAGGTTAGAGGATACCTAAATCTTTTATGGGGTCGAGGGATTATTGAGGGGAGTAGGTTAGACAAGTCATTATCTTTGATGAAAGATTTGAACGCCTGTGGTTCAGTTCATATTCAACAAACTGAACCTTTTATTGATTTACATTATGTTCATAGGGCTATTGTGACAAGATCTGATAATCCTCAAGTTTGGTTTGAACAATTAGTTATCGGAAATACAAATAATAATTTCTTTTTAACAGATATAAATTGGAAGAATGGAGTAGCTAGGGGGAGGGCTGGTTTTTTCGTGCCTAATACAAATTCTCTAAGAACACAATTATTACCAGGAAGGGAATTAGTGTTTAAGGACGGAGATGTAAGAACTATTCTTGAAGCTGTAGATGCGGGGGGATATTTGAATATCTATCTTAATGGTCCACCTCTAGATTCTGATTCAGTAGGGATTCCTACGCATTATATTTTACGTTATACCAAGTAAGTTTTTGCAGTTAATATTGAATATTACTTTACAAGAGGATTTTTCTTTACTATAATTTCGAGCCTTAATTTATGGTATATCCATAAAACTGATGGTGCTTGCCTCATCAAGCCCCGTCGAAGACCGTAGGAGAAAACGCGGTTAAATTTAACTGAGTTTTCTTAATTGCCTACGTAGATGGTGAACAGAAAAAGAATTTTCTGCTTCTGTACACCGAAGTCGTCCTAATATGTTGTTTATATTAGGTAATTTAATTCCGAGTTATCGGAGTGTATTCAGGAGCTAAAAGCCAATGGCATTAAATCTTCAAGATAAACAAGCAATTGTTGCTGAAGTAAATGAAGCAGCCAAAGGTGCCCTTTCAGCTGTTATCGCGGATTCTCGTGGTGTAACAGTTGAGAAAATGACTGAATTACGCAAATCAGCTCGCGAAGCTGGCGTTTCAATGCGTGTTGTTCGTAATACATTATTACGTCGCGCAGTAGAAGGCACAGATTTCGAGTGCTTGAAAGATGCGTTTACAGGTCCAACTCTTATTGCATTCTCTAATGAACACCCAGGTGCAGCAGCACGTTTGTTCAGCGAGTTCGCAAAAGCAAACAAAGAGTTCGAACTTAAAGGTGCAGCCTTTGAAGGTAAAATCCAAGATGTTAACTTCTTGGCAACATTACCAACTTACGAAGAAGCGATTGCACGTTTAATGGGTACAATGAAAGAAGCTGCGGCAGGCAAACTTGTTCGCACTTTTGCAGCATTACGCGACAAATTACAAGAAGCGGCTTAATTTTTATAGCCTTTCTTAAATCGTTTACAAACTTATTTACTTTAGGAATTGATTGTTATGTCATTAACTAACGAACAACTAATCGAAGCGATTGCTTCAAAATCAGTATCAGAAATCGTTGAATTAATCGCAGCGATGGAAGAAAAATTCGGTGTTTCAGCAGCAGCAGTAGCAGCAGCGGCGCCAGCAGCAGGTGCAGCAGCAGCGGCAGAAGAAAAAACTGAATTCGATGTAGTTCTTGCTGAAGCAGGTGCAAACAAAGTTGCTGTAATCAAAGCAGTACGTGGTGCAACTGGTTTAGGCTTAAAAGAAGCTAAAGACTTAGTTGAATCTGCACCAGCAGCATTAAAAGAAGGCATCTCTAAAGCAGAAGCTGAAGCACTTAAGAAAGAATTAGAAGAAGCAGGCGCTAAAGTAGAAATCAAATAATTTTGATTGATACTTTCCCTCTTCGGGTCCAGTGAATTCTGGATAAAGTGGCTGGCGGATCTCCGTCAGCCATTTTGTGCCTAATAATATGCACAAAAAAATTCACCGTTTAATTACCGATAAATTAAGTTAAATCAAGCTGTTAGCTTAATGGTAATCCGCTCATCAGAAGTAAGGTTCAGAGTGCGGTATCTAGTGAACGGGTTCAAAAATATTGCAATGATTCAATAAAAAAGTGTTATTTTTTTCACCGCACTTTTATTCATTGTAAACGGCCACACTAAGAAATTACAGAGGAACCCCAATGGTTTACTCCTATACCGAGAAAAAGCGTATTCGTAAAAACTTCGGCAAACGTCCGCAAGTTTTAAATGTACCTTATTTATTAACTATTCAATTAGACTCCTTTGATAAATTCATTCAAAGAGATCCAGAAGGTCAACAAGGCTTGGAAGCTGCGTTCCGTTCTGTTTTCCCTATCGTAAGCAATAATGGCAGCACTGAATTACAATATGTCAGCTATAAATTAGGCGAGCCTGTATTTGATGTTCGTGAATGTCAAATTCGTGGTACAACTTATGCTGCGCCATTACGTGTAAATTTACGTTTAGTTAGCTACGATAAAGATGCGGCGCCAGGCACAATTAAAGATATTAAAGAACAAGATGTGTATATGGGCGAAATCCCATTAATGACTGAAAATGGTACTTTCGTTATTAATGGTACTGAGCGTGTTATCGTATCCCAATTACACCGCAGTCCAGGCGTGTTCTTTGATAGTGATAAGGGTAAAACTCACTCTTCAGGTAAAGTATTATATAACGCAAGAATTATTCCTTATCGTGGTTCTTGGTTAGATTTTGAATTTGATCCGAAAGATAATTTATTTGCACGTATTGACCGTCGCCGTAAATTACCAGCAACCATTATTTTACGAGCTTTAGGCTATACAACAGAAGAAATTTTAGATTTATTCTTTGAGAAAATCAGCTATGAAGTTCAGGACAATAAGCTATTAATGGAACTTGTTCCTGAACGTTTACGTGGTGAAACTGCGACATTTGATATTGAAGCAAATGGTAAAGTGTATGTTGAACGCGGTCGTCGTATTACAGCTCGCCATATTCGCGCATTAGAAAAAGATAATGTGACTTTAGTTACTGTTCCTACTGAATATATTGTGGGTAAAGTTGTCGCGAAAGATTATGTTGATTTGGAAACTGGCGAGTTAGTTTGTCCTGCGAATACGGAATTAACCTTAGAATTATTAGCAAAATTAGTACAAGCAGGTTACAACAAGATCGAAACGCTATTCACTAACGATTTAGATTTCGGTCCTTATATGTCTGAAACATTACGTGTAGATCCATCTTATGATCGCTTAAGTGCATTAGTTGAAATCTACCGTATGATGCGTCCAGGTGAACCACCAACAAAAGAAGCAGCGGAAGGTTTATTTGATAACTTATTCTTCTCAACTGAACGTTATGATCTTTCTGCAGTTGGTCGCATGAAATTCAATCGTTCCTTAGGCATTGAAGAAGAAGCGGGTAGCGGTGTATTAAGCAAAGAAGACATTGTGAATGTGATGAAAAAACTTATCGACATTCGTAATGGTCGTGGTGAAGTAGACGATATTGACCACTTAGGTAACCGTCGTATCCGTTCTGTTGGTGAAATGGCTGAGAACCAATTCCGTATTGGTTTAGTTCGTGTTGAGCGTGCTGTTCGTGAACGTTTATCTTTAGGCGATTTAGATAATGTTACGCCACAAGATTTAATCAATGCGAAACCAATTTCTGCAGCAGTGAAAGAATTCTTTGGTTCATCTCAATTATCTCAATTTATGGACCAAAATAACCCACTTTCAGAAGTGACACATAAACGTCGTATTTCTGCATTAGGTCCAGGTGGTTTAACGCGTGAACGAGCAGGCTTCGAAGTGCGTGACGTACATACCACTCACTATGGTCGTGTTTGTCCAATCGAAACTCCTGAAGGTCCAAATATCGGTTTGATTAACTCGCTTTCTGTATATGCTCGTACCAACGACTATGGTTTCTTAGAAACACCATACCGTAAAGTAATCAATGGTCAAGTAACAGAAGAAATCGAATATTTGTCAGCAATTGAAGAAGGCAAATATGTGATTGCGCAGGCGAACTCAAACTTAGATGAAGATTTCCGTTTTACTGATGCTTTTGTAACCTGTCGTGGTGAGCATGGTGAGTCTGGTTTATATCGTCCAGATGAAATTCATTATATGGACGTTTCAACACAGCAAGTTGTTTCTGTTGCTGCAGCGTTAATTCCGTTCCTTGAGCATGATGATGCGAACCGTGCCTTAATGGGCGCGAACATGCAACGTCAAGCCGTACCAACATTACGTGCGGATAAACCGTTAGTCGGTACAGGTATGGAAAAACCTATCGCACTTGACTCCGGTGTAGCTGTTGTTGCTAAACGTGGTGGTACAATTCAATATGTAGATGCTTCACGTATTGTTGTGAAAGTCAACGAAGATGAAACTATCCCAGGCGAAGCGGGCATTGATATTTATAATTTAATCAAATATACCCGTTCAAACCAAAATACTTGTATCAACCAAATTCCTTGTGTGAATTTAGGTGAACCAGTGGGGCGTGGCGAAATCTTAGCAGATGGTCCATCAACAGATTTAGGTGAATTAGCATTAGGTCAAAACATTCGCGTGGCGTTCATGCCTTGGAATGGTTATAACTTCGAAGACTCAATGTTAGTGTCTGAGCGTGTTGTACAACAAGATCGTTTCACTACAATTCATATCCAAGAATTATCTTGTGTTGCACGTGATACCAAATTAGGTGCAGAAGAAATTACTGCAGATATTCCAAACGTAGGTGAAGCGGCATTAAGTAAATTAGACGAATCTGGTATTGTTTATGTCGGTGCTGAAGTCAAAGGTGGCGATATTCTTGTGGGTAAAGTGACACCTAAAGGTGAAACACAATTAACTCCAGAAGAAAAATTACTTCGTGCTATCTTTGGTGAAAAAGCGTCTGATGTGAAAGATTCTTCTTTACGTGTACCTAATGGGACTTCTGGTACAGTTATCGATGTTCAAGTCTTTACGCGTGATGGTGTAGAAAAAGACAAACGTGCACTTGAAATCGAAGAAATGCAGCTTAAAGAAGCGAAAAAAGATCTTGTTGAAGAGCTTGAAATTCTTGAAGCCGGTTTATTCTCTCGTGTACGCAACCTCTTAATTGAAGGTGGCATCGGTGAGAAAGAATTAGATAAATTAGACCGCACTCAATGGTTAGAACAAACATTAAGTGATGAAGCTAAACAAAATCAATTAGAGCAACTTGCTGAACAATACGAAGAATTACGCAAAGACTTTGAACTGAAATTAGAAGTTCAACGTGGCAAGATTATCCAAGGGGATGATTTAGCACCAGGCGTATTGAAAGTAGTTAAAGTGTATCTTGCTGTTAAACGCCAAATTCAACCTGGTGATAAAATGGCGGGTCGTCATGGTAACAAAGGGGTTATCTCGAAAATTAACCCAGTTGAAGATATGCCATACGATGAAAATGGTCAACCAGTTGAGATCGTATTGAACCCATTGGGTGTTCCTTCTCGTATGAATATTGGTCAGATCTTAGAAACACACTTAGGTTTAGCGGCACGCGGTATTGGTGATCAAATCAATGCAATGATCAAACAAAAACAAGATGTTGAGAAATTGCGTGGTTATATCCAAAAAGCCTACGATTTAGGTCATGGCTCACAAACTGTGGATCTAAGCACTTTCACTGATGAAGAAGTGATGCGTTTGGCAGAGAACTTGCGTAAAGGTCTACCTGTTGCAACCCCTGTATTTGATGGTGCAGCAGAGAAAGAAATCAAAGAGTTACTTCAATTAGGTGGTTTGCCAACTTCTGGTCAAATTACCCTGTATGATGGTCGTACGGGTGAAAAATTTGAGCGTCCAGTAACTGTAGGTTACATGTATATGCTCAAATTGAACCACTTAGTTGATGATAAAATGCACGCGCGTTCAACAGGTTCTTACAGCTTAGTAACACAACAACCATTAGGTGGTAAAGCACAGTTCGGTGGTCAACGTTTCGGTGAGATGGAGGTGTGGGCACTTGAAGCTTATGGTGCTGCTTATACCTTACAAGAAATGTTAACGGTGAAATCTGATGACGTGAATGGTCGTACGAAGATGTATAAAAACATCGTGAGTGGCAACCAACAAATGGATCCAGGTACACCAGAATCTTTCAATGTAATTATGAAAGAGATTCGTTCACTTGGTCTAAACATTGACTTGGATGAAGAGTAATTCACTGAGCTTGTTTATGATGTGTAATTTGAGCTTAGCGCTTTTGGGTTAGGCTCAAAAACAAAGTTTATCCGTGCAAAGTGCGGTGTAAAAATTGAGATTTTTTCAACCGCACTTTGAATAAGTTTAACTCCGACAGGAGCAAATCTGTGAAAGATTTAGTTAAATTTCTCAAAGCGCAATCAAAAACTGCTGAAGATTTTGATGTGATTAAAATTGGTTTAGCCTCACCAGACATGATTCGTTCATGGTCATTTGGTGAAGTGAAAAAACCGGAAACAATCAACTACCGTACGTTTAAACCAGAACGTGATGGTCTTTTCTGTGCGCGTATTTTTGGACCAGTAAAAGATTACGAATGTTTATGTGGTAAATATAAACGTTTAAAACACCGCGGTGTTATCTGTGAAAAATGTGGCGTTGAAGTGACACAAACCAAAGTGCGTCGTGAACGTATGGGGCATATTGAATTAGCTTCACCAGTTGCGCATATTTGGTTCTTAAAATCACTTCCATCCCGTATCGGCTTATTATTAGATATGCCATTACGTGATATTGAGCGTGTATTATATTTTGAATCTTATATTGTGATTGAGCCGGGTATGACTGATTTAGAAAAAGGTCAGCTATTAACGGAAGAACAATATTTAGATGCAGAAGAGCGTTGGGCAGATGAATTCGATGCAAAAATGGGTGCGGAAGCAATCCAAGCCATTTTACGCAATATGGATTTAGAGCATGAATGTGAAGTGTTACGTGAAGAATTACAAGAAACCAATTCTGAAACGAAACGTAAGAAAATCACTAAACGCTTGAAATTATTAGAAGCATTCATTCAGTCTGGTAATAAACCAGAATGGATGGTAATGACAGTTTTACCTGTATTACCACCAGATTTACGTCCATTAGTGCCACTTGATGGTGGTCGTTTTGCGACTTCAGATTTGAATGATTTATATCGTCGTGTGATTAATCGTAACAACCGTTTAAAACGTCTTTTAGACTTAATTGCGCCAGATATTATTGTGCGTAACGAAAAACGTATGTTACAAGAATCTGTGGATGCGTTATTAGATAATGGTCGTCGTGGTCGTGCGATTACCGGCTCTAACCGTCGTCCATTAAAATCACTTGCGGATATGATCAAAGGTAAACAAGGTCGTTTCCGTCAAAACCTATTAGGTAAACGTGTTGACTATTCAGGTCGTTCTGTAATCACCGTTGGTCCATACTTACATTTACATCAATGTGGTTTACCGAAAAAAATGGCATTGGAATTATTCCGTCCATTTATCTATGCGAAATTAGAAAGTCGTGGTCATGCTTCAACTATTAAAGCGGCGAAGAAAATGGTTGAGCGTGAAGATGCAATCGTATGGGATATTTTGGCAGAAGTGATTCGTGAGCATCCGATTTTATTAAACCGCGCTCCAACACTTCACCGTTTAGGTATTCAAGCATTTGAACCAATTTTGATCGAAGGTAAAGCAATTCAGTTACATCCACTTGTGTGTGCGGCGTTCAACGCGGACTTCGACGGTGACCAAATGGCGGTACACGTACCATTGACATTAGAAGCGCAGCTAGAAGCGCGTGCTTTAATGATGTCAACTAACAACATTTTATCACCTGCAAGTGGTGATCCTATTATCGTTCCATCACAAGACGTTGTATTAGGTCTTTACTATATGACGCGTGATAAAGTGAACGGTAAAGGCGAAGGCATGTTGTTGCAAGATCCACGTGAAGCAGAAAAAGCTTATCGTACAGGTCAAGCTGAGTTACATTCCCGCGTGAAAGTGCGTATCACTGAATATGTGAAGAATGAAGCAGGCGAATTTGAGCCAAAAACTAATTTAGTGGATACTACAATTGGTCGTGCGATTTTATGGATGATCGCACCAAAAGGTATGCCATTTAAGTTGTTTAACCAAACTTTAGGCAAAAAAGCGATTTCAAAATTAATCAATGAAAGCTATCGTCGCCTTGGTATGAAACCAAGCGTTATGTTCGCTGACCAAATTATGTATACAGGTTTTGCTTATGCGGCTCGTTCTGGTTCATCTGTTGGTATTGATGATATGGAAATTCCAGCGAAGAAATATGAAATCATTTCTGCTGCGGAAGAAGAAGTTGCAGAGATCCAAGAGCAATTCCAATCAGGTTTAGTGACTGCGGGTGAACGCTATAATAAAGTAATCGATATTTGGGCAGCTGCGAATGAACGTGTTGCAAAAGTGATGATGGAGAATCTTTCTACGGAAGAAGTAATCAACCGCGAAGGAAATCCAGAAAAACAAGCTTCATTTAACAGCATCTTTATGATGGCGGACTCAGGTGCGCGTGGTTCTGCCGCGCAGATTCGTCAGTTAGCAGGTATGCGTGGTTTGATGGCGCGTCCAGATGGCTCAATCATCGAAACACCAATTACAGCAAACTTCCGCGAAGGCTTGAACGTTCTTCAATACTTTATTTCAACCCATGGTGCGCGTAAAGGTTTGGCGGATACCGCATTAAAAACAGCGAACTCAGGTTACTTAACTCGTCGTTTAGTGGATGTAGCACAGGATTTAGTAATTACAGAAGAAGACTGTGGTACACATGAAGGTATCGTAATGTCACCATTAATTGAAGGTGGTGATGAAAAAGTACCATTACGCGAGCTTGTATTAGGTCGTGTGGCGGCAGAAGATATTTTAAAACCAGGTACGGAAGAAGTATTGATTCCACGCAATACTTTATTAGATGAGAAATTGTGTGATCTAATTGACGAAAATTCTGTTGATAGCATTAAAGTTCGCTCAGTTGTAACCTGTAATACTGATTTCGGTGTTTGTGCGAAATGTTATGGTCGCGATCTTGCTCGTGGTCACTTGATCAACCAAGGTGAAGCAGTAGGTGTTATTGCAGCACAATCTATCGGTGAACCAGGTACACAGTTAACCATGCGTACGTTCCATATCGGTGGTGCGGCGTCTGCGGCAGCGAAAGAGTCAAGTGTACAAGTACGTAATACAGGTACATTGCGTTTAGCTAATGCTAAATTCGTTACTAATAACGAAGGTAAATTAGTATTAACTTCACGTAACACAGAATTAACAGTAATTGATGTATTTGGTCGTACCAAAGAGCATTATAAATTACCTTATGGTGCAATTTTAAATAAAGCTGATGGTGCTGAAGTTGAAGCGGGTGAAACCGTAGCAAATTGGGATCCACATACAATGCCTGTTATTTCTGAAGTAGCTGGTTTTGTTAAATTTGTGGATATCATTGATGGTTTAAGTGTCAGCCGTCAAACCGATGAGCTTACAGGTTTATCTTCAATTTTAGTTCAGGATGTGGGTGAACGTGCAACAGCAGGTAAAGACTTACGTCCTGCAATTAAATTAGTTGATGCACAGGGTAATGATATTCTGATCCCAGGTACTGATGTTGCAGCGCAATACTTCTTACCAGGTAAAGCGATTGTGACATTAGATGATAATGCAGAAGTTCATATTGGTGATCCTTTAGCGCGTATTCCGCAAGAATCTGTGGGTACGAAAGATATTACCGGTGGTCTTCCACGCGTAGCAGACTTATTTGAAGCACGTAAACCGAAAGAGCCTGCAATTTTAGCTGAGATTTCAGGTATCGTATCATTTGGTAAAGAAACCAAAGGTAAACGTCGTCTATTAATCACCCCAACTGATGGTGGTGAAGCATACGAAGAAATGATTCCTAAATGGCGTCAATTGAACGTATTCGAAGGTGAGATGGTAGAACGTGGTGATTTGATTTCTGATGGTGCAGAAACACCACATGATATCTTACGTTTACGTGGAGTTCATGCGGTAACTGAATATATCGTTAATGAAGTACAAGAAGTTTACCGCTTACAAGGGGTAAAAATTAACGATAAACACATCGAAGTTATCGTACGCCAAATGTTACGTAAAGCAGTGATTACCAATGCTTACGATTCAGAGTTCTTAGAAGGCGAGCAAGTTGAAGTTGCACGTATTAAGATTGTGAACCGTAAACGTGAAGCAGAAGGCAAACCGTTAGTTGAATTTGAACGTGAATTGCTTGGTATTACCAAAGCATCACTTGCAACAGAGTCATTCATCTCTGCAGCATCGTTCCAAGAAACGACTCGCGTATTAACTGAAGCAGCGGTAGCGGGTAAACGTGATGAATTACGTGGCTTAAAAGAGAACGTAATCGTTGGTCGTTTAATCCCTGCTGGTACAGGTTTTGCATATCATCAAAACCGTATCAAAAACCGTCAGGCTGGCTTTGTAGCTCCAGAAGTAGAGGAAGTTAAATTCTCTGCGGATGATGAAGCGGAAATTGAAGCAGAATTTAATATTATTGCAGAAGATCCGACAGCAAGCTTAGCGGAAATGTTAAATATGGTGGATGAAGAGTAAATTTTATCCGAAATGAATGAAGCCCTTTACCTTGAGTAAAGGGCTTTTTTATTGCCTGATTTAGTTATTTGCTTTCATTTAAGTGAAATGTTAGAGTAAGCAAAATTTATTGCTAACAGTAGAGCGTACTTTTTGAAATACGACTTAGAATTTGCAAAAAAACAAGTATTGGATCTCGAAAAGTTCCGTATTATCAGAGCATTATCAGGGACTTCAACTGAGTTTCAATACGTATTTAAATTAATTCCTTTATTATTGCATATAAACCACCCAGATTTGCCAGGCTATATAGAAGATAGCCCGACGGGGATCTGTGGCTTCAATTTATCCGATTACCAACAGCAATATCTTGAACAATTTTTTTCTCATCTTTCTTTCCACGAAATTAATGCATTTTCTCACCGCACTTTTGATGCAATTTATGGTGTCTATGTGATGGGGAGTATTGCATCTGTTTCACAAACTTCCGCTTCTGATTTGGATATTTGGGTCTGTCATCGTGAAGATCTTAATTATCACGAAAGAGAAAAACTACAAGAAAAAATGAATGCATTGCAAGAATGGGCGAAGCAATTTGAAGTCGATATGAATCTGTTTTTGATTGAGCAAGATCGCTTCCGTAGTTTCCGTTATTCTGATGTACTTACTGCTGAAAATTGTGGTTCCGCGCAATATATGTTGTTACTAGATGAATTCTATCGTTCAGCAATACGTTTAGCGGGCAAACCATTACTTTGGCTGCATTTGTTAGTGGAAGATGAAAAAGAATATGAATCGGAAGTCGAACGTTTAATTTTAAATAAGGTGATTAATCCTCAAGATTGGGTTGATTTTGGCGGATTAAGTCAGTTTTCGGAAAATGAATATTTTGGTGCGAGTTTGTGGCAGTTGTATAAAGGCATAGATTCGCCTTATAAATCTTTAATCAAAATCTTATTGCTCGAAGCCTATTCTTGGGAATATCCAAACACCTATTTAATCTCGTCTGATTTTAAACAGCATTTATTGACGGATCGTACCGAAGACCAGCATTTTGATCCTTATTTAGCTATGCTTGAGCGGGTAACAGCTTATTTAACTTATCTAAAAGATTTCGAACGTTTAGATTTTGTAAGACGCTGTTTCTATATTAAAGCCACTGAAGATTTGTGGTACAGCAAGACGAAGAGTTGGCGTTTTGATTTATTAGATGATTTAACAAAACAATGGGGTTGGAAAGCGGATGTTGTTGATGAGTTGAACCAGCGACCATTTTGGCAGATTAAACGTGCGAAAAAATCGCATCATATTTTAGTCAACTTATTAATGCAAAGCTATCGCAAGCTTATTGGCTTTGCGCGCCAGCACAATCTTGATGACAATATCATGCCACAAGATATCAGTATATTATCTCGCAAACTATATAGTGCTTTTGAAGAAATTCCGGGCAAAGTGTCTTTATTAAATCCGTTGATTTCGACAAATCTGGCTGAACCGCATTTGACATTTATTGAAGTGAGCAAAACAGGTACAGCAATGAAACCTGGTTGGTATATGCTGAATCATGCTCCTAGCATATCAGCATTATCTTCGGAGCGTTATGTCGAATACAACCCTAATTTGCATAAATTAGTGGCTTGGGCTTACTTTAATGGTTTACTAACCCAACAAACCAAAGTGTATATTTCAAGTGAGCATGTGTCCTTGCAGAAATTAACCTCTTTTATTACGGATTTAGGAGAATTTTTTCCTGTTCATGTGCCTCCTGCAAGCAATGAAGATTTACATCATCCTTGTGAAATTCGTCATTTAGCGATATTAGTCAACTTGGTCACCGATCCAACTCGTGAAATTATCAAGCCGAAAAATCACATTCAGAAAGGGGACTTATTTAGCTTTGGTCCTAATGAAGAAAGCTTAGTAGGCAGTATTGATTTGGTTTACCGTAATTTATGGAATGAAATCAGAACCTTACATTTTGAAGGCCCGAATGCCATTTTATTAGCTTTAAAAGTGCTTTCTAAAAAGATTCACCGCGGTTCTGTGTCACCTCGTTCATTAGAAATATTTTGTTATAGTGAACATTACCAATCAGCTTTGCGTGATTTAGTGGCAAATTTAGTCAAAAAATGCATTAGTATCCAAACAGAGAACTTGCCTCAAACACAGAATTTATTACGAATTGCAGGGCGCAACTGGGAATTCTTCTTTGAAGAAAAAGGCATGAGTTGGCATGAAATGCCTGATATTGCTATTGCGAATGTGGATGAGTTAGCGAATACCGCAGAATTTGAGAAAAAAGCACCGCACTTTCAGCAAAAAGTGACCTCCTATACAAAACAAAAATATCCAGTTGAAATCGATGCTTTTGCTAGCGAGGGTTTCTTACAGTTTTTCTTTAAAGATAACACCAATGGCACTTTCAATGTCTATATTTTAGATGAAGATAACCATATTGAAATTTACCGCCAATGTGATGGTGATAAAGAACAAAAAGTGAAAGAAATTAACCGCATTTATAATCAAGCTGATCGTGAAGGAAATAATCCTTATGGTATAGTGCAGAGCGATTTTAATTATCCTCAGTTTTACCAACTAGCTTATGAGCGTGATGGCAGAAAGATCGTACCTTTTAATTGTGTTTCTCAAATGACATAAATCATCAGATTGATTATAATAGAGCCTAATATTAGGCAGATCGAGGACAGCGTATGATAGATAAAACCAAGATCGTGATTATTGATGATCATCCTTTAATGCGTCGTGGTATCAAACAACTTATTGAATTGGATGCTGGATTAGAAGTTGTAGGCGAGGCGAGTAATGGCAATGAAGGTGTATCTCTTGCATTACAGACAGATCCTGATTTAATTATTTTAGATTTAAATATGAAAGGGCTTTCAGGATTGGATACCTTGAAAGCTTTACGTAATGAAGGTGTTGATGCACGTATCGTTATTTTAACGGTGTCTGATGCCAAGAATGATATTTTTGCCTTAATTGATGCGGGGGCTGATGGTTATTTATTGAAAGATACCGAGCCAGATACCTTATTAGCGCAAATTAAGCAGATTGCACAAGGCGAAATTATTTTAAGTGATAGTATTAAAGATTTACTGTTAGAGCGCCATCCATCACAAGATCCGATTTATTCATTGACTGATCGTGAAATGGATGTATTGCAATTAATTGCCACCGGTTTGTCTAACAAGCAAATTGCGGGGAAATTATTTATTTCTGAAGAAACAGTAAAAGTCCATATTCGTAACTTATTGCGGAAGTTAAATGTTCATTCGCGGGTTGCGGCTACGGTATTATACCTAGAACATAAAGGTGGTTGATAATAAAGAAAATGGGCTGAACAATATTCAGCCCATTTTTTTACTTATTGATAATAATATCATCATTGGATGGCCACGCATTCACGACGGCTTTCACCAATGTCGCCAGTGGAATGGCGAAGAAAACGCCCCAAAATCCCCACAATCCTCCAAAAATGAGTACAGAAATAATAATGGTGAGAGGATGTAAGTTAACCACTTCTGAGAACAGGAAAGGAACCAAAATATTTCCATCCAATAGCTGACTAATCACAAAAGCAACCATGATGTACCAAAAAGTGGAGTGATCGCCAAATTGGAAAATGGCGACTAAAGCAACTGGGATGGTCACAATAACTGCGCCCACATAAGGAATTAAAACGGATATGCCAACCGCAACAGAAAGTAGTAGCGGATAATTTAAGCCAAAGGCGAGGAAAATAATGTAGGTTACCAACGTAACAATAATAATTTCGAGTAATTTACCTCGAATATAATTGGCAATTTGCAGCTGCATTTCTTGCCATACGGTAGTCGCTAAACGACGGTTTTTAGGTAAAAAACGCATAAATGAAATAATCAGTACGCGTTTATCTTTCAACATAAAGAACATCATCAATGGTACTAAAAAAGCATAAATGCCAATAGACACCAAGTTCACGATAGAAGTTAATGAAAATTTGACCGCACTTTCACCAAAAGAAAGGATTTTTTCTCTTGTTGAACTAAATAGACTATCCACCATTTGATAATCAATTAATTCGGGATAAGACTCGGGGAGTTGAGCTAACCATTCATGTAATTTATTAAACATAATTGGAAGGTCGCTTAATAAATTAACGGTTTGATTAATCAAATTAGGTAGTAAACCGAAGGTTAACGCGAGCACGAGAGTAATGAAGCTACCTAAAACCAGAATAATTGAAAGAATACGAGGAACGCGTAGTTTTTTGGAAATAAAGTTAATGGGAATTTCCAGCAAATAGGCTAAAACCACCGCAACAAGAAGAGGTGCAATGAGATCGCTAAAGAAATAAATTGCAATAAAGCCAAACAGCAAAATAGCAGCTAATCCCATGGCTTGTGGATCGCTAAAACGGCGAATATACCAACTTTTTAGCATCTCAATCATAAATTTTCCTTTTCTCATCTATCGTATTTTTGTTGATTATAAGTTAAAATCTTGAGGAATTACATATAATAATCGCCATTTGTAAATAAGTGAGGAAATTATGGCAAACAAAAAAGGCATTTTATCGGATGCAGATAAAATGCAAAGCGCAATCCCTTATCAGCATCATCGAGGGGTTATTCGAGATAATGCAATTCAGGCGTTATTGAGCGATCGATTATTCCGTCAACGGATTGAGAAAAAGTTAAAAGGCAAAGGCAGCTATCAGCGTAAAGCGAAGCATGCGGCAAAATGGTTTGAAAAGCCCGATCATAAAATTTCTGTTAATAGAGGTTTTATGATCGGGTTTTTCTTTAATAACAATAGATTACATTAAAAAGGAAATAAAATATGGCAGTAACAACAGAAGTACTATTTAACAATACATGGAATGTGCGAATTAGCGATCCGGGTGAGGAAGGCGCGAAAAGCCATTTTTTTGAAACCATTTATATTACGTTGGAAGCGCATATTGATAACGACAATGTGGTTTATGAATTTACCCGTAAAATTGAAAATGATGTGAAAATTGACCGCACTTTTTCTGATGTAAATGAATTATTTAAGTTCTTAGCGGAATATTTAGATCCTGTTGCATTGGGCAATCTTGGTGTGAAAATTGGTGCATTAGGCTTAGTAAAACCATAATAAAGTGCGGTGATTTCACCGCACTTTTTGTTATTCACTTTTTTGTGTAAATCTTGGCATTACGCTCGAGATAACCATCGATCCCACAATAATCCAAATCCCCAACCAAGAGAGAGTTGAGACTTGCTCATTAAGCAAAATAATGGCTGCAAATACCCCAAATATTGGTTCGAGAGCGGTTAATAATCCCGCCATATTGGCTTTTGTGTAATGCAATCCTTTATTCCATAACCAAAATGCAATCCAGCTACAAAATATCGCGAGATAGAGAAGAGAAATCACGCCTTCTTTATTCCAGTTAATTTGCCAGTTTTCTGTGAGTAGTAAAGTAAAAGGCAAGCAAGTGATGGTGCCAAGTACAATGGAAATAACGGTATAGCTTTGCGCACCAATTCGGTTAATCATCGCTTGTGTCCAGCGTAAACAAGCGGAGAAGCTAATGCCAGCTAACAAGACCAACGTACAACCTAATAAGGTGATTTCTCCTTCATCACTTCCACCAGCGATTAATACTGCAACGCCAGAAAAGGCGAGAATGCCGAATAACCAATGATACCAGCCGGCTTTATCTTTGAAAAAGAAATGGCCGATAAAGACAATTAATATAGGCTCTAAGCCAATAATGGTAATGGCGCTTGAGGCGGAAGTATATTTCAGTCCAAAAAATTGTAATAAAAAGATCACTGGGTAGTTAATAAACCCAAGCCACCAGAGTTGCGAACGCAGTGATTTATCCACTTTGCGCCAATGACGTAAAAAAAGTGGAAAAATGCATACAGAAATAATAAGCAAGCGCGCTTGAACTGTGAGCACAGGATCAAGCATAGTGAAGGCATATTTACCAGCGACTAAAGAGCTTGCCCAAATAGCAAGTGCAATAATTAAATAAATCATAGGTAGAAAAAGTGCGGTAAATTTCACCGCACTTTTATATCCTTAACGCATAGTTACAAATTCTTCAGAACCTGTTGGGTGAATAGCAACGGTATTATCAAAATCAGCTTTTGTTGCGCCCATTTTGATTGCTACCGCAAATCCTTGGATCATTTCATCGACACCGAAACCAATGCCATGTAAACCGACAATTTTTTCTTCTTTACCCACACAAACCAACTTCATACGACAAGGTTGGCGATGTTGAGTCACAGCGCTATACATTGGGGTGAAAGAAGATTTATAGACTTTCACATTTTCTGCACCATATTGCTCAATAGCTTTAGGTTCTGTTAAACCAACAGTACCAATCGGCGGATGGCTAAAAATAACCGTTGGTACAAGGTTGTAGTCCAAATGTTCGTTCGGTTTGTTGTTAAATAAACGTTCAGATAAACGACGACCCGCAGCAACAGCAACAGGCGTTAATTCAATTCCACCTTCAATAATATCACCAACAGCATAAATGCCTTCCACATTGGTATTTTGGAATTTATCTACTTTGATGAAACCACGTTCATTAGTTGCAACACCTACAGCTTCTAAATTAATCACATCTGTGGCTGGCTCACGACCAATTGCCCAAATGACGCAATCCACTTCTTGAGAGCGGCCATCCGCTAATTTCAAGGTTAAAGAACCATCAGCATTTTTCACGACTTCTTGTGGAATAGCTTGAGTATGTAACTGGATACCATCTTGAGCAAAAACTTCTAACAAGGTGTCAACCACTAATGGATCTTGACTGCGTAGTGGCGCATGTTGGCGAACAAATAAATGGGTTTCAACACCAAAACTATTGAACACTCCTGCAAGTTCAACAGCAATATAGCCTGCACCAACAATAGCAGCACGTTTTGGTAATTGACTGAGTTCAAATACACCGTCAGAGGTAATCCCATATTCAGCACCTTTTACATTAGGCACGCTTGGACGACCACCAGTGGCAATTAAAATATGATCCGCAGTCACTAATTCTTTTTTACCATCGGCATAGCTGACTTCTACGGTATGTTGATCAACAAAGCGCGCAAAACCATTGAGTACATCAACGTTATTTTTGCCTAATACATTGCCATAAGAGGTATGAATACGGCTGATATAAGCTTGACGGCTTTCAACAAGCTTCGCGTAGTCAAAGTTTTTTACGTCTAAATCAAAGCCATAGTCTGGTGCGTAACTATGAATTGCCTCAGCGATTTGTGCGCCATACCACATCACTTTTTTCGGTACACAGCCTGCGTTTACGCAAGTACCACCTAAATATTTCGCTTCTACAATTGCACATTTCTTGCCATAGCTTGCTGCACGATTAATGGACGCAATGCCACCGCTACCACCACCAATCGCTAAATAATCGTAATGTTTTGTCATTATTAGTTTCCTTTCTTCTCTTAAAACAGTGGCAATATTCTGCCTAAAAAGCGATTAAAGTGCAATCAAATGCAGGGATTATTTATGCGTAGGACGATAAAAGCGCGGTGCTTTTTTAGTAAGTTTTATAAGAATTAGTTTAATTCTGTGGTGAAATATTTTATGCTAGCAACCACTTGTTATCACAAGGAAAAAATAATGAAAAATAAAACACTTTATATCGGATTAATCTGGATTGCTTTCCTGACTTTTGTGGTAGATTTACTCGCGCATTCTCAATTTGCTATGCAGATGAAAGTGAGTTCATTAACTATCGCTATTTTATTAGGTATTTTGATCGGTAATACCTTTTATTCTAAAATCTCGGCTTATACCCAACAAGGAGTTTTGTTTGCCAAAGGCACCTTATTACGTTTAGGTATTATTCTTTATGGTTTTCGTTTGACCTTGCAGGATATTAGTAGTGTAGGTGTGAATGCCATTGCAACGGATGCCATTATGTTGACTTCCACATTCTTGCTAGCTATTTGGTTAGGCATTCGTTATCTCAATATGGATAAACAAACTGTCTTTCTAACGGCAGGGGGATGTAGTATTTGTGGTGCAGCAGCGGTAATGGCGATGGAACCTGTGACCAAGGCAGAATCTCATCAAGTGTCTGTTGCAGTTGCAGTGGTGGTCATTTTTGGCACCATTTCCATGTTTCTCTATCCGATAGCTTATCCCTATTTACAAGATTGGTTGACACCACATCAATTTGGCATTTATATTGGTTCAAGTGTGCATGAAGTGGCTCAGGTTTATGCCGCTGGTGGCAATATTAGTCCCGCTGTTGCGGATACTGCAGTGATCTCAAAGATGATCAGAGTGATGATGCTAGCGCCATTTTTACTGATTTTATCTTGGGCATTATCTAAGACGGATAATCAGGCAACACAAGGCAAAATCAATATTCCTTGGTTTGCATTTTTATTTATTTTAACCGCGGTATTAAATTCATTTTCTTTGTTACCACAAAGTGCGGTTAAATTTATTGTAGATTTAGATAGTCTGTTGTTAATTTCGGCAATGACTGCCTTAGGGTTAACGACACATATTAGTGCTATCAAGCAAGCGGGAGCGAAACCTCTTGTGCTTGGGGCAATGATTTATGTATGGCTGACCATTGGTGGATTTGTTGTCAATTTTAGTATGCAGCAACTTTTATAACTGTTATTCCAGTTAGTTATGAGAAATAATTTATAGTTATTGTGAAATTAGCAAAAAATTTTTTACAATCAAATCATATTCACTACGTTATTGGGGGAAAAATGAAATTTATTAAAGCAGCATTATTAGCCGGTTTAGCATTTGGCGTCGCAACACAGGCGAATGCAGGACCAATTGCAGATCGTGTAGAAAGTACAAAAACATTATTAGTGGGTACAGAAGGTACCTATGCACCTTTCACATTCCATGATGAAACAGGTAAATTAACGGGTTTTGATGTGGAAGTGATTGAAGCAGTTGCAAAACATCTTGATTTAAAAATTGAGTTTAAAGAAACACAATGGGACGCAATGTATGCGGGATTGAATGCACAACGTTTTGATTTAATTGCAAATCAAACCAATCCAAGCCCTGAGCGTTTGAAAAAATATATTTATACTGCGCCTTATAACTATTCTAATGCAGTGATTGTGACGCGTGCTGATGATGAAAGCTTAAAGCATTTTGCTGATTTAAAAGGTAAAAAGTCTGGACAATCTTTAACCAGCAACTTCACCAAAATAGCAAAAGCAAATGGTGCTGAATTGGTGACAGTAGATGGCTTAGCGCAAGCATTAGAATTAATCCGCCAAAAACGAGCTGACACAACAGTAAATGATAAATTAGCGGTATTAGATTATTTCCAAAAAATGCCTAAAGCTGGGTTAAAAATTGCAGCAGAAGGCGAGGAAAAAATTCCATCAGGTTTTGCAATCTTAAAAGGTGAAGAAGCACTTGTGGAGAAATTAAATAAAGCGATCGCTGAATTACACGCAGATGGCACATTAAAACAAATTTCAATTAAATGGTTTGGTGATGACATTACTAAATAACCTCTTCGCAAATTTGCCTTTTATGACCGAAGAACGAGCTGATCTAGTGATCAGCTCGTTTTGGCCTATGTTAGAGGCAACTATTCTGAGCACAATTCCACTTTCGGTGATTTCATTTTTCTGTGGGTTATTGATTGCTGTTGGTGTAGCCATTATTCGCACGACGCCTGCTCAATCCTTATTGCATAAATTGCTACACTGGATTTGTCGAGTGTATGTGTCTATTATTCGTGGCACGCCATTGCTTGTGCAAATTTTTATTATTTTCTATGGGTTGCCAGAAGTTGGAATTACCTTAGATCCTTTCCCAACAGCGATTATTGCTTTTTCGATTAATATTGGGGCTTATGCCTCGGAAACAGTGCGAGCGGCGATTTTATCTATTCCGAAAGGACAATGGGAAGCGTCTTATGCCATTGGGATGAATTATCCTCAAGCCTTTATTCGTACTATTATGCCGCAAGCAATGAGAGTATCTGTGCCACCATTAGCTAATACTTTTATTAGTACCATTAAAGATTCATCTTTGGCTTCTTTAGTATTGGTAACAGAATTATTCCGAATTGCTCAGAATGTGGCTGCGTCATCTTATGAATTTATTTTGGTTTATAGTGAAGCCGCATTAATTTATTGGATTGTTTGTTTTGTATTAGCGATTTTCCAACAAGGTTTAGAAAAACGTCTTTCTCAGCACTTATAGAGGTAAGCAATGTTAGAAATTAAAAATATTCATAAGCAATTCAATGGTAATGAAGTACTGAAAGGCGTAGATTTAAGCATTCAAAAAGGGGAAGTAGTGGCTATTTTAGGGCCTTCAGGGTCGGGGAAAACCACTTTTTTACGTTGCCTTAATTTATTGGAAAGAGCTGATGCTGGCACCTTACGTTTTACTGACGGATGCCTTTCCATTGATTTCGCACAAAAAATTCCTAAAGCCACAGAGTTAGCCTTGCGTCGCCATTCATCCATGGTTTTTCAGCAATATAATTTATTCCCTCATCGCACCGCACTTGAGAACGTGATGGAAGGTCCTGTGATTGTGCAAAAAGTACCAGCAGAGCAAGCGAAGCAACAAGCATTAGAATTGTTAGCTAAAGTAGGTCTAGCTGATAAAGTGAACCTTTATCCATCACAGCTTTCAGGTGGTCAGCAACAACGGGTTGGTATTGCTCGCGCTTTAGCTGTTCAACCTGATTTAATTTTATTAGATGAGCCGACCTCCGCTTTGGATCCTGAATTAGTTGGTGAAGTATTGCAAGTTTTACGTTTGCTTGCCAAAGAAGGTTGGACAATGATTATTGTTACTCATGAAATGAAATTTGCTCGTGAAGTGGCAGATAAAATTGTCTTTATGGATGGAGGAAAAGTGGTGGAGCAAAATAATGCACGAGATTTCTTCGCTTCGCCACAGCAAGAACGGACAAAACAATTTTTGTTACAAACAAAAATGAATGATTTTGAGACTGATTATGTGATTTAACCCTTAATAACAATAAACCGCGCTTTAAAAGTGCGGTTTATTTTTTATGAGTTTTATACCTTCAACCATTCAGCCACTAATTTGTCATTAATTTCTTCGTGGCTCCACATACTACTGATGTCTGGCATAGGGAATTTACTGCTGTTGTACCCCACTAAACGACGGAAATCAAAGGAAGCATGCGGATAGCCATTGACCAATAGAAAAGCTTGCATACCATCTTCTGACCAACAGATCTGGAATTGGCGGGGTTCATGTTTACCTTCAATATTATCCACACCATATACATACAAAGCATCCACGATGGGTTGTCCTTGGTTGTTCAAATCCATAGCATAAAAGTAGCCGGTTTCACCATCATCTTCAAACATGACGACCAAGTTCTCATGATGCGTTGAATGAGCACCAAAATGTTTTGCCTGACCAATTAAATGTTTATCTTCTAAAACTAAATTGAGCATTTTCAATCCCTTTCATTTTGTAGAAACTGAATAAAAAAACACCGCACTTTCTAAACTAAAAGTGCGGTGTTATTTTCATGAGTTTTAACTCAAACAGCGTGATTACGCTTGACCTTTAACCGCTTTTAAACCTAAGAACGGTGCTTTGTCGCCTAACGCTTCTTCGATACGGATTAATTGGTTGTATTTCGCAATGCGGTCAGAACGGCTCATAGAACCAGTTTTGATTTGACCTGCTGCTGTACCAACCGCTAAATCAGCGATAGTTGCATCTTCAGTTTCACCAGAACGGTGTGAAATCACAGCGGTGTAACCAGCATCTTTCGCCATTTTGATTGCCGCTAAGGTTTCAGTTAATGAACCAATTTGGTTGAATTTGATTAAGATTGAGTTCGCAATACCTTTTTCGATACCTTCTTTTAAGATTTTGGTGTTGGTTACGAATAAGTCGTCGCCCACTAATTGAACGTTGTTACCTAACACTTTAGTTTGGTATGCGAAACCTTCCCAGTCAGATTCGTCTTGACCATCTTCGATAGACACGATTGGGTATTCTTTGCATAAGCCTTCTAAGTAGTGAGTGAACTCTTGAGAAGTGAATGATTTACCTTCACCTTTCATTTCGTACATACCGTTTTCTTTGTTGTAGAACTCAGAAGATGCACAGTCCATAGCTAAAGTTACGTCTTTACCTAATACATAACCTGCTTTTTCAACTGCTTCTTTGATACAAGCAAGTGCTGCTGCGTTAGATTCTAAGTTAGGTGCGAAACCACCTTCGTCACCAACTGCTGTGCTTAAGCCTTTGCCTTTTAATACTTTAGCAAGGTTGTGGAAGACTTCAGCACCGATACGTAATGCTTCACGTAAAGTTTTTGCACCAACTGGTTGAATCATAAATTCTTGAATATCAACGTTGTTGTCTGCGTGCTCACCACCATTGATGATGTTCATCATTGGTAATGGCATAGAGTATTGACCTTCAGTACCGTTAAGGATTGAGATCCACTCATAAAGTGCTTTGCCTTTTGATGCAGCAGCTGCTTTTGCGTTTGCTAAAGATACTGCTAAGATTGCGTTTGCACCAAATTTAGATTTGTTTTCTGTACCATCTAAATCGATCATGATTTGGTCGATTTCAGCTTGGTTACTTGCATCTTTACCTAAAATTGCTTGAGCAATTGGACCATTTACGGCTTCAACAGCTTTTAATACGCCTTTGCCTAAGAAACGTGATTTGTCACCATCGCGTAATTCTAATGCTTCACGAGAACCAGTTGATGCACCAGATGGCGCAGCAGCTAAACCAACGAAACCGCCTTCTAAGTGAACTTCAGCTTCAACAGTTGGGTTACCACGTGAGTCGATGATTTCACGACCAAGTACTTTAACGATTTTTGCCATTTTGTTTTCCTCTTAAGTTAATAATCTAAATTAGGTATAACAATACTATGTTATCGATCTTTCGTGATTTTGTCTTGTAAAAAATCATATTTTTTTGATTTGGATCCATAAATAAGATATTTTTACTCCTGCTTTATTTGTAATTTTAATAAATTACAATAAAAGGTTGCTATTTGTAATTTTCATGGTTATTATATGTGCACAATGTAATTTTAAAAAGGCACAGTTTATTATGCTTTTGAGTGAGTTGGTGAAAATAAATAGTGGTCAGCCACAATTTCGTATCTCTGAAACAACTGATTTAGAGGCACCAAGTTATACCTATTATACGCAAGCAAATCTTGAACTTGACGCTCAATTTGCTGATATAGCGATCTCCCCTAATAAAGTAATAAGGACCTTTGATCCTATTACTAGCCTATTATCTGCAGGAGATGTTATTTTTAGTTTAATTTCGGGTAAAAGCGTCCGTATTAGTGATATGCATCAAGGGTTTTTATATACTCAGAATTATGTCAAATTAATCCCAACAGAACAAATTGATGCTAATTACTTGATTTATTTGTTGAATGAATCTCCCACGATTCAAAAACAGCTAGCGAACGGGTTACAGGGCACCCAGGTCTTAAAATACACAACGAAACAGCTGAAATCCCTCAAATTGCCAAAACTTCCAACTTTATCAAAGCAGTGTTTGATAGGTGATATTTATTGTAAACAACAAAAATTAGCTTATTTAAAACAGCGTGCTGCAAATTTAGAAAAATCACTTGTATTACATCAATTACAAAAAGCGAGCTCAAAATGACCAATAAAATGCCTGAAGTAGTCTTTGAAAAGAACTTAATTGAATATCTTTGTACTGGTGCTATCACACCAGAAAATAGTATTAATGAATCAAGTGCTGATTATATTGTGCGCACAAAGCTATGGCGTTATGAACCAACAATTAAAACAACAGAAGATTTGTGGGCAAATTTCAAACAGATTTTAGAAAAGCTAAATCAAAAAACGCTAGAACGTCCATTAAGCGCGGTGGAATTTGAGCAAGTTAAGCGCATTATTTCTAATCTTTCCACACCTTATGCCGCTGGTCAATTCCTTTATGGTACCAATGGTATTTCACAAATTGAAATTGATTTAGACGATGATCGCCACGTCTTTTTAACGGTTTTTGATCAAAAACAAATTGGTGCAGGCGACACTACTTACCAAATTGTCAATCAAATTCGACGTCCAGCTGTCATTGCAGGAAAAGAAAACCGCTGTTTTGATACAACCTTATTGATCAATGGATTACCTATTATTCAAATTGAAGAAAAAAAAGAAACACGCGATATTAATGAAGCGTTGAACCAAATGCACCAATATATTGCGGAACATCAGTATAGCGATATTTATTCTACCTTACAGATTTTGGTCGCCATTACGCCAAATAATGTGAAATACATGGCAAATACCACAGCGGATCGTTTTAATAAAGATTTTGCCTTTAACTGGCAACGTCAGTCCGACAACAAACCTATCTATAAATGGAAAGAATTTTCGGATTCTATGTTGAGTATTCCAATGGCACATCAAATGGCAACCAATTATATGATTTTAGACGGCACACCCAACAAACAAGCCTTAAAAGTGATGCGTCCTTATCAAGTGTATGCCACAAGAAATGTAATGAACAAGCTAAAAAAAGCTGATTTTTCGCAAGCGATAAATAAGCTTGGTTATATTTGGCATACAACGGGGTCTGGAAAAACCATTACGAGTTTTAAAACCGCTTGGTTAGCAAGTCGTGCTGCTAATGTGGATAAAGTGGTTTTCTTGGTGGATCGTATTGCATTAACGAAGCAAACTAATGATAACTATCGTGCCTATGATCCAGATACAACGAAAGATAATGTTGGTACCGTACAGGACACCAAAAATACAACTGATCTTAATCGCAAATTACATAGTAAAGGCAGTCAAATCATCGTTACTTCAGTACAGAAACTAGACACCTTGGTCAAACGAGCTTCTTTCAAAGCACCGAATAAAAATATCGTGTTTATTGTTGACGAAGCACATCGCTCGACAGGCGGTGAAAATTTCCAATCCATTCAAAAAGCCTTTAAACATTCTGCTTGGATTGGCTACACTGGCACACCAATGTTTGATGAAACCACCAATGGTTTACGCACAGAAGATATTTTTGGCGAACTTTTACACGCTTATACTATTCGTGAAGCTATTGCAGATCGAAATGTATTAGGTTTTAAAGTGGATTTTGAAACCACCATTAGCGAAGAAAGTATGAAAAAGGATTACTTACCCAAATTCTATCGCCAAAAATACCCGAATTGGACAGAGCAACAAATCACACAAAAAATTGAAAATTTGACTCAGCAAGATATGGACGACAGTATTGAATCAAGTTTCTACGATGAGAATCCTGAACATGTTGAATTGGTAGTTGGAGATATTTTCAAGCATTGGAAGAATCGTTCGAATTGGGATAATAAACTTAATCGTGGTAAATACAATGCACTTTTAACGACCCACGTTGGTGGAGGAAAAGCCAGTACACCAATGGCAATGATGTATTTCCGCGAGTTCCAACGAATGAATAAAGTGCGGTCAGAAAAAGGTGAGTTTTGTTTAAAAGTAGCTGTCACATTTAGCCAAAATAATACTAATAGCGATTCAATGCTTGAAACCAATCAAGGTTTATTTGAGGCGATCCAACATTACAATGCGGAATTTGGAACTAATTTCAGTATGTCAGATGTTTCTGCTTACACAGAAGATGTGACTAGTCGGTTAAATCGAACTGCAACAGACAAACAATTTTTAGATCTCGTTATTGTGGTGGATCAACTGCTTACTGGTTTTGATGCCCCAGAATTAAACACCCTGTATGTTGACCGCACTTTAAAAGGTGCTGGATTAATTCAAGCGTATTCACGCACTAATCGAGTAGCAGATATGCGTGAAAAACCTTGGGGACGAGTGATTAATTACCGCTGGCCTGCACATAATGAAAATTTAATGAATGAGGCATTGTCCATTTACGCCAATAAAGATTCCGCACAATTATCTTCTGAAGAACGCAAAACGAAAAATACACAAGATAATATTACTGCCCCGAAATATCAGGTTTTACTCAATGAAACCAAAGAAATCGTGCAGAATTTACGTGAAATTACTGATGACTTTTCTCAACTTCCGCCCTCTGAAACTAAAAAATGGGAAATGTTTGAGCAGCTTAAAACTTACACTAGCAATATTGCTAAGCTAAAACAATATTCTGGCGAAGACGAAAACGGCGAGCCTGTTGGGTTTGATTATGACAATCCTGATAAATTGATTGAGCAACTCGGCATGAGTGCTGAAGAAGAAAGTATGCTGACAAATACGTTAACAAATGAGCTTAAAAATCATTTAGCGAAAAGCAAGAATATTCCAGTGATACAAATTGAGCTTAAAATGACCCACGTGAAAGATGTAGAAATTAATTACGATTATTTAACAGAATTAATTGAAACCTTATTAAAACAAGTGGAAGCTGGCGAAACCGAAAAAGCGATCGAGACAGAAAAAGAGCTACAAAAATTTGCCAATGGTTTGGAAGATCGCAATTTTGCTGGTCGAATTTTCAGTGCAGCGAAAGCGATTATGAAAGGCTTTTTTGGTCGCAAAGATCTGATTAATAAACCCCAAGACGGTATTACCATTGTAGAACAGGCCAATCTTGCCTCACAAAATCAACGATTGCTGGATTTTCGTTTATATTGGGGATTAACTGAAATCATAACAAACGCAGAACTAACCGCACTTTTCAGTCGTCATCAATATCAACAAAAAGATCTTGATGACAACGACCAGCTTACAGAATTAATTAAAAATGCTGGGGTAACTTACGCCGAAATGGCACAGGATAATGAAATCAAAGCCTTATCTAAAATGAAATACCGCAATCAGTTGCGTAATGCAATTTATCAATTAGCGGATGAATTAATGGGAGAGTGATTTTGTGGAAGAAATGAAGCCCATAAAAGAGTGGAAAGATTATGATGAATTACTGAACGTATTGAAATGTCGAAAAATGTGTATTAGTGATGAAGCACGAGCATTACATTATCTAAAAAATATTGGCTATTACAGATTAAGTGGCTATTGGCATTCTTTTAAGCAAAAAGATGAAGTCAAATCAAACCAACAAAAACGACTTGTGTTATTAAATGTATTTCAATCTGGCACTGATTTTGGAACTATTTTAGATTTATATATTTTTGATAAAAAATTACGATTATTGGCACTAGATGCCTTAGAACGAATTGAGATGGCGGTTAGAAATGATGTGGTGCATTTGCTTGGTAAATTACATCCACTTGCACATATTGAGCCTTATCAAATCGATTTAAAGACAGGTAAAGAAATATGTTGTTTACACCCAAATTTTGTTTCTAAGGGTGATAAATATGTTAAATGGAAAGAAAAGCATAATCAGCTTATTGAACGAGCTAAAAAACGAGATGCAATAAGACATTATAAAGATCAATATGGCGGTGTATTGCCTATTTGGGTTTCCGCTGAAGTATGGGATTTTGGTTTATTATCGCAATTATTTGCAGGAATGCGTTATCACGATAAAAATAGCATTGCGGCAAAGTACGGTGTAAAAAATGGAAAAATGTTTGAACAATGGTTAAGAAGTTTGAATTTTATCCGAAATGTTTGTGCTCACCATAGCCGTTTATGGAATTTAAATATAGTGAATACATCAGCACCATTGAGTGATTCACCAGAAATGAATCAGTACCGTGTGTTTATGTATCTATGTATTATGCAAAAATTGCTTACAACGATCAATCCCAAATCGACTTGGCGTAAACGGCTATATCAGCTATTGAAAACATTTCCTAAACCTAACAATGATGCGGTCTTGATAAATGATATGGGGTTGCCATTAGATTGGGAAAATTTGAAGCTATGGAAATGAGAACTGACGCGTGCAAAAGCAGAGGCGTCAGTCATATTGGCACAGATTTTAACATACATTTTTTATTTTTCAATGTAAAATTTTGTCAAAATCCACCGCACTTTTTAGAAATGTAGAGAAAAACAACAATGAATAACAAAAAATCGTCCGTACCTAAACTTCGTTTTCCTGAATTTACTGACGCTTGGGAACAGAGGAAATTCTCTGAATTAGCTTTTAGACGTTCAAAAACTGAGACGGGTAATCAGTTACCAACAGTTGAATATGAAGATATTATTTCAAGTGAAGGACGATTAAATAAAAATATTTTCATCAAAGGTAATAATAAAAAAGGAATTGAATTTAAAGCAGGGGATGTACTATTCGGTAAATTACGACCTTATTTGGAAAACTGGTTACATCCTGATTTTAATGGTGTCGCAGTAGGTGATTGGTGGGTTTTAAGTTCAAAGATGTTATGTAGCGATTATTTATATTTTCTGATTCAAGGTAAATTATTCCAAACAGTAGCTAATTTATCAGCTGGTTCAAAAATGCCTCGTTCAGATTGGAAAATTGTTTGTAATACAGAATTTTATATACCAATGGAAAAACAAGAACAACAAAAAATCGGCACATTTTTCACCGCACTTGATCGCCTTATCACCACTCATCAGCGTAAGTTAGAAAATGTAAAAAAATTGAAGAAATCTTTGTTACAAAAAATGTTCCCAAAAAATGGGCAAGAATTTCCAGAAATTCGTTTTCCTGAATTTACTGACGCTTGGGAACAGCGGAAGTTGGGGGAGATAACAAAACGAGTTTATGGTAATGACGGCAGAATGGACTTACCGACTCTAACTATGTCGGCAAGTAATGGTTGGTTGGATCAAAGAGAACGCTTTTCCACTAATATTGCTGGAGAAGAACAAAAAAATTACACATTATTAAGAAGAGGGCAACTTTCATATAACCATGGTAATTCTAAATTAGCAAAGTATGGTGTCGTTTTTGAATTAAGAAATTATGAAGAAGCCTTAGTGCCAAGGGTTTATCATAGTTTTGAAACTAATCGGGAAACGCAAGCAACTTTCTTAGAATATCTATTTGCAACAAAATTGCCAGAGTGGGAACTTGGAAAATTAGTTTCTTCTGGGGCAAGAATGGATGGATTGTTAAATATTAGCTATGACGACTTTATGAGTATAAAAGTTGTGATCCCAGAAAACCAAGAACAACAAAAAATCGGATCCTTTTTCACCGCACTTGATCGCCTTATCACCACTCATCAGCGTAAGTTGGAAAATGTGAAAAATTTGAAAAAAGCACTATTGCAACAGATGTTTGTTTAAATAAATAGAGAAAAAGCACGAAAGTGCGGTTAAAAAACAACGAATTTTATAAGGAAAACACATATGAGTAATGTACAAACAATCACTTCAAAACTTTGGGCAATGGCAAATGAATTGCGTGGCACAATGGATGCATCAGAATATAAAAACTATATTCTTGCCTTTATGTTTTATCGTTATTTATCAAAACATCAAGAACAATATTTGGTGGATAACCATTTGCTTGATATTGTGGAAAATCAAAGCGTGAATGCGGCTTATCTTGTGCAGGCAAAAGGCGAAGAATTACAAGATTATTTGGAGGATATTTCTGCCTCGTTAGGCTATGCCATTAATCCTGAGGATACTTGGGATTCCTTGATGGATAAAATTCATAATGCAGCGGTAATGCCAAGCGATTATCAGGCGTTATTTGATAACTTTAACCAAAATGCAAACTTAAATGAAAATGCGGTGGCAGATTTTCGTGGCGTATTTAATGATTTGAATTTAGGTGATTCTCGCTTGGGGAATTCCACTAATGAACGTGCAAAATCTTTAGGGAATATTGTTAAATTGGTTGATGAGATTGAATATAAAGATGATGATGGGCGCGATATTTTAGGGGAAATTTATGAATATTTAATTGGGCAATTTGCGGCAAATGCAGGTAAGAAAGGCGGCGAATTTTATACGCCCCATCAAGTATCGAAAATTCTTGCGAAATTAGTAACGCTTAATGTGGAAGATAATCAGGATAACTTTTTAGTTTATGACCCGACAATGGGTTCTGGCTCGTTATTGTTAACCGTAGGGAATGAATTGCCAACCTCTAAACCAGTAAAATATTATGGTCAAGAGTTAAATACGACGACCTACAACCTAGCGCGTATGAATTTAATGATGCATGGTGTTTCCTATAAGAATATGACCTTATCAAATGCAGATACGTTAGAAACAGACTGGCCAGAGGGATTGGATTCGCAAGGGATTGATCAGCCTTTGTGTCGGTTTGATGCAGTAGTAGCAAATCCCCCATATTCGGCTAATTGGGACAATAATGAACGTAAATTAAAAGATGCTCGTTTTCAACCATTTGGTGCATTAGCCCCTGCTTCTAAAGCAGATTATGCCTTTATTTTACACAGCTTATATCATTTAGGTGAACAAGGCACAATGGCAATTGTGTTGCCTCATGGTGTACTTTTCCGAGGTGCAGCGGAAGGGAAAATTCGTAAAGCCTTAATTGGTGATAATACAACCAACGCAAAAGGGAATTATTTAGATGCGGTGATTGGATTACCTGCTAACTTGTTCTATGGAACCAGTATTCCAACCACAATTTTGGTATTTAAAAAGAATCGTAGCAATAAAGATATTTTATTCATTGACGCTAGCCAACATTTTGAAAAAGGCAAAAATCAGAATCGATTAACCGATGAGCACGTGCAGAAAATTATTGAAACCTATCAACAACGCAAAAATGTGGATAAATATGCTTATGTTGCCAGTTTAGATGAAATCATCGAAAACGAATATAACTTGAATATTCCTCGTTATGTGGATACTTTTGAAGAAGAGGAAGAAATTGACATTGATCTTGTACTAAAACAATTGCAAGAAGATGATGCGGAAATTGCCCAATTGGAGAAAGAAATCCACGAGCAATTAAAACTCTTGGGAATTAATTTGCCCGAATAACAAACAACATAAAAAGTTGTATTCTGTATAACCCATTATGGCAACGTCGTAGTGGGTTTTTTAATGTTTGCACTTTAAAACCCATCCAACAATTACTGACGCTTGGGAACAGCGGAAGATAGAAGATTTATTTAAGATCACTCGTGGCTATGTATTACCTACATCCTCTACAAGTGAAAATATATCAGAGGATAAACAATATCCTGTTTTTTCATCTCAAACTAAAAATGATGGCTTAATGGGATATTACAATGAGTATTTGTATGAAAATGCTATAACTTGGACAACTGATGGTGCAAATGCGGGGACAGTTAACTATAGAGATGGTAAGTTTTATTGTACTAATGTCTGTGGTGTATTGATAGAAGATAAATTTAGACCGAATAAAATGATAGCTGAAGCATTAAATAAAGTTGCAAAGAATTATGTTTCTTATGTTGGGAACCCTAAGTTAATGAACAACGTAATGTCGAAAATTGTAATTTCACTTCCATTATTACAAGAACAACAAAAAATCGGCACATTTTTCACCGCACTTGATCGCCTTATCACCACTCATCAGCGTAAGTTTTTGCTATATAAGGTTAACTTAAATTTGATAATGAACGCATAACGAGATCAATATCACGATTTTCTAATTCTTGAATGATGTGTAGATAAGTTTTTTGCGTTGTTGTCATATTAGAATGCCCCAAACGTCTAGCAACACTTGCAATAGATACGCCTGCAAATAATAGTAGGGAGGCATGCGTATGTCGTAACCCATGTAATGAAATAATGGGAATATTTGCCTTTTTACAACGACGAATCAAAATACCATTAATAGTAGAATTGAAAACTTTTTTGTGAACAAAAATAGGTTTTTCTTCAGGCTTATTTTTTACTAATTCTGAAAATTGAATAATGGTTTGCCAATCAAGGGGGATTTTTCGAATTGATGAGCGATTTTTAGTTGGTTGAAAACCGCCACCCTCTTTATAATTCCAAGTCTTGTTAATTGATAAGGTTTGATGAGAAAAGTCAAAATCCTTTGGCGTTAAGGCTAAAGCCTCAGAAAATCGCATGCCTGTTTTAGCGATTAATAAAATCAACCAATCCCAATTAATATCTTTTGTTAGATTAAGTTGAGTAATTAAGGTATGCAATTCAAATTGGTTAAGGTATTTGGGCTTTTTCATTCTAGGAGGGCGACCTTTAATGATAGCCTTTCTCGTCGGATCTTTTGCTAAAATACCTTCATCAACGGCGTCAAGAATGGCACTTTTGAGCTGATGATGAAAGTCCATTGTTGTTTGTTTTTCATGATAGATCGCGTAGTCATTTAATAATTGCTGATAAGTAATACGATTAAGATCACATAACAATAGATTTGGAATTAATTTTTTGAGCCATTCTAAAGTACTTAGATATTTTGACATAGTGACTTTCCTGATAGCCCCTTCTTTGTAAATATGAATCCAACGAGAATAGTACTGGTAAAATAGCTCTTGAGTTGAATCTGTGTTGTTCATAGGTATCTCCTATCAAATGATTTATTTTACTTACGCTGATGAGTGGTGATAAGGCGATCAAGTGCGGTGAAAAAGGATCCGATTTTTTGTTGTTCTTGTTGGCTTGAGATTACTATTTGAGCATTCTTTATGTCACTAGAATTAATTGACTCAAATGTTGAACCTGTACTTAATGTTTGCCAATACCCATCTATTTTCATTTTGTTTAATAATTGGTAAATAAATTCATCTCCTCTTATTGCACACACTCCACGCCCAAGAACCACCTCATAATCTGTTTTCGCCATATCTCCAACTGGAGCTCGGACACTCATAATTAGGTCATTCTTTTTGCTCATTTTAGTAATTTGAGTTGTCCATACACGTGGAAATACTTTTCCATTTTTAATATCTGCATTTCCTTGAACAAGGATATAATCTTCAGGGTTATCTGTGTAATATTCAGAACTAGGTGACTGTCCCATAATGATTTCAACAATATCCCCCAACTTCCGCTGTTCCCAAGCGTAAGTAAAATCCAAATAAAAAGGCTGCCAAGCGATGCCTGACAGCCTTAGGAATTTATTTAATTTTTAAGCTTTTTCCTGATTATCTCTCGCTGCTTTTACAAAACCAGCGAATAACGGATGTCCATCACGTGGTGTTGATGTAAATTCTGGGTGGAATTGTGCAGCAACAAACCATGGGTGAGTTGGAATTTCAATAATTTCGACTAATTTTTTATCCGCACTTAAACCTGTGACTTTTAGGCCCGCGGCTTCAATTTGTGGTAATAGTTTATTATTGACTTCGTAACGGTGGCGGTGGCGTTCTTCAATTGTCGCTTTACCATATAATTCGTAGGCTTTTGAACCTTCGATAAGATGACATTGTTGTGCGCCAAGACGCATTGTACCGCCTAAATCCGATTGATCTGAACGAGTTTCAACATTACCTTCAGCATCTTGCCATTCTGTAATTAAACCAACCACTGGTTGTGGGCACTCTTTATCAAATTCGGATGAATTCGCTTGAGTTAAACCTGCTACATTACGTGCATATTCAATTAATGCAATTTGCATCCCTAAACAAATGCCTAAATAAGGAATATTGTTTTCACGTGCATATTTAGCTGTCAGAATTTTGCCTTCTACACCGCGATAGCCAAAACCACCTGGTACTAAAATACCGTCCAATCCTTTTAATACATCAACCCCTTTGGTTTCAACATCTTGTGAATCAATGTATTTGATGTTAACGGTTAAGCGGTTGGTTAAGCCAGCGTGTTTTAACGCTTCATTAACAGATTTGTAAGCATCTGGTAATTCAACATATTTTCCGACCATACCAATGGTTACTTCACCAGTTGGATTCGCTTGGCGATAAAGCACTTGTTCCCACTCGGATAAATCGGCAGGTTTGCAATTTAAGAAGTTGAAACGTTTGCAAACCAGATCATCTAAGCCTTGTGATTGCAATAGCGCAGGAATGCGGTAGATTGAGTCCACATCTTTTAATGAAATCACTGCTTTTTCTGGCACATTACAGAATAAAGCAATTTTGGCACGTTCATTTGGTGGAATCATACGATCTGAGCGGCAAATTAACACATCTGGTTGAATACCAATGGATAATAATTCTTTTACTGAATGTTGTGTTGGTTTGGTTTTCACTTCACCAGCAGTTGGAATATATGGCACTAAGGTTAAGTGCATAAATAATGTATGTTCGCGTCCTACCTGTACTGCAAGTTGACGGAGCGATTCAAGGAATGGTAAAGATTCGATATCGCCTACTGTGCCGCCCACTTCAATAATGGCAACGTCATGGCCAGCAGCGCCATCAATGACACGCGCTTTAATTTCATTGGTAATATGTGGGATAACTTGAATGGTAGCGCCTAAATAATCGCCGCGACGTTCTTTACGTAATACTTCAGAATAAATTTTACCTGTGGTGAAGTTGTTACGTTTTGTCATTTTTGTACGGATGAAACGCTCATAATGACCTAAGTCTAAATCGGTTTCTGCGCCATCCTGCGTAACGAACACTTCGCCATGTTGCGTTGGGCTCATTGTACCTGGGTCAACATTAATGTAGGGATCCAATTTCATAATGGTGACGTTTAAACCGCGTGCTTCTAATAATGCAGCTAATGAGGCAGCAGCAATTCCTTTCCCTAACGATGAAACAACACCGCCTGTGACAAAAATATAATTGGTAGACATAGTGAAACCTAAATAAATATAGAACTAAAAAGAGTTGATTAATATATCAAGACGGGAGAATAGTTTACAGGAAATGAGGTTTGATCTCAATAAAACCGCGGTGAAAAAATGGCAAGTTTTCACCGCAGTTTTGTGAACAGGATTAATTATCTAAATGATAAGGCAATGCTTGCAATGTTAAGGCGGTTTCCGTATTCAATAATCTAAATTGATCTTTATCCGAAATTTCATTGCTCAGCACCACTTGGAGCCATAAAACATCGCCAAAATGCACCGCACTTAGAATGGTCCCCGTTTTACGCCAACCATTTTCCAGTTGCATTTCAATTTCGTCGTTCACTTCAGGCAACAGCGTTGAATTGGCGGTGAAAGTAAACATCGCACGCTTATTGGCGCCACGATATTTCGCTCTCGCGACGGTTTCTTGACCAATGTAGCACCCTTTTTGGAAGGAAATTGCTTGCTCAATGCATTGTAAATTTAACGCCTGCGGAATAAATTCGGTTTGTGTTTTTTCACTTAATATCGGATAACCTTGCTGAATATCCGCCACATCCCACTGCGAGAAATCTGCATTAAATGGCACCGCACTTTGAGGATTAATTAAAATAGTTCGATTAGCTAGCTTGAGCACAATCTGTGCCGAAATGTCGACATTTTCGTCGATTATGCCAACAATTTGCAGATCTAATTGGGTAAAGCTTACCTTGGAGAAAACTGCATATTTTTTCAATTGATCTAACGCCAATGGCAATAATGCACTTCTTATTAAGAGATAAAATTGCTCGTTAGAAAGACGAATTAAATGAAAAGCAGAATTGACTTTTCCTTTTGGATCGCAATGTGCGGTGAAGGTGGCTTGTCCGTCTATTAGTTTAGTCACATCACAAGTTAATTGCCCTTGTAAAAATTTCTCTGCATCCGCCCCTGCAATCTCGAACAAACGATATTGTGTTAAATGAATAATTGCCATGATTTACTCCAAATTCTGAATTTGTTCGCGCATTTGCTCAATTAATACTTTCAATTCAACTGCGGAGGCTGTCACTTCAGCATTAATTGATTTTGAAGCTAAGGTGTTACTTTCTCGGTTAAGCTCTTGCATCATAAAGTCTAATTTACGCCCCACTGCGCCACCTTTTTTCAAAATAGATTTAGTTTCTTTTACGTGCATTTGTAAACGATCTAATTCTTCTGCCACATCAATACGTTGCGCCAATAAAATTAATTCTTGCTCTAAACGAGTTGGATCAGGCAGGATTTGTACTTCTTCAAAACGCTGCAATAAACGATCACGTTGCCATTGCAAAATCTCTGGCATTTTTGACCGCACTTTGCTAGTTTCAATGTCAATGCTTTCCAAACGTTGCTGAATAATTTGTTGTAATTTTTCCCCTTCACGCGCACGCATTTCAATAAATTCTTGTAATAACAGATCAAATTCCGCTAATAAATCTTGGCTGATCGCATCAAGATCTTGCTCTGGTGTTTCAACGACGCCGGGATAACGCAATACATCCGTTAAATTAATATCGCCTTCTCCAGCCTGTGTTTGTAACCATTTTAATGATTGAATAACTTGCTCTGCTAAGTCTTTATTTAAATGCAATTCGCTGATAGTTTGTTTTTTATTATCAATCCGCAAGCTACATTCAATTTTTCCTCTTGTGAGATTTTGACGTAATTTTTCACGCAAACTGTTTTCTAAACCACGAAATGCTTCAGGTAAACGGAAAAAATTCTCTAAATAACGCTGGTTCACCGAACGAATTTCCCAAACTGCGTCGCCCCAATCTTTTTTTAGTTCGCGACGCGCAAAAGCTGTCATGCTGTAAATCATATTTCCTTCCTTAATTATCTGTATATTAATTTACCTTGGGTATTTTACTGGGAAATTTTTTATTTTGTAAAATAAAAGCAGTGGTAGATGATGATTTTTAAAAATTTTACTTGGATTTATAACTCAGGTGAATTTAGAGTTTATAAAAGATGAAATAATACTTATATGTTATTGGTAATTTATTTAATAATAATTCTCACAACTAAATTAAGCGATTTCAACTTGAATATTTTTTTGTGTGAGTTCAAGTAATTTGTCTTGTGGAATTTGATTATCAGTAATAACTAAATCTACTTTATGCATTGGCAATACAATATTAAAACCTCTTCGGTTAAATTTTGTAGAATCAACAACACAAACGACTTTAGATGATTTGTCAGCCATCACAGCACTAATTCCATATCCTTCATTAAATGTCGTTAGGCCTATTTGTGGATCTAATCCATCTGCACCAACAAACATGATATCCGCTTTAATTCCTTTTAATGCATTTTCGGTTATGATTCCATGCATTGATCTTGTTTTATGACGAACATAGCCTCCACATACAATCAACGTGATATCTACTGAATCAGAAAGCAATGCCGCTGCTGGTAAATTATTTGTAATAACAGTGATATTTTTGAGGTTTAATAATTCTTCAGCAATCATCATAGTAGTACTACCGCTATCTAAAATGATTGTATCTCCTTCTTTGATTAACGCGAGAGCTAACTTCGCAATATTTTTTTTAGGATTGGAAGAAAGTGAATAACGTTCATCTAATTTTGTTTCTTGAGGATTGTTAATGATTTGTGGTTGATGTGTCGGTAGCCCTGCACCACCATGAAAACGCATTAAAGAGTTTTGTTTTTCTAAAATACGCAAGTCGGAGCGTATAGATACTTCTGAAATATTAAAACGTTTAGCTAAATCTGTCACAACAACACTACCTTGTTCATGTAATAATTCAACTATTTGTTTTCTTCTTTCAAAAGTATTCATACATCGCCCTTTATTATTTATTTTTTAAATGAAAGCGTATGAGTTATCATACGCTTTTATTATGTGCTCTTTTAATTGAATTTCAACATAATTTTTCCATTCATGGGTTTCCCATCTAATTTTTTTACTTCCTCAATATAATTTTCCAAATTATTTATTGAAGCAATGAGAGGTTCAAATTCAATTTTAGATTGAGATATAAGCTCGGCAGCTTGCTGCCATTCTGTTCCAGGCCAAGGAGCAGAATAGTTCATCCAAGAACCTAATATACTTAATTCTTTACGTAGTATTTGTCCAAATACCTGTTGATTTAGATGTAAATCATTATGTAAGGTACCAATCAAACCAACCTGGGCTCTAGGTCCTGCAACTTTTATAGATAATTCAACTGTTTGAGGAACACCTGCCGTTTCTAATATTAATTGATTGAAACGATAACTATCCATTTCTTTATAAATATCTTCAGCGCTTAGTTGTGCGGAATTGAAAGTAAAATCTGCACCTAATTGTTTCGCTAAAGTTAGCTTGTCATCGTTAATATCTATTACAGTGACTGTTTTCGCTCCTAGTGCCTTAGCAGCTTGCGCTGCTAAGAGACCAATAGTACCAGCACCAATAATAATAACATTTTTGTTTTCACATCCATTCGAGAGATTTATTGCATGTAATCCAACTGTAATAGGTTCAATAAATGCGTTATGTAGAGGATTAGAAGTTTCTAATACTTTTACTATATTTGCTTTATTAACGTTAACGTATTCAGCGTTACCGCCATTACGTCGAGAACCTATAAATGAGTAGTTCTTACAAAGCGAATAAAATCCTTTTTCACACTCAGGGCAACTGAAACAGGGAAGTAATGGTGCACAAACAACCATATCTCCTTTATTTAACCCCGTTACATTATTTCCAAAGCTTTCAACAAGACCACAAAATTCATGTCCTAAAACTATAGGGTAGAAATGTGTGCCATGATGAAATACTCTAGGAATATCAGAACCACAGGTACCGGAATACAATACTTTTACTAATACATCATCTGCATTTTCTATTTGAGGGCATTCAATATCAGCTATAACTAGCTCTCTATTGGCTTGAACAACTGCCGCTTTCATGTTTAGCATCCCCTTATTGTTGAGTTTGATTTTGTTCTGCTAAATCTAAGCGTTCCCCATTTTTTGCTCGTTTCCATGTTAAGAAAACACCAAGGAAATAAATAGCACCAATTACGGCTAAGCCTGCGATATTTTCAAAAGTTAGGAATTGAATCAATAAATATGTTACTGGTGAACCACCTTGGTCCATAGATGCTACTTGTTCTCCCGCTTTTAATGCACCTGCATTCGCTGCTAATTGGGTATTCAATGCAATAGTTTGTGTAGCAATCCATAGGGTAATTGACATGATGATTGTTCCAGAAATTAAGGTTCTAAATAGATTACCTTGGTGGACAGCAACAGCCATAGCAACAAAGAAACCGATGGTCGCAAGATCCCCAAATGGAAGTACTTGGTTTGTCGGAAGTAATACGGCAATTAAAATTGTTAATGGGATGAAGATCAAGCTAGCAGATACAACTGAAGTATGACCAAGTAATAATGCTGGGTCTAAACCAATTAGGAATTCTTTACCACCAAATTTTGTTTGTAATTTTTTACGAGCATGTTTAGCAATAGGAGTTAAACCATCCATAATTGGTTTAATTACACGAGGCATTAATAACATGACCGCAGCAGTTTTAATTGATAGCTGTAATGTGTCTTTAATTGAGTAGCCTGCAAGTAAACCGATTGCAATCCCCATAATAAAACCAACTGTAACAGGTTCACCAAGAGTGCCAAAACGTTTTTGTAAATCATCTGCAGAAAAATTAATTTTGTTTAAGCCTGGGATTTTATCAATGATCGTATCAACTAAGACAGCGATAGGGCCTAAGTAAGCAGAGGTACCATGAGGAACTGCAATACCTTCTAATTCAAAGTAATTTCTTGTATCACGACTAAACCAATCACCTAGTTTATAAGCAAAAGCTGCGTGGATAATAACGCCTAATATGCCTAACCAATATGAACCTGTTGCAATATGAACTAATGCACCTGTAAAGGTCATATGCCAGATATTCCAAATATCCACGTTCACAACACGCGTCATTTTTAAAATTAACATAACGATGTTAGTTGCAATCGCAATTGGGATAGCTATTAATGCAATTTGTGATGCCCAAGTAATTGGTGAAGCTCCTGGCCATCCTAAATCTACAACATTTAATTTAATATCAAATGTGTGAGCCATTTCTTTGGCAGCAGGTCCAATACTATCAAGCATTAGACCTATTACTAAACCGATACCCACAAAACCAATACCAATTTGTAATCCTGCTTTAAAAGAATCGCCTAATTTCATTCCTAGAATTAGGGAGAAAATAATAATTACGATTGGTAGCATTACTGCTGGCCCCAAATCTAAAATATATTGCATAATTTCAGTAAACATAATGAATTCCTCCGTATAAAAAGGTCTTTAATTAGTTTTAATTAGCTAAAATATTGAGAATCTTTTCTTGTAATTCTTCAATACCTACACCAGATACAAATGGCATTCCATGTACTAGTGGAATATCACCAAAATCTTGAGTTACTTTAGATGTTGTGCAAATTAAATCTGTACCATCTAAATAAGTACCAATTTCATTAATTCTGCATTGAATGAGTTCTATTGGAATATTATGTTGAGAACATAACTCTTTAATTTCTTCTGCGGCAAGAGTTGATGTAGCAACAGCACCGCCACAGGCAACAATAATTTTCTTTTTCATAAATAACTCCTATAGGTTTTGTTTTATGATTGTAGCTAGTTCGCTATCAGGGGCATTAAGAAGTAATTCAACAAAATCATTCTTTTGTAGAATTTTGAATAATTTCTGTAATATAGTGATTTGTTCTTTCGGATCTGTCACTACTAAGGCGATGATGAGTTCAGCGTCTACAGTTGAATCTTCATCTGGACGATTAAATTCCACAGTTTTATTTGGTCGAATAAAATATATAGCAGGTTGTAGAGCATGATCCGCATCGCAATGAGGAATTGCTATAGAATGCTTTTCTAATTCGATCCCTGTTGGGAACTCCATTTCTCGTTCAAAAATGGCATCTCGATAGCTTTCTTTCACAATGCCTTTTTCTATAAATACATCTGCAAGATGATGAAAAACTTCTGAAAAGCTATCAAAAGAAATATCAGTTTTGATTAATAAATTTTGGCTCATATTGCTTCTCCATTGCATCCATAGGAATAATCTCCAAGCACTTGTTGTATTTTATCCATGATAAGTGCAGTTGGTTTTGCTTCAATTTTTTTCTGGATAACTTTTTTATATTGCTCTGGTAGATATTGACTGAGTAGCCCAAATGGTATTTGTTCATTTGATAAATTGTTTATTAATTTAGTTACTGCATGTTCAATACGTTTGTTAGGCCAATAATAACGTATGCGATCTGATAAACTGAAATGAAGATCAATCATTGCTTTTGAATGAGTTGGTGCGTAGTACTTCTTCCAATATTTCGGATCATCTTGCATAACTTGATCAATCACCTCAAGTAAACGACTACGTTGTTCAGGAGGGATAATTTCTTCCTCAATATTAGCAAGAGCAAAAAGTGCTTCGCGTAGCGCAAAAGTGAGAGCTGGTCCAACTTTTAAGATTGCAAAATGATCATTGACTAAATTTCTATATGATTGAGGTGTTTGATAGTCGGTTGAATGAGCCTCAAATACGTAAGGTGTTGTTTTGATAAATTCAGATAGATTCTGAGCTTGTTCAGGTTGGTATAAAATGACATTAGAATGATCAAATTCAACACCTGGTTGAACGACTATTCCAATAACTCTTTTGAAAGCATTATGTAGTCCCAATTTATCAAATGCGATTCTATGAGTATCAATAGTTTGTTTTGCACTTTCCACACTAGTCACATCAATACTAGAAATAGCATGAGCTTCTCCACCAGGAACAGGGACTTCAGTACCTATAATATAACTGATATTCTCACATTCTTGAGGAGATAATTCATTCTCTATTGCATGGCACAATTCTGCAGCACGATCAGCAACGATTTGAGGATGAAGAGGAATAGGATCATCATTACAAGACATTGATGTATCTAAGTGAATTTTAGTAAAACCAGCCTTAGCATATTCAACCACGAGATTTTTCGCTTTTTCCATTGCTACCGTTGATGGTTCATCTTGCCAACAATTAGGCCCGAGGTGATCTCCTCCTAAAATAATTTGGTGCTTAGGAAAGCCGACTTTTTCAGCGATACTGTAAACAAAATTTTTGAAATCTACAGGTCGCATACCTGTATATCCTCCCAATTGGTTTACCTGATTAGACGTGGCTTCAATAAGCACTTTGTTTGATGTATTCAGGTTGAAATGTAATGTAGCTTCAATAACAAAAGGATGGGCAGAACAAACAGACGTTATTCCTTGTGCATGCCCAGACTTGTTTTTTCGAACTAATTCTTTCATATTTAAAATCCCAAATTATTTTACTGGTGTTGCTGTTCGCATAAGCACTTCATTTAATTCAGTAATATTTTTTAGTCCTTGTTCAAATAACCATTTTTCTGCTTGCTCAGCTCCTTCATTTTTGAAAAACTCCGTACTTCCGCCCCAAGTTGCTCTTCCACAGAGTACACCATTAAAATGAGAGTCTGATGATTTAGCGAATTCTAATGTTGATTGGAATAGTTTAGGTGAAACGCCAGCGCTTAAGAAAATAAATGGTAAATGGGTACTTTCACTTTGTTGTTTAAAATAGTCTTTAGCTGTATCTTGACTATATACTTCCTCATTGCCAAATCCTTGAACAAAATTCATATCAACAGGAACTTCTACTTTGAGTACATCTACATTAAAGCGTGGTTCGGAAAATAATTTCATTGCTTCATTTACTTTTCTTGGTTTTATCTTAGCAAATTCTTTCTTATCCGAAATTTCTGAATCGTAAGTTAATATTTCTAAAAAGAAAGGCATTTCTTCAGCAACACATTCTGAACCAACTCGTTCTACAAACGCTATTTTTTGATCATTAATTGTCGGAGATTCATCAACATCAATATATAGAAGTAACTTAACGGCATCAGCGCCTTTCTCTTTAAGTCTTTTAACCGATACATCATCAATGAGATCTGGTAGACGACCTGGAATATTTTTATCGTAACCTGTTTTCTCATATGCCATAATCAACCCGCATGATTTATCTTTATAATCAGCAGCAGGCCAACCATATTCTGGATCTAATAGAATGGCAGATGCTTGTGAAGTTAGCGTTTTAGAGACTAAACTTTTAAAAGACATTAATTCAGTATCTGTTGCATCTTCTCCTAGCATACGCTTTAACGCTCCACGTTGATCTATTGCTAAGGCGCGGAAAATTTTGTCTTGACCATATAGTTTATTGAGGCGGATTTGTTTCATACTATCCATTTTTGCTCTCCTGTTTGAAGGTATATTATGTTATCTTTCGATATCTTTTGAATTAATAATAATATTTCTTTTTCTTTTGTAAAAGAATAAAAATCGAAAACTGAGAACTGGATCACAAAAAAACGAAAGTTTTAGAAATAAGTATTAATACATTTGAGGAGGTATGTGGATATATAAAGAAAGTTTATTGATGTTAGTTTGCATGTTAGAATAACCGCGTTTTTTAAGCGTGCATGTTGCACATTGTAAGGAATTTATTATGCGTCCAAATAATCGAGCGGCGAATGCTCCCCGTCCAATTAAAATTACTCGTCATTATACAAAACATGCGGAAGGTTCAGTTTTGGTAGAATTTGGTGAAACCAAAGTGATTTGTACTGCAACAGTGGAAGAAACTGTACCGCGCTTTTTGAAAGGTCAAGGGCAGGGCTGGGTCACTGCTGAATATGGTATGTTGCCTCGTTCAACACATAGCCGTATGCAACGTGAAGCCGCGAAAGGTAAACAAGGCGGACGCACGATGGAAATTCAACGTCTTATTGCACGTTCATTGCGTGCAATGGTGGATTTGGAAGCCTTAGGTGAACGTTCTATTACCTTAGATTGTGATGTGATTCAAGCTGATGGCGGTACGCGTACTGCTTCGATTACTGGTGCTTGTGTTGCCTTAATTGATGCGATTAATGGCTTATTAGAAAAAGGCATCTTAAAAACCAACCCAATCAAAGGCTTAGTTGCCGCTATTTCAGTTGGTATTGTTGATAGCGAAGCAGTTTGTGATTTGGAATATGTGGAAGACAGTGCGGCTGAAACGGATATGAACGTTGTGATGATGGAAGATGGCAGAATGATTGAGGTGCAAGGCACTGCTGAAGGCGAGCCATTTAGCCATGCCGAATTATTAACCTTGTTAGATTTAGCAAAACAGGGCTGTGAACAAATTTTTGTGGCTCAACGAGCAGCATTAGCAAACTAAAAGTGCGGTGGAAATTATGCAAGATTATAAAATTGAATTTATTAAATTTGCCTTAAGTCGCAATGTATTACGTTTTGGTGAATTTACCTTAAAGTCAGGTCGTAAAAGTCCTTACTTTTTCAATGCTGGTTTATTTAACACAGGGGCTGACTTAGCACGTTTAGGTGAGTTTTATGCAGCAGCAATTCAAGCAAGCCAATTGAATTACGACGTAATTTTTGGACCTGCTTATAAAGGTATTCCTATTGGTACAACGGTATCGGTTGCATTATTTAACAAATTTGGTTTAGATAAACCTGTTTGTTTTAATCGCAAAGAGGCGAAAGATCATGGTGAGGGCGGCAACTTAATTGGTTCACCACTGCAAGGAAAAGTGTTATTAGTTGATGATGTAATCACTGCTGGCACTGCAATTCGTGAAGCGATGGACATTATCGCAGCAAATGGTGCGAGCTTAAGTGCAGTGGTTATTGCATTAAATCGTAAAGAGCGAGGCAAAGGCGAATTATCAGCAATTCAAGAAGTCGAGCGTGATTATCAATGCGACGTGCTTTCGATTGTTGATTTAGATGATTTAATGCAGTTTATTGAGCAAGATGAACAATATCGTGAATACTTGCCAGCAATGAAAGCATATCGTGAACAATACGGTGTAGCCTAGTGTAATTAAGGAATAACCATGCCAATATTGATATTTCTTTTTGGGATTTTCTTCTATATTTACTGTGAAATTTCACTATTAGTAAATATTGGAGCTAGTATTGGAGTTATTCCGTTAATTTTATTAATGATCGCCATATCCGTCGTGGGATTATGGCTGATTAAATTGCGTGGGGTTGTGGCAGTCTGGGAAATTAGAAAACAACTCAGTGAAGGAAAAATACCAACTCAAGCCGTAATATCATCGGTTTTCTTTGTGATTGCAGGCGTGTTACTGCTTATCCCCGGCTTTTTAAGCGATATTCTCGCGATTTTATTATTACTACCCATAACTCGAACTTTATTTCAAAGCGTGTTATTGAAATACCTTTCCAAAAAGTTCCAATTTGTTTCATTTGGCAGAACGTTTTCTTCTTCTACAAAAGAAGAAACAATTTTTGATGCGGAATTTGAAACTAAGCAAGATAAAGATAAATGGATTAATAAATAAAACTTTTTATTTTTTCACCGCACTTTTGGGGATTAATATTCCCACTCATCAGGATTAACACCTAACTCACGCATAATTTTCTTCGCATCTTCAGGGATTTCATCATGGCGTTCTTTTAACAAATCTTCATCTGTTGGTAGCGGTTGACCCGTAAAGGCGTGTAAAAATGCTTCACAGAGTAGCTCACTATTTGTAGCATGACGTAAATTCTTGATTTGGCGACGTGTACGTTCATTAGTGAGAATTTCCAGTACTTTAATTGGGATGGATACCGTAATTTTCTTCACTTGCTCGCTTTTTTTGCCATGTTCTGCATAGGGGCTGATATATTTTCCATCCCAATTCGCCATAAGATCCTCTGATATAACGATAAATTTTCTAGGGGTATTTTAATCAAAAAAGGAAGGAATAACAATCTGCAAAAGAAGTTAAAAACTTTACATAAACTTTACAAAAAGCGTTGAATTTTTCTGATTTATTACTGACTAACTGAACGGTGCGATAAGCAATCGCCATTTTTATTTTTTATGAGGTTTATTTTATGAAAAAATTATTTGCTGAATTTTTTGGTACATTCTGGTTAGTGTTTGGCGGCTGTGGCTCTGCAGTATTAGCGGCAGCATTTCCTGAATTAGGAATTGGTTTTACAGGCGTTTCATTAGCTTTTGGTTTAACCGTATTAACCATGGCTTACGCTGTAGGTCATATTTCTGGTGGTCATTTTAACCCAGCAGTAACTTTAGGTTTAGTTGCCGGTGGCCGTTTCTCTGCGAAAGAGGCTTTACCATACATTGCATCTCAAGTAATCGGTGGTATCGCAGGTGCCGCAGTACTTTATGCTATTGCTTCAGGTAAAGTAGGTTTTGATGCAGTTGCAAGTGGCTTTGCTTCAAATGGTTTTGGCGAACATTCACCAAATGGTTATTCATTTGCAGCAGTAGTTATTGCTGAAATTGTATTAACTGCATTTTTCTTAATCGTTATTCATGGTGCAACAGATAAAAAAGCACCAGCAGGTTTTGCGCCAATCGCAATTGGTTTAGCGTTAACCTTAATTCACTTAATTAGTATTCCTGTGTCAAATACATCAGTGAACCCTGCGCGTAGTACAGCTGTTGCTGTCTTCCAAGGTGGTTGGGCATTAGAACAATTATGGATTTTCTGGGTTGCTCCAATTGTTGGTGGTATCTTAGGCGGTATTATTTATCGTTCATTATTAGAAACACGTGATTAATCACTTAAAGGAACCCGCTGAAAAGCGGGTTTTTTATTTATTCATTTTGACAATTCGGGCAATAGAAACTGTTTCGTTGCCCGATTATTAAACTTTTAATTTTTTCACCGCAGTTTATGCAAGGTTGATCTACTTTGCCGTAGATTTGCAGCTCTTGTGCAAAATAACCGGGTTTACCATCAGGTTGTACAAAATCTTTCAATGTTGTTCCGCCTTGATGAATAGCACGTTGCAATTCTTTTTTTATCGTTGTTACCAATAATTCTGCTTCAATAGTATTGATACTTCCAGCTTTCTTTAATGGATGTAATTTACATTGAAACAGCACTTCATTGGCGTAAATATTGCCAACGCCAACTACCACAGCATTATCCATTAAGAAGGTTTTAAGTGCGGTGCTTTTTTTGCGAGATTTTTTAAATAGGTAATCAGTATTAAAATCTTCTGATAGCGGTTCAGGCCCAAGTTTAGCGAATAGAGGGAAGTGTGCAATGTCGTCAGTCCATAACCATGCACCAAAACGGCGAGGATCGTTATATCGCATGATTTTTCCATTACTCATCACAATATCTAAGTGATCGTGTTTCTCAATGGGATCTTGTGCTGTGACAATACGAACAGAACCAGACATACCCAGATGTCCAATGATTGCGCCTTTTTCTGTATGAAGGATTAAATATTTTGCGCGGCGAGAAAGTGCGGTGATTTTTTCATGAGAAATTTTGCTCAGTTCTGGGCTAACAGGCCAACGCAGCTGAGGTTGACGTACAATAATCTGTTCAATATAGAAACCTTGAAGGTGGGGGTATATCCCATTTTTCGTCGTTTCCACTTCTGGTAATTCAGGCATAATCAATTCCTATAAAAAAACCCGACTAAAGTCGGGTTTCTTAATGTGATTCTAAAATTATTTAATTTTAGCTTCTTTATAAACAACGTGTTTACGCACTACTGGATCAAATTTTTTGATTTCCATTTTTTCAGGCATATTACGTTTGTTTTTTGTTGTTGTGTAAAAATGACCTGTTTCAGCAGTTGAAACTAATCTAATTTTCTCACGAGTACCTTTAGCTGCCATCTTTTAGCTCCTTAGATTTTCTCGCCACGAGCACGAATGTCAGCTAATACTGCATCAATGCCTTTTTTATCAATAATACGCATACCTTTCGCTGTTAAGCGTAAAGTTACGAAACGTTTTTCGCTCTCAACCCAGAAACGGTGAGTGTGAAGGTTTGGTAAAAAACGACGTTTAGTCGCATTCATTGCGTGTGAGCGGTTGTTACCCACTGCTGGACGCTTGCCTGTTACTTGACAGACTCTAGACATAATAAACTCCAATAATTAAATATAAGCTCGAGCTTATGGTTCGGATACAAAATCAAGACAAAAGCTTGATAGCTACCTCGTCAGGTCGCCATAACCGACCCACTTACTATATTAAAGGTCGCAAATTATACTTGCTTTATCTTCTTTTCTCAAGCAAAAATTTTGCTTATAACGTGAAAATAGTCGATTAGCTTGAAATTTATGAGATCGTTACCATTGTATTCAAAGCCAACCATTTTCGGCAAATGAAAAATAACATCCTTTTCCAATTACAAAATGATCTAATAATTTGATCTCAATAAGATCCGTTGCCTGTTTGATTTTTTGTGTGATTTGGCGATCCGCATTGCTAGGCTCTGAAATTCCAGAAGGATGGTTATGGGCGAGTATTAAGGCGGCTGCGTTACAATATAAAGCGGCTTTAATAATTTCTCTGGGGTGAATGGTGGCAGAATTAATGGTGCCGAGAAACATTTCTTCTTGTTTAATCAGGCGATGTTGATTATCCAAAAATAATACAAGGAAAACTTCACGTTCGTGGTCCTCTAATTCCGTTTGTAAGTACATTCGTACAGTTTCTGTGCTATTAAATATGTGATTCACTTTTAATTCTTCTAATAAATAGCGCCTCGTCATTTCCGTACAGGCTTGCAATTGGATGAATTGAGTAATGCCAATTCCTTTGAAGGCACAAAATTGTTTTTGATTGGCGGATAGTAATCCTCGTAACGATCCAAAATGTGTAAGTACTGCTTGAGAAAGTTGCATAACGGGAAGATTTTTAATGCCCGTACGCAAGAAAATAGCTAATAATTCTTGATTACTTAATGCTTCGGCGCCAAATTGAAGCAATTTTTCTCTAGGCATAAGTGGTTGAGATGACATGATTTTTCCTAAATTTTTTATTTTATTTTGTATTTATCAGTTATAAAAAACGAGGAAGAGATGATCTTTTTGGAACGGAGATCAAAAAATAAAATGTTTTATTGCTGAGTTTGAAGTAGAATGAGCAAAAATGATGTGAAGAAGGACTAACAATGATAAATTTGCACAATAAGCGCGTTGTTGTGGGCATTACGGGGGGCATTGCTGCTTATAAAGCGATTGAACTTATTCGTTTATTACGTAAAGCGCAAGCGGAAGTACGTGTTGTATTAACGCCGGCTGCCGCTGAGTTTGTTACGCCTTTAACGTTGCAAGCAATTTCAGGTAATGCGGTTGCACAATCTTTATTAGATCCACAAGCTGAATTAGCTATGGGGCATATTGAATTAGCTAAATGGGCAGATCTTATTGTTATTGCTCCTGCTTCTGCTGATTTTTTGGCTCGTTTGACAGTTGGTATGGCGAATGATTTGTTGTCCACAATATGTCTTGCAACTCCAGCTCCGATTTTACTGGCACCTGCGATGAATCAACAAATGTTTGCGCAGAAAATAACGCAACAAAATTTAACCGCACTTTTAGCGCGAGGATTGCATACAGTTGGGCCTAATTCAGGTGAGCAAGCTTGTGGTGATGTTGGTTTTGGGCGGATGTCGGAACCCGCTGAAATTTTTACCGCACTTTGTGCGTTGTTAGAGAAAAAGCAAGATTTACAACATTTGTCTGTAGCGATTACTGCAGGACCTACGCGTGAAGCAATTGATCCAGTACGCTATATTAGTAACCACAGTTCTGGCAAAATGGGTTTTGCGATTGCGGAAGCCTTTGCTAAAAGAGGGGCGAAAGTGACTTTGATAGCGGGACCAGTTAATTTGCCAACGCCTGTTAATGTAGCAAGAGTTAATGTGATTTCTGCTCAACAAATGTACGAAAAATCATTAGAAAGTGCGGTGAAGAATCAGATATTTATTGGTTGTGCTGCAGTGGCGGATTACCGCATGGCAGAGGTTGCAGAACACAAAATGAAAAAAACAGCAGGACAAGATGAATTAGTGCTGAAACTAGTTAAAAACCCAGACATTATTGCAACGGTGGCAGCGTTAACGAAAGATCGCCCATTTACAGTGGGTTTTGCTGCTGAAACGCAGGATGTGGAGCAATATGCCAAAGATAAGTTACAACGCAAAAATTTGGATTTAATTTGTGCAAATGATGTGTCAAATGGACAAGCGTTTAACGCAGATCAAAATAGCTTGCATTTATTTTGGCAAGATGGTGATAAACTATTGCCTTTTGCGGATAAAAGTAAGTTAGCAGAACATTTAGCAAATGAAATTGTTGCGCGTTACCAAGATAAATAAAATCATCATAGGATATAACAATGAAAAAAATTGATGTAAAAATTTTAGATGCCCGTATTGGCAACGAATTTCCTTTACCTACTTATGCAACTTCTGGTTCAGCTGGATTGGATTTGCGAGCATTAGTGGATGAAGAATTTGAAATTCAACCCGGAGAAACTAAACTGATCCCAACGGGATTATCAATTTATATTGCGGATCCAAATTTAGCTGCAGTTATTTTACCGCGTTCTGGCTTAGGTCATAAAAATGGTATTGTGTTAGGCAATTTAGTCGGATTAATCGACAGTGATTATCAAGGTCCTTTGATGGTTTCCATGTGGAATAGAGGAAAAGAACCATTCAAAATTGCTGTGGGTGATCGCATCGCACAACTTGTTTTTGTACCTGTGGTGCAGGCAGAATTCAATATTGTTGATACCTTTGAATCGACAGATCGTGGTGAAGGTGGTTTTGGTCATTCAGGTAAGAAATAATGATTGAACAACTTGAAATTGCAGAAGTTGAACCTATGCCAGAAGAAAAAACGGCACCTAAAATAGAAAAACGCAGTGTTCAAGCACGTCGCCAGCAAGTACTTGCAGTGCTATCAAGCATGCTGCATTCTGAACGGGGCATGGAACGAATGACAACTGCAAAACTTGCGGAAGCAGTTGGTGTTTCTGAAGCTGCGCTTTATCGTTATTTCCCAAGCAAAACGAAAATTTTTGAAGCGCTGATTGAGAATATTGAACAAAACTTATTTATTCGTATTTCTCAGTCAATTAAGATGGAAACTAACACAGTGAACCGAATTCATGGTATCCTACAGATGATTCTTGATTTTGCGCGAAAAAATCCAGGTATGACGAGAGTATTAACTGGACATGCTCTCATGTTTGAAGATGCGCAATTACAATTAAGAGTTGCACAGTTTTTTGATCGCTTAGAATTACAATTTGTGAATATTTTACAAATGAGTAAATTACGCGAAGGAAAAAGCTTTGCTACCGATGATCGTACTATAGCGAGTTATTTAGTTACTTTTTGTGAAGGACAGTTTATGCGTTATGTCCGCACTAATTTCCGTCGTTCAGTCAACCAAAGTTTCGAGCAGCAATGGAAATTGTTAGAACAGTTATTTGTGTAATTTCCTATGATTATTCCATGGCAAGAACTTGAAAAACAAACCTTAATTAATCTGGTAGAAAGCTTCATTTTACGTGAAGGTACAGATTATGGTGAAGAAGAGCTATCCCTTGCTCAAAAAACACAAAATTTGCTTGATCAAATTTATCAAGAAAAAGTGGTGATTGTTTGGTCAGAATTGCATGAAACTATTGATATTAAAAACAAAAGGGATTTTTTCCGTTAGAATTCTTTAATGTTATTATGTATGAATTCTTGACTTATTTTTAGGCAAGTAGAGGTTTATTTATGCCAGAACAACTTCAACATCTTGATGTATATCAACCACATAGACCCGCTAATGCAGCGGATCCAACATTAGAGTGGTTTATATCGCATTGCCATATTCACAAATATCCTGTGAAAACAACGATTATTCATGCAGGAGAAAAAGCGGAAACCCTTTATTATTTAATCAAAGGGTCGGCTTCTGTGTCGACAAAAGATGAAGACGATAAAGAAATGTTGCTCACTTATTTAGGGGCAGGAGATTTTTTTGGTGAAGCAGGTTTATTCAATGAAGATGAAGTTCGCTCTGCTTGGGTTAGAGTGAGAACTCCTTGCGAAGTAGCAGAAATTTCATACAAAAAATTCCGTCAGTTAGTTCAAGTGAACCCAGATATTTTAATGATTTTATCTGGTCAACTTGCTAAACGTTTACGTACTACTTCTCAACAAGTGCGTAATTTAGCCTTCTTGGATGTAACAGGTCGCATTGCACAAACTTTATTAAACTTGGCTAAAATGCCAGAAGCAATGACTCATCCTGAAGGGATGCAAATTAAAATTACACGTCAAGAAATAGGGCAAATGGTAGGATGTTCCAGAGAAACGGTGGGACGCATTTTGAAAATGCTAGAAGATGAGCATTTGATTTCCGCTCATGGAAAAACCATTGTCGTATATGGTACGCGTGACTAAAGGAATTAATGAACAAAAAGTGCGGTGAAATTCACCGCACTTTTTTTATGTATTGATTAATTGAATATGACCATTGTGCAATTGAAAGATTTTGGCTTGCTTAGGCTGCATTTGTTTGAGTTGTTCTTTTGTAATTGCAGTGACAAAAACTTGAGATTGGCTATGTTGGAGCCGCTCCGCTAACAAACCTCGTTTAATTTCATCAAGCTCTGAGGCGAAATCGTCAATAAGAAAAATACAGTGGCGATTTTTTTGTTTCATTAAGTGCTCGCCCTGTGCAAGTCGTAAGGCACACATCAGTAATTTTAATTGTCCGCGAGATAGCACATCTTCTGCTGGTAAGCCATTGGCTTTAAAACGAAAATCGGCTTTTTGCGGACCTGAAACCGTATAACCAATTTGCCTATCTCGTTCGAAATTTTCTTTTAATAAACTTGCGTAGTCTGTATCTTTTTCCCAACCTTGATGAAAACTCACTTGAATTTCTAATTCAGGTAAAAATAGCTGGCAGGTTTTTTCTATTTCAGGGCGGAGTTCTTCCGCATAATGTTGCCGCCATTGGCTAACTTGATGTGCTAAAACAGCGAGTTCTTTATCCCAAATGCTGAGTATGTCGTAACGATAGTTCTGTTGCAGAGCGGCATTACGTTGGCGTAGTAAACGGTTTAAATTTGACCAAGCGGAATAAAAAGCGGTTTGGTGGTGGAATAACCCCCAATCTAAGAATGCTCGACGGAAACTGGGACCGCCATTAAGTAAGTTTAGTCCCTCAGGCGTGATGAGCTGCATGGGAAGCAAATGGGCAAGATCGGAAATTTTACTGCCATCTTCACCGTTGATTTTGACAATGGTGTTACCTTCTTTACGTAATTTTTGTAAGCCTACGGACCATTGATGTTGCTGCTCTTGAATACGTCCATGTAATGTGAAGTGGGGTTGTTCGTAACGAATAATTCTAGTCGTAACGTTACTCTTAAAGGAGCGTCCATGACCTAAGTAATAAATAGCTTCAAGTAGGCTAGTCTTTCCGCTGCCATTATTGCCTATTAAAAAGTTAAAGCCGCAATCTAATTCAAGATCAACGGCTGTTAAATTTCTAAAGTTTTCGACAATTAAGCGAGAAATAGCCATAAAGTGCGGTTAAAAAATCAGTAGTTTTATAAACGCATTGGCATGATGACATATTCAGCGCTGCTATCTTCACAATCTTCAATTAAGCAACTTGATGACGCATCAGTGAGACGCATACGCACACGATTACATTTTAGTGCGTTGAGTACATCTAAAATGTAGCTAGCGTTAAAGCCAACTTCCATTTCTTCGCTTTCATAGAATACATCTAAAATTTCTTCTGCTTCTTCATGCTCTGGATTGCTTGCTAAAATTTTCAATTGATTTTGGCTAAGTTGCAAACGCACTGTACGTACTTTTTCCGTTGAAAGAATAGAAGCGCGAACAAAAGATTGTTTTAATGCCTCCCAATCGCTTTCTAAAATACGATCTGCATTGCGAGGTACAACGCGGCGATAATCAGGAAAACGTCCGTCAATTAATTTGGTAGTAAAGACGATAGTGCCAAGCTCTACACGCAAATTATTTGTTCCAATTTTTAAACGAGCAGGCTGTTCGCTGTTTGCATCAAGGAGGCGGGCTAATTCTAAGACACCTTTGCGAGGTACGATAACGGAATGATCTTGTAAAGCCTGTTCCAGAGCAATGGTGCAAACGGCAAGGCGGTGACCGTCAGTTGATACAGTCCGTAATAAGTTGCCTTCGGTTTCTAATTTCATCCCGTTCAATGAATAACGAGCGTCATTGTTCGCCATAGAAAACTGTGTTGCATCAATAAGACGGCGAATGATATTTTGCGTTACTTCAAAATCCACTTCTGATTGCCAGTTCGCAAGATTTGGATATTCTTCTGCAGGGAAGGTGGATAAGTTAAATTTCGTTCTGCCTGAACGAACAATTGCGCGATCTTGTTCAAAATCTACGGTAATGCTTGATTGTTCTGGTAAGCTGCGGCAAATATCAAGGAATTTTTTGGCAGGAATTGTGAAATTGCCTTCACCGCTATTTTGTAGCAACGCTTGAGTTGATAGCTCAACTTCCAAATCCGTTCCAGTAATGGTTAACACATTGCCATTTACTTGTAGCAATACATTGTTTAATACAGGAATATTTGGGCGGTTGCTAAGTACACCACATACTTGTTGTAATGGTTTTAATAAATCTTCTCTTGAAATAATCAGTTGCATATTGATTTTCCTTTCATTGATATTGACCACAATTATGCGGATAAAGTGCGGTTTAAATTTAACCAATCTTCTTGAATATTCGTATCTGTTTCCCGTAATAATTGGATCTGGCGACAAGCGTGTAATACCGTTGTATGATCACGATCGCCGAATGCTTTACCAATTTCTGGTAAACTGCGGTTTGTTAATTCTTTCGCTAACGCCATCGCTAATTGACGTGGTCGAGCAATAGAACGTGAACGATTTTTAGATTTTAAATCAGATACTTTGATACGGTAATATTCTGCCACGATTTTTTGGATATTTTCAATTGTAATCAGTTTTTCTTGTAAAGCCAAAATATCTTTTAAGGTTTCTTGCGCAAACTCAATGGTGATAGGTTTTCCAGTGAATTCTGCATAAGCTTGCACGCGATTTAAAGCACCTTCTAATTCTCGCACATTGGTGCGTAACTTTTTGGCAATAAAGAAAGCAACTTCATCAGGTAAGTGTAATCCTTTTTCCTCTGCTTTCTTCAGTAAAATAGCAATACGGGTTTCTAATTCAGGCGGTTCAATTTGTAGCGTCAATCCCACGCCAAAACGAGATGTTAAGCGCTCAGTGAAATCTTCAATAGCTTTTGGTAAGCGATCTGAAGTAAGAATAATTTGGCGACCGCCTTCAAATAAGGAATTAAACGTATGGAAAAATTCCTCTTGTGTGCCATCTTTTCCTGCAAAAAATTGAATGTCATCGATGAGCAATACATCTAAAGAACGATAGAATTTCTTAAATTGTTCAATACGTTCTGTTCGCAATGCTTTCACCATTTCTTGCACATAGCGTTCTGAATGAATATACACAATTTTAGCTTGAGGATTGTCCGCTAAAATACTGTTACCAATGGCGTGTAATAAATGGGTTTTGCCTAAGCCTGTACTACCATATAAAAATAGTGGATTGGTTAATTTGTCGCCTGGTTGTTTAGACACTTTGAGTGCTGCAGAACGCGCTAACTGGTTGGATTTACCTCCCACGAAATTTTCGAAAACATATTGAGGATCTAAATTCGTGCGAAATACGGGGTTATTTTCCGTATTAACTGGTGTTGAGGATGTTGTAGTTTCAACGACAACTTGAGCTGGTTCTTGTTGTTTCGTCGGTGCGGGCTTGACCCCTTCTTTAATTTTAATAACAAGATTTGGGTTTTGGCTAAGTTGGTACATCATTTTACTGATTTTTTCAAGATAGTGATTTTCAACCCAACTTTTAATAAACACATTGGACGCGTACAAAGTGATTGAATTTTCTTTGTTAGCATCTACTTGCAAGGGACGTAACCACATATTGAAGTCATTTGCAGACATCTGATCTTGTAGTTGTAAGAGGCATTCTTGCCATAATGTTGAGGGATTGAAGCTCAT